>NZ_JNYZ01000008.1 GCF_000717335.1 Amycolatopsis jejuensis
ACTCCCACCCCACCACCCCGCCGTCCCGCCACAAAACGTCCCGCAAGCACCCGCTGGACACCGCCCCACCCCATCGCCTACCATCCTGGAATCGATTCCGGGATCGATCCCATCACTGGCTCGCCCCCACTGAGGACTCCCATGAACAGCACAACGGGCATCCCCCCCGCCCCGACCTCGGCCGCTGCCTCGGCGCGGACCGCGGTCGCCGCGAGCACTGTCGGTTCGATCCTCGAGTACTACGACTTCTTCGTCTACGGCACGCTCTCCGCGCTGGTACTCGGCCCGCTCTTCTTCCCCGCGCACGACACCGCCGTCTCCGGGCTGCTGTCGCTCGCGAGCTTTGCCGTCGGGTTCGTCGCGCGGCCCATCGGGGGCATCGTCCTCGGGCATTTCGGGGACCGCGTCGGGCGTAAACCCTTGCTGTTGTTCACCTTCCTGCTCACCGGGACCGTCACGCTCCTGATCGGCGTCCTCCCCACCTACGCGCAGATCGGGGCGGCGGCGCCGGTGCTGCTCGTCGTGCTGCGCATCGTCCAGGGGATCGGCATCGGCGGGGAATGGGGCGGTGCCGCGCTGCTCGCCGTCGAACACGCGCCCGAGCACAAGAAAGGCCTCTACGGCAGCCTCGTCCAGGCCGGTGCCCCCGTCGGCGTGATCCTCTCCTCCGGCAGCGTCGCCATCCTCACCGCCACCCTCAGCCGCGCCGAGCTCCTCGCCTGGGGCTGGCGGATCCCGTTCCTCGCCAGCGCGTTGCTGCTGGTGGTCGGCCTGTTCCTGCGGATCAAGGTCGCCGAGACGCCGGAGTTCTCCCGAATGAAAGCCGCGGGCGCCGAGGCCAGGCTGCCGGTGTGGCAGGCGGTCCGGAGGTTCCCGAAGCAGATCGGCGCCGCCGCGCTCGTGCACACCAGCGACACCACGCTGGGCCTCGTACAGGGCGTTTTCGTGCTCGGGTACGCCTCCGGCGTGCTCGGCATGAATCCGACGATCGTGTTGCTGGCCAACATCTTCTCCTCGGTCACCAACTTCGCCACCACCCCGCTCGCCGGGATGCTCGGCGACCGGATCGGCCAGAAACGCGTGGTTTCGCTCGGGCTCGCCGCCCTCGCGCTGTGGGCGTTCCCGATGTTCTGGCTGATCGGCACCAAGACCGTCGGCGGATTGTTCGTCGCGACGGGCGTCGGCGGCATCATCGTCGGCTGGCTCTTCGCCGGTCAGGCCACCCTGTTCGCCGCGTTGTTCCCGAGGGAGGTCCGGTACTCCGGGATGTCGCTGGGATTCCAGCTCGGCACCGTCCTCGGCGGCGGCTTCGGGCCGCTCATCGCACAGGCCCTCACCGGTTCGTCCCACGGCCACACGTGGCCGGTGTCGCTGTACCTCGTCGTCGTTGCGGTGGCCGCCTTCCTCGCCGCACGCAGCGTGAAACCTCGTCACCAGGGAGCCCGCGTCGATGACTGACCCCGCATTCGCCGGCAAGATCGGCACCACCGTGGCGGAATCCACCCCGTGGTGGCCCCCGGCGCCGAGCCGGGACGCGACGCGGCCGAACGTCCTTCTCGTCGTCCTCGACGACACCGGCTGGAGCGACTTCGGCTGCTTCGGCTCCGAAATCGCCACTCCCGCCATCGACGCGCTCGCCGCCAACGGCCTCCGCTTCACCAACTTCCATGTCACCCCGCTGTGCTCGCCGACCCGCGCCGCGCTCCTCACCGGCCGCAACCACCACGCGGTCGGCATGCGGTTCCTCGCCGACACCGACACCGGATTCCCCAACTCGCGCGGCAGCGTCCGGCCCGACGTCGAACTCCTGCCCCAGATCCTGCGCACCAACGGTTACGGCACCTACCTCGCCGGCAAATGGCACCTCGCGCCGCTGCACGAGATCACGCCTGCCGGGCCGCACCACAACTGGCCGCTCGCCCGCGGGTTCGACCGCTACTACGGCTTCCTCGACGGCTGCACCGACCAGTACGAACCCGAGCTCTTCGAGGACAACCACCAGATCCCGGTACCGCGGCGCGAGGGTTACCACCTCAGCGAGGACCTCGCCGACCACGCCATCACCTTCGTCCGGGACCACACGACCTTCCGCCCGGAGAGCCCGTTCTTCCTCCAGCTCGCATTCGGCGCGACACACGCGCCTTTCCAAGCCCCGAAGGAGTACATCGAGAAGTACACCGAGATCTTCGCCAAGGGCTGGGACCGGACCCGCCACGACCGGCTGCACCGGCAGATCGACCTCGGCCTGGTCCCCGCCGGAACCACGCTCACCGAACGCAACGACGGCGTCCGCGGCTGGGACGACCTCGGCGAGGACGAACAACTCCTGTTCACCCACCTGCAGGCCGCCTTCGCCGGGTTCCTCGAACACGCCGACGCGCAGCTCGGCCGCGTGCTCGACGCGCTCGGCGAACTGGGGGTCCTCGACGACACCATCGTCCTCGTCCTCTCCGACAACGGCGCGAGCCGCGAAGGCGGGCCGACCGGCGACGTCGACACGAATGCCCCGTACAGCGGCGTCCGGCGCGAAGTCCGCGAGCAGCTTGCCCTGCTCGATGACATCGGCGGCCCGGCCGGCGGCGCGCACTACCCCGAGGGCTGGGCGATGGCCGGGAACACGCCGTTCCGGCGGTACAAGCAGTTCGTCGACCTCGGGGGTGTCCGGTCCCCGCTCGTCGTTTCCCGGCCCGGTTCGGGTGCCCGCGGGATCCGGAACCAGTTCGTCCACGCCGTCGACGTCGCGCCCACCCTCCTCGACCTCCTGCACCTCGATCCGGGTACGGCCATGGACGGCGAAAGCGTCGCGGCTGCCTTCACCGACCCCGGCGCAAAAGCCGGCCGGACGACCCAGTACTGGGAAACGCTCGGGCACCGCGCCGTGTGGCACGACGGATGGAAGGCCGTCACCGCGCATGAAACCGGAACGCCGTACGAGCAGGACACCTGGCGCCTGTACGACACCCGGGCCGACTTTTCCGAATCCGTCGACCGCGCATCGGCGGAACCCGGTAAATTACGCGAACTCCAGCAGTTGTGGTGGCGCGAAGCGGGCCGCAACGACGTATTCCCGCTCGACGACCGCCCGTTGCGGGACCTCATTTCCGAACGCGGCCCGATCGGCCTGTACGCGGAGAAGACGATCACGCTCCGGCCCGGCCAGTCGCACCTTCCCTTTTCCAGTGCGGTCACCGGCTCGAACCGCGACGTCGACGTCGTCGCCCACCTCACCGGAACAGCCGACGGAATCCTGCTGTCCAGCGGAAACGCGCAAGGCGGCTACCTGCTGTACCTCCACAATGGACAGTTGATCTTCGAGCACCGCCACCTGCAAGACCACGTCCTCGTCAACGCCCCCCTCCCCGCCCCCGGACCGGCCGGATTCCGGCTCCGCACCGACGATGACGGCTCGGCAGACGTCGTCCTGTTCGCGGCCGGAGAAGCATTGGCACACGGGAGAATTCCTCGTACGTCAGCGCATTTGTCGTTCTGGGGCCTCGATGTCGCCCAGGTACCCGGCAGCACCTTCAGCAACCGATTCACCCCACCATTCGCACTACCGGAAAAGGTGCTCGACCGCATCGAGATCACGGTTCACCCGGCCACCGACGACCTCGATGACTATGCGAAAGCGGTACTCGCCCATGAATAGCACTCCCGTCGTCCTCGACGTCGACACCGGGATCGACGACGCACTGGCCATCATGCTCGCCCTGCGGCATCCAGCGCTGGACGTCCGCGCGATCACCTGCGTGGCGGGCAACGCCGGGCTCGGCCAGGTCGTGGAGAACACGCTCGCCGTCACCGCCCTCGCCGGAAACACGACGGTCCCGGTCGCCGCGGGAATGCCGCACCCGATCGTCGAACCGCCGCGCGACGCGAGCTACGTCCACGGCCGGAACGGTCTCGCCGGGCTCACCCTGCCGCCCCACAACCGGCAGGTCGAGGACTGTCACGCGGTCGAATACCTCCGCCGTCTCCTCACCGAAGCCCCGGTACCGGTCACGATCATCGCGCTGGCCCCGCTCACGAACATCGCGATGCTCCTGCGGATGTACCCCGAAGCAGCCACGAACATCGCCCGGATCGTGTTCATGGGCGGCGCAATCGGCCTCGGCAACGCCACCGCGTCGGCCGAATTCAATGTGTGGCACGACCCGGAAGCGGCGGAAATCGTCCTGCGCAGCGGTGTTCCGGCCACGATGTACGGCTTGGAGCCCTTCTATCGCGTGACCTGCGACGCCGACACGATCGCGAAACTCTCCGCCGCCGAATCCCCGCTGCAGGCGACGGCCGGAGCGTTGCTCGCACACCTCGCCACCGTCGGCGACGACCAGGGCCGGACCGGTGAGAAAGGCGCAGCGGCCATCGGCGACGCCGGGACTGTGTGCGCCGTCATCGATCCCGACGGCGCCGTCGTGCGGCGCGCACCCGTGTCCGTTGCCTTGCAGGGACCGGAAACCCGCGGGCGGACGATCGTGGACTTCCGCCGGGGAGCGAGCGACGGGCAGGTCGACATCGTGATCGACGTGGACGGTCCGCGGTACCGCGATCTGTTCCTGGACACCCTCTCGTGACCGGCCGGGTCATCGTCGTCGGGTCGCTCAACCTCGACACCGTTCTCCGCCTGCCGCACCTGCCCCGGCCCGGCGAAACGGTGGCCGCCCCGACGAAGGTCGTCCTGCCCGGCGGTAAAGGCGGCAACCAAGCCGTGGCTGCCGCGCGTGCCGGAGCAGAAGTGCTCATGCTCGGCGCAGTCGGACCGGACGGCGGGCGCTACCTGGCGCACCTCAAGGCATCCGGCGTCGAAACGACCCACATCGACACCGTGCCGGACACCCCCACCGGTTCGGCGGTCGTGCTCACCGACGCGGCTGGCGACAACATCGTCGTCGTCTCGGAAGGAGCCAATGCGCACGTGCAGCCTGCCCTCGACGACCTCGGGCTCAGCAACGACGACGTCGTCTCACTGCAGTTCGAGCTCCCCCACCACACGGTGTTTTCCGCTGCCAAGCAAGCGAAGGAGGCAGGCGCGACGGTGCTGGTCAATCCGTCGCCCTGGCGGCCTGCGGACGACATACTCGCCCTCGCCGACGTCATCGTGGTGAACGAACTCGAAGCAGCGGAACTCGGCGACACCGTCCCGGCCTCCCGCCGGTGCACCACCCTCGGCGCGAGAGGTGCCCGCTGGGGCGAGCTGAGCGTTGCCGCGACCCGCCTGGAGCCGGTCGACACCACCGGCGCCGGAGATTCCTTCACCGGCACCCTGGCGGCCCTGCTCGCGACCGGGCACGCGAAGGAAACCGCGCTGCGGCGCGCAGTGGCCGCGGCGGGCGGGGTATGCGGCAAATCCGGGGCGCAGCAATGGCGTTCAGTATGATCAGCGCGTGACCGATGCTGCCGGCTCCCCCGCCACGATCCTCGACGTCGCGCGCCGCGCCGGGGTTTCCCGCACGACCGTGTCACGGGTGCTCAACGAGCCCGACCGGGTCACCACCGACACCCGCAACCGCGTCCTCGATGCCGCACGGGAGCTGCGGTACGCGCCGAGCAGCGTCGCGCGCGGCCTGCGCAGCGGGCGCACCGGGATGATCGCCCTGCTCGTGGGGGACATTTCGCAGCCGTTCCACGGATGTCTCGCACAGTCCGTCGTCGCCGCGGCCGAGCAGCGCGGGCTCGGCGTGCAGCTGCACGACCTCGGGCACAGCACCGCGCGGCTGGAGGCGGTGCTGCGCAAGCTCCCGCAGCACCGCGTCGACGGGATCGTGCTCGCCACCGCCGACGACGTGTCCACCGGCTCGATCCGGGCAGCCGTCGGGGAGTGCGCGGCCAAGGGGCTCGCCATCGTCACCGGGGTGGAGCAGGGGGTCGAGGGCATGACCGCGGTCCACACCGACCACAGCGCAGTCACCCGGTCGGCCTTCCGCGCGCTCGCCGACGCCGGTGCGTCGTCCCCGGCGCTGCTGGTCGGCGACGTGCAGAGCCCGATCGCCCGCCAGCTGGCCGCCGGTGCGGACGGTGCCCGGGTCGTCGCGGTGGGCTACGGGTTCGAGGGCGCGCGGGATGCGGTCGCGCAGCTCGGCCAGGAGGTCGACGCCCTCGTCGTGGCAACCACTCCGATGGCGCTCGGGGCGCTGTCCGCGCTCGGCGGGCGGCAGGTCCCGGTGGTGGTGTGCGAAGAGGTGCCGCTGGCCGGGTACGTGCGCCCGGGCCTGTCCACGAGCGCGGTGCGGCCCGAAGTCACCGGGGAGGAAATGGTGCGGCTGATCGATTGCCTGCTGCGCGAAATCCCGTTCGAGCGACGGCTGCTGACGCCCGAGCTGATCCGGCGCGAGACTTTCTAGCCGATGCGTGCCAGAGCGTCCGCCACCAGTGCCCAGAACCTGCCGTGATCGAGGTCGACGGCCACCCTCGTGTGGCACTCCGGCGGCGGCTCGGCGCGGAAATCCGCGACGGTCATGCCGAGCGTGTGCGTACCGGTCAGCTCGACGGTCAGCGGCACGCGCCGGGTGGTCATCACGTCCGGGTCGATCACGTACGCGACCGCGCACGGATCGTGCACCGGCGGATGCGGGAACCCTTGTGCCGCAAGGTAAGCGGTCCCGAAGAAGTCCAGCAGCCCGCCGACGAACCGGGCCGGTCCGGTGCCCACCTCCGCGATCCGCGCCCGCACCTCGGGCGTGGCCAGCGCTTGGTGCGTGAGATCCAGCCCGACCATCACCACCGGCCAGTCCTCGTGCACCACGATGTGCGCCGCCTCCGGGTCGGCCACCACGTTGAACTCGGCGACCGCGCTCCAGTTGCCGGTGTGGTACCCACCGCCCATCAGCACCACCTCGCGCACGCGCGGCACGATCCGGGGTTCCTTGCGCGCGGCCAGTGCGATGTTGGTGAGCGGGCCGGTCGGGACCAGGGTGACCGTGCCCGGCGCGTGTGCCAGCACGGTGTCGATGATGAGGTCGACGGCGTGCCGCGGGTCCGGGGTGATGGCCGGTTCGGGGAGCACCGGGCCGTCGAGGCCCGACTCGCCGTGGATGCCCGGCGCGGTCCGGATCGGGCGGACCAGCGGCCGGTGCATGCCACGCGCGAACGGGACCCCGGTGATCCCGGCGACCCGCGCGACGGCCAGCGCGTTCCGGGTGACCTTGTCCACGGTCTGGTTCCCGAACACCGTCGTGACCGCGAGCAGGTCGACCTCCGGATTCCCGTGCGCGAGCAGGAGCGCAATCGCGTCGTCGTGCCCGGGATCGCAGTCGAGAATGATCTTGCGCGGCATTTCCGCATTCTATCCGGGCAGTTCACGGTTACAGTGGGGCCCGAGTCCGAGGAGGCGTTGGCGTTGTCTGCATGTTGTCCCCCGTCGCGGCCGGAAGCCGGAACGGTTGCCACTGACCAGGTACGACCGGGAGACGGCGTCGGCTCGGACGGCCTGCGCACGCTGCCCGGCGGCACCTTCCGGATGGGCACCGCCGACGAGGACGGTTTTCCCGCAGACCACGAAGGCCCGGTGCGGGAAGTCACCGTCGGACCGTTCGCCATCGATGCGTATTGCGTGACCAACACCCGGTTCGCCGAATTCGTCGACGCCACCGGTTATCGCACCGAAGCAGAACAGTTCGGCTGGACGTTCGTATTCGCGAAATTCGTCCCCGGAGAACTGCGCAAGCAATCGCCGCGACCCGAACAGGCGCCGTGGTGGTGCGGAGTTTCCGGGGCGTTCTGGCAGGCCCCCGAAGGCCCCGGCAGCACCGTCGAGGACCGCGGCGACCACCCCGTCGTCCACGTGTCCTGGAACGACGCCACCGCCTACTGCCGCTGGGCGGGCCGCCGCCTCCCCACCGAAGCGGAATGGGAATACGCCGCCCGCGGCGGCCTCGACCAGGCCCGCTACCCCTGGGGCGACGACCTGACCCCCGGCGGCGTCCACCAGTGCAACATCTGGCAGGGCCGGTTCCCGGTGCACAACACGGCAGAAGACGGTCACGTCGGCACCGCACCGGTGGATGCGTTCCAGCCCAACGGTTTCGGGTTGTACAACGTCTCGGGCAACGTGTGGGAATGGTGCGCGGGCTGGTTTTCCGAGGACCAGCAGGCCCGCCCGATGCGCGGCGGGTCCTACCTCTGCCACGACTCGTACTGCAACCGCTACCGGGTCGCCGCCCGGACGTCCAACACCCCGGACAGTTCCAGCGGCAACGTCGGCTTCCGTACGGTCGCGGACCTCTGACCTCTTACACGCGCACCCGCCCCGGCAAAACCGCCACGGCTCCCACTCCGCAGAGGATCACCGCCGCCCACAAGCATGCCGTCGCGTAACCGCCACTCTGCGTGGCAATGGTATTCAGCACGGCGACCCCGACCGATGTGCCGACCATCTGGCTGGTGCTGAAAAACGCCGACGCAATCCCGCTGTCGCGCACCCCGACCTCCGCGGTCGCCATGCTCATTGCGGGCGGCCCGGTCAACGCCGCCCCAAAGCCGACCACGACCTCCGCGGGGAGGATGAGCCACCAGTACGAGCTGGTCGCGGTGACCTGGCTCAGCAGCAGGGTGCCTGCCGCGAGCAGGAGGAACCCGCCGCCAAGGGTGACGCTGAGCCCGCGGCGGCGGAGCAGCCGGTGGGTGTACCAGGTCGCGACGCCGGCATTGGCCACCAGCATCGGGAAGAACGCCAGTCCGGTGAGCAGCGCGCCGAACCCCAGCGCCTGCTGGAACTGGTAGCTCAGCAGCAGGAACATGCCGAGCAGGCCGAACCCGATGCCGGCCGCCGCCACGTAAGCCGAGATCCGGCGCCGGTCCTGCAGGAGCGACAGGGGCAGGAGCGGCTGGGCCGTGGTCCGCTGCCGGAGCACGAACGCACTGAGCAGCACCACCGCGAGGCCGGACGAGCCGAGTACCAGGGGCGATCCCCACCGGCCGCCGCTGCCTTCGGCCAGCGCCCACACCAGCGTGACGAACCCGCCGGTGCTCAGCAGCGCACTCGGCAGATCCGGCCGCACGCTGCGGTCCCCCCGTTCCCTCGGCAACTGCTTCCACGCCACCGCCGCCGCCACGATCGCGATCGGCGCGCTCACGCAGACCCACCAGCGCCAGGTGCTGAACTCGGTCAGCGCCCCGCCCGCGACGAGCCCGAACCCGCCGCCGGAGGTGAGGACGGCCCCGAACACCCCGAAGGCCCGCGCCCGTTCCCGCGGATCGGGGAAAGCCCGCGAGAGCACGGAAAGGTTGGCCGGGGTCAGTGCCGCGGCGAACGCACCTTCCGCGGCCCGGCCGGCAATCAGCACCCCCACGTCAGCGGCGGTCCCGACGACGATCATCGAGACGGCGAACCCGAGCGCGCCGGCGACGACCACGGTTCTCCGGCCGAACCGGTCGACGAGCCGCCCGCCGAGCAGGATCAGGCTGGCGAACACCACGGTGTAGGCGCTGACGACCCATTGCCTCGACGCGTCCGAGACCTGGAAATCGTGTTGCACGGACGGCATCGCGATGCTGATCATGGTCGTGTCGGCGGCGAGCACCAGCTGTACGGCGCCGACCACCGCGAGCAGGGTCCATTTCCCGCTCACGGGATCGGGACCAGCACGGCCAGCACCGTGCCCTCCCGCACGACCTCCCCGCGCGCCACGGCGATCCGGCCGATCATCCCGGAGGCCTCGGCCAGCACCGGGATCTCCATTTTCATCGATTCGAGCAGCAGCACCGGGTCTCCCGGGGACACGCGCTGCCCGGCTTCGGCGGTGATGTCGAGGACGGTGGCGACCAGTTCGGCGCGGATCTCGTTCACAGCGGGATGTTCCCGTGCTCGCCGCGCCGCGGCGGAAGGTCGGCGAGTGCCGCGGCCACTGCGGTGCGGGTGCGATCCGGGTCGATGATCTCGTCCACGACCTGTGCTTCGATTGCCGCAGCCAGTCCCCCGGCTTCGGCGCGGTGCCGGTCGGTAAGACGGGCTTCGAGCGGCGGCCGTTCGTGATCGGGTACCGCGGCGAGCTCGCGGCGATGCAGCAGCCGCACTGCCGCCGTCGCCCCCATCACCGCGATTTCCGCCTGTGGCCAGGCATAAACCCGGTCCGCGCCCAGCCCGCGGCAGTTCATGGCGATGTACGCTCCGCCGTACGCCTTGCGGAGTACCACGGTGACCCGCGGGACCGTGGCCTCGGCGAACGCGTGCAGCAGTTTCGCGCCCCGGCGCACCACCCCGCCCTGCTCCTCCGCGACACCCGGCAGGTAACCCGGGACATCGACGAGCACCACCAGCGGAACGCCCAGGCTGTCGCACATCCGCACGAACCTCGCCGCCTTCTCCGCCGACCGCGAGTCCAGGCATCCGCCGCGGTGCAACGGATTGCTCGCGACCACGCCGACCGACCCGCCGCCGATCCGGCCGAGACTCGTCACGACGCTGCGCGCCCAGCCCGCCTGCAATTCGAGCGGCTGGGTGTCGAGCAGACGCGCGAGCACCGGGTGGATGTCGTACGCCCGCTGCGCCCGCTCCGGCAACAGGCCGCTGAATGACCGGTCGCGCACCTGAGCCGTTTTACCCGGTGCGCCCAGCAGTTCGGCCAGCGCCGCCGCCTTGCGGTAAGCGTCCACTTCGGACTCCGCGACGACGTGGGCGACCCCGCTCTCCCGGCTGTGCGCGTCCGGGCCGCCGAGGCTGACCGCGTCGATCCGTTCCCCGGTGACCTCGCCGATGATCATCGGCCCGGTGATGAAAACCCGCGCGTGCGGCGCCATGATCACGACGTCGGTGAGCCCCGGCCCGTACGCGGCCCCGCCCGCCGCCGCGCCGACCACCACGGAGATCTGCGGAATCCGGCCCGACGCCATCGTCATCGCGTGGAAAACCTGCGCCACCGCGTGCAGGCTGCCGATCCCGTCCTGCAGCCGCGCCCCGGCGGAATGCCACAGCCCGACGATCGGAAGCCCCTCCCGCAGCGCGTGCCGGTACGCCGCGACGATGATCGCGCAGTTGCCCTCGTGCATCGCGCCGCCCTGGATGCGGTGATCCAGCGAGAACACGACCGACGGCACCCCGCGCAGGTCCGCGGTCGCCCACAGAGCGCCGTCGTTGCGTTGCCGCACAACGGTCGTACCGAGGTCGGCGAGCGCCTCGACGCGTTCGTCGGGGGAACGTGCTTCGGTGCCGTCGAGAACGGCTGCCATGGAGTTGTCCCTTTCGCGGTCAGTGGGTTGCGGGAGCGTGCCAGCGCAGGAGGCAGTGCCCCATCGCCATCCCGCCGCCGAATGCGGACAGCAGGACGAGATCGCCGTCGTGCAGCTCGCCGGCTTGCGCGGCGGCATCAAGGGTCACCGGTACCGAGGCGCTCCCGACATTGCCGAAGTGCTCGACAGTGCGATGCATCCGCGCGCTGCTGAACCCGGCCTGTTTCTCGAGCTCGTCGAGCAGTGCACCGTTGGGCTGGTGCGGCACGACGTGCGCGAGGTCGCCGGGTGCGGCTCCCGCGGCTTCGACGGTCCGGGCCATCGCGGGCGGAACCTGCTCCAGCACGAAATCGCGGACCTGCCTGCCCTCCATCCGGAAGAAGTGCCGGTCCTCGTCGACGGTCTGATGCGACGTCGGGATCCGGCTCCCGCCCGCTTCGACCCGGATGAGCTGCTGCAGGTCGCCCCGCGCCACGAGTTCGGTGTGCCGGATGCCGTAGCCGTCGGCCACTTCACCGACGACCGCCGCGCCCGCGCCGTCGCCGAGCAGCACAGCGGTCCGCCGGTCGGAGAAGTCGATCGACCGGGAATACAGGTCGGCCGCGATCACCAGCACGCGACGTGCGGTACCGGCGGCGACCAGGCTGCGCGCGAGTTCGAGGCCGTAAATGAAGCCACTGCACACGACATTGAGGTCGAAGGCAGCCGCCTGCCACGCGCCGAGCAGGTTTTGCACCAGGCACGCGGTGGGTGGCTGCGGGGAGTCCGGAGTGGACGTCGAGACGACGATCATGTCCAGGTCGGTGGCTTTCACCCCCGCCGCGGCGAGCGCCGCGCTGCCCGCGTGGGCCGCGAGGTCGGACGTGGCCTGGTCTTCGGCCGCGAATCTTCGCGTTTTGATTTTGGTCTTGCGCAGAATCCATTCCTCGTCGACGCCGGCGCGCTCCGCGACGTCGGCGCTGGAAACCTCCCGTTCGGGCAAATAGGAACCGGTGCCGAGCACACCGACGGCCATACGTTCGTCCCCTCTTGTCCCCCGCCGCGTCACGACGGGTAATGGTGAAAGCCGGACCCGGTCTTCTTGCCGAGCCGGCCGGCGTCGACCAGCCGCAGCAGCATCGGCGGCGGGACGTACTGCGGCTCTTTGAACTCGTCGTACAGCGCGGCGGCGACCTTGGCGACGACGTCGAGCCCGATCAGGTCGATCACCGCGAGCGGCCCCATCGGATACCCGCAGCCGAGCACCACGGCGCGGTCGACGTCGGCCGCCGATCCGGCGCCGCCGTCCACCATCCGCACCGCGGAAAGCAGGTACGGGATCAGCAGCGCATTCACGAGGAACCCCGACCGGTCCGGCGCCCGCACGACCTCCTTGCCGAGGACGCCGGTGAGGAACAGTTCGGTCTGCAGCACGGTTTCGTCGTCGGTGCACAGCGTCGCAATCACCTCGACGAGCGGCATGACCGGCACCGGGTTGAAGAAGTGCGCCCCGATCACCCGCCCGGGCCGCGCCGTGGCATTCGCCAGCCGCATCACGGGAATCGACGAGGTGCCCGTCGCGAGCACGGCGTCCCCGGCGGTTTTGTCCAGCTCCTCGAAGATCTCCCGTTTGAGGTCCTCGTCCTCGCGCACGCACTCGATGACGAACTGCCGGTCGGCCAACGCCCCGAAATCAGTGGTCAGCCTGACGCGGGACAACGCTTCGACCCGCTGCGCCTCGGTCAACCGTCCTTTCGCGACACTGCGGTACAGCGATTTCGCCAGCCGCGCCCGTGCCCCCTCGATGGACAGCTCCTGCCGCCCGACCACCACGACGTCCAGCTGCCGCCCCGCACAGAGCTCCGCCAGCCCGACCCCCATGAGCCCACACCCGACGACCCCGACCCGGCGAACGTCGTCCATCGGAACCTCCCAGCCAGCGCGGCACCTTGTCCCTTCAATTGGTACGCGCCGCCCGGGAGTGGCAGCTATCCATTGCACGCAGCAAGAAATCCAACTGACGGCGGACCCCGCGAACGGGATCGCACCGCACGCAGCGCGGATCAGTACGCGTCGTTCAGGATCCCCACGATCTCGTCCGCACTGCGGACCGGACGGGGGTTGGTCGCCACGATCAGGTCCGCCATCGCGTCCCGGGCCAGTGCCGGGAAGTCGTCACGGCTGACGCCGACCTCGCTCAGCCGCGTGGGCAATCCCAGCGACGCCACGAAGCTGCGGATCAGACTGGCCGCGCCGAGTTCCACGGACGCATTGGCACCGGAACCGGCACCGGCGAAGATCTTCGCGATGTCCCGCTGCCGCGCTTCCGTGTGCGAGAGGTTGAACTCCAGCACCGTCGGCAGCATCACGCACGACGTCACGCCGTGCGGTACCCCGCAGCGTGCCCCCAGCTGGTGCCCGATCCCGTGGCTGAGGCCAAGGCTGACGTTCATCAGGCCGAAGATCGACTCCCACGCCGCGACCTGGCATTGCCCCGCCGCATGGAGGTCGGAAGCGTCGCGCGCGGAGACGGGCAGGTAATGCACCAACCGGCGCAAGGCATCCGTGCACAACGCATCAGTGATCGGCTGCGCATTCGTGGAACACAAAGCTTCCACCGCATGGTCGATCGCACGGACCCCGGTCGACGCCCACAGCTCGCGAGGCGTGTACACCGACAGTTCCGGGTCGAGCACGACCACGCGGGGCGCCAAGCTCGGCGTGATGTAGAGGTCTTTCACCTGCTGGGCGGTATCGGTGATCCCGATGATGCCGGTGAACTCGCTCGCCGACAGCGTCGTACCCACCGCCAGGTGCGGGAGATGCGGCGCGGTCGTGGCCGGGATCTCGATCTTGTCGGGGTATTCGAACACGACCCGCCACGCGAGCAGGTCGTCCCGCGTGCGTACGTCCTCGGCGAGACACAGCTGGACAGCCTTCCCGAGGTCGACCGCGCTCCCGCCGCCGACGCTGAGGATGCCGTCCGCCTCCACGGCCCTCGCGGCCTCGGCTGCGGCGAGCACCACGTCGTCGGGTACGTGCGGACGGCCGCCGGTAAACACCCCGGCCACCCGGTCCCCCGTCGCCTGCGAGACCAGCGCCTTGACGTCGGCCTGACGGCTCAGGCTCGGTGACACGACGACGAAGAGCCGGTCGAGATCCAGCCGTTCGCATTCCTCGGCGAGCCGGGCCAGCGAACCGGGGCCGAACAGCACCCGTTCCTGCGGCACCGAGTCGAACCGGCCGGCCAGCGGGACCGGAACCGGGCGGTGAGCCGTCATGGGACCTCCTCGGGGCGTGCGGGCACGACGGACGCACGGCTCAACGTACCCCGAAATCGCGCAAAGGCCAACCGGTTGACCTTTGTGGGCCGCGGTGTCAAGCTGACCGGGTGGACTTCGCCATACCGCCTGAACTCACGCTGTTCGTCGACTCCGTCCGGCAGTTCCGCGAGAAGGAACTGATGCCGCTCGAGCCCGGGTTCCTCCGCGACGGCCGGTTCCGCTCCGAGACGCGGACCGCGCTCGAGGAAGCCGGGCGCCGCAAGGGATTGTGGGCTCTCGAAGCTCCCGCGGAGTACGGCGGGCAGGGCATCGGCATGCTCGCGACCTGCCTGGTGGCCGAAGAGCTTTTCAAGCACCCGGCGATGTTCGAGTTCGGCGGCAGCCCCGAGCCCGCGCTCTACCAGTGCACCGACGAGCAGAAGGAGCGGTTCCTCTACCCCATCATCAAAGAGGACCTCCGCTGCTGCTACGCGTTCACCGAGCCCGGCGGCGGCTCCGACGTGGCCGCGATCCGCACGACGGCCGTCCGCGACGGCAGCTCGTGGATCATCAACGGCACCAAGACGTTCATCTCGTACGCCGAACGCGCCGGTTTCGTCATCCTCTTCGCCACCACCGACCGGGAACTCGGCGCAAAAGGGGTCACCTGCTTTCTCGTCGAAAAGGGCACCCCGGGCTTCAGCCTGTCCCGGCCGATCCCGACGATGGGGGACGACTGGGAGCCACACGAGCTGAGGTTCGACAACTGTGTCGTCCCCGACGCCAACCGGCTGGGTCCGGTCGGCGGTGGCTGGCAGCTCGCCGTCGAGCAGCTGACGCACGGCAGGCTCAAGATCGCGGCGTACCAGCTCGGCATCGCGCAGCGCTGCGTGGACATCGCCGTCGAATGGGCCAAGAACCGCGTCACCTGGGGTAAGCCGATCGCGTCCCGGCAAGCCGTGCAGTGGATGCTCGCCGATTCGGTGACCGAGCTCGACGCCGCCCGCCTGCTCACCTACCGTGCCGCCTGGTTGCAGGACGAGGGCAAGCCCGGCGAGACCGAAGCCTTCATGGCGAAGCTGTACGCCACGGAGATGGCGCAGCGGGTCACCGATCGCTGCTTGCAGATCCTCGGCGGTCTCGGCTACAGCAAAGAACTTCCGATCCAGAGTTTCTACCGGCAGGTGCGCGTGTGGCGGATCGGCCACGGCACGTCCGAGATCCACCGGTGGATGATCGCGCGCGACCTGCTCGGCTCCGCGGCGCGGGACTGAGGAGGCGCCATGGACATCGCCGGGAACCGGACGCTGCGCGACCTCCTGCTCGAACGAAGAAGCCGGTTCGGCGCCGAGAACTTCCTGACCTTCGTCGACCGCGACCTCGCCGTCCGCGAGTACAGCTACGACGCCTTCGTCGACCAGGTGCAGCGCGTGGCGGCAGGCTTTGCCGCAGCCGGAATCGGGAAGGGCGACAAGGTCGTCGTCCATCTGCCCAACTGTCCGGAATTCCTGTTCTCCTGGTTCGGGCTGGCCTGGCTCGGCGCGGTCACCGTACCTTCGAACGTGGCCAATACCGCGGCCGAAATGGACCACGTCGTGTCCTTTTCGGACGCCGTCGGCGTGGTCACCGCCCCGGCGTACTGCGCCATGTTCGACCAGGTCACGGCGCACCTGCCAGCTGTCCGGCTCCGGGTGTCGATCAGCGCACCGGCCGGTAGCTGGCTGCCCTTTGCCACACTGCTGGAGCACGGTGCCGAGGCACCCGAAGCGGACGTCAGCTCCGACGACCTGGCCGAGCTGCTCTTCACCTCCGGCACCACGGCTCGGCCGAAGGCGGTCATGCTCACCCACGCCAACTGCCTGTCCGCCGGGGAGCGGGAATGGCGCGTGCTCGGGCTGGATTCCGGCGACCGTTGTCTCACCGCGCTGCCCGCCTTCCACGTCAACGCACAGACGCTCACGATCCTGTCCGCGCTGACCGTCGGAGCGAGTTGTGTGCTGCTCGCCGAATACCGCGCAAGCAGGTTCTGGGCGCAGGTGCGCGAACACCGTGCCACCGCGTTGTCCCTGGTCGCCATGCAGGTCCGCACCCTGCTCGCGCAACCGCCCGATCCTGCCGACCGCGACCACTCAGTCCGCCGGGTCATGTTCGCCATCAACGTGCTCGACGAGGAAAAGACCACCTTCGAAGAGCGCTTCGGGGTGGAGCTCATCAACGGGTACGGCCTGTCCGAAGCGATGACGATCGTCACGATCGCTCCCGTGCACGGCGAGAAGCGGTGGCCGTCGATCGGGCTGCCAGCGCCGGACCGGCGCGTGCGGATCGTCGACGAGCACGGCGCCGACGTCCGTCCCGGCGAGGTCGGCGAGCTGATCGTCGGCGGGGTTCCCGGCCGGAACCTCATGCAGGGTTACTACAAGGACCCCAAGGCAACCGCGGAAACGCTGCGGGACGGCTGGCTCTACACGGGTGACAACGCCTACGCCGACCTGCGCGGGTACGTGTACTTCTTCGACCGGCGCAAGGATGTCATCAAGGTCGCCGGAGAGAACGTTTCCGCCAGCGAGGTCGAACGGGTGCTGCTCACCCACCCCGAAGTGGCCGAGGCCGCCGTGATCGCGGCGGCGCACACGATCCGCGACGAAGTACCGGTGGCCTTCGTCGTCGGCACCCCGGGTACCACGCCGACCGCCGCCGCCCTCACCGAGCACTGCGCGCAGCACCTCGCGAAATTCAAGGTCCCGGCCGAGGTGACGATCGTCGGCGAGCTACCGAAAACGTCGGTCGGCAAGATCGAGAAACGGGTGCTGCGTCAGCAGATCGAGACCAGGAGGGCGATCGGGTGACCAGTACTCTCAGATCCCATTACCGCCGCCTCCGCGGGGAGCTCGGCAACCCTCGCACCGAGGACCTCGGCGTCCTCACCCAGCGCGACATCGACCGGTTCGCCGTCGCCTCCCACGCGCCTGTCACGGGTACCCAAGCGCCGCCGCTTTTCCTCAGCTCCGTCATGGGCTGGGGCGCCGGCCCGCCCGAGGGCGAGCTCGACACCGACGGCACCGCCGTTGCCGACACGCGCGGCCTTCGGCTCACCGGGGTACGGCTCATGGGCGCCGGCCAGAACCTCGAATTCCACGCCCCCGTCGAAGCAGGTACGCGGGTGCTCGCGCACACCAGCCTGCGGGACGTCGAGATCAAGTACGGGCAATCCGGGCCGCTTCTGGTGCTGTGCCTCGAACGGCAGTTCACCGACGACACCGGCCGTCCGCTCGTCACCTGCCAGGAAACGTTCATCGCGCGCTGAGGAGTTCCATGACCCCACCCAAGACAGCGGCGTCCTGGTTCAGGATCGGAGCACCGGTCACGCCCTACACCGTCCGCCCGACCACCGTGCAGCTCTTCCGGTTCAGCGCCGCCACGTGGAACGCGCATCGCATCCACTACGACAGCGCGTACGCCCGCAGCGAGGGCCACCCGGACGTGCTCGTACAGTCTCACCTGCACGGCTGTTTCCTGGTCAACGCCCTGCTGAAGTGGGCAGGGCCGCAGGCCACGCTGCGGTCGCTGCGCTGGCGCAATCGTCGCATCGCGGTCGCCGACGATGTGCTGACGGTGACCGGCCACGTCATGTCGGTCGTCCGCGAGGGGGACGACAGGCTGGTCGAGGTCGAGCTCGCCGAACGCGACCAGCGCGGCGCCGTATGCGTGTCGGGGCAAGCGGTCGTGTGCATCCCGGCGGAATCGTCATGACCGCGGTGCGCCTTTACCGGACCATGGCGCTGATCCGGGAGTTCGAGACCGCCGCGTCCCGGCTGATGGCGTCCGGAGAGCTGGCCGGGTTCCTGCACCTGTCGATCGGGCAGGAGGCGGTCGCTGCCGGGGTCTGCGACGTCCTCGGCCCCGCCGACTACCTCACGACCACCCATCGCGGGCACGGCCATTGCCTCGCGAAAGGCGCGGACCCCCGGCGGATGCTGGCCGAGCTTTTCGCGCGCGCCACCGGGTACTGCGGCGGCCGGTCGGGGTCGATGCACGTCGCCGACCCGGCGCTGGGCATCCTCGGCGCGAATGCCATCGTCGGCGCGGGGGTCCCCATCGCGCTCGGCGGCGCGCTGGCGGCCCAGGTGCTCGGCGAACCCCGCGTCGCGGTCACGTTTTTCGGCGAGGGCGCGGTGGCCGAGGGCGTGATCCACGAGTCGCTCAATCTCGCCGCGCTGTCCCGTCTGCCGATCGTTTTCGTGTGCGAGAACAACGGGTACGCCGAAATGACACCGTCCTCGACCCATCTGCGCGCATCCTCGGTCACGGAATACGCGCGCCCGCACCACATCCCGGCGGAAAGTGTCGACGGTAATGACGTCCTCGCCGTCCGCGACGCGGCTCAACGCGCGGTGGACCGGGCGAGGTCCGGCGACGGGCCGACCCTGCTGGAATGCCGCACCTACCGCTGGCACGGCCATTTCGAAGGCGACGCTCAGGGCTACCGCACCACGGCGGAGGTCGACCTCTGGCGCGCCCGGGACCCGCTCACCGTGCTGCGCAAGAACGTGGACGGGCTGAACGGCCAGTTCGACGACATCGACCGCGATTGTGCCGACGAGATCGCCGAGGCCACGGTCTGGGCCCGCGCCCAGCCTCCGGCCGCATTGGAGTCGCTGACCGACCACGTCTACCGCGCCCAGGAGGTCGGATGACACGCCGCAAATACTGGCAGGCCATCAACGACGCGCTCCGCGAGGAACTCGGCCGCGACGAGCGCGTGGTGCTGTTCGGCGAAGACGTCGGCGCTCCCGGCGGTCCTTTCGGTGCCACCAAAGGGTTATTGAGCGAATTCGGGCCGACCCGGGTCCGCGACACCCCGATCAGCGAAGCGGCCATCACCGGAATGGCCGTCGGCGCCGCCATGGCCGGATTACGCCCGGTCGTCGAGATCATGTTCCTCGATTTCCTCCCGCTCGCCCTCGACCAGCTCGCCAACCAGGCCGCGAAAAGCTCGTACCTGTCGATGGGCCACTATTCCGTACCCCTCACTTTGCGCACCTTCTGCGGCGCACATCTCGGCGCCGGACCGCAGCATTCGCAGAACCTCGAAGCGTGGCCCGCGTCGGTACCGGGCCTCAAGGTCGTCTGGGGCAGCACTCCCGCCGACGCCAACGGCCTGCTGAAAGCGGCGATCCGCGACCCCGATCCGGTGGTGGTGATCGAAAGCGCGCGTCTGTGGTCGACCCGCGGCGAGGTACCCGATGGCCACGTGGTCCCGCTGGGCGAAGCCGTGATCCGCCGCCCGGGCACGGACGTGACGCTGGTCTGCTGGGGTGGCATGGTCCCCCGCGCCGAGGCCGCTGCAGCCGCGCTCGGGGCCGGCGGCGTGAGCGTCGAGGTGCTCGACCTGAGGTCCCTGCTGCCCTTGGACGTCCCCCGGATCCTGAACTCGGTCTCCCGGACCGGACGCCTGGTGGTCGCCCAGGACGCGACCGGTCCGGGCAGCGTCGGCAGCGACGTGGTCCGGATCGTGGCCACGCAAGGGTTCGGGGCCCTGCGTGCCGCACCCGAACTCGTCACACCCCCATTCGCCCCCGTTCCGTTCCCGCCGCCGCTCGCGCACGCGTATTTCCCCCAGGAAAGCGAAATCGCCGCCGCGGTGCGCCGGGTGATGCCGAAGGAGATCGCAGCCGGATGAGTGACATCGTGGTACCGAAATGGGGCCTGACGATCGAGGAAGTCACGCTCCTGGAATGGTACAAAAAGGCCGGAGATCCCGTGATGGCAGGCGAACCGGTCTGCCTCGTCGAATCGGACAAGGTCACGCAGGAAATCGTGAGCCAGGACGGCGGCACGATCCTCGAACTGCTCGCCGAACCCGGCGACGACATCCCGACCGGCAAGGCGATCGCGAAACTCGGCCCCTGATCCGCGCGATCGGGACGGGCAGGCGCGAAGAGGTCCAAGACCGGCGCATCGCGGATCGCCACCGCCCCCGCGGCGAGCCTATAACTGGCTGAGTGACCTATGCCTCTGCTGTTCACGACGGAACGCGCACCCCTGGCCTGTACACCTACAGCCCCCGGGTCAGCTCCTGGACCGTGCGCGCGGACAAACCCGTAACCTACGAAATCCGTTTCTGCACCGACGTTCTCGGCCCCGAGCACACCGATCTCGCCACCGCGGGCGGCACCGTCGGCGGGACGCGGCGCCGGATCGTCGTCATCGACGAGAACGTCGAGCTGCGCTACGGCGACCGCGTCCGGAAGTACTTCAAGCACCACGACGTAGACGCGACGATCACCGTCATCCCGGTCGACGAAACCGTCAAGAACTGTGACACCGCAACGCAGGTGATCCGCGACATCGACCGGTTCGGCATCGCCAGGCGCACCGAGCCGATCATCGCGATCGGCGGCGGCGTGCTGATGGACGTCGTCGGCATGGTCAGCAGCCTCTACCGCCGCGGCACGCCGTTCATCCGCGTCCCGACCACGCTGATCGGCCTCGTCGACGCCGGGGTCGGCGTGAAGACCGGGGTCAACTTCGACGGGCACAAGAACCGGCTCGGCACCTACCATCCGGCCGATCTCACCCTGCTGGACAAGTCTTTCCTCGCCACCCTCGAGCACCGGCACGTCAGCAACGGGCTCGCCGAGATCCTGAAAATGGCGCTGATCAAGGACGACCGCCTGTTCACGCTGCTCGAGGAATCCGGGTCGCGGCTGCTGGACGGCAAATTCCAGGACGACAGCGGCGAAGCCGACGAGGCCCTCACCCGTGCCATCCACGGCATGCTGGACGAGCTGCAGCCGAACCTGTGGGAAGCCAAGCTGGAACGTGCCGTCGACTACGGGCACACGTTCAGCCCCACCGTCGAAATGCGTGCCCTGCCTGCCCTTCTGCACGGCGAGGCGGTGTGCATCGACATGGCGATGACCACGCTGATCGCCGAAGACCGCGACCTCGTGACCACCGGCGAGCGCGAGCGCATCTTCACCGTAATGCGCAAACTCCGGCTGCCCACGTGGGATCCGGTACTGGACCCGGACCTGCTCACGAACGCGCTGCGGGAAACCGTGCGCCACCGCGACGGCAAGCAGCGTCTCCCCCTGCCCCGCGGGATCGGTGACGTCGTCTTCGTCAACGACGTCACCCCGCAGGAGATCGACCTCGCGCTCGCCCGCCAGCGCGACCTTGGCACCAGCCGAGCCGAGATGACCGGAGGACCCGACGGCAATGGCCACCGAACCACAACGCCTCTTCGTAGCAGTAGCAAGCGCTAGCGAGGGATTCCGCAGAACGGTCGCCACCGCATTGGCCCGGCTCGGCACCGGCGAGCGGCAGTTCACCGGATCCGCCGCGCTCGCCGGCGAGGCGGACCGGACGTGGCCCACCACGTTCGCAACGCTGGCCGACCGCGCCGGTGCGTTCCTCGACGACGTCCTGCCTGCCGCCGAGGTCGAGCTCGTCGTCGCCCCGGGAATCGACGAGCTGGCGGGAGAACTCCGGCTACCGGTCCGCACGCACGACGGCCAGCAACCCTGGAGCGCCGCGGACACGGTGCTCTTCCTCGTCGACGCCCGGACCGCAGTACCCGGCGACGACGTCGACGCCCGTCTCGACACCACGATCGCACGGCTCCACGCCCTCCGGGAAAAGGCCGGATTCGGGATTTCCCCGTACTCCGTCTTCGTGTACGACGATCACGACGCTGACTCGGTGTATTCACGCACCGACTGCACCGCACGGCAAACTCCTGACGAAGCATGGGTGCTCGCGGTCGACACCATCCGCGCCTTCACCGACCTGGTCCAGCTGCGGCAAGCCAACACCCGCGCCGTCCTGCCGCACACCGAGGCACCCGCGACCCTCGCGACCACCCTGACGGAATTCCTCACCCAGGAATCGGGCGCGAAATGGGGACTGCATTTCTTCACCGGGTCGATCGTGTCCAAAGTGATCCAGGACGCCACCGTGATCGCCCGCCGGGCAGGCAATCCCGTGCTGCGGGGCCCGAGCGAGCACAGCCTCGCCTGCGGCGCGCTCGCGCGGTGGCAGCTGCGGGAAGCGCCGTTCCTGATGGTCGTGACCGCGGGAATGGTCGACGAACTCCGTGGCACCCTGGCGAATCTGCGCGATTCGCAAGCGCGCGGGTTCATCATTTTCGGCGAAACCGAACCTGGTCAGTGGCAGCCTTTCCAAGGCACCGTGCACGATCACGAAGACGCGCGCGCCGTATTCGCCGCCCGGCGGATTCCGTGCTTCCACCTGACCGACCCGGCCCGCATCGCCCAGGATCTGCAGGCCGCATTCCGTGCGTACCACCAGCGCAGCGGGCCGGTCGCGCTGCTGACGTCGCCGAGCGTCCTCGCGCACACCGGCGGCGTCGAGCTGCCGAAAGCAACGTCCGGCATCGCACATCCCCGGGTCACCGAGGACACCATCGACGCGGTCGCGCGCATCGTCAACACCGAGCAAAGCGCCCTGGTCTGGCAATGCGGCCACCTCACCGAACCCGAACGCGAGCTGGTCTACCGCCTGGCGCACGACGCCGGGATCGCGCTCACCGATTCGCTCGGCCGTCCCGGGACCGTCGCCCGCTTCCACCGCGGCCAGGTCGTCGACGAGTACCTCGGCACGCTCAGCCTGTACGGCTCGTCACCGGCGGTCTGGCGGCTCCTGCACCCGGCCGGCACCTCCCTCGGGTACGACGAGCACGCGATCTTCTTCCTGAAGAGCCGGATTCCCGACCTCGCAACGCCGTTCAGCGAAAAAGCGCTGTTCACCCGCCTGCGCGTCGTGCAAGTCACCGACACGCCGCGGCACATCGCGCCGTTCACCGACCTGCCGGTGGTCGAGGACCTGCATTCGTTCCTCCTCCGGTTGAGCCGGCGTCTCGATCCCGACGAGCGCGTGGTCCGCTTCCGGCGCGAGGCCATCGCGGCTGCCGTCGCCGCGCCCCCGGACCCGCTCCGCGACGTGCCGACCATGCCCCTCACGCACGAGTATTTCTTCACCCAGCTGGACGAAGTCCTCGACGACCTCATCCGCCACCACAGCTACAGCTACACCGGGTGCTACGACGTCGGCCGCGGCGGCATCTCCGCGGTCCGGAACCTTTCGCGCACCGGCGAAGGCCTCTCCGGCTGGTACGGCCGCGCGCTCATGGGCGACGCGCTGCTCGCCATCCCGGCCCTCGCACTCAGCGAGCGGGGCAACATCCTCGGCTTCATCGGCGACGGCGCGGGCGCCCTGGTCCCGTCGTTCCTGCCCAGCCTGGCCCAGCAACTCCGGTACGAATCCGGCCAGGTGGACGGCAATGTCACCATCTTCCGCCTGCTCAACGGCGGGTTCTCGATCATCCGCTCGTACCGCGAACTCCAGCACGCCACGACCGCCGACGCGCAGATGTCGCTCCTGACGCCGGTCGACGAACCGTGGCAGCGCCAGTGGGGCGGCACGACAGTCACCCACGAACGGCTCACGACGATCGACCGCGAACGCATGAAGGAGCGGTTGCTGACGCCGTCGGCCGTCAACCTCGTTTCGGTGTATCTGGCGCACGACAACGAGGGCGACAGCGTGATGCCCGCGTCGCGGAAGAACTGGCGGATGCCCGAGTACGGCAAGCGGAGGTAAGCGAGTGGACTTCGAAATTCCCGGCGAACTCGCCTTGTTCGTCGACGGGGTACGGCAATTCCGCGAACGCGAGCTGATGCCGCTGGAACCTGATTTCCTGAGAGCCGGGCGGTTCACTTCCGAACAGCGGTCCACGTTGGAAAACCGCGCCCGCCAGCAGGGCTTCTGGGCCCTCGACGTCCCCGCTGACCACGGCGGCCAGGGCCTGGGCACCCTCGGCACCTGCCTGGTCGCCGAGGAACTGTACAAACACCCCGCCATGTTCGAATTCGGCGGCAGCCCGGAACCGGTTTTGTACGAAGGCACGCCGGAGCAGAAAGAACGCTACCTGTACCCGATCATCAAGGAGGAAAAACGCTGCTGTTACGCCTTCACCGAACCGAGCGGCGGCTCGGATGTGGCGGCAATGCGCACCACCGCCGTCCGCGAAGGTGACAATTGGGTCATCAACGGCACGAAAACCTTCATCTCCCACGCCGAACGCGCGGACTTCGTCATCCTGTTCGCCACCACCGACCGCACGCTGGGCGCCCGCGGCGTGACCTGCTTCCTGGTCGACACCGGCACCCCCGGCTTCACCCTGTCCCGCCCGATCCCCACCATGGGCGACGATTGGGAACCGTACGAACTCACCTTCGACCACTGCGTGGTCCCCGACGCCAACCGCCTGGGCCCCACCGGCGGCGGCTGGGCCCTGGCGAACGACCAGCTGACCCACGGCAGGCTCAAGATCGCCGCGTACCAGCTGGGAATCGCCCAGCGCTGCGTGGAAATCGCCGTGGACTGGGCAAGAAACCGCGTCACGTGGGGCCGCCCGATCGCGTCCCGCCAAGCAATCCAATGGATGCTCGCCGATTCGGTCACGGAGCTGGAAGCGGCCCGCTGGCTGGTCTACCACGCCGCCTGGCTGGCCGACGAGGGCCACCCGATCAAGACGGAAGCCTTCAAGGCCAAGCTGTACGCGACGGAAATGGCCCAGCGCGTAACGGACCGCTGCCTGCAGATCCTGGGTGGAATGGGATACAGCAAGGAACTGCCGATCCAGAGCTTCTACCGCCAGGTCCGGGTCTGGCGCATCGGCCACGGCACCGCGGAAATCCACCGGTGGATGATCGCCCGCGATCTGCTCGGGATCTCGGCCAGGCACTGACGAGGATCCACTTTCCGACACCTACTCGCCGCCTCCAGAACGACAAGGACACGATCACAGATGCACCTGAACGCACCCGCGCCGCGCATCCTCGCGACCGGCGGCTACCAAATGGACAACTTCGGCGACCTCCTTCTGCTTCTGGTCACTGAGCACTATCTCCGCGAGGCCAAGGTCGTCGCCGCAGGCGCCTTTCTCGCCTCAGCCAGTACTGACATGAAGCCACTGCTCGATCGGGAGACAGACGGATACGGACCGCTGCTCGAGAAGGAGCGATTCGACGCGATTTGGACTGTCGGCGGCGAACTGTGCGCCGATCTGGGGCAGCGCGGCGGGGATTTGCAGCATGCCTTTTGGATCGCGGCAACGGAAGATGCCTACCGAGAGTTCGAGAAGGCCACGAACGACGCAGAGCGGGACGCCGTTCTATACCGCGCCACCGGCGGCAGTCCGATCATTCATCCGGACATGCCCTCCCCCGCCGAGTACCCGCCGAATGCCGGTTCGGTGTCCGTGCTCAATTCCGCCGGGATCGCGCACATCCTCGATGTTCCCTCCGCCCAGCGGGCCGCGGTCATCTCGTTGCTTCGAGGTACGACATACATCTCGATCAGGGACAGGAGGTCCAGTGAACTTCTCGATATGCTGGAGATCGAACACAGCCTCGTACCCGATGCTGTACACGCGATCAGCGTGACACACCCTCGCGAACGATCCTCGGGATCCGACTATGCAATCGTCCAGATGTCGGACACACTGTTGTCTCGGCTCGGCACAATGAACGTGGCGCAATCGCTGATGCGGAGCCGCACCCTGCGGGGGCTGCCCATCCGGATCCTGGTCGCCGGAACGATCGGTCGCTCCCCTGCTTTTCAGTCGAATGCCGAGGTGCGCAAGTTCGTCAAAGATACTTCTCCGAACACTGACATCGAAGTCATCGAAGAGCGCCGCCCTTTCGACCTGGTAGAGCAGATCGCAGGGGCACGCTTGACTATTGGCACTTCACTTCATCTGCGCATTGTCTCGGCGGCCTACAATGTCCCCCGAGTATCTCTCGCCGATCTCAATCCCAAGGTCAACAGGTACGCCGGGCTCTGGGACCACGACATGCCCTACGACGCCTCGATCGGCGCGCTCGACCACGCCATCGACCACGCTCTGGCACTCGCCGACGATCCCGAGACGGTACGGCATTCCACCAAACTCTCCACATTGGCGCACGAAAATCTCGAAGCACTTGCCGAAAAGGTTCTCGCACCGTCTCCGGAACCCACAGAAGCCGAGTGGAAGAATCGATCCGCACAGCGTCAGGCATACCGAATGCAGAGTTCCTGATCATGATCTTCACACGTGGACCCTCCCGCAATAGGTCGACCGGTTGACCTCTACCTGTTCACCCCGTAGCATGTGCCATGCCTCACCCCCGCTGGCAGGTCACGCCGCCGGCAGGCACAGGTCTCGCTCGAATGGTCCAGGCGACGTTCGGCCCTGGGCCGATCGCTCCTTCCACCATCCACGTCAGAGAGGAATCCGCGCCATGACGCTGACCCGGCAGCTCGACGAAGTGGAGGTCGTCTGGAAAGAGGACTACATCTCCGCGGTCACCGAGTGGCGCGGCACCGTCGACGTTGGTGTGCTGCAGCAAGCTGCCGAACTCCTGTCTCTGCGGTATCCAACGCTGCGCGGATTCGCCGAGCACGGTCCGTCCGGGTACATGCTGCGCGTCAACCTCGATTCTCCGCCTCCCTTCCTGGTTCTCGGCGAAACGGATGATTTGCTGCACGAACTGCGCTACCGCCCGGACTTCAAACACGCGCTTGCCCGCTTCGTCGTTGCCCCAGGGACGGACGGCGGCAAAGTGGCAATCCAGGCGTCGCATGCGGTGTCCGACTCACCCTCGATCTTTGCGATGCTTCGGGATCTCTGGCATCTCTACCTGGATCTCGCAAAGGGCGTCGAGGTGATCGAGACGCCTGGGCCGCTTCCACAGCCTCCCTCGACCTTCATGCGGGACATCTGGACTCAAGCCGACCTCGAAAATCTCGAAGAACGCCGAGCTCGCCACACTTCCCTTTCGCTCGACTCGAACCCCGTCGACCCCGACGCGGTCCCCGAGGACGTGATTCCCCGGGACCCGAGAATCCGGCTCACCCAGGAAGAAACCGGCCGTCTCGTCAAAGCGGCCCGGAACTGCGGGACCTCCGTGCACGCCCTGATGTGCGGCGCGCTGAGCGTCGCCCTCTGCGGCAGCGAAAGCCCCAATCAAACGCACTACGTTTCCTGCACCTCCATGGTCGACATCAGAAACCGGGTCAATCCGCCCATCGGGCCGACCGATACCGCTGTCATCAATTTCCCGGTCCGTTGCGACGTCGCGATACCACCGGGCGCCGATCCGGTCGACGTGGGCTCGGCGATCAAATACCAGCTCGATTCCGAGATATCGCGCCGGTTCCCCGGGGTTCCCGCACCGCGCGCCGTGCCCAGCCTCCCGCGCCGGCGGCCCGAGCCAGGAGATCATCCAATCGAATTCGCGATCGGCAACGCGGGGGTGATTCCTCCCTTCCCGGGAACCGACGACCTCACCGTAGTCGATCTTCGGTTGATTGCAGACCTCGTCCACCCCTACGTTACCGGCTTGACTTCTCCCTACATCGTCATCTCGACGTTCAATGGACGCCTCGCGATCGACGGCATCATTCCGCAGAGCAATTACTCACAGAGTGGCTTCGAAGCACTGATGCAGCGCATTTTCCGCGAGGTCACGGATATCGCTGCCAGACACGGTGACCAGTAGCCTTCGGTCGGAGACTGCCCGCCTCATCGGGCGGGCAGTCTTGCTCGGCGCTCCGCCGTCGGCTCGACGCGCGTGACGCCAGGAGAACGCTTTTGCATATGCCACAACACAGATGTTCCGGGCAGTGCTGCATCCCCATGCGCAACATCTACTGATGACAAATCCGCGGGCCTTGCGGACGGGTCCACGTTCAGCTGCTACGGGCGCGGACCCGAGGTGCACGAAGGCCGCCGCGACGATGAACCGGGATCGTGCGTACGACCTCTCCCGAGGCCGGTTGATCGTGGGATGACTCGCCGGTTCGACTCGCCCAGCGCAAGGGGTTCCGCCTCCTCGGACCGGAGCGCTGGGCGCATAAGAGACCGGATTGGACCCGGGCGACGAGTTCGGAGCGAAGCCGGAGATAGTCGACTTCGAGTGCAATGCCAACGACGTCGAGTGATGCGAAGACATCCCGATTCCCACTCGGGACGACCTGCTGCAAGGTCATCAGATTCTCGCTGCCGTCGATTGCCGAAGCGGGTGGGCATAGACCACCCGACATCGACACCTGTCGCACGCGACCCAAACAAGATCGCCTCGAGATCTCCTTGGGCTGGCATCACAGTCAGTTGTCTTGCGTCTTCCTTGCGGCCGCGCCGTCGCCTCCATCCGGTCGCAACACATCAGGCAACTACTGCCGGAAACGCCCCGCCCCAGAGCCTTGCACCAGACCCTTACCGTCGAAATTCCTGTCGCGACGTGGCCACTTCCTCGATGTCGAGCCTGCGGCTGCCTCCCAGCATCGCCGGGAGGCAGCCGCTTCCCCCTATTGGCCGACCGGTCGACCATGCAACCAGCCTAGAACACGACTCCACCCTCCGCAATACACTCAAGACCGGAAAGCCGGTTTCCACTTCCGCACGCAGTCAACCCAGATCGAGGACACTCACCGACAGATGACCAGCGCGCACCCCGAATCCGCCGACCGATCACGTCAGCGTGCCACGTCAACGGGGATGATCCACGCCGCGCCGCATTCGATCCTTCTCGCGCAGGACAGGGCCGAGCACTTGCGAAAGTCAACCAAGCCCTTGTATCAAGGACATTCGTGACGAGTTCCACCAACTATCATCTGCAGAGATTGTCGAAGCCGCAAGAACTGGCCAAAGTTTACTCAGTGCTAACGGACGCATTCGGTTTCGACATTCTGGGCTACGCATCCTTCGCAGAGGACCTCGTATTCGAACCGAAACGCAACCATGTCATCGCGTACTCCGGTGATCCGGTGGCCAACCTCGCTTCACATGCGAGATTGCTTGCCATTCCCGGAACGACAACCCCGGCCGCACATCTCACCAGAGTCGGAGTTCGCCAGTCGCACCGTCGGCGCGGGTTGCTCACTCGGCTGATGCGCCACCACATCCAGCAGGTCCGAGAAGTATATGGCGAACCATTGATCGTCTTGTGGGCGAGCGAGGCAAGTATCTACCCAAGGTACGGCTTCGGGCTCGGATCACGGACCGCGAGTCTTCGCATCGACACCCGGGATATCACCATCGAGCACCCACTCACCGCGACATCCGGAACCGTCCGCGAATATCCTCTCGATCGAGGCGGAGAGAAAATGCTTCACGTCTACGACCGCGTCTGGCGACACCGGCCCGGCTGGTCAAAGCCGGGATGGCGCATGGTGGAGACAATTGCTCGCACGAGCACGTTCCGAGGTACCGAAATCCGGCACCAGCCGTTCCATTGTTTTCGAGGGAGCGGATGGCCCAGAAGGATACGCTGTGTGGCGGCAGCGCCACCGGCGGCACAATCGGATCGCCGCTGACGAAGTCCAGGTCACCGAACTGGTCGCCGAGACCGCAGAAGGGTACATTGCGCTTTGGCGCTATCTGTTGTCGATCGATCGCACACGGACTGTGGTCACCGAATTCTCGGCGATTGACGAACCGCTGTGGTGGCTCGTCAACGAGCCAAGAGCTCTCAATGCCGCTACCGCCGACGCGTTGTGGGTACGCCTCGTCAATGTGCCGGAAGCACTCGCCGCACGGCAGTACTCGGCGGAGGTCGATCTCGTGCTGGAGGTGACGGACAACCTGGTACCCCAGAACGCAGGGCGATGGCGCCTGACCGCGAACAGGGACGGTGCCGCACAGTGCAGCGCCACAGCAGAGGCACCAGACCTTACCTGCGATGTCGCAGACCTCGGCGCCGCATACCTTGGCGGGACCCCGATCTCCACACTCGCCGGCGCCGGTCGCATCCGCGAGCTCCGGCCGGGCGCTATCCGTTCCGCCGCGAGGGCGTTCACCTGGGCATTCGCACCATCCACGATCGACGTTTTCTAGTCTTTTCCCGGCGCACCTGGCCAAAATCCGCTCGACAGAGTTCTCACCCTTCAGCTGTTCGGCGCACGGTTGCGAATGCCCGGCGAACCAACGCTCGTGCGTCTCCAAGGTACCTCTCGGCGCCACCATGGGCGGGCAGGTTCATCGCAGCACGGGCACGGGCGACCGCGAGGTGAAGCTGCCATCCGTTGTTCTCGCAGAAATGGCCGCTCGCAAATTCTGCCTCGGCTGCCCGGTGATCGTCTGCGTCGTACACCCCGCGGATCGCACATTCGCTGTACTTCCCGACACTTCGGCCCGCGTGATCGAGACTGCCCACCGTGCGAATCACGAACATTCGATCGAGCATTGCACCGATCCGGTCTCGTACCTCGGTGTCCGGGGCACCAATGCGCCGAGCGATACGCTCGAGCGTCAATGCCACCGTAGTGAGCGTGTTGATCCCGTGGACCGGCCGGGCAAGAAGGCGCTCGAGCGCGGGCAGGCAAGCCTCCGTCCCGCATCGCCTCAGCAAGGCGACCGCGCACAACCAGTTGGGTGCCAGGTACGGCTGTTCGAAGGGGTCGAACTCACCGGGCCGGACGCTGTATCCGGGTGGCGGGCCATAACTGCCGCCGAACCCGTACTCGTGCGATTCGACCGCCGCGATCAGCCGTGGTTCGGCAGCAGGGTCCTTCCACATGGCGACTACAGCCGCCGCAAGCCAGCTCACCATCGGCCCCGCCTCGGCAGCAGCAAGGCGGTGCATCACATCGTCGCGCACCGACGGTTCGTTCCGGTACAGCCACCACATCGCCTCACCCGGCTCCCCGCGGTCGAGAGCAGCCAACGCTTCGGCAGCCGAGGACGGCAGATCCGGCACTTCGAGCTCCGCCATGGGTGCCTCACCCGGGTCGGGCCAGGTGAACCCACTCGTGATGTTGCGCGGTTCTTTGTCGAGCGCGCCGGTCTTGTCCAGCCACTCCCGCAGGTCAGGGTACGGCAGCTGCTGCGCCGCGGTCCCGCTCCTTACCGCCAGCGCGGCGGCATAGCCTGCTGCCTCCCCCACGCGCTGCACGTCGCGCTGCATCCGGCACGAATAGTGCGCATCCTGCGAAACACCCAGGCACCGCGACGCGATCCAGACGTTACCGAGACCGCGAGGCACCACCATGCGATAGCTCATCTCACCGACGAGCGGTGCGGAAAACTGCCGGTTCGCCCACATCCAGAAGACGGACTCATCGCTTTCGAACTCGCAGTCGGTGGCATGGTTGTCGTAGTGGGCGCCGGTGTACCCGATCACATCGGCGAAGCGGCGCCGCCGGATCAGGTCGTCGAGGCTGAGGGTGTATTCGGTGACGAACTGGCGCGATTGCCGGATCCCCAGCGCGGGTGCGATGTACGTCGGCCGGGTCAGGTTGGTGTACGAGCCGCGCAGGTGCTGCCGAATACCGGTAAGCCGGGCCCGGGTGATGTCGAGCGGGTCCACCGGGTCACAGAAACCCGCGTCGATGTTGACGACCGCCATCCGCGGCCGCCCACGCAGGTCGCGGAGCTTCCCGGACGACTGGGAGTACGCGTGCAGCAAACCGTCGTGTTCCCGGCCATATGAGAACTCGGCACCGGCCGCCGCGCACAGGTCGCCGTCCCCGGAAGCATCGACGAAACCACCCGCCTCGATACGCACGACACCGTCCGGCGTGGCGACCAACGCCGCGACCACCCGGTCGCCGTGCCGCTCGACATCGAAAAGCAACGCATCGGTGTGCAAATCGACGCTGTGCTCGCGAAGCATTCGCTCCAGGACAACCATCTTGGCCCAGGGGTTGAACGGGCCGTCCCCGAACGGGCCGCCTCGGAAGGACCGCATCACTTCGCGGGTGCGCAGGTCCACCTCGTGTTGAAGCCCTCCCGGTACCCCGAACCAATACACATGAATGCCACCGCCGGTGCCGATTCCCCCGACGAATGTCGTCGGTTCCACGCACATCACTCGCGCACCCGCTCTGGCTGCCGCCACCGCGGCCAGCGCACCACCGGTACCTGCGCCGGCCACGAGTACCTCGGTCGTGAGCGTGCGCGCCGGCACGATCCGCTGGATCGCCCGCGCCAGGACCTGCGGTGGCACCTCATGGTCTTCGAGTGCGAGCAGCCGCGCCGCTGATCGCACACCCAGAACGAACCGGTCGGCGAGTGTGGTCACCTCGCCGGCGTGCAATCCCGGCACCGCGCTCGCCAGATTTGGTACAGCGATCTCGGCCGGCACCCCCGCCCGGTAACGCGGTATGGGGCGGATGCTGAAATGACTCATCGACACGCGCGCGATCTCCGCGCCGATCATGGTTTCGAGCTCGGCCAGCGCCTTCGGTACTCGTTCCCGCCAGCTCTGCTCGTCCGGCGGAAGATCGAAGCTCATGACCCGTTCGCTCGGCCATGCGGTGATCCTCAGCGACGAGGCACCCGGGACTGTGGACCAATCCGGATGCTGCAGCATCAGGGCCGCCCGTGCTTCACCGGGACGGCGCGGTACCGATTCCGGTGAAACAAGGCGGACCAGCTCGCCTGATTCGGTGGCGTCTAGCCACCGGCGTCCGGCGACTCGGCGCAACCCCGACTTCGTCGCCACGATCAAGGAGGTCAGGGCGCCTTGGTCTTCTTCGACGGCAACCGGAACCGCGTAGTACAGCACCTCGGCACCGTTGGCTACCAGCTGATCGGTCGCCACCACTTCGGCGACAGCACCGTCCAGCGCGCCGTCGGCCCCGCCGGTCCGCCTCGCCACCGCGTCGACCAGGTCACGCCACGCCGGTTCCGGACACGCACCAACATCAGGACAGAACGCACGCCCCGATTCCCACAGCAAGTCGCCGTGCGGTCCGATCAGCAGAACGCTCCGCCCGGCCCGGCGCAAGGTGATCGTCGCCGCGTATCCGGCGTAGCCCGATCCGACGACGACAACGTCGAATACGCGATCGAAAAGGGAAAGCGGAGCCGGTGGAACGGAAGCCATGATCAAACTCCTTCGAGTGCATCGGGGTTGCGCGAGACAGCCAACGTCACCCTCTGAGCGTGGCTTCGTCGGTGACGCGGACGGTCTGGATCGGGACTTCCTCGTGCCTTTCCGCCGGGCCCTGGTTCAGATCCGCCCATCGATGACAAGCGACGGCAGACCCGCCTGCCACGGTCTCGAGGGCCGGACGGCTCCGGAAGCATTCCTCGACCGCGTGCCGGCAGCGAGCCGCGAACGGGCATCCGGACGACCTTCCACCGCCGGATACTGCGTCCTGCCGGACCTGCGTTGCCCGGCGACGACGTTGCGCCTGCGGGTCCGGAACAGGTGCGGATTCCAAGAGCGCCCTGGTGTAAGGATGCCCAGGCGCAGCGTAGATCGCCGATGCGTCGCCCTGTTCCATGACGGTGCCGCGATACAAGATCACGACGCGGTGGCAAAGATAACGGACGACGGAAAGATCATGCGCGATGAACAAATAGCTCAGGCCGAAGTCACGTTGCAATTCGCGTAGCAAGTTGAGCACCTGCGCCTGCACCGAAAGATCGAGCGAGCTGACCGGCTCGTCGCAGACGACCAGTTTCGGCCGGACGATCAGTGCGCGGGCGATCGCAATCCGCTGCCGTTGCCCACCGGAGAACTGTGCCGGATAGCGCCGCGCCGCTTCAGGGCCGAGGCCGACGCGCCGGAGGATCGCCTCCACCCGCTCGTCGACCTCCGCTTTCGGGATACGTCCGTGGACACGCAGTGTTTCCGCCAGCGTCTGGCCGATGGTCCTGGTCGGGCTCAGTGAGCTGAAGGGATCCTGGAACACGACCTGGAGGTCGGCGCTGAGCCGGGCCCGTTCCCGATAGCCGGCGTCGGTGATGTCGAGCCCCCCGAAGCGCACACTGCCCTCGGCAATGGGGGCGAGGCCGAGAATCGCGCGGCCTATCGTCGATTTTCCGGAGCCTGACTCGCCCACCAGGCCCACCGTTTCCCCGGGTGCAATGGTCAGGTCCACGCCATCGACGGCCCGCATCGGCGCGCGGCCGTGCCCGGCGTGGTATTCCACGGCGAGCTGCTGCACCTCCAAGAGCGGAGCCGGCTGGAGGTCAGGGAATTCGGCCGAGTTCATACGCTCACGGCTCCCGAATCGGATCGAGCCACGGTCTCGTGATGAATGCAGCGTGTCAGTCGTCCGGGCTCCGGATTCCGGAGGGGTATCACGACCTCCCGGCACTCGGCGGTCGCGTACCGGCACCGCGGATGGAAATGGCAGCCCGACGGCCATTCTCCCGGTTTGGGCACATCGCCCGGAATGGTCGGCAGGGCTTCGTCGTCGAGCGCGTGATAGGGATTCGAGGCGAGCAACGACTCGGTGTAGGGATGCAACGGCCGGCGGAACATGGAATCCAGGTCCGCATGCTCCACCACCTGGCCGGCGTACATCACGATGGCCCGGTCACAGATATCTGCTACGACACCCCAGTCGTGGGTCACGAGAAGAATCGCCATTCCCTCCTCCGCTTGGATTTTCCGCAGCAAGGTCAGAATTTCTGCCTGAACGGTGACGTCGAGCGCGGTGGTCGGTTCATCGGCGATCAGCAGTTTCGGCCGGCCGGCGAGCGCCCGGGCGATCGAGACACGCTGGGCCATACCGCCGGACAGTTCGTGCGGATAGCGGCGGGCGACTGCCTCCGCGTCCGGCAGCTGCACCTGCCGCAGCAGGTCGATCGCCCCTGCCCGGGCATCCTTGCGCGACAAGCCGCGATGCTGCCGCAGGGCCTCCGCGAGCTGCCAGCCGACCCGGAATGCCGGGTTCAGGCTTACCATCGGCTCCTGGGAAATCAGCCCGATTTCCTTCCCCCGGACCTTGCGCAGCTCCCGTTCCGGCAGGGCCGCAAGGTCACGTCCGCCGAACCGGATACTGCCTGCTTCGATGGTCCCGGTTCCTTGCAGCAATCCGAGAATCGCCATTGCTGCCGTCGTCTTGCCGCAACCCGACTCGCCGACGATTCCCACTGTTTCACCAGGATCGACGGTGAAACCGACACCGTCCAGGATCGTGGTCTTGCGGTCGCGCGCCGAATAGGCCACCCGAAGTCCGTCGATCGACAGCAGGGCGCCGGAATCGCCGTCGGAGCCGATCGGCTGGGCCTGCCCCGACGATGCGGCACGACGATGCGGACGGCGAGGGATCGCCACCGTCCAGCCTTCCGTCGTCGCGTCACGGACCGCGTCACCGAGCAGGCCGAGGGCAAGCACGGTCAGCGCGATCGCCAAGCCGGGTGGCACGACGAGCCAAGGCTGCTGCTCGATCACCTGCATGCCGTCGGCCACCATGCCACCCCAGCTCGGCGCCGGGATCGGCACGACGAGCTGGAGGAACGACAGACCGGCTTGCACCTGGAGGGCGATCGAAGCAAGCAGCGACGCCTGCACGATCACCGGTCCGGCAATCCTCGGCAGTACGTGCCGGACGATGATGTACGACCGCGACAAGCCGGCCACCAGCGCCGCATCTACATACAGCTCCTGACGCACGGGGAGCGTGGCCGATCGGACGATCCGCAGCAATCCCGGCGCTGCGATCACGCCGAACGTCACCATGGCAGCCGCCATGTTCTGCGGGAAGACCGACAGGACCACCAGGATGATCACTATCGCGGGCGTGGCGAACATCAGGTCGGCGATCCAGCTGATGATGCGGTCAAGGCGCCCGCCGAAGAACCCCGCAACCAGACCCAGCGGAACGCCCACGGCCAGCACCACCACGAGTGCTTCGGCGACACCGATGACGGTGGGGCGAGCACCGACCAGAAGGCGATCGAGCATGTCCCGCCCGAGTGCGTCCGTTCCGAGTGGATGACCCCCGCTCGGGCCCCGCTTGGCGGCCAGCAGGTCACCGGCCTGCTGGGCGGCGACGTCCGGCCACAAGACCGGAGCGATCACGGCGACGCCGATCACCACGGCCAGGAACGCCAGGCACACCAGCGCCATCGGATTGCGGAGCAAACGCCGGGCGAATCGCGGTGCGGCGTCCACAGTGCGAGCGGGAAGAGCCTCCGCCGTGCTCATCGGGCACGCACCTTCGGGTTGAGCCACGTGTATGCGAGGTCGACGAGAAGATTGATGACGACCACGACCACCGTGATGAGAGCGACGACGCCCTGGACGACCGGTAGGTCGTGCTGAATCGACGCGCTCACCGCGAGTGAGCCGATTCCGGGCAGGACGAACACTGTCTCCATCACCACCGTTCCTCCCAGGAGCCCGATTGCCTGCAGGCCGATCACAGTGACGACCCGGACGCCGACGTTCTTCAGCGCATGCCGGTAGATGATCGAGCGAGCCGAAATGCCACTCGCCCACGCCATCCGGATGTACTCACTGGCGAGCACGTCGAGCATCGCCTCCCGGGTCTGTTTCGTCACTGCCGCAACACCGCCGAGAGAGAGGGCGACGACCGGCAAGATGAGGGATTTCAGCCAATCGACCGGTGACTGTGCCGGCGAGACATAACCGGTCGCCGGAAGCCAATGCAGTTGCACGGCGAAAATGACGATGACCATCGCCCCGACCCAGAACGCCGGCAAGGCGAACCCCGCCAGAGCGAAGATGTCGACGATCCGGCCGAGGACTCCGCCGCGCAAAGCGCTGGCCACTCCCAGCGCGACCCCGATCACGAGACTGACCACCAGAGAACCCACGACCAGTGACACCGTCACGGGTAGTCGCTCGGCGATCGCATCCATCACGGGCACCCCGCTGAACAGGGAGGTGCCCAGGTCTCCGGTCAGCGCGTGCGTGAGCCAGTGCCAGTACTGCTCGTAGATCGGCAGGTCCAGGCCCAGTGCCTCGCGGAGGTTCGCGTACTCCTCCGGAGTCGCCTCGAGTCCGAGGATCTCCCGGGCAGCGTCGCCTGGCGTCAGGGACGCCATGAGGAAGGTCAGCGTCGTGACGACCAGCAGGAGGGGCAGCGACATCGCAACCCGCCGGGTGATGACGCGGACGAGCGGATGATGCAGGAGCCCCCCGGACCGGCGGTCGCCACCCGCAGGGTGGCGACGCCCGGCCGCGTTCTCCCGAATCGCAGTGCCGATCACTTCGGGAACCATTCCGTCGGCCACGGGTTCTCCCGGCTCGGGGAAATCGCGACTCCGCCGACCTTCTTCGACACGAACCACACGACCGAGTTCTGGCATGCCGGGATGAAGTACGCCTGTTCGGTCATCCGCGCAGTCATCTCCTTCCAGATCGTGCCTGCTTCCGCCGGAGTGGCGGCAAGCCCTCGCTGATACAGATCGTCGATCGCGGGATCGTTGTATTGGTGCGGGTTGAAGATCGACCGTGGCTTGAGTGCCAGATCGTAGAATTCGACCATCGTGTAGTAGCGCGCGAACACCTGGGAAACCGGGTATTTCGGCGTGTTCTGAATCCACTCACCGGATGTCTTCTGCGGATCGATGGTCATCTTGACCCCGACGTCCGAGAGGTACTTCGCGATCGCCTGCACCGTCGGCGTGCCGTACTGGCCGCGCCAGCCGATAGCCTGCGCACTGAGAGTGAATCCACCCGGGTACCCGGCCTCACTCAGCAGCGATCGCGCTCGATCCGGATTGTAAGGGTATTCGTTCCGGGCCTTCTCGTCCCACCCGTTCGCCGTCGTCACCGCGGAGGTCGGCGCGGCATAGTCGCCGAACAGTCCCTTGCAGACCGCTGCGCGATCGACCGCATAGTTGAGAGCCTGGCGAACACGGACGTCCGCCAAGGGTTTGACCTGATCGCCGAGACGGTCGCCGATCGCGAGCCCGATCCAGTCGGCGGGTGCCTGAACGACATCCAGCCCCCCGGCCGCCGCCTGCGGGGCGGTTTCCGGATCACCCGAAGCCACGTCCAGTTCGCCCGCTTTGATCGACTGAAGCATGGACGACGAGCTCTTGACGACGCGGAAAATCACCTTGCTGAACTTGATCGCGGATTGGTCGAAATAGTACTTGTTCGGCACCAGGGTGTACGTGCTGCCCGAGGTCGAACTCGCCGGATCCACTGTGTAGGGACCCGCTCCGAAGGACTTCTTGACGTATTCCGGGTCCGAAACGGCTTTCGGCGAAGAAACGAAACCCCAGTTGGCCTGCTGGGACAGCTTGAGCGCAACGTCCGGGTCAGGTGCGGCGAGGGTGAACCGGACCGTCCGATCTCCGGTCGTTTCGACCGACTGGATCCGGAGGGTGCTTGCCGCCGGCCCCTTCGCCGTCGGGAAGTATTCCAGCCACTTCTTGACCGCGGCCGCGTTCACCGGTTCCCCGTCGGAGAACCGGGCATTTTCCCGCAGCGTGAACTCGAATTGCCGGTTTCCCTCTCCGACGTACTTCCACGATGTCGCCAGAGCCGGACCGATGGTCCCGTCCGTCTTCTGGTCGGTGATCGAGGCATGGGTCAACGCAGTCATCAGAATCGGCGGGCCCTGCGCATTCTTCGCCGGGTCGAACGTCAGCGGAGCATCGGGAATGCCGATCCGCAATACCGGTTTCGCAGCGGGTGCCGCGCTGTCCGCACCGCAGCCGGCAGCCACCAGGGCCGCGGCGGCGAATACGGACCCGATACCCAGCAAATGCGACCGGGCTCGCGGTGCCGCGCAGTCCCGGCGTCGATGAAACGGCCAGCTGATCATCTTTGATCCTTTCCATTGCCGGCCAACTCGGCGGCGCCCCCACGCCGGCTCATTGCCGCAGTCACCCCTGAATCAGCCTTTGGATTCCGTACCGACACCTTCGTCGGCACATCCGGTGAAACCGCTGCCCTGGGTGAACTCACGCTGGTTACGTGCCGGTCATCGTAACCGGGTGATTGGACTTGGTCAACCGGTCGACCTCTGCTACGCTCAGTGACGACAGCAGTCTCGTCGCTCACTGAGCAGGATGTGCTCTACTGGTGGCGAACCGGTTGACCGATGAAGTGAGGACTACCGTGGCTTCTGCTCCACTGCCCAGGTCGGCGGGCCGTCCGCGGCGCGAGGGGCCGGGCGTCGCCACTACCCGCAGCCTGATCGACTACCTGCTTTCCGGCGAGGTCGAGCCTGGCCAGAAGATCCCGTCCGAGCGGCAGCTTGCCGAGGCGCTCGGGGTCGGCCGGTCGACGATTCGCGAGGCGATCAAGTCACTGGAGCTGCTCGGGCTCGTGGAGCAGCGCGTCGGCGACGGCACGTACCTCAGCGGGTCCAGTTCCGAGCTTCTGCCGCAGGTCATCCAGTGGGGCCTGCTGCTCACCGTGCACCAGCGCGAGGACATGCTCGAGGCGCGCCGGCACCTCGAGGTCCTGCTCGCCGGGCTCGCGGCGGAAAACCGGACCGAGGAACAGCTCACCCGGCTGCGCGAGCTCATCGAGCAAATGCGGTCCGCCGACGGCGATTTCAACCGCTACGTCGAGGCGGACATCGCCTTTCACCTCGAAATTGCCCGCTCGAGTGGCAACAGTGTGCTCGTCGGGGTGCTGACGAATATCCAGTCACTGCTGCATGTTTGGGCGTCGCGCGTGATCAATACGGCGGGGGAAACCGAAACGTCGCTGGCCATGCACGAGCCGATTCTCAAGGCCATTGACGCGCGCGACCCCGACGCCGCGCGCGAGGCCATGCGGGCGCACATGGAGCGGGCGATCCGGCGGCTGCGTGCCGGGCTGCCGAAGCATTCCGGATCCGCGCCCGACTGAGGTTTCCCGGTAATAGTGCCACTCCGGAGGCAGGCGTGGACCGTGGACCCGCCGGCTGCCGCCAAGACTCGATGTGTGGACGCGGGAAGCAGGCAGCGTTCGACGGGCGCGTAAGGATCAGCTCACGCGCCCGTCGAACGGGCCGCCGAAGGTGGTCACCGAAATGGGGTCACCACAAGGTCTGACCGCCTTCGATCGCGAGATTGTGCCCCGTCATATAGTCCGACGCTTCGCACGCCAGATACACCACCGCGGCCTGCAAATCGGTCACCTCGCCGAGCCGTCCCATGGGAATATCCGCGACCCAGCGCTCGACCAGTGGCTGCAATGCCGGATTCGTCTCGATCAATGCGGTGCGGATGATGCCGGGGGAAATGCAGTTGACCCGCACCCCTCGATCGGCCCATTCGGCGGCCAACGTACGGGTCAACTGCACGACTGCCGCTTTCGATGCATTGTACGCCGCCTGTTTCTGCGGGTGCGGGACGATCATCGACGCCATCGACGCGGTATTGATGATCTTTCCGTACCCTTGCGCCAGCATCACTTTCGCCGCCGCCTGGCAGCACGTGAAAACTGCGCGGGTGTTCAGCTCGAACACCTCGTCCCATTCGGGCAGCGGGGTTTCCTCGGCCGCCGAATTCCGGTTGACGCCCGCATTGTTCACCGCGATGTGCAGGCCGCCGAGTGCAGTTTGGACCTGGTCGACCATGTCGGACACCTGGGCGGGATCGGTGACGTCCACGGCGAGGGCGGCGGCCCGGGCGCCCTTGGTCACCAGCTCGTCGGCCACGGTTTTCGCTTTCGCCGCATCGACGTCCACCACAGCGACCGCGGCGCCTGCTTCGGCGAGGGCGTGCGCGAATGCGCGGCCGATCCCCTGTCCGGCACCGGTCACGAGCGCGACGCGGCGGTCGAGCGCAAATCGTTCGAGGATCTTCTTGCCGCCCTGGCCGTGATACACGACGTCACCGGCGAGCTCGTTCATCGTTTCTCCTTACGGTCACGTGAAATCGGGCAACGGACCGGCAGGCCGGTGCCCGTCGGCGATGGCGGCGCCGTGCAGTTCGTCGGCGATCGCGTCGGACGCGAATTCGGCGAACTGGTCGCCGATCACTTCCATCGCGCTGAACAACACGATTCCCGCGCCGCGGCGGCGCCACTTCCGGGAATCGTCCTTTTTCCGCACGATCACACACAGCCGGGCATTGTGCGCCGACCTGATTTTCGACTCGATCTCGTCCAAAGCCGCGACGACCTCCGGATGCGAAAACTGCGACGGATGTCCCAGCGACATCGACAGATCGCTCGGACCCACCCAGATCGCGTCCAGCCGGGAGGTCGCGGCAATGTCCGCGACGTGCGGAATTGCGGCGGCATCCTCGACCTGGACAATGACGATCGTGTGGTTGGCCGCGTCGCCGATATGCGATTCCGGACGCTTCGTCCCATACCGGCCGGCTCGCGTCGACAATGCGAAACCGCGGTCGCCCATCGGCGGGTAATGCGCCGCCCGCACCGCCGCGGCAGCTTCCTCCGCGGTATTCACGTGCGGCACGATCACGCCGGTGGCACCGGCGTCGAGTGCGGTCAGGATCTGCGTCCGGTCATTCGCGCTGACCCGGACCAGAACCGGGATTTCCGCGGAGTCCGCCGCACGGATGTGGTGCTCCAGCAAATCCGCATTGTTCGGGCCGTGCTCGGTGTCGAGAACGATCAGATCGAGACCGACGTGCCCGGCAAGCTCGGCCAGCGCGGGGGCGGGCATCTTCAGCACCACGCCGACCAGCCCCTCCCCCGCCCGCAACCGTTTCGCAATTCCGAGCTGCCATGCGGCCGGCCGCCTCTCGGGCTCGATGATGCCCACGAGTCGCTCCTTTCGAGCGTCAAGGCGACGGCGGGACACTCCAGACCCCAAACACCGCCGTCGCACGTCGAAGCAAGACTGCCCCACTTCGGCCGACCGGTCAACCATTGACGCGCTCCGTGATCGCGCTTACCGTCTGTGCCCACGAGAGAGTCCGATCGGGAGCGTCCGATCGAGGAGGAGTCGACGATGATCCAAGCGTTCAACCATGCGGGCCTGTCGGTCACCGACCTCGGCAAAGCCGTCGAGTGGTACGGCGACGTGTTCGGCCTGCGCCTGATCCGCGGCCCGCTGACCCTGGACGTCACGGCGCCGGGCAACGAACCGCCCGCGGACATCTTCGGGCCCCGCTGGAAACGCGCCCGCATCGCGCATCTGGCCACCGCGAACGGAATCGGCGTCGAGCTGTTCGAATTCGGCGACCCGCCTGCCGAACGCCGCAGCGAGAATTTCGACTACTGGCGGACCGGCATCTTCCACATCGCCTTCACGTGCCCGGACGTCGAGGAGACCGCCCACCGCATCGAGGAATCCGGCGGCAAACGGCGAAGCGGATTCCACGAAGTGGCCCCGGGCTGCGTCGTCTGTTATTGCGAGGACCCGTTCGGCAACATTCTCGAGCTGGTCAACCGGAGTTACGAACAGGTCAACGCCAACCGCGGGGACTGAAAGACCACTATGTCGTCAGCGATCTATCTCGATGCGATGAGCGTGGCGCCCGGCGACCCGCTGATCGCCCACGCGGCAACCCGGCTTTCGGTGCCGCTGTCGGTCGACATCTATCACGTCGTGGGTACGCGCGATTGCCGTTACGAACCTCGGCTCGACTTTGTCCTGCGGGTACCCTACGACTGCCCGACCAGGTACTCGCCGCAGGCATCCGACCGGATGGGCCCGGGGGACGCCGACGTGTCCGGCTGCGGCTGGCCGTCCCGGACCCTGCTGCCCGAGATCCCCGCGGACTGGCCGAGCGGGATCTACCTCGCCCAGCTCACCGAGAGCCCGGAACCGACAGGGAAAGCCAGTCCGGACTGCGGTCAGGACGCGTTGTTCATCGTCCGCCCGCCCGCCCCCCGCCGTCCGATCCTGTGGCAGGTCAACGTCGCGACCTGGAATGCGTACCACATCTGGCAGAACAGGAATCTCTACATCGGATACGCGGGCGACGACACCGGGCACACGGTCAAAGAACTACGCGCGCACACCGTCTCGTTCCACCGGCCGGGAATCGGGCTGGCGCCGCGCAGCAACATCCCGCATTTTCCGCCGACGGCCTTCATGTACAACCTGGCTTTCATCGAATGGTTGCGCAGTGAAGGGCTGGAGGTCGACTTCTGCACCGGTGCCGATCTCCATTCCGGAGCCGTCGATCTGGCCGGCTATCAGCTGCTGCTCAGCGTGGGCCACGACGAATACTGGTCGAGGGCACAGCGGGACGCGGTCGAGAACTTCGTGCGGCAAGGGGGTAACGCCGCGTTTTTCGGCGGCAACATCTGTTTCTGGCAAATCCGCTATGCGAGCGACCTGACCAGCCTCAGCTGCTACAAACGGGGAGCCGATATCACCCCGGGCCGAGGAGACGGCGAACCGCTGGATCCGCTCTACGCCGACCCCAGCGCGTATCCGGACCACGACAATTCCGACGTGACCGTCGAATACTGGTCCGCTCCCCTCGACCGGAACACGACTTCGCTCACCGGTGTCTCCATGCAGCATCTCAGCGGGGCGGCGCCGTCCGGAACGGCCGGAGAACCGTCCGGAGCGGCGTGGTGGTGGGAGAACTTCGGCGGACCTCCGCGACCGGCGCGAGGATTCCGCGTGGCCGTCCCGGATCACTGGGCATTCGCGGGTACCGGACTGAAAATGGACGAGGAATTCGGGGCCGAGCAGAAAGTGGTCGGATTCGAATGCGACGGGCTGGATGTCGCATGGCACGACGGTGTCCCGGTGCCGACCCACCGGGACGGGGCGCCCGCCGACCTCCGCATCCTCGCCTACGCGGATTGCCGCGACTGGACGGACCTCGACTACTCGAACTCACCGCCGCGCCGGTCCGCGGGCAACCCCAACAAAGCGGCGAGCGGCGGAATCGTTCCGATCGTCACCTTCACCTCGGGCCGGGGAACCGTTTTCACTGCCCCGTCGACGGATTGGGTCCATGCGCTGACTGCCCTCGCCGACTACACCGATGACGGGAAACCGCCCCGGATTCCCGGCCCGTCGAGCGACGTCCGGACGATCACGCGCAATGTGCTCACCACGCTGGCGCGAGGTGAGCCCCGGTAGGCCAGGGCCTGCCGGGGCTCGTCGTCACAGCTCGTCGTCCGGAATGGGCGGGGTCACCCGGACCGGTTCGTAGTCCGCGGAGAACACCACGTCCATCCGGGCCACGACCTTCTCGAACGCCTCGACGTAGCGGGCCATCACTTCCTCGGACTGCACCTGCAGCGGCTCCCGGTCCGGGCCGAGCACGAACGACTGCTCGAGGACCCGGCTGGCTTCCGGGTAGCTGTCCGGCTTCCAGGGCTTCAACGGCTGCTCGTCGACGCCGGGGCGCCACGGCTGGTAGTGGTCGCGCCGGAACACCGGCTGGGCAGGCAGCGGATGCAGCTGCCACGTCGAGACCGCCACGCCCTCGGCCCGCAGCGCGGACATGAACCGGTCGCGGAATTCCGGATCGCTTCCCGCCCACCCGAATTCACTCGGGCGGAAACGGACCCGGTACCGGAAATACGAGCTTTCCATCCCTTCCGGAACCAGCGGCGGAATGATTCCGGGAATTCCGGAAAGGCCCTTGGTGAGCACTGCCGCATTTCTCCGCGCCTGTGCGTTGTAGGCGTCGAGCCGGGTGAGCTGCGAACGTGCCAGAGCTGCCGTGATCTCGTGGATGCGGTAGTTCCAGCCGATTCCCCGCGACCAGAACGCGCGTACCTCGCCGGGCTTCGGCCGCGGGGTGTCCTCGCCGAAGATCGCCAGCCGGCGGGCGGCAGTGAACAGGCTTTCGTCGTTCGTCACGAACAGCCCGCCCTCGCCGGCGCTCAGGTTCTTCGCCCCGTTGAGGCTGAAGGCTCCGGCCGCACCGAGTGTGCCGACCGGACGGCCGAGGTAAGTCGATCCGTGCGCCTGGGCGGCGTCCTCGATCACCACCAGGTGGTGGCGCCGGGCGATTTCGTCGAGCGCATTCATGTCCGCCGGCAATCCGTTCATGTGCACCGGCATGATGGCGGACGTCCGGTCGGTGATCAATTCCTCGACCTTGGCCGGATCGATGTTGAACGTGACCGGGTCGATGTCGCAGAACACCGGCCGCGCGCCCGCGTGCAGCACGGACATGGGCGTCGCCACGAAACTGAATGCCGGAACGATGACCTCGTCCCCCGGGTTCACCCCGGCCGCGACGAGCCCGCAATGCAAAGCCGCGGTACCGCTGTTCACCGCGAGAACGTAACGGGCACCGGAAAACCGGGCGTAATCGTCCTGCAACCCGGTGACTTCGGTGCCGTGCGCACCCCACAGTTCCCCGCTGTCCAGCACCCGCCGGATGGCATCGTGGTCGGCAGGAAGAATGTCGGGCCACAGCCGATGGGCACCGGCCGGCACGGCCGGCGTTCCGCCTTCGATCGCGAGACGATCGCCTTTCATCATGACTCCCACTCTTGTCCGTCCACGGTGATCCTTGATGCCGCACCGAGCTCACAGCCTTCGGTTTCGACCACTTCCCAGCCGATTGGTCGACCGGTCAGCCACCGGTAGATTAGTACACCACCAGCGCCTGCCGCAATACGCGTCGACCGCCCACGCTGATAGCCGAATCGCTCTTCACCGGATCCGGATCCCCCGGCACAGAACGGAATCCACCGTATGTCAGGCACCGTGCCGCATCGGCCAACTTAGCTGCCACGAGCGCACGGCATCCGTCCCCGTTCCGACCACCCCTGTCCATTTTGCGCGCATGCGTACGGCCACGGCGTGTCCGCGCAACGCACTTGGTTTCGGCGCCCTGAACGACGAGCCATGTGCTCCGGAGCGGAGTCGCCTCATCGCGGATGAGGAGCAGCGACCGGCACCCAAGTCAGATCCCGCCGCACCCGCTCATCCACCCCAGTGCGGCGGGTGCTGGCAAAGCTCGATCAGCACCCCCCACGGATCCCGGCCATACACCCAGCGCCGGCCCGCGTACAGGCCGGTTTCGATGGTCTGCGGGGTGGTTCCGAACGTGACCCCTTCGCGGCGCAGGCTCGTGTACATCGCGTCGATGTCGGTGACTGCGAAGGCGAGGTGGCCGATCCCCGTGTCGCAGGGGCGACGGGATTCCCGGCCGCGTGGGGTGAGGTATTCATGGAGTTCCAGGAGGCCCGCGCCGCAGCGGAGGAGGGCGCCGCGCAGCCGGACGGGTTCTCCCGGAAGGCCGATTGCGTCGGGGTCGACGTCGGTGTCGGGTTCCCGGCCGACCACCTCGGCACCGAAAGCGGTGGTGTAGAAGCGGATTGCCTGCTCCAGGTCGGGGACGACGATTCCGGTGTGGTCCAGACCGGTGATCCCCACGTCAGTTGTCCGTCCCGAATGCGCGGATCTTCCGGGCCACCCGCTCGACGTGCACCGCCATCGAGGCACGCGCGGTCGTCGCGTCCTCGACGTCGATGGCCTTCAGCAGGAGCTCGTACTCCGCCAGTGTCTGACGGGCGTCCTCGACCCGGTTGATCCGGACGAGCAGCAGGGAGTGCAGGTTCGCGACCGTGCCCGACAGCACCCCGTTCCCGCTCGCTTCCCCGATCAGCCGGTGGAACGCGGCGTTGGCGTCGCCAAAACGATCGGGATCGGCGGCCATCGCGGCGCACAGTTCGTGCAGGTGCTCCAGCTGCTCCGGCAACCGCCGCTCGGCCGCCCATCCGGCCGCCTCGACCGTGACCAGGCGGCGCATTTCGAGCAGCTGAGCCGTGTCGCGATCGCCAAGGAGCACGCCCCAGGCAATGGTTTCGGGCAGCAGCTCCGAGCTCATGCCGGCGAGGTACGTGCCGTCGCCCACCCGCTGTTCCACCAGGCCCAGCAGCTCGAGCGACTTCATGGCCTCCCGCAGCTTCGACCGGCCGACGCCCATCAGCTCGCACAGCCGCCGCTCGGACGGCAGCTTCTGCCCCGGACCCAGCGACCCCGACTCGAACGAGGTGATCAGCAGGCGGGCGACGTCACTGACCGGGGCGTTCCCATGCGAAAGTGGTCCGGACATCATGTCCCGTCACCTCCAGCCGTGGTCCGAAGCCCCGTTCCGGGGCGGGGTTACCGAGCGTAGCGTGATCACGGGGGCCCGCCCGGCCTTCGTGCGCGCGGGGCGATCCCGATTGCGTACGCGCGGGCGGGCTCAGCGGTGCAGCGTGTCGGACGGGCGCTCGCCGAACAGTTCGCGGTACTGGCGGGCGCCGTGGCCGTGGTGCTTGATTCCGTTCTGTGCGAACGCTTTCGACACGGAAATCGTGCCGGGGACGGCTGCGTGCAGCGCGTCGTGCACACGTTGCAGCCGGGCGGTGCGCAGTTCGTGGGTGAACGTCGTGCCGATCTCCTGGAGTCCCTGCTGGAGCTTGCGCGGGCCGACACCCAGTACCCGGGCGAGGCGCGTCACCGTCCAGTCTTCCGCCGGGCGGTCCTTGATCAGCCGGATCGCGGAGTTGACCTCCGGTTTCGCCGCCGGGGACGCACCGGTGCCGCCGCTGTAGTTGTGCGGCTGGGCGTTCAGCAGGCCCGCCATCAGCTGCGCTTCCCAGTCGCCGACCAGTTCCGGCCGGTCGAGGATGTTCTCGTCGTGGTCCAGTTCGCGGGCGAACATCAGGGAGACCCGGCGCCAGCTCGCGGTGAGCCCGGACGTCACGTCCATGCCGAGGCGGAACGTGAGCGACCCGTCGTTGAGCGGATGCCCGAGCTCGTCGCGCAGGTGTGCCTCGAGCGCGGCGCGGTCGATCCGGATGATCAGCTGCACGCAGTCGGCGGTCCAGCGCATCCGCAGCGGCCGGTCGGGATGCGGGATGGACGCCAGACCGCGGTACGACTCGATTTCCTCGCTGCCCGACCGGATGTGCGCACTCCCGGTGAGCGGCATCATGACCACGAAGAAATCGTCGAGCCTGCCCGGTTCGATCAGCACATCGCCGCCGTACGCGATGAGGTTGACCGCCATGTTCTTGAGCCGTTTCGACCGCACGAAGGCATCGAGGCGCGCCCCTCGCCCGTACAACGCCAGCTCGTGCGGACAGAAGATCCGAGCCACTTCCTCGCGGACCTGGCCAAGGTCGTCCGAACGGAACAACTCGTGTCGTCTCAGCAACGTGAGGGGCTCGGTCATCATCTTTCCCCCGGGAAGCACGGTTCTCCTGAGTGGTACCCGATCCGTCGTGCCTGCAACCTGCAACATGCATATTGATTCTGGCGAGCACGCTACCAGTGCCGTACCACCATGCGGGTCACCGGAACGAGCGGGTCAGCCACCGGACCCGCCTGCCCGGTACCGCGGCGGGGCACGGGTGCACCCGCCGGAAACCGGTGTCCTGCTGGTCAAACGCGTGCTCGACGGCAAACTGTCGGCAAATGCTAACACCGTCAATGGAGTGTTACCACATCGCAACATAGCGGGCAACGTCCCCTCATGGACCGGACACCGGCACAGGCGGCACGCACCGCCGTCCGGTTGGCGCCCCGTTCCGTCCTCTTCGCGCAACCGCGCAGCACCTTCCCGAGCACATGCGTTGTGATGAACGGGGTACTCGGGAGAGGGAACAATGACAGACACAAACCTGGTCACGCTGGTCAATCCGAATCTGGTGCACCCGCCGATCACGCCGTATGCACTCGATATCCTGACGACCTCACTGGAGGCCGCCGGGTTCGAGACCGACATTCTCGATCTCACTCTGGTCCGTGATCATTGGCAAGACGTTGTTCATCGTTATTTCGCCGAACGGTCACCCTTTCTGGTCGGCGTGACGGTGCGGAATACCGACACGATCTATCCGCAGGAGCAACGCGTTTTCCTCGATTCGCACCGCGACATCATCGCCGCGATCCGCGGCTGCTCGGCCGCGCCGGTCGTCGGCGGCGGCGTCGGGTTCTCGTCGATGCCGTTCGCGCTCGTCGACTACTTCGGCATCGACTTCGGGGTCAAGGGCCCGGGCGAGCTGACCCTCGTACAGCTCGCGGAAGCGCTGGCCAGCGGCGGAAACGGCCGCAGCGTGCCGGGGCTGATCGTCAACGACCACGCCGGACACGTCCGCGAAACCGTGCCGGACGGCATCACGATCGACCGCGGGCGGGCGCGGATGGTCAACGTCACGACGCCGTACACGCGGCGCTCCGGGTCCCCGAACAAAGTGGACAACCTGGCGTATTACCGCCGCGGCGGGCTGGGGAACATTCTCACCCGCAACGGCTGCCCATTCGCGTGCACGCACTGCGTGGAACCCGACGCGAAAGGGAATCGTTTCGCATTACGGGCGCCGTCGGCGGTGGTCGACGAAATGGAGTCGTTGATCATTCAGGGCGTGCACGACCTGCACACCACCGACAGCGAGTTCAACCTCAACATCGCGCACAGCAAAAAGGTGCTGCGGGAAATCGTGCGGCGGAAGAAAGCGTCCGCCGGTTCCTCCTTGCACGACCTGCGGTTGTGGATTTACGTCCAGCCCGCCCCGTTCGACGCCGAGTACGCCGGGCTGCTCGCCGAAGCGGGCTGCGCCGGGATCAACGTCGCCCCCGACCACGTCCGCGACGACGTGCTCGACGGCTGGAAGGTCTCCGGAAAAGGGCATCGATTCTACCGGACCGAGGACGTGGGGCAAGTCTGCGATTGGGCGCACGAGCTCGGCATGCTGACCATGGTCGAGGTGCTGCTCGGCATGCCCGGCGAAACCGAGGAGACGCTGCGCGACTGCGTACAGTCCACTTTGGACCTGGGGGCCACGGTGGTCGGGTACACGCTGGGGATCAGGGCGTTCCCGTACTCCCCGCTGGGCCGCAGCCTCGCCGCGCAGAGCGACGGGACCACGTCCGTTCCGGGCGTCCAGTCCAACACGGCCACCGAGCCGATCCTGCTCACCCCGCAGGACCGGTGCACCGGCACCGTCGCCTACGAGCGGCAGTTCATGTTCGACCGCCGCGGCGGTTTCCGGCCGGTGTACTACTTCTCCCCCGGCCTCCCGGAAGGCGACGGCGGCGCGCCCGGCCCCGGCGACCGGTGGGAGAAGAGCCTGGCGCTGCTGTGGGACTGCGTGCCCCTCGCGGACCGCCCACGGGTGATGCTGCCGACGTCCCCCGGACTGTCCCCGGAGGACAACAACTACGCCGACAACCCGCTGCTGCTGCGGCTGAGCGAGCTCGGGTACACCGGCGCGTACTGGTCGCACTGGCCGCGGCGGCAGGAAATCATGCAGGACACCGTCAGTTGACCGACTGAAGGCGCAGCAGCGCCCGGGTCAGCTCGTCGGCCCTGGCGAGGACGTCGAGCGGCGGCTCGCCTGCCGGTGGCAGGTCGGCCAGGTCGTCGGCCCGGCGGACGAGGGACATCAGGGAGTCCAGCCACTTCCGCCCCGCCGGGGTGGCGAGGTCGAGCACCGGCCGCAGCCGCGCCCGCCGCCGGTTCCCGGTGACGCCGGAGACCCGGCGGATGTGCACATGCACGAACAGCACCTCGGCCTCGGCAGACCACACCTGCCAATGGCCGTCGACCGGATCGACGACCGCCGCCCGCTCGGTGGTCGCGCGCACGTCGGTGCCCGGGGCCACCAGCCGGACCTCGCCCCGCATCGGGATCACCGCGAGGTAGGTCTTGATCATCGGCCGCAGCTCGAGCTCGACCGGACCGCCGAAGGTCAGGTACGACAGCGCGAGCCCGTCGCACACGTCGACGTGGCGCAAGCGCGCGTCGAACCGGTCGGGATCGAGCTGCTCCAGCCGGAAACGGGACAGCCACGGCGGTTCCGTCTCCTCCCGGAGCATCGGCCAATGGTCTCGCTCCATGGTCATCAGCCCGCCCTCCACGATCGCCGGCTTCATCATCGAAACCCGGTCCTGGCAGCATGACTGCATACCGACTCCGGCGCCAGTACGGATTTTGCTGTCCGGGTGGACAGTTCCTGGCCACGGGACGGGCGCGATCCGGATCGTCGCCGACGCGAATCGGATCGTGCGGGGCCGTGCCCGGTCGTTACGCTGCGGAGGTGCCGGCGTTCATGGAACCCTTCCGCGTCAAGATGGTCGAGCCGATCCCCTTTCCCAGCAGGGAAGAACGCGAACGCGCGCTCGAGCACGCGGGGCACAACCTGTTCCGCGTGCCGTCCTCGGCGATCACCATCGACCTGCTCACCGATTCCGGGACCAGCGCGATGTCCGCGGCGCAATGGTCGGCGCTGCTGGGCGGGGACGAGTCCTACGCGGGTGCGAGGTCGTTCGAGCGCTTCGAATCCGTCGTGCGCGAGCTCACCGGGTACCCCGAAGTGATTCCCGTGCACCAAGGCCGGGCCGCCGAACGCATTCTGCTCGGCGCGCTGCTCGGCGACGGCGACCTCTCGGTCAGCAACACGCATTTCGACACCACCAGGGCGAGTGTGGAAGCGGCCGGGGCGACCGCGCTGGATTTCCCGTCCGGCCAGGGGGAAGCCGGGTTCGGCGGCGGCCTCGATCTCACCCGCGCGGAGCAGTTGCTCACCTCCCCCGACGGGGCGAGGGTGCGCTGCGTGGTCCTCACCGTCACGAACAACGCGGCCGGTGGCCAGCCCGTGTCGATGGCCAACATCGCCGGGGCGCGAAACCTCTGTTCCCGCCACGGCGTGCGGCTGCTGCTGGACGCATCCCGCTTCGCCGAGAACGCTTACCTCATCACTGCACGGGATTCCGCACATGCGAGTGAATCGCCGCGCGAGGTGGCGCGGCAGATGTTCACCCTCGCCGACGGGTGCTGGGCGAGCCTGAAGAAAGACGGCCTGGCGAACATCGGCGGCCTGATCGCGCTCACCGACCCAGAACTCGCCGCGCGCTGCCGGGAGCAACTGATCGCCGTCGAGGGCTTTCCCACTTACGGCGGTCTGGCCGGACGCGACCTCGACGCGCTCGCGCAGGGGCTCGTCGAGGTCACCGATCCGGCGTACCTGCGCTACCGCACCGAATCGGCGCAGTGGTTCGGCGCCCGGCTCACGAAAGCCGGTCTGCCGGTGGTCGAACCCGTTGGCTGTCATGCCGTTTACGTAGACGCGGCCCAGTTGCTCCCGCACATCGCCGCGCACGAGCTGCCGGCGACCGCATTCGCCAACGCGCTGTATCGCGAAGGCGGCGTGCGGGTGTCGGAGCTCGGCACGCTCGTCTTCGGGCGCCGCAATCCGGACGGCGGACCGGATCTGCCCGCGCCCCGCGAACTCGTCCGGTTCGCGTTGCCGCGCCGGGTGTACACCCGCAACCACCTCGAGTACGTGGCCGAGGCGGCAGCGCGGATCGCGGCTGCGGCGGCGGACCTTCCCGGCTACCGCATCGTCGAGCAGGCCGATGCGCTGCGGCACTTCACCGCGGTGCTCAAGCCCTTGAACTGAGGATTGGCACACCGGTCAACCAATGTTAGCCTGAGACCATGTTCCTCACCTCCCTCGACCACTACAACATCGAGACCGCGGACCTCGGCGGCACCATCTCCTTCTACCGCGACGTGCTCGGCATGACGCTCGGGGACCGGCCCGCGCTGGACGTCAAAGGGGCGTGGCTGTGCATCGGCGGGCATGCCGTGGTGCACGTGAACGAGGTCGGGGAGGATCGGGCCGCACGGACCGGGCCGATCGACCACGTCGCGTTCGAAGCGCAGGATTTCGACGGCCTCCGCGCCCGGCTCGACGAGCTCGGGATCCCTTACGACACCGTCGATTCGCGCCCCCGGCTGCCGCTGCGGCAGGTCTATCTGTTCGATCCGAGCAAGATCCGGCTGGAGCTCAACTTCCGTGGCGCCTGACCTCGGCGCGCTGCCGCCGGTGCGGCCGGTCAGCGCCGCGGAGGTCGCCCGCGCGATCGACGGCGGCCCGTGCGTCGTCGTGCTCGACGACGACCCCACCGGGACGCAGACCGTCGCCGACGTGCCGGTGATCACCGGCTGGTCCGGTGCCGACGTGCGCTGGGGCGTCCGGCATCCGGCCTGCTACGTGCTCACCAACACCCGCAGCCTGCCCGCGCGCGAGGCCGCGGACCGCAACCGGGAAGTGGTCCGCGCGCTCCGTACGGCGGGGCGCGACATCGTGGTGGCGAGCCGGAGCGATTCGACCCTGCGCGGGCATTTCCCGCTGGAGACCGACGTTCTGGCCGACGAGCTCGGGCCGATCGACGGGGTCGTGCTGGCTCCGGCGTACGTCGAGGCCGGGCGGGTCACCCTGGGCGCCACGCACTGGATGCGCACCCCGGCGGGCCTGGTTCCGGTGGGCGAGACCGAGTTCGCCCGGGATGCCACTTTCGGGTACCACAGCTCGGATCTGCGCGAATGGGTCGCCGAGAAGACCGCCGGGCGGATCAAGCCGGACCAGGTGCTGGCGGTGGGCATCGAGGACGTGCGGCTCGGCGGGCCCGACCACGTCGCCGGGCTGCTGAGCACGCTGCGCGACAGGCAGCCGGTGGTGGTGGACGCGGTGTGCGACGACGATCTGCGCGTGCTTGCGCTGGCGATCGTCCGGGCCGAGGCAGCGGGAACCCGGCTGCTGTACCGGGTGGGGCCGTCGTTCGTCCGGGCGAGGATCGGGCAGGCGGCCCGGGATCCGTTGCCGGGCCCGGAAAGTACCGGCCACGGGTTGATCGTGGCCGGATCGCATGTGGACCTGACGACGCGCCAGCTGGCGGAACTGCGCAAGCTCGACGGGGTCCGGGAAATCGAGCTTTCCGCGCCTGCGGTGCTGGATCCGGGTACGCGCGGCGGGCACATCGCCGATGTTGCTGCTGCGGCAGCAAAGGCGTTGCAGCACGGGGACGTGGTGATCCGGACGAGTCGCGAGGTGGTCCGGGGAAACGACGGTCTGGCCATTGCGCGGGAGGTGTCGAGTGCGCTGGTCGAGACTGTCACCGCTACTGCACAAGCGCAGCGTCCGGCTTTCGTGATTGCCAAGGGCGGCATCACGTCCAGCGACATCGCCACGGAAAGCCTCGGCATCCGGCGCGCTATCGCCCGCGGGACGTTGTTGCCCGGCATTGTTTCACTGTGGGAACCCGTCGGAGGTCCGTTCGCGGGGATGCCGTACGTGGTATTCGCGGGGAATGTCGGGGACGAACATTCCCTTGCGGCGGTGGTGGAAAAGCTCCGGTCAGCCTGACGTCCGCATCGCCGACAGGATCGCCGGTAACGCCACCACCAACGCGATTCCCCGCACCACCCCCGCGATCGGGTACGCGGCGCGGATGCCGAGGGTGTCCGCGACGAAGCCGCCCGCCAGCGCGCCAAGAGGGATCAGGCTCCAGCCGAGCATGCGGTACACGCTGTGCACGCGGCCTTGCCGGTCCGCGGGTACGACCTGCTGCCGCAAGCTCACCGTGACCACGCTCCACAGCGTCGTCGCGAAACCGTTCAACGCCAGCAGTACGCCGAGCACCACGGCGTTCGGGCTGAGACCGATCAGCGCGAAGATCACGACGTTGGCCGAGAGCGCGGTCAACAATGCCGGCAGGGCACCGATTTTGGCGACCACTCGCGCGTTCACCAGACCACCAAGCACGCTGCCCGCGGCGGCGCCGGCGAGGAGCAGGCCGTAGCCGCGGGTGCCGACGTGGAGGATCTGGGTGGCGAGCAGCACGACGGTGACATTGCCGAGCTGAAAGCAAAAAGCGTTGACGGCGAGCAGCGCGGCCAGGGTGCGCAGGAGGCGATGCCGGGTCAGCCAGCGGATTCCGTCCAGCATCGGGGTCCGGGCCGGACGGGTGCGCGAGCGGCGGGGCAGGGTTGCCAGCACTGCGGCGGACAGCGCAAAGGAAGCCGCGTCCACGGCGAACGGCAAAGCCGCACCGGCGGCGAACAGCAGGCTGCCGATGGGTGGTCCGAGGAAATTCTGGCCGGTGCTGGCGATGGTGTACTGGTTGCCGTTGGCGCGGGCCAGCAGCGGGCCGGGAACCAGGTCCGGCAGGATGGCGAGCGACGCGGTGGCGAACACGACCTCGCACGCGCTCAGGCCGAATCCCATCAAGGCCAGGCCGGGAATGCCGATGGCGCCGAACCAGATCAGAGCGGCAGCAATCCCGACGATCACGGTCTGCAGAGCCTGCGACCGCCACATCAGCCGGGCCCGGTCCAGCCGGTCCACCAGAGCGCCCGCCGGTAGCGAGAGCAGCAGCCACGGCAGGTAGGTCGCGGCGGAGACGATCGAGAGCTGGATCGGGTCTCGGGTGATCGTGACGGCGAGAAGGGGGACGGCGGCCGTGAAAACGCCGTCGCCCACGTTGTCCACCGCCGACGCCCACCACAGCCGCCAGTAGGCCGCCGGAAGCTCACGGTGTGTCATGCCTGCCACCGTGAATGACTCGAACGTGTGTTCGCCACCATTAAGCCCGGTACTGCATAATCAGGGGGTGCCGGTAACGCTGGAGTTGACCATCGGCGACCTGGCGGACACCCGGCTCGCCTTCTCGCCGCTGTCCGAGACGATTTCCGGGCTGCAGACCCTCGCCCGCACGCCGCATCGGCACCTGCCGTGGGTCCGCTGGGCGCGCCGGGAACTCGCCGCCCGGCCACTCGATCTGGCATGGACGTGGCCGTTGATCGTCAACGACCGCACGAGCTGGCCCCAGTTCCTGCTGCCCGCCCCGGCCCGGGCCACGACGACCATCGACGAAGCCCTCGAAGCCATGCGCGCGACCACTCCGGCTCAAGTCCGGCGGAGCCTGCACGGGGTTTTCGGCGACCGGTTACCCGAAGCCGCCCGGGCGCTCGCAGCCGAACCTGCAGCCGGGCTCAACGCGATTGCGGCAGAACTGCGCCAGGCACACGATCGGCTGATTGCGCCGCACTGGTCCCGGCTGCGCGCGGTGCTCGACGCCGACATCGCCTACCGCGCCCGGCGCTGGGCCGACGGCGGTGCCAGCGGGTTGTTCGCCGACCTGCATGCCGAGGTGAACTGGCGCGACGGACGGCTGATTCTCCGCCGCGACCATCGTCCTTCGCCCGGCCGTCCGGCGGGCGGCCTGGTGCTCTCCCCCGTGGTGCTCGGGCCGCCGCGGGTTCTGCTCAAGCTGCACACCACCACGCAGACCACAGTGCGGTACCCAGCCCGGGGAAGCGGCGCACTGTGGAACCGCGATCCCGCGCCGGACCACGTGATCCGCCTGCTCGGGCGGCGCCGCGCCGAACTGCTCGACGCGCTGCGCTCCCCTGCCACCACCACCGGGCTCGCCGAGGCATTGCGCGTGTCGCCGAGTGCGGTGTCGCAGCATCTGCGGGTGTTACGGGACAGCGGGTTGGTCGCCGGGCAGCGGTCCGGCCGTACTGTCCTTTACCAGACGACCCGCCGCGGCTTGGCGCTGCTCCGGCCTGACAACTGTGACAACTTTGCCTAAGATGCCACATCAGCCGGATGCTCGTGGTCTGATGTCCTCCACGACCGGGAAACGGGGAGGATCGTGACGGCGGGGATGAGCGACACCTGGCGCGTGCCCGGGTACACCGAGGTCGACGTGCTCGGCACCGGCGGCTTCGGCCGCGTCGTGCTGGCCAAGCACGAGGCGTCGGGACAGCTGACGGCCATCAAGTACCTGCAGCCGGATCTGCTTGCCGACGCCCGGATCGTGGACGGGTTCCGCCGCGAAGCCTGGCTGCTGTCGGGTGTCCGGAGCCCGCACGTGGTGCGGTTGTTCGACTTCGTCGAGACGCCGCACGGGGCCGCGCTGGTGATGGAGGCCGTACCCGGTGTTTCGCTGCGCGCGCTGCTGGCGACGGAGAACGTCCTCGCCCCCGAATCGGCGCTCGCGATCCTGAAGGGTTCGCTGCTCGGCCTTGCCGGCGCGCATGCGGCCGGGGTGGTCCACCGGGACTACAAACCGGGAAACGTGCTGGTGTCGCGGGAAGGGGAGTCGAAGCTCGTTGACTTCGGGCTGGCCACGCTGGCCGGGCACAGCGGGCTGACTGCCGGGTCGCCGTCGTACATGGCGCCGGAGCAGTGGTCCGGGCAGCCGGGCCGGCCTGCCACCGACGTGTACGCCGCCACCTGCGTGTTCTACGAGAGCATCACCGGGCATCGGCCGTTCGAGGCGGACACCACCCAGGAACTGCGCTCGATGCACGAACGGGCGCCGGTGCCGCTGGACACCGTCCCCGAGGCGCTGCGGCCGCTGATCGCGCGCGGGATGGCCAAGGATCCGGCGTGGCGACCGTCCACAGCGGACGCTTTCGTGACCGAGCTGGAAACGGTCGCGCGCAAGGCGTACGGACGGAACTGGGAGAAGCGCGGCTGGAAGCGGCTGGCCACTTCGGTCGCCGCACTGACCGCGTTGACCCCGCTGGCGCTGCTGACCGGCGCGGGGACTGCCGCGGCGCCGGTCGCGGCCGGTGCGGTGGCGGCCGGGGTGCCCGCCACGGGAACCGGAACCGGCGTCACCGCGGTGATCATCGGCAAGATCGCGGCGGCGATCGTGGTGGTCGGCGCGCTGGTCACGGGTGGGATTCTGATCTTCGGGAACAAGAGCGATCCACCGCCGCCCGCGCCGCTCACGGTGGCGGTGAAAACGCTCGCCGGGCAGGAGCAGGCGCTGCCGCTCAAGTACGACCTCCAGTACCCCGAGGTGGCCGGAGGAGCGGATCCTGCTGCGCGACAACGGATCAACGCCGCCTTGCGGGCCCCGATCGACAAACGGCTGAAGACCATTCGCGACGCCGTCGCCAATCCGGACTGGAGCCCGCGGTTCACCGAAACCGCTGAGACAGCGGTCGCCCGGTCCACGGCGCGGGTCCTGCTGCAGACGCCGACGTTGCTGTCCGTGCGCTACGACCACGATCTCGACTCGTCCGTGCTTTCGCACACCACCTGGCGGTTCCCCGAAACCGTCAACGTCGACCTGGTCACCGGGCAGGTGCTGGGTCCGAAGGACATGTTCCGGCCCGAGGTGCTGACCGCGACCGGAATGCGGACGCTCACCCAGCTGCTCGAACCGCACACGCGGAACGGCTTCTGCCGGACCCCAGCCGTCACCGGCGTCGGGCGGAAAGTCACCATCGATGCAGCCGACCGCACCTCCGGTGGCGAGCACGTCCCGGGCGCGGCAATCGGGTTCACCGCGGCCGGGGCCGAGTTCGAGATCCTGTGGTACGACCTCGGATGCGACACGGCGTCCGGGAAGGAGACCGTGACGCTGCCGTATGCCGAGATCGGCAACCTGCTGCTGCCGCGGTTCCTGGCCTCGCTCGGCCAAACCGGGTCGAGCACGCCGTCGAGTGCGCCATCAACTGCGCCGCCGAGCACGCCGTCGAGTTCGGTTCCCGCCAGTGGTGAGACCACGTACACCAACCAGCGGTTCGGCTTCTCCGCGCACGTCCCGGCGGGCTACGTCGCGACCCCGTACACCCCGGAGAAAGGCGACGGCATGACGTTCACCAATGCCGATCTCGACGCCACCCTCACCGTGTGGGGCGCCAATACGGGCGGGCAGCGGACGTCGGAGACGCTGGCCGGGGTGGTCGCCCGGGCGGAAGCAGCCGGTGGCAAGGTCACGTATCGCAAGGACGAAGGCGACCACTACTCGGTGTCCGGCTACCTGAGCGACGGAAAGATCTTCTACGAACGCGGGTACCCGGGCAGCAAGTCGAAGGCCGTGCTGCGCTGGGTGTACCCGCGGGAGCACAAGGCCGAGCTCGACGCGCCGGTCAGCGCCAGCCTGGACACCTTCCGCCCGGGGGACGTCTCCCAGCCGCACTGACCGTCCACAAAGGACGGAGTGCTAGGAGCCGGTGATCCCGACGTGGTCGTCGAGGAAGTCGAAGAACCGCTGCGCGGCCAGGGACCGCGCCATCGGCTCACAGTGCCCGGCCGCTCCCTCGGCTTCGGTGAAGCGGACGTGCACCTTCTCGCCCGGGATCATGTCGTACAGGCGCTCGGGCTGGCCGGCGAAATAGCCTTCCTGGTCGGGATCGGCGATGAGCACCGGCGTCGTGATCCGCGCGGCGAGTTCCGGCGTGATCTCGTAGCGGGCGGCCTCGAGAAACGTGTCGTAGAAAGTGGGGCAGCGATACGGATTGGCCCGCCAGGTGAAAATCAGCTTCACGGGTGCCGGGAGGAGTTCGATCGCCGCGTCGAAGGCGTCCCGCTCGCCGTTGGCGAGCAGTTCCCGCAGCTCGGGCGACAGCATCGCGTGCCAGGCTGCGGAGACGTCGACCACGCCGTCGTCGATGACCGCGGCCGCGAAACGATGCTCGAACGCCAGTGCCCGCGGAGCCCAGTAACCACCCTGGCTGACCGCGTACAGAGCCAGCCGCTCCGGGTCCACGCCCGGGAGACCCAGCGTCAGGTCGACCACCGGAGTGAGGACGTGCTCCCAGTCCGGCCGGAACGGGATGCCCCGCTCGAAGAGCATGCGCTGCTGGCCGGGCCCGTCGAACACCACCACGTGGTAACCCCGCTGCGCCGCCTCGGAGCCGTAGCCGGGCCACAAGTAGCTGGCCGCGCCGTCCGCACCGTTGACCATGACCAGCGTCGGTTTCGGCCCATCGCCGGGGGCGGCGAAAAACCAGCCGGGCATCGTCGTGTCCTCGTAGGGGATTTCCAGCGGCTCGGGCGAGTTGTCCAGCAGGCTGAGGTACTGCTCCCAGCACCGGCGGTAGGCGGCGAACGTCCGCGCCCGGACGACATCCGGTTCCCTGCACCCGTCGGCCACCAGGACACACGCCGCGTAGTAGGTCGCCGCGCGCAGGAGTGCATTGCGGCCGCTCACGCGGTGCCCTCGGCGTACACAGTCGTCCCCGATCGCCGCAACGCGGCCGGCGGTCGCCTCCCACTCCGCCGCCCATGAACCAAGGTCTCCGTCGACGATGCGGTCGATCGTCGTCAACGTCTCACCGGTATCCGCCGCCGCGGTGTACACCCGCCCCAGCATCGCCCTGGCCATCGAGTTCATCCTCGCGTCGGCGAAGAACCCGGAACGCGTACCTGTCTCCGTTGCGGTGCGCATGCTTGCCGCCATCTCTGCTTCTCGCCACCACCCCGCCGATAAGAGGTGGATTCATCTCCAACGAGAGTAGGCCCGCTCGCTAGGGAATGCAAATCTTCCTTATAATGGAGTCGTGACCCCCACCGCCAAGTCACCCACCCGGCATCGCCGGCGCGGGCCCGCGCTCGAGGCCGCGCTGCTGGAGGCAGCGTGGGACGAGCTGGTCCAGGTCGGCTTCGCGAAACTGACCATGGAGTCCGTCGCTGCCCGCGCCGGAACCGGCGTCGCCGTGCTGTACCGCCGCTGGGCGAACAAGGACGAGCTCGCGCTTTCCGCGCTCGAGCGCTACCGCATCGACCACCCGATCGGCCTGCCCGACACCGGCACCCTGCGCGGCGACCTCCTCGCCGCGCTGACCGCCATGGGCGAGGCCCGCGCCGCCTTCTTCGCCGTGGCGACGGCCACCGCCTTTTCCGGGCTGCTGGCCGGCTCCGGACTGACCCCGGCCCAGATCCGCGACCGAATCCTGGGCGAGGAACGGACCTCGCGGATCGCCACCCTCTATCAGCGCGCCCACGACCGCGGCGAGATCGACCTGGAACGGATCCCCTCCGCAGTGCTCACCCTGCCGTTCGATCTGGTCCGCCACGACCTGGTCATGGACCTCAAACCCGTGAAGCCCGCCCGTATCCGGTCGATCGTCGACGAGCTCGTCCTTCCCCTCGCCCAGGACGGCTAAGCCTGCCCGGTCCGCTCCACGAAAGCCGCCAAATCGTCCAGCAACCGCAAAGTCTCCCCCTCCGGAGCGGTGTCCAACGTGAACGTCACCCGATCCACGCCCACCTCCGCATAAGCCTCGATCGCCGCCAAATCGGTAGTCGCGCCGCACAGCGTGGTGCGGACATCGGGGCGGCCTTGGTCGGCCAGCCAGGACCGGACGCGGCGCAGTTCCTCCGGTGGGGTCTTCACCCGCGGCATCCAGCCGTCGCCGTAGCGGACCAGGCGGTCCAATGCCGCCTTGCTTTCGCCGCCGATGTAGATCGGCGGGTGTGGCTGCTGCACCGGTTTCGGCCACGAAAACACCGGATCGAAGTCGACGTGCTCGCCGTGGAATTCGGCCTCGTCGTGGGTCCAGAGCTCCTTCAAGGCGGCCAGTTTCTCGTTCAGCAGCGGGCCGCGCCGGCGCGGGTCGACGCCGTGGTTGCGCATTTCCTCGCGGTTCCAGCCGACGCCTACGCCGAACAGCACGCGGCCGCCGGAGAGCCGGTCCAGGGTCGCGATTTCCTTGGCGGTGTGGAAAACGTCGCGCTGGGCCAGCAGCGCGACGGCGGTGCCGATGGTGAGCGTGGACGTCGCCGTGGCGGCCGTGGCGAGTGCGACGAACGGGTCGTACGTGCGGTAGTACACGCGGGGCAGCACGTCACCGCCGGACCACGGGCTCTCGCGCTTCACCGGGATGTGCGAATGCTCGGTGACCACGAGCGTTTCGAACCCCCGTTCCTCCAGCGCCCGGGCCAGCGCACCCGGCTGGATCCCTTCGTCGGTGAGGAACGTGTTGACCCCGAACTTCATTTCGCCTCCGCATTTCCGCGCCGGTCCGCCTGCAGTGCCTCGACCGCCGCCGCTACCGCCAGCACCAGCCGGTCGGCGTGCCGCGCGCCGACGATCTGCAGGCCGACCGGCAACCCCTGCGCCGTGAAGCCGACCGGCACGCTGATCGCGGGCTGCCGCGTCATGTTGAACGGGAAGCTGAACGGGCACCATTCGGCCCAGCTGCGCAGGCCGCTGCCCGGCGGGACGTCGTACCCCGCGGCGAACGGCGGAATCGGCACGGTGGGCGTGATCAGCACGTCGTACCGGGTGTGGAACTCGCCCATCCGGATGCCGAGCCCGGCCAGTTCGCTTTGTGCGGCCTGGTAGTCGTACGCCGTGAGCCGCGCGCCCTGAGCCGCCATCCGGCGCAGCCCCGGGTCGGCCGGTTCCGCCGCCGCCCCGCGCTCCCGCCGCGAACGCTCCAGCCGGTGCGCGAAACCCATGGACCACAACACTTCGAACGCCCCGAGCAGGTCCGGCAGGTCGGGATCGGTCTCCGTCACGGCGAACCCGGCAGCAGCCAGGTCGGCCACCGCAGCAGCGACGACCGCGGCGACCTCCGGGTCGACCTGCACCCGGCCCAGCGCAGGCGAGAACGCCACCCGCACCCCGCGGACGTCCGGCCAAGCGCGGTAGCTCTCCGTTTCCGCCCCATCGGCGGACGGGTCGCGGTGGTCCGGGACGGCGAGCACGTCCGTCATCGCGGCGACGTCGGCGACCGTACGGGCCATCGGTCCCGCGTGCGCGAGCGTTCCGAGGACACTCGGCGGGTACATCGGGATGCGGCCGTACGTCGGCTTGAAGCCCACGATCCCGCAGAACGCCGACGGAATCCGGACCGACCCGGCGCCGTCGGTCGCCACCGACACCGCGCCCATGCCCGTGCTCACCGCCACCGCGCTGCCGCCACTGGACCCACCGGCGGTCAGCGACGGGTCCCACGGATTGCGCGTGATGCCGTCGATTGCGTTGTCCGTGACGCCTTTCCAGCCGAACTCCGCCGTCGTGGTCTTGCCGAGCAGCACGAGCCCGTTCTCGCGCAGGCGCGCGGCAGCGGGGCTGTCGGTGTCCCACGGCTGCGTCGGATCGGTGCTCGGCGAACCGGCCAGCGTGGGCATTCCCTGGGTGAGGAACAGGTCTTTGATCGACACGGGTACCCCGTCGAGGGCGCTCAGCGACCGCCCCTCGGACCAGCGTTGCTCGGCAGCTTTCGCCTGCGCCAGCGCGCCTTCGTGGTCCACGTGCGCGAAGGCCCGGTACGCGTCGTTGTGCGTGTCGATTGCCTGCAGCGCCGCCCGGGTCGCCTCCACCGGAGACAGCTCACCCGCGGCATACGCGGCGCTGAGCTGGGCCGCGGTCAGCTTCGCGAGATCGGTCACCGGTCGTTCTCCGGATGCACCTCGCGGGCGAACCGCGGATTCCCGGCCAGCAACCCGCCGTCCACCGGAAGCAGCGCGCCGGTGATCCACGAAGCCTCGTCCGAGGCAAGGAAAAGCGCTGCGGTGGCGATGTCGTCAGTGGTACCGACGTGCCCGAGCGGGTACCAGCTGCCGAGGCGCTCCAGGAGATCGGGGACGAGCTTCTCGCGCTCGTTCCAGACGTCGGTGCGGAACGTGCCCGGTACCAAAGCGTTGGCCCGGATGCCGTCCGGCGCATGCTCGACGGCCAGATTGCGGGTCAGCGACTCGACCCCGGCCTTGGCCGCGCTGTACGCGGACGCGCCGACGTGCGTGTGCGCGTTCACCGACGAAATGTTGATGATCACGCCCTTGCCCTGGCCGATCATCGTCGGGAGCACCCGCTGGGAGCACAGGAAAGTGCCCTTCAGGATGACGTCGATGTCGCGGCTCCAGTCCTCGATGCGCGCGTCGAGGATACTGGCCGGATTCGACGTGAACGCGTTGTTCACCAGCACGTCGATGCGCCCGAACTCACGCACCGCCGCATTCCGCATCGCGTCGACGTCGTCCTCGCGGCGCACGTCGGTGCGGACGCCAAGGGCCTGCCCGCCCTGGTTCCGCACCGACTTCGCGACCTCGCCGGCCGCCTCGCCGTTCGCGTCGGCGACCACTACCGCGGCCCCCTCGGCCGCGAAGCGGTGCGCCAGCGTACTGCCCAGCCCGGTCCCTCCTCCGCCGGTCACAATGGCCACCTGGTCCGTGAAACGCATAGCGCAAACCTCAGTCAGGTCAGTCGAGCAGGTTCAGTCGAGCAACGTCATCCGGTCCGGCGAGTACCGCTCGCCGGTGATCTGGTCAGCAGGTACCGCTTTCTCGATCGCGGCAATGTCCTCTTCGGACAGTTCCAGGTGCGCGGCCGCCACGTTCTCTTCGAGGTATTTCCGCCGCTTCGTACCCGGGATCGGCACGACATCGTCGCCACGGCTGTGTACCCACGCCAGCGCCAGCCGGGCCGCCGTGACCCCGCGGTCCTCCGCCAGCGCTTCGAGCGCACGGACGAATTCCAGGTTCCGCTTGAGGTTCCCGGATTCGAACCGCGGCTGGGAAGTCCGCCGGAAGTCGTCCTTGTCGAAGTCGTCCGGCGAGCTGAACCGGCCGGTGAGGAACCCGCGGCCGAGCGGCGAGTACGGCATGATGCCGATGCCGAGCTCGCGGCACACCGGGACGACGTCGCTCTCGATCGACCGTTCCCACAACGACCATTCGGACTGCACCGACGTGATCGGGTGCACCGCGTGCGCCCGGCGGATCGTGTCGGCGGACGCCTCGGACAGCCCGAGGTGCCGCACCTTCCCGGCCGCGACGAGCTCCGCCAGCACACCGACCGTCTCCTCGATGGGGACCTCCGGGTCGACCCGGTGCTGCTGGTACAGATCGATGTGGTCGACCCCGAGCCGCCGCAGCGATCCGTCGCACGCCTGCCGCACATACTCCGCGTCGCCGCGCACGCCGCGTTTCATCGTGTCATCGGACCGCACGACGCCGAACTTCGTGGCCAGCACGACCTGGTCGCGCCGTCCGGCGATCGCGCGGCCCACGAGCTCCTCGTTGGCCCCGTACCCGTACATGTCCGAGGTGTCGAGCAGGGTCACGCCCAGCTCGAGCGCCCGGTGCACGGTCGCCAGCGACTCGGTTTCGTCGGCGCCGCCGTAGAACTCGCTCATGCCCATGCATCCGAGCCCCTGTTTGCCGACGGCAAGGCCGCCCAGCTGCCGAACAGGCAAGGTCATCCGGTTTCCTCCATGGTGTTGTGCCGGACCGGCGGCGCGGTGGCCGGAACCGGCTCGTTGATGTTCTTCCGGTGGGTTTCCGGCATCAGGAACACCGCCACGAACGTGATCACGCAAACCCCGGCCATGTAGGCGGCGACGGACACCGACGACCCGGTCGCGGCGTACAGCGAGGTCGCGATCAACGGCGCGAAGGCACCGCCCAGCACCGAACCCAGCTGCACTCCCAGTGATACCCCGGAATAGCGGAGCCCGGTGGAGAACACCTCCGCGAAGAACGCGCCCTGCGGCCCGTACATCGTGGTGTGCATGAGGCCGAGCCCGATGATGAACGCCGCCAGGATGACCACGCTCGACTTCGTGTTCAGCATCGGCCAGAAGCCGAACGAGAACACCGCCAGCATGCCCGACCCGGCCAGCAGCATCGTGCGCCTGCCGAACCGGTCGGACAGCGCACCGGACAGCGGCAGCAGCACGAGCTGCACGCCGGCCGCCACGAGCACCGCCAGCAGGATGGAATTCTTGGACAGGCCGAGGATCTTCGGGTTCGTGCTGTACGACACCGCGAAGGTCATGAAGAGGTAGTACGTCACGTTGATGCCGATGTACGCGCACGCGACCAAGGCGATCTGCCGGTAGTGCACCTTGAAGGCGCGGATGACCGGGGAACCCTTGACCTCCACGGCAGGCTCGGGCGGGAGGTCGGCCTCGGCCCGCTGCTTCTTGACCTCCTGCAGGTGCCGGAACGCGTCGGTGTCCTCGAGCTTGAGCTGCAGGTGGATGGCCAGCCAGATCAGCAGTGCGCTGACCAGGAACGGGACGCGCCATCCCCACGATTCGAAGGCCGCGGGCGAGGTGACCCGGATGACCAGCAGGAACGCCAGGTTGCCGAGGATGATCCCGCCCGGCGCACCGGCTTGCGCGAAACTGGAGAAGTAGCCGCGGCGATGCGCCGGGGCGTTCTCCGTCGCGAGCAGCACCACGCCGCCGAGCTGCCCGCCCACCGCGATGCCCTGCAGGAAACGCAGCAGCACCAGCAGGATCGGGGCGGCGACGCCGATCACCGAATGCGTCGGCAGCAGCCCGATCAGGGTCGAGGCCACCCCCATTCCGGCGAGTGCCCCGATCAGCGCGGTCTTACGGCCGCGCACGTCGCCGATGTGCCCGAAGAGCATGCCGCCGAGCGGACGGGCGACGAAGCCCACCGCGAACGTGGCGAAGCTGAGCAGGACCCCGGTCAGCGGGCTCTGTCCCGGGAAGAAGAGCTGGGGGAAGACCAGCGCCGCCGCCGTGCCGTAGATGAAGAAGTCGTAATTCTCGATGCTCGAGGCCGTCAGCGCCGCCGTGGCGACCTTGGCCATCTTGAGCTTCGGCGGCCCCGTTGCCGGATCTTGTGCTTGAACCATCCGCCCACTCCTCCCGCCCCGTTGCGATGAGTTTGTCACCTGCGTGCCCTGTTTCGTCTAACGAAACGTTAGTACCACAGCGTGATATAGGTTTCTACAGGCCCAGACCGGTGCGGTCAAGGGGTCCGGCGAGGTCGGCGCAGGCTTTCGGCCCCCGCGACGAAGGTCCTCGTCAATTGCGTCGGACAGCAAAGGCGGCGCAGCAGCCTTCCAGGCAATCCGGAAACTGGCCCGTCCGGCGGAGAAGTTCTGGTCATCGACAATCAGCCCGGAATCGGCACGAGCCAGGAACACACCCGAGGATTCGCCGACGCAGCCAAGAAAGACCCCGGCGTCCAGCAAGCAGGTAAGACGGGAAAGTCACCATCGCCAGGTTCGACGCAGGCCCACCCGTGCACCCACGAAACCCAGCCCTGCACCCCGATACGACGCCTGAACACGGTCACAATTCCGGCTTCGGGGTGCCCCCACGCAACAGTTCCTCAACGCCGAAGAACCCATCGCCACACCCGATCCCACCACCCAGGCCGCCGCCCGAAATACACATCCCCGCCGATATCCCGAGCCTGCACAACCTGCCCGGACACCGCCCCCGCAACCACATTCCCCTCCACCGGCTGCTCCCCGACCGGCCGAACCACCCGGACGACATAGCCGGCCAACCCCGCCGTCCCCGCGGCAGTCTCCACCTCGGCCCGCCCCAAGGCCTCCCGAGCGGCAACCTCCACCGCCCCGGCCAGCCCTGCCTCCCTCTTCTCCCCCGCCACCACCTCGGCCAGCTCGGCATCGACCTCCCGCAACTCCGCAGCCATCCGCGCCTCCCGGACCCGCTGCTCCCGCCACTCGCCCTCCCGCCGACGGACCTCGGCAACCAGCGGATCCGCACTCTCGAGGTCCCACTCCACCCGCCCACCGAGAAACGCCCGGTCCGTAGCCGCGGTCACCGTGCCCACCCGCGTCGCGAGCCGCTGCCAGGACTCCTCCCCCGATCCGGCCACGTACCGGCGGATCTCGAACAACAACCGGTACATCCCCTCCGCCGTACCCCGCGCACGCACCTCGGCCAGCTCCGCCTGCCATCGCACAACCAGCTCAGGATCGAGCCCGCCGACGGCCCCGAGCTGCTCAGCGAGCCCGTCGTACAGGTCTCGCATCCGGCGAGACCGTTCGGCCCCGATCCGGGCATCCAACGGCAACGGCCTCGGCCCGGCCCCCTCGACCGGCGGCAAAGCAGAATGTCGTGCCCGGAGCACCCGCCGCGTCGCCCGCAGTTCCGCGGCACGTTTCGTGTACCCCAGATTCGCCGCGACCTGTTTGCACAAGTCGTACACCGACAGTTCCGACCGCGGCCGCAACCGCACGAGCACCGCAGCCGACTCGGCGAAGCTCAGCACCAGCACCGCGGGCAGCTGTGCCTCGGCAATGCCGAAGTACGTCGCACACCGCGAAACCGCCTCCGTCCACGCAGTGCGATGTTCCCGGGGAGGACGCGGCGGTTCGGCCATCCCGCGGCACGACGCATCCCTTGCCGCCGAACGGACGAAGCCGCTGGAGAACGCCCGATCACGGGCGCGGCTCGAGAACAGGCGCAGGTCGTGCATCGCCGCGGACTCGTGCACGAGGGTGCTCCGTTCCAGAATCGAGGTCACCGGCGGCACCCGCGCCCGCGGATCGGGGCTCAGCACCGCGATCAGCTGCCCGGTGACGTCGTGCACGCTGGTCCACTCGTCGGACAGCTCGTGCAGCTGCACCGGCGCGTCGGCAGTGCGGGCCAGCACCACGAGAAGCCCGGTGAACCCGGCCCGCTCCGCCCCCCGCACGACATTCGCCAGCAACCCGGCCGTCGTCGTCGGCGCAACCCACATGCCCCCATCGTGACCGACCCGGCTCCCCTGCACCAGGCCGTCAGCGGAGGCCCATCGCAACCGGCCCGGCGACACCACCGCGTCAGCCGAGCCCGCCCCGGCGGCACCAGCGGATCAACCCCGCCCCTTCACCGCCGTATGCCGTCCCGCCACGAGGTCACCGATCCCCGAAATGTGCTCGTGCATCGCGGCCTCCGCGGCTTCCGGGTCACCGGCCCGGATCGCCTCCAGAATGCGCCGATGCCCGGCATGCGAAGAACGGCGACCCGACGCCGTGGCGTGCGACTCGCGGCGCAGCTCACCCAACCAGTCCTGCATCACCTCGACCATGCTCACCAGCAGCGGGTTCTGCGTGGCCCGCGCGACCAGCAGGTGGAACTTCTCGTCCAGGCGCACCGATTCCGCGGCCGAAATGCCCTCGCGGACCTCGTCACACGCGCGTTCGAGCTGCCGCAGATCCGCCGGGGTCGCGCGCAATGCGGCGCGGCTCGCCACCGACGGTTCCACCACCTGCCGCAGGTCGGTGACCTGCATCGGTTCCCGTTCGGCCTGGTTCAGTGCGCCCAGCAGCGACCCGACGCTCGCGCCCGGGCCAAGCACCACCGTGCCGCGGCCGGGTTTGCGGTCGGTCAGTCCCTTCAGCGTGAGCTCGTGCATGGCCTGGCGCACGGTGCTGCGCGACACGCCCAGCTTGGCCGCGATTTCCCGCTCCGGCGGCACTTTCTCGCCGACCTGGATCTCCCCGGTGACGATCAGCTGCTCGAGGTACGCGGCGACCTCGGTGCTCATGGACGAGGGGCGCAGCCCGGCTCCCGACCATTCGATCGCCACGGCCCCTCCTTTGGTCTGTCCAACAACCCAACCCTACCAGGTCAGCCGCGGACGAACAGCACGATCGCGCTCGCCACCCCCAGCACGCACACGACGATCCGCAGCGCCCCCGCCGGCACCCGCCGCGCGAGCAGCCCGCCGGCGAACCCGCCCAGCCACGACATCACCAGCAGCACCGCGACGACCACCGGGCTCGCCTGCCCCGACAGCAGGTACACCCCGACCCCGGCGACCACGATCACCAGCGACAGTACGCTTTTCAGCCCGTTGAGCCGCTGCAGCCCGTCCGGGATGAAGATGCCCAGCACCGCCAGCAGCAGCACCCCGAGCCCGGCCCCGAAATACGAGCCGTACACCGACGCGACGAGCACCGGCAGCTGCGTCACCAACCCGAGCCCGCCCGAGGTTTCCTTGCCCTGCCGCAAAGCCGTCACGCGCGCGGACAGCCACGGCTGCGCCCACAGCAACGCGGTCGACAGCAAGACCAGGTACGGCACGAGACGAGTGAAGGCCGCGGGCGGAGTGATCAGCAGGAGCACCGCGCCGACGATCCCGCCGACCACGCACACCGCGGCCAGCTGCCGCAGGCGCAACCGCTGGTCCCGGATTTCCGCACGGTAGGCGTACGCGCCGCCTGCGTAACCGGGCACGAGGCCGATCGCGGACGTGACGTTCGCCGGGATCGGCGGCAGCCCGACGGCCAGCAGCGCCGGGAACGTGAGCAGCGTGCCACCGCCGGCCACGCTGTTCGCGGCTCCGGCGAGCACTCCCACAACCGCCACGATCAGCAATTTTGCCGCGTCCACGGGCACATCCTCGGGGTAGGACCTCGGCGGCGGCCGTCCGCGCGGAAATCCCGCGTCTTGCGATCAGCGCCGCCCGGTGCTAGAACTTGGTGACTTGGTCCGACCATAGCACCAGATGCGCGAGCAGGTGAAGGTCCCGATCCCCGGGACCGGCCAACGTCCGAAAGCAGGTCGAGACAGCTTCATGACGCATTCCCTTGACGATGCCCTCAGCGTCCTCAGCAGGTTCGAGTCCGGCACCTTCGCCGGGCTCCCCCGCCGCGCGCCCGGTGCGCGGGCCGCGATCCTCGGGCTGCCGTTCGACACCGGCACGAACGGCTTCCGGATCGGCTGCCGGCAGGGCCCGGACCACGTCCGGCACAGCTGGCTGCCGGACCGCCGCTTCCTCTTCCATTCCGATGAAGACTTCCTGTCCGCACTCGGCGTGGTCGACCTCGGCAACGTCGCGCTCACGCCGAGCAAGATCGAGGAAGCCTTCGAACACATCGAAACCGCGACCACCGCATTGCTGGGAGCGGGTACGGTACCCATCGCGATCGGCGGCGACGGTTCGGTGACGCTGCCTCAGCTCCGCGCGGCGCACCGGCAGCACGGGACGCTCGCGGTGGTGCACTGCGACGCCCACACCGACACGTCGGACGTCCCCGGCACCGGCCGGTACACCACGACCACCACCTTCCTGCGTGCCGCCGAGGAAGGCTTGGTCGACCCGGAGCTGACGTTCCACCTCGGCGCGCGCGGCACCCTGTCCGCGCTCACCGGGACCCGCAGCAACATCTCCGGAGTGGGCCACCGGGTCATCCCGATGGACGACGTGGTGCGCCAGGGGGTCGCCGAGGTCGCCGAGGAGGTGGTCGCCGCGATCGGCGGGCGGCCGGTGTACCTGTGCTGGGACATGGATTTCTTCGACCCGTCCGCGGCACCCGGCGTCGCCATGCCGGAATGGGGCGGCGCGACCGCCCGGGAAGGGCTCGCGCTCCTGCGTGCGCTCGCTCCACTGCGGACAGTGCTCTTCGACCTCAACACCGTCAGCCCGCCGCACGACATCCAGGGCCTCACCGGCAACCTCGCCGGCCGGGTCATCCTCGAATTCCTCGCCCAGCTCGCCACCCGCGTTTCCTGAATCCCCCCGCCTCACCGGAACGGAGCAGGCCATGGCCGAAGCCACGAGCACCGGCACCGCGCACCGCCCGCAGCACCGACGTGCCGCTTGGGCCGCCCTGATCGGGCAAAGCATCGAGTACTACGACTTCTACCTCTACGGCACCGCAGCCGCGCTGGTGCTCGGCAAGCTGTTCTTCCCGTCGCACGACCCGGCCGCGGGTACGCTCGCCGCGTTCGCCACGTTCGCCGCCGGGTTCCTGCTGCGGCCGGTGGGCGCGATCGTGTTCGGGCATCTCGGCGACCGCGTCGGGCGCAAGAGCATCCTCGTGCTCACGCTGATGCTCATGGGCGGCGCGACGATGTTGATCGGCTTCCTGCCGTCGTACGCGACGATCGGGGTGTGGGCGCCGATTCTGCTGGTGGTGCTGCGCTGCGTACAGGGCTTCGCGCTCGGCGGCGAATGGGGTGGCGCGTCGCTGGTTTCAGTGGAACACGCGCCGAAGGGCCGGGCGGCGTTCTTCGGGGCCATCCCGCAGCTCGGATCCCCGGCCGGGCTGATGCTGTCGTCGCTGATGGTGCTGATGTTCCAGGGCATGCCGGACTCGGTGTTCCTCGCCTGGGGCTGGCGGGTCCCGTTCCTGTTCTCCGGCATCCTGCTGGTCGTCGGGCTCGTGATCCGGTTGCGGCTGCAGGAAACCCCGGCGTTCGAGAAGGTCAAGAAGGCCGGGGAGCGCTCGCGGGTACCGCTGCTGGACGTCCTCCGCCTGGCGTGGCGGCCACTGCTGATCGGCATCGCCGCGGCCATGCTGACCAGCGGCGGGTACTACCTGGTCAACACGTTCACGATCACCTACGCGGTGAGCAAACTCGGGCTCAGCAGCAGTATCGGGCTGGCCGGGCAGCTCATCACCGCGGCGGTGCAGGCGTCGCTGATCCTGGTGGTCGGCCGATGGGCGACATACCGCAAACCGCGGCTGATCGCGTGTATCGGCTCGGCACTCGTGGCCGCGTGGGCGTTCCCGCTGTACGCGTTGCTCAACACCGGCACGCCGGGCTGGATCTGGTTCGCGCAGGCCGTGGCGACGATGTTCCAGACCGGACTGTGGGCGGTGCTGCCCGCGTTGCTGGCCAACCAGTTCCCGACGCATCTGCGCTACACCGGGATCTCGCTGTGCTACCAAGGCGCGAGCCTGATCGGCGGCTTCACCCCGGCGATCGCGACGTTCCTGCTGGCGCAGACGAACGCGTCCTGGCCAGTGGCGACCCTGCTGCTGGGTCTGGGTGTGGTCAGCGCTCTCGGCTGCGCTGCCGCCCGCCGCAGCTCCGTCGACGCCGAGCCGAACACCACCGTCGCGGTGAACCCCGCCCGAGCCTGACCCCCTCGGCGTGAAGTCCGTGAAGTCCGTGAAGTCCGTGAAGGGAACCATGAGGGAATCTGATTCCGTGATGGTTCCCTTCACGGACCGCCGGGGTCAGCCGGGGTGAGGGCAGGCGGGGCGGTCGGCGGCCATCAGCGGCGGGCGGGCGGCGAGGGTGCGGAGCCGCTCGCGCTGGACGGCCGGGTCGAGCACCGGGATCGCCTCGACCAGCCGCTGCGTGTAGGCATGCGCGGGGGCGGACAGCACCTCCGCCGCCGGGCCCGACTCCACCATCCGGCCGAGCCACATCACGCCGAGGTGGTCGCACAGTTCCGCGACGACCCCGAGATCATGCGACACCATCAGGTACGAAACCCCGGTCTCCGTGCGCAATTCCTTCAGCAGCGCGATGATCTCCGCCTGCACCGACACGTCGAGGGCGGACACCGGCTCGTCGAGCAGGACCAGCTGCGGACGGCGGGCGAGCGCGCGGGCGATGGCCACGCGCTGGCGTTGCCCGCCGGACAGCTCGTGCGGATGGACGTTCAGGTACTGCGCGGGCAGCAGCACTTTCTCCAGCAGGGCAACGAGATCGTGCTCGGTGGCCGGGTTCCGGGCGATCACCGACGGCTCGCGCAGGCTGTCGCGAATGGTCATCCGCGGGTCGAGCGACGTCATCGGGTCCTGGAACACGACGGCGATGCGATCGCGGAACGACGGGTTGTACGGCCCCGTCGTGTCCGCGAGCACGACCCCGTCGCAGGTGATCGTGCCGCGGGTGAGCCGTTCCAGCCCGAGGATCAGCTTGAGCACCGTCGTCTTCCCGGACCCCGATTCGCCCACGATCCCGTACGACGAACCGGCCGGGACGGTGAACGACACCCCGCACACCCCGTGCACGACCGCCGGTGCACCGCGGCGCAGCCACCGGGAACGCGAACGGTAGTGCTTGACGACGTCAGTCACGGTCAGCAGGTCAGCCACGAGCAGCACCTCCGGCGGGGATCGTCGGCACGGTGCGCAGCAGCATCTGCGTGTACGCGTCCTGTGGATTCGCGAAGACGTCCGCCACGGTGCCGCTCTCCCGGACCTGGCCATCCTTCATGACCACCACCCGGTCCGCGAGCCCGGCGACCACGCCGAGGTTGTGGGAAATGAAGAGCATGCTCGTCCCGAGGCGTTCCCGGACGTCGAGCAGCGTGGCACACACCTGCGCCTGCACCGTCACGTCGAGCGCGGTCGTCGGCTCGTCCGCGATGATCAGCTCCGGGTCGTGGGCCAGCGCCATCGCGATCGCCACCCGCTGCCGCATTCCGCCCGACAGCTCGTGCGGATACTGCCGCAGCACGCGTTCAGGGTCCGCGATCGACACGAGGTCCAGGAGCCGTGCGCACCGGTCGCGGATCTCTCGCGCGTTCGCGCGGCCGTCCTCGTAGGAGTGCGCGAACTGCTGCCCGATCGACAGCACCGGGTTCAGCGCGGTCGACGGGTCCTGCAGGATCATCGCGATCCGGGTCCCGCGCAGCTCCGCCCATTCCCGTTCGGACCAGCCCGTGCAGGAACGGCCGTCGATGACCACGTTCCCGCCGACCACGCCGGGCGGCGGGACCATCCCGATCAGCGCATGCGCGGTGAGGGTCTTCCCCGAGCCCGACTCGCCGACCAGCGCCACGGTCTCGTCCCGGTGGATGTCGAACGACACCCCGGCGACCGGCGTCGCCTGGCCGAACGAGACGGTCAAGTCCCGGACTGCCACCAAGGGCCCGTCCTCGACCGGGGCGGCGACCGTAGCCGGACGCGAACGGCGGCCGCGTGGCAGCAGATGCGAGATGTGCGAGCGGGGATTCATTGCGCGCCGCAAGCCTTCTCCGAGGTAGTTGGCGCACAGCACCAGCGCGATGATGAAGCCGCCGGGGAAGAAGAACAGCCACGGGCGCGAGTGGATCGTCGACTGCCCTTCGGCGACCAGCAGGCCGAGCGAGGTGTCCGGCGGGACCACGCCGAACCCCAGGAAGCTGAGGCTGCTTTCGGCGATGATCGCGCCGGAGAACAGCAGGGTCGCGGCGACGATGAGGTGGTCGCTGACGTTCGGCAGCACGTGCCGGACCAGGATCCGCACCCGCCCGGCGCCCATGGTCTCGGCCGCCTGCAGGTACGGCAATTCCTTGAGGTTCAGCACGACCCCGCGCACCAGCCGCGCCACGCTCACCCACATCAGCAAGGCGAGCACCAGCGACAAGGCGAGCCACGAGGTGCCGCCCGGCGGGACGATCGACCCGAAGAACGCACCGATCGCCAGCACCGGCAAGGTGAGCGTGAGGTCGACGAGGCGCATCACCACGTTGTCCGCCCACCCGCCGGAGTACCCGGCGACGAGCCCGAGTGCCACACCGAGCACGACCCCGAGCACGGTGACCGACCCGGCGATGGCCAGCGACTGCTGCAGCCCCCGCAGGACCTGGGCGAACAGGTCGCGGCCGAGCGTGTCGGTCCCCATCGGGTGCGACCACGACGGAGCCTGGGAGATGTCGTCGGACAGCTGCTCGAAGCGGTACCGCCAGAACATCGGGACGACGATCGCGGTGAGCACGAGCAGCAGGATCGCGGACAGCGCGGCCAATGCGGACCGGTCACGCAGGAATTTCCGGGCGACCCCGTTCGGGACCACGGCAGTTCGTTCAGGCGGCATGGCGGATCCTCGGGTCGATCACCAGGTAGAGCACGTCGGCGAGGAGGTTGCACAGCACGACGGCGACCCCGGCGATCATCAGCCAGCCGAGGATCGCGTTCATGTCGCGGTGCGAGATCGAGTCCAGCAGGAAGGCACCCATGCCCTCCCACTGGAAGACGGTCTCCGTGACGATGGCCCCGGAAACGAGCACCGGCAGCTCCAGCGCGACCACCGTGACGATCGGCACCAGGCTCGTCCGGACCGCGTAGCTGCGGATCACCCGTTTCCGCGCGAGCCCGCGGACGAGGGCGAACTTCACGTGGTCGCCCTGCAGGCTTTCGAGTACCGCACTGCGCTGGTACCGGCTCCAGATCGAGAAATGCACGAGGCACAGCACCAGCGTCGGCAGCACCAGGTGTGCCGCGGTGCCGAAGAACTGGTCCCAGAACCCGTCGGCGGCGGCCACCGGCCCGGCGCCGACGGTCGGCAGGACGTTCTCCCCCACCGCGTCGTTGAGCAGGATGCCCGCCTGTTTGGCGATCACGGTGAGCCAGAACGACGGCAGCGCGAGCAGCAGGAACGTCAGCGGCGTGAAGAACCGGTCGAACCACCGTCCCCTGCGCACCGCGGCTGCGGTACCGGCGACGAGGGCCAGCACCAGGGCGAGCACGAGCGCCACGACCACGAGCCGGAGCGTGACCCCGACCCGGGTCGTCAGCTCGGTGAAGATGTCACGGTTCACCACGACCGACGGCCCGAAATCGCCTTGTACCAAGCGGAGCAGCCAATGCAGGTAGCGAACGGCGAGGTTGTCGTCCAGTCCGAGGCGCACGGCTTCGGCGTCCAGTACCGACTGCGGTACCGGCGGCTGGTGGTCGCGCAGCTGGGCGAGCGGATCGCCGGAGGCCGCGACGGCCACGAAGATCGTCATCGACGCCAGCAGCAGGATGCCCAGCGCACCGAGGGCGCGGGCGACCAGGTAACGGATCATCGGAACCGGCCCTTCACGATCGGACCGGGTTCCGCTCGCACGGATGGCCGAGCCAGCCCTCCAGGACCCCTTCCGGCCAGGTCGAAACCGTGCCGCACTGGGTCCGGTTGCCTTGGGCACTCACCGCGTGGTGGCGGCAGATGCCGAGGCCGTCCCCGGCTCCGTGGTCGGCCAGCAGCGCCCAGATCCCTTCTGCGCCATGGTCTTCCTGCCCGGCCAGACTGGCCATTCCCAGTTCCGCCCGCGTGTAGGTGGACGGGTACTCCTCGCGGGTCGGCGCTTCGCTGACCAGTGCGGGGGCGGAGAAGTGGTTGGTCGCGACGGCGGCACGACTGACGGCGGGGAGGATTTCGGTGCGGCCAGGGCAGTATTCGATCCGCCGGGCCTGCTGCTGCGCATCGACCGCGGTGACGATGAGGTTCGTGACCGACCTCGCCGCTTCGAGCTCCTCGGCGAGCGCCGCCGTGTCCACGCAGTCCCGGGTCATCCCGGCCAGGTCGACGATGAGCCAGTGATCGGCGAGCTCCTCGATGTCGATGGTCGTGGACTTGGCCCACACCCCGGTCGACGCCCACATCAGCCCCGCCGAGTTCAGCCCGGCCGCGGGCATCGTGACCGCACCCGCGTGCATCAGCTCGACGGATTCGGCGCCGTCCGGATGCCACCGGTGCAGGAGGACGTTGGTCATCGCATTGGGCAGATCGCGGGTTTTCCCGAGGGTGCTCGCGGACTCGTGGGTGGACAGCAGCACGGTGCATTCCAGCGGCAGCAACGTGGCGACGAGGTACAGCGGCACGTTGAGGTGGACTAGGTCGGTGCGGTCGATGCCGCTGCCGGCGCTCAGGCCGTCGATTTCGTCGGCCAGCTCGGGCCGCTGGTCCATGGCGAAGGCGAAGTTCCGTTCCACGAGCCCGTCGTAGTCCCACGTCCGCCCGAGGGTCGTGATCCGCTTGCGTTCGGCGTACATCTCGGCGACGTTGGCCCGGATCAGCCCGGCGAATGCCCGGCCGTGCTGGAATCCCTGCCGGTAGGCGTCCCCGTCGACGGTGATCGACGGCATGGCGCCGCTCGCCCGCAGGCGTGGAGCGGTCATTGCGCACCGGCCCAGTTCTCGACGTTCACGGTGATGCCGTACTTGCTCGGGTTGAGCTCGATCCCGGTGACGCCCTTGGGGTACACGATCATCCGCGGCGCCGGGAACAGCGGCAGCACGACCAGGTCGGCGAGGAGGATCTTGTCGACGTCGTTCATGGCCTTGACGAGAGTCGCGGGATCGGTGGCCGCGTACGCCGTGGCGAACAGCTCGTCGACGCGGGCGTTGTGATAGCCGAAGTTCCGGCCGCCGTCCGAGCCGTACCACTGCTGGACCGAGATCGGGCCGAGGTCGAGCGCGGTGCCGGTGACCATCAGGTCGAACTTGCCGTCGAAGATCGTCGAGGCGTACCGGTTGGCGTCCAGCGACTGGATGGCGACCTTCAGGCCGAGCGGCGCGAGCTGCTGCTGGACGATCTGCGCGGTCTCGACCCGTGACGAGTTCGCCGCTTCGGTGACGAAGACCAACGGCGGGATGTCGGCGCCGCCGGGACCGCGAAGTGCGCCGTTGTTCTGCGTGTACCCCTTCCCGGCGAGGATCTGCTTGGCTGCCGCCAAGTCGCCGCGTCCGACGCCGACCGCCGCCAGATTGTCGTGGTACGCCTCGATTCCGTCGATGTTCTGGCCGGGGACGTACACGGCGCTGTTCATCGCGGGGACATTCGGCGCCACCGGCGTGAGGGTCCGGGCCCGGATGCCGTTCAGGTCGAGGGCGGTGGCGACGGCCTTGCGCAGATCGGGGTCGCGCAGCGGGCCGCCGCTGGTCTGGATGCCGAGGTGCTGGTAGGTGAGCGAGGGGCCGACGCGGGTCTCGACCTTGGCCATGCCCTTCAGCTGTTCGATGGTGTCGACCGACGGCGCGGCCGACATGACGTCGATTTCGCCGTTGCGCAACGCGGTCAGCTGCTCGTCGACACTCTTGATCTCACGGAAGACGACGGTCTCGTACCCGGTTTTGGTGCCGTACCAGGCTTCGTTGCGGCTGAGCGTCAGCGAGACGCCCGGCTGGTACTCCTTCACCTGGTACGGACCGCCGGTGACCTTGGGCTGGTTCTTGGTGAAGCCGTCGTTGAACGACTGCGCCATCGAGCCGTACTGCTTGGCCACGTGCGCCGGGAGCAGGAAGGTGAACAGCGATTGCCACTGCGAGAACGGTTTGTCGAAATGCACCTCGGCGGTCTTGCCGCCGTCCTGCGCAACGACCTTCGATATCAAGGTGTAGCCCTCGGTGAAGGCGGCCTTGCATTCCTTGCACACCTTCGGGTTCTGCACCGACCAGGTGTACTCGAAGTCGGCGGCGGTGATCGGGGTGCCGTCGGACCACTTCGCCTGGTCCTTGATCTTGTAGGTGACGACCATCGGGCTGGTCGAAGTGATTGCGGCGCTGGCGAGCAGCGCGTCGTTGAGCTTGAGGCTGGTGTCGGCCTGCGGGAGGAAGGGATGCGGGTACAGCGGCCATTGCTGCTGCCGCTGGATGGTGGTGTCGCCGGTCGCCGACAGCGGGTTCCAGTCGCGGATCCCGCTGGTGTCCGCGACGACGATGCTCGTGCGGCCCGCGGCGGGCGACCCGCCCGATCCGCAAGCCACCATCGTCAGCGACGTGGTGACGGCGCACACGCCGGCCAGCCATTTCTTCACGACAAGCTCCCATTCGCCGAGTGGAATTCTTTTCCGGCGCGCGGCAATGATCGGGCGCAGCCGGAATGGCCCCCTTTGGAAAAAATTCCCCCCGAAGTTACTTCAGTCTTTTGCGACCCTTTTCAACACAGCCTCCTTGTAGTCCTGAAGCCCGTCGAAGACGACGGCGCGGGCCCCTTCCGGATTGTGTTTCCGGATTTCCTCGATCACGTCGCGGTGCATTTCGAGGGATTGCCCGAGTCGTTGGTCGATCGGCACCAGTGAGCGAAACGGCAGGCTGCGGTACCACAGCGATTTGCCGATTTCCGCGGACACCGCATTGCGCGAGGTGAGGTAGATCTTGAATTTCAGCGGTTCGAGCGCGACCCGGTAGTCCCGGCCACCTGCCCCGGCCGCGGCGAGCAGCTGCGCGAGCAGGTCGTCGAGGGCTGCGAGGTCTTCTTCGGTGGCGTGGCGCGCGGCCTGCTCGGCGAGGTAGCCGTCGATGAGCGCGCGGGTGTCGTACAGGGCAATGCAGTCCTCCGCGGTGAACCGGGAGACGAAGGCCTGTTTGCGCGAAGGCCGTTGCACCAGGCCGTCGGCGGCCAGCAACGCAATCGCTTCGCGGACCGGAGACCGGCTGACCCCGAGCTGCCGCGCGATCCCCGCCTCGCTCAGCGTGACGCCGGGCGCCAGGTCACCCTCGTAGATGCGGGTGCTGAGCTGCGCGGCGATCCGCTCCGCCAGCGATTGGTGCTGCAGCCCGAGGTCCAGGCTGCCGGTGTCGCCCTCTGTCATGACTCTCCCGCTCAGAAGTTGGCCGCGCACGCCCGATGCGCGTTCCGGCCCTTGATCTTGTCGATCGTATCCGGGCCATAACCGCGGGCCGTCAGCTCGGCGAGGATGTTCTTGGTGTCGGCCGGCGTGGGAATGTCCCGGGTGTTCGCGATCTCGGCCCGGAAGGTGTCGCCGCCGAGCGGGATCTCCGGATAGGCTTCGCCGAATTTCCTGAGCATTTCGGGCGTGTACCGCCGCTCGTCGGAAATGTCGGTACCGATTGCGACGACATCGTCACCGGCCAGCGAGCAGATGTAGTCGATGTGCCGGAGATAGTCGTCGAGAGTGCTGCCTTTGGTGGCATATTCGGGGGTGAGGAACAACGATTTCCCGGCAATTCCGATCACCCCGCCCGTTTCCGCCAGCGCGGTGATTTCCCGGTCGGTTTTGTTGCGCACGCAGTCGACGAGCCCGCGCGCCGCGGAATGCGTGGCGATCACCGGCTTGGCCGACCGCTCGATGATGTCGAGGGAGGTGCGTTCCCCGACGTGCGAAATGTCGAGCACGATCCCCAGATCGTTGCAGATGCCGACGAGGTCGCGCCCGAACGAGCTCAACCCGACACTGCCCGCCGTGGGCTCGCCGCAGCCCTCCCCGGCGAGGGTCCGGCGCTGGTAGGTCGGCTGCAGGAAACGCAGGCCCATGGAGTGGTAGGCCTCGATCATGTTCAGGTCACCCTCGAGCGGGTCGATGCCCTGGAAGCCCATGAAAATCGCGGTGCGCCCGTCGGCCTGGGCCTTCAGCGCATCGCCGGACGAGTACGCCTGAAAGACCGACGGCGTGTCCCGGTAGAACCGCTGCCACCGGACGATCGACTGCATCGCCCGATGCATCCCGTCCGTGGCGGCGACGGTGTGGTTGATCGCGTTGACGGTGGACTTCGCCAGTTTCCCGGCGTAGACCGCGTCCGCGTATCCGTCGTCGGTGGAGTCCAGCAGGTTCCAGAACGGGCTCGAGTCCAGAGCAGTCGCGGTCGGCATAGCTGTCGACAGTACGCTGTCGACAGTGTGTAGGCAACGGTCAAGTCTGTGAAGGGAACCATCAGGGAATCTGATTCCGTGATGGTTCCCTTCACGGACCGCGGTCAGGAACCGCCCATCAAGGTGCGGAGGCGGGTGAGCGCGCGGTATTGCGTGACGCGGACGGCTCCGGCCGAGATGCCCAGTGCGGCGGCCGTTTCGGTGGCAGTCATGCCGACGATGATCCGCAGCCGGAGCACTTCCTGGTACAGCGGTGGCAGTGACGCGAGCATCTGCCGCACGCGTGGTTCCAGCTCGCTGACCGGTGACCAGTGCTCGTCGATCCCGGCCGCGCGGAAGGCGTCGGCGACCTTGTTCGCCGCGATGGAGCGCACCAGGTACAGGAACGAACCGCCGCGTTTTTCGAAGTCCGGCAAGCTCTTCAGGACGGTGAGGCACACCTCCTGTGCGATGTCGTCGGCGGAGACGCCGGTGAGGTCGCGATCGCCGATCCGGGCGCGGCAGTAACGCACGGCGGTCGGCCGGATGAGCTTCAGCAGCGCGGCGATCGCGTCCGGATCACCGGTGCGGGCAGCCGCGACTGCCTGGTCGAGCTCCTTCGGGCCCGGCACGCCTTCGCCGCGCGTGACCTCGGCGGCCGCGCGCAGCCGGGTGGCGACCGCGACCGTCCCGTCGCCGGTGGGGATGCTGTCGACGTGGAGGTCGGTGGCCAGGATCCGGTCGACCTCGGCGTCGCTTTGTGCCTGCACGGTGACCACTTCTTCGTCGACCGCTTCCGCGGCCGGTCCGCAGATGCTCAGCAGCGACTGTGCCTCGACGATCCCCCGGTCGGCCGCGTCGCGCAGCCAGCGCCGGGCCTCGGCGGGGTCGTCCTGCGAGAGGTGCCACACGCCGATCTTGAAGCTCCGGTAGGACACCTCCGCCTCGTCGAGGAGCGTGGGCCGGTGCCCGGCAGCGTTTTCCGTGGTGGCCTGGTCGATCAGCTTCGCGACGTCGAGCCACGCGGTTTCGTTCTTCACTGGCGCACCTCCGGCGTCGTCGCGTACCCGGACAGCCACCGGGACTTCCGCAGCTCACGCAGCCCGACCTTCTGCGCGTATTTCACATCGTTGGCACTGCAGCCGAGCAGCGCCGCGACGATCGTGATCTCCAGGTCGTCCAGGAACCTCAGGACGAGCACAGCACGCTGGCGATGGGGCAGCTCACGCAGTGCGTTCTGCACGTCGATCCGGTCGATCAGCGGATCGGCGAAGTGGTGCTGCCACAACGCATCCGCCGCCGCGGCAATGCCTTCGTCGCTGTCGATCCGGTCGACGGGCTTGCGCTTGCGCCGGCGGAACTCGTTCGCCATCCGCTGCTTGACCGTGATGAACAGCAGCCGTTCGGGTTCGGCCAACGAGCCGCGCTGCTGCCAGCTCTTGATGAGAGCGAGGAACGCATCGCTGACGATCGCCTCGGCGTCCGCGCGGGGGAATCCGTGCCTGCCGACCATGGCGAGCGCGCGTTCCCCGTGCCGGTCGGCCAGCTCCTCGACCGCGCCGGGCGCATACGGGACGGTATCCAGGTCATGTTCGTTCACCAAGCCCTCCGGTTTCGTCACCCGGTACTCCACCGGGGAGGCCCGTGACGATGAACTGCTGGCGGAAAATGCCCGGAACGTTCAGGTTACGCGATCATCAGCCCCATCACGGCGACCATTGCGGCGTTCCACGGGTCGCGGAGGGGATGGCGGACCTCCAGGAGCAGTTTCCCGGCGAGCCAGCATCCGAGCAGCACCAGGGCGGCTCCACTGGCGGGGGCGGCGCCGGATCCGCCGGACATTCCTGGCATGCCCGGCATCGGCAGGGCGAGCATCACCACGGCCATCCCGGCGAGGTCGTAGACCCCGTGGTGGCGGACCGGAGCGACCTCCTCGGTGCGCGCCAGCCAGATCGCAACCCCACCCAGCGTGACGAACCAGACCGGTGGCGAGAGCGGTGCGATGGGCACGAGGTGCATGGTCACCATCGCAACCGCCATGACGACATGCGGCACATGCCGCCGCCAGGTCGCGCCTTCCAGCGCCCGCGACGCTGTCACACTGCGCATCACACACCGCCCGATCACGTCACCTGCCGCACCACCATCCCGCCGAACCGGCCCTGGCGGCACACCCGAGTGGGCGTGCCGCCAGCGACGAATGCCCTGCCCGGATCACGTCGCCGTCGGCCAGGTCTGAGCCGGGACCACGAACCGGCCGATCGCACCTGCGAAACCGGCCCCGAAGCGCGAAGACCGGCCGTGCCGAACCGGCCCCGGCGCGCGAAGAACCAGGGCAGCCCCGCAAATGCCCGCACCGGAGCGGGCACCCCAGGGGGTCACCCTTCGTGGTGGCAGTGTCCCGAGGTGTTCGGCGGGATGTCCAGCGTCGGGTTCCGCGGGAAGAAACCCACCGGTTTCAGGGTGAAACCCGCGTAATCCACGGGCATCACCGGCCAGTCCTCCGGGCGCGGGAAGTGCGTCAGGCCGAACGTGTGCCACAGCACGATGTCCTCGCCGTCCACCGTGCGGTCCGCAGCCGTCCACGAGGGTAGGCCCGCCCCGCCGGGGTGCTGGTTCACGAAATCGCCTGCGGGGTAACGTTCGCCGGCCGCGTACCGGGTCACCCACAGATGGCGCGTCGCGAAGGTGGCGCGGGAGTGGATCACGGACGACTCGTCGGCGAGCAGGGTCGGCTGCCCTTGCGGGTACAGCGCGTACCCGACGTTGCGGCCCAGCCGGTTCTGCCGTTCCGGGTTGACGATCTGCCACACCCTCGCCCGGCTCTGGTCGGCCAGCCGCTGCGCCTCCCCCTCGGTGCGCAGCCGCGTGCGGCGTTCGGTGAAAGCGTTGCCGTACGGGTTTTCCGGGCCGATCGGGACCGCCGCCGCTTCCACCTCGTCGACGGCGTTGCGCGGGCCGTCCACCATCATGTCCAGCCGGGCGGAGAACAGGTGCTGGTGGTACGGCGCGCCGAGGCCCGGGGCGACCTCACTCGCGTACGGATGCCCCTCCCCCGGATACGCCGACGTGAACACGATCCCGGTCGCCTTGGTTTCGCATTCGATGGTGCCGTCGAGATAGAGGTACCAATAGAAACCGTAATCGTAATTGCCCACCGTGGTGAAGAACGAGACGACCATCCGCCGCTGCCGGCGCGTTTCGTGCGAGCCGGTGAACAGGTCGCTGTGCTTCCACAGTACGCCGTAATCCTCCTCGTGCAGGCAGATCGCGTTGCGGAGGACCTGCGGCTGCAGCTGGTCGTCGGCGATCACGGCGTCGAGGTAACGGATTTCGCCGAGACAGTCGCAGCCGAGTTCGAGGGAATTGGCGTAGCGGGCGAACATGTATTCGCCGCAGTCGAAGTAGTTCTGCCAGAATCGTACCGGCGACGGATCGGCGTACGGCACCACCATTTCCGCAATCGACGCGCGGTACACGATCGGCCGCCCGTCGAACGAGATCTGGTGCAGCGTCAGGCCTTCCCGTTCGTTGAACCCGATCCGCAGCTCCCAGTTCTGCCACCGCAGCAACCCGTCCTCGACGGTGAACCCGACTCCCTCGGGCTGGGTGATCTCGATCGGCTTCAACGTGGTGCGGGCGGGGCCGGTCTGTGCCGGGTCGTCGAAGTTGCCGGGTTCGGCGGGCACCGGGTACGTCCGATGGTCCAGCACCTCCAGCACCTCGTGCGTGGTCAGATCGACGTACGCGACCAGCCCGTCCACCGGACGCGCCCACGGGTGGTCCTTCTCGTGCTCCTGGTGGAAGCCGAGCGTCCGGACCACGCGGCGCCCCGCCTCGGCCGGGAAGTACGAGCCCGCGGACAGCGGCACGACCCTGACCTGAGCCGGGTCGAGTCCGCGTCCAGCGAGCGCGGTCCGCCATTCCTCGTGCCCGGACAGGATTTCCTCGATCAGCTCGAACTCCGTGTCGATGATCGGCAGCTGCCCGGTCCGCGCGGGGTCGAGGTCTGTCACACTGTCCACAGTGGACCGCGTGACCGACACGACGACGTCCCGCGACCCCCCGGTCGGCAGGTCGAGCAGCAGCGCCCGGAACCGGCGATCCACCGGCGCCGACGAAAGCACGACGGACTTCTCCGGTTCCTCCGGCCCGAAGTAGCAGCAGCGCACAGTGTCGGTGAGCAACCCGGCTTCGGTGAGGATCTCCCGGACCGCGTGTACCTCCTCCTCGCGGACCGGGTGCAGCGCGTGGCCGGTGGTGGGTTCGGTCATGGTCATGACGGGCTCCTGTCTCAGGCGGGAAGGGTGACGAGCAGGTGGCGGCGGGTCAGCGAAAGGCCCGTGCCGAGGGCGAAAACGGCGACCAGCACGAGCCCGATCGCAGCGGCGAGCCGGTCGGACCCGCCGATCAGGGTCGGGAAGTTCGCGACGGTCAGGCCCAGTGCGCCGAGCAGCCCGGCGAGGCCGAGCACGGGCGCGATGACGGTGTGCCACCACCGGCGGTCCACCGTGGAACGGCGGAAGAAGACCAGCACCGCCAAGCACGTCAGTGCCATCAGTACCAGGACGCCGAGCGTCGCGGTACCGGCCATCCAGGCGAACACCTGCGTGACCGGGTCCATCCCGGCCAGCGCGAAGAGCACCAGCAGCACCACCGCACTCGCCGACTGCACCACGGACGCGACGTGCGGCGAACCGTGCCGCACATGGCTGCGGCCGCACGAGGCCGGCAGCGCACCGGCGTTCCCGAGCGAGAACGTGTACCGCGCGATCACGTTGTGGAACGACAGCAGGGCGGCGAACAGGCTGGTCACGAGCAGGATCTGGACGACGTCCCCGCCCGCCTCGCCCAGATATCGCGTGACGGACGTGATCAGCATGCCGCCGGGGTCCTGGTTGGACTGCGTGATCGCCTCGCCGTCGCCCCAGGCCGAGATGAGCGACCAGCTCGACAGCGTGTAGAAGCCGCCGATCAGCAGCAACGCGAGGTAGGTCGCACGCGGCACGGTGCGTTCCGGGCGGCGGGCTTCCGAGCGGTACACCGCGGTCGCCTCGAAACCGAGGAAACTCGCGATGGCGAACATGATCCCGATCCCCAGCGAACCGGAGCCGACCTGCGCGGGCTGCAGGAACGCCGTCGACAATCCGTGTGCGCCGCCGCGGATGTTCACCACCGCGTCGAAGACGAGCACGATGCCGACCTCGCAGATCAGCAGCACCCCGAGCACCTTGCCGGACAGCTCGATGTGCCGGTACCCGAGCGCGGACACCATCGCCAGCGCACCCAGCGCGTACAGCCACCAAGGCAGCGATGGGCCGCCGTACTGCGCGACGAGGCCGGACAGGGTCGCGCCGAGGTAGCCGTACACCGCCAGCTGCACCGCGGTGTACGTGGCCAGCGCGAGGAAGGCCGAACCCAGGCCCGTGCTGCGGCCGAGTCCTTTGTGGATATACGTGTAGAAGGCCCCCGCGTTCGGCACGTGCCGGGTCATGGCGCAGAATCCGACCGCGAACAACAGCAGAACGGCGCAGCACAGCACGAACGTCGCCGGGAAGCCCGCTCCGTCGCCTTGCGCGATGCCGAGCGGTACGGCTCCGGCGATCACCGTCAGCGGCGCGGCGGCGGCCACGACCATGAACACGATCGACCCGACACCGAGGGTGCCGGACAGCGTTCCCGGCGGGGCTCCGGTGGCGGGGGCGGTCGTCGGCGAAGGGTCCATCTCGTCCTCCCGGGGGTACGGATGGGAAGAGACGGTCACCCGCGGCGGCCCGCGGTTCAACGGCCGGACCCGGGCCGCCGGGAAAACCGGGCGGGGCATTCCCGTTCCGCGACACCGGGCCGGGCCGGATTCCCGTTCCGCGGCACCGGGCCAGGCGGCATTCCCGTTCCGCGACACCGGGCCGGGCCGGATTCCCGTTCCGCGGCACCGGGCCGCACGGCATTCCCGCAGCCGGAGAACGCGGGTACCGGAATTCTCATTCGAGCTTCCGCGGCTGGGCCGGACCGGCCGTCGCGGGTTATCGTGCCCCGGCACCCTTTGCGCCGAGCAGCACCGGGAGGCCGGCGATGGCGGACCACCGGCGGCCCGACCTGGCAGCGTATCCCGAGCTCGCCGCGGCAGCGACGACCGGACCGCACCGGCTGCGCCGCCACTCCCCCGTCGACGGGCTCGACCGGCGCAAGCTCGGCCTCGCCGAGGTGCTCGGGCAGTCCGTTTCCGCGACCGCGCCGACCGCGGCGATGGCCGCCACCCCCGCCATCGCGGCGGTCACCGCCGGGCGGGCCGCGTTCTGGTCGTTCGTCGTGGCCACCGTGCTCGCGCTGCTCGTGGGTACCTGCATCGGCCAGTTCACCCGGCGGATGGCCGCCGCCGGTTCGCTGTACAGCATCACCGCGAAGGGCCTCGGCCCTTCGGCCGGGCTCGCGTCCGGCGGTGCGCTGCTGCTGGGGTACGGCGCGCTCACCGCCGCCGCGTTCACCGGGGCGGCCGCTTATCTGGCCGCGCTGCTGCCGCCGGGATGGCCGGTGACGCTGCCGCTCGTGGTCGTGGTGACCGCGGTGGCGACGGTGCTGATCGCCCGTGGCGTGCGGCTGTCCACACGGGTGGTTTTCGTGGTGGAAGCGGTGTCGATTGCGATGATGCTGGTCATTTTCGTCGCGCTGCTGATCCGGACCGGCCAGTTTTCCCAGCTCGGCGTGCCACCCTTCGAGCTGCGCGGGGTGGCGTCCGGGGTGCTGCCCGCGCTCGGTGCGTTCATCGGGTTCGAAGCCGCCGCCGCGCTCGGGGTGGAGGCGCGGCGGCCGTTCCAGACGGTCCCGCGGGCGGTCGTGTGGACCGCGTACGGCTCGGGCGTGCTGTACCTCTTCGCGTGTTACGTCCAGGAGCTCGGTTTCGCGACGACGCCCGGCGGTCTGGCCGGACAGGGCGAACCGGTGGCAGCGCTGGCGGTCGCGGCCCATCTGCCGTGGCTTTCCGCGCTGCTCAAGGTCGGGATTGCGATGTCGTTCTTCGCGTGCGCCTTGGCGACCGGGACCGGGCTGGTCCGGGTGCTGTTCTCGATGGGGCGCGAAGGCGTGCTGCCGCGGACGTTCGGCTCGGCGCATCCGAAGTTCCGCACCCCGTACGTCGCGATCGCGGTCGCCATGCCGACGGCGGGCGTGATCGCGGTGGTGCTGCTGGTGTCCGGGCCCTCGTCGGCGCAGGTGCTGCAGGTGCTGCTGACCACCGCGGTGTTCGGGTACTTCGTGGCGTACCTGCTGGTCTGCGTGGCGGCGCCGGTGTTCCTGCGCCGGATCGGCGAGCTGACGCCGGGCCCGGTGCTCGCGGCGGCGATCAGCTCGCTGGTGCTGGTGGCGGTGCTGGGATTCTTCGTGACGTCCGGGGTGAGCGGGCGGATGCTGCTGGTCTGGGCCGGGCTGGTGGTGGTCGCCGGGGCGTGGTTCGGCTGGCTGCTGCTGCGGCGTCGCGCGCAGGTCGCCGAGGTGGGCATCTACGACGAAACGAGCCGCGACGACCTGCTCGGCGCATCGCAGGACGCCCGCTGATGACGCCGAGCGGGGGGTCGGCGCCCTTGTCGGGACGGCAGCCGCGGGCGGTCCGCAGTGCGCTGGCCGTGCTCGAAGAGGTGATCGCCGCCGGTCCCGGGGTCACCGCGAAGGAGATCTCGGCGGCCTTGCACCTGCCGCCCGCGACCACGTACCGGCTGCTGAACCTGCTGGTCGCGGAGGAATATCTGGTGCGGCTGCCCGACTTGCGCGGCTTCGCGCTCGGCCGCCGGGCCAGCCGCCTGACGGTACCCGCGGCGACCCTGCCGTGCACCGCCGCCCGGACGGTGGTGGAGCACCTGCGCGGCATGGTCCGGTGGGGCGTGCACCTGGCGTCGTTCACCACCGGACGGCTCACCCTGGTCGACCCCGATCCGGACCACCCGCCGACCGACGAGGCGACCCTGTCGCGGTACCCGCATGCATCCGCGCTGGGCAAACTGCTGCTGGCCGAACAACCCGACTGGCGTGCGCTGGTCCGCGACCTGCGCGGGTTCACCGGGAAAACCCTGATCGACTCCGGCCGCCTTGACCGCTCACTGGCCGAAACGGCGAAAACCGGCGTGGCCCGGCAGTGCGGCGAACTCCGTCCGGACCGCGGCTGCGTGGCCGTCCCGGTCCGCGACACCGCGGGGCGCTTGGTCGCGGGGCTGGCGCTGTGCGGTCCACCGCCGCGGATCGCGCAGCTGGACGAGGCTCTGTTGACAGCTTTACAGGAACACGCGCGGCGGCTGGGGCCGTTGCTTGCGTGAGCCGGTTGCGGCGGGTGTGGTGAACTGCTCCGGTGCGGGCCGGTCGACGCCACGCGGGAGGCATTACCGGCATGCGCCCGAACCCGGGCGTGCACTCGCCCAAACCTCCGGCATCCCCTACCCGGGACGAGTCGCGGCTGCAACGAACACCGGAACCGCCACCAGCAACCGGCCAGCCTTGGCGCGGGCGGTCTGCTCCGCAATCCACCCGTCCACCTCACCGCCGCTGACCGCCCCCGACGGCTGAGCCAGCCCGCGCACCATCGGCAGCGCCGCCTCCCCGGTGAACACCGCCGTCCGCACCGACGCCGTGACGTCCGTGAACCCGCCGTCCACCAGCAGGGCCCGGAAGGACCGGGCGGCGCGCGGGCTGGTCACCCGCTCGGCTCGGGCCCGAATGATCCGGCGGGTCAGCCCTGGCGCGTCCGAGTCGATGACGAAGGCCTCCCAGTCCTGGCCGGACAGCACGATCCGGCCCGACGGCATCAGCACCCGAAACGCCTCGGCGACGGCGCCAGGCAGGTCAGCGACCTCATGGAACACCTTGTCCGCCCGGTACCCGGCCACGGCGCCGTCCGCGAGGGGCAGCGATTCCGCCGTGCCGGGGCGGAAATCGACGTCCGGGCGGCGCAGGCGGGCGGCCGACAGCATGGCCGGATCGGGGTCCACGGCCAGGACCCGGGCCCCGCGGTCGGTGAGTTCCCCGGCCGCGCGGCCCGCGCCGCAGCCGACGTCCACCACCGTCGCTCCGGCGCGGAGGCGGAGCAGATCGTAAGTGGCAGCGCGGAATTCGGCCGCGCCCGGCTGGGCGTCGGCGAGGTCGAGGCGGTCGAGCAGAGTGGACATACCCGCCATGCTGCGACTTAATGTGCACATGAAGTCAACCGAGCTCACCATCGGCGAGGTGGCCGACCGCTTCGGCCTGGCCACGCACGTCCTACGGCACTGGGAGTCGGTCGGCCTGCTCGCCCCGGCCCGTTCCGCCGCGTCGCGGCGCCGGTACAGCGCGGACGACCTCATCCGGATCGCGGTGATCCTGCAGGCCAAGGAGATCGGCTTCCCGCTCGGCGACATCCGCGAACTGCTCACCGCCCGCGAACCCGGGCAGCGCGCCGGGCTCCTGCAGCGGCGCCGGGCCGAGGTCACCGCCTGGATCGCCGCTGCGCAAGCGTCCCTCGAGATGCTCGACTGCGCCCTCGCCTGTACTCACGACGACCTCGCCGCCTGCCCGCATTTCCAGGCCGCCGTCACCGCTCGCGTCAAGCACCCACCCGCGGATCCGTCGACACCACCGGCGCCTCCCGCCCCACCCACGGGTCGCCGCCGAAGCGGGACGTGAAGATCTTCTCCGCCGTCCGCGTCGAAAGCGCCTGCATGCTCAACGTCGGGTTCGCCCCGCTCACGCTGTTCGGCAACGCGGAGTTGTCGGCAATGTACAGCCCGTCCACCCACCGCGCGGCGCCGTTCTCGTCCAGCACCGAATTCGTCTCCGAATGCCCCATCCGCATGCTCGACTGGACGTGCAGGATGATCGGCGCCCAGTCCATCCGGTACACCTTCGCCGCCCCGGCCGCACGGGCGATCTCGACCGCGCGGTGTACCAGGAACTCGCGGTTCGCCACCGTCCGCGCGCTGCGGTTGCGCTGATGCATCTCCAGCTTCGCGATGGACCCGTGCTCGTCGGCGGGCAGCGCGGACAGTGAGGTGCGGTTCTGGGCCTCGACGTCGTCGTCGGTCATGATCAGCATCGCGAACATCCGGTCGATGCCGTGTGTCATCACGTCTTTCAGTTCGTTGCCCAGCACGCGCCCGGCCGGGCCGTCCCAGGTTCCGGTGGGGCCACGGCCGTTCGCATACGCACCGCGGATTCCGCTGTCGGACATCGCCATCGTGAAACTCAGCAGCGCGGGCGGAATCCCGACGTTCATCACGCCGCCGCGGCCCGGCCAGTCCGAACGCGCCGACGAGCCGGTCCCCTTGCTCGACCCGGTGTACTCGTCGAAAGTGCCGAACACCCAGTCGAAGTGGTGGTCGGTGTACCCGCGGCCGACCCAGTCGTTCGGGTTCGGCAGCCCGCTGTTGAGCCACAGCCGCGGATTTTCCGTGCAGCCACCGGCAAGGACGACGACCTTCGCGTCCTCCCGGTGCTTCTCGCCGGTGGCGCCGACCCGCCAGGTCACCCCGGTCGCGGTGGTCTTTCCGTTGCGCTGCTCGGTGTGCACCTGCGTGACGAACGCGTCGGTGCGCAGTTCGACCCGCTTGCCGCCGGGCGACCAGCGGTCGGCGGTCAACGCCATCGGCACGTAACTGTTGTCGGTGGACCGCTTCGCGATCTGGTTTCGCGGCGCCTTGACCGGATGACTGCAGCCGATGATGCAGTACCCGCAGAGCGTGCAGCCGGTCGACTGCGGGTACGCCAGCCGCAGCTCACGGTCGTTCCCGGCGACCTTGCCCGCGAACCCGCCCGGCTGCAGGATCGCGTTTTCCTGCGGGCGGAAGGAGTTCCGCGTGGTGGTCTTGCCGGTCTGCACCGGCAGCCCGAGGTTTTCGCAGCCGCGGAAGAACACTTCCTCCTTGGTGCCCATCGCGGCGGTCTGCACCGGCAGCGTCGCCTCGACCCACTCGTAGTAGGGCACGAATTCCTCGTAGCTGAACGGAAAGGGATGCGCTACGTCGTAAGCGTTCCGGTCCGCGCCCGCGTATCCGGCGAACGAACCCGGGTACGCACGCGGGCAGTTGCCGAAGTAGTGCTGGGTGGTCCCGCCGACGCCGGACAGCTGCCACAGGAACGAATTCTGCGGCGTTTCCCGGTACCACGCGGGTTTCGCCCGGTCCGCGGGGCCGAAGCGGAGGAATCCGGTGAGCGGGTTGTTGGCGTCGTTCTCGTAGTGCGTCCACTCCTTGTCCAGGTCGGCGTGCCGTGGTCCACCTTCCAGCAGCAGCACGTCGAGGCCCTTCGCCGCGAGCTCCTTCGCCACGACCGGGCCACCGCCGCCCGCCCCGACCACGATCACGTCCCGCATCAGTTCGCCACCTTCTTCCGGCCCTGGTAGTAGCCCTTGAGTTCGTCCCAGCCGTGCACGACGCCGTCCGGCTGGTACCCGGTGAGCTGCCAGCCGACCGGGCGCGCGCGGAGGGTCTTGGACTGCGGGTCGTAGACGCTCCACTCGTTGTAGCTGCCGTAGGCGGAGAATTCGAGCAGCGCACCGGCGAGGAACCGCAGCACGCCGGACAGCGTTTCGGTGAACGGCGGCGGGACGTTCGCGTCGAGCGTGGCCAGCAGATCCGGGTCCGGACCTTCGAGCTGTTCGAACACCCGGCATTTGTCCCGGTAGGACAGCCGGGCGAACGGCGACAGGAAAACGCCGTTCACCGCGGCCGGATTCACCTGCGTCGCGGTGAGATTGAGCAGCATTGCGACCACCGAGGACAGCGGTAACGTCGCGTCATTGCGCAGGACGGTGGCGAGGGCGTCGTCCAGGGTCGTCACCGGTGGGAGCGGGAGCGGAATGCCGGTGCCGCTCAGCCCCGCGGCGAGGCCCTGGCCGAGAGCTTTGCCGAGCTGGTCCGGGAACGGCACGAAATCGTCCAGCGACGCGATCATGAAATCAGTCGCCTTCGCCTCCATCGCCCCGGGCTCGCGGCGCGGCGTGCCCTGCGCGCGGGAGTACGCATCCGGTCCGGGACACGTCATCACGACCAGCCCGTTCAGCGTGTCGCGCGCCAGTTCCGCGAGCACCGGCCGGAGCAGGCCGACGACATCATCCACTGTGGACGCCCCGGCCAGCGGTGCCTGGCCGCGCGCCAGCGGGCCGACCAGCCCACCGGCGGCCAGCGCGGCACCGAGCACGCCGATGCGGGCGAGGAACGTGCGGCGGTCGGATTCGGGTGCGGTCACGGCATCTCCAGCAGTACGGGACGAGGGTCCGCCAAGCATTCCCGTCCGCCCGCCGCGGAACATTGGCAGTTCTTACTCCATTCGGCCCAGTTCGGTGGGCAGCTGCCCAACCGGCGGCCGGTGGTTCAGGGGACCAGCAGGGCGAGACGCAGCAGCAGCCCATCGCGCTCGTCGGCCACCGAGCGGCCGGTCAGCTGCTCGATCCGGGCGATCCGGTGCAGCACCGTGTTGCGGTGACAGTGCAGTTCGGCGGCTACCTCGGCCGCGGACCCGTCGTGCCGGAACCACGACCGCAGCGTGTCCACGAGCACGGCCTGTTTGTCACCGGCGAGCGACGGCAGCGCGCCGAACGCGCGCCGCCGGATCTGCTGCGCCACCGCCGGGTTCGCGGCGAGCAGCACCTCCGGCAGCCGCTCCTCGAACGCCACGACCTGCGGCTGCTGCGCCGGGACGGTGTCCGACGCGAGCTGCGCCATCCTAAACGCGGACGCCACCTCCGCCAGCCCGGCGACCTCGGCGGACACCCCCGCAGGCCGATCGACGACGGCCCGCAGCCGCGCAGTGAGCCGCTCGACCGGCGCGTCACCCAGCAAAACCAGCCCGACGTCCTGGTCCGAGCGCGGGCACCATTCCGACCGGAACCCGTGCACGGCGAGCGCATCCCGCGGCGGCCAGGGCGGCGCGGCCGACGCCGTGTCGCGCCGCACCACCGCCACCACGAACCGGCCGTCCGCAGGCAGTTCCAGCAGGGTGCCCGCCTCGATCGCGACCTCCGGGTCCGCCCCGCGGCCGTCGAGGAGACCGTCGAGCATCGCCTGCCGCCGCTCGATGCTGCGGCGCATCGCGGCGGTCTCCTGCACGCGGTACTCGGCACTCGCGGTCTGCGACATCGTGTCGATCAGTTCGAGGACGAGCACCGCGCTGTCCAGCAGCTCCCCGATCGACTCCGGGCGGCGACTGCGGGCCTGCTCCACCAGCGCCGCCCACAGCACCTCGGTACCGAGCCGGTAAGCGTGCAGCAGCGATTCGAGGGGAAACCCGGCCTGCGCCCGCTGCCGCGCGGTGTGCCGGGCCGCGTCCCGGAAATCCACCCCCGGCGGGACCCGGTCCGCGAGGAACTGGGTGCAGCGGGTGAGGTTGTCGTGCAGCGACCTGGTCAGCTCGGCGGGAGTGACCGCTGCGGTCGTGCGGTAGGTGTCGTCCTTGGCGAGCAGGACCTCGTGCAGCCGGTCGGTCAGCTCGGGCACGCGATCGAGCAGGCACGCGGCGAGCTCGCGCAGGATCGGTGGCTGCGTTGCCACGCTCGTCATGCCCACCACCTCGTCAGCGCTGACCGGCCCGCCGGGTGTGGCCAGTGTGCGGGGCCGCCCCGGTCCCCGCCGGACGACAACCCTCACGAAGGTGAGTGAACATTCCGTGATTTAGGCGATTACGGTCAGTGTCCTTCGTGGGTGATCACAACCGCCGCGGATGGAACGCGTCGGAGATCGAAGCCATCGGAGACTCCGCAGGCCACACCACCGTCGTACGCGACCACAACGGCTCATCCGCCAACCGCACCAACCGGACATCCTTGCGTTGCGCCGCCGTCCGATGCAGCACCGTCACCGCGTGGCTCGACGCGACGAGTGCCTCCGCCGTTGCGCGGTCGGCGCCGAAATGGCGGAACCGCGGGGAAAATCCCGCCCGCTCGCAGGCCAGGCGCAGGCTCAGCCGCAGGCCGGAGGCGGCGTCCGGTGGGGCTACCCAGTCCTCGTCCGCGAGTTCGGCCAGGTCGACCTCGTCGCGGCCGGCGAATCGGTGTACCGCGCCCAGTCCGATCACCAGCGGCTCCACGCCCAGCAGGCGGCCGTCGAACTCCTCGTGGCCGGCCGGGGGGACGTCGGGGTAGTCGGTGAGGACCGCGACGTCCAGCTTTCCGTCGCGGAGCATGTCCACCACGGTGGCGGGGGTGGCCTCGATGTAGGTGATCTGGTCGCGGTCGGGCAGCAGGCGGCGGACCTCCGTCGCGATCACCGGGACCCACGGGTTGTCGCCGCCGCCGAGGCGCAGTTCCGAATGCTCCTGCTCGTCCGGTACCAGCAGTTTCGCGGTGGCCATGAGGTCGGCGAACCCGCGCAGCAGCTCCTCGGCCCGCAGGATCACGTGCCTGCCCAGCTCGGTCGGGACGACCCCGTCGCGGCTGCGGTCGAAAAGCGGCGCGCCGAAGCCCTGCTCGATCCGGCGCAGCTGGGCGGTGAGCCCGGACTGGGCCACCTTGAGCCGCGTCGCCGCCCGGCTGATCGCGCCTGCTTCGGCGACCACGACGACGATCCGCAGGTGGTGCAGTCCGAGATCCACGGGTACCTCACTGTGAGCCGGGGCGGGGGAACACGAAAACGGTGATCAGGACCCCAGCGGCGGTGAGCAGCACGGTCCAGCCCGCGGTGACGGACATGGCGTGCAGATAGGCATGGTCGGCGAGCGCGGCCACCTCCGGACGGCCGAGCGCCTTCGCCCCGGCAATCGACTGTGCGGCCCGATCCTGCTGGTCCGGCGGCAATCCCGGCACCGCAACCCCCTGCCGGTACCCGGCGGCGAGGATCGACCCGAGTACCGCGACCCCCAGCGTGCTGCCCAGCGGCCGGGTCACCGAGTTGACCGCCGCCCCGGCCCCCACCATCGACCCGGGCAGCGCCGTCATCATCTGTTCGGTCAGAGCGGGCAGCAGTACCCCGATTCCCAGCCCCTGCACGAAAAGGAGCAGGATGAACCACACCAGGGCAGTGGACTGGTCCAATAGCAGGTACGCCGCATACGTCGCCCCGGTGGCGGTGAGCGCGGCCGCGACCGTCAGCCGCGCGCCGAAACGGCGGACCAGCGCCGGAGACATCTGATTGCCCGGAATGATCCCCGCCGCCGCAGCCACCATCACGCCGCCTGCGGCCAGGGTCGACAGCCCACGCACGCCCTGCAGGTAGAACGCGCAGTAGTACAGCTGACCGGCCAGGCACAGGAAGGCCAGCAGCAACACGGCGCTGCCACCGCCGAACGCGGCCCGGCGGAAGAGCTTGAGGTCGAGACTCGGCTTGGCCGAGAACCGTTGCTGCACCACGAAAGCAATCAGCAGCAACACCCCGATCGCCAACGCGGCGAGCACGTCGAAGCCGAACCTGCCGTCGCCCGCCTCGACGATCCCGTACACGAGCGCGGCCAGCCCTACCCCGGACATCACCAGGCCGAGCGGATCGAGCGGCCGCTGCCCGTGCCCGCCGCGCCCGGGTACCACGAGCACGACCCCGATCAGGCAGGCCACCGCCACCGGCAGGTTGACCAGGAAGATCGACCCCCACCAGAACCGCGCGAGCAGCAGCCCGCCCAGCACCGGGCCGAGCGCGACCGCAATCCCGCCGGACGACGCCCACACCGCGATCGCGCGCGAACGTCCGGCCGGGGTGCTGCAGCGGGTCACGACGGCCAGCGTCGCCGGGGTGACCAGCGCGCCACCCGCCCCCATGAAGCACCGCGCCACGACGAGTTCCGTTGCAGTGGCGGAGAATGCGGCGACTGTGGCCGACCCCGCCAGCACCAGCAGGCCGCTGACCAGCGCGGCCCGCGGCCCGATCCGGTCGGTCAGGGCACCGCCGACCAGCGCGACGGCGGTGAACACCAGGGAGTACGAGCTCACCGCCCAGGTCAGCTCGGTTGCGCTCGCACCGAGGCCGCGGACCGGGTCGGCCAGGGATTCGACCGCGATGTTGACGATCGTGTTGTCCAGCAAGACGAGCATCTGCCCGGCCACCGCGACGGCGACCGCCCAGCGGGACCCGGTGGTGACGGCAGTGATCACCTGGTCACCGCGCGGCGGCTTCCCGGTTCGCCAAGGCCAGCCGTCCGGCCACCACGATCCGCACCTGCTCCCCGACCCGGCGGCCGAGGTGTTCCGCCGTCCGCAGATCCGATTCGTGCATGGCCTCGGGTTTTTCGTCCACATTGGACTGCGCGGCCGCGCCCGCGAAAAAGCCCAGCCGGTTCACGTCGGATTCGGCGCCGGAAACGCGGTTCCAGCCCGCCGGTAAACCCAGGTTCACCCAGGTCATTCCGTGTTGCGCGGCGAGGGTCGCGAAATAGCCGAGCGTTCCGGATTTGTCGCCCGCTTTGGCACCGGAGTTCGTGAAACCGGCGGCGAGTTTGTCGTGCCACCGGCGCACGAACTGCCGACGGCTGCTGGCTTCCGCGAAGGCGTGGAATGCCGCCGAGGCCGTGCCCATGTACGTCGGCGCCCCGAAGACGATCGCCGCCGCCTCGTCCAGTTTCCCCCACTGCGCCGGGGTCATCTCGGTGACCGGGACGGGGACGACTTCGATGTCCGGCACGGTTTCCAGCCCGGATCCGACCGCCGCGGCCAGCCTCGCCGTGTGCCCGCGCCCGCCGTGGCAGGCGATGGCGACGGTGATCTGCAACGACGGCACTGGGGACCTCCCTGACGTTTCCGGGCACGTGCGGCGAGGCTAGCCGGGAAAAATCAGGAAATTCTCAGAGCCGGGCATAACCGCGGAGTTATCGGAAACTGTCGCTGCCGCACCGCGATGCGTTACGGCAGCCTGGGGGAACCCAACCGCAAGCCCCGGAGCGGAAGTGAACCAGCCTCCATGAGAAATGCAGGAAAAGCATTCCGGCTGCGGCGGCTTTCCCCGCCCGGCGACGGCCGGTATCTGTTCGTCCCATTGGACCACAGCGTGTCCGACGGACCGGTGGTCCCGCAGCACCGCTGGGACGGCCTGGTCCGCGCACTGGCCGCCGGGGGTGCCGACGCGGTCGTGGTGCACAAAGGCCGGGCCAGGGCACTGGATCCGGCGCTGCTCGGGCAGTGCGCGGTGATCGTCCACCTCAGCGCGGGCACCTCCCTCGCCGCCGACGCCGACGCCAAGGTACTGGTCGGGGACGTCGAGGACGCGGTGCGGCTCGGTGCGGACGCGGTCAGCGTGCACGTGAACATCGGATCGCACACCGAACAACGGCAGCTGAGCGACCTCGGCGTCGTGGCGAGCTCGTGCGAGACGTGGCACATGCCGCTGCTGGTGATGATCTACCCGCGTGGCCCGCGGATCGCCGATCCGCACGATCCGGCGCTGCTCGCGCACCTCGTGAACATCGCGGCGGATCTCGGCGCCGATCTGGTCAAGACCTCGGTCACCCGCTCCCCCGGGCAGATGGCCGAGGTGGTCGCCAGCTCGCCCATTCCGGTGCTCGCCGCCGGCGGGCCGTCCGACGGCTCCGACCTCGCGGAGTACGGCGCGGCCCTGATGGCGGCGGGCTGCCAGGGTCTTGCCGTCGGCCGCCGCGTCTTCACCGCCGCCGAGCCGGCGCAGGCCGTCGCGCAGCTCGCGAATGTCGTCCACCCGGCCGTCCTCGCGGCCGGAACCTCGTACCCGACCGTTCGGAGTGGTGCCGCATGAAATTCGCCTGGATCGACCTTCGGAGCACCCCGGCGGAGCAGCGCGAGGCGGTGGTCGACGCCGCCATCCACAGCAGGCTCGCGGGCGTCCTTTCCGACGACGCGGCCGTGCTCGCCACCTTGCCGCCCACCATCACCGGCGTCTTCGTCCCGGGCAGCGGCACCGAAGAACGCGTGCCGGGACGGGTCACCGTCACAGAAATCGCCGACCGGGGCGAGCTGGACCGGCTGCCGCAGTCTCCCGAGAACGAGACCGCGGGCTGGGTCGACGTCCGCGACGACCGGACGCTCCAGCTCGCGTGCGCGGCCGCCGTCGCACTGCCGTACACCGTGGTGCGCTTCGCCGATCCGACCAAGATCCCGCTGGAGATCGTGCTCGCCGCAGCCGACCGGGCACCGGGCAGCCTGGTCACCGTCTGCGCGGACCTCGAAGAGGCCGGGATCGTGCTCGACGTGCTCGAACGCGGGTCCGAAGGCGTCCTGCTGGCCCCGGCGAACGCGGCCGAGGTGTTCGCGCTGGCGCGGCTCCTGGGAGCGGCCTCCCCGGAGGTTCCGCTCACCACGCTGACCGTCGACGGCATCGAGCATCTCGGCCTCGGTGACCGGGTCTGCGTCGACACGTGCTCGCATTTCGCCGAGGACGAAGGCATTCTCGTCGGGTCGTTCTCCACCGGATTCATCCTGTGCTGCAGTGAAACCCATCCGCTGCCGTACATGCCGACCCGGCCGTTCCGGGTCAACGCGGGCGCGCTGCACTCGTACGTCCTCGGCCCGGACAACCACACCAACTACCTCAGCGAGCTGCGCTCCGGCGGCACCGTGCTCGCGGTGAACGCCGAGGGCCGTACCCGCCGCGTGCTCGTCGGGCGGGCGAAGCTGGAATCCCGGCCACTGCTGATGATCACCGCGCACGCGGGTGACGGGACGGTGGTCAGCCTCACCGTGCAGGACGACTGGCACGTGCGGGTGCTCGGGCCCGGCGGGAAAGTCCGCAACGTCACCGAACTCCAGCTCGGGGACGAGCTGCTCGGGCACCTCGCCACCGACCAGCGGCACGTCGGCCATCCCATCGGTGAGTTCTGCAAGGAAAGCTGATGGCCGCACACCGGATGGGAGACCTGGTCAGCGAGCTGTTCGCGGCCCGGCCCGGCGATCTGCCGTACCTGGTCCACGCGCACGGATCGGTGTCACGGGCCGCGCTCGACGCCGATTCCGCCGAGGAAGCGGCGGTGTTCCGTGCCTACGACATCGGGGAAGGATCGACGGTCCTGCTGCAGATTCCGCCCAGCTGCACGCAGGTGGAAGTGCTGCTCGCGCTGTGGCGGGTGGGTGCGCAGGTGCTGCTGGTCGACCATCGGCTCACCGGCGCGGAAGTCGACCAGCTGCGCCGGTTGTGCCGTCCGCAGTTCCTGGTGCGCGGCGGGGTCGCGGGCAAATCGGTGCTCGGCTTCCAGGAACGGTACGAGCTGGTCACCGCTCGCCTTCCCGGCGGGCGGGCGGCGGACAGCGCGCACCGGCTCGTGCAGTTCAGCTCCGGGTCCACCGGCGTGCCCAAGGTGATCGGCCGGACGCCGGAGTCGGTGGCTGCGGAGATCGCCCGGTTCGCCGCCATCCCGGGGATGCCGGTGCAGGGCGAACGGGTGCTGCTGCTCAGTTCCACCGCGCACAGTTTCGGCCTGATCGCGGGACTCCTGTACGCGCTGGCGCACGGCGTCACCGTGGTGTTCGCCCCGCGGGTGTCGGCGCGCGACATGCTGGCCACCGCAGCGGAAAACGACGTCGCGGCCATCTTCGGCACGCCATTTCACTACGAGCTGCTCACCACGGCCGCGTCGGTGCCGCCGCTGCCGAAGCTGCGGGTCGCGGTGTCCGGCGGCGAGCTGATGGTCCCGGCGGTCGCCGAAGCCTTCCGGGAACGGTTCGGCGTCGGGATCGGCGAGTCGTACGGCACCACCGAGACGGGCGTGATCGCGATGGACACCGCGCCTGCGCACCGCCCGTCGGTGGGGCCGCCCGCGCCGGGCATCGAGGTACGGATCGCCGACGGAGAGCTGGAAGTGCACCTGCCGGACGGTTCGCCGTATCTGCACGGGTCCGGCGGCGACCGCTATGTCGACAGCTGGCTGCGTACCCGCGACCGCGCCGAAATCACCGCCGACGGCACGGTCTCGCTGCTGGGCCGCGGTGATTCCCTCGTGGTGGTCGGCGGACTGAAGGTCGACCTTCTCGAAGTCGAGGCCGTGCTGCGCGAGCACCCCGGGGTCACCGAGGCGGTCGTCGTGCACACCGGCACGATCGAGGCGTACGTCTCGGTTTCCGCGGCGGGACCGTCCAAAGTGGACCTCTTGCGCTGGTGCCGGGAACGGCTCGCCGCGTTCAAACATCCCAAGCTGCTGCACGTGCTCCCGGCGCTCCCCCGCACGTCCAACGGCAAGCTCGTCCGGCACGCCGGTGCGCTGCGTGCCGCCGAACCGGCCGCCGCCCGCTGACCTCCCCACGAAAGGCCCGAACATGCCCGTCAACCTCGAAACCGAGATCCGCGAGTTCGTCCTCACCACGCTGGCCAAGGACATGAACCATCCCGTGCCCGAGGGCTCGGCCGGCGACGACAGCCCGATGGGCGCGGGCGGGATCGACCTCGACTCCCTCAGCCTCATCGAGCTGACCATCCGGCTGGAGCAGCGCTTCGGCGTCGAGTTCCCGGAAACGAGCATCGAGCCGTTCGGGGCGATGACGCTGCAGGAACTGGTGGCCGACCTGGTGCAGCGCGGGGCTTCCGCATGACCGCAGAGCTCACCACGAGCGCCGTGCGCGACCTGCTGCAGGACGAGAAACTGGTGGCGCATCTCCCGGCCGAGCTCACCGACGACACGGAGCTCACCTTCGATTCGCTCAGCCTCGTGTGGCTGCTGCACCTGGTCGAACAGCGGCACGGGCTGGTGGTCCCGCCGTCGGACGAGGCATTCGCCGAATGCACGTCCGTGCGCGGGATCACCGAGTGGCTGCAGGGCGTGCAGGCGGGCCGCGATGAGCCGTGAGGTAGTGGTCACCGGCTTCGCCGTGCACACGGCTTTCGGCGGTCGCGTTGCGACGCGGGACGGCGTATTCGGCGGCGGTTCGGCCTTCTCGCCGGTCACGCGATTCGACACGGCGCCGTTCCGCGCGTCCGCAGCGGCAACCGACGGCACCCCGGGGCCGGGTTCGCTGCGGGACGCGCTGAATGCCTGTGCCGCCGACGCGGCAGCCGGGTTGCCCGATCGCGAGGACACCGCCGTACTGCTCGGCACGGCCGGGGACTTCACCGGGGTAACGGGATTCTGGCGGTCCGGGACCGCGGCGGGCGACACGGTGCCGGTCCGGCTGGCCGACCTGGTCGCCGAGCACCTCGGCGCGCGCGGGCCGCGGCTTGCGTTCACCAACGCGTGCGTCGCGTCCGCGGTCGCGATCATGCACGCGTGCCGCCTCATCGCCAGCGGACGGCTCGATTCGGCCGTCTGCGCGGGTGCTTACCTGGTGGAGGAAGAGAACTTCGCGAAGTTCGACTCCGGCATGGCGTTCTCGCGCGACGGCGTGGTCCGGCCGTTCAGCGCGGGCCGGAGCGGGTTGTTGCTCGGCGACGGCGTGGCGGCGATCCTGCTGGAGGCAGGCGACACCGCACGGCGCCGGGGCGCCCGGCCGCTCGCCGCAGTGATCGGCTGGGGGATGGCTGCCGACGCGCACCACATCGCCCGGCCGCACCCGCAGGCCCACGGGCTGGCGTCCGCGGCACGGCAGGCGCTGCGCCGCGCCGGGGACCCGGACGGCCGCTGGGTCGACTACGTCAACGCGCACGGCACCGCGACCAAAGCCAACGACCCGGCCGAAACCACCGGTCTGCGCACGGTTTTCGGCAACCGCCCGGTACCGGTCAGCTCCACCAAAGGCGCGACCGGGCATCTGCTGGAGGCAGCCGGTGCCGTCGAGTTCGTGATCACGCTGATGGCCATGCTCGACGGGGTGCTGCCGCCCACCGCCGGGTACACGAAACCGGATCCCGCGTGCGACCTCGACGTCGTACCCAATCAGGCGCGCCGCGCGGACGTGTGGCGGGCGCTGACCGTGAACGCGGCCTTCGGCGGCGCCAACACCGCGTTGCTGCTGGAGCGCCGATGACCGATCTCCGCTTGCAGGTGCTGGCTTCGGGGCTCGCCACGCCGCACGACACCGACGACGCCCCTGCACTGACCGGCTTCATCGAGTCCGAGTTCAACCCGCTCGTGCACCGGGTCGCGTGGCAGTGTCTCAGCGGCCGCGACCTCGACGGTGCCCGCACCGCTGTCGTGCTGGCCAGCCGATTCGGCGACGCGACCACCGCGGACGTCGCCAGCCGTCAGCTCGTCGCCGGGCGCGTGCACAACGCGCTGCTGTTCATGCAGGCCACCGCGAATGCGATTCTCGGTCACGTGAGCCTGCAGTTCTCTCTCACCGGACCGCTGATGTCGTTGTCCGCCAACGATTCCGCGGACGAGCTGCTCTCCGTCGCCGATCTGCTGCTCGACGACGGCGACGTGGACCACGTGTTGCTGATCAACGTGGAGCTGGCTGCCGGGGACCGCGTCGAGGCCGTCTGTGCCGAGCTGGGGAGCACGCCGCCGTCCGAAGATCGGGCCGCCGGAGTGCTGGTCAGCCGGGGTGCCGAACCGCTTGCCGACCATCGCCGCCTGCTCGACCTGACCCCAGGAGTCCTTCGATGATCACCAAGGAAGACCGTGCCCGGATACTGGCCGACCGGGAGCTCGGCGCGGGCAACGTGCTGCACCGGGTCAAGGAATACGGGTACCCGCTGGACGAACCCGCATTGTGGACCGGCGGGACCTGGCTCGCGCCGGACGGGACGCGGCCGGAGGTTCTCACGCTCGGCGAGCTGCACGAGATCGTCGAGACCTATGCGGGCTGGTTCCACGCGCAGGGGGTGCGGCCGCGCGATCCGGTGGCGATCCAGACGTTCTCCAGCACCGAGTTCGCCGTGAACTACCTCGCGCTGACGTCGCTGGGCGCCATTCCGTCGTTCGTCAACGGGAATCTGCGGCCGGAGATCGCGCGGGAGTACATCCGCCGCCAAGGCGTGGCCGGAGCAGTCGCCGACGACACGCATCACGGCGATCTGGCCGAGCTGGGGCTGCGGTTCTGCGTGACCGCGGCGGACGTCCACCGGGAGCCGCTGCCGGGCACGTACCCGTACCGCCATCACGCCACCGACCCGATCATCATCTCGCATTCCTCGGGTACCACCGGGATGCCGAAGGCCGTGCCGCACACGCACGAAACCCTGCTGTACGCCCAGTTGTACCGGCTTCGGCTGTCCATCGGGGCGGGGATGGGGCGGCTGCTCGTCGCGCTGCCCGGGTCACACAATGCGGCCATTTCGGTGATGCTGTTCGGGTTCCTGCTGCGGGCGCCGGTGCGGATGCTGTCCAGCCAGCGCGGCGCCGACGTACTCGACGCGATCGAGGAATTCAAGCCCACCACGGTGTTCGCGTTCGCCGGTACCTACGGCGAGATGGCCACGAGTGACCTGAGCAAGCGGGAGATGTCCAGTATCGAAGCCTGGTACAACACGGGTGACGCCGCGCACGAGGCACACGTGCGCGCGTTGATCGCGCAGGGCAGCCACGAAACTGTGGGCCGGGATCTCAAGCGCCACCGGGCACCCGGGTCGGTGTTCACCGACGGGCTGGGGTCGTCGGAGACCGGGTACTCGCTGTTCCACAATGGACACCACCTGGGCAGCGAGGCGTACGGGCGGTGCATCGGCAAGCCGATCAGCTTCGCCGAGGCCGCGGTGCTGTCCGAGGACGGCCGCCCGCTGCCGCCGGGGGAAATCGGGCGGCTCGGTGTCCGGTCGCCGACGCTCACGCCGGGGTACTGGAACGATTCGCTCGCCTTCCACCGGCTGCGGCTGGGCGGGTACTGGCTCACCGGCGATCTGTCCTATCGGGACGAGGACGGCAACTTCTACCACCTCGACCGCGCGCCGGACGCGGTCCGTACGGCGGCGGGGATCGTGTTCAGCACGCGGACCGAGGAACTGCTGCTGCGTGAACTGTCCGAACTGGACGATTGCACGGTGGTCGCGGTGGCGCCGGACGGCGTCGACGCCAGCTGGGACGGCACCGGCGAGGGCGAGGCGTACGTGCTGCTCCAGGTCGCCGATGGGGATGCCGACTGGACTCAGCGGGTCAACGACGTGCTCGCCGCGCATGGTTTCCCCTTGGTGGCCAAGGCGTTGCGGCTGAATGCGGAGGACGTGACCAAGGGCGCGACCGGGAAGGTGCTCAAACGGGAGCTGCGGGAGCGGTTCCGGGTCGCCGGCGGGGAGGTCCGGTGACCGATCCGGAGACGATGGAGGTCTACCGGCAGTGGTGGCTGCACGACGCCCGCTGGTACCAGGGCGTCGCGAAGCGGTTCGGGCCCGAGGTGGCGAACGAGATCAACGCCGAGGCGCTGCGGTTCGTCGCCACGCAGGTCGGGAAGCGGGTGGCGCGGCAGCACGGCTTGCCGTCCGGGATCGAGGAGCTGCGGGACCGGTATGACACGTGCGCGTCCCGGATGTTCCCGGAGGAACTGCGCAACGGCGGGGTCGAGGTGCTCGGCGACGATCTCGTCGAGCTGACCATGCGGCAGAACTTCGCCGTGACGATGGTCCGGATGGCCGGTTCGCTGGACGGCTACGAATGCCCGTGCACCGACATCCACGCGGGCTGGTCGGAGGGACTGGGCGTCGAACTGGCGGAGAACCGCGCGACCGGCTGCCTCCGCCACGGCGACCGCGCGTGCCGGTTGCTGATGCGGGTCCGGGACTGATGCGGATCGCAGTGGCCGGAGCGACGGGGGTCGTCGGCCGTGCTTTGGTACCGGTGTTGCGGGCGGCCGGACATCACGTGACCGCCCTGGTCCGCGACCCGGCTTCGGTGGACGCCGATGCCGTCCTGACCGCCGACGCCCTGGACCCGTCCGCCGTCCGCGCCGCGGTGGCGGCCGCGCGGCCGGAAATCCTGGTGCATCAGCTGTCCGCGCTGCGCAGCCCGACGGCTTTCGAGTCGACGGCCCGGTTGCGCAGGGAGGGCACCGCTTCCCTGATCGCCGCGGCCCGGGAAGCTGGTGTGCGGCGGGTGATCGCGCAGAGCATCGCTTTCGCCCATGCGCCGGTCGGTGCCCTGGTGGTCGACGAGGACGCCCCCCTGTACTTGGACGCGCCCGATCCTGGCTGGGCGATGACGGTCGGGGCGGTCGCCGATCTGGAACGGCAGGTGTTGTCGGTCGGCGGTACCGTCCTGCGCTACGGCGCGTTGTACGGCACGGGAACGCAGTACTCGCTCGACGGCCCGTTCGCGACCGCCCTGACCCGCGGCCGGTATCCGCTGGCCGGTGACGGTGCCGGGATGACGTCGTTCCTGCACGTCTCGGATGCTGCCCAGGCCGTCGCCGCGGCCGTGGAAAGTGCGGCGACGGGGGTCTTCCACATCACCGACGACCACCCGGTCCCGGCGTCGTCGTGGCTACCGTCGTTCGCCGCCCGGGTGGGTGGGCCGCCGCCGCGGGTCCTCCCGGCGCCGATGGTGGAGCGGATGCTGGGCTGGCCGGCGGCCCACCAGATGACCGCACAGCGAGGCGCCGCGAACACCCGTGCCCGTGCCACGCTGGGCTGGCACCCGAGCCGGGTCCCGGAGTGGACGACCTGAACCCACCCACGCGAACCTTCCCCAGCCCACCGCCCCGCCCCCGCCGGAACGCTTCCGCGCACAGCTGCCGCTCAACGGCCCGAACCCTCCCCGCCCCCATGTCCGTGAAGGGAACCATGAGGGAATCTGATTCCGTGATGGTTCCCTTCACGGACTTCGAACCCGGCCCCGCACCAGCCGGGTGGGCGGGGCAGGCGGGTCAGGTGTGGTGCTCCGAGCACAGGCAGGCCACCCCGCGGCCGATCCACTCGTGCCCTACCCAGTCCGGGTGCAGCTTGGTCACCACCTCGGCCACCTCCGCGGCGATCGTCTCGTCGTCCAGCGCCGAGTCGCGGCGGCGCCAGGTCTCGTCGCGGAGCACGGTCAGGTAGTCGCGGACCTCGGCGAGCAGCTCCGGGCCCGCGACGTCACCGTGGCCGGGCACGACCGTCTTCGGGCGGTCCGCGGACAGCCGGTCCATCACCGAGATCCAGCCGGTGCCGGACGCGTCGGTGTCGTGCGGCGGGAACCACGGGAAGAACGAGAACTGGCTGTGCTCGACGAGGTCGCCGGTGAAGAGGACGTCCGCGTCGGGGACCGTGATCACTTGGTCCCCCTTGGTGTGCGCGCGGCCGGTGGGCCGCAGCCGGACCACGCGGCCGCCGAGGTCGAGGTCGTGGTGGTCCCCGTCGTACACGACGTCCGGCGTCGCCAGCTCGACCCCCTCCAGCGCCCGCGCGACCGGCTCGCCGAGGCCGCGGAACATCGCCAGGTAACCCTGCCCCTTGGCGGCCAGGTCGTCGGCCTGCACGCGGTTGACGACGTACGTCGCCTCGCCCGCGAACACCTCGGCACCGAAGGCGTGCTCGGGGTGGAAATGCGTGGTCGTCAGGTAAAGCTTGCGCCCCTTCGCGTACTCGGCCGCGAATTCGAGCACCTTCGCCGCATTCGCGCGGCCGATCCCGGTGTCGACCACCAGCACCGCCTCGGACCCGCCGATCACGCCGATGTTGGGCACCAGCTGGACGCGCCGGTCCGGGATCACGACGAGGTCGCGGGCGAGCTCGCGGACCTCTGAGGTCTGGACATCCGGGTCGGGGTAAGGGTATTCAGGCATGGGAACGGCTCCTCGGAAGCACTTCTGGTCTGCTTCCAGCCAAGCCGCGTTCGCCGCGCCCGTCCAAGATCGATCGGGTTGGCCCGATACCGAACGGGTATCAGGACTGTCGGGCAACCCGCGGCCGGTTCCTTCACGATCGCCCCACCAGCGCGACCCGGCACCCGGGCGTCCTAAGTAGACGGACCCCGTCCGGTCGCCGGGATTTCCCCCTCGCGCCGGGTGAGGACCACCGGGTCGCCCTCGGTGATCGCGATCGTGTGCTCCGAATGGGCGGTGCGGGAGCCGTCGGCGGAGCGGATCGTCCAGCCGTCGTCGTCGTAGATGATCCGGTCCGTCGTGCGGGCGAACCACGGCTCCAGCGCCAGCGTCAGGCCAGGGCGGAGCTTCATCCCGCGGCCCGGCCTGCCCTTGTTGGACACGTGCAGGTCCTCGTGCATGGTGCGGCCGATGCCGTGCCCGCCGAACTCGGTGTTCACCGGGTACCCGTATGCGCTGGCCACGTCGTAGATCGCGGCCGAGATGTCGCCCATCCGGTTGCCGGGGCGCGCGACGTCGATCGCCGCCTCGAGCGCTTCCTCGGTGGCGCGCACGATCCGCAGGTCTTCCTCGGCAGGATTCCCGACGACGACCGTGTGCGCCGAATCGGCCGCCCAGCCGTCGATGGTGACCGCGAAATCGGCGGTGAGCACGTCCCCGTCGCGCAGGACGTAGTCGTGCGGCAACCCGTGCAGCACCGCGTCGTTCACGGCGAGGCAGATGACATTGCGGAACGGCCCCTTGCCGAAGGACGGCGAGTAGTCCCAGTAACATGACTCCGCCCCGCGCCGCTTGATCATGCCGCGCGCGTGCTGCTCGAGGTCCAGCAGATTGACCCCGACGTCGGCCATCCGCGTGACCGCGGTGAGCACCTCGGCGACGAACCGCCCGGTCACGTGCATGCGGTCGATCTCCGCAGGCGTCTTCAGTTCGATCACGCAAGCCTCACGTCGTTCCGTACCGGTATTTCTATACCGCGACCGTAGCATGACCCAGGACCCGCAGCACCCACCTCCCAGTGTTCATCAGTGGCGAATCAAGTTCAGTACAGCTAGACTCGCCGCGGTGACCACAACGGGAGGTTCGTACGTGAGCGCTGCACCGGGAACCGTCACCGCGATCGCCGACCAGCTGGTGCAGGACCTGGCGGCCGTGGAACCCGATGCAGCGGCCGCCATGGGGGCCGAGCCGGAGTCGATCATGCCCGCGCTCGCGCCGGAGGACTTCGCGGCCCGCCGGGCGGCGCACGACCGGGCGGCGACCGCGCTCGCCCACGCCGTGGTCCAGCCTGGCGAGGAGGTTCTGACGGCGGCGCTCGCGGAACGGCTCGAAAGCGAGATCTCGCTCGACGAAGCCGGCTTCACGCGGTCACTCCTGGCCCCACTCGCCACGCCGGTGCACGCCGTGCGCGCAGTGTTCGACCACCTCCCCCGCGGCACCGACGCCGACTGGGACCGGATCGCCGCCCACCTGGACCGGGTACCGCGCGCGCTGGCCGATTATGCCGCCACGCTCCGGGAAAGCGACCACGTCGTCGCCCGCCGTCAAGTGCTCGGCGCGGCTGCCCAATGCGAAACCTGGATCGGGCCGGACGCCTATTACCACCGGCTCGCCGCCGCCCGGCCCGGCCTGGAAACGGCTGCGGACAACGCCACCCGGGCCACCGCCGGGTTCGCCCGCTTCCTGCGCGAAGAACTGGCGCCCCGGGCACGAGAACGTGACGGCGTGGGCCGGGAACTCTATTCGGTGACCGCCCGCGCATTCCTGGGCGACGACGTCGACCTCGACGAGACCTACGAGTTCGGCTGGCACGAGCTGACCCGGATCACCGAAGAAATGCAGGCAGTGGCAACGGAAATCGGTGCTTCGTCGATCGAAGAAGCCGCAGCTGCCCTCGACGCGGACCCGGCACAGACCCTCACCGGCCACGATGCACTGCTGCACTGGCTCGACCGCCGCGTCGCCGAAACGGCCGAAGCCACCGACGGCGTGTTCTTCGATCTCCCCGCCCAGGCGCGGCGTCCCGAATGCCGGATCAGCGACGCGTCGGCCGGGGTGATGTACTACAGCGCCCCGGATCCCGGTTTCACCCGGCCCGGGCGGGTGGTCTGGTCGCCCGCGAAGTCGACGCACATCTGGCGTGACGTGACCACTGTGCACCACGAAAGCATTCCCGGGCACCATCTCCAGATCGCCACCGCCCTCGCCGAACCCGGGCTGCACCCGTGGCAGCGCGCGCTCGCGAACGTGCACGGGTACGCCGAAGGCTGGGCGCATTACGCAGAATGGCTCTGCGCGGAACTGGGTTTGCTGCGCACTCCCGGCGAGCATCTCGGGATGCTGTACGGCCAACGCTGGCGCGCCGCCCGCATCGTGCTCGACCTGGGATTGCACCTGGATCTCCCGATCCCGCCAGGACAACTCGGCGACGCCGACCGGTGGACGCCGGACCTCGCGGTCGCGGTGCTGCGGGCGGCTTCCGGGATGCCGGAGAAACCGGCACGGTTCGAAGTGGAGCGATACTTCGGATGGCCCGCGCAGGCACTCTCCTTCCGGATCGGCGCCCGACTGTGGCAGGAAATCCGCACCACAGCCGAGCGACGTCCGGGCATCACGGTACGAGAATTCCACCGCGAAGCACTACGACTGGGCCCACTCGGCCTACGCCCCCTGCGGGAAACCCTGCTCGCCCGAAACCTCAGGTAAGATCGTCCGCCTCAAGGACCCGCGTGCCGATCCGCTCGATCCGCATCACGACCCGTTCCTCCGGATCCGGGCAGCAGACCAGCGAATCCCGCTCCAGCCAGTCCGCGTCCGGGAGCCGACGTTGTTTCGCGGGCAGCAACGGCAGCACCGACTGCAGGGCGTACACACAGAAGTGCTTCCCCGCCGGAATGCGCAGCTCGGCGCTGTTCACCAGTTCGAACCAGTCCCCCACCGCAAGGCCGCACACCGACCGGCCCTCGATCCGCTCGACCGTGACGCGCAGGTCGTACAACTCCATCTCGGCCATGTCGCTACTTCGCTTCCTTGACCGCGGGCAGTACCCGCTTGCCGAGCAGTTCGACGCCGTCGTCGTCGGAAAGGCCGTGCGGGGTCCCGAATTCGATCCGGCTCGCCCCGGCCTCGACCAGCGTCGACGCGCGCGCGGCGATCTCCTCCGGCGTACCGGCGAAGGCGTACCGGTCCAGCAGGTCGTCCGGCACCAGCCGTCCGGCGGCCTCCGCGTCGCCTGCCGCCAGCGCGGCCCGCAGCGGCACCAGAACCGCGTCCGGCACCTCCACCGTGACGTCCAGCGCCGCGACCACGTCGAGGTACATCGCGACCTCCGTGCGCGCCCGCGCCCTCGCGAGCGCCCCGATCTCGTGCACCACGGTGACCGCACCGGCGACCAGCCCGACGGCCGTTCCCCCGGCCGCATCCAGTTCGCCGCGCGCGTACCGCACCATGTCCGGGTTCGCGCATCCGCCGAGCTTCACCTCGTCGGCGACCCGGGCGGCCAGCGCGAGACCCCGCGGACCCCAGGTGCCCAGCAGCACGTCGAGCCCGTCGCGGGCCCGCGGGTACTGCAGTGCGGTGCCCGCCGACAACGGGAAAACCTCGCCGGGGTAAGGGGAATCGTCACCGCGCAGGAGCCGCCGGATCACCTCGACGCTCTCCTCCAGCGCCCGCAGCGGACGCGCCGGGCGCACCCCGACCCGGTCGAGCCAGGCGCCCCGGGTGAGCCCGACGTACGCCCGCCCGCCCGAAGCCAGGTCGAGCGCCGCTGCCTGTCCGGCGATTTCGAGGGGGTGCACCAGGAACGGGTTGAGGCAGGCGGCGCCGAGCCGGACCCGGTCGGTGACCCGGGCCATTTCCAGGAGCGGGAACAACGACGGCTGGAACCCGAAGTCGTGGAAGACCGAAACGCCGTCGAAGCCGAGCAGTTCGGCCTTGACCGCGAGCCGCGCGTAGTCCGCGGCGGTCTTGTCCGTCTGGAAGCCGAGGCTGACCGACGTGCTCACGGTACCGGCGGGGTGACGGCGAGCAGGTACACCGACACCTTCGGGCTCTCGTTGCAGAACCGGTGCTCCAGCCGCGAATCGAACGTGAGCGCCTCGCCGGTGGCCAGCACGTGGCGCTCCCCGGAGACCTCCACCACGACCTCGCCCTCCAGCACCACGATGCATTCGGTGGACTCGTGCCCGCGCGGCTCGGCCGAGCTGACGTCGCCGGGCTGCATCGTGGCGCGCAGTACCTCGAGGTCGCCCCGGCCGGGCGTGAGCCGCTCGTAGGTGATCTCGCCGGTCGGCGCCGTGAGCTGCATCCGCTCGCCGGGCCGGGAAAGGTGTACCAGCGGCGCGTTCGGCTCACTGAACAATGTGGACACTTCGGCCTTGAACACCGTGGCCAGCTTGCGCAAAGTCGCCAGGCTCGGGTCGGTGACCCCGTTCTCCAGCTGGCTGAGCAGCGCCGGGGACACCTCGGCCTTCGCGGCGAGTTCCCGGAGCGTCAGCCCATGGCGCATGCGCAGTTCGCGCAATCGTTCGCTCAACATCGTGCGATCTTCTCCGAGCTCCTCAGGCGAAGGACGCGCCTCTTATCGTCGATCGCAACTATAGCAATACTAAACACTATTCGTCTATAGTGAACACCGTCGCCGACCAGGGAGTGTCATGAGCGTCACCGTCCTTTCGCACTGCACCGTCGTAGACGGGGTTTCCGAAGAGCCGCACCGGGACACGAGCATCCTCGTCCGCGACGGCCGGATCGCCGCCGTCGGGGCGGCGGAAGTGCCCGCCGGAGCACGGGAAATCGACCTGCAGGGCAGCTACGTGACCGCCGGGCTGCTGAACATGCACACCCACCTGTCGCTGTCGCTGCCCGGGCCGGGCGGCGACGCGGTCAGCGGGCTTTCGGCACCCGAGCTCGCGCTGTACATGGCTTGGGGCGCCCGCAAAACGCTCCACGCGGGGGTCACCACCGTGCGGTGCGTCGCCGAGAAGGACCACGTCGATTTCGCGCTGCGCAAGGCGATCGAGGACGGCTGGCTGCCCGGTCCGCGGATCTTCACCGCGGGCCGCGCCCTCGTGTGCTCCGGCGGCCACGGGCACGAGGGCACCGACACGCTGGAATGCGACGGCGCCGACGATTTCCGCCGCGGTACCCGCAGGCAGATCGCCGCCGGTGCCGACCTGGTGAAGGTGATGATCTCCGGCGGGATCGCCGGGGAACACGAGGCCATCGACACCCCGCAGCTGACCGCGGACGAGATCGCCGCGGTCGTCGAAACCGCGCATGCGTGGGGCCGCAAGGTGACCGCGCACGCCGGTCCGGCGCCGATCATCGAGGAAGCGGTGCGCCTCGGCCTCGACTGCGTCGAACACGGCTACGAGCTCACCGAACCGGTGGCACGCCTGATGGCGTCGCACGGCACGGCACTTGTACCTACGCTGATCGTCACGCGCTGCAAGGGATTCTTCGACGAGCTGGGCGTGCCGGAATGGATGCAGCAGCGGTCCCTCGGCGCCGGGCCGCGGCACGAGGAGAGCTACCGGCTGGCGCTGGCCGCCGGGGTGGAGACGATGCTCGGCAGCGATCTGCCGCCGTTCCACGAGGTCGACGGGACGACCGCCACGGTGCGCGAACTCGAGTACATGGCCGCTTTCGGGCTGACCCCGCTGGACGCCCTGCGCGCCGCGACGATCGTCCCGGCGCGCTGGCTGGGTGCCGGCGAATCGCTCGGCACGGTGGAGGCAGGCAAGCACGCGGACCTGATCGCGATGGACGCCGACCCGACCCAGGACGTGTCGGCGCTGCGATCGCTGCATTGGGTGATGAAGGGCGGCGAGGTCGTCCGCTCCGACCGTTCCTGACCCTGCCCCGCTACCCCCGCGGTCCGTGAAGGGAACCATCACGGAATCAGATTCCCTGATGGTTCCCTTCACGGACCGCACAGATCCGGAAGGTGCACCATGACGTGGTCGATCATCGCGCGTGACCCGGCGACCGGGGCCTTCGGCGCCGCGGTGGCGACGAGGTTCGTCGCCGCTGCCGGGCTGTGCCTCAACGTGGCGAGCGGGGTCGGCGCAGTCGCCACCCAGGCCACGATCAACCCGACTTATGGACCACGCGGCCTGCGGCTGCTCGCGGACCGCCCGGCGCCCGCCGTCGTCCGCGACCTGTGCGCCACCGACCACGGACGCGATCACCGGCAGGTACACGTGGTCGACGTTACCGGGGAGACCGCCGCACACACCGGTCCGGCATGCGGGCCGTGGTCCGGCCACACGACGCGGCCCGGTGTGTCGGTGGCCGGAAACGTCCTGGCCGGGCCGCAGGTGGTCGAGCAGACCCTCACCGCGTACCTCGACGAGGACCGCCCGTTCCCCGAGCGCCTGCTCGCCGCCCTGCAGGCAGGCCAGGACGCCGGCGGCGACGCGCGCGGCCGCCAATCGGCGGGAATCCTGGTGTACGGCAAGGAGGAGTACCCGGACCTGTCGCTGCGCGTCGACGACCATCCCGACCCGATCGCGGAACTGCACCGGATCTACGGGCAGTGGCTGCTGGATTTCGCCGCCGCGCGCACGTACATGGCCACCCGGGAGGACCCGGCGGGGGTCTACGATCCGGAAGTTCTGGATGCGGAACTCCGGCGCCGCCTCGCCGACCCGGCCGCACGGACCTATCCGGTCTGAGCAGCGTCGGCGCACCGCGATCACCGCCGGAAGTTCAGCACCCGGCCCTCGGCGGCCGCGTGACCGCCCGAAACACCCGGAGTGGCAACACCCGCTCCGGCACGACCTGAGACAACCCACAGCAGCGGCAACCCGGCAGCCCCCGGAAACCGAGCACTGCACCGGACCCACCCGGCCTGAGCAGCCTCGCGCACCGCGATCACCGGCGGAAGTTCCGCGCGGACCTACCCGGCCAGAACACCCTCCAACGGGAAATGACACGCAACCTCATGCCCCGCCACCCCCACCACCCGCCGCTCCGGCTCCACCCGCGCACAAACCTCCTGCGCCAACGCACACCGCGTCCGGAACCGGCACCCCGACGGCGGCGTGATCGCCGACGGCAGCTCTCCCGAAACACCCGGCGTGGCACGGCCTCGCTCCGCGGCCGGGTCGGCGATCGGGACGGCGTCGATCAGGCCGCGGGTGTACGGGTGCGCCGGATGCCGGTATACGTCCTCCGCCGGGCCGGTTTCGACCAGTTTTCCCAGGTACATCACGCCGATCGTGTCCGCGACGTAGCGCACCACCGACAAGTCGTGCGAGATGAAGAGGTACGTGAGGCCCCGGCGGTCCTGCAGGTCCTTCATCATGTTCAGCACCTGCGCCTGCACCGAAACGTCCAATGCGGACACCGGCTCGTCCGCGACGATCATCCGCGGCTCCACGATCAGTGCCCGCGCCAGGCAGAGCCGCTGCCGCTGGCCGCCGGAGAACTCGTGCGGGTAGCGGTGTACCGCGGTGGCGGGCAAGCCGACCTCGTCGAGGATGCCGGCGATCCGGGCCAGCCGCTGCGGGCGCGACAGCGTGCCCTGGATCGCCAGCGGTTCCGCCAGGATCGACCCGACGCGCATCCGCGGGTCCATCGACGCGAACGGATCCTGGAAGACCAGCTGGATCTCCCGGCTGAGCGCCCGGCGTTCCTTGCGCCCCGGCCGGACGAGGTCCTGCCCGGCGAACGTCACCGCGCCGCCGGTCGCCCGCTCCAGCCCCACGATCACCCGGCCGGTCGTCGACTTCCCGCAGCCCGACTCCCCCACCAGGCCGAACGTCCGGCCCGCCGGGACGTCGAACGACACCCCGGCAATGGCGCTCAGCGCACCCACCCGGCGGCGCAGGATCGCGCCCGCGGTGACCGGGAAATCCTTGACCAGACCCGAAACCCGCAGCAGCGGTTCGACGTCCGCCATGGCCTCGGCCCGCCGGGTTTCCGAAGGTTCGACCGCGACGCGTTCCTCGGTGACGGGGTGGAAACAGGCGTACGAATGCCCGGGTCCGTCGGGAGTGAGTTCCGGCGCCGACGCTCGGCACTCGTCGGTCGCGAACCGGCAGCGTGGCGCGAACCGGCATCCGTCGATCGGCTCGGCCAGCTCGGGCGGGCGGCCCGGGATGCTGGACAGCCGCGCGCGCGTCGCGATCGCATGCTCCGGCAGCGCGGCGAACAACGCCTGCGTGTACCGGTGCCGCGGGCTGCGGAACAGCTGCTCGGTTTCCGCCGTCTCCACTACCTGCCCGGCGTACATGACCGCAGTGCGGTCGGCGCGTCCGGCGATCACCCCGAGGTCGTGCGTGACCAGGATGACGGCCATCCGCAGCTCGTGCCGCAGGTCGTCGATGAGGTCGAGGATCTGCTTCTGGACGGTGACGTCGAGCGCGGTGGTCGGCTCGTCCGCGATCAGCAGTTTCGGCGTGCACGCCAGCGCCATTGCGATCATCACGCGCTGCCGCATCCCGCCGGAGAGCTGGTGGGCGTAGTCGTCCACGCGTTCGGCCGCGCGCGGCATCCCGACCATCGACAGCACCTCGATGGCCCGCGCCCGCGCGGCCGCCCGCGTGACGTTCCGGTGCAGCAGCACCGCCTCGGCGATCTGGTCGCCGACCCGCATCGTCGGGTTCAGCGAGTTCAGCGGGTCCTGGAACACCATGCCGATCTCGTTGCCGCGGACCCGGCGCATCTCGGCCTCGGACGCACCGGCCAGGTCCCGCCCGGCGAAGCTGATCCGCCCGCCCGCGATGGTGCCGCCCTCGGGCAGCAACCGCATCAGCGACAACGCCGTCATCGTCTTGCCGCAGCCGGATTCGCCGACCACGCCGAGGAGTTCCTCCTCGTCGACCGACAACGACACGGAGTCGACCGGACGCGCCACCCTGGCCCGGTGCCGGATGTGCGTGCGCAAGCCGGTGACCTCGAGCAGTGCGCTCACGGCTGCCTCCTTCCTGACGTTCTGCGGTAAACGCTAACCGGCAATGGTGATCACCTGGGCGTCGTGGGCCAGGCCCACTTCGCCGGAGAACCGGCTCGCGAGGGCTTTCCGGAAGGCGTCCTCGACATCCGGGCCCAGCGAAACCGAGCCGTAGTACAGCTCGGACACCGCCACCGTCGCCGCATTGGCCCGGAACGGCGGCAAATGCGTGGCGAGAATGCGTTTGACCCCCGCGTCGCGGCCGAATTCGCTGAGCGTGGTCGGCGCGCAATGACCGCGTTTACCCCGGCCCAGCGACACCGTTTCGGCCATTCCGGGATCGGGGATGGCGCATTCGTGGATGAGCAGGTCCACTCCGGACGCGAGCGGGATGAGGTCCGGCGTCGGCGTGCAGTCGCCGCTGACGTACACCGAACCGTACTTCGACGTGACCCGGTAAGCGAGGCTCTTCTTGCCGGATTCCGCCGAGTAGTGCTCGGTTTCCGCACACGTCACGGTGATTCCGTGGTCCTCGTAGATCACTCCGGGCTCGATGTCCTGCACCGTCACCGGCACGTCGGGCAGCACCTTCGACGTCATCGCCCGCACGAATCCGACGTCCGATTCGTGCGCGCCGTGAATGGCGCCGTCCGACATCGCGACCGTTCCCTGCGGGCCGTACACCTGCATTGCGTCCTGCCGTCCCGCGATCCAGCTGGAAATCACGAAATAGCCGTAGCTGCCGATGTGGTCGAAATGGTGGTGGGTGAAGAACAGGGCGGACACGGTGGCCGGGTTGACGCCAGCTTTCAGCAGGTTCTCCGTCACCATCCGGCCGCAGTCGAAGAGCAGCACCACGCCGTCCACGATCACCGCCTGGCTGGCCCCGCCCCGGACGGGATCCGGCAGCGCCGAACCGGATCCCGTGATGACGACGTGCATTCCCCGCTTGAATTCCTCCGGCAAGGACGCACTCCGGATCTCCGGCATCGATGTCTCCTTTTCCATGTCGTTCACGAAACGAAGTACCAGTCTTCGGGGTAGATCCCGCCGCCGACACTCTGCGGAGCCACCCCGCGCAGATTGTTCGCGACGGCGGTCAGCTGCGACACCTGGTTCGGCTGCCAGACGACCGGCAATTGCTCGGCCACGTAGTCGGCATAGGTGTGCAGCACCGAAACGCCGCCCTCGCGAATCGTCTTTTCGATATTGGTGTCGGTGATCTTGTCCGAATAGCCGTTCTTGTTCCCGCCCGCGCCACTGAGGAACAGGTGCTCGCCCGTGGGATAGCCGAGGAAACCGTAGCCCGAGCCCCAGTTCAGCATTTGCCAGCTGCACGCGCTGTCGGCCGGTTTGCACGGAACCAGCGCGCCGAGTACCGCGCTGTGCGTGCCACCGGACAGGTTCAGCACGATCCCGGCCTTGGACTCGTCCGATTTCAACGCGGCCATCGCCTGGTCAAGCACTGAGGAGCCGCTGATGTAGTTCAGGTTGAATTCGAGCTTCTGCCCGGCCTGGATACCTTCACCGCATTGCCCCGGACCGGTTCCGGGCCGTGCGCAGAAGCTCGCCCCGTCGGTCTTCACCGTCCAGCCGTTCTGTTCCAGCAGCGCGGTGGCCTTTTCGACGGAGAACGGGTACGGATTCTGCTTTCCCTTGTCCGACATCAGATCACTCTTCGGCAGCGCCGGGACCGGCCCGGTGGTCGGATAACCGTACCCCTTCATCGGGCCGTCGATGATCGCCTGCTGGTTCACCAAGTGCTGGAAGGCCTGGCGGAAATACAGCTGCCGGAAGATCGGCCCGGCGACCGGATTGTTGAAGTTCCACTCGAAGAAATTGATCCGGTACTGGATCCACGGGACCATGTAGTAGTTCGCCGCCACCGGATTGGGCCCGGCCACCGTCGGATCCTTGGTGGGCGATGTGATGTTCTGCGCCGGAATGTACCCCACGTGCACGGCATTTCCGCCCGCGCGCAGCACGTTGTATTCCGCGCCGTCGGTGGTGAACGGGGCGTACTGGAGCTTCGCCAGTTTGGGCTTGTCCGGTCCGGAGTACGCCGTATTCGGCACCATGGCGATGTGCCCGTCGGCGTTGAACTCCGAGAGTTTCCACGGTCCGTTCACCACTGACCACAGTCGACTCTTCGCATAGCTGTCCACGTCTTTGGCCTGGCCGTAGAGATAGTCGTACACCGCCGGGCATTTCGCCACGTCATGGGCACAGTCACTCGGTCCGCTCGCGGTGCGGTCCCACGCGCGCGGCATGGGCGTGATGAGGGTCAGCTGGGTGGCGGTGAACCATTCCGGCGAATACTGGTGGTCGAGGGTCAACGTCATCGTGGTGGGGCTGTCGACCTTCACCGACGTGACATTGTCCGGAAGGGAACCGCGCGAGTATTGCGACCACTGTGCTTTCTTGGCCTTGATCATGTTCAGCCAGAACATCACGTCCGTGGTGGTGACCGCACTTCCGTCGGACCATTTGTACGGCTTGAGGGTGATCGTGACGGACTTCCCGTCCGGCGCATACTGCGGCGCGTTCGCGAGACCTTTCTTGTCGCTCACGGCGGGCGACTGGCCGTCGCCGAACACGTACAGCGGGCGGTACATGAGCTGCTGGAACTGCAGCAGGTTCAGGTTGCTGGAGTGGACCGGGTCGGCGAACGGCCAGATCCAGTCCGGCGCGCTCGACGCGGGCAGCGCGAACACCGCCGTGCCGCCGGGAGCCGGGGTACCGCCGGTCGGCACGCTGGAACCCGTCGGCGCACCGGCATTTCCACTGCACGCGGCCAGCACCAGGGACGCCGTCGCGGCGAGGGTGAGCACCCGGAACTTCTGTGTTCTCATTGTTCTTCCTCCACTTGCGGGATGCACCGTCATCGGCGCTGAAGACGGACTTCGAAGGCGTCCCGGAGGCTGTCGCCGATGAAGTTGAAAGCGACCACGGTCAGTACGATGGCGATACCCGGCGGGAAGATCAGCCACCAGTAACCGACCGCGGTGTATTCGATTCCGTGCGAGAGCATTCCGCCCCAGTCGGTGGCCGGCGGCGGAATGGACAAGCCGAGATACGCGAGCGAGGCAATGGTCAGAATGGCGTCGGCCACCTGGAAAGTCGCGCTCACCACGATGGTGCCCATCGCGTTCGGCAGAATGTGCCGGAGCACCGAACGCGTACCGGTGCCGCCCATCACGCGGACGGCCTGCACGTATTCGCGGACCCGCAGCGAAAGGGTTTCGCCGCGTACCAGCCGCGCGGTGCCGAGCCACGAAACCGCCGCGACCACGATGATGAGCACGACCTTGCCCGGCCGGAACACCGACGCGAGGAAAAGGAGCAGGAACAACGCGGGAATGGCGAGCATCCCGTCGACGATGCGCATCATCACCGCGTCGACGACCCCGCCGAAATACCCGGCGACGGCACCCCACAGGCTGCCGAGAATGGTGGCCAGCACGGCCGCCGCGAGCCCGACCTCGATCGACGTCTGCCCGGCCAGCATGAGGCGGCCGAGCTGGTCGTAGCCGACCTGGTCGGTGCCGAGCGGATGCCCGCCGCCCGGCGCGAGGTTGGCCGCCCCCAGGTCGGTGTGCACCTGGTCGGTGGAGTACAGGAGCGGGCCGAGGAAGCAGAACAGCACCAGGCCCAGCACGATCACGAGCCCGGTGAGGGCGAGTTTGTTCTGGGCGAACACTTCCCCGCCGCGCCGGAGGAGGCCGGGCTGCGCGGTGTGCATCTCGGCCGATCCGTCCGGTGTGGACGGTACGGGACTGCGTCGTCTGATCATCGTCGTCGTCCTTCGCCGGTCAGGCCCGCGTGTACCGCACGCGTGGATCGAGCAGTGCGTATGCGAGGTCCGCCAGCAGTGACCCGGTGACGGTGGCGATCCCGACGATCAGGCTGAAGCCCAGCAGCACCGGGTAGTCCTGGATCTGCGCCGACGTCCAGAAAAGCAGGCCCATTCCCGGATAGTTGAAGACGGATTCGGTGATGAGCGTGCCGGACAGGATGCCGGGAAGGCTGAGCCCGAGAATGGTCACGATCGGCGCGAATGCGTTGTGCAGCACGTGCCGGAAGAGGATCCGGCCTTCGCCCGCGCCTTTCGCCCGCGCCGTGCGGACGTAGTCCTCGACCAGATTGTCCATGATCGCCGAACGGGCATAGCGGCTGTAATGCGCGACGGACACGAGGGTGAGCGTCGCGATCGGCAGGAACAATCCGATCGGCTGGCTGAGAACGCCGAGCAGCGAACTCGCCTGCGGAGCTTGCGCGGGGAACCAGTGCAGTTCCACCGCGAAGCCGAGAATGAGGACCAGGCCGAGGAAAAAGGCCGGGGTGGAATAGAAGATGAAGGCAAGGCCGGTGAGGAGGTAGTCCGCGAACCGGTTCCGCCGCACCGCCTGGAAAACGCCGAGCGGCACCGCGATGAGCACCGCGAGCAGGGTGGCGACCCCGGTGAGCAGCACGGTTTTCGGCAACCGGTCGGCGAGCAGCGACGTGACGGACTGGTTGAGCTTGTACGAATATCCGAGATCGCCGTGCAGGAGCTGGCCGAGCCATTTCCCGTACTGCACGGGCAACGGCTGGTCGTACCCGTTGGCCTGCACGAACTGCGCGACCTGCTCCTCGCTGGCCTGCGGCCCGAGCATCGCCCGCGCCGGCCCGCCGGGCAGCACGTGCAGCAGGGCGAACACGATCATCGACACGAGCACGACGACCACGAACGCCTGCAGCACCCGCCGCACGAGATAACCCGTCACCGGCGCGCACCTCCCCGCGCCCCCAGGCCCCCGAATCGTGTTGGTTCCACGCGGTATCCGTTCTCTGAGCCCGAAGGTGCGTCCACTGTAGGTGGACAACGTTCAGCTCAGCTTAAACTGGCTACCCGGGCCAGGCAAGCCCGCGTTGCGGACCTTCTCGTTCTCGCCGACACGGCAGCGGCGGCGTCGGCTTTGGACGAGGAGACATCCGGGGGCAGATTCGGCCGCCCGACCCGGGGTGGAATCACGCGCACCTCCGGGCACGTGCTCAGGGCGCATGCCCGGCGGACCTCACCGGCGTCCGCATCGCCTCGAGGATTCAGCGCCGCTCGGGCACCAGCCGAACCGCCTACCCGGCAGCGCCGCCCACCCTTCAGCGGCGGTCGATCGTCCGCCGCGCCTTGCACACCTGCGGTTCGAACGTCCGCTCCGGAAGCAGCCGCACCCGGTCCGGATCATCAGCTTCGCCTTCAGCGCCGCGGCCAGGTCGGCCGCGCGGCGTCGGCGGTTCCCGGGTCGGCGGCCGTCTCGATCTCCACCGTCAGGTCGTCCGGATCGCCGGCCCGCTCGACCACGATCCGCCCGCGCTCAGGTGGCCCTGCACCACTGCGTCGACCGCACCCGGGTAGGCGTTCGCGCCGCGCGGGAACGTGCGCCCGCACGGGCATGGGTCCTCCGACAGCACCGCCAGGTCGCCCAGATTTGCCGAGATCGTCTCGCGGGCCGACGCCACGCTGCCACCCGGCTCGCCCGCCACGATCACCACCCGCAGGGCGCGCGCGACAAGCCCAGCCCGAGTTCGATGGCCCGCCTGCCGAGATGCAGCGCGTACGACGGCGTCGCCACCAACGCGTCGGCGCGCACCTTCAGCAGATGCTCCAGCTGCTGGTCCTGGACTCCGGCCGCCGACGGCCGGCTGGTCGGCCACCAGCATCTTGTTCGTGATCACCGGGACCTTCGCGGTGAAATCAGCCAGCGATGCCACCTCCCGCGGGCCGACAGTGTTCGACGGACCTCAGAACACACCCGCGCGGCCAGCTTGTCAAGACTAAAAGCGAACAAGTAGTCGCAACTACTGTCACACCGGCGAGAAGCCTGCTAGCGTCGGAACACGCCAGACTGCCGACAATCCGCGGCGGCTGCTCAGCACAAAGCGACCAATAGTTCGCGAAACTTTCGGGAGAACCGCATGACCACGCTCCATCCCCCGTCGCCCGCCGCCCGGCATCCGCACCGCACCGGTGCGCGCGAGGTGGCGCAGGCGCTCGTCGAGAACGGGGTCACGGACCTGTTCGGCATCCACGGGTACATCAACCCGGTGATCGAGGAGGCGGTCCGCCTCGGCGCACAGATGTGGCACTTCCGGCACGAGCAGGCCGCCGGGTTCGCCGCCGAGGCGTACGGCCGCATCGCGCGCAAACCGGGCGTCTTCTTCGTGTCGGCGTCCGCGGGGATGGCGAACGCACTCTCGTCGCTGTCGCAGGGGATCGGCACCCGGAGCCCGATGGTGCTGCTCGTGGGCCAGCACGGCACGGCAGGCGACCACCTCGGAATCCTCCAGGAAGGCTATGCCGCCGAGGCGTTCCGCACGGTCGCCAAGTGGACCCACCGGCTCACCGACTGGGAGCTCAACTCCTACTGGGTACACAAGGCTCTCGTGGACGCGACCACGTACCCGGCGGGCCCGGTCGTCCTCGAGATCCCGCTGAACAACCAGTGGGCACAGGGCGAAGCGGTGCAACGCAAGTACGTCCCGGGCACCGGGACCCTGCGCGAGGTACCCCGGACGCAGGCCGACCCGGCCCGGATCGCCCGTGCCGTCGACGTACTGGCGGCGGCCGAGCGGCCGCTGGTGATCGCGGGTGACGGCGTGTACTGGTCCGGCGGCGACGCCGTGCTGGCCGAGCTTTCCGCGTACCTTGCCGCCCCCACCGGGGCCCGGCGCACCGCCCGCGGCATCCTCAGCGAGAAGGACCCGCTCGCCTTCTCGTCCGGTTACCGCGGGCCGCTGCTGCGAGAGGCCGACGTCGTGCTGCTGGCCGGGCTGCGCGCGGGCGAGCTCGAATCGTGGTTCGAAGCACCGGACTGGCCCTCGCCCGCCACCACGCGCTACCTGCAGGTCCAGGACAGCGCCGACGAGCTGTGGTGGGGCCTCGACGCCGAGGAGACCCTGCTCGGCAGCAGCGGTCTCGTGCTCCGCCAGCTCCTGGACGGCCTCAAGGCCAAGCGCGGCACCGACGAACCCGTGGCGCGCCCGGAATGGCTGGCCCGGCTGGACTCCGCGCGCACCGGGTTCCGCGCGAAGCGGCGCGACCAGCTCGCCCGGGTGAGCGGCCGTACGCCGATCCACACCGCCGAACTCGCCCAGGCGATCGCCGACGAGGCCGACGAAGACGCCACCATCATCTACGACTCCTACCAGGGTTCGCTGTACCTCACCGACGCGATCGAGGCGATCCGGCCCGCCCAGGTACTCGACGCGGGTCCGCGGGTCGCGCTCGGGCAGGGTGTCGGCATGGCTTTCGGCGCCGGAATCGCCCGTCCCGGAACGCAGATCATCAGCCTGATCGGCGACGGCGGCATCGGGCTGGCCGGAATGGACATCGAAACGCTCGCCCGGTACCGGGTCCCGGCGGTGCTCGTGGTGCTGAACAACAGTTCCTGGGGCGGGAACTCGCTGATGCGCGAGGATCTCCAGCCGGACATCGGCTCGTGGGACATGACCCCGGGACTGCGCTACGACCAGGTTTTCGCGCCGTTCGGCTGTCACGTCGAACACGTCGAAACGGCCGCGGAACTGCGGCCGGCACTGCGCCGCGCGCTCGATTCCGGCAAAGTCGCGGTGGTCGACGTGGTCGCCGATTCGGAAAGCGTCGAAGCGTCCCTCCCCTGGCTCCGGCTGAAAATCGGCGAATTCCATTCCCGTGGTCTCGACGACCTTCCGGAAAGTGTCCGCAAGCACTTCCGGGTGCTGTCGAAGATCGAGGCGTTGCGGCTGCACAAATCCGCACTCGACAACGGGACGCGGATGGAGCTGGCGTTCGTCGCGGCACTGTGCGGGCACGACGAGGAGGACCTGGCGAAGCTGGCCGAAGCCACCGGATACCGGTACTGATCCGGCCGGGTTGCCGTCCCGGGAAGCGCGCCGGTGCTAAGCTCCGCACCGGCGTTTTCCCGATCCCGAAGCGAGTGCGAGACCCCATGTGCGCGAAACCACGGCGACGGTCGCGGAAGTCCGTCGAACGGCTGGACGTGATCGTCCAGGCGGCGTCCCGCGAGATCACCGAGCACGGCTACGACAACCTGTCGGTGTCGAGCATCGCGAGCGCGGCCGGGCTGAGCGTGGGCGGGATCTACCGCTACATCACCACGAAAGCGGACCTGCTCGTGATGGTCTGCAAGAACATCTACGACGGTGTGCGCGAGGAACTCGGCGAAATCGCCGCGGGCGGCGGTCCGGTCGAGGAACGGCTGGCCGCGGCGATTGATTTCTATCTGCGGGAATGCGAAGCGAAACGGTCCCAGGTCGCGATGGTGTATCGCGAATACCGCCGCCTTCCGGAGGACGCGCAGCGCTTTTTCATGCAACGCGAGCAATCCATCGCGGACGTTTTCGCCGACCTCGTCCGGGCGGGCGTGAAGGACGGCACTTTCCGCTCGGTGGACGCGACTGTGCTGTCGTTCGACATCGTACTGCTCGGGCATTTGCCGTCGTTCAAGAACTGGGCACTCCGCGGGGTCGTCACGAGCGAGGAACTGCGCCGGGAGCAGATCGCCCTGATCCTGAGCCGGGTGCTGTATCCGGGCGAGGTGCTGCCCTCCTCGTGAGCAGGACTGCTGCTCACGAGGAGGGGCGGGGTCAGCTCGCGGTCCCGGAGAACAGCTCGGCGATCCGCTCCGCGGGCATGCGTTCGGCGTTGGTGTCGGCGTGCCGGTGGATCATCTTCCACGTCCCGTCCGTGCGCCGGAAGAGATGGGTCACGCGGACGTGGAACTCGGTCGGCGCGGCCGCGCCCGTCCCGGTCACCCGTCCGTGTTCCACCCCGACCGCGTAGCCGAGGTCGCCGCTGTGCCCGGACCTGAGGTTCTCGTACCTCAGCGTGCCTTCGCTGAACCGCGCCAGCGCCAGCGCCGCCCGGTCGTGGATCTCCGATGGCTGCTGCAGTGCGCCGCCGAACCCGCCGAACAGGGTGAAGTCGTCCGCCAGTCCCGATTCCTCGGCCAGCTTGCCGACGCTGCCGCCCAAATCCATCGTCCGGCTCTCGAACCGCCGCATCATGGCTGCGAACTCTTCGCTCATCAGGTTCCTCTCTCTTCGTCGGGGTGCTCCCCGACCGTCAGGGCAGGCCCAGCCGGCGGCGCAGCCCGGTGGTGTCGACGGGGGCCAGCCCCCCGCCGGTGAGCTGCCAGCCGTCCAGGTACCGCTGCGGTACGTGCAGGCTCGCGCCCGCGCGCGCCGCGGTGTCCTCGATCGCCGGGCTGGAGAACTCGCTGTCCGGGCCGATTCCGTCGTGGAACGGTGCGAAAATCGAGTCGAAGTGGTGCGGAATGAAGACCCGCGGCCGCAGCAACGGCATCGCCCCGGCCACCGACTCCTCGGCGTCCGGCAAGCCCATCCCCGGCCCGATCCACAGGTCGACACGCTCGATCCCGGCGTCGGCCATCGCGTCCCGCAGGTTGTCGAACGGACGGCCGTGATCGACCCCGTCGACGACGACCGGCCGCTGCGGATCGCCGACCGCGCTCGCGTCGATGACGAACCAGGTGAGCCGCGTTTCGCCGGTGTGCCAGGAAAACAGGTAGCCACGGGACCCGCCGCCGTTGGGGAAAGCGTCGAGGGCACCGGCGTACAGGCCGCCGGTTTCCGGGTCCGGCACCGGTACCGCGGCGAGCTCCCGCGGTTCGCTGATCTCCGGGGCGACGTCCGCCAGCCCGTGATCCCACCGCACGACCCACACCTCGAGACCGTCGGCCAGCACGAGGTGTTCGCCACCGGAGACCTCGGTGCACTGCCCGGCCGGGATGCCCTGTGCCAGTGCCTGGTACTTCGTCGACCGCGACCCGACCACCCGCGCGCCGGTCAGCTCCGCCACGGCGGCGACGTCGAAAGTGTGGTCGAAATGGCTGTGCCCGGTGAACACGTAGCCGATCCCGCGCTCGCCGGATACGGCCGCGACGACGTCGGCGACGGTTTCCTTGTCCGGCACGCGCGGCGCCCGAGCGTGGTCGAACTCGATCGGGCCGCCGTAGAACTCCTCCTGCGGGATCCGGGAGAAGTAGGCGTTGTACAGGATCTGCGTGTCCCCGGCTTCGAAGAGCCAGTTCGCCACCCCGAGCCAGGTCAGCCGTAGCGTCATCGGCGCACATCCTTCGCGACGGTACCCCGTTGCAGCACCAGTACGACGTCGTCCGGGCGGTTGAACAGCTCCGGGTCGTCCAGCGGATTTCCGGCGAACGCGGTGAGGTCTGCGTGCTTTCCCGGTTCGATCGTGCCGGTTTCCCCGGCGATGCCGAGGATTCCGGCATTGTCACGGGTCGCCGATACCAGCGCGGTCATCGGATCCTCCACTGCGGACCGCAGGACGAGCTCCAGGCCGCGCCGATCCTGCGCGGCCCCGACGATGTCCGAACCCGACCCGACGCGGACCCCCGCCGCCCGCGCGATCCGCACGGCTTCCTTCGCGCCGTCCACGACGGTCTGCGCCCGTTCCACCGTCGCTGCGGGCAATCCGGCCTCCGCGAGACTGCTGGCGGCGAGCAGGTGCAGGATCGTCAAGGTGGGTACGAGTGCGACGTCGCGTTCCGCCATCAGCGCCGCAGTCTCCTCGTCGAGCAGCGACCCGTGCTCGACGCAGCGGACCCCGGCCGCGACGGCGTTGCGGATGCCCGCGGTGTTGTGCGCGTGCACCGTGACGTACGTGCCGCGCGCCGCTGCCTCCTGCACCGCCACCGCGATCTCCTCGACGGTGAGCTGGGTGTCGCTGATCTGGTCGTGCTCGGAGATCACCCCGCCGCCGACGCACAGCTTGATCTGCGTCGCACCGCGCCGGAACGCCTCGCGGACGTTGCGCCGCACCGCATCCGGGCCGTCGGACAGCAGCGATCCCGACCGCAGCCCCGGCACTTCGGTCGACGCGTAGTCCTCCGCGGGTACCCAGGCCGAGCCGAAATGCCCGTGGCCGCCGGTCTGGCAGATCGCCGGACCGCTCGGCAGGATCCGCGGGCCGCGGACCTTCCCGGACGCGACCGCGCGGGTGAGCCCGGCATCCGCCCCGCCGGTGTCGCGCACGGTGGTGAACCCGGCGTCGACAGCCCGGCCGCAGACAGCGAAAATGTCCGCCGCCGCCTCGGCGATCGACTGGCCACCGCTGAGGTACGTGCTGTAGTCCGTCGCCGCGGTGACATGCGCGTGCGCGTCGATCAGGCCGGGGGTGATCGTCAGGCCAGCGCAATCCAGCACCTCCGCACCCGACGGCGGACTGCCCCCGAGACCCGTGATCACCCCGTCCTCGATCCGGATCGCGGTCCCGGCCGGGTCATGGCCCGTACCGTCCAGGACCGTGGCGTTCACCAGCCACATGGTCAGCGCTCCTCTCGCTCGTCGAACACCTGCGGGTAATCGCGGCGCGCCGCCTCGGGCGTCACGTACCCCTCGCGCAGATCCCGGTGGACCGCGGCCCGATCACGTTCGGCGGCAGGCCCGAACCCGCCGCCGCCCCCGCTTGCGGCCTCGATCACCGTTCCCGGCGGCACCGGCAGGCCGCTGGCCTTCCCGACGCTCTGCTCGGTTCCGTCGGGCAGTCGCAGCCGTACCGAATTCGCCCGTGCCGGGGCCCCGCCGTGCAGGCCCCAGGGCCGGGTTCTGGTGCGCTCGGCCATGATCACGAGGAACTGCGGGTCCTTCGTCCGGTAGACGCCGTCGACGCCGAGGCCGCCGCGATACCGGCCCGCGCCGCCCGAGTCCGGCGCGAGGCCCAGCCGCTCCACCAGCAGGTGGCCGCCGAGTTCCTGGCTCTCCACCGACGGCGGCCGGAAACCCGAGCTGGGCATGAAGATCAACGGGGTCGTCATGTCCCCGCGCGCGCTCGCGCCCATGCCGATACCGTGCGGCGCGGCGTTCGTCCACAGTGCACCCCGCGCGTCGAACCCCCACATGGAGACGCCGCACATGTCGCCGCCGCTGGCAGCGGGTACCGCGTCCGGCACGGCGTCGGCCAGTGCGCGGTGGACCAGGTCCATCGCGACCGGCCACGACCAGTGGTAAAGGAAAATCGGCGCGGGCGGCAGCGGGTCGAGGACCGAACCTGGCCGCGTCCGTACCGTGATGGGGCGGAAACAGCCGTCGTTCACCGCGCCGCGCACCCCGGCGAGGGTGAGCACGGCGAGCCGCATCCCGCCTTCGGTCGAGGCCCGCGGCGAGTTCACCGGGCCGCGTTGCTGGTCGGCGCAGTCGGTGAGGTCGATGCAGATGTCGCTGCCGCGCACTTCCACGGTCACCGAGATCGGCACCGGATCCGTTTCGACGCCGTTGTCGTCCATCGCGCCGCTCGCCCGGTAGGTCCCGTCCGGAATCGTGGCGAGGAAGTCGCGGACCTGCTGTTCCCCGCGGCCGAAGAGGCTGTCCACCGCTGCGGTGAACCGGTCCCGGCCGTACCGGCGCAGCAGCCTCCCGACCTCGCGCAGCCCGACGTTCGCGCTGCCGATCTGCGCGGCCAGGTCACCCGCGAACGCCTGCGGCAGGCGTGAATTGGCCAGGACGGTGCGGTAGATGTCCTCGTTGCGCTCGCCCGCCGAGTACAGCCGGACGCCGGGGAAGATCACGCCTTCCTGGAAGATGTCGGTGGAATCGGTGCAGTACGGCTCTTTGGCGCCGATGTCGGCCTGGTGCGCCTTGATCACCGCGTACCCGATGAGCTCACCCTCGAAGAATCCCGGCACCAGCACGACCGCATCGGGTGCGTGCGAGCCGATGTCGTAGCCGTAGGTGGAGAAGAGGACGTCGCCCTCGCGAAGGGTTTCCGCCCCGCCGGCGCGCTCGACCATCGCGGCGGCCGCGAAACCCAGGGTGCCGAGGAAACCGGGCATGGACTTGGCCTGTGCCAGCAAGCGGATGTCGCGGTCGTAGAGGGCCGCGCCGAAGTCGAGCACGTCGTAGATCGCGGCCGAGAAAGCGGTGCGGACCAGGGTCTGGCGCATCTGGTCGGCGGCCGCTTCCAGGCCGTAGTGGATGATCTCGGTGGTGACCGGGTCGGCGGCGCTCATCGGGTGCCCCCTTCCGTGGTGATCAGCATGGCCGCGTGCGGGCCGATCCGGACGTGCCGTCCGGCGTCGACGTACGTCGTGGTGGTCGGTTCGAGGACGATCACGGGGCCGGGGACGGGTTCCGCGGTGAGCGTCGCGCGGTCCCGGACGGCGAACTCCGTGCGGTGCCCGAGCGCGAACGAATACGCCTCGCAGTGGCGCAGCTTTGCGGCCGGGTCGTTTCTCCGCGCGGCGGTTCCCAGTGCGGGCAAACCCTCCCGGACGGTGGCCCGTACCGCGACGATTTCCACCGGCCCGTCGAAGGTGTGGCCGAAGGCTTTCTCGTAGTGCTTCTCGAAAACCTTCACCACGGCGTCGTCGTCCCAGGGGACGGCCAGGCTGTGGAACTGGCCCGAGTACCGCATTTCGAGGATGAACTCGGATGTCGTGGCTGCTGGTGCCGGTGCCTCGATTTCCCCGATCAGGTCGACTGCCAGCGCGTGCGCGGCGGCGATCCCGGCGGCGTCGGCAGGCCGGACCAAGGTCGCCGACCGGGACCGGGTGACCTCCTGGCTCAGCAGGCCAAAGGCGGAGAAGTTCCCGGCGTGCTCGGGAACCACGATGGTCGCGATGTCGAGTTCCCCGGCGATCACCGACGCCAGCATCGGACCCGCCCCGCCGTACGCGATCAGCGCCGCGTCACGCGGGTCCTCGCCCTGTTCGATCGTCACCGTGCGGACGGCGCCAGCCATCGCCGCGGCGGCAATGCGGATGATGCCGGCGGCGACGTCGTCGCGGTTGGTGGTGCCGAGTTCCCCGGCGAGCCGGTCGAGCGCCCGTTCCGCGGCGGGGAGGTCGAGCTGCAGCCCACCGGCCAGTTCGCCGAAGGCGAGCATCCCGAGGACCGCAGCCGCGTCGGTGGTCGTCGGGCGATCGCCGCCGCGTCCGTAGCAGACCGGCCCGGGGACCGCGCCCGCGCTCTCCGGCCCGACCCGCAGCCGGTCGCCTTCGGCGACCGCGAGCGAACCGCCGCCGGAGCCGATCGACCGCACGTCGACCCACGGGGTCTGCAACGGCAGGTCCCCGACGACGCCCTGGTACGCGACGAGCGGACGGCCGTCCTGCAGCAGGGCGGTGTCGAAGCTGGTACCCCCGACGTCCGCGGTGATTGCCCGGTCCAGGCCCAGCGCACGGGCCAGTTTCCCGGCGCCGACCGCGCCCGCGACCGGCCCCGACATCACCGTCTCGAACGGCCGCTCCTGCGCCTCGGCGAACGGCAGCGACCCGCCACCGGACCGGGTGATCAGGCTCTGCCCGGCGAACCCGGCCGCGCGCAGGCCCTCGTCGAGGCGGTGGAGATAGGTCGACACGGCGGGCCGGACGTAGGCGTCGACGACGCTGGTGGACGTCCGCTCGAACTCGTTCATCTCGCGCGAAACCCGGTGCGACAACGTGATTGCGCCCGCGAAACCCGCTTCGCGGAGGATCCGCTCGGCTTCGAGCTCGTGCCGTGGTTCAACGTGCGCGTGGAGGAAACACACCGCGATGGACTCGACGCCCTCGGATTGGAATTCCTTCAGCGCGGCCCGGACGTCGGCGGCGGCAAGCGGTGCCAGCTCCGCGCCGTCCGCGCCGATCCGGCCGGCGACCTCGGCGCGCAACCGCCGCGGGACGAGCACCGGCTGGGGCTGGTAGAAGATGTCGTAGGGCTCGTCACGGGTGCTGCGGCGCAGTTCGAGGACGTCGCGGAACCCGGCGGTCGCCAGCAGGCCGACGCGCGCGCCGGTGCGTTCGAGCAGCGAGTTGAGCCCGACCGTGGTGCCGTGCAGAAAATACTCCGCCCGGCCGAGCGTCTCCGGCGCCACTGCCTCACTGACCACCGCGAGCACACCGGCGTCGGGCCGGGCCGGGTCGCTGGGCCCTTTCGCGACGTGGGTCGTGCCGGTTTCGTCGTCGTAGAAGACGAGGTCGGTGAACGTGCCCCCGACGTCAACCCCGATCCGAGTCGCCATGCCGTCCTCCTTGTCGGCCCGCACCTCGGCGGGTATCCCGAAGGTTGCCGGGAGCCGAGCAAACGAGCTAGGCTCTCTTTCCTCACAGATCCCCAGGAAATCCCGTGGTGTCACTTCATCAGTTCCGCTGCTTCCTCGCCGCCTTCGAATGCGGGTCTTTCACCGCTGCGGCGGCAAAACTCGGCTACGCGCCGCCCACGCTGGCCGAGCACATCCACGTACTCGAACGGTCCCTGCACACCCCGCTGTTCGAGCGCCGCGGCCGGGGAGTCGTGCCCACCCCGGCGGCGGAAGTGCTCCGCCCGCACGCGGAACGCACCCTCGCCGCGGCGGCGGAAGCCACGCGCGCGGTCGGCACGGTCACGTCACTGGAGGCGGGCACCGTGCGATTCGGGATGCTCGCGCCGTCGATCATCGACGCCGACGTGATCGCGGAAATCCTCGACCAGCACCCAGGGCTGCGCGTGGAACTCGTCGGGCGCAGCTCGGTGGAGGTACTGGACGCCGTCCGGCACGGGCAGCTGGAGGCCGCACTGGTGACCCTGCCGGTAGCCGAGGACGACGAGTTCACCGTGAACCCGATCGCGCGCATCGAGCACGTGTACATCAGCAGCGACCCCGCCCGCCTGACCACACCAATCACAGCCCGGCGGCTGGCCGCTGCCCGGTTGGTACTGCCACTCACCCACTGGCGCGCAGAAGACGGCTACCGCCTGCGACTGGCCGAACGCGTCCAACGCCTCGGCGCGGCCCTGGACATCCGGGTGGAGGTGGAGGACATCGAGACCGCAGTGGCCCTGGTCCGGCGCGGCTATGCGGATTCGGTGGTACCCGCGGTGCTGCTCCCGCATCTGGCACCGGACCTCGGGTCGGTGGCGCTGAAGCCGCGCTTCTTCGAGACGGTGGCAGTGGTGCATTGGAAGGGGGCACGGTTGTCCCCGGGGAGCAAGCTGGCGGTGGAGTTGATCACAAAACGAATCCGGGAACTGCATGGGCGCCGGTGAGTTGGCGTTTGGGTCTTGTGTGGGCTATTCGGGTGTGGGCTATTCGGGCGTGGAATGCTTTGGTGTGGCATGCTTGGTCTGGAATGCTCAGCTGCGGGCTTGTTCGGCTGCGGAATATTCGACGGGGTTTGCTCAGCCACGGAACGCCCGCCGAGGATTGCTCAGCGGCGGAATGCTCAACTGTGGACTACTCGGTTACGGGATGCCCGGCGAAGAACGCCCAGCGGTGGAATAGTCGACCACGGACTACTCGGTCACGGAACACCCACCAAAGAACACCCAGCACCGAAATACTCAACTGTGGACCACTCAGTTACGGAATGCCCGGCGAGGAACACCCAGCGGTGGAATACTCAACCACAGACCACTCAGTTACAGAACACCCACCAAAGAACACCCAGCACCGAAATACTCAACTGTGGACTACTCGGTTACGGAATGCCCGGCGAAGAACACCCAGCGGTGGAATAGTCGACCGCGCACTACTCGGCTACGGAATATTCGGCAAGGTTTGCCCGGCTGCGGAATGTTCGGTGGCAGCTCGGCTTTCCGCAGCGGTTCCGCGCGCGACCGCTGCTCCATCCACCTTCCCGCAACGGCTCTGCGACGGATACAGAACCTCGGGCTGCTTTCCGCGCCGCTCTCGGCGACAGCCTCGCTTCCAGCGGCAGTTCCGCAGTCCGCAACAGCTCCGCGTTCCGCGGCGGTTCAGCAACTCACCGGCCCCGGTCCCAGCCCCCGGCAACGACTCCGGCGGCAGATCCAAAGCAGCCCCACGCCCCCGCCCGGAACCGGATCGGAACCGGAATCGGAACAACCGCGCCCCAGGCCTCAGAGGTCCTCGGGATCCCGCGTAGCCAACGCGCCATTCAGCAACGCGTCAAAAGCCCACTGCGCACGCCCCGCCGCGGAACCCGCCACCAATGTGCGGCCCAGGCGCGCGATCGTCGGGTACTCCCCCGCGGAGATGGCGTCGATTTCCTCGATCAGGGTTTCGTGCTGGCGGTGGGCGTTCGGCATTGTCGCGCGGGTGCCGTTTTCCACAGCCGACGCGGTGGCCATCAGGAACAGCTGGTCCATCGCCAGCGCGGCGCCGTAGTCCGACAGGCCGCCCTCGACCAGGAGGCCGAGGGCGGCGTCGACGACGCGCAGGTAATGCGGCCCGCTCAGTCGCGTGACCAGGGCGACCCGCGCCAGGCTCGGTTGCTCGAACAGCACGGCGCGGTACGAGTCCATCAGCGCGCGGAGCCGTTCGCGCCAGTCGGCGGGGCCTTCGGCGGCGGCGAGGTCGACCTCGCCGAGGAAATCGTCCAGGACTGCGGCGTGGAGTTCTTCGATGTCGCTGACGTAGACGTACAACGACGCCGCGCCGGTGTCGAGTTCCTGCGCCAGGCGGCGCATGGTGAGCTTGTCCAGGCCCGCGGTCCGGGTGATCCCGACCGCCGCGGTCACGATCCCCTCGCGCGACAGCGCCGGTTTCGCCGGTCGTTCCCGCCGGCTGACCGGGGCTTTCCTGGGGCTCATGACCTCACTCCGTCGGCTCGTCTCCGGCACCGTGCCCAGGTGCCTCCGCTGCAAGTTACCTCAGCGGACCCGATCAGTGCGAAGCCGTGAACCGCAGCGCGTTGCCGGACGGGTCGTGGACGGTCAGCACGTCCCCCGCCGGCTCGGACGGCCAGTCGGCAACCTGCAGGCGCTGGGCGAGTGCCTCGACGTCCTCCGCCGAGGGCAGCACGAGGTTGACGCCGAGCAGGCGCGCGCTGTCGTCCGGCGCGGGTGCGCTGTCCTCGGTCGCGAACCGGTTGGTGAGCACGATCATGCTGCGGAAATCACCCGGGCCGACGCCGAGGAACGTCCTGCCCATCCGCGCGCCGACCTCGAAGCCGAGCAGTTCGCAGTAGAACGGTTCGGTTTCCGCCAGCTCCGCGTCGGTCACCTTGAGCTGGACGTGCCCGAGCTCGGTGCCCGCCGCGAGCCCGTCGAACGGCTGCCCTGCCTCGGGGCTGTCGGTGAGATCGGCCAGTTCCAGCGGGTCGGCAATGAGCGCGGGCAGCCCGTCCGCCCACGGCCACTCCGCACGCGGCCGCGGCGCGGTGATCTCGACCGTGTGCCCGTCCGGATCCACGACATAGCAGGATTCCGACACCTCGTGGTCGATCAGCTTGCCCTCACCGGGCAGCCCGAGGTAATGCCGGACGAACCGCGCCAGATCCGACCGCTCCGGCACCTGCGGCGCCACATGGCTCAACCCGGCGCTCGACTCGGGCGCCGGCCGCGCCCCGGGTACCTCGTGCAGCACGACGAGCGTCCGGCCGGAAATGCCGAACCTCGCTTGGTTCCCGTCCCGGCCGATCAGGTCGAAACCGAGGGATCCGGTGTAGTATTCCTCACTTCGAACGAGGTCGCCGACGGTCATTTCCACCGAGCCGAGAACGATCTTTTCACTGATCCGGAAGTCATTCATTTTCTACCACCTTTGCTATTTTCCGTCTGCCAGCGCGCGGCTCCAGGACACGAGCTGAGCCAGGGTTTCCTGTAATTGCGCTTCCTGCTGCGCACCCGGTTTCCCGTGCTCGTCGAGATCGGTGAACAGCCGGATCGGCGTTGTGGCCGACACCGTCGCGACGCGCAGCGCAGCCAGCACTTGACGGAGCTGTTCGACCGCGCGGATACCGCCGTCGACGCCGTAGCTCACGAAACCCGCGGCCTTTCCGGACCATTCGTCGAAAAGCTGGTCGATCCCGTTCTTCAGCGCGGCCGGGATGCCGTGGTTGTATTCCGCGGTGACGAAGAGGTAGCCGTCGTGCGGGGAAATTGCGTCGGCCCAGCGTTGTACCGCGGGCGGCATTACGGCACGGCGCATCGGCGGCATCGGGTCGTCGTAAAGCGGAAGGTCGTATTCGGCGAGGTCGACGACGGTGAATTCGGCGTCGTCGCGGGAATTCGCGATCCGGTGGGCCCAGGCGGCGATGTCCGCGCCTTTGCGGCCGGTGCGGGTAGTGCCGATCACGAGGGCGATGCGGGGATTCACGGGGTCTCCGGGGAGTTGCCGGCGAGCAGCCGGTCGAGGATGGCGAAGGACTCGGCGGGGTGGTCGCGCAGCGGCAGGTGGCCGCCGCCGGGGATGAGGTGGAACGAGGCGTCCGGGATCGCGGCCGCGTAAGCGCGGCCGAACTCCGGGGTGACCACGGAATCGTGCTCGCCCCAGAGGAAATGGACCGGAATCCGCACCCGGCCGAGGCTGCGCAGGAGCAGTGGGTCGGACATTTCCCCGCCGGTGTAGGCGCGGAGTGCGGCGGCCGATGCGGGCGGCGGACCGCCACCGGGCGGCCCGCCACCGGGCGGCCCGGCCGGAGGCCGCAAGCGGTGGCCGGGAATCCGTGGCCCGACCGCGTCGGCCAGCACCAGCCGGGAAATCCGCTGTCCCCGGTCGCGGACTGCCAGCTCGGCCGCGACCCAGCCGCCGAACGAGGCGCCCACGACGGTGACGCCGGCCAGGTCGAGGTCGTCGAGGAGGTCTCGGTACAGGTCGGCCAGCGCGTTCACGCCGGTGAACCACTCGGGCCGGGCGGTGCCCTCCCAGCCGGGGTGGACCGGGATCACGACGCGGTACCGCGCGGCGTAATGCTCGGCCACCGGCGCGACGCTGGCCGGACCGGCCATCCCGTGCAGGACGAGCAGCGGCGGGCCGGTTCCGGTGTCGGTCAGCTGAACGCTGAGCTCGGGGTGTGGGGTGAAAGTGGCCATCTCGGCGAAAACCGTTCTGTAGTAGGAAAATCAGGCGGCATGACGAGTTCCGCGCCGCCAGATCGCCGTGACCGAAAGGCTGTCGGAAATCGTCGTGAAGGGGTCGCCGTCCATGAGCAGGAGGTCAGCGCGCAGGCCGGGGGCGATGCGCCCGCGGTCGGTGAGGCCGAAACACCGCGCGGGCGTGGCGGTCGCGGCGGTGAAAGCGGCCGACGGGCTCAGCCCGGCTTCCGTGAGCAACGCGAGTTCGTGGTGCACGCTCGCCCCGTGCGCAACCCCGCCGTGGGACGGCACCGGAATCGACGCGTCGGTACCCGCCAGCAGGTCGACCCCGGCGGCGTGCAGCGCGGCCACGCTGTCGAGGACGTGCTGGAAAACGCCCTGCGGGTAGGCGTTGAACGACCCGCGGAGGGTGTCGAGCCACGGCTCCGAGAGCCTGCTCGCGACGCGCGGATCGTCGGCCAGCGCGGCAGCGTGGTACCCCATCAGCGAGGCGCTGACCACCAGGCACGGCGCGACGAACACGCCGGCCTCGACCAGCGCCGACACGATCCGCTCGTCCGCACGCTGGTCCACGAAAAGGTGCGCGAGGCCGTCGACTCCGGCATCGATGGCCTGCCGCGTCGCTTCGAGGGTGATCGCGTGGGCGATGACCTTCTTGCCGAGCCGGTGGGCTTCGTCGACGCCGGCTTTCACCGCGGCGGGGTCGATCAGCGGGAGGCCGGGGTGCCCCATGACAGTGCCTTCTTCGATCATCACCTTGAGGTAGTCGGCGCCCTGCTCGACGAAGGTGTTGACGTGCGCGACGGCGTCGTCCGGGGTGGTCACGTGCGGCATCGTCCAGCCGCCCTCGCCGGGGCCGTGCTCGCCGAGGTCGTGCATGAGCTCGCTCGGGTGGCCGCCGTCGGACATCAGGGCCAGCAGCGAGGATCGGACGTCGGCGAGCGAATCGTCATCGTCGATTTCCTTGCGCTGCTGCCTGGTCCAGTAGCCCTGCATTTCCAGTTCGGTGGTGACGCCGAACTTGAGCGCGTCGCGCAGGCCGTCGATCGAGGTGTGCACGTGCGCGTCGATCAGGCCGGGCACGAGGGTCGCGCCGTTCGCGTCGAAGACCTCCTCGCCGGCCGCCGGGGTTTCGCCCACGGCGGCGATGCGCTGATGTTCGAGGGTGACCGTGCGGGCGTCGAGGAACTTCTCGCCGTCGAAGACACGGGCGTTGACGATGTGCCTTTTCATCATTTCTCCACAGGGGTTTCGGCGGGGGTGGCCCCGCGCAACGGGACTTCCTCCACGAAAATGGCGGCAAGCAGCGCGGCGAGCGCCAGACAGCCGCCGGTGAGGAAGATCAGGTGGGTCGCGTGGGCCACCGAGGGCACGTCCTCGCCGCCGGACACGCTGGCGGTGAACAGGGACGCGAAAATCGCGATCCCGAGCGACCCGCCGAGGTTGCGGAAGAGGTTCGTGGCGGCCGAGGCCGCCCCGATGTCACGCAGCTGCACGGCGTTCTGGGCGATCGTGTTCGCCATCTGCAGGCAGAATCCGGTCCCGGCGCCGACCACGGCCATCCAGATCGCGGTGACCGGGCGCGAGGTCGTCGTGTCCATTGTGGACAGCAGGAGCATCCCACCGGCGAGACAGGCGGCGCCGACGACGGGGAACACCTTGTAACGGCCGGTCGCGGACATGACCTTGCCCGCGATATTCGAGGTGACCAGCGACGCGACGAGCATCGGGAGCAGCAGCAACCCCGAGTTGACCGCCGACGCGCCCTGCACCACCTGCTGGTACAGCGGCAGGTACAGGGTGGCGCCGAAACTCGCGACCCCGGCCACGACGAGGAGTACCGCGGACAGCGGGAAGTTGCGGTGGCCGGTGTAGATCCGCAGTGGCATGAGAGGTTCGGCGGCACGGCGCTGGACCACGATGAACCCGGCGAGGAGCGCGACCGCGAGCACTCCGAGCCCGACGATCTGCCACGAGCCCCACGCGTAGGTGCTGCCCGCCCAGGTCGCGGCCATCACGAAAGCCGAGATGGCGCCGGTGAGCAGGACGATGCCGGTCCAGTCGATCGAGGCCCGGCCGGCGCGCTTCACCGGCGGGATCTTCAGCAGCACCGCACACCACGCGATGCAGACGAGCCCGACCGGCACGTTGAGGTAGAACGCCCACCGCCACCCGAGATGACCGGTGACCAGCCCGCCGACGAGCGGCCCGCCGAGCTGCCCGGCCGCCGTCACCGCGGCGACCATGCCCTGGTAACGCCCCCGTTCCCGCGGCGGGACGAGCACCCCGATGAGCGCGAAGGCCCCGGCCCCGAGCCCGCCCGCGCCGAGCCCCTGAACGACCCGGAACGCGATGAGCGCCCCCATCGACGTCGCCATCCCGCACGCCACGGACGCGATCAGGAACAGGACGATCGAGAGAAGGAAAACGCGCTTGCGGTCGAAGAGATCGCCGAGCTTGCCCCAGAGCGGAGTGGAGCAGGCGGTGGCGAGCGTGTACCCGGTGACGACCCAGGACATGGAGTCGAGACCACCGAGCTCACGCACTACGGAGGGCATGGCGGTACCGACGATGAGCGCGTCGAGCAGGGCGAGCAGGAGAGCGAGCAGGACGCCGAAGAGAACCCAGCGGACGTTGCGGGGGACGGGTTGTCCCGGGCCGGTTTCTTCGGGCGCTCCCGCGTCGCCTGCCGATCCGCTGGCTGATTCGCTGGCCGATCCGGACACAGCCGACATGCCGATCACCCACTCCCCTGTCCGCCTTGCTGCCGGGTGGCACTTATGGGGTCAGCATAACGAACATGTTCGTGACGAACCAGTTCGGGATGGGTGGCAGGTTCCGCCGGGGGTGGAAGGGGAGGCGGTGACGGGCGGGGATGGGGAGGTCAGAGGGGGTTTGGGAGTGGCCCGGAATCTTGGAGAGGGGGTTGGAGTGGCCTGCTGTCGGAACGTCGGGGAGCGGCCGGGGGGTCGGGGAGGTCCGGGGGGCGCGAGGTTGGGAGGTCGAGGAGCGGCCGGGGGGAGGTCGAGAGGTCGAGGAGCGGCCGGGGGGCGGTTGGACGGTTGGGAAGTCGGGAAGTCGGGAAGACGGGAAGACGGGAAGACGGGAAGACGGGAAGACGGGAGAACGGAGGTTGGAAGTCGGGTGGTTAGGAGGTTGGGAGGTACTGCGCTTCGGGGCGGACCGGGGCCGGGGTGCGACCGGCGCCGCCAACCAGGACTGGGAACGCCCGGGACGGCCGGGGGCCCGGGCAGGAGGGTCGGCCCGGGCGGGAATGCCGTTCATCGCCGGATCCCGCTCGGCGCAAAGCTGCGCTGCTCCGGGCTCGGACCGTTCGTAAGTGGCGTTCGCACGGCGTTACCCGGGCAGATTCCGCACGGTGGGGCAGGCTCGGGTCGGCGCGGCACAAGTCGGCTCGGATCGGATCGGGCACGGCGAGACGTCCGGCATCGGCAAGGGCGGGACCGTCTCCGGTCCCAGGAAACCGAACCGGCGCATCCCGCCGGACCGAGCGCGGCCGGAAGCGCCGCAGCCCGGCAAAGCCCCCGCTACACCTCGAGCACCATCAAATCCTCCGCGAACACCAGCTCTCCCCCGAAGTTTTCCTTTACCTGGACCGCGATCCGGGCCCTCGTGGGTTCGTCGCCGTCGTCCAGCAGGTGGTGGTTCAGGATCAGCCGGTGGGCACCCGCGGCGGCGGCGGTGCGGCCTACGGTCAGTGCGTCCGAGTGGACGTGCGTTGCCGGGCGGGACGGGTCGGCGATCACGGCGCCCTCGTGGATCAGTGCGTCCACCCCCGTGGCTACCGAAGCCACCTCGTCCGACGGGGCGGTGTCGCCGGAGAAGGCGACGCTTCGGCCGTCCGACTCGATTCGGTACGACAAAGATCCCAGGATCGGCTCGCAGTGGTGGGCACCCGCCACCGTGAGGTGGCAGTCGGCGATCTCCACGGTCTCGCCGGGGGCCAGGTCGCGGGTGATCGGCCGCGGGAACGGGCCCGGGCCGTCCGGCAGGATGCTGCGGTACCCGAATTCCAGGCGCGACTCGATGTCGTGGCGGGCCAGGCCGTCCGGGCCGAAGAGGCGGTCCAGCAGCTCCTCGGTGCCGGACGGGCCGAAAATCGTCAGTGGCGCGGGCAGCGGAATCCCCTCCCCGGCGCGGTACAGGCTTTCCTCCCACCGGCCCATCACCAGGGTCCACAGATCACTGACATGGTCCCAATGGTGGTGGGTCAGCAGCACCGCATCGAGCGCGCTCAGCAGGTTTCCCGATTCGTGGAACCGTTTCGCCACGCCCGGCCCGCAGTCGACCAGCAGGTTCGCCGACGGCGACGACACCAGGGTGCCACTGCCCGCCCGCCCGGCGTCGAGGCTGCGCAGCGGCACGGAGGTGCCCAGAACGGTGAGACGCACTGCCATTCGATCTCCTTCGAGAAAAGTGTCCGCAAGCCGTCAGGCCGCGGTCATCGAGCCCAGCCAGTTCTGCAGGTTGAAAAGCGGGTTGAATCCCGCGTACGCCAATTTCTTGCTCAACGCCATCGGCGTACCGAGCGAATACACCGGGAAATACGGCACGTCCTCGGCGACGATCGACAGGATTCTCGCCAGCATTTCCCGCCGCCCGGCATTGTCCGCGGTGGAATTCTGCCTGCGCAGCAGGTCGTCGACCTCCGGGTTCCGGTAGTTCGCCAGGTTCAGGCCGTTCTTGACCGCATTGCCGCTCGCGAGGATCTGCGTGATCACGTCGGACGGGTCCATGAAACTCGGGTTCGGGCCCTTCACGTTCATCCCGAGATCCTTGTGCGCCAGCTGCGCCGCAGCCCACGCCGTGGTGTCCTGCTCCCGTACCCGCAGCTCGATCCCGATCGTCTTCAGTGCGCTCGCCAGGCTCACCAGCGACTGCCCCAGATCCGGTGCGATATCGGGGAAACTGATGTCCGCGGTGAACCCCTGCGGGTGCGCCGACTGTGCGAGCTCGGCCTTCGCCTTCGCCAGGTCGTACGGGTAGTCCCGCAACCCCGCGTAGATCCGCTGCACCTCGTCCGGCGAGGCGATGCTCGACCACGACGCCGGGGTGGGGATCGCCCGCGCCGCCTCGCCGTGCCCGGCCAGGTAGGCCTTGACGTACCCCGCCCGGTCGGTGGCGTGCGCGATCGCCCGGCGCACGTGCACGTCGTTCCACGGCGGAGCCTCGACGTTGAAGCACCAGTAGAACGTGGTGACCGCCGGACCGTAGGTGGTGGCCGCCGTGGGCAGGGTGTCGAACGCCCGGTACTGCCCCGGGCGGAAATTGAACACCCCGTCGATGGACCCGGCCTGCATGGCCAGATAAATGGTCTGCGGGTTGGTGATCCAATCGAATTTCGCCCGCTTCACCGTGGGCGCAGCGCTTTTCTTCCAATAATGGTCGTTCACCTCCACCGTAGCGCTGTTCCCGACGAACTTCGTCACCCGATAGGGGCCCGTTCCCAGCACGGAAACCGAGTTGCCGGGAGCGCCGTACTTCGCGCCGAGCTGCTCCGCGTACTTCCGCGGCATGATGAAGACGAACGTCGGCACGTATCGGAACAGCTCGTCCGGCTGCGAGAGCGTCACCGTGACCTGGTCCGCGCCGGTGGCCTCGATCTTCGCCACGTTCTCGAAGAACGTCGCGATCTGCGACGCCACCTTCGGATCCCGGTGCCGTTGCAGGGAAAACACCACGTCGTCGGCCGTCATCGGGGATCCGTCGGCGAATTTCACGTCGGTGCGCAGATGATAGACGAAATGGTGGTCGTCCGGCTGTTCCCAGGACGCCGCGAGCTGCGGCTGCAGCTTCGTCTCGCTGTCCACCGTAACCAGGGTTTCCTGGCACAGCGCAAGCACTTCCAGGCAGCTGAGCGTGTACGACACCGCGACGTCGAGCGCCTGCGGGGCCGACCCGGTGAGCGCCCAGCTGACCTGGTCCACCGCTGCCTTCCCGCCCGAAGCCGCGCCGCAGGCCTCCAGCAGCCCGGACAGCGACAACACCGCGGCTCCCGCGCCGAACGTCTTCAGCAAAGACCGGCGGGAGACGGATTTTTCCATGGTTGCTCCTTCGAAACCATCGAATTGCAAGGTCACTCCGCGGCGAGCGAGGCGCCGGGAGCCGAGCTCACCAGCTGCTGCGTGTACGGATGCCGCGGCCGGTCGAGTACGTCGCCGACCGGGCCCTCCTCCACGATCCGCCCTTTCCACAGCACGTACACCCGGGCGGCGACCTGCCGGACCACCGCGAGATCGTGCGTGATGAACACGATCCCCTTGCCGGTTTCCCGATGCAGCGACCGGATGAGGTTGATGATCTGTGCCTGCACCGAAACGTCCAGCGCCGACGAGACTTCGTCGCACACGATGATGCGCGGATCCGCCGCCAGTGCCCGGGCCAGCGCGACCCGCTGCCGCTCCCCGCCGGACAGCGCGACCGGCTTCCGGTTCCGGTACTCCACCGGCAACCCGACCGCAGCGAGCAGCCGGCTGACCTCACTCCGACCGGCTCCGCGCACGGCGAGCGCCTCGGCCAGCGTCGCCCCGATCGTACGGCGCGGGTTGAGCGTGGAATACGGGTCCTGGAACACCATCTGCACCGAACGCCGTGCCGCCCGGCCGGGCGGTTCCCCGTCGACGAGTACCTGCCCGGACGTCGGCCGATCGAGGCCGACGATGATCCGGCCGAGCGTGGTCTTCCCGGACCCGGACTCGCCGACCAGCCCGACGCATTCGCCCGCGGAGACGTGCAGGGAAACCTCGTCGAGGGCGCGCAGCGAACGACCGGCGAACTCCTTCGTCACCGCTTCGACGCGGACCACCTCGCCCCCGGCCGCCGGTTCTCCCGGCGGTGCCGTGGTCCACGCCCGGCTTCGGGCTTCGTGCATTTCGGCCGCGATTCCGTCGTGCCGCAGGCAAGCCGTGAGATGCCCGTCGCCGGACGGCGAAAGCTGCGGACGCTGTGTCACGCACGGCTCCGTCACCCACTCGCAGCGCGGCGCGAACGAGCACTGCCCGGCCACCTCGTCCGGCCGCGGCACCGAACCGCGGATCGACACGAGCCGGGTGACCCGCCGGTCCGCCGGGGGTTCCGAGGTCAGCAGGCCCAGCGAGTACGGGTGCCGCGGCGCCGAGTCCACAGTGGACGCCGGGCCGGATTCGAGGATCCGCCCGGCGTAGCAGATCGAAACCCGGTCGCACACCGAGAACGCCACGCGCAGGTCGTGGGTGATCAGGATCATCCCCATACCCCGGGATTCCTGCAGTGCCTTGAGTTTCGCGAGAAGGTCGCGCTGAGTCGTGACGTCGAGGGCGGTCGTCGGCTCGTCCGCGATGATCACCTCCGGATCGAGCGCGAGCGCGGCGGCGATCCCGGCGCGCTGGCGCATCCCGCCGGACAGCTCGAACGGGTAAGCGTCCGCGACCGCCGGATCGGTGATCCCGACCTCGGCGAGCCGCCGCCGCGCCTCGGCCCGGCGCGCCGCACGGGAAAGCCGCCTGCCGCGGTCGTCGCGGATCCGCTCGACGATCTGCGACCCGCATTTCACCAGCGGGTTCAGCATCGTGAACGGGTCCTGGAAGATCATCGTGACGAACCGGCCGCGCAGGGCCTGCACCTGACGGCGCGGCATGGCCGCGAGGTCCTCGCCGCGGTAGCGGATGCGGCCCTCGGCCCGCACCCCGTCCGGCAGCAGGCCCATGATCGCCCGTGCGGTCATCGACTTGCCGCTGCCGGACTCGCCGACGATGCCCAGCGTTTCCCCGCGGTGCAGGGCCAGCGAAACGTCGTCGACGATCGTCGTGCTCCGCCCGGACATCCGGCCCGTCACCCGCAGGCCCTCGACGTCGAGCAGCCGTCCGGTCATCGCGCGCGTCCTTTCCCGGTCGAACGTTCGTAGAGCCAGTCGCCGAGCAGGTTCATCGACACGGCGAGCGCCACCAAGGCCACTCCGGGCGCGAAGGCGGCGAGCGGGTTCTGCGCGAAGGACGGCAGGGCGTCCGACAGCATCAGGCCCCAGTCGGGAGCACCGGCGGGGACGCCGAGCCCGAGGAACGACAATCCCGCCAGCGCCACCAAGCTGTGCGCGAAGGACAGGAAAGAATTGGCGACGACAAGCGGCAGAATGTTCGGCCAGATGTGCCGAAGCATGATTTTCCCGTGACTCACCCCGAGGCTTCGCGCCGCCTCGACATAGGGCAGACCCCGTTGCTCCAGCGCCGCACTCCGGACCAGCCGGGCGTTGACCGGTGCCCCCAAAACCACCAGCACCCCCACTGCCGCACCGTATCCGCCGCCGAAAACGCCGACGACGATAATGGCGATCAGCAGCCCCGGAAAGGCGTACATCAGGTCGACGACCCGCATGGTCACCGAATCGACGAAACCGCCGCGATAACCGGCCAGCAAACCGAATGCGCCACCGAGAATCAGCGCGCCGAGGGTAATGGCGGCAGGCCCGAGCAAGGCCGTCCGCGCGCCCGCGAGAATCCGGGAAAAAGTGTCCCGCCCGGATTGGTCGGTACCCAGCCAGTGCGCTCCGCTCGGACCCTGCAGGCTGTCCTGCAACGACTGGGCGTACGGGTCGTGCGGCGCGAACCAGGTACCGGACAACGCCGCCAGGACGGCGAGCAGGACCACGGCGAACGCGACCGCGACGACGACCGGGGGCCGGGTGCGGATCCGGGTTCCGGGGAGGGCAGCAGTGCTCACGAGGACATCCGATCGAACCGGATCCGGGGATCCACCAGTGAATACAGCAGGTCGGCCGCCAGGTTCGCGACGATCACCAGCGTGGCCGCGACCAGCGTCAGCCCTTCCAGCAGCGGCATGTCGCGCTGGGTCACCGACCGGACGAGCAGCGCGCCGAGACCGCCGACGTTGAACGTGACCTCCACCAGGACCACCCCGCCCAGCGTCGCGGTGAGCACCAGCCCGGCCGCGGTGATCACCGGAACCAGCGCATTGCGGAACGCGTGGACCCCGATCACCCGCCACGCCGGAACCCCGCGCGCACGGGCGAAAGCGACGTAATCCTGTTCCAGCGCTTGGCTCATCGCCGTCCGGGTGAACTTGACGATCAACGCCGTGACGCTGATCGCGAGGGTGATCGCGGGCAGCGTGAGATGCCAGACCGCACCGGCGAACCCTTCCCCCTCGCCGTAGCTCGGAAACCATTTCAGCCGCACCGCGAAGACGTACAGGAAAACCACGCCGGTGAAGAAAGCCGGGGCACTGATCCCGAACACCGACACCGCAACGACTCCCCGGTCGAGCCCGTTCTTCTTGAGCGCGGCGAGCACCCCGGCGGGCAAACCGAATACCAGTGCGAGGAAAAGCGCATAGAAGCTGAGGAAGATCGTGCTGCCGGCGTGCTCCAGGATGACCGACCGCACCGGGGTCCCGGTGGTGATCGAATCGCCGAAGTCGAACCGGACGGCGTGTCCGAGCCATTCCGCGTACTGCACCAGGAACGGCTGGTCGAGGCCGTACTTGCGGGTCAGCTCGGCAATCGAGTCCGGCGACAGCTGCCGGTCGCCGATCATCGCCGCGAGCGGGCCGCCCGGCGCGAGGTACAGCAGCGCGAACACCAGGAACGACACGACCAGCAGCAGCACCAGCAACGCGGCCAGCCGTTTCCCGGCGAAGCGCAGGGTCGCCCACAGTTTCACCAACGGCTCCCTCGGCTCGGCGAAATGCAGTCCGTCCCGCCGGTCCGGAGACCGGCGGATGGTTCAGTTACAGTGATGAGAGTTCAGTGTGAGTGTTCACGCTGGCGAGTGACGCTAGCCTGCCCGGAACCCGCCGTCAAGGCCGGATTGCCGGGCAGGCAAAGAAAATCAGCGGATTCCGCCACCCTGCCAGCCCGGTTCGAGCGACGGGGTGAGCCGGATCGGCTTGCCTTCCTTCCAGACCTCGCGCACGGTGGTCAGCGCGGTCAGGTCGGCGAGCGGATCGGCGCCGAGCACCACGAGGTCGGCGACCTTGCCCGCTTCCAGCGTGCCCAGCCGGGTCGACGCACGCACGGTCGCGGCCGCGTTCTTGGTCGCCGCCAGCAATGCACCGCCGTTGCCGAGGCCGTGGACGCTCATCAGCCGCAGTTCCTCGACCAGGCCGAGCGTGCCGTGGTGCATCTCGATCCCGACCGGCGCGGGCCCTTCGGGGAGGTCGTCGACCCCGGCGACGATCGGGACCCCTTGGCGGACCGCCTCGCGGAACATCGCGTGGTGCCGCTCCCTGGCTTCCTCGGCATTGCGGCAGAACCAGCCGGGATAGCCTTGTGCGGCAAGCTGTTCCGGTTCCCAGGCGTCGGTCACGGCGAGGTTCGGGCAGAAGATCGTCCCCGCTTCCGCCATGGCGGAAATGCCTTCCTCGGTCACCACGAAGCCGTGTTCGATGGTGTCCGCGCCCGCTTTCGCCGCCGCGACCACGGTTTCGTCCCCCATCGCGTGCACCGCCACCGGTTTGCCCCAGCCGTGTGCCTCCCCGACCGCGGCCGAGATCTCCTCGAACGAATGCAGCCCGCGCCCGATGCTGTCCGAACGCCACGGAATCCCGCCCGACGACAGCAGTTTGACCGTGTCGACCCCGCTGCGGACGGCGCCTCGCACGGCCCGGCGGAACTCGTCCGGCCCGGTCGCCCGCTGGCTCCACATCACGTCGGCCGCCGCGTAGATCCGCGGGCCCTCGATCTCCCCGGCCGCGATGGCGTCGCGCAGCACGAGGTCCGCGTCGAACTCCTCCCCCAGCGACCGCAGGGTCGTGATGCCGCAGCGGAGGTTGTCCTGCGCCTTGCGAATACACCGGATCATGTGGTGTGCCGGCGTTTCGTGGGCGTACTCGTCCTCGTACGGCACCACGACCGCGCCGAGGTGGATGTGGCTGTCCCAGAGCCCGGGAATCACGAACATGCCGGACAGATCGCGCCGCTCGACGCCGCGCAGGTCGAAGCCGGCGAGCACCTCGGACCACGGCCCGACCCGTTCGATCACCGGGCCGGACAGCAGGATCGCCGCGCCGGGCAGCTGCCGGTCCGGCTCCGTGCAGTCGATGACCGTGCAGTTTTCGAGCAGGACCTTTCCGGTCGCGGGAATTGCCAGGGTACGTCGCACGTCAGCGGACTCCTGTCTCGGTGCGGGCACGCGGCCCGAGGTGGGTGGAAAACCATTCGTGCAGCAGCTCCAGCCGCTGGACCCGGTGCACGGGACTGCCCGAGCGGGTGAGTTCGTGGCTCTCGCCGGGAAAACGCGCGAACTCGACGGGTTTGCCGAGCACTTTCAGCGTCAGGTACAGCTCTTCGGCCTGCTGGATCGGGCACCGGCGGTCCTCTTCGGAGTGCACGATCATGAGCGGCGCGTCGATGTCCGCGGCCACGCGCAGCGCGGACGAAGCCCAGTACGCGGCCGGATCCTCGGTCACCGCGCGGCCGAGGTAGGTCTCGAAGAACCACGGCGACTCGTCGTTCGTCCCGGCGAGGCTGACCAGGTTGTACGGCCCGCGTTCGGCCCAGCCCGCGCGGAACAGGCCGGACCGCGCGAGCAGCCAGGTGACGACCAGGCCGCCGTACGATCCGCCCATCACGCCGACCCGCGCCGGGTCGAGGTCGTCGTGCGAACCGAGCGTGTGCCGCACGACCTCGGCGATGTCGTTGATGTCGTCGACGCCCCAGCCGGTTCCGGGCTGCCTCGCCTCCGGCCCGGACACCGCGTGCATCCAGGCGGTGCCGTATCCGGCGCAGCCGCGTGGATTCAGGGTGAGCGTGGCGAATCCGGCGGCGGCGAGCGTCTGGAATTCGTGCGACCACTGGTAGCCGTGTTGCGTGCCGCCGCCCTGCATGCACACGACGAGCGGATACGGCGCCTGCCATCGATCCGCGTCCGGCAGCGTCAGCCACGAGTCGACCTGGTGTCCCGCGGCCAGCGGAACCGATCGGGGTACCGGCTCGCGCAGCTCGCGATCGACGGTCGAATTCGGTTGCCAGAGCACGGTTTCCGGCCCGGCCGCCACTCGCGCGACGAGCTGCGGCGGCTGCGCGGGGGCGCAGGTGACGTACGCGAGTGTGCCCGCTTTGGCGGCCAGCGACGTGACCGAACGCGGGCCTCGCTCCAGCACGGGAACAGCCCCTGCGGTGTCGAACCGGTACGCCTCGGTGCGTCCGGCGTCCTCGACCAGTGCCAGCACTGTCGTGTCGTCCAGCCAGACCGGCCCGTCGGTGGCCCGCCAGTCGGGGTTGACGTCCCGGTCGAGGGACGCGGACAGGTCGCGTTCGCGCCAGTCGCCGAATTCCGCCACACACAACGCGGTCACCGAAGGGAAGTTCGCGACGTCCATCCGCGTGAAGGCGACCCGGGAGCCGTCCGGGGAAACGCGGGGCTGCCCGTAGCAGTACCCGGGGCCGGTCAGGGCTTCCGCGGCCGAGCCCGCGGCGATGCCCTGCCGATAGACCTCGTTGGCCGGGCTGCCCTCGCCCGCCGGTTCCCGTGCCGACACGAACACCACCGCCCGGGAGTCCGGGTACCAGCCGAACTCCGCATCGTCGTGGCCGCCGGCGCTGAGCTTCGTGACCGCGCCGGTCCGGGCCGAGACGAGGTAGGCCTGCCGGGGCCGGTTGAAGGTCCAGCCGACGTCGTCGGCACGGGCTCGCAGCCGCGTGATCCGCAGCGGCGGACGGCGGTCCTCGCTCGTTTCCCACCACGTGCGATCCACCGGTTCGCGGGCCACGTAGAGCAGCCACGCGCCGTCCGGGGACCAGGCCAGCTCCTCGATGCGGTCCGGCCAGTCGCGCACGAGCGGCACCGGCTCGGGCCCGGCCAGGGTCCGCACGACGATCGACCGTCCGGCAGCGACCGTGGCCAGCCGATCGTCGACCGGGGACCAGCGCGGCAGTGTCTCGTCGGCGGCCGAGGCCAGCTCGGCCAACGGGTCCCCGACACCGCCGATCGCCACCGTGACGCGGTAGCGGTTCGCCTCGGTGCACGGCACCGAGCGGGTCACGGCGGCGAACTGCCCGTCGTGGGACAGCTGCACGTTCGCCAGGTCGGCGAATGCACTCAGGTCCCGGATCGTGACGGGGGTCCTCGTCAAGGGCGGCACAGTTCTCCTCCAGTCGCAGGCGGACGGGTCGCGGTACGGGCGCGCTTCCGGATCCGGGGAGCCCGGCGGGCGGTGATTGACCTGCCGCGGCCAGAACGTTTACTCTCGACGTACTATGATTAGCCATACTGAACTTCCGGTCAACCCCTCCGGACGGCGGCCGTGAGCCGGGGCGTCCGACGGCTCGCCGGTGGCGGGGCGTTCGAGGACATCGCGGGCTACTGCCGGGCCGTCCGGGCGGGCTCGCTGATCCTGGTCAGCGGCACGATCTCCCCGGACTCTTCACTGTCCGAATCGGACACTTTCACGCAGACGACCCGCGCCTTCGAAGCCGCCCTCGAAGCCGCGGCAACCCTCGGCGGTACCCGCGACGACGTACTGCGGACCCGGATTCTCCTTGCCCCGGCGGCATCCTGGCAGGAAGCGAGCCGGGCGCACTCGCTGTTGTTCACACACGCGCGCCCGGCCAACACCACCTACTACGTCGGACGGCTGATTCCCGACGGCGCTCTCGTCGAGGTCGAACTCGACGCGGATGGGAGAGGAGCGGAATGACGCGATCGGCTGATGCCATCGTGATCGGTGGCGGCATCGTGGGGATGTTCGTCGCGTGGCACCTCGCGAAACGAGGTGCGGCGGTGACCGTGCTCGACCGTGTCGGCGTCGGTTCGGGGGCCACGTCGGTGCAGCCCGGCGGTGTCCGGACCCAATGGACCGCACCGGAAACCTGCCGGATGGCCTTGGAGTCACGGGCTTTCTACGACGAGGCCGAATCGGTTCTGCAACCGCCACGCAGCCTGGAATTCGACGAATGCGGCTACGCGTTCATCGCGTCGAAGCCCGAGACGCTGGCCGCTTTGCAGGAGTCGGTCGACCGGCAACGGGCACTCGGCGTCCCCTCGGCGATGGTCAGCCCGGCCGAGCTGGCCGAACTCGTGCCCGGCCTCGATCCGGACACGGTCTGCGGCGGCGCCTACAACGCGCGCGACGGGTACTTCGGCCGTCCGGCCGCCGTGGTCACCGCGGTCGAACAGGCGGCGCGGCGGCTGGGTACCACGGTACTCGTCCAGGAAGTCACCGCCATCCGGCGCGACCGAGCACAATGGACAGTCCGCACCGGCGACGGCAGTGAGCTACAGGCCGATCACGTCGTTCTCGCGGCCGGTGCCGATTCCGCCCCGCTCGCGGCACCGCTCGGCCTCGTGCTCCCGGTCCGGCCCGAACCGCGGTACCTCTTCTACAGCAACCGGATCGCCCCCTGGCTGGTCCGGCCGCTGTGTGTCTTCCAGGACGAGCACTTCGCGGTGAAACATCTCGCGGACGGTAGCGTGCTGGCGGCGGACCTGCGGCTCGGCCTCGACGGAACGCTCGACGAGAACGGCTGGCGCGACCTGGTCACCTGGAAAGCCCGGCAGCTGGTGCCGTCGCTGGAGTACGTGCGGTATCCGGTCATGGTCGCCGGGTACTACGACGTGACACCGGATGCCCAGCTGATCGTCGGCGCGGTGGACGGGCTGCCCGGGCTCTCGGTCGCCTGCGGCATGAACGGCCGGGGCTTGATGCTCGCGCCGAGCGTGGGGCGGATGGTGGCCGAGGAGCTTCTCGGGGAGGCCGGACCGGTTCCGGAAACCCTTTCCCCGCACCGGTTCTCCGGAAACCGGGCGTTCGCCGGGGAACGGCAGGTCATCTGAGCATCAGCTGCGCGACCCGCTCCCCGACCACCACCGTCGGGAGGGCCGGAGTGGCCCGCGGGATCGTCGGGAACACCGAAGCATCCGCGACCCGCACCCCGGCGACCCCGTGGACCCGGGCCTCGTGGTCCACCACCGCACCGTCGTCGGCCGGACCCATGCGGCACGAACCCGCGGGATGCCAGTAATGCCGGTGGGTGCGGCGGATCCAATCCGGCAGGTCGTGACTGCTGGCGGCATCGGTGAGTTCGCGGCCCAGCAGTTTGCCGAAACCCGACGGGAGGAGTTCTTCGAGAACCCACGTCACGCCGTACGCGACGCTGCTCAGGTCGGCGCCGTCGGGATCGCTGAAGAAACCCGGATCCACCTCCGCGCGGACGGCCGGGTCGGCCGAGCGCAGGCGGACCCGGCCGCGCGACACCGGGCGTAGCTGGCTCACCGGGAGCACGCAGCGCCAGCCGGTATCGAGGGTCGGGTCCGGTTCGATCCACGGGTAGACATGGAGGTCGTACGGTCCGGTGCAGTGTGGCGACCGGAGTTTGGCCAGCGCTTGTTCCTCGGGCAGCGCGCGGTGGCGGGCGAACTCCGCGAGGTCGTGGGCGAGGTCGGCGGTCGCGGCGAATTCCAGCTGGGCGGCGGGATGGTCGTGCAGATTCTCCCCCACGCCGGGGAGATCGGCGGCCGCCGGGACGCCGATCGACCGCAGGTGGTCCGCGGGGCCGATCCCCGACCGCAGCAGGATTTCCGGCGAGCCGTACGCGCCCGCGCACAGGACGATTTCGTCCGCGGCCACGGTGACGCGACCACCGGCGGTGATGACTTCGACTGCCCGGGCACGGCCGTGGTCGATCACCACCCGGTCGACCACGGCGTCCGGGAGGATCTGCAGTTTCGCCCGGACCGGTTCCAGGTAACGGAAGGCGGTGTTCGCCCGTACCCCGTCGTGGATGTTCACCGGGGCGCACCCTGCGCCGACCGCCCCGTCGAGGTCGTCCAGGTCGTTTCTCACGGGGACGCCGGTCGCTGCGCACCCGTCCAGGAATGCTTGCTGGAACGGCTGGATCTCCTCGGGTTTCCACGAGCGCAAGCCCATCTGCTGGGCAGCTGCGGCGAAAAGCGGGCGTAACGACGCGCTGTCCCAACCTGGGCTGTCCCACGCGTCATAGTCTCCGGCCCAGCCGACGGTCTGGGTACAGCCGTTGTGTGCCGAGCAGCCGCCGAGGACCCGGGCGCGGTCGTACCCGAGCGGCTGACCTGCCGCGCCGTGGCCGAAGTAGCCCCAGTCATGGCTGGTGGGCAGGCTGGTCGCGTCGAGGAGGTCCGCGGGCCACTTCGCCATCGGGCCGTAGTCCGGTCCGGCTTCGATCAGGAGTACGTCCCGCCCGGCTTCCGCGAGCCGCGCGGCCACCACGCATCCCGCGGTACCGCCGCCTGCGACGACGATCATGCCCACGCCACCATGACGTGCTTGATCCGCGTGTACGCCTCCAGGCCGTAGAGCGAAAGATCCTTGCCGCCGCCGGTTTCCTTGAACCCGCCGTGCGGCATTTCGGCCGCGGTCGTCACGTGCGTGTTGACCCACGTGATCCCGAAATCCAGGTCCGCGACGACGCGCATCGCCCGGCCCGCCTCGCGGGTCCACACGCTGGCGGCGAGGCCGTGCCGCACGTCGTTGGCCAGTGCGACGGCTTCCCGCTCCGTCGCGAACGGCTGCACGGTGAGGACCGGGCCGAAGGTTTCCTCTTGGACCAGCTCGTCTTTCTGCCCGGCACCGCGCACGACGGTCGGCTGGTAGTAGAACCCCGGACCCTCCTCCACCTGACCACCCGCGACGACTTCGGCACTGCCGCGCCGCTCCACCAGCCCGGCGACCCGGTCCAGCTGGACCTGGCTGATCAACGGAGCGTACCCGCCCTCCCGGCCCGGCCCCGCCGCGATCCGGTGGGCCGCTTCCGCCGCGAGCGCGGCCACCAGTTCGTCGTGGACGTCCTCGTGCACCAGCACCCGGGCGGGCGCGGTGCAGTCCTGCCCGGCGTTGTAGAACGCGGCATCCGCGACGAGCTCCGCACACCGGGCGACGTCGGCATCCGCGAACACCAGAACCGGCGCATTGCCCCCGAGTTCCAGATGGACCGGGCGGAGGTCGGCCGCCCGCGCCACCGCGCTGCCCGCGCGGACCGAACCGGTCAGGGCGACCATCGCCGCGTCACGATGGCTCGACAGCAGGCTCCCGGTCTCCCGGTCCCCGCAGACGACGTTCACCACCCCCGGCGGCAGATGCTTCGCGCACACCTCGGCCAGCAGAATGGCCGACGCCGGAGTCGCCTCGTCCGGTTTGAACACCACCGTGTTCCCCGCTGCCACGGCCGGGGCGATCTTCCACACCGCGGTCATGAACGGGTAGTTCCACGGCGCGATCTGCGCGATCACGCCGAGCGGTTCCCGCCGCACCATCGACGTGTGCGCGCCGACGTACTCCCCCGCGGCCCGCCCCTCCAGCAGCCGCGCGGCCCCGGCGAAGAACCGGATCTGGTCGGTGACGGGCAGCAGCTCCTCCGTCTCGAACAGACCGGGGAACTTCCCGGTGTCCCGGCATTCCGCGGCCACGAACTCGTCCCGCCGCTGCTCGATCTCGGCGGCGACAGCCAGCAGAGCCGCCTGCCGCTCCCCGGGAGTCGTGCGGCGCCAGGTCTCGAAAGCCCTTGTCGCTGCTGCAAAAGCCGCGTCGACCTCGGGTGCCCGCGACAGCGGCGCGCGACCGTACGCCGTCCCGGTCCGGGGCTCGACGAGGTCACTGCCGTCCCCCGAAGAACCGCAAAGCACGCCGTCGATGACATTGCCGAACTCCGTCATTTCCCCTCCTCACCCGAGCGCACGACCCGACCGGCCTGCACCACCGTCGTCACCCGGCTTGCCACCGCACTCAAATCGGCCGGATCGCCATCCAGTACCACGAGATCCGCGGCAAAACCCGGCTGCACGCGGCCGATCTCCTCATCGAGACGCAGCAGTTCCGCACCCCCGCGCGTCGAAGCGCGAAGCACGTCGAACGGCGCCATCCCGGCCTTCGCCATCAACTCAAGCTCGGCCAGATTCGTCCCGTGCACGCCGACGCCGGAGTCCGTCCCCATCGCGATCCGCACTCCGGCGTCCACCGCCCGGCGGAACGATTCCGTGTGCGTTTCCAGTACTGCCTTGGCTTTCTCCACCGCTCCGCGCGGCAGCGCCGACGCACCGGCCGCGGCGCGTTCCACCACGGCGAGCGGAGCGGACAACGTCGGTACCAGCCAGGTGCCGTGCCGGAGCATCAGCTCGATGGCTTCGTCGTCGAGGTACACGCCATGCTCGATCGACCGGACCCCGTGCCGCACCGCGGCTTTGATCCCTTCGGCAGCGTGCGCGTGCGCCATCACGTCGAGACCGGCCATGGCTGCTTCGGCGGTGATCTCGGCGAGTTCGTCGTCGCGGAACTGGCGGTTGCCCAGTTCGTCGGCGGACAACACGCCCCCGGTCGTCGCGACCTTGATCCAGTCGGCCCGTGCCCGCACCAGCTCGCGGACCTTCACCCGCGCCTCGGCAACGCCGTCCACCAGCGCCCCTGGTGCCCCGGGATGCACCGGCAGCAGCGGAGCGTCGCAGCCGGACGGCAGGTGGTCGTCGCCGTGGCCGCCGGTCTGGCTGAGCATCGTGATGGCGTTCCGCATCCGCGGCCCGGGAATCAGCCCGGTCTCGACCGCGCGGCGGATCCCGTAGTCGGCCCCCGCCGCGTCCCGCACCGTGGTGATGCCGGATTCCAGGGTCACCCGCAGGTTGCGCGCGGCCTGGAAGAACAGCAGCGAGAACGGCGTCTGCAAGATCCGCCAGCTGTCGATCTCGCTGAACATCACGTGCACGTGGCAGTCGATGAACCCGGGCAGCACGGTCTGCCCGGTCACGTCGAGCACCACGTCCCCGTCGATGCCGGAACCGATCGCTTCGATCCGGCCGTCCACCACGAGCACGTCCGCCCGTTCCGGCGTAACGCCGTCGAACACCGACCCACCGGCCAGCACCAGCCGCTCAGACATAGCGCACCATCCACTCGAGCAGCGCCTCGTTCTGCGCCCGCCGCACGGGCACCGGCCCGTTGATCGCCCCTTCGTGCGATGCGCCGGGGAACAACAACATTTCCGCGACACACCCCGCGCGCCGAAGGGCGGCGTAGAACTGCTTGCTCTGCTCCGGCGGACAGCGATGGTCCTGTTCGCCTTGCATGATCAGTGTCGGAGTCCGGCAGGTGTGCGCCGTGGTGATCGGCGAACACCGGACATACGTCTCGAACGCCGTTTCCGGGGTCCCGCCGAGAATCTTGGGCACGAAAGTCAGCCCGATGTCGCTCGTGCCGTACATGCTCCAGAAGTTCGTGACCGGGTTCTCCACCACAGCCGCGCGGAAGCGGTTCGTATGCGACACGATCCACGACGTCATGTACCCGCCGTAGGACAGGCCACCGACGCCAAGCCGCTCCGGATCGGCGTAGCCCTGCTCCACCGCGGCATCGACCGCGGCCATCAGGTCCGCATAATCGTCCACGCCCCAGTCGCCGGTGATGGCGTCGGCGAAATCGGCGCCGTAGCCACGCGAACCCCGCGGATTCACCATCAGCACGCCGAATCCGGCGTGACACAGCAGCTGTGCGTCACCGAAGAACACGTGCCCGAAGGCCGACTTCGGGCCGCCGTGGATCAGCAGAACGGTCGGCACCGGGCCGGTTTTCCCGTGCGGGCGCAGGAACTTCGCCTGCACCTTGGGCCCGTCCGGCGCCGACACCCAGAAGTCGATCAGCTCCGGCTCGCCGCGCAGCCCGGCGTTCTCCGCCGCGGTGTCGGTGACCCGGGTGTCCGCGCCGGTGTCCAGGTCGCGCAGCCACAGGTCCGGCGCCGCGTTGACGGTTCCCTTGGCGTACAAGAGCTTCCCGGCAGCGTAGGCCAGCGGGTACGCGCAGAACGTACCCGCGACCACGGGGGTGGACTGCGGTGGCCCGGCGAGCGCGACCCGGTGGATCTCCAGCCGGTCGCCTGCCTGGACCCGCACCAGCGCGTCCTCCCCGGCGACGAGCAGCCGCGGGTCGGGGTTGGTGAACGGCACCGGCAGGTCGCCGATCACGTCGCCGTTCACGTCCAGTTCCAGTGCCGCCGTACGGTTCTCGACCTCGGCCCCGACCACGAGCAGCTCGCCGAGGTCCTCCGTCTCGAAGCCCAGCGACGTCACCGCCACCCCATCGGGAAGCGCCGCCACCGCGAAGAAATCCGGCGCCTGGGCGAGGTCCCGGACCGTCCCGTCGAGCGAAACCACGCGTACCCGGCAAACCGGGTCCCAGTCGTCCGGCCCGCAGGTCGCCAGGTACGCCAGCTCCGCCGACCCGGGCAGCCAGCTCGGCACGCCGTTGACCCACTGATCCGCGGTCAGGCGACGGTGTTCGCCCGTGGCGACGTCGACCACGTGCAGGTCCAGCGCCACCGCATCGACCAGCCCGAGCCCGTCCTGCCAGCCGATCGCACGCGTCACGCGGTACGGCTGCACGGGGTCCGGCACGTCCGGCGGCGGCGCCTGGTACGCGAGCAGGCGGCCGTCCGGGCTCCACACCGGACGTCCGGCAACGTCGTGCGCCAGCGTGGTGAGCGCCATGGTCGCGACGTCGAGCACCATCAGCCGGGCCGGTTCGTCCCCGTCCTCCTCGGACCGGAACGCGAGCCGGGTGCCGTCGGGCGACCACGCCGGGTCGGTGTTCCGCACCCCGGCGCGCACCTGGGTGAATTCCTGGTCCCCGGCCCTGCCGAACCGCAAGGCGATCGCCTCGGTGTCCCCGGCCACGGCCGAGACGCACCACGCCACCGCCCCGCCGTCCGGGGCCAGGTCGGCGTCGTGCACCAAGGTCATCGCCTCGATCGCGGCCACCGCTACCCGTTCCTCGGTCACATCCGCTCCGCTCATAATTGTTTTACGAAGTTTGCACATACGGTACGCTGAGGGCATGGCTGAGTCCAGATCATCGCGCGGCACCAGGACCGCGGGCCGCCCCCGCCGCAACCGGCCGCGGGAGGAAACGCGGGCGCTGCTGCTCGAAGCCGCGGCGCGGGTGACGATCGCCCGGGTCAGCCCGGCGACCGCGGAGGACCACAACCTGCTGGCCGACATCCGGATCACCGACGTGCTCGCCGAGGTCAACCGCTCGGTCGTCGGCTCGGAGCGCGGCGCGCGGATGACCACCGGGGCCTTCTACCAGATCTGGCCCAACCAGGCGGCTTTCCAGCGCGAGCTGCTCGCGCACATCATGGACCAGATCGCCGTCCCCGGCGCGAACGAGGTCGAGAAGCTGGCGTTCGAGCTCGTCGCGGACGGGGTGCCGGCGGCCGAGATCTTCCGCCAGGTCAACGATTCCGACTTCGAGGCGACCCGCACCACCCCGGAGCTGTTCCTCGCGCTCGGCCTGGGTGCCTTGGCCTCGCCGGAAATGGTCCGCGAGGCGCAGGCCGAGGCGAACGAGAAGTACGTCGCCTCGGTCGACCACCTCTTCAGCGCGCTGCTGCGCTATGCGGGCCGCCGCCTCCGCCCGGACCGCACGATGGAGGACCTGGTGTGGGCCACCGAAGCGCTCGCCGTCGGGTACCTGCTGCGCAGCCGGACCCACCCGGACATCCCGGAACGCAGCGACAGCAACGGCTGGAGCGCCCGGGCGACCGCATTCCTCGGCGTGATCGACGCCTTCACCGAGCCCGCCGAACGCGCCTGACCTACCGGTGCGCTGCCTCCGCCACCCGGAGGCAGGCGGTGCGGTGCGGACCGGAAACGACGTAGGGCGGGTCCTGCTCGGCGCATTCCGCAATGGCCCGGGGGCAGCGGCTGCGGAACCGGCATCCGCCGATCTGGGACAACGCACTGACGGGTTCTCCTTCCAGCGCCGGACCTTCGACCCGGCGGCGCGGCGCCAGGTCCGGCACCGCGTTCAGCAACGCCGTCGTGTACGGATGCTGCGGTGCCTCGAAAAGCTCCTCCGCCGGGGCGTCCTCGACGATCCGGCCGAGATACATCACCACGACGCGATCGCACAGCGCCCGCACCACGCCGAGGTCGTGCGAGATGAACACGAGTGTCAGCCCGAGTTCGCGGCGCAGGTCCGCCAGCAGGTTGATCACCTTCGCCTGCGCCGAAACGTCCAATGCGGACACTGCCTCGTCGGCCACCAGCACCTCGGGCTGCACGGCGAGCGCACGGGCGATCGCGACCCGCTGCCGCTGCCCGCCGGACAGCTCGCGGGGCCGCGCGTCGAGCACCCGGTACGGCAGCCCGACCATGTCGATGAGCCCGCGCAGCGCCGATTCGAGCCCGGCCGCCGGGACGAGATCGTGGTGCTGGATCAGCTCGGCCAGCACCGACCGTACGCGCCGGCGCGGGTTGAGCGAGGAAGCCGGGTCCTGGAACACCATCTGGATCCGCCGCCGCTCGCCCGGATCGCGATGCTTCGTGACGTCGGCGCCGTCGAAGAGCACCTGCCCGGCCACCGGCTCCACGAGCCCCATCAGGACGTTCGCCAGCGTGCTCTTCCCGCACCCGGACTCCCCGACCAGCCCGACGCAGTCCGCCTTGCCGATGTCCAGGTCGACCCCATCGACAGCACGCAGCAGCACCGAACCACCGTCGACAGCGTCACGCACCGGGAACTCGACCCGCAAATCACGCAGTTGCAGCAACGCAGTCATCCGACAGTTCCCTTCACCAGCAAGCTGTGGTGCAAACACGCGCTGTCGTGCCCCTCATGAACCGCAGCCAGCGGCGGATCCACTGCAGCACAAGCATCATCAGCCATCGAACACCGCGGCGCGAACCGGCAACCCGGCGCCAGCTGACCCGCGGTCGGCGGCGAACCGGGGATCGCCGACAAGCGGACCTGCGCGACATGCGCACGAGGCATCGAATCGATCAGCGCCCGCGTGTACGGATGCCGTGGATGGGTGACCAGCTCCTGCGTCGGCCCCTGTTCCACGATCCGCCCGGCGTACATCACCGCAGTCCGGTCCGCGATGCGCGAGATCACCGCGAGGTTGTGGCTCACGAACACCACCGCCAGCCCGCGATCCCGTTGCAACCGTTCGATCAGGGACAGGATCTGGTCCTGGATGGTCACGTCGAGCGCCGTCGTCGGTTCGTCGCACAGCAGCAGCCGTGGTTCCACCGACAGGGCCATCGCGATCATCACCCGCTGCCGCAGGCCTCCGGACAGCTCGTGCGGCCACGCCCGCATCCGTTGCCGCGGTTCAGGTACCCCGACCTCGCCCAGCAGGTCCACCGCTCGCCGCGCGGCTTCCTTCGCCGACAGGCCGCGGACCCGGGCTCCAGCCGCGACGAGGTCGCCGACCCGCATGGTCGGGTTCAGCGAGCTCATCGGCTCCTGGAACACCATCGACACGCCGTCCCCGCGCAAGGTCCGCGGTTCGCGCGCGTGCAGCGCACCGTCCACATCGGAGAACCGCAGCTGCCCGGTCCGCTGGTGCAAGGTCGCGGGGAGCAGGCCGAGCAGCGACCGCAGCGTCAAGCTCTTGCCGGACCCGGATTCGCCCACCAGGCCAAGACATTCGCCCGCATGCACGCGCAGCGAAACTCCCTCGACCAATACCGGGTCCATCGCCCGGCCACAGCCCACCGAGAGGTCCTCGAGGTCCAGTACACAGTGCCCGGTCATGCTGCCTTCAACCGATCGTCGAGCCCGTCGCCGACGAGCGCGAGGCCCATGGCGAGCAGGGCGATGGCGAAGCCGGGCGCGGCGACGAGCCACCAGTTCGTCGAGATGACGCCACGGCTGGCGCTGATCATGGCACCCCATTCGGCAGTGTCGATCGGGATTCCCACCCCGAGGAAGGACAGCGTGGACAGGGCCACGATCGCGAGCCCGATGTCCACGAACACGTACACCACGGTCTGCCCGATCGCGTTGGGCAGCACGTGCCACAGCACGATCCGGCGACGCGGCAGGCCGCCGGTGGTCGCCGCACGGATGTAGTCCAGCGACCGGACGCGGCGGATCTCGGTGCGCAGCAGCCGTGCGTACACGATCCACGAGATCACCGTGAACCCGATCAGCATCGGCACCTCACCGGGGCCGAGGAAGAACCAGCCGCTGCCCGCCCCGACCAGGCCGACCAGCGCGAGGAAGAAGATGAACAGCGGGAACGACACGATCACGTCGGAGATCCGCATGATCACCGCGTCGAGTGCGCGGCCGCCGAACCCGGCGATCATCCCGATCACGCTGCCCAGCACCGCGGGCAGGACCGTGCCGAGGATGCCGATCCGCAGGTCGATCCGCGCCGCGTAGACCAGCCGCGTCCACGCGTCGCGGCCCAGCTGGTCGGTGCCGAGCGGATGCTCCGCCGACGGCGCCGCGAGCCGGTGCAGCAGATCCTGGTGCAGCGGGTCGCCGGTGGTGATCAGCGGCGCGAACACCGCGGCGAGCACGAACAGCGCCACGATCACCCCGCCGCACACGATCTTGCCGGTGCCACGCCGGACCGTCCGGGCCGGTTTCTCCACTTCCAGTACCGCCGCGGTCATCTGCGCACCGTCCTCGGGTCGAGCACCTGCACCGCAGTTTCGCCGAGGAAGTTCGCGACGACCACCCCCACCGCGAAGAGCAGCGTGATTCCTTGCACCACATACACATCCTGCTTCTGCGACGCCATCACCAGCGCGCTGCCGAGACCCGGCACGCCGAACGTCGCTTCCAGCACCACGACGCCGAAGAACAGGTACCCGACGTTCAGCGCCAGCAACGTGATCACCGGACCCAGCGCATTGCGCAGCACGTGCCGCAGCATGAGCCGCGGGCCGCGGATGCCGAGCGACACCGCCACCGCAACGTAGTCCGAGTCGAGCACCTCGATGAGGCTGGACCGCAGGCTGCGCACGAGCACCGGGGTCAGCGCGATGGCCCCGGTGACCGACGGCAGCACGAGCGACCGCACCAGCTCGCCCGGCGTCGAGCCGAGCCCGGCGACCGGGAACCAGCGCGTCTGGATGGCGAGCAGCCGGATCAGCAGGAAGCCGACCCAGAACGACGGCAGGAACAACGCCAGCAGCATGGCGAGGCGCAGCACGTGGTCGGCCACCCGGTCCCGGAACCACGCGGTGGCCCAGGCGAGCAGCAGCGTGCCGACCACCGACAGCAGCAAGGTACCCAGCATCAGCCACGCCGTGTCGGCGATGCGCTGGCCGATGATGGCGGTGACCTGCCGCCCGTCCACCGACACCCCGAGGTCGCCGCGGACCATCCGGGCCAGGTAGTCGAGGTACTGCACGGGCAGGCTGCGGTCCAGCCCCAGCTGGTGCCGCAGTGCCTGCACCGCTTCCTCGGACGCCCGCGGGCCGAGCCGCAACCGGGCCGCATCGCCCGGCGCGACCTGGGTGAGCACGAACACGACGAGCGTCACGGCCAGCACCACGACCACCAGCTGGCCGCACTTCGCCGCGAGCGTCCTGGCGAGGCGGGCGCCTCTGCGCGAATCGACCATGCTTACCGGTTCACCCACAGCTCATCGGCGGTGAAGACCTCGTACGGCGACGGCACGAACCCGTGCACCTTGTCCGACACCGCGTACGTCATGTCCGGCACCGCAAGCGGAATCACCGCCGTGCTGTCGTAGGCGTACTGCTCGAACTGCTTCACCGCGTCGGTCACCGCCGGATCGTCCGCCGCGGCGTGCACCGTGGCGAGTACCTTGTCGATCGGCGCCTGATCTGCCTTGGAGTACAGGAAACCACTCGACGCGATGTACCCGAGCGGGTCGAGCGGGCTCGGCGCGAGCGCGCTGTAGGTGAACATCCCCAGCTGGAAATCGCCCTTGCCGAGCTTGTCCAGCAGGGTACTGCTCGGCACCGGCGTGACCTCCACGTTGATGCCCGCCGCCTTCGCCATCGGCACGATTGCTTGCGCCGCAAGCTTTTCCGGCCCACCGGCGTCACTGGAGACGATCAGGTGCAGCGGCGCACCGGTGTACCCGGACTCGGCCACGAGCTGTTTCGCCTTGGCCAGATCGGTCTGACCCCAATCGCAACCAGCGCAGCTCGCAACGCCCGGAACCACCTGCGGCAGCAGGCTGGTGGCCTGCCGGGCGTGCCCGACGTAGCCGCCTTCGACCAGCGCACGGTGATCGATCGCGAGCGTGAGTGCCTTGCGCAGCTTCGGATTGTCCAGCGGCGCCGCGGAGGCCTGGGTGACGAGCACGCTCACGCCCGAGGACGGCGTACTGTGCGTCTGCCCTTGCTGGTACTGCCCGGCGAGCTCCGCCTCGACGTTGTTGACCAGGTCGAGCTGCCCGCTCTGGAACTGCAGCAGCTGCTGGTTCGAGTCGGTGACGAACTTGTAGTCCAGCTTGTCCAGCCGCGGGAGCCCGGGACGGTAGTAATGCTCGTTGCGGGTCAGGTTGATCGACTGGCTCGGCACCTGCGACTCGATCGCGAACGGGCCCGCGCCGACCGGCTGCTTCCAGAACTCCTCCGCGGTCTTGCCGCCGTAGTCCACCGGGAAGATCGCCGCGTTCGACGTGGCCAGAATGCCGATCAACGCCTTGTCCGGCGCGGAAAGCTCGAACACCGCGGTGTGCGGGTCCGGGGTGAGCACGTCGTGCACCGACTCGAAATAGCTGCCGTACAGCTCTCCGGCCCGCCACAGCCCGAAGGAGAATTTGACGTCGGCCGACGTCACCGGCGCGCCGGTGCTGAACTTCGCCGCCGGGTCGAGGGTGAAGGTGAGCGTCTTCTTCGCCGGGTCGTACTGGTAGGACGACGCCAGCCCGGGCAGCAGCTGCTTCCCGTCCGGGCTCGTCCGCAGCAGCGCGGCGAACACCTGCGCGAACACCTGGTAACTCGACACCAGCTGGGCTTCCTGCGGATTCCAGCTGTCCGGTACGTCGGACACCGCCACCGCGAGCGTGCCGCCGCGGGCCGGCGCCTCGTCACCGCCGCCGCCCGCCGAAGGCGTGCCACATCCCGCCGCGACGAGCAGTGCCGCGGCCGCCGCCAGCACCCCGCAACGAGCCCGAACCGTGCGCAGTCCCATGCCGCCTCCTGCGTTCATAAGAAATCTACGTAGTTGGGAGGTTACGTCTGCCTGCATCCCGTGTCCAGCCCGGGTGCACGGCAAAAACCCCGGGTCCCGATCGGGACCCGGGGTTGCCGGAAAGGACTAGCGGGTCAGAGCGCGGCGAGGATGTCGCTGACGCGGTCCTTGGCGTCGCCGAAGAGCATGGCGGAGTTGTCGCGGAAGAACAGCGGGTTCTGCACCCCCGCGTACCCCGACGCCATCGATCGCTTGAACACGACGACGTTCGCCGCCTCCCACACGGTCAGCACCGGCATGCCCGCGATCGGGCTGCCCGGGTCCTCGGCCGCGGACGGGTTGACCGTGTCGTTCGCGCCGATCACGAGGACGACGTCGGTGTCGGCGAAGTCGCCGTTGATCTCGTCCAGTTCGAGCACGATGTCGTACGGCACCTTGGCTTCCGCGAGCAGCACGTTCATGTGCCCGGGCAGCCGCCCGGCGACCGGGTGGATGCCGAACCGGACCTCGACGCCCTTGTCCCGCAGCTTCCGGGTCAGCTCGGCCACGCCGTACTGCGCCTGCGCGACCGCCATCCCGTAGCCCGGGGTGATGATCACCCGCGACGCGCTGGCCAGCAGCTCCGCCGCGCCCTCGGCGTTGATCTCGCGGTGCTCGCCGTAGTCCTTGTCCCCGGACGGACCGGCCTCGATCCCGAACCCGCCCGCGATCACGGAGATGAACGACCGGTTCATCGCCTTGCACATGATGTAGGACAGGTACGCACCGGACGAGCCCACGAGCGCGCCGGTGATGATCAGCAGGTCGTTCTCCAGCAGGAACCCGGACGCCGCCGCGGCCCAGCCGGAATAGCTGTTCAGCATCGACACGACCACCGGCATGTCCCCGCCGCCGATCGACGCGACCAGGTGCCAGCCGAGCGCGAGGGCGAGGACGGTGACCACGATCAGCAGCCACAGTGCCGGGCTCGCCACGAACCACGCGGTGAACCCGATGAACAGGACCACCGCACCGAGGTTCAGGAAGTTCTTGCCGGGCAGCATCAACGGCGCGGACTTGATCCGCGCGGACAGCTTCAGGTTGGCCACGATCGACCCGGTGAAGGTCACCGCTCCGATGAACACGCCGATGAACACCTCGGCGTGGTGAATCCCCAGTGTGCCAAGGAAACCCAGGTGCTGCGCCTCGGCGCCACCCGGATCGGATTCGACCTGCAGGTACCCGTTCCAGCCCACCAGCACGGCGGCGAGACCGACGAACGAGTGCAGCAGGGCGATCAGCTCGGGCATCCCGGTCATCTCGACCACGGCCGCGCGCCGCAGCCCGATCCCCGCCCCGATCACCATCGCGATGATGAGCAACGCGATCGAGGTGCCGGTGATCTCGCCGGTGACGGCCTGGGTGATCGTCGCGATCAGCGCGACGATCATGCCCGCGATCCCGAAGTAGTTCCCCGCCCGCGCGGTTTCGTGCCGGGACAACCCCGCCAGCGCGAGAATGAACAGCAGCGCGGCCACGATGTAGGCAGCCTGGCTTGCAGTGTGCACAGTCATGTCAGGGCCTCTCGGGTCAGCTGCGGGAGAACATGGCGAGCATCCGGCGCGTGACCGCGAACCCACCGAAGATGTTGATGGTCGCGAGCAGCGTCGCCACCGCGGCAAGCACCACCACGACCGTGTTGCCGCTGACCAGATTCAGCAATGCCCCCACCACGATGATCCCGGAGATCGCGTTCGTCACCGACATCAACGGCGTGTGCAACGCATGATGCACATTCCCGATCACGTAGTACCCGATCACGATCGCCAGCGCGAACACCGTCAGATGCGGCAGCAGCGCCGCCGGAGCCAGCGCCGCCAGCAACAGGAACACCGCCGCGATCCCGAGCACCACACCGAGGCGGCGGCCCATCGTCACGGGCTGCTTCTCCGGTTTCTCCTTGGCTGCCGGTGCCGCCGCGGGCGCTGCCGGGGCGGCAGAGACCTGCACCGGAGGCGGCGGCCAGGTCAGCTCGCCGTCCTTCACGACCGTCATCGACCGGATCACGACGTCGTCGAAATCGATGACCAGCCGGCCGTCTTTCTCCGGCGTCATCAGCTTCATCAGGTTGACGAGGTTGGTGCCGTACAGCTGCGACGCCTGCGCCGGAAGCCGCCCGGCCAGGTCCGTGTAGCCGATGATCGTGACGCCGTTGCCCGTCACGATGCTTTCACCGGCCACGGAACCCTCGACGTTGCCGCCGTTCGCCGCGGCCATGTCCACGATCACCGAACCGGCCTTCATCGACGCCACCATCTCGCCGGTGATGATCCGCGGCGCCGGACGGCCCGGAATCAACGCCGTCGTCACGATGATGTCGACGTCCTGGCTTTGCGCGGCGTACAGCTCCGCCTCGCGTGCCTTGTAGTCGTCGCCCATCTCTTTCGCGTACCCGGTGGCGGAAACCTCCGCGTTCGGGTCCTCGATGGACAGATACTCCCCGCCGAGGCTCCTCACCTGGTCGGCCACTTCCGGGCGCGGGTCGGTCGCGCGCACGATCGCCCCGAGGCTGCCTGCCGCGCCGATCGCCGCCAGCCCGGCGACGCCCGCACCGACGACCAGCACCTTCGCCGGAGCGACCTTGCCGGCCGCGGTCACCTGCCCGGTGAAGAACCGCCCGAACGCGTGCGCGGCCTCCACGACCGCGCGGTACCCGGCGATGTTCGCCATCGAACTCAAGACGTCCAGCGACTGTGCCCGGCTGATCCGGGGCACCGCATCCATCGCCATCGCGGTGATCGGCCGCTTCGCCAGATCCTCCACGAGCTCCGGGTCGAGCGCCGGGGACAGCAGGCTGACCACCGTTGCCCCCGGTTTCACCGCAGTCAGCTGCTCGGCGGACGGCGCGTTGACCCCGAAGACGATGTCCGCCTCGGTGACGGCGCTGATCGTGGCCCCGGCGCCGGTGTACGCCTCGTCGAAGAACCCGGACGCCAGCCCGGCCCCCGGCTCGACGGCCACCTCGTAGCCCAGCCCGCGCAACTTGCCCACGGTCTCCGGCGTCGCGGCGACCCGCGTCTCGCCCGGCCGGGCTTCCTTGAGGACCCCGATCAGCATGCTGTCTCCTTCCCCGCTCATCGCGGCAGAGCCTGCGTCCGGTACAGGTGGGCCGGATCTTCCCATGCCGCGGGGGCTCCGGCGGGCACCCGGCCCGTGTTCCCGGCCACCCGCGCGCCTCCGCCGCACCAACCGGCGCGTCCTGGCTGCTCCGTGACGTTCGCCACGTCCCGCATCATCACGGTGACCTCCTGGTCAGGCGGCCTCGCCGCCTCCGTACTAAGCGCTCGCTTAGCGGAGCAGACTAGCTGCTGATCAGTCCTCAACGTCAAGGGAAAACCGGTCATACCGCACTGTTACCCACATCACGGGCGAGCTGAATCGATCACCTTCCACAGTGGACTGCGCGCGAAAGCGCGGCGCCCGCCCGGGCGCCGCTGCTCAGTCCCCGCTGCTCAGTCCCGTACCCGCAGGACCAGCTTTCCCATCGCCTTGCGGTTGTCGATGGCCTCCAGCGCGTCCCGGACCTCCGCGAGCGCGTAACTGCCCCCGAGCGGCGGCACGATCGCCCCGGCGGACAGCTTCGGCAGGAAGTCCTCCCACTGGCCCTGCAGGTAGCCGGGGCGGCCCAGGGCGTACGCGCCCCAGCCGACGCCCACCACGTCGAGGTTGTTCAGCAGCAGCCGGTTCACCTTGACCTCCGGGATCGACCCCGCGGTGAACCCGATCACGAGCATCCGGCCGTCCGCGGCGAGGCACCGCAGGGAGTCCGTGAACCGGTCCCCGCCGACGACGTCCGCCACCAGGTCGACGCCCCGGCCGCCGGTGGCCGTCTTGATCGCGTCCTTGAACCCATCGGCCAGCACGTATTCGTCCGCCCCGGCCGCGACCGCCATCTCGCCTTTCTCCGGCGTCGAGACCACGCCGTACACCGCTCCGGCCCCGAACGCCTTCGCCACCTGGATGACCGCGGTCCCGACACCGCCCGCCGCGCCGTGCACCAGCACCGTCTCGCCCGGTTCCAGCCGTCCCCGCCGCCGCAGCGCGAAATGCGCGGTCAGGTAGTTGAACGGGATCGCGGCCGCCTGCTCGAAGCCGAGGCTGTCCGGGATGGGGAAGACGGCGTCCGCCGAGCACGCGACCTGCTCGGCGAACCCGCCGAGAAACGGCAGCGCCGCCACCCGGTCGCCCACCCGCACGGCGGCATCGGCGGGTGCCTCGGCCACGACCCCGGCCACCTCCGCGCCCGGGATGAACGGCAGGTCCGGCTTGACCTGGTAGCGCCCCCGCGACTGCAGCACCTCGGGAAACGACACCCCGGCGGCATGCACGTCGATCAGCACGTCGCCGTCCTTGCGCACCGGCGGCGCCGCGTCCACCACGGAGACGGTCGACGGGCCCTCGAGATCCTTGATGTGTACGGCTTTCATACCGGGGACTCTAGGGACGCTTTCCCCGCAACGGAAGCAGCGGGACGCTATCGCCGGGCCAGCGAACCGCGTACGTCACACCAGATTCTTCGACGACCGGATCTGCCGCAGCAACGTCTCCACGATCCGCCCCCGCAACTCCCCCGTCCGCACGATCGCCGACAACGTCGTCTGCGCCCACGGCTTGTTGATCGGAATCAACGTCACCCCATTACCACTCGTCGTCGACGGCGCCAACGTGTTCGCAATCGCGATCCCCACCCCCGCCCGCACCATCCGCTGCGCCGTCTCCGCACCATCAGTCGTGTACACAATCCGCGCGTCGATACCGCTCGTGAGCTCCTCGAACGCCTTGCGCAGGATGCTGCCCTCGCGGAAGTAGATGAGCGGTTCGCCGGACAGGTCGTCGATGTCGAACGTCTCCGCGCGCGCCAGCGGGTGCGTGTCGGGTACGCACAGCACCAGGCGGCCGGTCATCAGGTCGACGTAGTGCAGCCGGTCGTCGTCCGGTGGCTCGCCGGGGAGCGGGACCCGCGTGATGAGACCGAGGTCGAACGTGCCGTCGAGGACGCCGTCGCGCACGATGTACGTGCCGCCTTCGGTGACCTCGAAGCGGATGTTCGGATGTCCCTCGTGCATTTCGCGGACGAGGTGCGGCAGCACCCGCATGCTGCCGATCGCGACGGTACCCATGCTGACCGTGCCGATCTTGAGGCCGTCGATCGCGCTGGCCTCCTGCCGGAGCAGGTCCTCGGCCCGGATCGCCGCCTTCACGTGCGGCAGGATCCGCTCCGCCGCATCCGTCGGCCGGACCCCGTGCGCACCGCGCATCACCAGGACGACCCCGAGGTCCTCCTCGAGCCGCTGCACCTGGTTGGTGATGGTCGGCTGCGACACGCCGAGCTCGTGGGCCGCCTGCCGGAAGGAGCCGGTGCGCAGCGCCGCCTCGAGGTAGCGCAACTGCTCGAATCTCACGCTCGACCCCTACTCCCGCCGGGACCGCGGCGCCGCTGCCGCCGTCCTCCCGGCCATCGTATGGTCGAGCGCCCCCGGATGCTCAGCCGGAAAGCAGGTCGAGACCGGTCGCGTCGACCGCGCGGGCCCCGCCGTCGATCGGGATCGTGGCGCCGGTGACGTACCCGGCGGCCGGGGTGAGCAGAAATGCGATCGCCGCGGCGACCTCGTAGGGCTGGCCGAGCCGGCGCAGCATCGTCTTGCCGCTGAACTGCTCCACCATCGCGCGGGCGTGCTCCCCGGCGAGGAACCGCGGCGACAGGAACAATCCCGGCGCCACCGCGTTGACCCGGATGCCCTCCGGCCCGTACTCGTCGGCCAGCTGCCGCACCCAGCTCTCCAGCGCCGCCTTCGCCGGGCCGTACCCCGCGGCGTAGCTGCCCGCGCGGGTGCCGTTGATGCTGGACACGTAGACGACCGCGGAATCCGGGCGGGCCAGCAGCGGGACCAGGTGCTGGGCGGCGAGGAAGGCGTGCGTCAGGTTGACCCGGAAGTCCTTCTCCCATTCGGCGAGAGTGAAGTCCGGCAACGGTTTCCGCTGCATCTGGCCGATCACGTCCACGTACCCGTGCAGGGGCGCGCTGGCGGCATACGACGCGAGCGCGCGGGCACCGTCCTCGGTGGACACATCGGCGGCGAACCGGTCCGCACCCAGTTCTGCGGCGAGTTTTCCGAGAGCTTCCCGGTCGACGTCGACCAGCAGCAGCTGCGCGCCGAGCGACGCGAGCGTGCGGGCCACGTGCTCACCGATACCGGCCGCCCCGCCCAGCACGGCGAACCGCCTGCCATCGAGGCGGAACAGCCCGTCGTGCCGGACGTCCGGGGCGGCGACAGCGTCGTGGGGGTCGTCGAACACGGTTTCAGGCTCCGTTCACGAAGTCGGCGATGATGCGCCAAGTCTGCTCGGGGTGGCTGATGTTCGGGGCATGCCGGTACGGCACCGGCGCGACCGTGACGGCCGGGCAGAGATCGGCCAGGTGCTTGACCCAGCCCCGTTCGACCAGCGGGTCACTCGCGCAGTCGAACAGCAGGACCGGCGTCGTGACGTCGGCGAACGGCGCCGGGTACGGATCGGCGGGCCGCGCGATCCGCAGCGGCTCCGGCGGCGACGCGTGCGGGGCGAGCATCCCGGCGTAGTGCCCGGGCATCGCGGCCCAGCGCATCCGGGCGCCGATCTGGTCCTCGATCCCGGGGTGGTCGTCGCACAGGAGCCGGACCAGCCGGGTCATGTCCTCGCGGGTCCCGTCGTACCCGGCCAGCTCGGCACTCGCCGCACTCCGCCACGGGCCGCCGGTGCCGCTGATCGACGTCACCGACGCGATCCGCGCACTCGACCGGGCATCCAGCAGCGCCCGCAGCGCAATGGACCCGCCGAAGGAGTTGCCGGCCAGGTGAATCGGGCCGGTGACCCCGAGCCGGTCGAGCAGCGCGTAGACGTGCCGCAGCCGGAAGCCGAACGGCGACTGGTCGAGCCGGACCGCCTTGGCCGACCCGCCGAAGCCCAGCAGGTCCGGCGCAATCACCCGGTGGGTGCGGGCCGCGAGCGGAAGCACCGAGCCCCAGGTGACGTCCGAGGAAGCGCCCCAGGCACCGTCGTGGAGGAAGACCACAGTGGACTCGTGGTCTTCTCCCCCGGTGAGGTAACGGGTTTCGAGATCGTTGACGACGATCGTGTGTTCGGTGATCACTGTGCACTGTCTCCTTAGGACGGACCGGTCACCGGAACTCGTACTGGTCGGGATCGACGGCCTGGGTGCTGCTGATGTAGCGGTGCGCGGAAAGCGGCCACATGACCGTCGAGCGGCCCTCGGCGTTGTGGTACCAGCTGTGGGTCTTGGACCAGCCCCACACCCGCATCGCACCGGCCTCGCCGACTTCGTCGCGGTATTTCTCGAAAACGTCGCGGCGCAGCGAAAGGGACGATTTCCCGGTGGCCAGCAACTGTTCCACCGCGCTGAGCAAATACACCGACTGGCATTCGATGAACAGCACGAGATTGCCGTGCAGCAGCAGATTCGTATTGGGGCCGTACATGCAGAACAGGTTCGGGAAATCCGGGATGGTCAGCCCCAGGTAAGCACACGCGTCGATGCCCCACGACTCGTGCAGGTCCACCCCGCCCGCGCCGGTGACCTTCATCGGCATCAGGAAGTCCGAGGCGTTGAACCCGGTGCCGAAGACGATCACGTCGACGGGGACGTAGTGGCCGTCCTCGGTGTGGATGCCGCTGCCGTCGATGCGGGCGATGCGCTTGGTGACGAGTTCGACGTGGTCCTGTTTGAGCGTGGCGACCCAGGTCCCGTCGTCGCGGATGATCCGCTTCGCGCCGGGCGGATAGTCGGGGATGATCTTCGCGGCGAGGTCGGGGCGGTCCTCGATCTGGCCGAGCAGGTACCCGGTGAGCAGTTCGCGCAGCTTTTCGTTGGCCGCGGACACCGCGTGCTCGGTGGGCGGGTACGCCGGATCGACGGTCGCGGCGGCCAGCCTGCCGATCGCGCGGGGCAGGAAGATCGAGAACCGGTAGTACGCCCGGTACAGCGGAACCTCGCGCAGCAACGCCCGTTCCGCCTCGGGGACGTCCTGGCGCAGCTCCGGGGTCGGCTGCAGATAGGGGGCGCTGCGCTGGAAGATCGTGAGCGACTCCGCCGCCCGCGCGATGGCCGGGGCGACCTGGACGCCGGTCGCGCCGGTGCCGATGATCGCGACCCGTTTCCCGGCGAGGTCGACCCCGTGGTCCCACTGCGCGGTGTGGAACACCGGGCCGTCGAACGTGTCGAGGCCGTCGATGCGCGGGATCATCGGCCGGTTCAGCTGGCCGACGGCGGACACCAGGACGGAGAACTCCTCGGTCCGCGCGGTGCCGTCCGGGCCTTTCGTGGTCACCGCCCAGTGCTGCTGCTCGTCGTCCCACGCGGCCGCGGTGGCCTCGGTGCCGAAGCGGATGTGCGCCAGCAGCCCGTTTTCCTCCGCGAACGCCCGCAGATAATGGAAAATGACGTCCTGGCGGCAGAAGTACGACGGCCAGTCGTGCGGGAAGAACGAATACGTGTAAATGTGGCTGTGCACGTCGATCCGGCAGTCGGGATAGCTGTTCTCGTACCAGGTCCCGCCGACATCGTCGTTCTTTTCGAGGATGGTGAAATCGACCCCGGCCTGTTTCATCCGCAGCCCGGCCATCAGCCCGGACAGACCGGCGCCGACGATCGCCACCCGCATCGGGCGGGCCGGGTCGAGTTCGTCCTTCGTCCACTTCGGCGCGCGCGGGTCGGTGCCCGGCGGCACGAACGCGACGCGCAGCAGGTCCGCGTCCTCGCCTGCGGACCGGTCGAGTGCCCAGGCGGCAATGGATTCGAGGACCGTCGCGGACGGTTCGGCGGGCCAGCCGCTCAGGTCGGCGAGGAACGGTTCGAGGGCCGCGAAGCAGAACTCCCGTGCCGCCGCGTCGGTTTCCGCGTCCAGTCCGGTGGCGGGCAGGAGGTCCGGATCGGGCCGCCACTGCGGGCGCAGCACGGACGGGTCGTCGGTGAGATGCGCGACGAGCATCAGCAGCGCGGGGGTCTCGGCTGCCTGCAGGTGGCCGCGTACCTGCTCCGGGGACGGCTGGGCGGAATCAGACAACGCGGGCATCCTTAGGGGTATCAGCGGCGGCGAAGAACTCCGCCAGCAGCGCTGCCACGGGCGCGGGATGGGTGAACGCGGTGAGGTGACCACCGGGCGCGAACCGCAGGTCGGCATGCGGGATCGACGCGTGCAGGCTTTCCAGGACCGCGCGGGGAGTGCTGACGTCGTCGGTACCGCCGAGCACGAGAGCGGGCACCGACGGTGGCACGGAGAACTCGCCGACGGCGGTCATGGCTTCGAGGTACGCGGCGTGGATTCCGGGGTCCCCGCTCAGGAACTGGTCACGGGCGCGGCCGAGCAGCGGGTGCGGCTCGCCGCCGAACCAGCGTGACATCGTCAGGTCGGCGAGCGCGGCCAGCCCGCCCGGCGCGCGGGCCGCCTCCGCCCGCGCCCGGGCACCGGCGCGCGCATTGTCGTCGTACGAACCTGTGGTCGCCATGAGCACGGCCGCCTCGGCGAGGTCGGGGTGCCGGTGCGCCAAAGCCTGTACGACCATCCCGCCGAGGGAAATCCCCGCCACGGCAACGCTGGTCATGCCAAGGGTCCGGGCGAGCAGCGCGATGTCGTCGGCCACCCCGGCCAGCGAGATCGCACCCGGGTCACCTTCGCTTTCGCCGTGGCCGCGTAGATCCGGTAGTACGCAACGGAATCTGCCGTCCAGCTCGGCCGCGAGCGGCTCGAACCACGAACCGTCGAGCGCGAGCGAGTGCACCAGGATCAGCGGACGCGGGCCGTCGCCGACGACCCGGTACGCGAGCCCGGTGCCGTCCGCCGCGTCGATCCATTCGGTCACGAGGACGCCTCCTGGTCGGCTTGGCGCCGTTCCTCCGCGGCGGCGACTTCCTCGCGCAGCCGCCCCGACAGCGTTTCGAGGTACTTGCCGAACTCCGGCGACGCCGTGCGCATTTCCTGCGTGCGCGGGCGCGGCAGGTCGATCCGCAGGTCCGCGACGATCCGGCCGGGCCGCGCGGCCATCAGCACCACCCGGTCGCTGAGCAGGATCGCTTCCTCCAGGTCGTGCGTGACGAACACGACCGTGGGCCGTTCCTCCTCCCACAGCCGGATGAACTCCTGCTGCTGGTTCGCCCGGGTCTGCGCGTCCAGTGCGGCGAACGGCTCGTCCATCAGCACGACGCGCGGGCTCTGCACGAGGGTCCGCGCGATCGCGACGCGCTGCCGCATGCCTTGCGACAGGTGCAGGACGTCCGAATCGGCGAACTCCTCCAACCGGACCCGGCGCAGCCATTCGTCGGCGCGCCGCCGCCGTTCCGCCGCCGAAACGTGCCGGACTTCCAGGCCCAGTTCGACATTGCGCCGGACGCGGCGCCACGGCAGCAGCGCGTCACGGGCGAACATGAAGGCGACGTCGTCGGACGTGCGCTCGACCGGTTCGCCGTCGAGCAGCACGCTCCCGGCACGCGGCCGTTCCAGTCCCCCGGCCATCGCGAGCGCGGTGGTCTTGCCGCAGCCGGACGGGCCGACGATGCTGACGAACTCCGACGCGCCGATGTCCAGGTCGAAATCCTCCAGGACGAGCACCGCGCGCTTGCCGTGGATGAAGTTGTGGCTGACGTGCCGGAAGGTGATCGGCGCACCGGCCGGAGCCGCTTGCCCGTCCTGCTGCGATGCGGATTCCGGCCTCGGATACACCATGCTGGTCTGCCTCATTGCAACTCCGCTGGGTCGGTCGAGAGAACCGTGATGCTCCGCGACCCGGGCCGCAGGTGTCAATACGAACCGGCGCCCGCGCGGGCTATCGCTCCGATAGCCCGCGAAGCGTTGCCAGAACGGCGGCCGGTGGCGAGCCTGAGTCCGGAACCGGACCTTCGGAGGACAGCGATGACACCGGCGCAGCAAGCGGTTTCGCCGTTCGGCGGCGTGCAGTTCGACTTTCGCGGCCGGGTGGCCGTGGTGACCGGTGCGACCGGCGGGATCGGCGGCGCGGTCGCCTGCCGGTTCGCCGCCGCGGGCGCCGACCTCGTGGTGCACGGGCGGCGGGCCGACGCACTCGCCGAGGTCGTGACCGAGATCCGCAAACAGGGTCGCGACGCGGTCGCGGTCACCGGCAACATCCGGGACCCGCAGACCGCGGCCGACATCGCCGCCGCGGCGGAAAACCGCTTCGGCCGCGTGGACATCCTGATCAACAATGCCGGCGGCAACTTCGGCGCGCGGCTCGACGAACTGTCGGTCAATGCGTGGAATGCGATGATCGAGGCGAACCTCAGCGGCGCCTTCCATCTGGCGACCGCGTGCCTGCCGTCGTTCCGGCGCCAAGGCGGCGGCGCGGTGGTGAACATCGGGTCCGCCTCGGCCGGGCACGCGCATCCGCTGCGAGGTGCCTACGCCGCGGCCAAAGCCGGTCTCGCGTCGCTCACGCGCACGATGGCGTGGGAGTGGTCGGACCTGAATGTCCGCGTGAACTGCCTGGAGCCGGGCGCGGTCGTCACCGCCGCTTCGCGGTTCGCCGCCGAGGACGTCGAGGCCCGGGTTGCCCGGTTTGTCGCGATGAACCGGCTCGGCCGCCCCGAGGACATCGCGCCGGTGTGCCTTTTCCTGTGCTCGGCGGGTGCGGCGTACCTGACCGGGCAGACGGTGGTCGTGAACGGCGGCCCGCACACCGCGACCCCGGCCGACATCGACCTGGTGCGCGCGCCGCTCGCGGAGTAGTGATGATGCCCGTAGACCCCCGGACCCGGGAGGAACAATGAGCCGATCGATCGTTGCGGACGGAACTGCCGCCGTGGACCTCCCAGCGATGGAACACGCCGTGTTCGCCGAACGGCGCAAGCGCCGGACGCGGGTACGGCTGCAGGTGTGGGCGATCCGGATCGCGGTCGCGGTCGTGCTCGTCGGCGGCTGGTACTTCGCGTCGCACCAGGGTCTCATCAACCCGTTGTTCGTCTCGTCCCCCGACGCGGTCGCGAAAGGGCTCGTGAACCAGCTCGGCGACGCCGCGTTCTGGACCGACGTGTCCGCGACCTTCGGCGGCGCGCTCGCCGGGCTCGCCGCGGGCGGGCTGCTCGGGATCGTGACCGGCGTCGTGTTCTCCCGGTCCGAGGTACTCGAACGCGCCGCGACCCCGTTCCTCACGCTGGCCAACAGCCTGCCGCGGCCCGCGCTGGCCCCGATCTTCATCCTGTGGTTCGGCCTCGGTTTCGCGCCGAAAGCCCTGGTCGCGGGCAGCGTCGTGTACTTCGTCCTGCTCACCTCCACGCTGGCCTCGCTGCGCGGGATCGACCACGACGTGCTGCAGCTGACCAGGTCGCTCTCGATGTCGCCGGTGCAGCGGTTCCTCAAGATCGAGCTGCCGGCCGCGCTGCCGAGCATCGTCGGCGCGCTGCGTCTCGGTGCGGTGTACGCGGTGCTGGGCGCGGTTTTGTCGGAAATGGTCGGTGCCTATTACGGCCTCGGGCAGCGGCTGGTCGTGCTCACCGGCAACTTCAAGGTCGCCGAGTCGTTCGCGGTGCTGATCTTCATGGGGATCATGTCGATGGTCCTCGACTACACCATCAAGGGCCTGGAACACGTGGTCGCGAGCCGGTCCCGGTGACCGCGCCGCTGCTGGTCACCGGCGGTTCCGCGGGGATCGGCGCCCGGCTGGTCACGGCATTCGCCGCCGACCGGCCGGTCGTCGTGCTGGATCCCGCCGCACCCGCTGACCCGGTACCCGGGGTGCGGTACCTCGCCGCGGACGTGACCGACCACGAATCGCTGGCTGAAGCGGTGTCCGCCGCAGGACCCCTGGCCGGGCTCGTGCACTGCGCCGGAATCTGCCGCAGCGGGCCGTTCCTGGACATGCCGGTCCGCGACTGGACCCGCATCCTGGAGGTCAACCTGCACGGCACGCTCGCAACGGTCCAGGCCTGCGCCCCCTCGATCACCGACGGCGGGCGGATCGTGCTCTTCTCCTCCGGTACGGCGTTCAAGGGCCCGGCCGGGCTCGCGGCGTACGTCGCAGCCAAAGCCGGGGTGATCGGGTTCGCCCGGTCGATGGCCGCCGAACTCGGCGACCGCGGGATCACCGTGAACGTCATCGCCCCCGGCCTCGTCGCGACGGCGTTGTCGGCGGACCTGCTGGCCGCGGAACCGGCGACCATTGCCGCGCGGGCGATCTCCCGTCCGTCCACAGTGGACGACTTCGTGGAACCGGTGCGCTTCCTGCTGTCCCCCGGCGCATCCTTCGTGACGGGGCAGACAATCGTCGTCGACGGTGGCGCGTACAAGCACTAGAAAAGCCCGCTCCCCCAAGCAGATCCGAGGGAGCGGGCTTTCCCGCGTGGTCACAGCGTGACGTTCAATTCCTTCAAACTGAAGAACGCCCGATCATCCCGATACGCCAAATGAGTCACCTCCGGGTCGACGAGCCTCATCTCCGGGAACCGCGCGAAGATCCGCGGCAACGCGACCCGCAGTTCCATCCGGGCGAGGTTCTGCCCCACACACTGATGCGGACCGAAGCTGAACGCGAGGTGCTGCGGACGCTCGACCGGGATCTCGAAGTCCTCCCATGTCGTCCGTTCGTACTTGCTCTCGTCGTGGTTGGCCGACCAGATCGACGCGACCACGCCTTCGCCCTTGCGGAACGTGTGCTCGCCGATCGTGATGTCCTCGGTCGCGGCTCGGCGCGGGCCCATGCGCGCCACCGAATGCACGCGCAGCAGCTCTTCGATCGCGACCTCCCAGGTGCGTTCTCCGGACCGCAGCAACGCGAGCTGGTCCGGGCGGCGCAGCAGGGTGAAGATCGACAGCCCGATCATGCCCGCGGTCGTGTCGTGGCCGCCGATGATGAGGATCGTGATCAGGGCCGCGAGCTGGTCGCGGGTGATGCCGCCCGCCTCGTACTGCTCACAGATCATGTGGCTCAGCAGGTCGTCGGCCGGGTCGGCCTCCTTGAGTGCCGCGTACTCGAGGCCGAGCGCGCGGAACTCCTCGACCGTGCGGTACATCTCCTCCTGCGGCAGCGAAAGCGTCGTCTGCCGTTCGGTGAGGTCGAAGAACCTCGGGGCGTCCTCGATCGGGATGCCCAGCATCCGCGTGATGACCGTGGTCGGGATGGCGAGCGCGAACTGCGAAACCAGGTCCACCGGGCCCGTCTCCCCGGCCAGTGCGTCGAGGTGGGTGTCGACGATCTCCTCGACCTGCGGCCGGTAGTTCTCGACCGCACGCGGCGTGAAGTACTTGACCACGCACCGGCGCAGCGTCGTGTGCAGCGGCGGGTCCTGCCGGATCATGCTGTCGGCCACCAGCGGGTGGTCCGAGCCCGGCAGCCCGCGCACCGGGAAGCCGGGCGTGTGCGGGTTGGCGCTGAACCGGTTGTCCGACAGGATCGCCTTGACGTCGTCGTACTTCGTCGCGAGCCACGACGTCTTGCCGCCGCCGAGGCCGACCTCGCTGACCGGGCAGCCGGCCCGCAGGTCGCGGAAGTACGGCGGATCGTCCAGCGGCCGTTCCGGCGCCGGGTCCAGCGACAGCTCCCGCAGGTGCGGGCACTCGCTCACGGGTTCGGCGGTGCGGTCTTCCACGGCATCTCCTCGCTGCTTCGGGGCACGGCTCGCGGTCATCATCCGTCGCGCCGCCGCCCCGGGGAAGCCGCGGCGCGCTGGCGCCCCGATCGGGACCGGCTATCGCCGGGTGCGATAGCGATCCGCCATCACCGGTCCACGGTTCGCGGCATTCCCCGGACCCGCCGTGACCGGCCACACTCGCCGGACCACGAACGTGCACCCGCCCGAGGAAGGGAAGCCGCTTGACCGAGAACTCCCCACGGCCACCGGTCGCCGCCCTCGCGCCCGGTGCCGGGGTCGTCCCCGAACCCGAGGCCAAAGACCTCTTGCGCAGCGCCGGAATCGCGGTGCCGCGGGGCCAGGCGCACGCCGACCCGCTCGTCGCCGCGCAAGGCCTGCACGGCGACCTGGTCCTGAAAGCCGTGTCCCCGACACTCGTGCACAAATCCGACGCCGGCGGGGTCCGGGTCGGGGTCGCCCGCGCCGACCTGGCCGCCGAAGCCGCCGCGATGACCGCCGCACTCGCCACGCACGGCCACCGGATCGACCGGTTCCTCGTCGAGGAGAAAGCCGCGCCGGGGCACGAGGTCATCGTCGGCGCGGTACGCACCCCCGGCGTCGGCTGGGTCGTGATGCTCGGCCTCGGTGGCGTTTTCGTCGAGGTGTTCGCCGACGTCGCCTTCGGCATCGCCCCGCTGACCGCGTCCGACGTCACGGCCATGCTGTCCGAGCTCAAAGGCGCGGCTCTGCTCCGCGGCGCCCGCGGCGGAACTGCCGCCGACCTCGACGCGCTCGTGTCGCTGGTCCTGCGGATCGGCGGCGACGACGGCTTGCTCGCTTCTCTCCCACCGGAGATAACCGAGGTCGACCTCAACCCGGTCATCGTCACCTCCGAGCACGCCATCGCAGTAGATGCGCGGCTCGTCCGGTCCAGTATCGAAGAGGAACCGGCCGCCCGGAAACCCCGGCCGCACAGCGACTTCGGCCGTCTGTTCCGCCCGCGCACGATCGCGGTGCTGGGCGCCAGCGCAACCGGGACGAACCTCGCGAACCGGTACCTCGCCGACCTGCAGGCCTCCGGTTTCCCCGGCAAGCTGGTCCCGGTCCACCCGTCCGCCGACCGGATCGAGGGCCTGCCGGCCTGCCGGTCCCTGCGCGAGGCGGGACCGATCGACTACGCCTACGTGGCGCTCCCGGCCAAGGTCGTCCCCGACGCGCTCGACGCGGCCCCGGGCACGGTCGCGTTCGCCCAGGTGGTCAGCAGTGGTTTCGGCGAGGTCCCCGAAGGCGTGGAACTCGAACGGGACCTGGTGGCCCGGATGGCCGCGCAGGGCACCCGCGTGCTCGGCCCGAACTGCCTCGGCATGCACAGCTCCGCCGCGCGCGTCAGCTTCATCCCGGACCCGCCGCTGCAGCCCGGCCGCATCGCGGTGGTGTCGCAGAGCGGCGGGCTGAGCGTCGACATCCTGCGGCTCGGCGAGGCCCGCGGGCTCGCGTTCCACAGCGTGACCAGTATCGGCAATTCGTCCGATGTGGACGCGGCAGAGCTGGTCGGGCACCTCCTCGGCGACCCGGACGTCGACGTCATCGGGCTGTACCTGGAGTCGCTCGCCGCCGGGAAAGCAGTCCTCGACCTGTCGCGGGATCTGGGCAAACCGGTCGTCCTGCTCGCCGGAGGCCGTACTGCCGCCGGTTCGCGGGCGGCGACCAGCCACACCGGCGCGCTGACCGGCAACCACCGGCTGTGGCCCGCGTTGTGCCGCCAAGCCGGGATCGCGCTCGCCGACTCGCTCGAGGAATTCCTCGACGTCCTGCTGACCTTCGACACCGTCCGGCTCGACGGACCCCCGCCGGAAACCCGCGACGCGGTGCTGTTCGGCAACGGCGGCGGCGCGAGCGTACTGGCCACAGATGCCTTGGCGCGCCACGGGTTTTCCGTTCCACCGCTGCCGGACCAGACCGTCGCGCGGATCGAGGCACTCGGTCTCCCGCCGGGCAACGGGCTCGCCAACCCGATCGACACCCCCGCAGGCACCCTTGCGGTGGGCGGCGGCACCGTCGCCGGTGACGTCCTGACGCTCGTGCTGGAATCGGCGTCGCCGTCGATCCTCATCACGCACCTCAACGTCGGCATCATCCAGCGGAATCTCGCGCAGCAGTACGGCGACGTCACCGGCACGATCATCGCCAGCATCGCCGGCGCGCCCGCGAACGGCACCCAGCAGTTCCTCGTGCTGAAGGGTGACGGCCGTCCGGACATGGCCGACGCCATCGCCGGGTACACCCGCCAGGCGCAGCTGCTCGGCCTGCCGGTGTTCGGCACGGTCGACGAAGCCGGCCGGGTCGCCAGGGCACTGCTCGACTTCCAGCACCGCCGCGCCACCACCGCCTCGACCGGAAAGGCCACCCAGCCATGACCATCGACCACGAGCTCCGGCACAAGGAGCGGCGCGCGCACGCCCTCGCGATGGGCGGCGAACGCAAGCTGGCCGCCCGGGCCGAACGGGGCGAGCTCAACGCCCGCGAACGCGTCGCCCGGCTCTTCGACGAGGACACCTTCCGCGAGATGGGTCTCTTCGCGACCTCGAACATCGACGCCGACCAGCACGTCACCCCCGCCGACGGCAAGGTCACCGGCACCGGTTGCGTCGACGGCAGGCGCGCCGGGGTGATCGCATACGACTTCACCGTCAAGGGCGCGTCCTCGGGCGCGGTCAGCAACAAGAAGATGGGCCACCTCAAGGATCTCACCGCGCGCCGCGGCATTCCGCTGGTGTACCTCGCCGAGTCCACCGGGGTGCGGATGCCCGATGTCATGGGCGGCACCGGGCTCGGGAACGCCAACGACCGCACGCGGTTCCTGCGCCGCCGCACCAATCCGTGGGTCTCGGCAGCCTTCGGGTACTCCTTCGGCTCGGCTGCCTGGCACACCGTGAGCTCCGATTTCGCGGTGCTGCGCAAGGGCGCGGTGATGGCGGTGTCCAGCCCGCAGCTCGTGAGCCGGGCGACCGGACAGCAGGTCGACGGCCAGGAGCTCGGCGGCTGGAAGCTGCACTCCGAGGTCACCGGGTTCGCCGACGCGGTCGCCGACACCGACGAGGAGGCGATCGACCTCCTGCGGCGGTTCCTGAGCTATCTGCCCGCACACAACGGTGAAGCGCCGCCGGTCGCGCCGGTGCCCGCGGGCTCGGCCGGGCGCGGAGACCAGCTGCACTCGCTGGTCCCGCTGGAACGCACGAAGGTGTACGACGTGCGCAAGGTGATCGAGGTGATCGCGGACCTCGGCAGCGTGTTCCCGGTCAAGGAACGCTTCGGCAAGTCGCTGGTGACCTCGCTGTGCCGGATCGGCGGCCAGTCCGTCGGGATCATCGCGAACAACCCGATGTTCAAGGGCGGGGCGATCGACGCGGCCGCCTGCGCCAAGGCGACGAGCTTCATCGTGCTGTGCGATTCGTACAACATCCCGCTCGTGTTCCTCGTCGACCAGCCCGGCTTCCTGATCGGGCCGGACGGCGAGCGCAGCGGCATCGTCGGCAAGGTCATCAACTGGATGAACGCCCTGTCGCTCGCGACCGTGCCGAAGGTGACGGTGATGCTGCGCAAGAACTACGGGCAGGGCTACGTGAACATGGGCGGCGCCTGGACCACCGACGCGATGGCCGCGTGGTGGACCGCCGAGGTGAGCTTCATGGACCCGCGCTCGGCCGTCGGGGTGGTGCACGGGATCGACCCGGCCACCGAACCGGAGCTCTACGAACGGCGGCTGGCCGAAATGGCCAAGGAGTCGACCGGGTACGACGTCGCCCGCGTCTACGGCGTGCAGGACGTCATCGACCCCGCGGGGACCCGGGAGTTCATCCTCGGCGCGCTCGAGGACAACGCGCTGGCCCGCACCGGCGGCGTCGGCGAGCACCACCTCAGCACCTGGCCCACGAGTTACTAGGCGGACGCGGATGAACCAGCCCTTCCCCCGGCGGCTGCTCGTCGCCAACCGCGGCGAGATCGCCCGCCGGATCATCCGGACGGCGCGGCGGCTCGACGTCGAGACCGTCGCGATCCAACACCAGGTCGACGCAGAACTCCCCTACGTCGCCGAAGCGGACTTCGCCCGGGAGATCACCGGCGAACAGCCCGTGGGTGCTTACCTGGACATCGAGCAGATCGTCGCGGTCGCCCGCGACTCCGGTGCCGACGCAGTCCACCCGGGTTACGGGTTCCTCGCCGAGAACGCCGGATTCGCCCGCGCGGTCGAGGCGGCCGGGCTGATCTGGGTCGGGCCGTCCCCTGACGCGATCACCGCGATGGGCGACAAGGTCGAGGCCCGCAATCGCGTTGCGGCCGCGGGAGTCCCGATCAGCGGGGGCGCCGGCGCCGCGTTGTCCGATGTGGACGAAGCGGTGCGCGAGGCCTGGCAGATCGGGTACCCGGTGATGCTGAAGGCGGCCGGGGGCGGGGGCGGCATCGGCATGACCATTGCCCGCGACGCGGACGCGGTCCGCCGGGAATTCGAGCGGACCAAGGCCATCGCGGCCCGCAGCTTCGGGTCCGACCGGGTGTTCCTCGAACGGTTCGTCGAATCGGCGCGGCACATCGAGGTCCAGGTCCTCGGCCTGGCCGACGGCACCGTTCTGGCGCTCGGCGAACGGGACTGCTCGGTCCAGCGCCGCAACCAGAAGCTCGTCGAGGAGGCACCCGCGCTCGGCCTCGCTCCCGCGGTGCGTCAACGGCTGTCCGAAGCAGCCACGAACGCGGCCCGCGCGGTGGGCTACCGCAACGCCGGCACGGTCGAGTTCCTCGTCGACGCGCGGACGCAGGAGTTCGTGTTCCTGGAGATGAACACCCGGATCCAGGTCGAGCATCCGGTGACCGAGCTGACCCACGGCGTCGACCTCGTCGAACAGCAGCTGAGCATTGCCGCTACCGGGTCGGTCACGCCAGGGTTCGCGCCGCGGCGGCACGGGCACGCGATCGAGTTCCGGCTCTGCGCCGAGGATCCGGTGCGCTTCTTCCCGAGCCCGGGTCCGATCGAGCAGTGGGAGGAGCCGAGCGGCGACGGGATCCGGGTCGACTCCGGGTACCGCGCGGGGCTGGCCATCACGCCGCATTTCGATTCGCTGCTCGCGAAGATCTGCGTGTTCGGCGAGACCCGCGAAGCGGCGCTCGCACGGGCGCGGGAGGCACTGGACGGCTTCACCGCCGGTCCGCTGCGCACGAACCTGCCGTTCCTGCGCGAGCTGGTGGACCGCCCCGAGTTCACCGCGGGCGGGTACGACACGGGCATCGTCGCGGCGGTCACCTCCGCGGCGCCGACACGGAGGTAGCACGATGGCCGAAACGATCAACGCCGACATGGGCGCGAACGTCTGGAAGGTCCTCGTGGCCGCGGGCGATCCGGTCGAACCCGACACCACGATCGTGGTACTGGAGTCGATGAAGATGGAGATCCCCGTCCTCGCCGAGTACGCCGGTTCGGTCACCGCCGTGCACGTCACCGAGGGATCGGCGGTGCAGGCCGGCGACCCGCTCGTCGACATCGAAGAGCCGTAGGAAACGGACCACCGAAAGGAAAGGGCGGGCAATGAAGCTCACCGTGGACGCGGGCAAATGCTGTGGCTCGGGGCAGTGTGTCCTGGCCGCGCCGGAGTTCTTCGACCAGGACGACGACGGCATCGTGGTCCTGCTGGCCGAGGAGGTCGGCGAAGCCGCGGCCGGGGACGTCGAGGAGGCCGTGTTCTCCTGCCCCACCGCCGCCATCGAGATCGCCGGGCCGTGACAGCCGTGGCTCCGGTCCGCCGGGTCGTGATCGCCGGTGCGGGACAAGGCGGCGTGCACACGGCCGCGTCCCTGCGGCGGCTGGGGTACGACGGCGACCTGACGCTGGTCAGCGCCGAACCGTCGCTGCCTTACCAGCGCCCGCCGCTGTCCAAGACGTTCCTCCGCGACCCGGACCCGGCGCACATCGAGTTCCACGACCCGGCGCACTACGCCTCGCTCGGTATCGAGCTGGTGCTCGGCGATCCGGTGTCCATTGTGGACCGTCCGGCCCGGGAGATCGCGCTGGGGTCCGGCCGGGTCGTGCCGTACGACCATCTCGTGCTGGCCACCGGTGCCCATCCGCGCCGGATCACCGGCCTGCAGTGCCTGCGCAACGTCTTCCACCTGCACGACCGCGATTCCTCGGTGGCGTTGGGGGCACAGCTGCGCGAGGCCCGGTCGATGCTGCTGGTGGGTGGAGGGTTCGTCGGGCTGGAGATCGCCTCGGCTGCGGTGGACCTCGGCTGCGCGGTCACCGTGGTGGAACAGCTGCCGTCGATCCTGGCGCACGCGGTGCCGCCGCAGGTCGCGGATTTCCTGTACCGGCGCCACCGCGCGCGTGGTGTCCGGTTCCACCTGCAGCGCTCGGTGTCCGCCTTCGCCGTGCGTGGTGACCGGCTCGACTCGGTCACCACGGACGACGGCACGCAGATCGCGGCGGACGTCGTGGTCGTCGGCATCGGATCGGTGCCGTCCACCGCGCTCGCCGCGCAGGCCGGGCTGCCGGTCGATGGCGGGATCGTGGTCGACGACCGGTTGCGGACCGAAGACCCGCACGTCAGCGCCATCGGCGACGGCATCCGGTTCCCGCTCGACGGCGCTCCCGTGCGGCTCACCTCCGTGCAGCACGCCATGGACTCGGCCCGGCACGCCGCGACGCAGATCCTCGGCGGCGACGGCGCGTACCGGCCGGTCCCCTGGTTCTGGACCGACCAGGCCGGGGTGAAGGTGCAGATGGCCGGGATGCCCAGCGCTCCGCACGACCGTACCGAGATCAGCACCGGGCCGTCCGGGACGTTCGCCGTCCGCCACTACCAGGGTGACCGCTTCGTCGGCGGCGCCACCGTGGGGATGCCCCGCGAACACGTCGCCATGCGGCGGGACCTGGCCGCCGTGCCTGCCGTCCCCTGACCCTCGCTTACGCTGCCACGAAAGGAAAAGCCCATGCGCCCCACCATCACCGAGGTCCGCACCAGCCGCCGTACCGTGCTCCGGATGGCCGGGGCCTCCCTGCTCGCGGCCGGAGCGGGCGGACTGCTCGCCGCGTGCGGAGACGGTCCCTCGTCGGCGACCTCCGGCAGCGCCAAGGGCGCCGCGGCGCACCCGACGCCGTTCCGCGTCGCGACCGCACCGGGCGACAACTACTTCATCGACGCGGTGAACCTCGACCAGAAGCAGTACGGCAAGTACAACCTCGAGGTGCCGAAGTTCCTGTACCCGTCCAGCGGCGTCCAGGGCATGCAGCTGCAGACCGCCGGTCAGATCGACGGGCAGATGCAGGACACCCTCCTCACGATGACCACCTTCGCCAACTCGCGGCCCGGGGAACGCCCGGTGATCATCGGGATGCGGATCCCGGAGACGACGTACTCGATCGTCGTCGGCAAGGGCAACTGGCCCGCCGATTCCGCGAGCTTCGCCGAGAAAATGGCCGCGCTCAAGGGAAAGACCATCGGCGTGACCGCCATCGGCGCCGGTGCGGACAAGCAGCTGCGGCTCGCACTGCACCAGGGCGGCCTGACCGACAGCGACGTCACCCCGCTCGCCGTCGGCCAGACGACACCGGCGATCGCGCAGATGAACGCGGGCAAGATCGACGCGTATGTCGGCATCACGTACGCGACGGCCCGGCTGATGGCCGCCCAGACCGGCGGCCGGGTCCTGATCGACTTCACCTCCGCCGGGGTGCCCGACCTGCTGAGCAAACAGCAGGTCGACGTCCTCATCGCGCGCGAGGAGTACGCCAAGTCCAACGCCGACGCGTGCAAAGCGTGGCTCGCCGCCCAGTGGGAGGCGAAGGACTGGATCCTCGCCAACCGGGACCAGGCCGCGGAACTGCTGAACAAGGGCAGCTTCGACGGCCGCGGCCTGGACGTCTCGAAGCAGTACATCCAGCACTTCAGCGACACCGTGGTACCGAAGCTGCAGCCCCAGTGGAAGGTCACGAAGGAAGCGATCGACCTGATGATCAAGGTGGCCACCCAGACCGGCGCGGCAGCCCCGGGACAGATCACGTACGAAACCCTGGTGGCCGACTTCGCGCGGGCGTGATCCGGTTCGCTACGGTGGGCCACCTTCGATGACGCGCCGTCCAGTCGGGCGGAAGAGGTGGCCACGACCCGGTGCGATGGCTCGCGGCCGCGCTGGTGCTCGCCGCCGGTACGGTGCTGGCCGTCGTGCTGGGGACGCCGTTCATCGGTTCGTGGTCGGACCGCACGCGGGACACCGTCGAGGCGTTCAGCTGGGTTTCCGCCATCGGCACCCCGGCGATCGCGGTGACGGCGTGGGCGCTCAAGGGCCGCGCGACCTCGAAAGCACCCTCGACGGTAAAATCGCGCTGATCACCGGCGGCGAAAGCGGGATCGGCCTCGCCGCCGCCACGCTCTTCGTTGCCGAGGGTGCCCGCGTTCACCTGGTGGGGCTCGACGAGGTCAAGCTCAAGGAAGCGGCAGACCGGCTCGGTCCGGAAAACGCGCTGGCCTCGGTCGCCGATGTCGCGGACGAATCCGCAGTGTCCGCCGCCGTTTCCGCCGGAGTACCGCATTACGGCCATTACGACGTCGTCTTCAGCAATGCCGGAAACAGCGGGGAAATCGCCGAAATCCCGGACTACCCGTCGGAAGTTTTCGCGCGCACGCTGAACATCCACGTGCTGGGCGCATTCCACGTCCTCAAGCATGCCGTACCGCACATGCGCGACGGCGGCAGCGTGCTCATCACGTCCAGCGTCGTCGGGCTGATCGGCTTTCCCGGGCTGCCCGCGTACGTCGCGGCCAAGCACGGCCAGGTCGGCCTGATGCGGGCGGCGGCGAAGGAGCTCGCGCCCCGCCGGATCCGCGTGAACACGCTGCACCCAGGCCCGACGTCGACCGCGTTCCAGGACGACATCGAGATCCGCGCGACGGGCAAGGACCAGGCCGCCGCCGCGCGGGAGTTCGACGCCCTCATCCCGCTCGGGCGGCACACGACCACCGGCGAAATCGCCCGGGCAGCACTGTATCTGGCCTCGGACGCGTCAGCGATGGTCACCGCGACGACGTTCGCCATCGACGGCGGCATGAGCGGGTAGGCAGCTTCGGACCGGATTTCCGGGCGCTTCGGAGAGGGCTGGCTTCCACGGTCGGACACTGCTAATGTCCAACTTTACCGGCACTGTCCTTTCGGGGTCACAGGGCCGGGTGAGTGTCCCGGCCAGCTCTCCCGATGAGGTCCCATGGCGTCCAGCACAGCAATTCTGGTCATCCGGTCCGTGGTCGTCGCGTCCCTGCGCGAGCCGTTCGACCGCTGGTACGAAACCGATCACCTTCCCGACGCCGCGGCGGCATTGCAGGCGGACCGGGCCCGGCGGTTCTGGAGTACCGCCGAGCCGGGAGTCCACCACGCGATGTACGAGTTCGCCGACGTCGAGACGATGCAGAACCGAATCTCCGGGCCGGAAATGGACCGGCTGGTCCGCGTTTTCGACAAAGCATGGCCCGAAGGCGTCGAACGCCGCCGTGAGGTGCTCGCGCTCGCGCAGGCGATTCCGGCGGAGGTGCGGCCATGACGGAATGGACGGAGGAAAAGCGGCGGACGATGCGCCGGGCCGCGCTCGCGGGCGGCGTCGGCACCTTGATCGAGTACTACGATTTCAGCCTTTACGGTTATCTCGCCGTCGTGATCGCGCCGCTGTTCTTCCCGAGCGGGGACCCGGTCGTGTCGCTGCTGGCGTCGCTGGCCGTGTTCGCCACCGGGTACCTGATCCGGCCGATCGGCGGCGTGTTCTTCGGCTACCTCGGCGACCGGTTCGGCCGCCGCCGGGCGCTGCTAGTCACGCTGCTGTCGATGGGCACGTCCAGCACCCTGCTCGGGATCCTGCCGACGCACGCGCAAGCCGGGCTCGCCGCCACCGTGCTGCTGATCGTGATCCGGATGCTGCAAGGGTTTTCCGCGGGCGGCGAGGTCGGCGGGTCGGCGACGGTGATCGCCGAATCGACGCCCGCCCGGCTCAAAGCGACGTACGGCGCATTCACGCCGTTCGGCGCGACCGGCGGATTCGCCCTCGCGGCGGCGGTCGCCGGCCTGGTTTCCGGGCTGACGACGCACGAGCAGATGATCTCGTGGGGCTGGCGCCTCCCGTTCCTGCTGGCGTTGCCGTTGACGCTGTTCTGCCTGTGGATCCGCACGCGCGTCGCGGAAACCCACGGGACCACAGCGCGTCGCACCGGCTCACCGCTGGTGGCACTGCTGCGCAAACCGGCGCCGCTCGTACAGGCCAGCCTGGTGAGCCTCGGCGTGAACGGCACGGCCTACGTCGGCCTGACGTACCTGAGCATCCACCTGATCCAGCGCCTGCACTACCCGCCGACGCCGGTGTATTGGCTCGCGACCGCGGCCATCGGCATCACCACGCTGACGATCCCGTTCGCCGGACGGCTCGGCGACCGCATCGGACCGGTCCGGTTGTACGCGCTCGGGTCGGCCGGGTTCGTCGTGCTGGCCTACCCGGCGATCGCGGTGATGGGCAAGGGACTCGGTATCGCGGCCATTGCGTACGTCGTGTTCCAGCTGAGCTCGGCCGCCACGCAGGTCGGCGCGTACACGGTGCTGCCGCAGCTCTTCGGGCCGGACACGCGGTACACCGGGGTCGCCACCGGATGGAACATCGGCGTGGTGATCGGCGGCGGGTCGGCGCCGTTCCTCGCCGTGTGGCTCATCCAGCGGACCGGGAACGTGCTGGCCCCTGCGTGGTTCGTGATCGCCAACGCGGTGATCGGCCTGGCGGTCGCGTTCTGGATCCACCGCAGCGGGCGGGTTTCCTCCGGCCCGGCACGGACGGACGGCGTACGGGCGGTGCACTCGGAAATCCCGGGCTGAGCGCGGCGATGCGGGCGGACCTGCCCGGGCTGACAGGCGGCGGGTCCGGTCGAGACCGCTGCGGGTGCGCGTTTCCGCGATCTCCGCCCAGACCGACGCGGCGCAGGTTTCCGTGGACCCGCCCGCACCACCCCGGTCAGGCCCCGTCGCCGGAAGCGTTCCCGGACCGGGTCCACCCGGGTCCACGAACTCCGCAACCGCAGTGGGAGCGCGTCGCTGAGCCGTCCGCGGTCGACCCCCGGCCGCGACCACACGGACCGCAGTGGCCGCCGGGGTTCGCGGCAGAAGGTCCGCAACGCGGTCAAGACTGCCGAAGCGAGAAATCCACCACTGCCAGATCGAGAACCGGCACCGGCGCCGCCTCGGTGCGGTCACGAGGTCGACGGGCCCGCGCACGGTCAGCACCGCTTCCGGGGAACGGTCACCCCGCTCGAGCTCACCCGGAGGACCACCCCTGAGACGGGGAAATATCGCGCAGCGACCCGGGATCGTGATCAGCGAGGTAGGCCAAGAGGTTCGCCGGACGGTAGTCCCCGGTGCCGCGCAGGCGTTCCCGTGCGGCGTCGGAGACTTCTTCGCTTCCCGGGTCCGTCACGCCGATCGGCCGGTACCCCGCCGGGCGCAGGCGGCCGGTTCCGCTGCGGGAGTCGTGCATCGCGGCGAGCGGGTCGGCGTCGACCGTCTCGGACCGGAATGCGAGACCGTGCTCGGCGGCCATCGTCATCATCCACTGCAGGCTGACCCCGGCAAGCCGGTCGTCCGCATGACCACCGCCGACGTCGCTGTGCGTGCCGGGGAACCATCGCTGGTGGACCCCCTCGCCGCCGCTCCACAGAGCAGGCGGGAAGCCGCTTCGCCGCTCGTCGATCGCCAGTGCCTGGCACGCGGTTTCCACGAGCCGGCTCTTGACCGTGTCGTGGAACAGCAACCGGCGCAGGCGCAGCCCGGGGTAGGGAATGCCCAGCGGGCCGACGGTTTCCCACACCCCGACGAACCGCACGTTCGTCTCGACCGCATACGAGTGCCGGAAGTCGACCGCGGCGAAGGCACGCGGGCTGGTCGCGTGCGACCGCCCCCGGTAGAGCGCGTACGCCTCGGCGAGCCGGTCGGCGTGCTCCCGGCGCAGGACTCCGAGCGCCGCGATCATTCCGGCGACCGTGCGTGCGACGTAAGCGCCGCGGCTGAACCCGAAGAGATACAGCCGGTCGCCGGGTTCGAAGTTCTGCAGGACGAGCCGATAGGTGTCGAGTACGTCGAGGTCCACCGCGTTCCGGCGCACCGACGTCCGGCAGCGCTGGTGGAACGTCAGCTGTTCGGCCCCGCCCTCGGCCGTCCCGGCGACCGAACGGGCGATCCGGGACACGCTGGTCGGCCCCGGCCCGGTCCACGAACCGTCGCAGCAGATGACCAGGTTCCGGTGCCCTGGCCGCCGGACCGGCACCCGCGGCCGCTTCGCCGCCGCCTCGTCGGGCAGCGCCGACTCCGGCGTGCACCCGTCCGGCAGCGTGGCCCGCCACACCGCGGCGGATTCCAGGTTCGTGTCCAGCAGCTTCGCCGAGCTCAGGTCGGCCTCTGGCAGTACGGCGCGGTAGAGGTTGGCGCCCTCGAGATCGGCGTGCCGCAGGTCGGCGCGGGTCAGGTCGGCGCCCACCAGGTTGACCCCGGGCAGCGCGGCGGCCCACAGCCGGGCCCGGACCAGGCTGGCGGCCTGCAGATTCGCCGCCTGCGCGCGTACGTGCTCAAGATCGGCACCGTCCAGGTTTGCCGCAGGTAACCGGGCGTTGTCCAGTACGGCCTTCCGCAACACGGCGTTCGTGAGATTGCATCGGTCGAGCTGGGCGCCGTCCAGCCTCGCCCCGGAAAGGTCGGCCGAGTTCAGGTCGGTGTCCCGCAGATCCGCGGCGGTGAGCTGCGCCCCGCGTAGATCGGCGTGTTCGAGGCGGGCACCGCGGAGGTCCGCGCCGGTCAGCCGGGCACCGGCGAGGTCGGCGTTGACGAGGTACAGGTCCCGCAGGTCCGGCGGATGGCCGTGGTCGGCCCCGTAGTGACCGAGCACGGTGAGCGCGGCCTGGATGTCGGGTGCGGGATGGTCGGGAAGATCAGGCTGGTAGGGGCCCGGTCCGGCAGCCCGCGGCGCACGATGGCGGACGAACGACGCCAGCACCTCGAGCATGGCGACCCGATCGTCGCGGGACTCCCGCACGAGCGCCTCCAGCGCCCGGATCGCACCGACCCGCACGTACAGCTCACTGCTGCCGAGCTGCCCGAGCGCGGTGGCGACCTGCCCGGCGGTCTGCCCGCGGCGGGCGAGCCGGTAGTTGAACGCCGTGAAGAGCAACCCACCTGCGACCGCGAGCGCCGCCCCGGCCGAGGTCACCGTCACCCGCGCGTTCTGGTCCGCCGACATCTGCGCTTCCGCGCTCGGCTGCGGACCGGCGAGCAGCGCGGGGGCGAAGTAGATCGCCAGCAGGTACCCGGCCGCCCCGGCGACGAGCACCACCCCGAGCACCAGCCGCCGGCTGACCCGGCCCGCCGGTTTCGCCCGCAGACCCCGCCCTCGCATCCCTCGCACGGCCCTCTCCCGGATGACGCCGCATACACGGGCGGCCAGTGATCGGAACAGTCATGATGCCCGGTCGGCCGCCGAACCACCAGCGGCCACGCAGTCCCGCACCGGCGAAGGTTCCGCACCCCAGCAGCCCCGCACCCGCGGCAGTTCACGCCTGAAGCCGCCAGCCACCCGCACGGTCACCGGGCACCCGGGAAGAACTCCACGGCAGCGGCCCGGCACCGCCTGCGTCGCAGAACCCACCCGGTACCGCAGTGCACCGGCCGCTCTTGCCGGTCCGGCAAGATCCCGTGCGAGACCGGGTCGCCCCCGGCGAAGCTGGGGCCTATGAACCGATCCCGCCGCGACACCCCGCCACCCCGGACCGGACGCAGCGAAACCGAAGTCCTCCGCGGATTCCTCGACTACCTGCGCACCTCGATCGCCGCCAAGGTCGACGGAGCGCCGGAGCCGCAGGTCCGCACCTCCGCAGTGCCGTCCGGGACAACCCTGCTCGGACTGCTCAACCACCTGACCTTCGTCGAACGTTCCCTGCTCCTCGGCGAAACCGTCCCCGACTGGCCCGCAACCTTCCGGGCGACCGGCACCGTCGCCCAGGTCGTCGACCGGTACCGAACCACGGTGCAGCAAGCGAACGAGCTCCTCGACACCTGCCCCGACCTCACGGCCCCGCTCCCCGGACGGCGGCAGCCCAGTCTGCGCTGGGCCCTCACCCACCTGATCGAGGAAACCGCCCGGCACGCAGGCCACGCCGACATCCTGCGCGAACTCATCGACGGCACCACCGGGCGCTGACCAAGTCCCGAAAACGACCTTCCGTTGACGAAATCTTGACGCCGAAACTCGCCCTTTTAATCTTTTCCTGACCCGGACCCGAAAACTGTTCCGAGCCGAATTTCGAAACCGGACCGATTCCCCCTCCGGCGCGTAAAGAGCGCATTCATTTGTCACACTCAACCTGTGAAGGAATTCGAAAAACCCTTGCGCCGCCTGGAACCGGGCGCGTTCGGCTATGCGGTCAAAAGGCTGTTCCTTGGCAAACCGCTCATCACCGCACAACTGACCCACGAGCGGCTTTCGAATACGACCGCATTGGGCGTTTTGTCCCCCGACGCGATTTCGTCCTCCGCGTACGGGACCGAGCAGATCCTGGTCGAGTTGCTGCCTTACGCCGGGCTGGCCGCGTTCAGCCTGGTCCTGCCGATCACCGGCGTGATCCTCGTGATCCTGGTGCTGGTCGCGGCGTCGTACCGGCAGGTCGTGACGGCCTACACGCGGGCAGGCGGGTCGTACGTCGTAGCGCGGGAGAATTTCGGTCCCCGGGTCGCGCAGGTCGCCGCAGCGGCATTGCTGATCGACTACGTCGTAACCGTCGCCGTGCAAACATCCGCGGGAACCGTCGCCGTCGTGTCCGCGATTCCGGCACTCGGGCCGTACAGTCTCGAAATCACCATCGGCGTAGTCATTCTGCTCTGCTACGCCAACCTGCGCGGATTGCGGGAAGCCGGCCGTCCCTTCGCGATACCGACGTATCTTTTCTCCGCCCTGATGATCGCGATGATCGTCACCGGGCTGATCAAAGCAATCACCACCGGCCTCCCGGCTTACGATCCGGCCCACCTTTCCGGCGCAGTCCCCGTCCGGCAAGGCGACGGCCTCGTCGCGGGTGCGACAGTTCTGGTCCTGCTGCGCGCCTTCGCCAACGGCGGCTCATCCCTGACCGGTGTGGAGGCAATCTCCAACACGGTGTCGGCCTTCCGCAGCCCTCGTGGACCCAACGCGCGCAAGGTCCTCCTTACGATGGCGGTCATCCTCGGGTTCCTCGTGGGCGGCGTGTCGCTGCTCGCGTACTTCACCCACGCGACGCCATACACGAGCGGCTATCCGTCGGTGGTGTCACAGGAGGCCCGCGCGGTGTTCGGCGCCGGCGGGTTCGGGCATGCGATGTTCGCCGCCATCCAGACCGCGACCGCGCTGATCCTCTACACCGGCGCCAACACCAGCTTCAACGGCTTCCCGTTCCTCGCGAGTTTCGTTGCCAGCGACCGTTTCCTGCCCCGCCAGCTCACCACGCGCGGGCACCGGCTGGTGTTCTCCAACGGCATCCTGGCGCTGACCGTCCTGGCCGTCGCGCTGCTGCTCTTCTCCGGCGGGACCGTCACGGCGCTGGTGCCCTTCTACGCGATCGGCGTGTTCACCGGTTTCGCCATGGCCGGCTACGGCATGACCAAGCACCACCTGCGGCTGCGCGAGCGGGGCTGGCGGTTCAAGCTCACCGTCAACCTCGCCGCGGGCGTCCTGTCCACCGTGGTGGTGGGGATCTTTGCGATCGCCAAGTTCACCGAGGGCGCGTGGCTGGTGGTCGTGGTGTTCCCAGTGCTGGTGTTCGTGCTGATCCGGCTCAACCGCGAGTACCGCGCCGAGGCCGCCGTGCTCGAGCGCATCACCCGTGCCAACCCCACCCGGTATGCCCGGCATCAGGCGTTCGTGCTGGTCAACACGATCGACCTGGCCGTCCTCGAAGCCCTCCGCTACGGCAGCAGCCTCCGGCCGGACAAGATCACCGCGGTGCATTTCGTGATCGACGCCCAGGCCGCGGAACGGCTGCGGGCGCGATGGGAGGAGTTCGGGATGAAAACCGGCCTGCGCCTGATCGACGTGCCCGACCGGCGCATCGTCCGCGCCGCCTACACCCTCGTGCAGACCGCCACCGAGGACGAACGCACCGGGATCACCGTGCTCCTGCCCCGGCGGAGTTACGCGCCGCTGCTCGGCCGCCTCCTGCACGATCGCACTGCCGACCGGATCGCCCGCGTGGTCAGCCGCATCCCCCAAGCCGCAGCGACCATCGTGCCGTACGACGTGCAGACCCGGATCCGCACCGCGATGCCGCACCTGCCGGAGGAACGCGTGACCTCGGCCGTCGAACGCCTGCTGACCCGCCTCGGCACCTCCCCCGGACCCGCCCCGGCGCCCCGGCTCCGCCCGGGAACCGAGGTCAGCATCGACGGCAGGCTGGAGGAGCTCGCTCTGTCCGAAGAGGACACCCGCGGCCCGGTCCTCACCGCACGCCTCGGCGGCCACGCGACCACCGTGGTCCTGGAGTTCCGCGACGCCCACCCGGACCTCGAACCGGGCCAGCTGCTCCGCGTGACCGGCCGGGTGAGCGAGGGAGAACCGCCGGTGCTCCGGGACCCCGCGTACCGCATCCTCGAAACCGCCCACCCCGAAGAAAACCCCGGTGGTGCTTGAGAAATGCTCAGCTCGGCAGTCCACTGAGGATTGCGTCGATGCCGAACCCGAAGGCCTCGTCCGCATCGTCCGTACGGGACGGGTCTTCCTCGACGATCCCGGCGCGGACCAGTTCCGCGTGGTTTTGTTCCTCCGCCACGAAACCGAGTACATAGTGGACGACCGTGCGCGCGGCCCATTCCGCGCGCCGCGGGTCGAGGCTGCCGGTGAACAGGTGGCGGAGGGCCTGAGTGGGTACCAGCAGGTCCGGCCGGTACGCCTGCACGAACGACACGACCTCGGCGCCGTCCCGAACCCGCAGCAGGGCCGTCCGGAAGTCGCCCGCCGCGCTGCGCGGGTCGCCTGCGGTGGCGGGCAACCCCTCGAGAATGCGCGCCGCGACCACGGCGAGCAGCTCCTGTTTGCTGGCGACGTGGTAGTACAGCGCCCCCGGCTGTACGCCAAGGTCCAGCGCCACCCGCCGCATCGACAACCCGCCCAGACCGCTCTCCCGGAGCAGGTCGTACGCCCGGTCGACGATCTGCTCCCGCGTCACCTTCACCGGGCCATTGTCGCGACTGTGCCCCGGCCCACTTGCTTCGGGGGTCCCGGCCACCTACGATTTGACAGGTGTTCAAAACCTTCGACGACCTGGCTTCCCGGCAGCTGTCCGGCGGCGTGCTCGACCGCGCCGACGCGCGCGCCGTGCTGGAGACGCCGGACGAGGACGTGCTCGGCCTGGTCGCGGCGGCCGGACGGCTGCGGCGCGCGCACTTCGGCAACCGGGTCAAGGTCAACTACCTGGTCAACCTCAAGTCCGGCCTGTGCCCCGAGGACTGCGGGTACTGCTCGCAGCGGCTCGGCTCGTCCGCGCAGATCCTGAAGTACTCCTGGCTTTCCGCCGAGGAGACCGTGCGGCAGGCGACCGCGGGGGTCGCGGGCGGGGCGTCGCGGGTGTGCCTGGTCGCGAGCGGGCGCGGGCCAAGCGACCGGGACGTGGACCGGGTCGCGTCGGCGGTCGAAGCGGTGAAGGCCACGCACGCGGACGTCGAAGTGTGTGCCTGCCTCGGGATTCTCAAGGACGGGCAGGCGGAACGGCTGCGCGACGCCGGAGTCGATGCGTACAATCACAATCTCAACACGAGTGAGTCGCGGTACGCGGAAATCTGCACCACGCACGGGTACCACGACCGGGTCGCGACCGTCGAAAAGGCCAAGACCGCAGGGCTTTCCGCGTGTTCCGGCCTGATCGTCGGCATGGGCGAGTCCGACGACGAGCTGATCGACGCCATCTTCGCCCTGCGCGACCTCGGCAGCGATTCGATCCCGGTCAACTTCCTGATGCCGTTCGAGGGCACGCCGCTGGCCGGGACGTGGGAGCTGAGCCCGTTGCGCGCGCTGCGGATCCTCGCGCTGGCCCGGTTTGCTTGCCCGGCAACGGAAGTCCGGATGGCGGGCGGACGCGAGATGCACCTGCGCTCGCTGCAGCCGCTCGCGCTGCACGTGGCGAACTCGCTGTTCCTCGGCGACTACCTCACCAGCGAAGGCCAGGCCGCGAAGGCCGACCTGGGCATGATCGCCGACGCCGGATTCGAAGTCCTCGGCGCGGACCGGCCCGAGGACCGGCAAGAGGTCCCCTCGATCCGGGAGCGCGGCGCAGGCACCGCCGCCGCACCGAACGCGTGAACGCCATGACGGTGTCGATGCACGAATGGCTCACGTCCGCGGACCGCGACCGGCGGCGCATCGGGCTGGTACGGAACACCGATGCCGCCCGCCATCCCCGGAACGGCCTGCTGGACCTGGCGTCCAACGACTATCTCGGCCTGAGCGCCGACCCACGGCTGCGTGCAGCCGCGGCTCGCGCGATCGATGAGTACGGTGCCGGGGCGGGCGCTTCGCGCGTCGTCACGGGGACCACCGCGTGTCACACCGAACTGGAACGCGAACTCACCGACCTCACCGGACAGCCGTCCGCGCTGGTGTTTTCCAGTGGCTACACGGCAAACATCGGGATGATCACCGCGCTCGGCTCGCCGGACACGCTGCTGGTGTCGGACGCGCACATCCACGCGTCACTCATCGACGGCGCCCGGCTTTCCCGTTCTCCCGTCGCGATTTGCCCGCACCGGGACCTCGAAGCGCTCGAAAACCTGCTCCGCGATCGTACGCAGCCGCGCGCTGTCGTGATGGTCGAATCGATTTATTCGGTGCTGGGAGATGCGACGGATCTGCTTCGTACGGCGGCATTGTGCGCTTCGTATGACGCATTCCTGGTGGTGGACGAGGCGCACGGAATCGGCGTCGCAGGGCAGGGCAGGGGCGCGGTGCACGCGGCGGGCCTGGCAGGTGCGCCGCATGTCGCGGTGACGGCGACGCTGTCGAAGGCGCTCGGGTCGCAAGGCGGTGCGGTGCTGGGATCGCCGCTGCTGCGCGAACATCTGGTCAACACGGCCCGGACGTTCATCTTCGACACCGGCCTGGCCCCCGCCGCCGCGGCGAGCGCGGCCGAAGCGTGCCGGATCATCGCGGCGGAACCGGACCGGGTGGCCGAGGTGCACCGGGTCGCCGCGGCGATTGCGGACGCCGCCGGGGTGCCCCGCGCACCCGGTGCGGTGCAGTCGGTTCCGGCGGATTCGGCCGAGCAGGCGATTGCGGCGACGGGGCGGCTGTACGACGAGGGGATCGTCGTCGGATGTTTCCGTCCGCCGAGTGTGCCGGACGGAATCTCGCGGCTACGGCTGGTCGCGCGCGCCGGAGTCGACGCGGGGCGGGCCGAACAGGCGGCCCGGCTGGCGGCTGGGTGGTCGAGGGCTGAAGTGCCGGTCTGACGCTCGCCGCCCAGCTGAAACGACTTTCTCCCCCCTCCGTCCCGCAGGTGCAGGCAGCGGATCCGGACCCGTGCGCTGCGGTACTGTCGCGGCTGTGGCAGATCCGGTTCGTCCGCGGCGCGGCCCGGCTCCGACGGGTCGGCCGACCATGCGCGACGTCGCCACGGCTGCGTCGGTCAGTGTGAAAACGGTGTCGCGGGTGGTGCACAACTACCCGTTCATCAGCGACGACGTCCGCAGCCGCGTGCAGGCCGAGATCCGCCGCCTCGGTTTCCGGCCCAACGGAAACGCCGTCAACCTGCGCCGCACGGACCGTCCGGCGGGCGGGATCGGCGTGCTGGTCGCGGATCTGGCCGACCCGTTCTACTCGGGCATGGTGAGCGCGATCGAGCAGGTGAGCACCGCGCGGTCGTTCACCACGCTGGTCGCGAGCTCCGACGAGGACCCGGACCGCGAACGCGCCCTGCTCACCACCCTGGTCGAACGCCGGCTGGACGGGCTGATCGTGGTGTCCGCCGACCGCAGGCACGACCACCTCCGCCCGGACCTGGACGTCGGCACCCGGATGGTCTTCGCCGACCGCCCACCCAACCGCCTCCCGGTGGACTGCGTACTGGCCGCACACGCGGACGGCGCCGCACAAGCCGTCGATCACCTGCTGAGACAAGGACATCGGGCGATCGCGTACGTCGGGCACTCCCCCGCAATCCACACCGCACGGCAACGTCTGAGCGGCTTCCGCACCGCACTGGCCGCGGCGGGCCTGGAACCACACAGCGTCCGCACCGACGCCACCGATGCCGATGCAGCCCTCACCGCAACGGCCGAACTTCTGGCCCTGAACCCCGCCCCGACCGCCGTGTTCACGGACAACCCCCGCCTGGTAAGCGGCGTCGCACAGGCAATCGCGGAATCCCCCACGCCGAACACCGCCCTGGTCGCCTTCGACGATTCCGACCTGGCCCGCGTCCTCGGCGTGACAGTCGTGGCGCAAGACCCGAGAGAACTGGGCCGCCGCGCCGCAGAACTCCTGTTCGCCCGCCTCGACGGCGACCACTCCCGCCCTCGCCGGATCATCCTCCCGACGACCCTGCTGCCGCGCGGCTCCGGGGAAGGCCTCGGGGTGGCGTTACGACCTCGACCCCGCTGACCTGGGCCGCGCTGACCTGGGCTGCATTGCGCGAGCGGGACGTCACTGGCTGAGGCTTCAATGGCTTCGGCGACCCCGGCTTCGCCGGCAAAAGCTCTCACCGGCCGCGGCCCCCTGACACAGGATTCACTGACCGCGGATTCACCGGCACCGGACTCACGGGCCACAGCTTCGCCGGGACCAGGATTGCCGATCCGGCCGCCCTCACTGCCCCAGGTGACTCCCACCCGCCCTCACTGCCCAGGTTGACCTCCACCCCGCCCACGCCGCCCCAGGCGACCTCCACCCACCCTCACTGCCCAGGTCGACCTCCACCCCGCCCACGCTGCCCAAGCGACCTCCACCCCGCCCACGCTGCCCAAGCGACCTCCACCCATGCTCACCGCCCAGCTGACTTCCACCCCGCCCGCGCCGCCCTAGGCGACCTCCACCCACCCTCACTGCCCAGGCGACCTCCACCCCGCCCACGCCGCCCCAGATGACTTCCACCCACCCTCACTGCCCAGGTCGACCTCCACCCCACCCTCGCTGCCCCAGGCGACCTCCACCCCACCCAATCGGCCCCACCGCGCCAACCCCTCATCCACCGGCGGTGTCGCGTCGCGCGGGAGTCCCGTGTTCCCTGCCCGGGCGTCCTGAAACCGGTCTTCTTCGTCGTTCTGTCCAGCTCTGCCCATTGACAACGCTGACAATGCCGAACCACACTGGGCCGCGTTGCCAACGTTGTCAGCCCGGCCCACGGACCACCTTCGACGGGAACCGGCGCGGGACAGCGGACAGCACCCCCACGAGAAGCACGAGAACCACGAAAAGCACCAGCATCCGCAGCTTCCGAGCACCCCTGGTCCCCGAAGGAGCGCCATGGTCCCCGCCCGCCGCGCTGTCGCATTGTGCGCCGCCGTTACTGCTTCGCTCGCCATCGCAAGTCCAGCCGCCGCCGACAGTCCGGCCATCACGAGCCCACTCGCCGCAACAGGCGGCACAACCGATACCACCGCAAGCGCCGCCGCCGGTCCGTTGCGGGTCGTGAGCGCAGTGGCCGACACCGCGCTCACCCAGCGCTGGCAGGAGTTCGGCCGTCGCCGTGGAGGGGGTTGGGCTGCTGCCGACGGTACCTACTCCACCCGCCTTCCCTCGGGCCTCGTCGCGTGGCTCTTCAACGACACCTTCTTCGGCCCCGTCAACGCCGACGACAGCCTGCCCCAATCCGCCCCCTTCACGCACAACTCCGCCGTACTGTCCACACCGGACGCGAAGCACCTCATCACCACCATCGCCCCCGGGCCGCCCGGGCATCCGCGGTCGCTCGTCGGGCCGACGCCGGACAATCCCACCGTGCCCAACGACCACTGGTACTGGAACGGTGACGGCATCGTCGATCGCGGGAAGTTGCAGGTCATCGAGTTCGAGCAGAAGCCGTCGGACGACCCGCCGCCGTTCAACTTCGCTTGGAGCGGCACGAAACTCGCGACCCTGAACCCGTACACGTTCCGCCTCGAGAAGCTCACCGACCTGCCTTCCGCGGGCGGCGTGCAATGGGGCACCGAGCTCATGAGCGACGGCGGGTACATCTGGATCTACGGCGTCGAAGGCAACGGCCCGACCAAATACATGCACCTCGCCCGCGCTCGGGTCGGGCACCTCGACGGGCCGTGGGAGTTCCGCACCGACAGCGGATGGACCTCGGACCCGGCGGGCTCGGCGCGGCTGCTCGGCAACGTCGGCGCGTCGTTCGGCGTGACCCCGGTCGGCGGCGAGTACCTGCTCACCACGTTCGACTCCGGGCTCAGCAGCGTCATCCACGCCTACCACGCCAAGAGCCCGGCCGGTCCGTTCACCGGCGGCGAATTCGTGTACGTCGCCCCCGAAGGCGGACCCGGCCGGTTCACCTACAACGTCGCCGCGCACCCGGAGATCAGCCGTCCCGGTGAGCTCGTCATCTCCTACAACACCAATGCGGAGAAGCTTTCCGACCTCTACGCCGACATCGACCGCAACCGCCCGCGCTTCGTGGACCTCAAGCTCTCCCGCTGACCCGATCGGAGCCTCCGCCGTGAGCGACGTGTCCCGTCGTACGTTCCTGCAGTCCAACGCCGTCCTGCTCGCCGGGCTCGGCATCACCACCGCGTCGGCGGGCGAGGCCGGCGCGGACCCTGTCCGTCCGCAGGCCACGGATCTCGCCCGCTACCGCCCGGTCACCGCGTCGTCCACGGCGTACGCGCCCACCCCGGCGTGGTTCGCCGTGGACGGGCTGGCCGAGACCGGCGTGCGTGGTTCCGGCTGGCGCGCGGGCGGCGGAGATCCACAGTGGATCGCCGTCGATCTGCAGGCACCGTGCACGATTTCGTCCGTGGTGCTGGTGTTCGAGGCGACCGCGGCGGACCCGCCGTTCACCCCTGCGTCGGGGATCAACCCGTTCCTCGACACCACCGGCTGGGAGGTCCTGTCGAGCTGCGCGGTCGCGTTCAGCCTCGACATTTCGGCCGACGGCCGCACCTGGCGCACCGTCCACGAGGCGAGCGACAGCCCGGGCGGGCGGGTCGAGGTGAAACTCGACCCGCCGGTCAAGGCGCGCTGGGTGCGGCTCACCGGTAAGCAGCAGGCGAATGCGAACCCGTTGGGAGTAAACGGGTTTGAGGTATACGGACACGCCGATTGGCCACGTCCGCCGGCCACCGGCTGGACCGATTGGGGCCGCCACTACTCCCCGCCGCCCCCGCTGGAAAGGGCGGACGACGGCACGGTCCCGCTCGAATCGGGCTGGAGTCTGACCATGGATTCCCGGGTACCAGGTGACAACGGCAGTGCCCTCGCACAGTCCGGTGTGGACACCTCCGATTGGCTGCCCGCAACGGTACCGGGCACTGTCCACACGGCACTCGTCGCGGAAGGAAAACTGCCGGAACCGACCGTCGGGCTCGGCAATATGCGGGCCCCGGAAGCATTGTCGCGGCACAGCTGGTGGTATCGCCGGGAATTCACCTTTCCCCGCGGATTCGAGACCCGACGGCGAGTCTGGCTGGAATTCGACGGGATCGATCACCACGCCGAAGTGTGGGTCGACGGAAAATCCGCAGGCACCCTCACCCACCCGGTCGCGCGAGCGGCGTTCGACATCACGGAAGCAGTGCAGGAAAAGGAAAAACACGCGGTAGCGGTACGGATCGATCCGATGCCGCATCCGGGCAACCCGGGCGACAAAGGCCCGGACGGAGTGTCCACATTGAACTCCAATGCCGAGCAGAAAGACCTCCCCGGGTACATCTCCATCAGCGGCTGGGACTGGATGCCCGGCGTCCGCGACCGCGGCGCCGGGATCTGGAACCACGTCCGCCTGCGGTCCACTGGGGACATTGTGCTCGGCGAACCCCGGGTGGACACCAAGGTGCCCGACCTGTCGGTCGCCGAGGTGACACTGGTCGTGCCGGTGCGAAACGTTTCCTCGGCGGCCCGCACGGTCACCGTGTCGGCGGAACTGGCGGGCGCCCGCGTCAGCCGTACCGTCGACCTCGCCGCCGGAGCAGCCGCAGAAGTAACGTTCCTCCCCGGCCAGAACCCCTCGCTGCGGATCCGAAATCCGGAACTGTGGTGGCCCAACGGGTACGGCGAAGCGAAACTGCACTCATTGACCACGGCAGCCACCGTGGACGGGCAACTCAGCGACCGCCGGACCGTACGAGCCGGGCTCCGGCAGTTCGGTTACGCGTCGTCCCAGCCGGTTCTCGTCGACCCCAAGACCTCGCACTCGGCACCACAGACTGTCCACTTCGACCGGACGACCGCGCGCTACGTCCGGATCCAGGGCGGGAAACGCGCCACCGGGTACGGAATTTCCCTGTGGACACTGTCCATTGCAGACAATGACGGACCCGACCTGGCCCAGGGAAAGACCGCCACGGCATCGTCGCAGGATCTCGTCTTCAACCCACCCGGAAACGCCGTGGACGGCCGCGACAACACGCGATGGTCCTCGAATTACACCGACAACCAATGGATTCAGGTGGACCTCGGCGCGCCGGTGGCGTTCGACCGCGTGGTACTCACCTGGGAAACCGCTTACGCCCTCACGTTCACCGTCCAAGTGTCCGCCGACGGTGCAAAGTGGACAGACGTGAAGCACGTCAGCAATTCGGGCATACCTCTGCAAATCAGCGTCAACGGCGTCCGCGTCTTCTGCAAGGGCGGCAACTGGGGATTCGACGAACTGCTCCGGCGGGTACTGCCGAATCGCATGAATGACACCGTCGCACTGCACCGCGACATGAACTTCACGATGATCCGCAACTGGGTCGGCTCCAGCAACCGCGAGGAGTTCTTCGCCGCCTGCGATGAAAACGGAATCCTGGTGTGGAACGATTTCTGGGCCGGGGACGCACTTTTCCCGCCCGACACGAAGGTGTTCCTCGAGATCGCGGCGGACACTGTGGTGCGGTACCGGCATCATCCGTCCATCGTGGTGTGGTGTGCCACCAACGAAAGCGACCCGCCCGCGGACATGGATGCCGGGCTGCGAAAGCTGCTCGGCGAACTGCAGCCGGAACTGTGGTACCAGGGCAATTCGGCGGGCGGGGTGGCGACCGGGCACGGGCCGTATTCGTGGATCGACCCGAAACGGTATTTCGACGGGGAAACGTATTCCATCGGCAGTTACGGTTTCCACAGCGAGATCGGCCTGCCCACGGTCCCGGTCGCGGAAAGCATGCGGCGGCTCGCGGGCGACCAGCCGTCGTGGCCGATCGGCCCGGCGTGGTTCCACCACGACTGGTGCACCCGCGGCGGCCAGGACCCGGAAACCTACCGCGCGGCCATCGAAGACCGGTACGGCGCGGGCACCTCGCTGGACGATTTCTGCGCCAAAGCCCAGCTGGTCAACTACGAAAGCATGCGCGCGATTTTCGAGGCCTACAATGCGGCATTGTGGGACGACGCGTCGGGCGTGCTGCTGTGGATGTCGCATCCGGCGCACCACAGCACGGTGTGGCAGACCTACGACTACGACCTCGACACCAACGGCAGTTTCCACGGCGCCCGCAAGGGTTGTGAACCGGTCCACGTGCAGGCGCGGCTGTCGGACTGGCAGGTCCACGCGGTGAACCAGACCGCCCAGCAGGTCGACGCCACGGTGCACGCCGAACTGTTCGACGTGCGCGGCCGCCCGCTCGGGCCGCCGGTGACCGCGCCGGTGTCGGTCGCCGCTTCGTCCGTGACAGCGTCGTTTCCGGTCCCCTTCACCGACCAGCTTCCCGCCCTGCACCTCCTGCGGCTACGCCTGACCACCGGCGATCGGGAACTCTCGCGCAACGTCTACTGGCGCTACCGCACGCCCGCCGACGCCCGCGAACTACCCAAAACCCGCACCGACGTCTGGCTCCGCCCCGGCCCGGTCCGCCGCGAAGGCGACCGGGACACCGCAGTGGTGACCATGCGCAACACGGGCCGGTTCGCCACCGCCGGAGCCCGCTTGTCCGCCCGCGATGCCTGGACCGACGAGCGCATCCTTCCGTTGCAGTGCAGCGAAAACTACCTGTGGCTGTTACCCGGCGAGACCGCGACAGTGACCGTTTCGTGGCCTTCGCGTGCATTGCGGTCCCGCAGGCCACGCTTCGTAGTGGAAGGACTGAACCTGCCCCGGCGTACGACCTGACGAACACCCCCGCCCCCGACCGGAGTGATTCCGCTGCCGGCAGCATCGGACTCCGGTCGAACCCGGCCGCGCGGACAGGCTTCTCCGGCGAATCCCCGTCGGCCAGCCTGGCGAGACACCCTTCGGCGAGGTCGTCTCGCGGATCCGCGCAGGCCGCTGGTCTCCCCGGGAGCACCGGGCTGCTCCCGGGGAGACCAGCCCCCCACTGAACCGGATCGGCGGCGCACCCGTGTGACAACCATGGACGCACACGTGGTTGGAGGCCGTGATGGGTGTCAGGTCCGGGATGGTTGTCATAGTGGCCGCGGGCGCACTGGCTGCCGCCTGTAGTGGTGGTACGGCGGGGAGCCCCGCCGCGGGGGCGCACGTCACCGACGGCAAAGGTGACACGTTGTACGTCTTTGCCGCGGATCATGATGGGCAGTCCGTCTGTGACGGGAGTTGCGCCAGTTACTGGCCGCCCGTTGCGGCGGGTACGCAGCTTCAGGGGTCAACCGCCGCACTAGGCACCGTGACCCGGGCGGACGGCAGCAAGCAGGTCACCCTCGGTGGGCATCCGCTTTATCGTTACGTCGGCGACAGCTCGCCCGGGCAGACCAACGGGCAGGGGCTCGACGTCAACGGCGGGTTGTGGTGGATGGTGTCCCCGGACGGGGCGGCGATCACCACCGCCGCCAAGCCCAGCGGACCCAGCAGCACCGGCGGACCCAGCAGCAGCGACGGGTACAGCGGTGGCGGGTACTGAATCCGGAATCACCGTCCGTCTTGGGTCGGGTACCCGAGGGGATACCTCCGATCAGGGCATCTTGACCCGGCCGCCCAATAAGACCAAACTTTGCTGGTGATATAACTTCGGGAGCCGGACCGGTCGTGCACCGGGCCCGGCGCCGCCTTCTCCTGTACCAGCACCGAAGGAGTTCATCAGTGACCTCGTCGACGTTCGTGATCATCGGCGCCGGGCTGGCCGGCGCGAAAGCCGCGGAAGCGTTGCGCGACAAGGGGTTCGACGGGCAGATCACCATCGTCGGCGACGAGGAGCACCTCCCCTACGAGCGTCCGCCGCTGTCCAAGGACTACCTCGCGGGCAACGCCGAGCGCGACAGCCTCACCGTGCACGACGCCGCCTGGTACGCCGGGCAGCGCGTCGACCTGCGGCAAGGCGTCCGCGCCACCGGCATCGTGCGGGCCGAGCGCCGCGTGGAGCTCTCCGACGGCACCAGCCTCGGGTACGACAAGCTCCTCCTCGCCACCGGGTCCAGCCCGCGCACCCTCCCCGATGCCGCAGGAGTCCACTACCTGCGCCGCGTCGAGGATTCCGACCGGCTCCGGCAGCTGTTCACCGAGGCCAAGAGCCTGGCCGTGATCGGCGGCGGCTGGATCGGGCTCGAGGCCGCCGCGGCGGCGCGGCAGGCCGGGCTCACCGTCACCGTGATCGAAGCGCTCGAGCTGCCGCTGCTGCCCGCGCTGGGCAAGGAGGTCGCGCCCGTGTTCGCCGACCTGCACCGCGCCAACGGCGTCGACCTGCGCCTCGGGGTGCAGGTCGAGCACATCAGCAACGGTGACCAGGGCAAACGGATCCGGCTGTCCGACGGCAGCGTCCTCGAAGCCGACGCGGTTCTCGCGGGCATCGGCGCGGCGCCGAACACCGAGCTCGCCGAGGCAAGCGGTCTCGACGTCGACAACGGCGTGGTGGTGGACGCGAGCCTGCGCACCAGCGACCCGGACATCTTCGCCGCCGGCGACATCGCGAAGGCGTACCACCCGCTCCTGGGCCGCCACGTGCGCGTGGAGCACTGGGCGAACGCCCTCAACCAGCCCGCCGTGGCTGCCGCGGGCATGCTCGGCAAGGACGAAACGTACGACGAATTGCCGTATTTCTACACGGATCAGTTCGATCTGGGCATGGAATACCTCGGCACCATCGAGGGTCACGACCGCGTGGTGTTCCGCGGGAATGTGCCCGGCCGCGAGTTCATTGCCTTCTGGCTCAAGGAAAACCGCGTGCTCGCGGGGATGAACGTCAACGTATGGGACGTCACCGACCCGATCAAGGCGCTCATCCGCTCCGGCCGCCCGGTCGACCCGGACCGGCTGGCCGATCCCGAGGTACCGCTCGACGAACTCGCTGCTGGCTAGTACTGCGCGACGAGGTCGGCCACCATCCGCGGCTGTGACAGGAACGGATGGTGCCCGGCCGCGACCTCGGCGACCCGGTCCGCCCGGCGGGAGAATGCGCGTTGCGCCGCCGCCGGGGTACCGCGGTCGTCGGCGCACAGCAGGTAAGTCGTGGGTACGTCGTGCCACGCCGCTGCCTGGACGGGCTGCCCGGTCACCGCGAGTGTCTGCCGGACGAGGCGGGCCGCACCGGCGGATATCAGGTCCGGCGGGCAGTCCTGCATGAACGTTTCGGCGAACAGGTCCGGCCGCGCGCCGAAAGTGCCGCCGTCGGGGTCGAAATCGAGGAACGGAGGCGGGGTGTCGGCGCCGAACGTCGACAGCGATTCGCCGGGCTCGGGCAGGTAGCTCGACACGAACACCAAGCGCCGCACCGTCTCGATGCCCGCCGCCGCTTCCGCAGTAACGATTCCGCCGTAGCTGTGCGCGACCACGACCGTCGGCTCGTCACCGGAGGACAGCACCGCGCGCACCGCCGCGACGTCCTCGGCCAGCCCTGGCCCGTCCGGTCCCGCAGCAGGTGAGCAGCTTGGCAACTCCGGCGCGACGCTGTCGATCCCGCGCTCCCGCAACACCGCGGCGGTGGGGTGCCACCACCATGCCCCGTCCCGCACGCACGCTCCGTGGACGAACACGACCCGCATCTGTTTCCCTCCGTCAGTGGCCTGCCTCCGACGGTAGACGTAGCATTTATTACGTGAAAAAGTGTGCCGATGGGACGGCACAAGCAGCCCGAAATCCGGGACCGGATCCTCGACGCCTGCGTCGACCACGCCCTCGCCCACGGCCTGCCCGGCCGCCTCGAACCCCTCGCAGCGGCGGCCGCCGTCTCGCCGCGGATGCTGATCTACCACTTCGGCACCCGCGACGCGCTGCTGCGCGAAACCCTGGTCCGCGCACGGCAACGGCAGCGCGAGTTCTTCGGCGGGCTGGTCGCCCCACGGCCGGATGAGCCGTACCTGACCACGCTGCGCCACGCCTGGCGGGAGATGACCGGCCCGGCCGGGCGCCCGTACCTGAGCATGTTCGGCAGGCTCCGAGAGAACACCGAAAGCCACTTGTGGCCGGACTTCCGCCGCGAGGCCACCACCGACTGGCTGCACCCCCTGGAGGCGGGCATGCGCACCATCGGCCGCCCGGAACTCGGCACCCTTGTGCTGGCGGTGATCCGCGGCCTGATCATGGACCTCGAAGCCACCGGCGACGCCGCCCGCGCCGATCAGGCCTTCGACGATTTCCTCGCGACGCTCTAGTCACCGCAAGCCGTCGAGGGTCAGCGCCAGTCGCCACCGGTACGAATCGTGGCGGACAGGCAGCCCACCAGCAGGTACCCGTCGTGCACCGGGCAGTCCTGCCGAAGCACCCCGGCCGCCTGGTCAACCGCGGTCACCTACGGGGAATGAAGCGGGCACCGGCGGAAAACCCGATGCCCGCGAAACTCACACCGCGGCGCGCAACCGCCGCCATTCCCATGCCGTCAAGGCGGCGAACAGGAGCGTCACCACGCAGGCGACCGCGGTGAACAGCCATTCCGTTTCCCCGCTGCCGCCGTCCGGGGACTCGCCCGTGAGGCGTTCGATCCAGTCCGGCATCACCAGGGTCAGCACCAGCGCGACGGCACTGAGAGTGGTGAGTACGGCCTCGATCGCGATGCGGACCTTGCGTGCCCGTGCAGTGTTCATGGCTTACGACCTCCCTGCTCAGTACTTCGCCGCGTTGACGCGCGTCCGCCACGTGTTGCTCGCGCCGGCGTACTCGCCGTAGCTCCACACGGTGCGGGAGTCCGACGGGTCGCGGCCGATGCCGAAGTAGTCACCCCACCGGCCGCCGGTGTACGCGCTCTGCCCGGCGATCACCGTCGCGCTGCCCTGCAACGTGCCCGGCGCGTCGGTGGCGAGGCGGCCGGTCTGGCGGAAGTGGCCGTACTCGTCCGCGGCGGACCGGCCGAACGCGACGTGCGCGTTGCGGGAGATGTCGGTCTGGATCACCGGGAAGAAGTAGTGCCTGCCGGACGCACCGAACGCGCCCTGCTGCGAGATCGCGTGGCTCGGCACGTCGATCTCGTACCACTGCACCACCGATCGCGCTTCGGTGTCGCCACGCCAGCTGTACCCGGACGTGTGCGTGGTCCACACCCGCTGCGTCCGGCCCACCGACTGGAAGACCGCGTTGAGCAGCCGCGTGTCGTTGGTCGCGATCCGCGTGGTCCCGCCGTCCTTCTGCACGGCGCCGGGCGGCAGGCTGTAGCTGCGGCAGGCGACCGCGGTCGAAGTCAGTGTGGGCGCGCTGCCGGACCACAGGCCCAGCGAATTCGACAACGTCCACAGCGTGAGGCTCGACCCGGACGGGAACAGCGAATTCACCAGGTACGCCCGCGGGTTCCCGCCGAGGCCCTGGAAATGGCAGCACGGCTGCACGGAGAACGCGGCACTGCCGTCCGGGTTCTTCAGGCCCCAGAAATCCCACCACCGGATGTTGTGGCTCGGGCCCACCCCGCCGCCGTACAGCTCGGCTTTGTTGAAAATGCGCAGTTTCGCGTGCGCGAAACCGCCGCCGAAGCCGAACTGGTTGGTGGACACGTAAATCGCCTGGGTGTCGAAGCCGAGCATCGGGTAGTCCGACCAGTTGCCCGTGGCCGTCGACCCGTTCACCGTGGCGTCGGTGCTCCAGATCCAGTACGCGCCCGCCGGGTCGCCGGTCTGCGAAACGCCGAGCATGATCCAGGAGCCCTGCGGGTTCGCGCGCCGCGCCGCGACGCAGACGATCCACCGGCCGCTGTAGTGGTCGTACGCCAGTTTCGGGTCGAAAAGCTGCGCGCCGGCCGGGAGGACCGGGTTGAACATCGCGGTGAAGTTGGCCCAGCGGAAGACCTGCAGGCCGGTCTTGTCGTAGCCGACGAGGTCCACGTTGACCGCGGCCATCACTCGGGTCGGGCCTACGGCGACGGTGCAGTCCGGTGGGCGGAAGGCGGTCTGGGAGATGCCTTCGAAGCTTGCCGAGGCGGCCGGGGCAAGTCCTCCGGCCAGTTCGTCCTCCGGCGGGTTTTCCTCCGGCTGTTGCTCGGGTACCTCCTCGTCGGTCTGTGCTTCGAGGGTGTCGTCGGCGGCCAGTGCGTCGGGGCTGTGTTCCCGGGCGCCCGCTTTCAGGTTGTCGTATTCCTCCATTTCGACGGGGAAACGTTGGGCGAAGAGGGGCGACCGGACTGGTGATGGCGGGGTGGCGAGCAATTCGTCGACCGTCAGGTCCGCCATCGCTCTCGATGCGCCACCGCCGGTTTCGCCTGCGCCGCTTTCGGGTGCTGTTACGTCAGGCATCACGAATCATCTCCTTCTTTCTCCTCGGCCGGGTCACCGTTCTGGGTCGGGTTTTCGGTCTCCTCCTCCCGGGCACGATGCCGTTCGGCGGCTTTCTTGAGCCGGTCCATTTCTTCCGGGGATACCGGCATTCCGATCGGGATCTCGTATCCGGGGTCTTGGGGGGTGTCTCGGGCGTCTTCGGGTGGGGTGGTTTCCGCGCCTTCGGCGTGACCTTGGCCGGAGGGGGGCCGTTCTTGATCGGTCATCTTTCGTCCTCGGGGTGCGGCGGAATTACCCTCGGGAAAGGTCGCGGGGGATCTTGGGGGTGATACCGGCAGGGGGTGGTTTCAGCCGAACGGCGCAGTGGTAATCGATTTCGCCGCTTTTCCACCGGGGTGCGGGAATGGGGTATAAAATCCCACTGTTCACAGTCGAGGAAAATGGGTGCCGCGGGTGGGTGCTTTCAGTACAGCATACGTTGGTGGAATATTCCGGGGTTGGCTGGGTATTTCTGTGGCGGTGAGGAATGTTGCGGTGGGGCACCCCGAAGCTTGATTGTGACTACGGTTTTGGCTTCGGATCGGGGTGCAGGGCCGGGTCTGGGTGCCCGGTTCCCGTTGGGTGCGCGGGCGGCGGTTGGGGGGTGGTCGCGGGGGAAGGCTGTGAAGGGAACCATGAGGGAATCAGATTCCGTGAAGGTTCCCTTCACGGAACGGCGGGCGGGGGGTCAGTCGGTGGTGGTGAACGAAGAGTTTTGCGGCTATTTCGCCGTTTGACAGGCCTTCGGCCAGTAGGGCTGCCACCTCTCGTTCGCGGGTCGTCAGTACGTCTTCCGCGGTGTTCGTCGACCGTGCTGACCGCGGGCAATTCCTCGTAGTCGACCTCGATCAGCTCGAGCGCATCTTCGGCGATGTACCGGTCCACGGCCGCGACGGCCGCGACGGCTTGGCCGACGTAGCGGACCTTGTCCGTGGCGAGTGCGTAGTGCTCGCTCATGTGCTGGCCGGGGAACATCCGCCAGATCACCGGCTGCGTCGTCGCACATGCTGCGCGTACCTCTTCGCCGGTGATGACGGCGAAGACGCCGGGGAGTTCGAGTGCCGCCGACGCGTCGATTCTCGTGATGCGCGCGTGCGGGACCGGGCTGCGCAGCACGGCGGCCTCCAGCATCCCGGGTACCGCGATGTCGTCCAGGAACCGCCCCCGCCCGGTCAGCAGGCGGGGATCTTCCTTGCGCCGCATGCGCGAGCCGATGGTCTTCACGTCCGCCGCTGTGCCGCTGGCTGTCACGACCGCCTCCGATCCTGCCGGGAATCTCCCCGCCCCGACCACCGTCGCGCGCGCAGCGCGGCCCGTCCATTGACCGTTCCGCACACCTGCCGAAACCGCGTTTGTGGACCGTGCCCAACGCTTGTGCACGCCAGACAGCGCACCGGTACCGCGTTCTCCGCGCTGTGCATTCCGCGCGTGCGCCGGGCGCCGGAAAGTGGGTGGCAACCCCGCCCGGACGTCTGCACAGGAGCTGCCATGATCCCGCTCGGAGTGTTCATCCCGACCGCGACGCCGCCCGAGCGGATCGCCGGGCTCGCGCGGCGGGCGGAGGAGCTCGGCTACTCCGAGGTGTGGCTGGCCGAGGACTACTTCTGCCACGGCGGTCTCACGGCGGTCTCACCGCGGCCGGGGTCGCCCTCGCTGCGACTCGGCACGTGAAAGTCGGGATCGGCGTCGTCGCCGCGGTCGCCCGGCATCCGGCGGTCACGGCGATGGAAATCGCCACCCTCGCCCGCTGCTACCCCGGCCGCGTCGTGCCGGGGATCGGCCACGGACTGGCGTTCTGGACCGACCAGATGGGCCTCACCGCGAAGTCGCCGCTCACCGCGCTGGAGGAACGCGTGACGGCGGTCCGCGAACTGCTCGCCGGAGCGACTGTCGACCGGACCGGCGCCCAGTTCACCTTCGCCGGGATCGCGCTGGCCCACCCGCCCCGCGAAGAGGTCCCGATCCTGACCGGGGTGCTCGGGCCGAAGTCGCTGCGGCTGTCCGGACGCGTCGCCGACGGCACCGTGATGAGTGTGCTGTCCGGTGCGAAGTACCTGGAATGGGCACTCGGGCACATCCGCACCGGGATGGCGGAAGGCGGCCGGTCCACCCACCTGACCCCGACGTTCGCTCTGTTCAACTGCGCTCCCGCCGGTGCCCGTGCCTCGGTGCGGACGCCGCTCGCGCACTACCTCGCCGCGGTCGGGCCGCACTGCCCGCTGCTGAAGCCGTACGGCTACCAGGACGCGCTTGCCGAACTGATGCCCGGCGGTGCCGAGCAGATCGAACGCGACCTGCCCGGGGAATGGGTCGACGAGCTCGCCGTCGCCGGTGATCCCGACCAGGTCACCGAGCGGATTCACGCCCTGCTCGAAGCCGGCGCGACGAGTGTCGTGCTATCTCCCGCCGACCGGACCACCGCCGCCACCGCGCTCGAACTCGCCGCGAAGGCGTTCGGCTGAGGCCCCAGCACCCTGTCCATCGCACCACCCGAGGAGAAATGATGACCGAATCCGCCACCGCGACCTTCCGCACGAAGGTCAGCTCCCCGAACCCGGACGCCGACGTCGCCGAGATCGTGCACCTGCACACCGAATGGTGGGGCGCCAACCACGGCATCGACATCCCGCGGATGACGCCGAACTTCCCCGTCGGCGCGAACAACTACCTGATGTTCAACCTGCAGGGGCACCCGTACTACGGCCTCGACGAGAAGGTCGCGCTGTGGACGAAGTACTCCGCCGAGCTGGCCGTCCCGGAGGAGCCGGTGACCCGGATCGTGCAGCTCGTGGTGGAGGGCAACGCCGCGTGGCTCGCCGCCGACGTGCTGTTCACCGTCGCCGAGATCGGCGAGGAGGGGCTCGGCGCGGGCAGCACCGGGTACCACGCGAACGGGGCCAAGCACCGCGTCCGCTCGACCGAGTGCTACCTGCGCGACGACGGCACCGGCGAGCCCTCCTGGCGGATGTGGCACTTCCACTGCTCCCCCGCCCCGGACGCCGACGAACCACGCCCGGCGTTCGGCGACACCGCCCGCAGCCGCGGCGAGCTCGTGCCCTGATCCGGTATCCGAATTCGAGGGAGGTCACGATGGGCACCCGCTCCGCGGAGCTCGCCGTGTTCGCGTTCGACACCCCGGCGCAGACCCTGCGCGGCTGGACGGCCGGTTCGCCGGGCGCGGCCGGGACGCCGATCCTGTTCATCCACCCGATCAACCTGCAGGGCAAGGCCTGGGCAGCGGTCGCCAGCGCGTTCCGCGACGAGCGGTTCTGCCTGATGCCGGACCTGCGCGGGCACGGCGGATCGACCGCGCACCGGCCGTTCTCCGTCGACGCCTGGGTCGAGGACCTGCTCGCGGTGCTCGACCACTTCGCGGTCCGGCGGTGCCACCTCGTGGGCGGCTCGCTCGGCGGCGCACTGGCGGTGGCGATCGCCGAACGCGTCCCCGAGCGGGTCGTCTCCCTCACCGGGTTCGGCAGCACCCTCGCGGTGGGCGGGGCGGATGCGGAATCGGTGGTGCAAATCCTTGCGGAGAAAGGTGTCCGCGGGATGTTCGCGGAGACGATCCCGGAAATCTCCGTCGCGCCGGGGACCCCGCGGGCGGTGATCGACGAGATCCTGGCGATCACGAACCCGAACGACGTCGCGACGGTGACGGAGATCTGGCGCTCGACCCTGGAGACGGACGTCCGCGGCGCAGCCGATCGCGTACGGGCGCCGGCGCTGGTCGTGTCCGGCGAGCTCGACCGGACCTGCCCGCCGGACCAGGGCCGCGCGATGGCGGAGGCGCTGCATGCGCCGTTCGTGCTGATGCCCGGGGTGGGGCACCTGCCGATGTACGAGGCGCCGGAGGAAACCGCCGCCCTGCTCCGGGGGCACCTGGAAAAGGCGGAGCTGCCATGATGGCCGAGGCGGCGCGATGACGTACTCGGTCCTGCTCCGCGACGCAGTCACCGGAGCGCTCGGGGTCGGGGTGCAGTCGCGGTTCTTCGCCGTCGGCAGCGTGGTCCCGTGGGCCCGATCCGGCGTGGGAGTGGTTGCCACGCAAGCGTTTCCGGACGTCCGCTACGGCCCGGCCGGTCTCGCTGCAATGGAACGCGGACACTCTGCCGCGGAGGCGTTGTCCACCTTGCTCGCCGACGACCCTTCGCCGGGCGTCCGGCAGGTCGCGATGCTCGATGCTGCGGGGACCTCCGCCGTCCACACCGGCGAGAACTGCATCCCCGCCGGTGGCGACGCACGGGGCCGTCAAGCCGCCGCTTTGCTGGTGGTGAGCGGGGACGTCGGTGCGCCGGTCCTGGTGGACCTGCGGGTCGACGACTCCGCCGACCCCCTCGGCGACCTCGCCCGCCTGCTGACCCTGCATGGTGCGATGGGACACCTCCAACGCGCCTTCGTCACCCCCGGCGCGGTTTTCGGCCCGGGTGCCGACGAGTCCGTCGTGACGGGTCTTGCCGCGGGAGATACCGAGGTCAGCGCGCTGCAGCCGGGTAATGCGGAGTTTCTGCTGTGGCAAACGGTGGTCCTCGCCCGGGCAGGCCAGGCGGACGTCGCCCGCGCGGCTTTCGCCCGAGCGCTGGACCGGCAACCGGAGCTGGGTGGCCTGCCTGCCCGGCTTGCCCAAGCCGGTCTCCTCACGCTGGCCGCCGCGGAACGCCTTGGCGGCTAAAGCAAATCCAGCTCCCGGGCCCGTGCCACCGCCTCCGTGCGGTTCCGGGCCTGCAACCGGCCGAAGATCTGGTTCAGATGCCACTTCGTGGTCCCGACCGTGATGAACAGCTTGTCCGCCACCTGTTGGTTCGACATTCCCGTCGCGATCAGCCCCAGAATCCGCCGCTGGGTTTCCGTCAGGGTTTCGACCACGCCGACCCCCTCGACGGTCCGCAGCTCCGACGGCCGCCGGGCGGGTGCGGCCGGGTTTCGCCGCTGCAGCAGGTCCGCTACGAATTCCGGGGCCGTCGAGCGGACATCCTTCAGCATCGGCACCAGCACCGCTCCCTCGTCGAGAAAAGTGCGGCGGTAGCCCTCCGGCGCGGCGGCTTCCACTGCGGCGGCGAGGAGGTCCCGATCCGACCGCGCGAGGGCACTCGCCACGAGGATCGCGATCAGGCTGCCGTCCCGGCCCTCGGCGCGGGCGCGGTCCTCGATCGCGCCCAGTACGTCCAGCGCGGCCGTCCGCGAGCCGCGCATCACGAGCAGCCGGGCGCGGGTCAGCTGTTCGTAATCCGACGTCGGCGCGTCGCACGTGATCTCGTCGAACGCCTGCTGCGCCGCCGCCGGGTTGCCCGACCGCAAGTGCAGCTCGGCGATCGTCGCAATGACGAGCCGGGCGCGGCGGTCGTCCTCGGCGGCGTCGGCCTGGCGGCGCGCGGTCAGGAGGGTTTCGAAAGCGTCGTCGATCCGCCCGTACGCGCACCGCAGCCGCGCGAGGGTGCGCAGGCCGAGCAGGGCGTACGACGTCGTGCCGAGCTGTTCGCATCGGGCGATTCCGTCGACGAGATGGGTGCGGGCTTCGGCGAGCTCGTCACGTTCGTACAGCAGCGTGCCCAGCGGGACCTCGGCCAGGCCGCTCATCGGGACGCCAGGGTGCCCGCGCAGGGCGTCGCGGCAGAGCAGGATCGCCTCACGCAGCCGTCCCTGCACGTACAGCAGCGGCGCGAGATACCCGGTGGCCTCCAGCGCACTCAGCGGGTTCGCGCTCCGTTCGCCGACCCGCACCGCCTCGCGCAGCACCTCGATCGCACCTCGCCGGTCACCGGTGAGCCGCCGCGCCTGGCCCAGCACGCCCATGGCGGCGGCGCGGAAGAACGACGTGCTGTCGCCGAGCAGGTCCAGCGCTGCGGTGGCCAGCGTGGCGGCTTCGGCAGGGGCACCACGCGTCAGCGCCAGGTAAGCCTGGAACGTCCGTAGCATCGCCCGATCGGACGTGGGCGCGTCCGGCCCCATCCCGGCGTCGGCGATCGCCGCGTACGCCTCAGCGTCGTCCGCGCGCCCGGCAAGGTAGAACAGCCAGCCCTTGAGACCCGCGAGGTCGGCGTGCGCGCGGATCTCGTCCTCGGGCAGCCGGTTGAGCCACGACAGCAACGTCGCGAGCTCCCCGCGGCGGATCTGGTCCTCGGCCTCCGCGCGCACGGTCTCGACGGCGAGCCCGATCTCCCGTCCGGGCACCGCGTGCCGGATCGTTTCGGCCGGCCTCCCCCGCGCGGAGTACCACCGCGCCGCCCGCGCGTGACACTCCACCGCCACCTCGGGGTCCAGCTCACCGCGCAGGTAATCGGCGAACAAGCCGTGGTAGCGATGCCATTCCCCGGCGTCGTCGACCGGGGTGAGGAAGAGGTTGGCGCGTTCGAGGTCCCGGATCCGCCGTTCGCTGCCGGTGCTCCCGGTGACCGCGTCGCACAGCGCCGGGGTGAGCATTTCGAGCACGCTCGTGCGGAGCAGGAACTCCCGGACCCCGGCGGGCTGATGGGCGACGACCTCCTGCGCGAGATAGTCCAGCACGTACCGGTTGCCCGGCTGCAACCGCACCGACGGCGCCGGCGTGGCCCCGTCCCGCAGCCCGATGCCGAGCATCTGCAGGGCCGCCGCCCAGCCCTCCGCGCGGCGGTTCAGCTCGCCGACCGTGCCCGCGTCGACCGTCCGCCCGGTGACCGCGGAGAGCAGCCCGGCCGCCTCGTCCGCGGAAAACCGCAGCTGGGACGCGCCGATCTCGGCCAGCAGCCCGCGCCCGCGCCACCGCGCCAGCGGCAGGTCCGGCTCGGTGCGGCCGAGCAGCACCAGGTGCAGGCCCGGCGGGCAGTGCTCGACCAGGAACGTGAGCGCGTCGAGGATCTCCGGTTCGGCGAGCAGGTGCACCTCGTCGAGCACGAGCACGCAGTCCTGCCCGACCAGCTCGTTGACCAGCCCGGCCATCACCGCGGGCGTGGACGCGGTACCGGAGTCCAGCAGCGTGCGGCCGGTGCCGAGCGCGGACACGAGGTAGTCGAGGAACCGGCCGGGCACGTCGTCGTCCTCGTCGAGGGTGAGCCACCCGACCCGGCCCGCGAACTCCCGCAGCCACGCGCTGACCAGCGTCGTCTTGCCGAATCCGGCGGGCGCGGTGACGAGCGTGACCGGATGGTGCGGGACCGTGTCGAGCAGGCGCAGCAGCCGCGGCCTGCCGACCGTGCCCGGCCGCCCCGGCGGTACCAGCAGCTTCGTCGCCACCACCTGCATAACCCCGAACCCTAACCTTGGACAGGGGTGCCGACCAGCGCGGCTGCCTACCTTCGTCCGATGGACACCACGGACTTCTACGCGCTGGCCGGCGACCTGCCGGACGAGGACCGCGCGCTGCTCGCCCGGCTGCGCGAGTTCCTCGGTGCCGAGGTGGCCCCGGTGGCGAACTGGCACTGGGCCCGCGAACGCTTCCCGCACCACCTGATCGCCCCGCTCGGCATGCTCGGCGTCGGCGGCCTCTCCTACCGCGGCCCCGGGCTGCCCGGCCGCACCAGCCTCCTCGACGGGTTCGTCACCCTCGAGCTCGCCCGTACCGATCCGTCGTTCGCCACCTTCTTCGGCGTGCACGCCGGCCTTGCGATGGGCTCGATCCACCTCTGCGGTTCGGCCGAGCAGCAGGCGAAGTGGCTCCCGGCCATGCACCGCTTCGAGAAGATCGGCGCATTCGGCCTGACCGAGCCGGACGTCGGGTCCGCCGCTTCGCGCGGCCTCAAGACCACCGCGCGGCGCGAGGGCGGCGAGTGGGTGCTCGACGGCGAGAAGAAGTGGATCGGCAACGCGACGTTCGCCGACGTCGTCGTGATCTGGGCCCGCGATGTCGAGGACAGCCAGGTCAAAGGTTTCCTCGTGGAGCAGGACACGCCCGGGTTCACCGCGACCAAGATGGAGGGCAAGATCGCGCTCCGCACCGTGCAGAACGCGCACCTCCGGCTCGAAAACTGCCGCGTACCCGAGGCGAGCCGGCTGCAGAACGCGAACACCTTCGCCGACACCGCCGCGGTACTGCGGATGACCCGGACGTCGGTGGCGTGGCAGGCCGTCGGCTGCTCCATCGGTGCGTACGAGCGTGCCCTCGCCTACGCCAAGGAGCGCACCCAGTTCGGCCGCCCGATCGGCGGTTTCCAGCTTGTGCAGGACCTGCTGGTGAAAATGCTCGGCAACATCACCGCGTCGCTGTGCCTGGTCGCGCAGCTGTCCCGGCTGCAGGACGCCGGGCGGATGTCCGAGGAGCAGGCGTCGCTGGCGAAAGCATTCTGCACCACGAAGATGCGCGAAACCGCCGGGATGGCCCGGGAGCTCATGGGCGGCAACGGAATCCTGCTGGAGTACGACGTCGGCCGGTTCGTCGCCGACGCCGAGGCCATCCATTCCTACGAGGGCACGCGCGAAATGAACACCCTCATCGTCGGCCGGGCGATCACCGGCCGGTCCGCGTTCGTCTGACCCCGGAAGGACAACCATGTCACTGGAAGCGAGTGCCGACGCGATCGGCGGCCCCAACCCGATCGTCGGGTTCCGCCGCAAGGACCTGCTGGATTCGCTGCGCACGGTGGCCGGTGAGGCCGTCCGGCATCCCCGGCACACCACGGCGAGCCTGCGCCACCTGGCCCGGACCGCGGTCGCCGCCGCCCGCGGTCGCGGCGAGCTGGTGCCCGCGCCGCGGGACCGCCGGTTCAGCGATTCCGCCTGGACGCAGAACTTCCTCTACCGCCGCCTGCTCGGCGTGTACCTCGCCGCCGACGCGGAGCTGGACGCCTGGCTCGGCGGGACCCATCTGTCCACAGTGGACCGGGAGCGGGCCCGGTTCGTGCTGTCGCTGGCGCTGGACGCGTTGTCGCCGAGCAACCTGCCGCTGAACCCGGCCGCCGTCAAGCGGTTCATCGACACCGGCGGGGAAAGCGCGGTCGACGGCGTCCGGCAGTTCGCGGGCGACGTGCGGCACAACGGCGGGTTCCCCAGCCAGGTCGACGCGGGGAAGTTCACCGTCGGCGGGAACCTCGCGACCACCGAGGGGTCGGTCGTGTTCCGCAACGAGGTACTCGAACTGATCCAGTACACCCCGCGCACGGAAGAGGTCCGCGAGCGGCCGCTGGTGATCGCGCCGCCGCAGATCAACAAGTACTACGTTTTCGACCTGTCCCCGGAGAAAAGCCTGGTGCAGTACGCCCTCGCGCACGGCCAGCAGGTCTTCATGGTGAGCTGGCGCAATCCGTCCGCCGATCAGCGGCACTGGGAGCTTTCCACGTACCTGGGCGCGCTGGAGGAGGCGATCGACGCCGTCTGCGAGATCACCGGCAGCCCGGACGTCAACCTGACCGGCGCGTGCTCCGGCGGGATCACATCGGTGTCGCTCGCGGCGCTCCTCGCCGGGCGTGGCAAGCCGGTGATCCACGCGCTGACGCTGTTCGTGAGCGTCTTCGACATGGCCGACGACCAGACGTTGCTCGGCGTGTTCGCCAGCGAGGAGACCCTGGCCGCGGCGAAACGCCATTCGCACGCCCGCGGGGTACTCGACGGCCGTGAGCTGGCACGCGTGTTCACCCTGCTGCGCCCCAACGATCTCCTCTGGACCTACTGGGTCAACAACTACCTGCTCGGCAAGCGCCCGCCCGCGTTCGACATCCTCTACTGGAACAACGACACGACCCGGCTGCCCGCCGCCTTCCACGGCCAGCTGATCGACATCTACCGCGACAACTCCCTGGCCCACCCCGGCGCGGTGGTCGTCGACGGAACCCCGCTGGACCTGGGCAAGGTCACCGCGGACGCGTTCGTGATGGCCGGGACCACCGACCACATCACGCCGTGGGACGCCTGCTACCGGTCGGCGCAGCGGCTCGGCGGGTCCGTCGAGTTCACCCTCAGCAACTCCGGGCACATCCAGAGCATCCTCAACCCGCCCGGCGGCAAGAAGGCGAGCTACTTCACCAACCCGGCCCGTCCGGAGTCCGCACGCGTTTGGAAGGACGGGGCGACCGCGGTGACCGGAAGCTGGTGGCCACGCTGGATGGAATGGCTGGGGGAACGGTCCGGCGCGCTGGTGGCTGCACCGTCCACTGTGGGCAGTGCGCGGCACGCGCCGATCGAGGCGGCACCCGGCAGTTACGTGCGCGCATGAGCACCACGGTCCGGGTGCGCGGGCTCCGCCTGCACGTCGATCACCGGCCCGGCGAGGGTACCCCGTTGTTGCTGTGCAACGGAATCGGCGCGAACCTCGAACTGCTGGAGCCGTTCGTCGACGACCTCGCGGCCCAGCCGGGGCGGCGCGTGCCGGTGATCCGGTTCGACCTGCCGGGTACCGGTGGGTCGCCGTCATCGCGGCTGCCGCGGCGGATGGGTGCGCTGGCCGGGATGCTCGGCGACCTGGTGCACGAGCTCGGCTACGACGAGGTGGACGTCCTCGGCATCTCGTGGGGCGGCGCGCTGGCGCAGGAGTTCGCGCACCGGAATCCGCGCCGGTGCCGCCGGGTAGTCTTGTGCGCCACCAGCATGGGCATGGTGATGGTACCGGCGAAACCATCGGTACTGCTCACCCTCGCGAGCCCGCTGCGGTACTTCGGCCCGGCACACATGCGCAGCACCGGATCGCGGATCTACGGCGGTGGGTTCGGCGACGACCCCGCACTCGCCGCCCATTTCGCCGAGTCCACCCGAGCGCCGGACCCACTCGGCTATTACTGGCAGATCCTCGCCGGGGCAGGCTGGACCAGCGCCTGGTACCTGCCCCTGCTGCGGCAGCGGGTCCTGCTGCTGGCCGGGGACGACGACCCGATCATCCCGGTCGTCAACGCCCGGCTGATGGCGCGCTTGTTACGCCACGGCACCGTCCACCTCGTCCCCGGCGGCGGGCATCTCGCCCTGCTGACCCACGCCCATGAACTCGTCCCGCTCATCCACCGGTTCCTGTCCTGAGGAGACGCTGATGCTGAATCTCGCCCTGATGCTCGAAGAAAGCGCCATCACCCGCCCGGACCGCGACGCCGTCGTCGCCGGAGACACCCGGCTGTCCTACGCGGAAGTCAACGCCGCCGCCAACCAGGTCGCGAATCTCCTTACCGCACAGGGGATCGGCCGCGGGGACAAGGTCGCACTCGCCTCGGTGAACATTCCGGCGTTCCCGATCGTCTACTATGGAATCCTCAAGACCGGCGCGGCCGTGGTGCCGTTCAACGTCCTGCTCAAGGGCCGGGAAATCGCCTACCACCTCAGCGATTCCGGCGCGAAGGCGTTCTTCTGCTTTGCCGGAGGTCCCGGGCTTCCGCTGGCCGAGGAAGGTCGCGCCGGGTACGACGCAACGCCGTCGTGCGAGCAGTTCTTCCTGATCGACGAGTCCTTTTCGGACGTCCTCAGTGGACAGCCGACGACGTTCGAAACCGCCGTCACCGACCCGTCCGACACCGCGGTCATCCTGTACACCAGCGGCACCACCGGAACGCCGAAGGGCGCGGAGCTGACCCACTCCAACATGGTGCTGAACGCGCTGACCTGTCACCGGCTGTTCGGCACCCGGGAGCACGACGTCCACCTGGTCACGCTGCCGCTGTTCCATTCGTTCGGCCAGACCGTCCAGCTCAACGCCGGTTTCGGCGCGGCGGCGACCCTGGTGCTGCTTCCCCGGTTCGACGCGGCTGCCGCGCTGAACCTGATGCAGCGCGAGCACGTGACGTTCTTCGCCGGGGTCCCGACGATGTACTGGGGGCTGGCCGGTGCCGACCCGGCCGAGTTCGACCTCGGCGAGATCGCGAGCACGCTGCGGATGGCGGTGTCCGGCGGCGCCGCGTTGCCGGTCGAGATCCTGGAGCAGGTACACAAGATCTACGGCGTACGGATCCGCGAGGGGTACGGCCTCTCCGAAACCAGCCCGCTCGCGACCTTCAACCACCCCGAGCGAGAGCCCAAGCCGGGTTCGATCGGCCAGCCGGTGTGGGGGGTCGACCTCAAGCTCGTCGGCAAGGACTGGGAGGAGGTACCCGAGGGCGACGCAGGCGAGATCGCCGTCCGCGGGCACAACGTGATGAAGGGCTACCTCGGCCGCCCCGAGGCGACCGCCGCCGCCATCCGCGACGGCTGGTTCCGCACCGGCGACATCGGCACCCGGGACGCGGACGGGTACTACGACATCGTGGACCGCGCCAAGGACATGATCGTCCGCGGCGGTTTCAACGTCTACCCGCGCGAGCTGGAAGAAGTGCTCATGACACATCCGGCGGTGAGCCTGGTCGCCGTGGTCGGCGTGCCGCACGACAGCCACGGCGAGGAAGTCAAGGCGTACGTGATCCGCCAACCCGGCGCGACCCTCACCGAAGCCGAACTCGTCGCCTGGGCCAAGGAAAACATGGCCGGTTACAAGTACCCGCGGCTGGTCGAATTCCGCGACGAGCTCCCGATGACCGCGACCGGCAAAATCCTCAAACGCGATCTGCGCTGACCGCGAACCGCGCCTCCACCGTCGAACCGGCCGGGCCGCGATGCACCCGGACCAGGTCCGCGACCTGGTTCACCAGCAACAACCCCCGGCCCCGCTCCTGCCCGAGCGGGGCCGGGAGCCGCCCGGCCATCGGGTCGGCGAGCCGGCCGCGGTCACGGACCTGGCAGATCAGCTGTCCGTCGGCGAACCCGAACAGGATCACCGCGGCCCCGCCGCCGTGCTCGACACTGTTGGACGCCAGCTCGGACACCGTCATCACCACGTCCTCGGCCCGGTCCTCGTCCAGGCCGTGCTGCCGCGCGAGGGCGGCGGCCAGCCGGCGGAGGCCACCAAGGTCATGACCGGCCACGACGTAACGGTGCGCGCCCGGTGGCGGCGGAAGCTCCCGGTTGTAGTCGGCCACGACGTCGTCGGGCGCGTACTCGCCGCTCGCGCACCACTCCCCGGCACCGTCGATCAGCCACGGATGCGTACGGGCCGCGTCGGCGAGTTCCGATGCACCGAGCGCCTCGGCGTCGTACGGGCAGAGGACGGTCGCCCAGCGGCCGTCGAATGCGCGGTTGATCAGCGCTTCATGCTGGACACATGCCGGGTACTCCACCGACGACCGCCCCGCCCAGAGCGGTTCGCCGATCATCCGTACGTGCCGCCCGGGGTGCTCGTCGGCGAACGCCCGCAGCACGCCCGGGATGATCCGGCCCGGGTTGCGCCCGGCCTCGGTCATGTCCACGAGCCGCACGCGGGCCACGTCGGTACCCAGCTCCGCGCGCAGCAGACGCAGGTGGTGCCGCGGCACCGCCACCGCGACCGGCTCCCCCACGGACAACCCGTCACGCACGAACGGGACGGTGCCGGAGAGGAAACCCTCGGCGCCCCGATAGAACAGCGCCGGATGCAGGAACGCCATCACGGACCGGACAGCCGAACCGGTACGTTCATCGCGACCTCCTCTTCCAGGCTGACCTCGCCTTGACTGTCCACAAGGGACCGATCCCTCCTCCTTCACCCACCGCGGTCAAGGCAGGGCTTGCCCGCCCACGCGCGAAATAAACCACCCGGGTTTCGACCGTCCCGACACCGGGTAGCCTCCACGAGGGGCAGCGAAGGAGCGGGTGATGCAGCGGCGCAAGCAGGCTCTGCGGTCGATGGAACGCGGACTGCTGGCCACCGACGCACTCTGGGTGCGGCAGACGTTCGGCCAGGTCGCGTGGCCGCTGCGGCGCGCGTGGGTCGTGCTGTGCTGGACGCTCACCGCCGCAGCCGCCGCGCTCGTCGTGTGCGGGATCGTGCTGCCGGGCCTGCTGCCTCTCGCGCTGCCCGGGTTCCTGCTCGCCGGGGTCGCGATCTGCTGCCACACCGCGCGCCGGAACCGGCTGCACCCGCCTGCGCGCCGGGGTGCCGGTCCGGGGGAAGGGTTCCGGTGCCATCCGTCGTGACCGGCCCGACCCGCGTGACCGCCTTGGGCCGGGACTGAGGGGAAGCCGATGCGGCGGTTCCGGGCACGCACCGAAGCGGGTACCCGGCTGGCCACCGTACTGGCCGGCCGTGACTGGCACGACCCGGTCGTCTTCGGCCTCGCCCGCGGTGGCCTGCCGGTGGCCGCACCGGTCGCCTTGGCGCTCGACGCGCCGCTGGAAGTGCTGGTGGCACGGAAAATCGGCGCCCCGGGACAACCGGAGCTGGGACTGGGCGCAATCACGCCCGACGGCCCGCCGTACTACGACTGCGAAGGCCTCGCCATCGTGGACCTCACCCCGCACGACCTCACCGGCGCGGCCGACCAAGCCCGCGCCGAAGCGCGCGACCAGGTCCGCCGCTACCTGGGCGATCGCGCCCCGCATCCGGTGTCCGGCCGCGACGCACTGGTGATCGACGACGGTGTCGCCACCGGCGGTACCGCGGTGGCCGCGCTCCGGTCGTTGCGGTCGAGGAACCCGCGCCGGCTGGTGTTCGCGGCCCCGGTCGGTGCTCCTTCTGCGCTGGACAAACTCGCGGCGGAAGCGGATGAGGTGGTGTGTCTCCGGCAGCCACTGCAGTTCCGCGCCGTGGGCGAGTTCTACCTGGATTTCCGCCAGACCACCGACGACGAGGTCCTCTCCCTGCTGCCCCTACGACGACAGCATTAGGGATGTTCCTCCGTCCCCTCGCGCACGATCGCGACCGGGCACGGCGAGTGGTACGCCATCGCGTGGCTCACCGAGCCGAGGAACATCCCGCGCAGCGCACCGCGGCCGTGCCCGCCGACCACGAGCAGTGTCGCGCCTTCGGCGTTGTCCAGCAGCACCTGCGCCGCCCGGCCGAGGCCGATTTCGCGCGTCACGACGACGTCCGGATGCAGCTCGGCCAGCCCGGTGAGCGACTCCGCCAGCAGCCGTTCCCCTTCCTCGCGCACGGTCGGCCAGCCCTCGTCACCGGCGTTCACCGGTTCGAGGAAGTCGCCGATCGGGTCGGCCCACGCGTGCACGGCGTGCAGGTCGCAACCGTGCCGGTCGGCGAAGTCGTACGCGAACCGCACCGCCGCACTGCTCGCCGGTGACCCGTCCACGCCCACCACCACGCGCTTGCGCGGCGATTTCACCGGCCGCACCACGACCACCGGCCGCGTGCTCGAATGCACGAGCTGCGCCGCCGTCGACCCGAGCAGCAGCCTTGGCAGCGCACGCTTTCCCGACGCCCCCACCACGATCAGCTCCGCCCGCTCGCCCACGCGGGCCAGCTCGTCACTCGCCCGGCCGAGCTCGACGCGAGTGCGCACCGGAACGTCCGGCCGCCTCCGAGTGATGGCCGCGGCGACCGTGGCGAGTTCCCGCTCGGCATAGTCCACAAAGGACTGTTCCTCGGCGAGTTCCGCCGCGCTGGGCGCAATCGTGCCGGGCACGAAGGACAGGGTCGGCACGGCCAACGGCACCGTCCGCACCACGACCAGGCAGGTGTCCCGCGCGGCAGCTTCCGCGGCCGCCCACTCGACCGCCGCCCGCGCCCCTTCGGACCCGTCGTCTCCGGCCACGACACCGGACTCAGCCGCCTCTTCGGTCATCACCGGCCTCCCGTTCGCTCCCGGAGAACTACCCGCTCCCGGCGGCGGCCAACCGTGTACCGCGCCCGTCTGCCGGGAACCCGCTGGTCACCGTGCCGGTCCGGCTGTACCAAGCGGTCGAGTGCACTTCACCCAGTTCCGGCACGGCACGCCGGACCGGATCCGCTACCGGCGGGCGCCGATGTGGAATGCGGTGCTGAAGGCGTCTTGGCTCCTGGGCGGGTCCAGCTCAGACCGGGTCGGCCTCGCCCAGTGCCTCCGGGACGTCGAGTTCGCCGTGCCGCTCGGCGAGCGTGCCTGCCAGGTGGACGAGCTTGACATTCAGCTGCTGCGACGTGCGGCGGAGCAGCTCGAAAGCCTCGTCGGCGTCGAGGCCGCGGCGCGCCATGATGATGCCTTTGGCCTGTCCGATCACGTCGCGGCTGTCGAGGGCGCGCCGCAGCTGCTGCTGGTGCACCTCGTCCCGGGTGGCCGCGTCGGTCTCCGCGACCGCGAGCGTGGCGTGGCTGGCGAGCAGGAGGACCAGGTCGCGATCGGCCTCGGCCAGGCCGTCGGCCTTGCGGGAGTACAGGTTCAGCGCGCCGGAGAACCGCGGCGGGGAGTCCACGGCCAGCGCGGTGGCCAGCACGCCGCCCCAGCCCAGCCCGGCGGCGGCCGGCGCCCACGCGGGCCAGATCGTGGCGGCGCTCAGGTCGGGGCATTCGATGAACTCCGGACGGCCGGGCTCCGCGGCGTCGTGGCACGGCCCCTGGCCGAGGTCGTACTGCAGCCGGTCGAGCTCGGCGGCGGCCGGGTCGGTGTACGCGGCGGTGTGGAAGGTGCCGTCGGGGGCACGCAGCGTGATGGACACGAGGTCGGCGGAGGGGATCAGCGACACCGCGGTGTCCACGACATGCTGCAACACCTCACCGACAGTCTCCGCCGCGAGCAGCATTTCGGTGAGCGTACGAAACCGGGTACCGGACGCCTGCGGCGGATCGTCCCCGTCGGCGAACGCCGCTGCTGCCGAATCCGCGACCGGTATGCCCGCGGCTTCGAGCACACTGCGCGCCGCTGCCCCGGGACGGCACGCGAATCCGACGCGCTCGGCCTGGGCCACACGGAGCACGTCGAGCGCTTCGACGGTGAACGTGGTGAGACCGGTCAGCTCGAAGACCACGACCTCGGGCACCGGAACCAGCCGGCGGGCGATTTCGTGCTGCAGCGCCACCGGATCGCCGGGTACACCGGTGAGGCGGACCACCACCGAATGGGCGATTCCCACGGCTCCCCTCTCGTCGTCCTGCCAATTTACCCGGACGGGAGGCGTCCCGCGAGGGAATGTTTCCGGTGCGGGCGGTGCGGTAATCCGGGGCGGGTATTGCCGGTCGGCGGTGGTATTGATGCCGCAGGCATGGAATTCGTAAGCGGGCAAAGGAGATTGCGGCTTGGACGGGGCCTGGTGGGTCTACCCGGGATCAGCTGTACGACGAGGCTCGACGACGGGGTATTCGGGGCGGTCCCGGATATCCAAGGAGGAGCTGGCCGAAGCGTTGCGGTGAGGTCCTTTGTGGACAGGTTCGTGCGGTGGGCACCCCGAAGCCCGCGTGTCACGACGGTGCGGGGGCTGCGGATCGGGGTGCAGGGCCGGGTCTGGGTGCCGGGTTCGGGTGGGTGCGCGGGTGCGGCTGGGGTGCTGGGGAAAGCCGTGAAGGGAACCTTCACGGAATGCGGAGGGCTGTGAAGGGAACCATGAGGGAATCTGATTCCGTGAAGGTTCCCTTCACGGACGTCGGACGTCGGGCGGCGCCAAGGGGATGGGGCGGGCGTCAGCGGGGTTGTCGTGGAAAGGGTGTTGCCTGGGCGGCGGCGATCAGGTTAAGAGCGTCCGGGACGGTTTTCACTACTCGCAGTACGCGGTCCAGGCCCAGCAGGTGTAGTGGGCGCAGCAGGGCCCGCTGCTGGGTGGCGAAGAAGCACACAACGCCCGTTTCTTCGGCGGTGCGGGCGGTTTCCGCGAGTACGCCCAGGCCTCGGGCGGAGCAGAACGTGACCGTTGTGAGGTCGACGATCAGGGCGCGTGGGTGCAGGGCCAGTTCGTCCCGCAGCGTGGCGCGCAGGTAGTTCGCGTTGGTCACATCGATTTCCGGGGAAACACCGACGACGGTTTCGTCGCCCGTCGTGGTGATTGTTCTTCTCAGCGGGGTACCGGGGAGCAGATCGTCCATCGTGGCACTCTCCTCGCGATTGCGAGGCCGGACCGGACGTGCTCGGTCCGGCCCGCGCAACCTGCATTCGCGGGTTGCACTCGGGTCGGACGACGGCACGTGGGCTGAACCGGTTCCGCCCCCGACCGTACCTCAGCCCGCGCCCTCCCGCACCTTCCCGGATGGGGCGGAAAGTGCGGCGCCGCAGGGAGCCGGGGTCGGGAAAACCCGAAGGCACGGGAGGACGGGATCGTCGCGGCGTTCGGCAAAACAACCGGCCGCGCGGTGTTCAGATGCGGCGCGAGGACGTGGCGGCCTGCGCTCGGGCTGCCCGGTTGCGCGTGGTCGGCAATACCGTCACAAATCGGTCGTCTCCAACGTGTCCCCATGCCGGTGGACGACCTTCCACTCACCGTCCTCCAGGCGATAAATCTGGGTGACCCGCAATGTGTACTGCCGCAGTTGCCCGTCCACCGACACCCGGCTGTGCTCGTAGCTCACCGTGTACGCGACGTCGCCGCTCACCTCCGCTGCGTCGAGCTCCTGTTCGTAGGACTCGCAGCCGGAAAAGCGCGCCGCCAGGTCCTTGAACAGCCGGTCGATCCCCTCCTGACCGGCGACCGTCTGCCACGCCCCGAACACGGTCACCGGCTCGCCGCGGGACCAGATCGCCCGCCGCGGGGCGGAATCTCCGTTGTGTATCGCCACTTCCGCCTCGCGCAGCCCGGACCGGAACCAGGCCACGAAGTCCTCTCGCTCACTCATCGCGCCACCCTCCAGCTCCCCTGGACCTGTCATTCAACGCGTCTCCGAGCCGAACTCCAAGACCTCGCCCGCTAGTCCTTCCGGCCGAGGCCTGCAGGGCGAGAACCCTCCGAAAGACGTGAGCCATCCCGGGGATCTTGATCTCGGACCGGTGCCGCCGGTCAAGATCGTCTTACTGTGGCGGTACTTCGTGATCTTGACCCGGATGAGGGGTACCACCATGCGTATACGCACCGGAATCCTCGGCAGAACCCTGGCCGCGGCAGGCACCGCCGCGGCGCTCGTGATGGCCACCGCGCTGCCCGCCGGCGCGGCCGAGCCGCCGACTGTCGAACAGGACGTCGCGCAGCTCTACCAGGCGGTCTCCGACCTCTTCGACGGCCTGCCCTCCGGCGCGCTACGGGGCGTCGACCCGCTGTTCCGGTCGCCGATCCCGCAGGTCGGGCGGCAGACCCGGGCCACGGACGGCCCGATCCCGGGCTGTACCGAAGGAGCACTGCTCACCTACGCCGGAAAACTCGCGGCGCAGCTCAGCCCGCTCGAAAACCGGGCGCTCGGCGCGCTGTCCGGGCTCAGCCAGCTCTATGCCCAAGCGGTCTCCACCGACAAGGTCCCGCAGGTCTTCGGCACCGACGGCCAGTACACCCAGCGCGCCGCCTCGACGGTCGCCAAGCTGCGCGGGTTCTGGGACATCGAGAGCTGGAATGTCCAGTTCGTCGCCTGGAAGGGTACCGACCTCGGCAGCAAGGACAAGATGGTCCAGACCTTCAAGCTCGGCCTCGCACCCAAGCGGGCGCAGGAGGCGGCTGCGCTCGCGGTCAAGGTGCTGTACGAGGTCCCGGCCATGCAGGGCGGCCGCAACCCGCTGCTCACGCTCAACGCCTTCGCCGCCACGGCCGACAGCCTCGGCGGCAAGCGCGTGATGCTCGGTGACGGCCTCCTCGACACGGTCGACCAGCTCGGTTTCGACGAGGTTTCGGTGGAGACCGTCCTCGGCCACGAGTACGGCCACCAGGTCGACTTCGCGAACAAGAACTTCCCGCGCAACGAGTCCGGCGAGATGGGTCCGGACGCCTACAGCGGCTACTTCGTCGCACACGCGAAGGGCGAGTCTTTCGACGCCCGCAGCCAGCAGGCGGTCACGTACCTCGACGCCTCCATCGGCGACTGCCATCACAGTCACGGCACCCCTGACCAGCGCAAAGCTGCCGGTGCATGGGGTGAGAAGCAGGCCGCGAACCAGAGCCGGGTCCTCCCGTCCGCCACGATGATCGCGCGGTTCCAGAAGGAGTACCCGAAGCTGGTCCCGCCGGCCCAGCCCGCGCTGGCCGCCGCGCACGGCTGAGGTCCGCCGCGGTGCGCCGTCCCGTCTCGACGGCTCGCCGCGGCCGTTTGTCCTACGATGATCTCGTGGACGACGAGCAGCAACGCAAGCTCCGCGCGATAGTCGCCGACCTGGCGCGCGAAGGGAACACGGCCGAGCTCACCGGATTTCTCGAGCACGGCGTTCCCGTCGACGAACGCGACGAGGCCGGGAATTCGCTCCTGATGCTCGCCGCGTACCACGGCCGGACGGAGACGGTCGCGTTGCTGCTGGCCCGCGGCGCCGACCCGGACCTGCGCAACGACCGTGACCAGGCACCACTGGCCGGGGCGTTGTTCAAGGGCGAGGACGAGATCGTCCGGCTGCTGGTGGACGCGGGCGCGAACCCGGACCTCGGCACCCCCACCGCCCGGCAGACGGCCGCCATGTTCGGCCGGACGCTCTGAGCGGACAGAAACCCGTACGGCAGCAAGGAAAAGCGCCGGTCACCCGTGGTGACCGGCGCCGTCCTCACTCCGACCGCAGAGTGTCCAATCTGGTCACCTGCCGCAGCAACGGCAAGGTAAGCGCGGTCACCAGCAGCACCGCCACCACCGCCGCCCCGGCCAGCGCCGCCAGCACGCCGCCGTCCACCACCATCGGCAGGTTGGCGAGGCGCAGGATCGGCGCGGTCAGCCCGAGGCCCGCGGCGACGGCGAGGACCACCCCGACCACCACCGGAACCGCGGTCTGCCACAACGATCCCCGCGCCAGCACCCCGAGCGGCACCCCGGCCGCGGACAGCGCCGCGAGTGGCCGCCGCCGTTCGCTGATCTGCTCGATCGACAGCATCAGCAGGCTCATCGCCGCCACCGCGAGCACGAACAGCGCCGCGGTGAGCAGGACGCCGCGGAACGTGTCCACCAGGTGCTGGTCCTGGCCGGAGATCTCGTTGTAGATGTTGCTTTCGCCGATCTCCGCGTGCCATTGGAGCGCACCCACCGCGTTGGCCACCCGGTCGCTCACCGCCTGTGCGCCACCCGCGCCGCCGACGTAGAACTCCACCTTCGACGGCGGCAGCGTGGCCCCGCCCAGTGCACCGGGGGTGAGCAGCAGGTCTCCCCCGGCCGCCGGTGCGCCCTGCTCCGCGGGAAGCACCCGCAGTCCGGCCGGGACGGTCCATTCCGCCCCCTCGGCATACTGGCCGCGGACGGCCACCCCGGTGAGCCGATGCGTGCCGGAAGGCACCGCGACCGGGTACCGGTCCGCCTGGACGAAGAACGCGTCACCGTTGCTGCAATCGCCGACATCGGCGTGTACCGCAAGGGCTGCACAATCCCCGATCCTCGCCGATACGTACCTGCCTTCGCTCTTGATCAGTACCTGCGCGACCCGGTGCACCCGGTCCAGACCGTCCACTCCGGACAGCCGGGCGCGGACGTCGGCCTCGTGCCCGGTGTCCGTGCTCACCCGCACCGGCGCGGCCACCATGGCCTGCGGCAGCGGACGTGACGCCGGACGGGAATCGCCGAGCGACGTGATCATGACCTGGGTCAGGATCGTGCCAGCCAGCACCACCACCAGCCCGGACACCACCCGGCTCGCCGTGCCGCTGTCGAGCTGCAGGCGGCGCACCGCGAGCTGCCACGACGGCGGCCCGCCACCCAGCTTGCCCACGATCCGCTCGACCGCCCACGGCAGCAGCGCCGCGGCCCCGATCAGGAGCAGCACACTGCCCGCGGCCAGCAGGAGCACCGAGAACTTGTCGCCGGACCCGGGGTCGGACAGCAGTGTCGCAAGCAGGAACACCACGCCGCCCGCGGTGATGGCCCAGCGCCATCCCATCCGGCGGCGCACCGGTTTCCCCTGCCGCACCACGCCGAGCGGTTCGACGATCGTCCGCCGCAGCCCGAAAAGCGCCGAACCGACCGCGAGAGCGGGTACCGCCACCGCGATCAGCAGCACGAAGTACCACGGCGGCACGAAATCGTCGGCGAACACCCGGACCCCGAACGGATGGACCTGCCCGATCAGCGGACGCAGCGAGAAGAACAACGTGCCGCCCACGACGAGCCCGAGCATCGCCCCGACAAGCGATTCCGCCGCCGCGATCCGCTTCACCTGACCGGCGTCGACGCCCACGAGGCGCAGCGCGGCCAGCCGGCGTTCCCGTTGCGCCGCACCCATCCGCGACGCCGTGGTCACGAAAATCAGCAGCGGCAGCAGGAGAACCGCGGCGATCGGCGCGACCAGCACCAGCATGAGCGCGGACAGCCGGAACCCTTCGCCCGGCTCGCCGAACGCGTAGACCCGGTCGGCGCCGGGTCCTTCGGCCTCGAGCACCGAGACCGGCGTCCCGGCATACGCCATGAGGTCGCCCGCGTCGCCGACGCCTGCCTTCGCGATCTCGCCTGCCACCTGTCCGGGCAAGCGCGAGCGCAGGGCACCGCCTTCGGGCGAGGCCAGTTTTTCCGCCAGCGCAGGCGAAACGAAGAGCTCGCCTGGCGCGGGCAGCCGGTCGAGGCCCGGCGGCACCGGCGAGTTCGGGCCCGTCGCCGCGATCGACAGGACGTGCACCTCGTTGTCGCCGCTCCCCGGGTACCAGCCGTAGGAGAGCAGCGGCGCGACGCCCGGCCGTTCCCCGGTGTCCGGCCTCATCGCCGAGGCCCGGTCTGCCTTCGCGTCCATCAGGTGGCCGACCGACGCCGCGGGCAGCAGCACGGCGACCGCGAGGGCGATCCCGAACGCTGTCATCGCGAGCCGCAGCAGCGCCGCACCGGACATCCGGCCGCCCCCGACGGCAAGCCGGAGGCCCAGCGCCAGATCCCGGATCATGCGACGAGTTCCCGGTCGACCGTGCGCCCGTCCCGCACCACGATCTCGCGGTCGGAATAGGCTGCAACCCTGGCCTCGTGCGTAACCAGCACCACCGCGGCGTTGGTCTCGCGGGCGGCTTCGGTGAGCATGCGCATGACCTTTTCGCCGTTGAGCGTGTCGAGCGCACCCGTCGGCTCGTCGGCGAACACCACCTTCGGCCCGGTCACGAGCGCCCGCGCCACCGCGACCCGCTGCGCCTGCCCACCGGACACGTCACCCGGACGCCGTTTCGCCAGCGGGTCGACCTCGAGGCGCGCCATCCAGTCCATCGCCTTCGCCTCGGCGGACTTGCGGTTCGCGCCGGTGAGCCGCAGCGGCAGCGCGACGTTCTCCAGGCACGACAGCTCCGGCACCAGCTGCCCGAACTGGAACACGAACCCGAACTCGGTGCGCCGCAACGCACTCCGGCCCTTGTCGTCCATGCCGACGAGGTCGCGACCCGCGTACTCGATGGTCCCCGAATCCGGCCGGACGATCCCGGCGAGACAGTGCAGCAGGGTCGATTTCCCCGAGCCGGACGAGCCCATGATCGCCAGCACCTCGCCCGGCGCCACCGCCAGCGCCGCCCCGTCGAGCGCCCGCGTCTGGCCGAACGACTTGGACAGCTTGCGCCCGACCAGCAATGGTCGTGAAGAGGCCATCAGCGCACCGCCTCCGCCAGCTCGTCGAGCCGCGCCGCGGTGAGCTCGAGCCACCGCAGGTCGGCCTCCAGATGGAAGAGCGCGTGGTCGCAGATCAGCCGGTCGGCGAGGTCACCGTCGACCTTGCGCCGGGTGAGCTCGCGCATGACCTTGAGGTGCTCGGACCGCTGCACGTCGAGCAGGTCGGTGGCACTCCGGCCGGACAACAGCGCGAGGACCACCTTGGTGTACAGCGTGTTCTGCAGATACGGCTCCGGGCTTTCCGGCGTGCGAAGCCACTTCTCGACGTCGGTGACCCCCGCGTCGGTGATGGTGTAGCGCTTCCGCTCCGGCCCGTCGCCGCTCTCGACCCCGGCCACCTCGACCATGCCGCCCTTCAACAGGCGCGACAACGTCGAGTAGACCTGACCGTAAGCCACCGGCCGCCCGTGACCGAACTGCTCGTCGTACGCCCGCTTGAGGTCGTACCCATGCCGCGGGCCCGATTCGAGCAACGCGAGCAACGTGTGTGAAACCGACATACCCCTGTTTCCCTCCTTGTCCCCGTGCACCGGGGATGAGAGGGACTATACCGGACGCGTATACCTTGAGTGTATACCCCGGCAGAATAGCGCGTTTCGCCAGGTCAGCGGCAGTCAGCGGCAGTCAGGGGGTGAAGTCCGTGAAGGGAACCATCACGGAATCTGATTCCCTCATGGTTCCCTTCACGGACTTGGACGACCGCAAGGCCTTGGGTGGCATCCGGTTCGGGGATGACCTGCTGGCGGCGGCTGCGGGACTGGAACGACATCCACGAGGCCTTCCTGAGCCTGGCCTGCGGCATCATCTGCTGGCGCCGCCTACGAAACCTCTCATTGAGGTGGGAGTTCTTAGCTGTCCGTGATGGTTCCCTTCACGGACTCTTAGCTGTCCGTGAAGGTTCCCTTCACGGACCTACACGACGTGGACCTGCATCCCGCTGTCGCGCAGGGCGTCGAGTTCCTCGGGGTCGGCGGCGGAGTCCGTGACGAGCACGTCCACCGCGGTCGTCGGGGCGATTGCCGTGAAGCCGCGGCGGCCGATTTTGCTCGAATCGGCGACCACGATCGTCTGGCGCGCGCGTTCGATCAGCACAGTGCCGATCTCCGCGACCAGCTGGTGCGGCGTCGTGAGCCCCTCAGCGGCGCTGAGGCCGTCGCAGCCGACGATGGCGACGTCGGCGCTGATGGTGCGCAGCGATTCGACCGCCTGCGGTCCGACGAATGCCATGTAACTGGGCAGGTACAGGCCACCGACCGCGACGAGATGGGCGTCGGCCCAGCCGCTCACGGTGTTGATCACCGGCAGGGACGGCGTGACCACCGTGAGAGTGGCCTGCTGCTCCTCCGACAGCGCGTCGGCGACCCGCGCCACCGTGCTGCCGGAGTAGAAGAACGCAGTACGGGCGCTGTCCAGCAACTGGACCGCGGCACGGGCGATCCGCGTCTTCTCCTGGACGTGCCGCTGCTGCAGGTCGAGGTACCGACGCGGCGCGTGCTGGGTTCGCGCGCGCGTCGCACCGCCCCGTACCCGCGTGATGAGCCCTTCCTCCGCCAGCGAGTTCAGGTCGCGGCGCAGCGACATTTCGGTGAGCCCGAACTCGGCGCTGAGATCCTTGATGGTGACGAAATCCGTCTCGTCGAGCCGGTCGAGGATCCACTGGCGCCGCACCTGCGGCGTCGCGCGCGTGTCGTCCTCGCCGGTCTCCGGGTTCAGCGTCGTGTTCATTCGAACAGTCTACTGAACACCCGGGCGATTCATCGGACGGTCAGCCAGATGGTCTTCAGCTCGGTGTACTGCTCCAGCGCTTCGACGCCGTTGTCGCGGCCGCCGAAGCCGGACCTGCGGTAGCCGCCGAACGGGGTGGTGATGTCCCCTTCGCTGTAGCCGTTGACGGCGACCGTCCCGGCGCGGATGCCCCGCGCCATCCGGACCGCGACGTCGATGTCTCGGGACCACACAGTCGCGGCGAGCCCGTAATCGGTGTCGTTGGCCATCTTCAGCGCCTCGGCCTCGTCGGTGAACGACTGGACCGTGACGACCGGGCCGAAGATTTCTTCGCGCGCCACAGCCATGTCGGAACGCACGTCGTCGATCACGGTGGCCCCGACGTACCAGCCGCCGGTCTCTTCGAGCATCCGTTCGCCGCCGGTGACGACAGTGGCACCCGCCTCGCGCGCGCCGTCCACGTAATCGAGGACCCGCTTGAGCGCGTCCGGTTCGATGAGCGGCCCGAGCGTTGTCCGCACACTCGCCGGAGTGCCAACCCGCCACGTGCGCGCCTGTTCGGCCAAGGCCGCCACGAACTCGTCCTTCAGCGACGCGTGCACCAGGATGCGGGAACCGGCACTGCAATTCTGCCCGGCATTCCAGAACGCGGCATTGGCGAGGTCGGCGGCGACGGCATCGAGCCGGTCGCCGCAGTCGGCGAGGACGATCTGCGGGCTCTTCCCGCCGCATTCGAGCACGATCTGCTTGAGGTTGCTGTCGGCCGCGTACCGCAGGAACTCCCGGCCGACCGCGGTCGACCCGGTGAAGGTGACCACGTCGACATCCGGATGCCGCCCGAGCGCCTGCCCGGCGACGGGCCCGAGGCCCGGCACCACGTTGAACACCCCGTCCGGTACCCCTGCCTCGGCGGCGAGCTCGGCAATCCGCAACGTGGTCAGCGACGCGAGTTCAGGCGGCTTTACCACCACGGAATTACCCGCGGCGAGCGCCGGTCCGAGCTTCCAGGCCAGCATCGCGGCCGGGAAGTTCCACGGCAGCACGGCACCGACCACGCCGATCGGCTCGCGCACGATCAGCCCGAGGTGCCCGGGGCCGGTCGGCGACACCTTGCCGAAGACCTTGTCGATGGCCTCGGCGTACCACCTGAGTGTGGTGACCACGTCCGGCAGATCGAATTCCCGGCACGCGGTGATGGGTTTGCCCGCATCCGCCGATTCGAGCGTGGCCAGTTCTTCCGCGTGCGATTCGATGAGGTCGGCCAGCCGGAGCAGGACCCGTTTGCGCTCGGCCGGGGCGGCGTCGCGCCAGCTGCCGTTGTCGAAGGCGGCTCGGGCGGCCGACACGGCTCGGTCGACGTCGGCCGGACCGCATGCGGCCACCTGCGCGAGGACCCGGCCGGTGCCCGGCGCGCGGCTGTCGAAGGTCGCTCCGTCGGCCGCGTCGGAGAACGTCCCGGCGATGAAAGCCTGGGTGATCATGGCGCTCCTAGTTCTTGAAGGCAGGGAAGATCTCGCCCCGGGTTTGCTCCCACTGCGCGCGCAGCCGGGCGTACTCGGCGACACCGCCGGGGTCGGGCCGGACGACTTCGCCGAGTTCGACGACCGCGCCGACGGCCTCGTGCGCGGTGGCGAACGCGCCGGTGGCCAGTCCGGCGAGGATCGCGGCGCCGATGGCGGGTGCCTCCACGCGCAGGGCCGGGATCAACGGGTGATCGAGGACGTCGGCCTTGATCTGGTTCCACAGCGCACTGCGCGCCTCGCCGTCGGAAATCGTCAAGGACTCCGCAGGCAGCCCGCGAGACCGGACCAGGTCGAGCAGCGCCGGATACTGGTACGCGATCCCTTCGACGGTGGCCCGGACGAAATGCGGAAGCCGGTGGTGGCTGCCGATCCCGTGGAACACGCCACGCACGGAGTCGTCGAGTACCGGGACCGTCGCGCCTTCCACGTAAGGGAAACAGAGCAGCCCGTCGGCGCCGCGGCCGGTACGCGCAGCCTCCTCGATCAGCTGCTCGTACGGCACCCCGCAGGCGAAGGCGTCCCGCAGCCACCGCAGGGTCGTCCCCGGCCCGACCGCCACCATCTCGTGCAGGTAGCGACCGGGAACCACGTGCGGCATCAGCCCGACCACGCCGGTCGGGTCGAACACCGGCCGCTCGGCCACCGCACGCCAGCTCAGCGACGACCCGGTGCCGATGCTGCCCGCCCCGGGGTCGATCACGCCCGAGCCGAGCGCCGCGCACGGGTCGTCCCCGCCGCCGGCCACCAGGACAGTTCCCGGCACCAGGCCGATCTCGGCCGCGGCCGGCCCGAGCACCGCCCGCGGTTCCCATGGCTGGTACCGGACGTCGGGCAGGATTTCGCGGGGAATCCCGGCGTCGGTACACAATTCCTCGCTCCAGGTCCCGGTGCGCCAGTCGTTGAGGACGCTGCGGGTCGGCCCGGTCGGGTCGGTGCCGACGTCGCCGGTGAGCACGAACGCCAGGTAGTCCTTGGGCTGCACGGCATACCGGACCCTGGCCCAGACGTCCGGCTGGTGTGTCTTCGTCCAGGCGAGGTTCGCGAGGACGAGGCCGGGAATCGGCAGGGTGCCGCTGCGGTCGATCAGCCGCTCGCGGCCCAGCCCGTCGTACAGCGCCGTGGTTTCCGCTGGGTCCCGGCGATCGGACCAGTGGATGCACGGCGCGAGCACGGTGCCGTCCGCGTCGAGGAGCACCGCGATGTCGCGCTGCCCGGCGAGGCACAGCGCCGCCACCTCGCCGGGCCGGACTCCCGCCGTGGCAAGCACTTCCGGCACTGCTGTCGCCAGTGCGCGGTACCAGTCGCGCGGATCGTTCTCCGCGTGGCCCGGCTGCGGGCGGTGCATCGGGTAACTGTGTTCGGCGATCGCGACGACCCCGCGGTCCGGGTGCAGCAGCGCGGCTTTGAGCGCGGAGGACCCGACGTCGGCGCCGATGACGTAGGAACTCATGCCGACGGGACGGGCTCCGGCGCGGGCAGCGGCTCCGGCGCGCCGGGGAACTGGGCCCGCCAATAGGAAGCGATCCACTCGACCTGCGGCGCCGGGAGCTCGTGCACCTCGCCGAGCTGGCGCAGCGTCAGGTACACCTCGCAGGCCCCCTCGACCACGGACGCGGTGTGGAACGCGTGCTCCAGATCGGCCCCGACGGCGAGAAGCCCGTGGAAACGCAGGAAAGTCGCGCCGCGGTCGCGGAGTGCGTCCTCGGTGTAGTCGGCCATCTGGTCGGTTTCCGGTTGCGAGTACGGCGAGGTGCGCACGGCGCCACCGGTGGCCTCGACGAGCCCGGTGAGGATCGGCGGCAGGGTCCAGCCGAGGTTCGCCATGGTCATCACCGCCTTGCCGTGGGTGTGCACGATCGCGCCCACCTCGGGACGGCGCTGGTGGATGAGCGTGTGCATGGCGACCTCGGAGGTCGGTTCCTTGCGGCCGTCGACGATCCGGCCGTCGAGGGTGACGATGGTGATGTCTTCGGGTTCGAGGAAGTCGTACTGGGTCGAGGTCGGCGTCACGGCCAGCAGGCCGGGTTCGCCGGGCATGCGCATGCTGATGTTGCCTGCGGTGGAGTACACCAGCCGCTCGCTCTGCAGCTTGCGGGCGAAGGTGATGATTTTCCGGCGGGTTTCGAGCCACACGTCGGGCACGGGGATTCCTTTCGGGACAGACGGTCAGGACCGGGTACGCCGCACCGCGAACGCGGTGACGGCCACGACGCCGAAGACGGCGAGAGCAGGCCGGGCGAGCAGGCGGGCGAGCGCGGGCAGGTCGGCGGCGGCGATCTCGACCCGCGCGGGCCACGCGCCCATCACGCCATCGATCGCGACGGTGGTGCCGTGACGGGAGATCCGCCGTGGTTCGAACGGGAGTTCCCCGATCGGTGAGCTGACTTTCATCGGTCTCCTTCGCACCGGACGAGTTCGCGCGCCGCATCGGCACGTTCAGTGGGCGTGGTGCCGCCGGGCTGCACATAGGTGACCCCCGGCGCGGCCTCGTCGAGGGCCCCCTCGACATTCCGGACCGGCCGCGGATCGGCCGCGAGGATGACGGCGTCACCCGGAATTGCCCGGGACACCCCGTTTTCCGTCACGTGCAACACCTGCACCCGGACCCGGCCTTCGACCCGCAGCTGCATCTCCGGGCCCGGTTTCGGGAGCACGACAGGAGTTCCGCCGTATCCGCGGACCGTTTCGGCCAGATGCGCACTCCACGGGCCGTCGCCGACAATCACCGGTCGCTGCCACAGCGCAACGCGGGTCTGCAGAAGGTGTTCGGCGACCGAAGCAGGCAGCACTCCGGCCGGGCGGTCGCCCGCGATGTGGAGTTCCGCCGCAGTCGCGGGGCGCAGTCCACCGGCGAAGTACAGGTGCCGCGCGTCGATCGTGCTGATCCGGCCCGGCGCGGCCAGCAGCAGCCGCCCCGCGCGGTCCCAGCGGCAGGCGGTTTCGCCGAGCCGGAACCGGATTCCGGCGCGTTCGCCTGCGCGGACCAGGTCGCGGATCTCGCGGCCGGTCCAGCCGTGGCTGCCCCCGGCCACCGGAATCCGGTCGACCACCTCCACCGGGCCCCGATCGACGAGCGCCAGCGCGGCACCCAGGCCGCTCGGCCCGGCCCCGACGACGACGAACGGCCTGGTCATGAGCCCACCGTGCCGCGGGCCGTCTGCCGGGTGGCCGCGGGTCCGGTGCCAGTGTGCACCCCGGTCAGGAAAGTCAAGCCGGCCAAGCACAACGACCCCTGACACCGGCCGTACCCGGCGCCGGTGCGCTTGCGGATCCCGTCGACCGAGCAGGCCGGTACCGCGTCCTCCAGAGCATGGTTGATCTCGGCTGCGCTGACCTGTTCACATGCGCAGACCACCTGTCCGTACAACGGATCCAGCTCGACCAGCGACGACGGGTCCGGTGCGGTGCGCAACCGGGGCACAGGCCTCACGCGATCGGCTCCTTCGGGCCGATCATCGGCGTCGAGTCCGGCGTTCTGCAGCAACGCCAGCACTTCCTCGGCCGCCGCTGGCGAGATGCTGACGCCTGCCGAGCGGTTGGTGAGGTGCAGCAGATTGGGTACCCGGGAGTCGATCCGCAGCCGGTGCGGTTCGTCACCGGCCGGGCGGTTGGCCGCGAACGTCTTGATCACCGGGGCTTGTGCGGCGGCCGGGACGAGGTCGCGGACCTGCGCCAGGATGTGGGCGATCGTGCCGGGGTCGGTGGCGCGGTCGCCGGGGTCCTCGATGTCCTGTGCGGTCGGGCCGAGCAGCGCCGAGCCGTGCGTGGTCGGGACGACGTTGATGCCCTTGGTCCCGGTGCCGTGCGTGCAGAAGACGATCTTCGACAACCGGCTGCCGAACGCCCGGTCCAGCACGGCGTACTGGCCCTGCCGAGGCCAGCCGCGCAATGGCTCTCCCCCGGCCAGCTCGCTGATCCAGCCCGCCCCGGTGCCCGCGGCGTTGACCACGAACCGGGTGTGCACGGTCCCCGCCGACGTCGTCACCGTGCTGGTGCCGTCGGAGTGGTGCCGGATCGCGGATACCGCCGTGCCCAGGCGGAGGTCCCCGCCGTTTCTTACGGCGACCTGGGCGTAGGCGACGGTGAGCCGCATCGGGTCGATGATGCCTTCGTCCGGCAGATGCAGCCCGGCCACGCACCGCGGGCCCACGAGTGGTTCGAGTTCCCGCACTTCGGCGGCGGTGAGCGGGGCGCAGGGGACGCCGCACGCACTCACCTCGGCCCGGGTGTGCTCGAGCCGCAGCGCCTGCTCGTCGTCGAGCGCGACCATGACCGCCCCGATCCGCCGGTACGGCACGTCGAGGCGGCGGCACCGGTCTTCCCAGCCCGGGTTGCTCGCGGTGATGAGCCGGGTCTCGGCGGTTTCCGGGGCGCCGTAATAGGAAACCGCGACCCCGGCGTTGCCCTTGCTGGCCCCTTCGGCGACGTCGGGCTCCGCTTCGAGCAGGCAGACCCGCGCGGACGTCCGGGACAACCGCGCGGCCACGGCGCAGCCGAGCACCCCACCGCCGACGACCACGACGTCGAAACTCCCGTTCCGCGCCCCGCCGGTGCGGTCTGCCACGGTCATCACTCCTCCTCGCCGGTCCGGACGATGCTACGCCAGGGTGGTCGATTACGTTCGTTCGAACAGTGACATAGGTTCGAACGAAATTCAACTCTTGCTTTTCAATCGTTCGACGTGTTCCATGGGGAACCACCGCAGAGCCGCGGCGGACGCACCCCGAGCGGGTGGGCCGGGGGGCGCCGGGCACCGAAAGGACGGCGCTGAATGCCTTCAGACTCCACATCGGCACCGGCCGACGAGCGCGACCTCGCCTCGTTCGGCTACAAGCAGGAACTCGGGCGGACGCTCGGCGCGTTCTCCACGTTCGCGACCGGATTCGCCTTCATCTCGATCCTCACCGGCGCGTTCCAGCTCTTCTTCTTCGCCTACGGCAACGCCGGGCCCGCCTTCTGGTGGACCTGGGTCATCGCCGTCGCGGGGCAGCTGCTGTTCGCACTGTGCTTCGCCGAGCTGGCCGTGCACTACCCGCTGGCCGGCTCGGTCTACAACTGGTGCAAACACCTCGCGCGGCCAGGGACCTCGTGGATCGCGGGAGTGTCGCTGATCTTCGCGCTCATCGTCTCCACCGCGGGAGTCGCGCTGGCCATGCAGTTCGTGCTGCCCACCGTCTGGTCCGGATTCCAGCTCTTCGGCGACGGCACCGGCCCGTACGACTACGCCACGAACGGCGTCCTGCTGGGCGCGATCACGATCCTCGCCACCACGGTCATCAACATCCTCGGGGTGAAGGTCATCGCGGTGATCAACAACATCGGGGTTTGTGTCGAGCTCGTGGCCACGGTGCTGCTGATCGTGCTGTTGCTGTTCAGCGCGAAGCGTGGACCGCAGGTCGTGTTCGAAACGAACGGCGCCGAGACGCACAACTCGCTCGGGATGCCCGGCGCGCTGCTCATGGCGGTGCTGCTCGGGGTGTACATCCTGTGGGGCTTCGACACCGCCGGGTCCGTCGGGGAGGAGACAATCAATCCACGGAAGACGAATCCGCGCGCGATCATCCGGGCTGTTCTCGCGGCGGGGGTGATGGGTGGGTTGCTGATGCTGGCCGCGCTGATGGCGGTCGGAGATCTCAGTGCGCGGGAGTTGTCGGTGTCGGGGCTGCCGTATGTGGTCGAGAGTGTGCTGGGGCCGGTGCTGGGAAAGATCCTGCTGGTGTGCGTGGCGATTGCGGTGTTCGTGTGTGCGCTGGCCAACCAGACCGGGGCGATCCGGATGATCTTCGCGATGGCGCGGGACAATGCGCTGCCGGGGAGTGGGAGGTTGGCGCGAATTTCCCGGAGGTCTCGGACGCCGGTCATTCCTGCCGTGCTGACTGGGGTGGTGGCGGTTCTGGTGCTCGTGGCGAATGTTCGGCAGCCGCAGATCTTCGTGGTGATCACCAGTACTACGGTGGTGCTGGCGTTGGTTGCTTATGTTTTGGTGGTCGGGTCATTGACGTTGACCCGGTTGCGGGGGCGGTGGGTTCCTACGCCGCCTGGGTATTTCTCGCTTGGGCGGTGGGGGTTGCCGGTGAGCATCGCCGCTCTGGCTTGGGGATGCGTGGTGATCGTGGATATCGCTTGGCCTCGGCGGGAGGTGTTCAATCCGGCTGAGCCTTATCACTGGTATTTGCAGTGGGGTGGGGTGTTGTTCGTGGTGATCGCGCTGGGGTTGTCGTTCATGTTTTATTGGTTCGTGCAGCGGGGGAAGGTCGGGGTGTTGGCTGATCATGCCGCCCCTGTTGCCGAGCAGACGCGGCGGTGAGTTTTCCGGCCGGTCGGCTGGGGCACCCCGAAGCCGGAATTGTGACTACGGTCTGAGGGGCTTGTCAAGGCGGGAAAGATGCCTTGACAAGCCCCTCAGACCGTGTTTTGGCTTCGTA
>NZ_JNYZ01000009.1 GCF_000717335.1 Amycolatopsis jejuensis
CTCGACCCTCTTCCCTAGACAAGAAGAGATCATCAACCAAGGGCTGCACCCATGATCAACCAGGGCCACCACCCACAACCCCGACGTTAAAACCCAAGGTTCCCTTCACGGACGTGGGTTTCAGGGAACCGGCGGGAGCGCTACTTCTCCAGGATCGCCGTCACGCCCTGGCCGCCGGCCGCGCAGATGGAGATCAGGCCGCGGCCGGATCCCTTCTCATGCAACAGTTTCGCGAGCGTCGCCACGATCCGGCCGCCGGTCGCGGCGAATGGGTGCCCGGCCGCCAGCGACGAGCCGTTCACGTTGAGCTTCGTGCGGTCGATCGAACCGAGCGGCGCGTCCAGCCCCAGCTTCTCCTTGGCGAAGGCCGGGTCCTCCCACGCCTTGAGCGTGGCGAGCACCTGTGACGCAAACGCCTCGTGGATCTCGTAGAAATCGAAGTCCTGCAACGACAATCCAGCTCGCTCGAGCATCCGCGGCACGGCATACGCAGGTGCCATCAGCAGCCCTTCGGCACCATGGACGTAGTCGACCGCCGCAGTCTGGCTGAACGTCAAATACGCCAGCACCGGCAATTTGTGCGCCTTGGCCCACTGATCAGTGGCCAGCAGCACCGTCGACGCGCCATCAGTGAGCGGCGTCGAGTTGCCCGCCGTCATGGTCCCGTTCGCCCCGCCGTAAACCGGCTTGAGCTTGGCGAGCTTCTCGACCGTTGAATCCGCACGCAGGTTCTGGTCGCGGGTAAGTCGGAGGAACGGCGTGACCAGGTCGTCGAAGAAGCCACGCTCGTAAGCTGCGGCGAGGTTGCGGTGGCTGGCCGCGGCGAGCTCGTCCTGCGCTTCGCGAGTGATGTCCCAAACCGCCGCGGTGAGCGCGGCATGCTCCCCCATCGACAGCCCGGTCCGCGGCTCCGCATTGCGCGGGATCTCCGGCACGATGTGCCCGGGCCGGATCTTCGCGACCAGCTTGAGCCGGTCGGCCAGCGTCTTCGCCGCGTTGAGCCGGACGAGGATCTGCCGCAGGTCGGCGTTCACCGCCAGTGGGGCGTCACTCGTCGTGTCCACGCCGCCCGCGATCGCCGAATCGATTTCCCCGAGAGCGATCTTGTGGGCGACGTTGATCACCGCCTGCAGTCCCGTGCCGCACGCCATCTGGACGTCCGACGCCGCGGTCGCGGGCGAAAGCCTGCTGCCGAGCACGCTTTCGCGGGCGAGGTTGAAGTCCTTGGCATGCTTGAGCACTGCCCCCGCGGCGACCTCGCCGATGAGCTCATCCTGCAGCGAGAAGCGGCTGACCAGGCCGTCGAGCGCGGCGGTGAACATGTCCTGGTTCGAGGCCCGCGCGTAGGGCCCGTTCGACCGCGCGAACGGGATCCGGTTCCCGCCGACGATCGCGACCTTGCGTACGGCCGGCGCTTTCCTCGTCGCCATGACGTCCACCTCTCTGAGTCGTCCCTTTCACACTGTAACCTACTAGCGAGTAGGTTAGACTGCGACGTGACGCAGACAGCACGGGAGGCACGTGATGGCGGACAGGTACCAGCAGTTCACGAAGACCCCGCTGGGGAAGTTCGTGGTGCCGAAGCTCGGCCTGCCCAATCCCGCGACGCTGCGCCGGTACCGTCCCGGCCAGCCCGCCCTCGAGGGTCCCGCACTTCTCGGCGCGGCGCCCGGCGGAAGGCTGGAGAAGACCGTCCGCGCCCAGCTCACCGGAGCCGGGATCGAGGTGCTCTCCGCACCGGCAGACCGGCACGCGGCACTCGTCTTCGACGCCACCGGCATCACGGACCCGGCCGGCTTGCGTGAGGTGTACAGGTTCTTCCATCCGGTGATCCGCAAGGTCGGGGCGTCCGGGCGGGTCGTCGTGCTGGGCACGCCGCCGGAGCTGGCCGAGGGGCGCGAGCGGATTGCGCAGCGCGCGTTGGAGGGGTTCGTCCGGTCGGTCGGCAAGGAGCTCAAGCGCGGCGCGACGGCGCAGCTCGTGTACGTGGCCGAGGGCGCCGAGGAAGCCGCCGAGTCGACGCTGCGGTTCCTGCTGTCGGCGAAGTCGGCGTTCGTGGACGGGCAGGTGATCCGCGTCGGCACGCACGTCAAGACCGCGCCCGCGCCGGAAAACTGGGACAAACCGCTGGACGGCAAGGTCGCGCTGGTCACCGGCGCGTCGCGAGGGATCGGCGAGGCGATTGCCGAAACCCTGGCCCGCGATGGTGCCCACGTCGTGGCGCTCGACATCCCGGCGCAGGGCGGCGATCTGTCCACAGTGGCCAATCGGATCGGTGGTTCGGCGCTGCAGCTGGACATCACGGCGGCCGACGCGCCCGCGAAGCTCGCCGAATACCTGGTCGAACGGCACGGTGGCGTCGACGTCGTCGTGCACAACGCGGGTATCACGCGCGACAAGACTCTCGGCAACCTGACCGAAAGCGGGTGGGACGCGGTCCTCGCGGTGAACCTGTCCGCACAGCTCGCGGTGAACGACAAACTGCTGGGCGACCAGGTGTTGCGCGAGAACGGCCGGATCATCGGGGTGTCGTCGATCGCCGGAATCGCGGGGAATGTGGGGCAGACGAACTACGCGACGTCGAAGGCGGGCGTGATCGGGATGGTGAACGTCGGCACGCCGCAGCTCGCGGAGTACGGCGGCACGATCAACGCGGTCGCGCCGGGGTTCATCGAGACCAAGATGACGGCCGCGGTGCCGCTCTTCATCCGCGAAGCCGGACGGCGGCTGTCGAGCCTCGGTCAGGGCGGGCTGCCAGTGGACGTCGCGGAAACGATTGCGTGGTACGCAAGCCCGGCGTCGGCGGCGGTCAACGGAAACCTGGTGCGCGTGTGCGGCCAGGCTTTGCTGGGAGCGTGAGCCATGTCCGTTCGTGAGCTGACGAGCGCCCCGAGCCTCGCCACGCTGTACCCCAAAGCCTTGCTTCGCCGCGGCGGCTCTTCTTCCTTACCGGACACCGAGTTCGTGCGCCCGGAAGTCGTCGTCGACCCGGCGCACGTCGCGGCGTACAACGAGGTCTGCGGATTCCGTTTTTCGGACACCTTGCCGGTGACGTATCCGCACATGCTGGTGTTCGGACTGCAGATGGCGCTGATGACCGAGCCGGGTTTCCCCTTCCCGCTGCTCGGCCTGGTACACGTGGAGAACCGGATCACGCAACGCCGTCCGCTGCAGCTGGGCGAGACGTTCCGGGTGAGCGTCCGCGCGGAAAACCTGCGTGCGCACGAAAAAGGCCGCCAGTTCGACATGGTGAGCGAGGTCTTTTCCGGCGTCGATCCGGTGTGGACCGAGGTGTCGACGTACCTGCGCCGCTCGGGTACCGGCGCGTCGGCCAGGCGCACCCAGCTGACGCCCCCGGCGCCGACCGCGTTGTGGCACGTCCCGGCCGACATCGGCCGCCGCTACGCCGAGGTGTCCGGCGATCGAAACCCGATCCACCTGCACGCCCTGACCGCGCGAATGTTCGGCTTTCCCAGGGCGATCGCGCACGGAATGTGGACGAAGGCGCATGCTTTGGCGTCGTTCGAGGGCCGGCTGCCGGACGGGTTCAGCGTTGCGGTGCGGTTCAAGCAGCCGGTACTACTCCCGGCCCGCGCGGAGTTCACGACGTGGCAGACCGCGGAGGGGTGGGCGTTTGAGCTTTGGCGGGGGGAGAAACCGCATTTGGACGGGGTGATTTCACCCCTCTGACGGTTTCCAGACCTGCCCTTCCACGAGGTCGTTGAACCCGAGCCACACCAGGTTCATCAGCCAGGACGCGAGGACCCCGTCGGAGATTTCCGGGTGGTCCAGTGCCCAGTCGGCAAGGGATTCGGCGGCGCCGACCAGCGCGGCGGCCAACCCGGTGCCCGAGAACTCCGCCTGTTCGCCGAGGCCCTTGCGCGTACCCGCGGCCACCACGAGGGCCGCGACCAGCTCGATCGCCCGCATCCGCATCGCGGTGATTTCCGCCGCGAACGTGCCACCGACGGTGAGGGCTTGGCGATGCAGCACCGTCCACGACTCGCGGTATTCGGCGACGAACCGGTAGAACGAGCGCAGGCCGTGCCAGAGCTGCATGTCCGGCGGGAGGTCGGGCTGTACCCCGGCTTGGATGGCCTCCAGCAGACGCGTCGCCTCGCGCTGGATGCTCTTGCCGAAGAGGTCTTCCTTCGAGCCGAGATAGGTGTAGATCATCGGCTTGGAGACGCCCGCGACCTCGGAGATCTCGTCCATCGACGCCGAGTGGTAGCCGTGCCGGGAGAACACCTGCACCGCGGCGTCCAGGATCTGCCGTTCGCGGACCGCCCGCGGCAGCCGCCGGGCTCGCTCGGGTTGGCGCTGATCTTCGTCGGGCACAGTGCTTCGACCTCCCTCTCGCTGGCAGGAAACGGTACCCGGCGCCCTGCCCCCAGCGTGCTTGCCGGGCTACCTACTCATCGGTAGCCTTATGTCGGAAAGTTCCGGAAGGGGTGGAAGATGGCGGACAACCCGGAGGCGACCAGCGTCGACCTGGCCGGCCTGCGCGGGGTCGCGCTGCTGGACGCACTGGAGCGCGCCGACGTGAGCGACCTGGACGTCAACGCGGTCGCCGACGCCATCGACCCCCGCGAACTCGGCCGCGACGACGTCAGCAGGCTGCTGGCCACTCTGGTCCGGCTGGCCGAGCGCGCACCCGCGTTCGCACTGGAAAAGGTCGACCCGACGAGGTTCGCCACGCTGGTCGCGCGCGCGTCACGGGCACAGCTGGAAGCCGTGGTCGCCGAGCGCACGCTGCGCGAACGGGTACTGGACGAGATCTTCGCGCGCATGGGAGCGCACATCCGTGCGCGTTCGTTGCACGCGGTCGTGCACTGGCGCCTGTCCGGCGGCACCGGCGCCGGTGGCTATGACCGCTACGAGACAGTGATTTCCTCCGGCTCGTGCACGGTGTCCCGCGAAATGCGCGAGAAACCCCGGGTGACGATCACGCTTTCCCCAGTGGACTTCTTCCGCATCATCACCCACCAGGCGACCCCCGCGGTCCTGTTCGTCACGGGGAAACTGAAGGTGAAGGGTGACCTGGCCTTCGCCGCCGGCCTCACCAGCCACTTCGACCTCCCGCGACCGGCCTGACCCGGTGCCCCGCTGGCGTTCCCGCACGCGCGCCGCGCGCTCCCCCGGTGAGCACGCGGTGAACGGCTTCGCGCGCTCGTTGTCGATCGGGAAGCTGACCCCCGAACAGTTCGTGCAGGTCCTGGAAACGCTGCACATGCTGGGCACCGCCGGCGCCGGCATCGAGTTGAGCTCCCTCACCACGCAAGCACTGGTAGACGTGGTAGCCGCCGCGACCCGCGACCAGCTGAAGGCCATCTCCGACCACGCGGACCTGCGCGCAGTCTTCTTGGACGAGATCTTCCGCCGCATGTCCGAACACTTCCGCCCGGACCGCGCCCGCCACATCGACATCGTGGTCTCCTGGCGCTTCCCCAACGGCGCCGAATACGACCGCTACCAGACGGTCATCGAAGACGGCTTGTGCGTGTCGAGCACCGACCTGACCCGCACGCCAGACACGACGATCACGGTGTCAGTCGAGGATTTCATCCGCATGGCGACGGGTAATGCAGCGGTGGCGGCGATGTTTGTCACGGGGAAGGTGAAGGTGAAGGGGGAGTACGCACCGGCTGTTCGATTGTCGGGGTACTTCGACATTCCGAAGCCGAGTGATGCGGGCTGAGCTCACCCGGCGAGGTCGTCGAGAAGCCAATCGAGCACCATCTCTTCCTCGACTTTGCTGCCGATCTCAGTCATTGCGACGCTCAGCTTGGGATCCCAACGGGCCACTACCGGCGATCCGCTGAGGGCGGCGCTCGGACGCCGTGCGGCCTGCCGGTATGCGGCGGCGTCAAACCGCCACGGTCGGACCGGCAGCCGATCGAAAAGGACGTTGCCGATGCGGATGCCGCCCCAGTCGAAATCGCTGTGGTGGCGTAGTTCGGCACCGGTCTCGGCAAGCGCTCGAAGGAGCGCCATGACCGCCGTTCCCGGCTGGCCGTAGGTGCAGACCAGCGGCGGGCAGGCTGGCCCGAGGCGGTCCGCGGCTGCGGTGACCACGACCGGGTTCTCGCAGACGAAGACGAGCTGGTCAGTCAACCGCGGTGGGTCCCGGACGAGCTGACGCAGGGTCAGGACCGCGGGCTCGCCCGCGGCGTGGAAGGCAGCGAGGGCCTGGCCGGTCGTGGTCTGCGGGTCACCAGACAGGCCGAGGGTGAGGACGGTGCTGGACACCTCATCGCGCAGCACCCCGACGGCGGCCCAGACCTCCCGGTTGGTCGCGGTGTCGGATACCTCGGCAAGCGCTCGTGCGGCGCTCAGCGCGAGTGTGGCCAGAGGTTTGCCGTCGTCGAGGCCGTGCGCGTCCTGGATGGTGCGCGCGGCCAGGTGCCCTAGAGGTTCACCGGATGCGGGTAGTTCAGTGAGAACCTTGGCGAGGTCGGCGAGCAGCTGGGCAGCGGTCTCCGGGGTGACAGCCAGCCTGCGGACGAGCCCGGTCGCGTGCTGGCGTTCGTACCACCTTTCCAGTTCCGGCCGCGTCTGCACGATCGCCGCAACCGGGACGAAAGCCTGCTGCCAGGCCGTTTCCACCGCGGCACGGTGCGCGCTGCGGTCGACGATCGGGCCGCCGAGCGCGACCACCGCAGCGACGAGTCCTTCACGGCTGGCGCCGGAGCGTCGGAGCACTTCGTCGACCGCGGGTAGCGCCACCGTCAGGGCGTTTCCCGCCCGCGGTCGCCGTCCGAGCAGGCGGTGCACCGCGTCGCGCTGAGCGAGGGTGGCATCGGGGAGCGTAATGGTGGTGTCCAGCGTTTCGCCCCGTTCGAGCCTTCGTCGTACGCGCTCGACCAGCCATGTCAGTTCGGTACCGAGAAGCCGGGCCAGCCGCGCCCGGTCGACCGCAGGTGCTGGGGGGTGCTGATGGTTCATTGCTGCTCGTCGTCCGGAGCGAGCTGATCGGTGTCGCTCCACAGGTCGTCCATGGCCGCTGTGGGTGAAGGCTCGACCAGTATTTTCCGCCGGCCGTCCCATTCCCAGTTAGTGACGAGTACCGCGGCGACTTCGTCGGTCCTGGACAGCTGCGAGATGGCGAGGCCCGGCACTTCCGGGTAACAGCCCCATTCTCGTTCGCTTGTCATCACCACGTCGAGGTCGAATGCGGCGAGCAGGCCGAGGTACTTCGCGCGGGCATTGTCGTCGACGCCGGCGAATGCTTCGTCCAAGGTCACCAGCCGCGGCGCATGCGGATTGCCGGCGGAGCCGTAGTGCGACGATGCGGCCGCGAAGAGCGGCACGCTGGCCGCCAGCACCCGTTCTCCGCCCGAGGCTGGGCCGGTCGCCGGTTTCCATTGGCCGTTCTGGTGGCGCTGGATGACGAACCGGTTCCAGGCCCGGTAGTCCAGTGCCGTGGTCAGGTGCTCGAGCCAGGTGCCGGAGCTGTCCTGTGCCCGCACCTCCGCAATCCTGGCCTGCAGGAATGCGCCGACGGCCGCTCGATCCTCCTCGGACCAGGCGTCGGCGGTCTGGCGCAGCAACCGCTCCCGGGCAGCGGCCAGCCCGGCCGGGCCGTCCTCGCGGGGCCGCCACTGAAGCCGCAGCCGCATCCCGGTACTGGTCGGCCGTTCGGAGAGCTCCACATTCATGCGCGCGACCTGGGCTTCGGCGGTGGTGATGAGCTCCTGCAGAGTACTCGCCACTTCGTTGACCAGGTGGTTTTCCAGGATTTCCCGCTCGCGTTCGTTCAGCAGCCGCTCCCGGTCAGCCACCTCGGCGGCGAGCGCAGTGGTCAGTTCCGGCATGGTTGCCGGCTTTCCGCGGAACTCGACCTCGACCACCAGACCGTCTTCGAGCAGGTCGCCGGAAACCCGGCTGCCTTGGCGCGACAGCGTGTCGGTGAGGCTCTTGAGCTCGTCGTTGACCTGCTTCTGCGTGCGATCCCAGGCATTGTCGTCGTCCGGGGTGTCAGCGAGTTCCTCGTTCACCCGCCGGGCGAGCCGGACGGTCGGATCAGGCGCCCATGCTTCGAGCGGATCCGGGATCGGCAAGTTGGGCAGCGCCACCGCGAGCAGGCCGGTCCGTGCGAATCGTCGTAGGGATTCAGTCGCTGCAGCGCGTTCCTTGGTTGCGCCTTGCAAGTCCTCGCGGAGTTTTCCGCGGAGAGCGTCCGCCTTGCCCCGGGCATCGATCGCGACGTCACGCTCCCGGCCGGCGCCGGTCGCAGCAGTTTCGTTGTCCGCTATGGCTTTCGCTACTGCGGCCAAGCGTGCTTCGAGCTCCGCGACGGCCGCCCCGACGGTTTCGCGCAGCGTCCGGTGGTGCTCAGCGGTGGTGGCCGCGGTCTGTTCCGCGGTCGCCGCGCGGTCCGCCACCTCGGCGAGGTCCGCATCGGCTTCTTCCCGTTCTTCGGTTGCTTGCTGCGCTGCGCGGCGTGCCTCGGCAACCGCGTTGAGCACGGGCCAAAGCCCAGCGAGCGCGACCCGGTAGTCGGAAAGGCCATCCTCCACTTCGGAGAGTGCAGCGCTGGTCGTTGGCAAGCCGGTGTCCATTGCGGACTCGGCGAGCGTGGCCCGGGCCGTCTCGGCGGCCTCGCTCGCAGCGACCACAGCGGCCTGTGCGTCCGACTGTCTTATCGTCATCCGGTGCACATCGTCGGCCAGTCGTTGGGCTGCGGAGTGTGCATCGTGCAGGGTAGCGTCGGACGGCATGCCGGACACCTCGTTGTTGAGCGTGTGCTGACGTTGCCGCAGCTTGCCTCGCTCCTGCGCGAGCGCGCTCAGTTTTGCTTCGACCTCGGCAAGTTCGGCGAGCAGTGTCTCGAGCCGGGCCCGTCTGGCGGCCTCCCGGGCGCCGCGTCCGACGTACTCCGCGGCCGGCTTGTGCCAGGCTCCGCGCAGCACACCAATCTGGTACTCCCCGGCCGTGTTGACCCAGGTTTCGCCGCTCCCGTCCAGCCCAATTGCGCCGAGCAGTTCGGCCACCGTTGCGTCGGAAACCGCATCGGCCAGCGGATCTTCTCGATCAACCGCGGGGGTCAGCACCGTGGCCAGGCTCGTGCCGTCGATCGTGTGCCGCGGGCTGAGGACAACGTCTTCGGTATCTGGCGAAAGCAGCTCGCCTGCAGGGGTGACCCAGGCGTCGAGGACACCGGCGGCTTCGAGCGCTGCTTCGAGGCCCGCGCGGTCGGCAGGCGCCACGTCGGCCGCGAAGTCGACCAGCTGCCAAAAGGGGGCGCCGAAGCGAGCGGATCGGGCAGCGTGCCGGCGGGTGTAGGGCGTCGGTGGGGCGTTGTCCTCACCGCGCTCCAGCCGTTCGATCTCCGCCACGAGCTCGCCGGATCGCTCGCGCGTGGTGCGCTCCTCGGCTTCGTGTGTGGCGTCCGTGCGGGCAAGGTTCGCAGCTGCTGCTTGTCCGGCAGTGGTCACCGCGGCGGCGGCGGGATTTACATCCGCCATCGTCTCGATCCAGAGCTCGAGCTCGGCGAACGTGCTTGCCGGGTCGACAAGGTGCAGTTCGGTGGCGCCGTCGAGGTGCTCGCGGATCGCCGTGACCAACGTTCGCCCGCACTCGACGATGCGGCTTTCTGCCTCGACCCGCCGCTCCGCGAGTTCAGTTGCCTCCGCATCCAGGTCGGTGGCCTTGCGTCGGGTTTCGGCCAGTGTGCGTTGGGCCGCATCGACGGCGCGAATCAGCCTCGTCACTTGCTCGATGGCGTGCTGTTGCCGCTTGGCCAGTTGATCGGCGGCCGAGCGTAGCCGGGCAACCTCGGGTTCGGTGTCGAGCGGGGAGTTGATGCGTTCAGCATGCAGGGCGTCGATCCTCGCCACGGTCGAGGCGCTCTTCGCGTGTTCCCGGGCATCGCTGAGCGCAGCGTCGATTTTAGACAATTGTTCCGCTGCGCGGGTTTCCTGGGCACGACGAATGGCGAACTTGGTGGTGGCCTTGTCCTGGGCGACCTTGAGTCGAGTCTTCTCATCGCCGGCCTTACGGGCGTCTTCGGCGGCGCGCGCGAGCTCTTGCGCACTGCGCATCTCGGGGCCAGTACGCAGGGCGGCGTCGCGCGTTTGCAATTGGTTGCGTGTCGCGGTGAGCTCGGCCAGCGTCGCCTCCGCAGCAGCCAGTGCCGTTTTCGCCTGTTCATAGGCATTTTCCGCGGCAGTCAAGTCTTCACTGACCCGCCGGTAAGTGACTTGGGCTGCCCGCGGAAGCGCGGCTCGGCGCCGCGAGGCGATCCGCGCGTAGCGGCTGTAATGGCTCAGGAACGTATTCGCCGCTTGGTGCGCTTCGGTCATCGCGACGAGGGAGTTGCGGTCTTCTTCGAGGCTGCGGAACGCGTCTGCAACGTCCGCGACCACGGCTTGATCAAGCGGTGGCAACGCTTCGGTGAGTGCTGCGGACAGTGCCTTTTCACTGGGGCGCTTGGACAACTGAGGCTGCCGCAACTGCACGAGCAAGTCCACCAACGCGTCGTATCGTTGTTCGCCGAAGCTGAACAGCGCTTCGTCGACGGCGCGCCGGTAGTTGCGGGCGCGCTCGTAGACTGTGCCGTGTTCGCCGAGCGCGTCGCTGAGACGATCCTTGCTCAACGCTGTTGCAGTCGCGTCGACCAGCTCGAGATCAGCGCCGACCCGCTGCTCGGTGACGAAGTACCAATGCCGGGCGATCCCTTTCCCGGACACCGCTTTCATCCCACAACCGAGGGTGGTGAACCGAGGCATCCCGTCGTCGTCGATGCGGCCGAACTCGAGCCAGGTGTACCCGAGCCGTTCCGGGTAGGGGTGTGCCCCACCGAGCAGGAGGTTCCATTCCATCTTCTTTTTCGGGTCTGCATCCGGCTCGACCCGATGCGGCGACAGGTCGCCGTCGAGCAGAAACGGCAGCATGAGGGCGAGCACTTTGGACTTGCCCGTGCCATTGTTGCCGCGCAGCAGCAGACGTCCATCGCGGAACCGGAACTCTTCGGTGTCGTAGTAGAAGAGGTCGACTAGTCCGGCGCGCAACGGTTGCCAGCGTTCCAGGGACGGCTCAGGCAGAGTTCGGGTCATCGGCGTTCCTGGATGGTCACTTCGGCCAGCGCGTACCGGGACAGGGCAGGCCGAGCGGTGGCCGCTTCGGTAGTCAGACTGATCAGCCGCAGGGCTGCGAGCCGGGACAACGCAAGCGCCGTCAACTCGATTTCCGCGCCGGGTTCAGCGGCGGCCCGACGCCAGTAGGTGCGATTTATGGCAGCGAACTCGCGGAGCTTGGCATGCAGTTCGGGCAACGGAACCTGGCGATTACCGGTTCCGGCTAGATATTCCGCGAGCAGCAGGGTGGCATGGCCTTCGGTGCCGCTTTCGGGCATGCGGACGTCGGTGAGGTCGTCGACCGGGTCGACCATGGCGATGCCTTCGGCGCGAATTTCGGCGACCAGCCCGGTCAGTTCCCCGATCCGGGAAGTGATCGCGGCGCGCTGGCTGGTGAGGTAGGTGAGTTCCGCTTCCGTCAGCTCGTCAAAATAGAGCACTGGTTCGTCTAGCAGGCGCCGGGTCAGCTGGTGACGGATGCGCTGGTTGCGCAAGTCTTCCGTGGTGGGTGGGAGCTCCCCGGTCAGCGCGGCGAGGCGAGCTTCGAAGCTGTCCGCCTGGATCGTGGATGGCCCGCGCGGTGTGGCCAGCAGTGCCCCCAGCACGCGGCGTTCTACGTCGTAGAGCACGTCTCCGGTGTCTTTGACGAACGCGTCCTCGTCGCCTGCGACGCGGCTGAGTACCCCGAGGTCGAGCAGGAACCGGACTACGGAAACCAGGTCGCCGCGTTCTTCCCGGCCCCGCAGGGTGAACTCGATTCCGGCGTCGACCAGGTCCGGATCACCCGCGCCAAGGACGACTTGCTCGGCGAGCCGGCCGAGGGTGATCTGTGCGTCCGCGCGGTCGAGGGTGGCCAGTGCGAGGCAGAGCAGCACGTACCGACGGCGGCCGAACGGCTGCTTGGCACGTACGTCCCGAGCTGGGTGGGTGTGATCTGTGGTCGTCGCTGCGGTTTTGACCAGGCGCGCGACCTCGCTGTCGACAAGCAGGCGCCAGCCGGTGTTGCGGTCGAACCAGGCGCGCAGCTCGCTCGCGTGCCGCCGGATCGCGGCGAAGTCGTCAGAACCCGGACCGGATGCCCGCACGATCGGGCGGCGCAGGAGCGCGCGTGCCGCCCGCCGGAAGTCGTCGACGTGGGAGGCGGACAGTGCATCAGCCAGCGAACTCATCCGACCGCTTCTTCGATGTCGGTCGCCGTGAGGTCGACGATCTCCACCAGGTGATCCGGTCCGCGGAACACGCCATGTGGAGTATTGATCGCGGCGTCTCCAGCGCCGTCGACAGCTGTCAGCCGGATGGACATACTGCCGTCTGAGGTCGTGGTTTCCACGCTGCGCCGCCCCGGCGTGCGGGCGGCGAGCGCGTCCCCGAGCAGAGTCAGGAACAGCCGAAAGGTGTTCGGATCGAGTTCGCCGAGGTCGGCGAGCCGGGTTGGCCGGCTGGTGACCAACGCGGCTCGGGCGGCCGCGGTCTCCGCTGCCTCGCGGGCGGCAAGTGCGGCCAGGTATCGACGTTGTTTGCTGCGGTCGACCACCCGGTTCGGCTTGCCCCGCCGCTCGTAACTGCCGGTCTTGCGCAGCCGAGGGCTAATCTCCAGCGGTGGTGCCTGTGCCCACGGCGTGCTCGCTGGGACCGGATTCTCTTCGCGGGCCCGGAGGGTGTCCGAGTCCACGGTCAGGTGCCGGGCGGCGGACAGCCCGAAAGCCGAGCGCCAGAGCCGGTGCGCTGATGTCTCGTCCGGTGCCTGTGCGAACCATTTCGCCAGACTGCGGAAATCGGCGGACCGATCCGACCGTCCGGCCCGGCGTTCGTTGAGCGCTGCGACGACCTGGAGCAGCTGCGGAATAGCCGCCCTGGCCTGTGACCGGAGAAGTTTCGCCTGGCTAGGGTGCTGCTGTTCGCTGATGAACCAGCTACGCACGCCCTGCCAACGGTCCCGCCACAGCGGCAGCAGACGTTCGAACTCAACCTGCCGGGGGTCGTCGACACCGGCCGCCTCGCCCGGTGCGGCGTCCTCCGCTTCACGCCAGGCGGTGAGGTCAAGCAGCGCGCCGACGCCGAGCTCCTCGATTTCGCCGATCAGGGCGGTGATCTTGCCACCCGTGCCGACCAGGTCACGGATGAATCGCTCGAGGTAGTCGATCAACCGGTCTTTGTAGGCGCGGAAAGCGTCGGCATCGGCGTCGTGCAGATCGATCGTGCGTTGCAGGGACGCCATGAACGCTTGCGCGTTGCTCGCCAGGTCGGTGAATCGGTCGACCAGTGCACGAAGGAGCAGGTGCACTTTTGCCGGATCGGGCTGAGACTGCCGAGCGAGCTCGAGCAACGCCCGCAGCTGGCCGGCGATGTCGGACAACGCGACGGCCTGCAATGCGCCACGCCGGCCAAGCGCCTCGTCGTACGCGGCGATCGCCTGCTCGGCAGCCTCGCCACGTTCGGTGAGCTGGTAGAGGAATCGGGCCCGGTGGAAGTCCTCCACCGTGGTGACCCGGCTCGTGTCCGGATCCGCGCGGAGGTTCCCCCACTCCACCAACCGGGCGAGTGAATCGGCGACCGCGGTGAGCTCGGTCCCGGTGACCGTTTCGTGCACGTCCTCCGGCCGAAGGTGCACCGTGAAGCGACGCTTGGCCTGCACGAATGCGTGCATGAGCTGGCGGTAGAGGGTGCTGTTGGGTGCGGTCAGGTGCGCGAACGGCTGGAATTCCTGCACCTCGGCTCCTCTTCTCGGCCTGTCTAAGAGGGTACGGGTGACCACCGACAGAATCCCGAGGTGCTGGGCGGTCAGTCTCGGCGGCTTCTGTCGGCGTCCCGCCATAGAGTGATGCGCATGGCATTTGCAGACATTCGGGCCGACCACGTGCGGGCCGCCGTCGTCGAGTTTGAGCGGCTGCAGCAGGGCGAATTCCTTGCCCGGTATGGGCTCCCGTCGGACAAACGGTACGACCTGCTGGTTGAGCCATACGCCTACCCTGCCCGGGCGATTGTCTGCCGAGCGTATCACTTGGCGACCGGAGGTAAGCTCCCGACAAGCCAGGCCAACGGAGCCATCGCGTTGTTCCTTACTTGCCTGACGGACCTGGGCTTTGAGGTCATCGATCGGGAGACAGCTCCCCGGTTCGGGGAGATTCCGGGGGTACCGGAGGGCACGACGTTCGTAGATCGACGTGCGGCCCAGGCACGGGGCACGCATCGGGCTGGGCAGGCTGGCATTGTTGGCACCGGTCAGACGGGCGCTGAGTCGATCGTCGTTTCCGGCGGTTACGGCGACCAGGACTATGGTTCCGTGATTCTCTACGTCGGGCACGGTGGGCGCGCTAAGAACTCCAAGAAGCAAATCGCCGATCAGAGCTTCGCTGCTCCCGGTAACGCGGCCTTGCTGAACAGTTGCACTACCGGCGCTTCTGTCCGGGTGGTTCGTGGCGCGCATCCTGGGTCGGATTATGCACCGAAATCTGGATATCGCTACGATGGTTTGTTTCGGGTGGACCATGCCGAGCAGGTTCGGCTCGATGATGGTTTTGTTCGTTGCCTTTTCTGGATGTCCACTCTCACCGTTGATGTGCTCAGTGGACCGCTGGTTCCGGTGGAGATATCAGCCACAGATGAGGAAGTCTCGTTACCTCCGGGAAAATCTCAGCCTGGCCGACGGACGGTTGTCGCCGAGCGGGTGATCCGAGTCACTCGAGTGGCGCGCGGGATCAAGCTCATGTACCGCGATACCTGCCAGATGTGTCGAGTCCAGTTGGCGGTGGGTGATCGAACTTATTCGGAGGGTGCGCATATCAAAGCGCTCGGCAGCCCCCATAATGGCGACGACGAACCGAGGAACATGCTGTGTCTTTGTCCGAACTGCCACGCCCTCTTTGACTTGGGCGGTATCATTATTCGGGATGACCTGTCACTTATTCGAAATGGTTCACCGGCAGGTTCACTGCACGTGTTGCCAGGTCATGAAATTGATATGAAGAGCGTCGCTTACCATCGAGCAGCGGCCCGAAGGACGGCGCTGAAGACGTGACGGCTGGGTCGTTGCCGCCTGCTCGCTCAACCCTCCACAATCCGGCCCTCGATCACCGGATGGGCCGCCTTCGGCTTGGGCTCCTCCGTCACTACCTCGCTGTCCACCACCATCACCGGGCCCCTCCGCTGGTTCGCGTACCTGATGGCGCGCTTCTCCGCCCTCCGGAGCCACATCCGGCGGGCTACCGAGCGGGTCGGCGGGAGGAGGAACAGCAGGCCAAGCACGTCGCTCACGAAGCCGGGTAGCATGATCAATACGCCACCCACTGCGACGAGCATGCCGTCGGTCAGTTCTTTTTCCGGGTTGCGGCCTGATTGTGCCGTGGTGACGAACGCGCGCATCGCCTTGCCGCCTTCTCGGCGGGCCAGCCACGAGCCCGCGAATGCGCCCGCGATCAGCAGGGCGATCGTGCCCAGCACACCGACTACCGAGCCCACCGCCCAGATCGCGGCGACCTCGGCGAGGACGTAGAGCAGGAACACGACAGCCATGTCCAGTGAACGAACGATGCCCCGGTTTTGCTCCCGAACCGGCATCAGTGCAGGTCAGCGAGGAATGCGGCGACGTCGCGGGGGGACTGCAGCAGTACCTGTCTCGTCCGCGAGGTTGCGACGCGGTGGAGCAGGGCGCTCCGGTGGGTGCGCCGCCAGTGCCAGATCCACTTGACGAACTCGAAGTCCACCTTCGACACGCATCCGGCGGCCTGCGTGTCCTGACCACGTTCGCGCAGGTGGCGGCGCAGTACCCGGACCATGCAGACGGCGCGCGGAGGGTCCAGGAACACGACGGTGTCGGCGAGCGGCAAGCGTAAATCGAGGGTCTTGCTGTAGTTCCCCTCGATGACCCAAGCGCCCGTGCTCACCGCCTTGGCGACCCCGGCGCGGAACTCCTCGAACGGCGCTTGCACCCAGCCCGGGCGCCAGAACAGCCGGTCCAGATGGGTGACCGGCACGCCGAGGGTCGCGCCCAGCTGCCGGGCCAATGTGGACTTCCCGCTGCCGGAACAACCCAGCACCACAATGCGCCGACCCATCCCGCCAGCCTAGAAAACGAGACTCGCCACGACCAGCCCGATCACCAGCAGATCCGGCCCCCGTACCAGCTGCCGCACCAGGCCGGCCGGGATCAGGACTCCCTCGTACAACACCATCCCCATCGAGCTGAAGTCCAGCGGGCCCCGCGTCACCGAGCGCACCGCGGACAGCGCGGCGACCAGCACTGCCACCAGCGCGCCTGCCGGCACCGGTACCCCCAGCAGCAGCACCACCCCGGCCCACGCCAGAGCCAACAAGGACAGAAAGCCGCAGGTCACCGCATGCAGGCGCAGGTTCGGGACATCCAGCCACCGCCGCAATGCGGGTACCCGATGCAGCTGGGCGACCGGGGCGGTGAACGGCAGCAGCGCGAGGTACCCGCCGAGTCCGAGCAGCCAGACCGCGCTGACCGCGGGAAACGTCACGTGCGCGGCGAGTACCGCGAGGGCCAGGAACACCGGCAGACCGAGCGCATGCCGGCGCGCGAGGGTCCCCATCACGACGTATCGCGTCACCACGAACCGGCCGGCCAGGCCGATTCGCCACGGGACCGGGCGTCCGGCCGGGAGCAGCGCCCAGACGTCCAGGAAGGCGGCCGACGTCCGGCGCACCATGCGTTCGGTGAACTGCCGGACCAAGGTCCGCCGACACGCGGTGTGCGGCCGCGGCGGCGACCAGGCCAGCGCGGCCGCGGCGAGACCGGCTGCCAGCGCGTACGTCCACAGTGGAACCACCAGCGCGAAGGCCAGGGTGAGCGGCAGCAGTGATTCGCCCGGAAACGGCGGGCGGCGGCCCATCACCAGCGCCAGCGCGGCCACCGTGAGGTACAGGGCGATCGGACCGAGCAGCGATGCCGGGAACCCGATGAGCATTCCCGAAACGGCGAAGAAATACGCGGCCACGCCGAATCGGGCGGCCCAATCCAAGAGGAGCCGCCGAGTGAGCACGACCGGGCGGCGGCCGTCGAAATCGCCCCAGGTCAGCGTGGCCGGTTGGGCCCACAGGTACCCGCGCCGCAGCGTTGACCGCCAGGCCAGCGCCAGGCCGGTGCACAGTACGACCACGCTGCCGAGCGCGCTCACCGGCGCGGAGCCGATCAGCTGTTCCCGCACCAGAGCGGTGTTGTAGAACGGCGACCCCAGGATTCCGGCCGCGATCACCAGCGACAGGACCAGGTCAGGACGCTTCACACATACGCCTGCGCTTGCAAGGTGAACAACTCCGCATACCCTCCCCCAGCAGCCATCAATTCCTCGTGCGTCCCATACTCCGCTACCTTTCCGTGGTCCAGCAACAGGATTCGCTCGGCCTGGCGAACCGTCGAGAACCGGTGCGAGATGTACAGCGTGGTGCGGCCGTCGGACAGACTGTCCAGCCGGGCGAACAAGTCGTGCTCGGCCTGGGCGTCCAGGGCGGACGTCGGCTCGTCCAGGATCAGGATCGGGGCCTCGCGCTGGAAAGCCCGCGCCAGCGCGATTTTCTGCCATTCGCCGCCCGACAGCGAGACGCCCTGGTCGAACCAGCGGCCGAGCGGGCTGTCGTACCCCGACGGCAGGCGGGTGATGCGTTCGTCGGCGCCGGCGCGGCGGGCGGAGTCCTCGATGTGCGTGCGGTCGGTCAGGCGGGTGAGGTCGCCGAGACCGATGTTTTCCGCAGCGGTGCCCTGGTATGTCACGTAATCCTGGAACATCGCGCTGATCTGGGTACGCAATTCGTCGGGTTCGTACTCGCGGATGTCCACGCCGTCGAGCAGGATCCGGCCTGCCGTCGGGTCGTACAGCCGGCACAGCAGCTTGAACAACGTCGACTTGCCTGCGCCGTTGCGCCCGACCACGGCCACCGTTTCGCCCGGCCGGATCTCGAAACTCACGCCGTGCAGCGCGGGTTCGTCCGCACCCGGGTAGCTGAAGCTCACCGACTCGAACCGGATGTGACCCTCCACAGTGGACGGCAACGGCCGCGGCCGGGCCGGTTTGGTGATCTCCGGTTTCGTGTCCAGGAACTTGTAGAGCGTGTCCAGGTACAGATTGTTCTCATACATTCCGGAAAATGCGGTGAACAACCCGGTCACCGACGTCTGCACGGAAGTCGCCGCCGCGGTGTACAACGCGAGATCGCCGAGCGTGAGCCGTCCGCCGACGGCTTCCAAGGCGATGTACAACGCAATTGCCGACCCGGCGAACGTGCTCAGCAAACCCCACGACGTCGAGCTGACATTGCGTTTCACGGTCAGCTTCCGCTGCCGCTCGTAGGCCACCACGCCCAGTTTCCGGAACCGGTCCACGAAATACGGGCCAAGGCCGAAGAGTTTGGTCTCCTTGGCGTACGTGTCCGTGGTGACCAAAGAAGACAGATAATCCATCCGCCGTTTGATCGGCGACATCAGGAACGTGAGCCAGAATGCGCGTGACCCGTATTTCGACTGCGACACGAAAGCCGGGATTGGGGCCAGCAACGCGACCAGCGCGAGCAGCGGGCTGATGGCTACAAGCAGGGCGATCATGCTGGCGAACGTGATCATGGTCCGGACCAGGCCGAGTGCGGAGTTCATCATCGACAACGGCCGCGTCGGCGCTTCCTGCGCCGCTTGCCGCAGCATGTCGTAAGACGCCGAACCCTCGAAATACGCCAGGTGTAAATCACTCGCATGCTGCATGACCCGGTGCCGGATGGTGAGCGTCATCCGTTCCTGCAACAGGGACTGCGCAATGGACGTGATCGCGCTGCTGATCGCAGTCGCCGCCAGTACGCCGAATTGGAACAATGTGATCCGGACGATTTCCCCGGTCGTCCCCCGGTGCTGAATGGCGGCGACCACCGAATCGAGCAGGATTTTCGCGATATACGCCGTCGCTGTCGGCAAAAGCCCGGACACCAAAGTGACCAGCGCGAGCAGAATGGTCAACGCCGGACTGGCCTGCCACGTCAGTTTCACGACCTTGGGCAACCCGCGCACGGTACCCGCAATCGACGTCCGCATTCGCGTCAGCCGGGATCTCAGGTCGCGAGGCTGGTCGGGTTGCTCCGGTTCGGGGATGTCGACCGGGCCGGTGAGCCCGCTGTCCGGCACCGTCTGCGGTGGACGGCGGCGACCGCGGCGGCCGGCGAAGAGCAGGGCGGCATCCCGCCCGCCCGGCATCACTTCCGCACCGAGCCGTGCAGGAAGACGTCGATCATCTCGTCGGTCGTCGGGGTACCCGGCACCGGCCGGGAATGCGTGAACAGCAGCGACAAGAACAGCGACGCAGCCTTGTCCACCGGCAGCCGCAAGCGTTCGGCGTCGGGCACGAACAGTTCCCGCACCGCGCGTTGCATTGCCTCGAACGATTCACGCCTGCTGTCCCCGGTCGGCGCCCGGCGGTTGCGCAGCTCCTCCGCGCGCTGCCCGCCCTTCATCGTCGCCGCCATCACCGCGCCGATCCGCTGCAGGTGCGCGCGCAACGCCTCGGCGGCCTCTGCCAACCGCTTCTCCAGCGGCAGTTCGGCCGGAATCTCGCCGATCATCTCCAACGCCTCCGCCGGGTCGAGCGCGGCCACCACACACGCGTCGACCAGCTGGTCCTTGTCCTGGAACACCCGGAAAATGGTGCCCTCGCCGATCCCGGCCGCCCTGGCGATCTGCGCACTGGTGACCGCCCGGCCGTGCTCGACGACCAGCGGCAGCACCGCGCGCACGATCATCCGCCGCCGGTCGTCGGGCGCCATCCCCGGCGCACGTTTTCTCGTCTCCACGACGACCACCGTACGGAGTGAGCGCTCACTCCGTCAACCGGGCAAGCGAAAGGCCGCGCCTGGACGACGCGGCCTTCCGGGTCAGTACGTGATCGCCACCGCCGGATCGGCGAGCAGCGCACCGACGTCGGCGAGGAACTCCGACCCCTGCTGCCCGTCGACCACCCGGTGGTCGAAACTCAGCGACAACTGCATCACCTTGCGCACCTGGATCTCCCCGTCGACCACCCACGGCGTGTCGCGGATCGCGCCGACCGCCAGGATCGCCGACTCACCAGGGTTGATGATCGGCGTACCGGTGTCGACGCCGAACACGCCGACGTTGGTGATGGTGAACGTGCCGCCCAGCATCGCCGCGGGAGTGGTTTTGCCCTCGCGCGCGACGTCGGTGAGCTCGGTGAGCGCGACCGCCAACTCCTTGAGCGACAAGGAATCCGCGTCACGGATCTTCGGCACCACGAGCCCGCGCGGGGTCGCCGCCGCGATGCCGAGGTGCACGTAATCCTGGTAGACGATCTCCTGCGCGGCCTCGTCCCACACCGCGTTGACGTCCGGCGTCCGCTTCGCCGCCAGGCACACCGCTTTGGCCGCAAACGCCAGCGGCGTGAGCTTGACCCCGCTGAACTCGCGCGATTTTTTGAGTTTCTCGCGCATGTCCATCATGGGCGTGACGTCGACGGTGAGGAACTCCGTGACGTGCGGTGCGCTGAACGCGCTCTGCACCATCGCCGCCGCGGTCGCCTTGCGGACGCCCTTGATCGGTACCCGCCGCTCGCGGGTCGCCGGGTCGTATCCGGCATCCACCACGGCCGGGACGGCGGACCCGTTGGCCGCACGCTCGACGTCTTCGCGCGTGATCACGCCGCCGTCCGCGCTGCCGGTGAGCGCATGCAGGTCGACGCCGAGGTCCTTGGCCAGCTTGCGGACCGGCGGTTTGGCCAGCGGAACGTAACCACCACCAAGCTTCGCCGTCACCGGTGCCGCTGGTTCCGGCGAACGCCCCAATGTGGCATTGGGTGCATGCGACGCAGCCAATGTGGCATTGGGTGCGTCAGATGCAACCAATGCCACATTGGGGTTCTTTCGAGCCCGCCGTTTCGTCCCACCGGCCTTGGAGCCGTAGCCGACCAGCGGCTTCATCTCCTCCTCGGCCTCGACAACAGCGGGAGCAGCCGGAGCAGGAGCAGCCGTCCCACCAGGATCCACGTCCATGGTGAGAATCGGTGTCCCGACCTCCACCGTCTGCCCCGGTTCCACGTGCAGTTCGGTGATCACCCCGGCCCACGGAATCGGCAGCTCGACGGCAGCCTTGGCGGTCTCGATCTCCACCACGATCTGATTGACCGTGACCGTGTCGCCGGGCTTTACGCGCCAAGCGAGAATGTCGGCCTCGGTGAGTCCCTCCGCCGTGTCCGACAGGGGAAATTGCTTGTACTCGGGCATAACAGGAAGAACCCCCTTACCAGGAAAGTGAACGGTCGACCGCATGCAGGACCCGGTCGAGATCGGGGAGATAATGCTCCTCGAGTTTCGATGGCGGGTACGGCGTGTCGAATCCGGTCACGCGCAGTACGGGGGACTCCAGGGAGTAAAAACATTCCTGCTGTACCCGGGCAGCGATTTCCGAGGTCAACGACGATTCCGACGGCGCCTCGCTCACCGCGATGAGCCGTCCGGTCTTGCGGACCGACTCGAACACCGGCCCGAGATCGAGCGGCGAGAGTGTGCGCAGGTCGATGACTTCCAGCGATTTACCTTCGTCCGCAGCGGCAGCCGCGGCGTCGAGCGCCACCTTCACCGACGGGCCGTACGCGACCACCGTCGCGGTGCTGCCCGAGCGCACGACGGCCGACGAAAACACCCGCTCCGGCGCCGTTTCGGTATCGACCTCCATTTTCAGCGCGCCCGAGTGGTACAGCTTCTTGGGCTCGAAAAAGAGGATCGGGTCGTCCGAGCGAATTGCCTCCTGGATGCCCCAGTAGGCGTCCACGGCATTCGACACCGAAACCACCTTGAGCCCGGCAATGTGCGCGAACAGCGATTCCGGCGATTCCGAATGGTGTTCCACCGCGCCGATCCCGCCGCCGAATGGCACGCGAATCACCACGGGCATCTTGATCTTGCCCTGAGTGCGGTAATGCAGTTTCGCGAGCTGCGAGGAAATCTGGTCGAAGCCGGGGAAAATGAATCCCTCGAACTGGATTTCGCACACCGGCCGGAATCCGCGCACGGCAAGGCCGACCGCGGTGCCGATGATGCCCGACTCGGCGAGCGGCGTGTCCAGCACGCGCTGCTCACCGAAGTCCTTCTGCAGCCCGTCGGTGATCCGGAAGACGCCGCCGAGCTTGCCGACGTCCTCCCCCATGATCAGGACCTTCGGGTCCGCCTCCATGGCCCGCCGCAGGCCGAGGTTGATCGCCTTGCCGATCGTGAGCTTCTGCAGGTCCATCAGTGCTCACCCGCCGTCGCGAAACCGTCGAGGTAGGACAGGAACTCCTCGCGCTGCGCATCGAGCGCCGCCGAGGGTTCGGCGTACACGTTGGAGAATATCCGCTCCGGCGGCGGCTCGGGCATGTTGAACGTGTGGTCACGCAGCTGCTGCGCGAACCGGTCGGCCTCGGCCTGAACGTCGTCGAAGAAGTCCTGACCCGCTCCGCCACCACGCGCCAGATGCGCCCGTACCCGCTCGATCGGGTCCTTGAGCTTCCACTCCTCCAGCTCGTCGGACAGCCGGTACCGGCTGGGGTCGTCGGTGGTGGTGTGCGCGTCCATCCGGTACGTGTACGCCTCGATCAGCACCGGACCGTTGCCGTGCCGGCATTCCTCCAGCGCCCACCGCGTGACGGCGAGGCAGGCGAGGACGTCGTTGCCGTCCACGCGGATGCCGGGGAAGCCGTACCCGCGAGCGCGCTGGTACAGCGGCAGTCGCGACTGGCGTTCGGTGGGCTCGGAAATGGCCCACTGGTTGTTCTGACAGAAGAACACCAGCGGCGCGTCGTACACCGCGGCCCACACGAAGCCTTCGTGCACGTCGCCCTGCGAAGTCGCGCCGTCACCGAAGTAGCAGATCGTCGCTTCGCCGCCGTCGTCTCCGACTTTGCCCTCGAACTTCTGCCCCATGGCGTACCCGGCGGCGTTGAGGACCTGGTTGCCGATGACGATGGTGTACGGGTGGAACCGGTGCGCCTGGTAGTCCCAGCCACTGTGGTCGGTGCAGCGGAAAATCCCGATCAGATCCCGCATGTCGACGCCGCGCGTGTACGCGACACCGTGCTCGCGGTAGCTCGGGAAGGCCATGTCCTGCGGCTGCAGTGCGCGGCCGGAGCCGACTTGCGCGGCTTCCTGGCCGAGCAGCGGGACCCAGATGCCGAGCTGGCCCTGGCGCTGCATGGCATTGGCCTCACGGTCCGCGCGGCGCACGAGCACCATGTCGCGGTAGAGGTTCTTGAGTGCTTCGGTGTCCACGTCGGCGACGTAGCGGTCGAAGCGGGCTGACGGGACCCGCTGGCCCTCGGGGGTGAGCAGCTGAGTGAGCTCAGCGCCACCTTCACTGGTTGCTCGCAAACCGGCGATCACCTGTTCGGGGGATGGCTGGGCCGCTACGGCGGCCGGCCCGTCTCCAGGCTCCGGGTGCGTCCACTGTTCGGACGGCATGCGTTGTTCTCCTCGGTGTCGGCGCCGCTGACGGCCGCTTGTGGCGGTCACAGAGACTGCACCGGCGGGGACCGGCTCCTCGGGTCCGAGGCGCCCGGCCTCCGTCGGCGTTGACGGTTCGTGCGCACATCCTGGCACGAAGGCGGCCGCGATGGAGAGCCACCGGTGCTGATTTGTTGCTGAGAAAACCCGGCTGAACAGGGGAAACGCTCGGAAGCCCGAGGATCGGAGTGGCGATGGTCGGGCGGCCATCCCGGGCCCGACCTGCCCGCCGCCGGAGCGCGACCGGCCACGCCCGGGTGGCCACGGTCACGGCTGCGGACCCGGTCGTGACGTCGGTCACCGTGGCAAGATGGCGCTGTGGAGCAGAAATCCGTACGCGAATCCGTTGTCTCGACGTGGATCAACGACGTCACGCCGAGCCTGTCCGGTCTGGTCGCGATCCCCGCGTTGTCCCCGGCGTTCGACGCGGACTGGGCGGCCACCGGGCATCTCGCCGCCGCCGTCGAGCACGTGAAGGGCTACCTCGAAAGCCGCGACCTGCCGGGTGCGCAGTTCGAGGTCGTCACGCTGGAAGGCCGTTCGCCGCTGCTGTTCGTGGACATTCCGGCCACCCCGGGAGCCACGGACAAGGGCACCGTGCTGATGTACGGCCACCTCGACAAACAGCCTCCGGTCGGCGGCTGGGCCGAGGGGCTGGGCCCGTGGACGCCGGTGATTCGCGACGGGAAGCTGTACGGCCGCGGTTCGGTGGACGACGGCTACTCCGGGTACGCGGCCAGTGCCGCGGTGGAGGCAGTGCACGCCGCCGGTGGTGAGCACGCGCGGATCGCGCTGCTGCTGGAAACCGGCGAGGAATCCGGCAGCCCGGACCTGCCCGCGTACCTCGAACACCTCAGCGCGCGGCTCGGCGAGGTCGGCCTCGTCGTGTGCCTCGACGCGGGTGGCATGGACTACGACCGGCTGTGGCTCACGACGAGCCTGCGCGGGATGGTGCACCTGACGGTCACCGTGCAGCTACTCGCCTCCGCGCAGCACTCCGGCATGGCGAGCGGGGTGGTCGCGAGTTCGTTCCGGGTGCTGCGGCAGCTGCTGGAGCGGATCGAGAACGGCGAGACCGGCGAGATCAAGCTGGCCGAGCTGAACGTCGAGGTACCGGCTGATCGGCAGGCCGAGGTCGAGGCCGTCGCCGAGGTGGCCGGTGATGCGATGCGGACGGCGTTCCCGCTGGTCAGCGGCGGCCGGACGATGTCGGAGGACGCGCTGGAGCTGCTGCTGAACAACGGCTGGCGGCCCACGCTGTCGATCATCGGCGGCGACGGGCTCCCGTTGCCCGCCGAGGCAGGCAACGTGTTGCGCCAAAGCACCACGCTCACGCTCAGCTTCCGCCTCCCGCCCACCGCCGTCGCGGACGACGCGTTGGCGGCGATCAAGCGCACGCTCACCACGGATGTCCCGTACGGCGCAAAGGTCATCATCGCCGACGACCAGCAGGCGGAGAACGGCTGGAATGCTCCGGCCGAGGCGCCGTGGCTCACCGCCGCGCTGCGCCGGGTCGACGACGAGGTGTTCGGCCGCCCGCACCGCGCCGCCGGAATGGGCGGATCGATCCCGTTCATGGGCCTGCTCGGCGAGAAGTACCCGGAGGCGCAGTTCCTGGTCACCGGGGCGTGCGGGCCGGATTCGAACATCCACGTGCCGGACGAATGGTTGAACCTGGACTTCGCACAACAGGTCACGGAAGCGGTGGCGCACCTGCTGGACGCGCACGCGCGCTCCTGAGACGTTGCTCCAGGCCGAAGCGCCGGCCTGGAGCAACACGTCACGCCAAGCGGGTCAGCTGCACTGAAACGTCCAAAGTAGACTGACTGGCTCCGGTGAAGATTCCCTTCAGCGGCGCGACATCCGCGTAATCCCGTCCGGTCGCCACCCACACGTGCCGCGGTCCGACCGGGATGGCGTTGGTCGGGTCGTGTGCCCACCAGCCGCCGGTCCACACGTCGACCCACGCGTGGCTTTCGCCTTCCACCTTCTCTCCGAGCTTGGCCTCCGGTTTCGTATGCAGGTACCCGGAAACGTAGCGCGCGGGAATTCCGATGGCGCGCAACATCACCAGCGTCACGTGGGCGAAGTCCTGGCACACGCCTTCGCGCGCTCGCCACGAATCGGTGGCTGTGCTGTGTACGCCGGTGGTTCCGGGCTGGTACTTGAGTTGTTCGTTGACCCACCCGCAGATCGCGAGCACCGCGTCGGCCGGGTCGAGCCCCTTGCGCAGGGAACGGGCCTGTTTGGACAGTTCCTGGTCATTCGGCGTATACGGCGTCGGCGTGAGGTATTCCGTGCGTTGATCGCGTACCGTTTCGCTTTGCAGATCTTTCCACGTCGCGGTGTGCACCGGTTCCGCTTCATCAGCCGTTTCCACTACGGAAGTGGCGAGAACGGTGAATTCGGTGTGCGGCGCATGCAGGTCGAATGACGTGACCTCGGTACCCCAGTAATCGGTGTACCGATACGCGCGGGTGGCCGGTGTCGTTTCGATGCGCGTGGCCAAAGTGGTTTGCCGCCGGTCCGAACGCGGGGTGAGGCGGGCTTCGTTGTACGACTGCGTAGCCGGCGTCGCATAGCGGTAACCGGTGCGGTGTGTCACCCTCAATTGCCAGGTCACAGTGACACCTCCGCGCCGCTCCACGCCACCCATGGCGACGTGTGGAAGTACTGCATGGACACTGCTTCCCCGATGTCCTTGATCGCCGTTTGCAGGCCACGCAACCGCCGGGGCAAATCGTCGAACAACGCGTCGGGGTGCAGGAATTCCAGTTCACTGCGGGCGCGGCCGAGCAATCGCACGGCTTCGGTTTTTTCGTTACCCCGTGCGTTGATTCCCGGGTCCAGCTGGCGTAGGCAATCCTCGGCCTGCCGGAGCGCGTGGAAAACCGAGCGCGGGAATAGCGTGTCGCGGAGAAGGAATTGCACCACCCGCGCCGCATCAAGGGCGCCGCGATTGGTGCGCAGGTACGTGTCTTGCGCACCGGCCGAGCGCAGCACGGTCATCCAGCCCGGCGACGACGCCCGGTCCGAAACCCGCGAAAGCAACAGGCGTACCACCATGTCGGCGCGTTCGACGGAACGGCCGAGCACCAGGAAGAGCCAGCCGTCGTCGCGGCTCATCGTGGAATCCGCGAGCCCGGCGAACATCGCCGCTCGTTCCTCCACAAAGGACAGGAAGGCGTGCGGCCCGGCGCGCCGGGCGTACCGTTGCCGGTCCGGCACCGCATTCCAGGTCGCATTGAGACATTCCCACAGCTCGGTGGACACGACTTCCCGTGCGCCACGGGTGTTTTCCCGCGCGGAGTTGATCGAGCCCACAATGGACGATGGGTTGTCTTTGGCATACGCGACCAGTTCGGTCAGCTTCCACACGTCGAGCGCGTCACCCGCGTCGAACGGAATGCCGAGCACCGCGAGCAGCTGACGGCTGACGTGGTCCGGGTCGACGCTCGCGTCCTCGAGCAGCTGGTGCACGGAGACGTTGAGGATACGGGAGGTGTCGTCGGCGCGTTCGACGTAACGGCCGATCCAGTACAGCGATTCCGCATTGCGGGCCAGCATCGTGCTCCCTCCCTCAGCTCTGCTGCTGTTGTTGCTGTTGCTGCGACGTGGAAAGCTCCGGGCCCTGCTCGGCCGCGACACCGTCCACAACGGACACCTCGCCGAGTGCGGGCCGGTCCAGTTCCTGTTCTGACGTCGACGACCGCGACGCGAGCACCCAGGTGTCCTTCGACCCGCCGCCCTGCGACGAGTTCACCACCAGGCTGCCCTCGGGCAGCGCGACCCGCGTGAGCCCGCCGGGTAGCACGAAAATCTCCTTGCCGTCGTTGACCGCGAACGGCCGCAGATCGACGTGCCGCGGCGCGAGCCGATCGTCCACCTTGGACGGAACGGTGGACAGCTGTACCACCGGCTGCGCAATCCAGCCGCGCCGGTTCGCGCGTACCTTGCGGCGCAAGGCATCCAGCTCCGCTTTGGACGCGTCCGGCCCGAAGACGATGCCGTACCCACCGGAGCCTTCGACCGGCTTCACCACCAGCTCGTCCACATGCTGCATGACGTGGTCGAACTCGTCGGGCAGCCAGCAGCGGAACGTGTCCACATTGGGCAGAATCGGTTTTTCGTTCAGGTAGTAGCGCACCATTTCCGGCACGTAGGTGTACACGAGCTTGTCGTCGCCGACGCCGTTGCCGACCGCGTTGGCCACCACCACGTTGCCCGCGCGAGCGGCGTTGAGGATCCCGGCGACGCCGAGCACGGAGTCCGGCCGGTGGTGCACCGGGTCGAGGAACTCGTCGTCGATCCGCCGGTAGATCACGTCGACCTGGCGCTCGCCCTCGGTGGTACGCAGGTAGACCACGTTGTCGCGGCAGAACATGTCGCGGCCCTCGACCAGTTCGACCCCCATCAGCCGGGCCAGCAGCGAATGCTCGAAGTAGGCGGAGTTGTACACGCCGGGGGTGAGCACGACGACCATCGGGTCGGCGACGTTCGGCGCGGCGGCCGCGCGCAGTGCCCGCAGGAGATGTGACGCGTAGTCACCGACCGGGCGCACTCGGTGCCGGGCGAACAGGTCCGGAAAGACCCGCGCCATCGTCCGCCGGTTCTCCATTACATACGACACGCCCGAAGGGTTGCGAAGATTGTCCTCAAGGACGCGAAAGGTGCCCTCTTCGTCCCGGACGAGGTCCACTCCGGACACGTGAATGCGGACGCCGTTGGGCGGTTTGATGCCGTAGGCCTCGCGATGGAAATGCTCGCACGAGGTGATCAGCCGCCGCGGCAGCACGCCGTCGCGCAGGATTTGCCGGTCGCCGTACACGTCGGCGAGAAACGCCTCCAGCGCGCGGACCCGCTGTGCCACGCCGCGTTCGAGGCGGGTCCATTCGGTCGCCGGGATGACGCGGGGCACGAGGTCGAGCGGAAACGGCCGCTCCTGGCCGGACAGCGAGAACGTGATCCCCTGGTCCACCATCGCCCGGTCGAGGGCTTGCGAGCGGTTGGTGAGATCGCTCGAATCGAGCGCCGCGATCGAGCCGTACAGCGCGCGGTACGGGCCGCGGACCATGCCGTCGGGCGCGAACATCTCGTCGTACGCGCCGGCGTACGGCCGCTCCGGAGCCAGGTACCCGTCGAACTGCGCGCCGGGCCGAGCCGCGCGGCGGCCCTTCACCGTTCGCGCACGTCGCCCGGCCGGCGGCAACCGGGGACCGCTGTTGCTGTTCATACCGGACATCCTGACGCACGGTCTCGAACGTGCGCGACACCCGTCGGGCGGCCTGTCCTGTGCGAAACTTCCCCGTGACGCATCGGTGCTGTGCATCCCCGCTTTCGAGTGGCAGGATGCGTGCTCTCAGCCCTTGAGAACTACGAGGAGTGACGAAGTGGCCCGAGGACATCAGATGAAGGCGCTCGCCCTTCTCCCGGCGTTTGCGCTGGTCGGCCTGACGATGGCCTGCGGCGCGGGCGGCAACGGCGCAGCAGGGAACGCGAGCTCCGCTCCGGCTGCCGGCGGCTCGGACACCGTGAAGAAGGACGACGCCCTCGCCGCGCTGGTGCCCGCCGACGTGAAGGCGGACGGCAAGATCGTGATCGGACAGGACCAGACCTATCCGCCGAACGAGTTCGTCGAGAACGGCAAGCCGACCGGCTTCGACGTCGACCTCGGCACCGCGGTCGGCCAGGTGCTCGGCCTGCAGACGGAGTTCCAGAACTCGTCGTTCGACGGCATCATCCCGGGTATCGCGGCGAAGAAGTACGAGATGGGCATCTCGTCGTTCACCATCAACGCCGAGCGGATGAAGACCGTCGACATGGTCTCCTACTACAGCGCGGGCACGTCGATGGCGGTGCTCAAGGGCAATCCGGACAAGCTGTCGGTGGACGACCTGTGCGGCAAGAACGTCGCCGTGCAGAAGGGCACCACGCAGGTCGACGACCTCGACAAGCGCAATGCCGCGTGCACCAAGGCGGGCAAGCCGGCCATCAACATCACCCAGTTCCAGGCGCAGACCGACGTCAACCTTGCGCTCACCGCCAAGCGCGTGCAGGCCGAACTGGCCGACTCGCCGGTGATCGACTACGCGGTCAAGCAGACCGGCGGCCAGCTGGAATCCGTTGGCGCGCCGTATGACACCGCGCCGTACGGAATGGTGCTGCCGAAGGGCAGCGGCGATTACGGAAAGGCCGTGCAGGGCGCCATCCAGAAACTCATCGACGACGGGACGTACAAGAAGATCCTCGACAAATGGGGTCTGTCGGCATCCGGTGCCATCACCAAATCGGAAGTCAACCCGGCGGCTTCCTGACCCTTTTCGATTGCTGCTCGATTCCTGCTCGACTCCTGAGGACGTAACTACCCGTGTCCAGTCTCCCCGGCCCTGCCGAAACCCGGCAGGAGGTCGACACCACCCCGATCAAGGCCGTCCCCGTCCGGCACTACGGACGCTGGGTGGCCGGCGTGATCATTCTGTTCCTCGCGTTCATCGTGATCCGCAGTGTCGTCACGAATTCCGCGCTGCAGTGGCCGGTCGTCGGACAGTTCCTGTTCGACGACCGGATTCTCAACGGCGTCCGGAACACTTTGCTGCTCACCGTGATCTCGATGATCATCGGCATTGTCGGCGGGGTCCTGCTGGCCGTCATGCGGCTTTCCCCGAACCCGCTGATGTCGGGTGCGGCGTCGATTTACATCTGGCTCTTCCGCGGAACTCCGCTGATCACGCAGCTGATCATCTGGAACTTCCTGGCGCTGGCGTACTCGAGGATCGGCCTCGGCATCCCGTTCGGGCCGACCTTCATCAGCTGGGACACCAACACGCTGATCACCCAGTTTGTCGCCTCACTTCTTGGGCTGGGCCTGAATGAGGCGGCGTACATGGCGGAAATCGTGCGAGGCGGTATTCAGTCGGTGGACAGCGGTCAGCTCGAGGCGGCCTCCGCACTCGGCATGAGCCGCGGCAAGACGCTCCGCCGAATCGTGCTGCCCCAAGCGATGCGGGTGATCATCCCGCCCACCGGCAACGAGACGATCTCGATGCTCAAGACGACGTCACTGGTCGTCGCGATCGGGTATTTCGAGCTGATGGTGTCGGCGCAGACGATTTATTCACAGAACTACAAAACGGTGCCGATTCTTATTGTGGCCGCGGTGTGGTATCTGTTCATGACTTCGGTGCTGACGGTCGTGCAGTATTATATCGAGAAGTATTTCGCCCGCGGCACTTCGCGGGCGGTCACCCGACCGAACAAGTGGGGAGCCCGCATGCTCGGCTTCCGCGGGGGTGTTCAGCGATGACCCCCGTTGTTTCCGCACAGAAGGTATGCAAGAGCTTCGGTTCCCTGGACGTCCTGAAGGGTATCGACCTGGAAGTCCAGGAACGGGAAGTGCTTTGCCTGATCGGCCCGTCCGGCTCCGGCAAATCCACCTTGCTGCGCTGCATCAACCATCTGGAGAAAATCGACGCAGGCCGCCTGTACGTAGACGGCGTCCTGGTCGGCTATCGTCAACGCGGCGAAAAACTGCACGAACTACGCGATAAAGAGATCGCCGCCCAGCGCAAGGACATCGGTATGGTGTTCCAGCGCTTCAATCTCTTCCCGCACATGACAGCGCTGGAAAACGTGATGGAAGCCCCGGTGCAAGTCCGCGGGGAAGCGAAATCGGCAGTCCGGGAACGCGCTTTGGCCCTACTGGACCGGGTCGGCCTCGGCGACAAGGCCCGCGCCTACCCCGGCCAGCTCTCCGGCGGCCAGCAACAACGTGTCGCCATCGCCCGCGCGTTGGCCATGGAGCCCAAACTGATGCTCTTCGACGAGCCGACGTCCGCTTTGGACCCAGAACTCGTCGGCGACGTATTGGGTGTCATGCGCCAATTGGCAAAGGACGGCATGACCATGGTGGTGGTGACCCATGAAATGCAATTCGCCCGCGAGGTAGCGGACAAGGTGTTGTTCATGGACGGCGGAGTGGTCGTGGAAGCCGGACCGCCGGACCAGGTGATCGGCAATCCACAACATGAGCGGACAAAGTCATTCCTGGCCCGGGTTCTGAACCCGAACGCTTGACGGCAGGCCGCCCGGGCTTCCCGGGCGGCCCTGTCTATTTGCCGCCCATCCTCTTCACCGCCCGGCCCGCAACTCTTTCTCCACCTGCTGAACCTTGTTCATGAGATCCTGCGGCCCAGCCCCCGCCAGACTGACCCACCCGGACTTGTCCACCCCGAACAAAATCCGCCCCTGCTCGACATCAGCCCACCCCGGCGGATTCTCATTCCGCAGCCGCTTCCCCCGACTGTCCCGAACCGCAACGTACAACCGCCCGAAATACGTATGCGGCGCGTCAAGCCATTGCAACACCTGTTTGGCGTCACGAATACTGGGACTCGTACGACTGGGAACATCCCCACTCTTGATCATATTCAGATCGGTATCCGAACAGTTCAACGACGGAATCCGAGCAGGCGGCGCCTCCGGCAACATCGTGACGAACTCCCGGACAAGCGAGTCCGCAGAACAAGGCGAGATGTACAGCATCTGCTGCATGTTCACGACGGTCGCCGCGTCCCGCCCACTGGCCGCAGCCCGCACGGTGCGCTCCCCTTGCCCCGACTTGACCCAGGAGTAGTACTCGACTCCCGGCCGCTGCAAGAGATTGAGCGTCTCGACGAACCCATCGTCGAGCCGCCCACCACGCAACAGCCCACGTTCACTAAGCTCGCGATCAGTATCGGCCGCCAGCTGCCGCCGCTCGTCGGGCGAATACCACAACGCACCCCGCACGAGGGTCGGATGAATATCACCGAGATTAAGCCGTTCCAGCAGAACTTCAAAAGTCCGCAAACTCACCTCGACGGGCTTACGCAGCACCGTTCCTCCCCTTCCCCCGGAATCGGCCTGAATATCCCGAACACTCGAACCGGGCATTTGTGGGCGGGCCGGATGGACTCGTATCACACGGTAGCGTCAGCCTTGAACACCGAGCAGCACTTGCCAGCCGACTGAAACGCCACAGCCCAGCCACCCGATCAGTCAGCAGATGCCCCCACCGTACGGCGGCGTGTTCGTGCGCCATGTCGTGCCTCCCCGCACGGGCCACACTCCTGCTCGGGCGGTGACCTACCCTCAGTTCTCAGTCAGCTTCAAGAAGTAACATTAGCAGGGGTAGACGCGGTATGTGGCCGCTCGCACGAAGATCACCCGGCCATGTCAGCGATCGACCCGTCCGACGGATAGTGCACCTTGGCACGTTCGAGCACGAGCCTTTCGCGGGACCGTACCGACTCCCGTCCGCCGAGGTAACCAGTCGAGCCGCCGCTGAGGATGCCGGATGGGTCCCGAAGCGCATCACTGCCGCCTCCAGAGCCGTATCCACTACTTGCGCCACTTTGGGGTCGCCGATGCACTGCTTGCATGCTGATTCCGCTGTGCCAGGACAACCCTGGATTCGGGTGCTGAATTCGCCGGAACCGTTGACGTTGCGGTCATGGCGTCGTCCGTGACGAAGCGCCGTTCAGGCGTGCTCTTTGCCTGATCGGCTGGGAACGCCATCTACGTCACCTTCATCGTGCCGACCGCTGCAGCGGCGATTTTGGCGGCCAGGCCACAGGGGTCGGACAAGGCAGGGCTCTCGGTGCGCAGCAAAGCAACCACTGTGTAGGTGAGGTTGTCTCGTACGCCCACTGCGAGATTGCAAGTGCCCTGCCCCTCGCCCCCGCGTGCATACACGACAGCGGGGTAGCCTTCGACGTTCTCATATGGTTGAAACTTGGTCAGCGTGCCAGTGCGATGACCTGTATAGAGTGCGCTGAGCCCTTCCTTGTTCCCGGTGACAAGGCCGGCATTGATGTTTCCTGCGTTGCCGCTGAATATCCAGGCGCAGCTGGTTCCCGTTGAGTCGGTGTCCACGTCCGTGCGGGTGACCTTGCCGCCTAGGGACTCGACGGTACTCGTAGGGACTGTGGAACACGGATCCGATTCGTACGGCTTCGTATTCATGATCGGGTCGGCGACCCGAGGCGCAGAGTTGGTGTCCAGGCTGCGGCTAGGCGACTCCGGGGTTGCTCGTCGGCTGGCGCTGCCGTCACATGCCGAAACCACGGCCACAGTAAGGCTGAGGATGGTGAGTGACAAGACGGAGCGAAGACGCATCTGAAACCCTTTTCACGCATTGCAATGCCTGAGTTTCGCAGTCGGTCGGCAGACTTATGGCATCAGCCGGCGTCGAGGTCTTGGCGAACCGATCGTCGACACGCCCACCGCGCAGCCAGCCCTTGCGTGCCCGCCCACCGCTGTTGCTCTATGCACCAATCACCGGAGGAGTTGGCCGATCACCGTCGTACCCGCCGAAAATCGAGTCGGGATCGTCTTCGGAGAGCAGGATTTTGCGCTGGTGCTCTTCGTCCTCCGACCCTTTGCCGCCCCGGCCGCTGGAACCCATACCGCCCATACCAGGTTGGCCTTTGGCTCCGGTGCCACCTGCTGCGCCGGTGCCCGGGCGCCCGGTCGCTGCTCCTTCACCGAGTGCTCCGGAGCCGGTTCCGGAACCTGAACCGACCCCTCGACCCCCGATGCCGCCACCTCGCGCACCCGATCCAGAACCGTCCGGCCCGAATCCGCTGCTGCGGCCGCCGGACTGGAATCCGCCGCTCCCGCCTGGCCCGTAACTCCCGGTCGGTCCGAATCCGCCCACGAAATTGCTGTTCCCGCTCCCTGGACCGAACCCCGTTGAGCCGGTGCCGCTGCCCGCCGGGTTCTGCCACGGCTGTGTTCCGGGCGGCGTCGGCATGGGATTGGCCCAAGATGCGCTCGTCCGATCGTCCGGGGTCGGCGTTGGAGGAGCCGGGATGTTCGAGACCGGAGTGCTGCCGGGCGAAGGAGGTGCCGGCATTCCCGCGGCGCCGTGCGGTGGTGTGTAAGTGCTCGGTCCGCTGCTGTAACTGTGCGAAGGTCCGCCGGACGGGTTCGAGGAGTGGCCGCCACTCCCGCTGGAGCGCTCGCCGCCCGCAGGCCCCGTTCCAGGGACGATCGGATCGGGTGTGACTCCGCCGGCAGCCACACTCGGGTCGTGTGCGGCGGGGTAGTCCTTGGTTGCCTCCGGACCGTAGGTTCCCGTCGTCATCTGGTAGTAGCTCTCGTACACATCCCTGTTCTTCTGGGTGTCCGAGTCGAACTGTGCGGCGCGTTTCTCGTCGTCACTGGCGCCGAAGGAAATCCAGTCCGATAGTTTGTTGTCATCGGGTCGGTTGTTGTCGACAGGTACCACATCGTCTTTGGTGCTGTGGAACTTCGCTTGCTGGGAATACATGGAAAGCTGAACGAAGTTCAAGTGTTCCGCGGCGGTGTTCGAGGTTTGGATGAGGGGCGCCAGGCCGGCAGCCGCGGTTTCCGAACTCTTTCCCTTCCAGAAGGAATCCAGTGATTTTTGCGCGTCCGTGAGCGACTTGGCGAGGTCCTTGTGCAGGTTCATGAGGCGTTCGGACGCCTGCTGGGCAAGGTCGAGCCTCTGCGTGGTGCTGGGGTTGGCATGCAGTTTTTGATAGATTTCGGCGCCGCTGTAAACCATCGCTACGCTCCCTTGAGGTGCTTGATGGCGAACTCGGCAACCTTTTTCGTCAGGTCGCAGGGAGCGTTGTAGTAGGCGCTTTCCTGTCGAAGCGTCGCGAACACGAAGTACATGGTCTTGTTGCTCAGGCCGACCGCGAGCTGGCATCGGCTGGGGTCTTCTCCGCCATTGGCGAAGACGACAGCGGGGTAGTCGAGAATCGGGCTCTGGGGCTCGAAGGTAGTGACCCCGCTACCTTGGGCTTTGAGCGCGTACAGGTGGCTCAGACCGTCTTTGTCGATCGTATCGACTCCCGCGGAAATCTTGCCGAGTTCCCAGTTCTCGAACGTCCATGCGCACCTCTTGCCGCCGGCCGGATCCTGCTCGACGGCATTGCTTTTGACCTTGCCATTGACTTGGCTGATTTGATCGTTCGTGATGGCGCTGCACGGATCGGTTTCGATCGCGGTGGTCTGGAGCGGCGTGGTCACCGCAGGCGCGCCGTGGTGTGGCAGCTGGTCGGCGCCGCTGGATGGTGCCGAGCCTGCGGAGTTGGCCGGAGCTGGGGCACCGGACGTTGTCGATGTGCATGCAGTGCCGAGCATGGCGGTGAGGCCGAGCACTGTCATGAGTACGAGTTTTCGACTTTGCACGGAGAGTCAGTCTTCCTTGATCGTGCGGAGGGCGTCCAGTGCCGCATGGTCTTGTCGGCGATAAGCGTCGCGAATAGTGGTCAGTGTTTCCGCGTACGACGTGAGGAACTTGACTGCTCCGGCGAGGTAGTCCTGGTACGACTTGCCGGTTTTGTTTGCGATGTCGACATACGAATGGCTGGCGATCTCGTCACCGGGGGCATCGATACCGGTCAGGCGCCCGGCATCGTCTTGCGCTTTGATCAGGTTGTTGTCGAGTGTTTCGTGGAGGCTCTTGAGCACCGTGTCCATCGCTTCGGGGTCGAACTCCCAGCCTGCGCCTGCAGATGCCGCGGTGAAGTCGGCTTTCGCCTGGTTCGCGCCCAGTGCCTTGTAGTCGGGCGGTGCTCCGGTCGTCACCGTCTGGCCGGAAACCGGCAGCGGCATGGCCGGACTGCCCGGAGCGGGTGCCTGTGGCGGCGGTGCGAGCGTCTCCTGGTAAATGCCCTCCGGGCCACGCGTAGTTCCATCTGGCATCGTCGTGCCTCCCCGCACGGGCCACACTCCTCCTTGGGCGGTGGCCTACCCTCTGTTCATTGTCGGCTCCGATGTGTAACTCTAGCAGGAGCCAAACCGTGGCATGGGCAATTTCCGGCAAGATCACCTGTTGTATTCATTCCTCGCAGTTACTACTCGTGAGTAGTCAACACTGACAGGCAAGTTGTGGATCACACGGCCGGTACTGTGTGAATGTGCCCGCTTTCCCTGGGTGACCGGGCTCTCTCGAGTCACTTCGCGGGGTCCTCCGCTACTCCGTTAGGCCCCTTGCTCATCCGCCGTTGATCCGATTCGCTGGGGGCCGACCACTGTGGGGAGAAGCGTGCCGACCGATACGACCTTGCCGCCGCTTGATCCGTTTGCCGGGGTGCCCGACAGGCGGTACGAGGTGAAAGCGGCGGACCTGCTCAAACCCGGCACCGGTGGGCTGTTGCGATGGCGGCGGCAGGCCACCAATGCGCCGATTGTGCAGGTCGAGGACGCTTATATCACCGGGACCTTCGACCTTCGGGCGGCGGATCTCAACTTCCTCTTCCGCTTCGAGCGTTGCCGTTTCGAGCAGCCGCCCGACGTGCGGGAGGCGAACGTTCTCGGGCTCGTCTTCCGGAAATGCTGGCTGCCCGGGTTGCGGGCGCGCAATCTGCGCAGCCGTAATGATCTGCGGTTGATCCGGAGTGTCGTGGAGGTCGCGCCGGAGGAATTCGAGGTCGAGGAAACCACTTCGGTACAACGCGGCGACGATCGTGAGCGCGGTATGCCCAATGCGGCCGTCAATCTCACCGACGCCGTCATTGACGGGTCCGTCGTGCTCACCCGCACCACGATCAGTCATCCGCATGGTAAAGCAATTCAAGGCGACCGGCTCGTCATCACCGGTGCATTGCTCGCTTATCGAATGGTTGCCCGCGGTGAGGTGCGGCTTCCTGGTATGCGGACTGGCGGTAACGTCAATTTCTCCGGCGCTACCTTCGACAATCCCGACGGCTTTGCGCTCAACGGAAATGGTCTGCACATCGGCGGCAGTCTGCTGTGCGAGGTCGACAACTACGGTCCGGCGAGCGAGCGGAAACGGTTCTCCGCCAAGGGTGTTCTCTACCTGCCGAGCGCCACTGTGGACAGTGACATCGTCCTGCGTGAGGCGCGGCTTGCGGTCGACCAGCGTGGACCCGTCGTCGTGGACGCGTGGAAATCCGGTGATCCGTACCTCGATCCGCGGCCTGCGCTCGTCGCCGACCGGCTCAAGGTCGACGGTAATCTCGAGCTTTCCGACGGTCTGCAGGCATTCGGCACGCTTCGAATGGTCAACGCGCGGATCGGTGGTTCGCTGCGGCTCGCCGGCGCCGAAATCACCATGGCCCGCGGACGTGGTACGCCTTATTACGACCGCGCATTGCATCTCGATGGATCGGCGATCGGCGGGGATATCGAAGCAACCAATCTGCGGGTACCGGTGGGTCAATTGCGGTTGGCGGACGTCACTGTTGGCGGCAATTTTCTCGCATGGAATTCGATGTTCCTGCATCCGGGGCGTGACGTGTTTTCCGCGCGACGCGCCAAGATTTCCGGAAATTTCCAGCTCACCGACGCCACTCTGCAGGGAACGCTACGGCTTCAGGGTGCGGAGATCGGTGGCAGTGTAAACATGTACGGCACGCTTTTCACTGAGCCGGGACAACGGAAAACAAGCAGTTTTTCCCTTGATATCCGTACCGCGCGGATCGGCCGTGACGTCGTGCTCACGGAGAACAAGGAGCGGCCCTTTCTTGCCGAGGGTGGCGTCAATCTTGATGGCGCACAGATTGCCCGTAAGCTGGATATGAATGGCGCGAAGCTGGGTTCGCTGGCGCCGCACGGAATTGCACTTGATGCCAGTGACGTCGCGGCCGACGAATTCATTCTTTCTCCGGCCGAGCCGCCAACTGGGTCGGTGCGGTTGCGACGCGCGCATTGCGGTGCGCTGGCGGACAACGAGGAGGTCTGGGCTGCCAGCGACGGCGTCGAGCTCGACGATTTCCGTTACGACGCGCTGAAACACGGCATCGCCCTCGACGACGACCGAGCCCTTAACCGTCGCATCGACCTGCTTCGCAAGGCAATGCGCGGCTACCGCCCCGGGCCCTACGACCAGCTCGCCGCGACTTTGCGTGCAGCCGGAAACGAGGAACACGCGTCCACGGTTGCCTTGCGCAAACAGCAATTCCGCTACGAGGCACTGGCAAAAGGGTTCAAGGTCTTCGGCCCCGGGGTGCGGGTGTGGAGCTGGCTGCAGCGGTCGATGGTCGGGTACGGCTACCGGCCGGTACGCGCGCTCGGGTGGCTGTTTACGTTGCTGGTTCTGGGCAGTCTGTGGTTCGGCCTCGGCTCGGACGATTGCGTGAACGACCATTCCGGCCGGCTCATGGTCAACGGGCCGCGATGTGTGGTCAATCAGCAGGACACCGGGCTGCAGTGGAATCCGGTGATCTATACCGCCGACCTCATGGTGCCGATTGTCGATTTCGGTAACAAGTCGAGGTGGTACATGCATGGAGTGGACAACTGGGTGTCGGCCGGGTTCACGGCGTCCGGCTGGATCCTGGCGTCGACCGTCGCAGCCGGGGTGAGCCGGATGCTGCGGCGGGACAGCTGATCACATACCCTTGGTATGTGAGTCCTGATGCCACGGGTGAGATCGAGGTCGATGCGTCGCCCGAAGCGGTGTACGCGCTGGTCAGCGACCCGGCAGCGCTGGCAGGGGTGACCGCGGAGTACTGGCGGCACCGCTGGCTCGGCGGCGCTACCGGCCCGGCGGTGGGCGAACGCTTCCGCGGCAGCAACCGCCGAGGCCTCCGCCGCTGGACGACCACGGTCACCATCACCGCCGCGGACGCGGGTCGGCGCTACGCCTTCAACGTCGACCTGGGGCCGGTGCCGATCTCGCGGTGGGAGTACGTGATCGAGCCGTCCGGCGCAGGCTGCCGGGTAACGGAAAGCACGTGGGACCGGCGCCCGCCGTGGTTCCTCCCACTGGCCCTGGCGGCGACGGGAGTACGCGACCGAGCGGCGACGAACCGGGCGAACATCGCGGAGACCCTGGCTCGGGTGAAGAGCGCGGTGGAGTGAAGGGTCCCTTCACACCCTTTCTTGAGGTGGCGTGCGAGGGGGACCCTCATGCTTCGTGGCGCACGAGGGGGACCTTCGTGCGGTGCAGTGCAGTGCGGTGAGGTGCGGTGGGGCGGGTTCGGCTCGGTTTGTGCCCCGCTGGGCTCGGCTGGGTGGGTCGTGCCGGTCCGGCTGCGCGAACGGGACTTTCGCGCTCGGCCGAGTGGTGCCAAGGGGACTTTCGTGCCGGGCTGACACTGCACGAAGGGGACTTTCGCGTGACGGCCGCCGCGACGCGGACGAGGGGACCGTTCGTGCAAGTGGTGGCTGTGCGAGGGGACCGTTCACGCGAGTGGTGCGCGAGAGGACCGTTCGTGCGGTAGGTGGCCGAGCGAAGGGACGTTCGCGCGCTTGTCGGCTGTGCGGGGGCAGCTCGCGCGGATGGCAGGCGAGTCAAAAGGGCCGTTCGTGCGGGTGACCGTTGAGCGAGGGGACCATTCGCGCGCGTTGCGAGCGAAGGGACCACTCGTGCGGATCGCGGGTGGGCGAAGGGACCGTTCGCTCGGCTAGTAATCGAGCGAGGGGACCGCTCGCAGATACGCAGATACGCAGACGACAGGCGAGCGAAAGAACCAGCCCACCCAACCCACCCCAAAAACCCACCCCTCACTCCACAAACCGCGACCAAAACTCCACCACCCGACCCCCTCCCTCAGGTTCCTCCCCCAACGCCGCACCCCCGAACTCATGCCTCAAATACCCCCGCAAATCCCACCCGTACACCACCACATCCGTCTGATACACCGACAACACCGGATACCCCACCCCACCCGGCACCCCCGGCAAATATCGATGCCCGCAGACCGGCACCAGCTGTGGCACCCCCGCCAGATGACGGCGCGCCACCGCCAACGCATTGGACAAAACCCGAGGTCGCCCACCCCACTCCGGGAGCCACAGGTCGTTGTTCTCGACGTCGTACAACACCCCGTCAACCGGCCAGTCCAACCGTTTACGCAGCTGATCAGGGTCCCCATGGAGCCAGTCCGGCCACCGCTGCCCCACCGGCACCCCCGCCGTGAGAAACACGCGATGATCCGCAGAAAAACTGAACCCGAACTGCTCCTCGACATCGTCGAGCTCGGCGGGCGTCAACCCTGGCCGCAGGGGCTCGCCGAGGTCTTGCTGCAGGGTGCGGGCCTCCTCCACGGTAAGGGCCGCCTGAACTCGTGACATGTCCGAAGCGTACGTAGGCCACGCCTGCGCCCGCGCGTCCTTTTTACCCGGCTTTGACCAGCATTACCCGACCGGGACTCCCTCGGCGGGGTGAGGTTCTTCTCCCAGGCCGTGGATATCGGAACACCTCGTGACCGGATGTAGTTCACTCGACTCGTGACTTCCTCACAGCAGGTTCGCGTGCGCGCACCCGAGCTCGCCGGCGATCTCTGGCTCAACACCGGCGGCCACCGGCTCTCGCTCGCCGGCCTGCGCGGGCGCGTCGTGCTCCTGGACTTCTGGACCAGCGGCTGCATCAACTGCCTGCACGTGCTCGACGAACTGCGTCCCCTCGAGCAAGAATTCGCAGACGTGCTGGTCACGGTGGGCGTCCACTCGCCGAAGTTCAGCCGCGAAGGCGAACGCAGCTCCATCGAGGCCGCGGTGCGCCGGTACGAGGTGCACCATCCGGTGGTCAACGATCCGGACATGGCGCTCTGGTCGCAGTACGCCGTACGGGCCTGGCCGACGCTCGTCGTCGTCGATCCCGAGGGGTACGTGGTGCACGTCGCGGCGGGGGAGGGCCACGGCGAAGCGCTACGCCGCGTGATCGCCGACCTGGTGGTCCGGCACGAGGCGAAGGGCACTCTCCGCCGCGGCGGGAATCCGTACGTGCCGGCCGAGGAACAGCGTTCCGAGCTGCGGTTCCCCAGCAAGGCCGTGGTCACCGCGGGCGGGCGGATCCTGGTCGCCGACACCGGGCACCACTCGATCGTCGAGTTCGCCTCCGACGGCGAGACCGTGATCCGCCGCTTCGGCAGTGGCGTCCGCGGTACCCAGGACGGGCCCTTCGACCTGGCGCAGTTCACCGAGCCATCGGGAATCGCCTTGCTGCCCAACGAAGTCGCGCAGCGGGCCGGGTACCACGCGGTCGTCGCCGACACCGCGGGACATCGCCTGCGCGGCCTCGACCTCAACACCGGCGAGGTGAAAACCGTCGCCGGCACCGGAAACCAGTGGCGCGACGGCACCGACACCGGCAAGGCGCCCGACATCGACCTCACCAGCCCATGGGACGTCACGTGGTGGGGGCCGGCCGGTGGCGTCGTCGTCGCGATGGCGGGAAACCACACGCTGAGCGTCTTCGACCCGGTGTCCGGCGACATCCGCCGGTTCGCCGGGACCACCGTCGAGGGCCTGCGCGACGGTGACGTGCACGAGGCGTTCTTCGCCCAGACCTCCGGGTTTGCCGTGGACGGCAAGAAACTCTGGTTCGCCGACGCGGAAACCTCGGCGCTGCGCTGGATCGAGCCGGACGGCGAGTCGTTCACCGTGCACACCGCGGTCGGCGCGGACCTCTTCACCTTCGGCCACGCCGACGGTCCCGCCGAGCAGGCGTTGCTGCAGCATCCGCTCGGCCTCGCCGTGCTGTCCGACGGCCGGATCGCCATCGCCGACACCTACAACGGCGCGATCCGCCGCTACGACCCGTTCACCCGCGACGTCACCACGCTCGCCACCGGGTTCGCCGAGCCGCAGGGCCTGGTGCGCCACGACGGCGAGCTGTACGTCGTCGAGTCCGCGGGCAACCGGCTGACCCCGCTCGGGGGCGACGGCCGGGCGACGACCATCGCGGGCGCGCGCCAAGCCGTCCAGCGGCCGCAGACTGTGCTTGCGCCTGGTGACGTGGAGTTTTCCGTCGTCTTCACCCCGCCGCCGGGCGAGAAGCTCGACGAGCGGTACGGCCCGTCCACGCGGCTGGAGATCACCGCGTCGCCACCAGAACTGCTCGCCGACGGCGCCGGGGTCGGCACGGATCTGGCGCGCCGGATCCGGTTCGCCGACGACGTGCTCGAGGGCGTCCTGCAGGTGGTGGCGCAGGCGGCCAGCTGCGACGACGGCGGCGAGCACCCGGCGTGCCGGATCACCCGGCAGGACTGGGGAGTTCCGGTGCGGTTCGAGAGCGGAGGGGGGCAGGCACTGAACCTCGTGATGGCGGGCGAGCCGAGGGGCGCGGCATCCGGTCAGTAGCATGGCGGGCGTGCCTGTGCCGCCGAAGCTCGAGATCCAGATGCTGCACGACCGCGTGCTCGTGCGGTTGTCGCAGGAGGAAGGTGAGCGCCGCAGCAGCGGCGGCATCGTGATCCCGGCCACCGCGCAGGTCGCGCGCAGGCTCGTCTGGGGTGATGTACTGGGTGTCGGCAACAGCGTGCGAAACGTCAAGCAGGGCGACCGGGTCCTCTTCAACCCCGAGGACCAGCTCGAGGTCGAGATCCAGGGCGAGGGCCACCTGGTGATGCGGGAACGCGACATCCACGCGGTGGCCACGGAACGGACCGAACACGGCACGGGGCTCTACCTGTAGCTCCCGTACCAAGGGAGGCAGGCGTTGCGTGACGAAGAGGCGGCGGTCTTCGCCGACGACCTGCTGAGCGAACCCGATCTCGCCACCGAGATCTTCGCGGTGGCCGACGCGCCGCCGCTGCCGGACACACGGTTCCGCCGGTTCCGCAAACGCGTCGGCCGTACGTTCATGATCGTCGGCTGCCTGCTCGGGCTTTTCGTGCTGCTGTACACCATCGACCTGATCACCAGCGCCGGCGACGTGCCGCGCGGGGTGCAGGTGGCCGGGGTCGACGTCGGCGGGCTGTCGTACGCGGAAGCCGAGGCCAAGCTGCACAGCGAGCTTCAGCCGCGGCTCACGCGGCCGGTCACCGTGCAGGCCGGTGACGTCACCTCGTCGCTGGTCCCCGCGCAGTCCGGCCTCGGCCTCGACTGGCCGGGCACGCTCGCTCAAGCCGGGCATCAGCCGTGGAGCCCGGTCACGCGGTTGCTGTCGTTCTTCAGCACGCGCGAAGTCGGCGTCGTCACCCGAAGCGACCAGCTGGACGTCGCCCGTGCGGTGCAACAACTGGCCACCCAACGGCTTAACCATCCGCTCACTGAGGGCAGTATCGGCTTCGTGCCGAAGGATCCGGACGGCGTCACGGCGTACGCAATCGAGCCGCGACAAGGTCAGGAGCTGGTCGACGTGCAGGCGGCCGTGCAAACCGTGGTCGCGGATTGGCTGTCGCCACGCGGGGTCACGCTGAAAATGGCTGTGACGCCACCGAAAACCAACTCCGGTGCCGTGCACTCGATGCTGGACAGCGTGGTCGCGCCTGCGGTGTCCGGTCCGGTCGTGCTGCACGGCGATGGCAAGGACGTGGTGTTGAAACCGGCGGCGATCGCGTCGTCGTTCCAGTTCCAGCCGCGCGACGGCGGCGGCCTCGACCTGCGGATCGACCAGCAGAAGCTGCGCGCGGCCGTCCAAGGGGAGCTGGCGGCCACGGAAACCGAAAGCCACGACGCGCAGATCACCTTCGATTCCGGCGTGCCGGCCGTGAAGCCGTCCGAGGATGGGCGAAAGATCAACTGGGGCAACACTTTCCAGAAGCTCACCGAGGCACTCGCGAAGCCGTACGGACGCGAACTGCCGGTGGCTTACGACGCCCAGCACCCGAAACTCACCACCGACGGCGCGAATGCGCTGGGGATCAAGGAAATCATCGGCGAGTACACGACCGGCGGGGTGAGCGGGCCGAACGTCGCGACGCTCGCCGGGCGCATTTCCGGCGTCGTGGTGAAGCCGGGAGAAACCTTCAGCCTCAACGTTTATCGCGGCGGCGGGTACGCGTCCGCACCGGTCGACGAGGACGGCACCGGTCCGGCGGTCACCGGCGGCGGGCTGTCCCAGCTGTCGTCCACTTTGTACAACGCGGCCTACCTCGCGGGCCTCGGCGACGGCGGCCACGCGGCGCACGAACACTACCTGGACCGCTACCCCGCAGGTCGCGACGCGATTGCCGTGGACAGCTCCGGCAACGCGGTCGACCTCAAGATCGCCGCCGGCGACCCGACCGGATTCGCGATCCAGGCGAGCGTGAGCGGTGGGTCGGTGACCGTGAAGATCTGGGGTACCAAGCATTTCCGGGTCGAGGGCCGGACCGGCGCGCCGACGAACGAGGTACCGCCGCCGGTGCAGTTCGCGCCAAGTGGCACGTGTCAGAGCTCGCCGGGCATGTCCGGGTTCACCGTCACCGACACGCGCGTGTTCTACGACCTCGCGAGCGGCAGCGAGGTCCGCGAAGAAAGCCGTACCACGACGTACTCGCCGCGGCCGATCGTCATTTGCTGAGCCGCGCCGGGGCTTTCGACCGCCACGATTCGGTGAGCAGTTCGCGCAGCTGCTGCGGGTCGACCTGGTCGAGGTGCACGAGGATCGCGCCGTGGCCGTCGTAATGCGGGGTGGTGAAGAAGGCCGGATCGCCGGACGCGAGCAGCGCGGCTTTCTCGTCGAGACCGCAGAACAGCACCAGACCGCCTTCGGCCTCGGTGCGCAGCCGCGCGTACCCCTTGCCGGCCACCTTGAGCGCGGGTGTGCGGTACCAGGTGGCCACCTCGGTTTCCGGCAGCTCCTCCTGCGCGAGCGCGATCACGTCTTCCCAGGTCATCGTCATGACCCCATCGTGCCTTGCCCGCTCCGCCTCGTCTTGGAGAAACGGGAGTCCGTGAAGGGAACCATCAGGCCAGCTGATTCCGTGATGGTTCCCTTCACGGACGTCTACGGGGTCGCGGTGATGCGATCCGCAGGCGGCGGCGCGATGCCGGGGTGCGCGCCGAGGTAGGCGATGAGCGCGTCCAGGTCGACCGGGCCACCCGCCAGGTCGGTGCCCTTGGTGAACTCGGTGAACCCGTCGCCGCCCGCGGCGAGGAAGTTGTTCACCGACACGCGGTACTTCGCCGCCGGGTCCACCGGCGTGCCGTTCACCGTGATGGCCGAAACGCGTGACCCGATCGGCGCAGCCGCCGAATACGTGTAGTGCAGCGTGTTCGAGATCTGCAGGATCTTGGTGCCACCCGCAGTCCACTGCTGTTCCAGCACGTTCTTCAGGTTGGCGCCGGTGAGCGTGATCGTCTGCATGATGTTCGCGAACGGCTGCACGGTGAACGCCTCGCCGTAGGTGACCACGCCGTCGCCCTCACCCGCGGTCGACGACTTGTACGTGAGGTCGGCGCGGATGCCGCCCGGGTTCGTCATCGCGATCACGGCGTTGTTGGACTTCGTCGCTTCCAGCTGGGCGTCGGCGATCACGTCGCCCAGCGGCGATTCGCCGGACGGGCCGCCGGCCGCGGGCAGGTCCGCGGTGATGGTCCCGACCTGCTTGTTCGCGATCGGCGCGGCTTTGGTCTTGGCCTCGTCGACGAGCTTCTGCACGGCCGGGTCCGGCGTGACGTCGCGCGTCACGATCTCGTTGTGCGCCTTGGTCTGTGCCCGCACCACATCGCGCGTACGCCGGTCGATCTTCAGGTCCACCACGGAAAGCAGCCGCCCGAACGAGGCGCCCTGGATGACCGGTCGCGGCTGTCCGGCCGGGTCGTTGACGACGCAGTTGTACTGCTGGTGGCTGTGCGCGGTGAAGATCGCGTCGACCCTCGGCGTGACGCCCTTCGCGATGGTCGCGGCAGCGCCGTTCGGCTTCACCTTGCAGTCGTCCGGGCCGCTCCCCGGCAGCGCTTCGTCACCCTGGTGCAGCAGTACGACCTGGGCTTTCACGCCGAACCGGTCCAGCATGTTCGCGGTCCGGTTGATGGCCTCGACCTCGTCCCCGAACTTGAGGCCCTTGATCGCCTCGGGGGTCACGACCGACGGCAGATCCTTGAGCGTCGCGCCGATGATGCCCACCGGGACACCGCCGGAGACCTGCACGCTGAACGGCAGCAGGGCAGGTACCCCATTGGTGAAGTACACGTTCGACCCGAGGAACGGGAAGTCCGCGCCGCCGAACTTGTCGCGGAACTGGCAGCCGTCGGCCGGATGGCAGCCACCGAACTGCATGCGCTGCAGCTCGCGGTACCCCTCGTCGAACTCGTGGTTGCCCACCACGGACGCCTTCACGCCGAGGTCGTTCAAGAATTCGATGGTCGGCTCGTCGTGGAACAGCGCCGAAATCACCGGTGACGCCCCGATGTTGTCGCCCGCGGACAGCACCATCGAGTTGCGCACCTGCGCCTCGAGCTGCTTGACGTGGGTGGCGACGTACGCCGCGCCGCCCGCGTTCACCGTGCTGCCGTCCGGGAGCGTGACCCGGCCGCCGGATCCGGACGGCGGTTCGAGATTGCCGTGCAGATCGTTCAGCGTGATGATCCGGACGTCGGTGGTCTGTGCCGCCTCGGCGGGTGCGCTCGTGACGGCCACGGTGGCCAGTGCGGCCGCGGCGGTGACCGCGAGCCGGGTGAAGAGCCTCATGTTTCCTCCGGTCTCGCACCCGTCGTCCCCTGGAACGGGTGCCCCGGCGGAGCAGTCTGCCGCGCGCGGGCGGTCCAGACCAGGGCAGAAGGCAGGATGGTGGGTGAATGTTTCTGTAACGTCCTTTTGTTCCGCGGCGATTTCCGGGCGGGTACCGAGAGGGGACGAATGGAAACGCAGCTCGTCGTGGTCGTGCTCGGCGTCGTCCTACTGGTGATTCTCGGGACCGTGTTCGCCGCGTGGCGCTCCGAACGGGACGAGGACCCGCCCTCGGGCGACAGCCGCTGACCGATCGGCCCGGCGCACCTCAGCCATCCGGCCGATGCCGGGTCCGCGGCGTCCGGCTCTTCGACCGAAGTGGTCGTGCAGCAAGATCCATAACGTTCTCCGCATGACGAACGCACAGGTCACCGCCCTGCAGTACGGGTTCATCGGGTTCCTCGCCATCTGGGCGACGATCCTGGTCCCGCAGCTGGTGCTTCAGCTCGCGAAGCACGGCCGCCTGCGGCTGCGCGGCTTCGTGGCCACGGCGGCGGTCGTCTTCTACGCGTGCATGGCGCTCGCAGTCGTATTCCTGCCGCTGCCCGGCCCGAACGGCAGGCGGCTCGAGCAGACGGTGCAGCTGCAGCCGTTCCAGTGGATCACTGACATCCACTCCGAGCTGGTGAAACACGGCCTCTCGATGACCGAATGGTTCAGCTCGCAGACGTTCCAGCAGGCCGCGATGAACGTGCTGCTGTTCGTCCCGCTGGGCTTCTTCGCCCGGACGCTGTGGCGCCGCGGCCTGGTCGGCGCGCTGGCGATCGGTGGATTGGTGTCACTGGCCGTCGAGATCACGCAGCTCACCGCGAACTTCGGAACCGCGCCGTTCGTCTACCGGATCTTCGACGTGGACGACCTCATGACCAACACCTTCGGCGCCGGCCTCGGCTGGCTGATCGGGGCCCTGCTGCTGGCGCTGCGGCCGGTCACTTCAACGCTCGACGTGCAGCCTGCCCGGAGCGAGCGGGTCGACCTCGCCAAGACGCGCTAGCCGCGCCCGCCGCTGAAGCGCAGCCCGCCGAGCCGCGCGGCGATCCTCGAGCACCACGATGAGCGAAGCGCCCGCGATCACCAGCGCGACGAGACCGAGAATGAGCCACAGCTGCACGAGCCCTCCTCACCGACGCCCTTGTGCGAGAGAGATCACACAGGCTACCGATCAGAGCGGCGGATTCGCTACCCCGCGTGCGGTGAACCAGTCCCGATCAGCGGTGAGCCAGCGGTCCGGCTCCGGTTGGTCGTTCGGTGGGGACGAAGTTTTCGCAGGTGAAGTGGTGCTGCCAGGTCCGGTCTCCGCGGGAGTAGTGGCCGTCAGCAGATTTCCTTGCCGATTCAGGTCTTTCAGGGCGATGGTTACGTCACCGAGCCGGTTCGTGCTTTCGGCGACGTTCTCGAACCACCCGGGCGGATGCCATTCGACGAGCACTTGCCCGCCTTCGGTGAGGCGTCCAGCATGCCGGGAAACTGAACGGATGCCGGTGAAACCGACCAAGGCCCAGCAGGCCGCCGCCCACGGGACGACCATCCCGGACGTGCTGGCACCCGGCCTGGACGTGCTGTTCTGCGGAATCAACCCGGGCCTGTACTCGGGAGCGCTCGGCCTGCACTTCGCCCGCCCGGGAAACCGCTTCTGGCCCGCGCTGCATGCGGGTGGCTTCACCGAGCGGGTCATGGACCCGAGTGAGCAGGAGGACCTGCTGGACCTGGGCTTGGGAATCACGAACGTCGTAGCGAGGACGACAGCCCGCGCGGACGAGCTGTCCGCCGCCGAACTGCGTGCCGGTGGCGAGATCCTGGTGCGGAAGGTGCTTGAGTATCGGCCGCGCTGGCTGGCGGTGGTGGGGATCACGGCGTACCGCACGGCTTTCGATGACCGACGTGCTGTTGTCGGGCGTCAGTCGCGGGTGATCGGGTCTTCGAAGGTGTGGGTACTGCCGAACCCGAGTGGGCTGAACGCCCACTGGACACCCGCCACGCTGGGGGAGGAATTCGCCCTGCTGAGGAGGGCAGTTCAGAGCGGCTGAAGGTTGTTCTCGGTGAGGAAGCGTTCCCACCTGTCCATACACCGCTTGGCAAGCACCAGTGCGTCTTCTGTTTGCACGATCTTGTGCTCGGTCCACGCGAAGGTGGCAGTGGTTCCATGCTCGGCGAACGAGATGCTCTGGATTCGTGCCGTGATGCCGCCGTTGCGAGTGTGGTGTTTGCTCGTGTTCGCAACGGCGCGGCAGATCCTCCAGCTCGGATCGTCCTTCGGCAGGTGCTCAACTTCGGTCTTCAACGCTTTGGTCGATGGATCCTGGCTTATCCAGTCACCCAAGTGCGTGCACGCGATGAAGAACGTCTCGATGACTCGTTTCACGCGGTCGACTTCCCGACGATTCGCCAGGGTCTCTTCGACATCGGCGAGTTGCTGCCGCACCAGGTGCCACTGCTCATACCAGGGCCGGGTCTCGGCAAAGGTGACGCCGAGTCCAGCTGAACCCGACTCCGCCGTAACCACGGCAGTCGGAGGCTGGACTGTCAACACCTGCCGCGCACTCCCGCAGGCAGCGCACGGCGCATCAGGCCCCGATGATTCCTCGCCGCAATCGCGGCACGTCCTCATCCCACGAGGCTACCGCGACGATGCCCGAAACCCTCCCCCGAACGAGCACCCTGAGTCACGAAGAAATTCACCTGAGCGGCTAAACCCTCAGTAGCGCCAACCAGTCAAAACCGCCATCCACTGGGCCGAATTCCCGCACCTCCACCCCACTTTTCTACGGAGAGTTTGCTGCGACCGCCCGTTACGGCCATGAGGGGGAAACCGCGTCACAAGGTGCTTCCGGTGGAGTCGAACCAGGGACAAGGTGTCGTTCCCGGCCGGTTCCGGCAGGGGGGACCGGGTGGCACGCCGAGGGGGTGTGCCGGTCACCGGGAGCGACCTCGAGGACGGAGGCCCGAGATGCGTGGCATCGAGCCCCACCGAATGCCCATGTCGGCCGGACAGCCGGCCGGCGGCCGTAGCCTGGGGGTGGCCGTCGTCGACCCCATTCCGATTTTCCGTGAGGGCATTGCCGCGATGGTGCATCGCACGCTCGGGCTGCATTGGTCCGGGCAGGCGGCGAGTCATCACGCCGCGATGCAGTTGTGCGAGCAGGTCCGGCCGGACGTCGTCATCCTCGACTCCGCGCTCGATCCGAACTGCCACCTCGCCAAGCTGCTCAACACCGGCGACCCCGCGCTCGTGCTGGTCACGCTCGTGCGGGACACCAATCGCACCCAGCAGTACCTCGCCGCCGCTATTGCCGCGGGGGCGCATGCGATCGTGCCGCGGGCGGTCGACTCGCGGCGGCTTGCCGAGGCGGTTCGCCGCGCGCACACCGATCGGCGCTACATCGATCCCGCGTTGTCGGCGCTCACCGCGCGGCCCAAGCGCGAACCGGCTCCCAGAGCCGCGCCCTCCGACCCGCATCTCGTGCACCCCAAGGCCGCCATGCCGCTTTCCCGCCGGGAGTACCAGGTCCTGCAGCTCGTTGCCGAAGGGCTGGAGAACTCGGCGATCGCGAAGCTCCTCTTCCTGTCCGTCGAAACCGTGCGGACCCACGTCAAGAGCATTCTCCGCAAGCTTTCCGCCCGCGATCGGACACACGCCGTGACCATCGCGTTCCGCAGCGGAATCCTGGTCCCCCAGCTCGACGACAGTGCCGGTCCCGCGGCCGCGCACGAGGTCGTGGCGCGCAGCACCCGGTGAGGCAGGTCCCCAGGTCGACGTCGTTGTCCCGGGCGAATCGCGACCCCTGACCGGGCGGATTCGCTTGCCCTGGTTACTCGTAGGTAATATCCTGATGTTACCGGCGAGTAAGGGAACCTGTGCCCGGCCGGAAAGCCGAACACGACACGGAGTGACGACATGGGCCACTACAAGAGCAACGTCCGAGACCTGGAGTTCAACCTCTTCGAGGTGCTCGGCGTGCAGGACCGGCTCGGCAACGGCGTGCTCGCCGAGTCGGACGAGGAGACCGCCCGCGGCGTGCTGTCCGAGCTGAACAACCTCGCCATCGGCCCGCTGGCCGAGTCCTACGCCGACGCGGACCGCAACCCGCCGGTGTACGACCCCAAGACGTTCAGCGTGACGATCCCCGAGTCGTTCAAGAAGAGCTACCGCGCCCTCGTCGACGGCGAGTGGTGGCGGCTGGGCCTCACCAACGAGCTGGGCGGCTTCGGCCTGCCCCCGACGGTGCAGTGGGCCGCCGCCGAGCTGATCCTCGGGGCGAACGCGCCGCTGTTCATGTACCTGGCGGGCCCGAACTTCGCCATGATCATGGACAAGAACGGCACCGAGGAGCAGAAGCGCTGGGCGCGGCTGATGATCGAGCGCGGCTGGGGCGCCACGATGGTGCTCACCGAGCCGGACGCCGGGTCGGACGTCGGCGCGGGCCGCACCAAGGCCGTCAAGCAGGAGGACGGTTCCTGGCACCTCGACGGCGTCAAGCGCTTCATCACGTCGGCCGAGAACGACATGGTCGAAAACATCATGCACCTGGTGCTCGCGCGGCCGGAGGGGCCCGGGATCGAGACGAAGCCGGGTACCAAGGGTCTTTCGCTTTTCCTCGTGCCGAAGTACCACTTCGACACGGAAACCGGCGAAGTCGGCGAGCGCAACGGCGCTTTCGTGACGAACATCGAGCACAAGATGGGCATCAAGGTGTCCACCACCTGCGAGCTCACCTTCGGCCAGCACGGCACGCCCGCCAAGGGCTGGCTGCTCGGCGAGGTGCACGACGGCATCGCGCAAATGTTCCAGGTCATCGAGTACGCGCGGATGATGGTCGGCACCAAGGCCATCGCCACGCTGTCCACCGGTTACCTCAACGCGCTCGAGTACGCCAAGGAGCGCGTGCAGGGCGCTGACCTGCCGAACATGCTCAACAAGGCCGCGCCGCGCGTCACCATCACGCACCACCCGGACGTACGCCGGTCGCTGATGCTGCAGAAGGCGTACGCCGAGGGTCTGCGCGCGATTTACCTGTACACGGCGTCGTTCCAGGACCAGCTGTGGACACAAGACGGCGACGAGGCGGCGCTGAAGCTGGCCCACGGCGTCAACGACCTGCTGCTGCCGATCGTCAAGGGCGTCGGGTCGGAGCGGGCCACCGAGCAGCTCGTGCAGTCGCTGCAGACGCTGGGCGGTTCCGGCTTCCTGCAGGACTACCCGATCGAGCAGTACATCCGCGACGCGAAGATCGACTCGCTGTACGAGGGCACCACGGCCATCCAGTCGATGGACTTCTTCTTCCGGAAGATCGTCCGCGACAAGGGCGCTTCGATTGCGTTCGTCGCCGGGGAGATCACGAAGTTCCTCGAAGCCGAATCCGCTCCCCGGCTCAAGAACGAGCGGGCGCTGCTCAAGCAGGCGCTCGAGGACACCCAGGGCATGCTCGGCGCGCTGATCGGGTACCTGACGTCGGCGCAGGAGGACCCGCAGAACATCAACAAGGCAGGTCAGCACACCGTGCGGCTGCTGATGTCGGTCGGTGACCTGCTGGTCGGCTGGAAGCTGTTGCAGGCGGCGGAGATCGCGCTGACCAAGCTGGACAACGGCGCGTCGGCCAAGGACAAGCCGTTCTACGAGGGCAAGCTCGCGGTCGCGTCGTTCTTCGCGAAGAGCGTGCTGCCCGAGCTCACCGCGCGCCGCGCCATCGTGGAAGCCGCGGACAACGCGCTCATGGACGTGGCCGAAGCCGCGTTCTGATCGTTCCCGGAATGTGCCCCCGGTCCGGTATGGACCGGGGGTTTTTCCGTATTTCGGCTGGCGGTGCCGTCGTCTGAGCGGTATGCCGGATCCGACGGGTTTGGCTCGCCGCGTGCCGGGTTACCCCCGGCCCGAGCCCAGCCCCTTCAGCAGAGGAGTTCGCGATGACGGTTTCCGGCATCATCAGCGCCGTCGTGATCGGCCTGATCCTCGGCCTGCTCGGCAAGCTCGTCGCGCCGGGGAAGCAGGCCATTCCCATCTGGCTCACGATCATCGTGGGCATCGTCGCGGCGTTCGTCGGCACCGCCATCGCGCGTGGCATCGGCTACGCCGACACCAAGGGCATCGACTGGCTCGAGATCATCACGCAGGTGGTGCTGGCCGCGATCGGCGTGACACTGGCCGCGAGCCTCTGGGGAAGGCGGCAGGTGAAGTCGTAGCCGCTCAGTCGTCGAGTTCGGGTTCGAGCAGGCTCATCAGGTACATATCGTGGTATTTGCCGTCGCTGCCGCGGAAACATTCGCGGTGGCGGCCGTCTTCCACGAATCCCGCTTTGCGGTACACGTGCCGAGCCCGCTCGTTCTCGGCGACGACCCACAGCGCGATGAGGTGCAGGCGCATCACGTTGAACCCGTAGCGGCACAGGAGTTTGAGCGCTTCGGTGCCGTACCCGCCGTCCCAGTGGCCGGTCTCGCCGATGTAGATGTCCAGCTCGGCGCGACCGTCCTCCGGGCGGGCGTCCCGCAGGTCGGTCACGCCGATGAGCTTGCCCTCGGCGACGGTTTCGATACCGAGCACGACCTCGCCGTAAGTGTTGGGTTTCCGTTCCTCACACCGTTTCCGCACCTGCGCGAGCGAACGCGGGTGGTCGTTGTTCATCCACCGGCCGACGTCCGGGTCGTGGATCCACCGGTACAGCGATTCGGCGTCCTCCGGTTCGAGCGCGCGCAACCGCACCAGCTTCCCCGTGAGCATCCGCTCCCCCTCATTCTCGTTTCAGCATCAGGAAATCCGTGACCCCGACGAGCCCGAGGAACTGGCGCACCCCGGGCGGCATCGGCCGGCGAGTCTCATCATGCACGAGTTCTGGATCATGCACGCGGTATTTACGGCCGCGCGTGATGATCTCCGCGCCCCCCGCCGCGAAGACGTTGCGCACCCAGTCCGTGTCGGGACCGTAGGTCAGCGCGACGACAAACCCGTCCGCCGAGCGGAAGATGTTGAGCGGCGTGCGGAACTCCTTCCCGGACCGCCGTCCGCGATGGATGAGCACCCCGAACCCGGGCAGCTTGTCGGCAACGGGCTTCGTGACCCGGTTCGTGACCACGCGGTTGAACCGGGCGATACGTTCTGGCAGCACCATGGAAGCAGCGTAATCCAACAGCTGTGGAATTTCCTGCCGAGAAGTTGTCGGGGTCGTCTGGTGTGATGTCGGGGTGACCGCATGGAATTCGTCCGGGCAGTGGCCGCTGAGGCAGCACCCGGAATCGACGGTGATCATCTCCCACGACCTGATCGACCACCCGGACCGGCTGGCCTTCGCCGTCCTCGGCGATGACGACGACTGGTTCATCAGCAACGGCGCGGAATTCTCCGACGACATGGAGGTGAACCGCCAGCTGTTCGGCGCATTGAGCCTACGCGAGGCGGTCGTTTTGTTACCCCATCTCGCAGCGCTGGCCGACGTCCCGTCCGGCATGGCCGCCGACTGGGACAGGCCTCGGGTGACTTGGCTGCTGAGCTCGGTGTCCGACTCGGATGATGTGGATTCCGACGTCGCGGTCCGCCAGGCGCGGGAGGCGGCGTGGACGTACTCCGGGTCGCCGATGGATGAAGTCCAGCTGAGCACGGCGTTGACGGAGATCGGCGCCGGCCCGGACGCGCCTTTCCGCGCGGTCCGCCAGGTGGTGCGCGAACTGGACGGGACCTGGCTGTTCGTCGGGTTCGAGGTCCCGGAGGCCTCGAATTTCGAAGTGGAGGGCTTGGAATTGGGTCACGTGGCCCGGCTGTATCCGGACGTGACAACGGTTCTGAAAGCGGCGCCGGGCCAGGTTTTCGACCGAGCGGAGCCGGGCGCGGTGTGGGAATTGGTGGAGGGGTGACTTCGAAGGCCGAACGACGTGCGGCTCGCGAGAAAGTGGCTGCCTATCACGAAGAACAACTTGGTGCGCTGATCAGGCGAGTAGCCGATGCGATCGAGCACCATCGCACCGGCCGGCTGGATGCATTCGAGGTCGACCAGGTCATCCACCACTACCAACGATCGGCTGGTGGACATTCTGCGGCGAATCCGGAGCGCAGGTCGAACACGCTGCCTTTCTGTTGGGGCAGATGGCAGAAGACGGAACAACGATCGACTGGTGGGAACGCGGCGAGCGTCGTCGGTAACTGTCACGCGCCGTCTTCGCCCGTTATTCGGAAAGGCCGATCAGCAGCGCGGATCGCCGCCCATTCGCCAGTTGATGACCTCGGGCCGGTCGAAGCTGCCGCACACCACCGACTGGGTGCCGCCGTCAAAAATGGTATAGACATTGTCCGGAGTGGTCTTCACGGTATTGCCGGACTTGAACTCCACGGCGAAATTCTTGCCGACCGGACCTTGAATGGTGTCCGAACACCCGCTCGACACAGCATTGGTGGACGGCCCATTGGGAATGAAGGCCCGAACGGTGAAGTCCCCACCGGCAACCTTGCAGACCTGAAGCCCCTGATCACCGGCCGGCGCCGCATTTGCGGTACCGGCAGCCCCGATAACGGACAATGCACCGATGGCCAGTCCGGCGCCGAGCATTTTCGCGAATCGCGTGGAATAGACTCGTGACATCATCGGCGGTACCTTCGATTTCTCGAATAGCAGGTAATGTTTCTGTCACGCCGACCGTACGCGTCACACCATTGTCTCGCCGGGCGCACAGGACATCTTGCCCGTTCAGGTTGTCGCGGATGCACGATAACGCCTTGGGTAAAAGACCGGGTTGTGGGCAATCAAACCAGGGTATTCGGCTTTGGGAACCAGCGGTGCGGGCGGAAGTGTTTCTCCGACCTGCGGTCGAGCAGGTAGCGGAGCCTTGGCGGCCGGAGCACCTCACCCGCGTGGCTGCCGTCGGAGGGCGAGGGCGGTTTGACGAATCCGCGTCCGGAGGCCATCGAGCTGCCGGTTGACGTCATCGACGTCGCTGAGGGTGACTCGGTGCCCGTTGAGGGGATGGATGAGCAGGTCGTTGAAGCTGCCCATGCCGCCGTATGCACCCAGGACTCGGGTGAGGCAATGCGCATCGCTGTTGGCGATATCGGTCCTTACGGCACTGGCCCATCGCGTCCAGTGTTGCTCGTCGACGCGCTCGAAGAGTACGAGCAATGCATCGATGTCGGCGGCCAGTTCGCCGATGGGGTCGGATGCCATGGACTTACGGTGGCATGGAAGCCAGGCAAGTCAACGGTCCCACGGCGTGAAGAAAGAACGCGGAAATACAGTCGTCGACCGATGTCCATAATATCCAGGAGGGTTACTTCCCTGCCGGGAAAGCCCGGTCTGAACAGTGCAAGCAATTCTGAGAGCGGATGACGGGAATCGAACCCGCGTATTCAGCTTGGGAAGCTGATGTTCTACCATTGAACTACATCCGCAACGCGAAGCTCAGCATACACAACCCCGCCGTCCCCCTGTCCACTGGGGCGCGCCTTGACGCCTCCGCCAGCAAGTGACAACACTTGTTGTCGAACCAAGGGTGCCGCAGGAGGTGTGTGATGGACGACCCCGTGTTGTTCAGGCAAGGCGGATTCCGGCTGGCTGCCCGCAGGCAAGGCCGCCGGGCCGATGAGGCGCAGGTCGCGCGGCTCCGGGAGTTTGCGCAGCGGCAGGACGACCTCGCCGATGCCGTCGTCGACTGGTTGCACACAACCGCAGGCGACCAAGCCCAACTCGACCAAGCCCTCGCCGGAGCGAAGGACATCCCGCCGCAGCTCCAACCCTTCATCCGCCACGTCGAAGCCACCCCCTACTGGGTCGACCCCGAACGCCTCGACCGCGGCGCCCGGGCCATCACCCGCGCCGGGCTGCTCGGCCTCTTTCCCCTCGGCGACATGTCCCTGATGGGCGGTTACCTCGCCTCCCGCGCGACGAAATCCCTGGTCGGCACCGGCGAGATCGAGTACCGCGCCACCCGGCGGCTCGTCGAGACCGCCACCTGGTGGATCGACGTCACCACCCCGGGCGCGATGGTCCGTCACGGCACCGGTTACCAGGCTGCCCTCCGGATCCGGCTCGTGCACGCGCACGTCCGGCGCGCGATGAACAACCGGCCCGACTGGGATTACGCGCGCTGGGACCGGCCGATCAACCAGGTCCAGACGGTCGGCACCCTGCTCCTGTTTTCCCTGGTCTACGTCTTCGGCACGCAGCTTCTCGGCCTCCGCTACTCGGCCCGCGAGAAGGCCGACATCCTGCACCTCTGGCGCTACATCGGCTGGCTGATGGGCGTCGCCGAGGAGCTGCTGCCCGCCGACGAGGACGACGCCTGGCGCCTGTTGTGGCTGCTCGCCGCCACCGAGTTCATCCCGGACGACGATTCGAAACGCCTGGCTCGCGCGCTCGTCGAGAGCCACACGGCGATCGGCGAAGGGCGTGGGGCGGCCGGGAAGGTGCTGGCGCAGGTCAACGTCCGGGTGCATGCCGCGATCAGCCGGCTCGTGCTCGGCCGCGACAACGCCGACTTCCTCGAACTTCCCGACGACCCGGTCGTGCAGGCTGCCGTGCTCGCGGCGGCCGGGGTCAACTATGCGGCCGAGACGGTGCGGCAGTTCGTGCCCGGCGCGACCGCGGTGCAGGAGGCGCTCGGCGCGTTCGGCAGGCGCCGTTACCTGCAGCGGATGAACTCGGTGTTCGGCCGGGCAGCCTGAACCGCGCCCGCGGCGTCGTTCCCGATAGGCTGCATCCGTGCTGCTCAGTGACCGTGACCTCCGCAAAGAGCTCGACGCCGGCCGTCTCGGCATCGACCCCTTCGACCCTGCGATGGTCCAGCCGTCCAGCATCGACGTCCGGCTCGACCGCTTTTTCCGGGTCTTCGACAACAGCAAGTACACCCACATCGACCCGCAGCTGCAGCAGGACGAGCTGACGTCGCTGGTCGAGAAGGAGGGTGACGAGCCGTTCGTGCTGCACCCGGGCGAGTTCGTGCTCGGGTCAACGTTCGAGCTGGTCGGGCTTGCCGACGACCTGGCAGGCCGGCTCGAGGGCAAGTCGTCGCTCGGCAGGCTCGGGCTGCTCACGCACTCCACCGCGGGCTTCATCGACCCCGGATTTTCCGGGCACATCACGCTCGAGCTGTCGAACGTCGCGAACCTGCCGATCACGCTGTGGCCGGGGATGAAGATCGGCCAGCTGTGCATTTTCCGGCTGTCCAGCTCGGCGGAGTTCCCGTACGGCTCGAGCGAGGCCGGGTCCCGCTACCAGGGACAACGCGGGCCGACGCCGAGCCGCGCGTACAAGAACTTCCACCGCGTCGACACCTGGCGCTAGACCGGGGAGACCGCGACCGGCGCCGCCCAGTCGATGCGGTGCTCCCACATGAAGCGGTTCGGGTCGTCGCCGGACGGTTTGCGCAGGGCGCGCGTCATGAAGAAGTCCCGGATGACGCGTCCGACCGGGCCCGGCGCCTTGGCGTCGCCGTTGCGTTTTCCTTGCGCCACCACGGCTTCCACGCGTTCGCGGCGCAGTGTCTCGAACGCCGTCAGTGCGGCCGCCGGGTCGGACACGTCGCGCAGGCACTTCGCCATCGTCACCGCATCCTCGATTGCCATCGAAGCTCCCTGACCTGCAGCCGGTGACGTCGCGTGCGCCGCGTCGCCGATCAGGCCGATCCGGCCGCGGTGCCACACCGGGACGGTCGGGAAGTCGTACGTCGCCCACGGTTCGTAAATGGTCTCGGTCGCTTCGACGATCTCGGCCGCGCGGGCGCGGTCGCTGCGGACCAGGTCGAGCAGCCGCGGCCGCCAGCCGGGGCCGCGCATGGTGGCGAGGTCGGATTCGGTCGGTTCGGCGGCGTGCGGGACGTTCGCGAACCACCAGATCGCACCGTCGGGCGCGATGACGTGCGCGAAGAAAACCTTGTGGCCGAACACCATGTGCAACACGCCGGGTTCGTCGTCGAGCTTCAAACCGCGCGTGAACCCGCCGGTGTTGAGCAGCGGCACGTATCTCGGTGCGGGTGCGGACGGGTCGATGATCCGGCGGACGGCCGACCGCAGGCCGTCGGCGCCGATCAGCAGGTCACCGTCGGTTTTGGTGCGGTCGGCGAACGTCGCGGTGACCCCGGACGACGTCTGCGTGGCGCCCGTCAGCCGCTTGCCGAACTCCGTGTGCACGCCGCGTCTCGCCGCCTCGTCCCGTAGCGCGACGTACAGGTCCGAGCGCAGGACGGTCTGGCTCACCGTGCCGTCCGGCAGCGGCCCGCCGAGCGGGAACTCGGTGAGCCGGCGGCCGTTGCCGAGCCCGAGCGTCATCCGCGGGGTATCGAATCCCAGGCTCTTGACCAGCGGTTTCAACCCTAGTGGCGTGAGTGCGTCGAGGCCGTTGACGGCCAGGGTCAGGAACGCGCCGACGCCCTCCGCGCTGCGGTCGTACGCCTCGTACAGCACCGGTTCGTGGCCGACTTCGTGCAGCGCGATGGCCGTGATCGCTCCCGCGATGCCCCCGCCTGCGATCAGGACTCGTGCCATGGTTCGACTCCTCGAATATCTTGGAAAGTAATTCGTTCTATCGAACTAAATAGTCCGCTAGACTCCCCGGCCATGTCAAGCGAACGCGAGGAACTGGTCGCTGAGCTGCTGCTCGGGTCGCGGGTGCTGTCCACCGAGACGGTCATGTTCCACACCGCCATCGCCGAGCAGCGGGGGCTCTCGACGATCGAGAGCAAGGTGACGGACTACCTCGCCCGGATCGGCCCGCTCACCCCGAAGGAGCTCGCCGAGTACGCCGGACTCGCGCCCGCGTCGATCACCGCGATGGTCGACCGGCTCGAGCGCAAGGGGATCGTCAGCCGGGTGCCGCATCCGGACGATCGGCGCAAAATTCTCGTCCAGGTCGATCCGTCGGGGGTCGCACAGGCTGCTCCGCTGTGGGACTACACCGTCGCGGCGATGCACGAACTGGCCGCCGAGTACTCCGACGAGCAACTCCATACGGTGATCGGGTTCATTCGCCGGGCGGCCGCGATCACCCACGAGTCAACCGTGCGCCTCACCGGTCGCTCAGCGGAGTGAGGTAACCCCACTGCCGGGTAGGAAATCGTCGCGGTGTCACCGGTTGGTGGGAAACTCGCGACCATGGTCTCGGCCGGGAAACGTCTGCTCGTGGTACTCGGCCTGATGGTCAGTCTGCTGCCCCCGATTGCGCATGCGGACAACGTCAAGGCATTCACGCAAAATGCGCACGAAGAGGTGTACGGCGATTTCCGCTATGCGGGTAATAGCGTCGTCCGGTGCGCGGAGGCGGAATGCAGCGGACCCGGGTCTGAGCTGCGATGGTCCGATGTGGACTCGGATGCCGGTACGTTCGATTCCTCGCGCGCCCAGGTCACCGTGCCGCCGGGCGCGAAAGTCTCGTACGCCCGGTTGAGCTGGGGCGGCTCGACCTTGCCGGACTGCTCACGACCGGCTGGCTCACCCTCCCAGCAGGTGCGGTTTTCCGTCGGCTCCTCCTCGGTTGACGTTGCGCCTGCTTCCTTCGCGGCAGACGCGGATTTCTACTCGGCTGGCGCTGATGTCACGTCCGCCTTCGCGGGGGTCGCGACGGGCCGTCCGATGGATCTGACGGCCGCGAACGTCTGGACAGCGGTCGGCCGCGGGTGTACAGGCGGCTGGTCGGTTGCTTTGATCTACGCCTATCCGCAACGGAATCCGCAGTATGCCCCGGAAAAACGCGCGGTTTACGTGTTTGACGGACCTGGTTCCTTGGCAACCATCTCCGGTTTCCGCGCGGCGTCCCCGAAAGCCCGAGTGGGTGTCACCCGATACGGCTGGGGCTCGGATGCTTTCCTTCTCGACGACCATTCCGTTCCCGGCCGCGCGGCGCCGCTGGGCGTCAGTGCGTCGACGTTCGAGGCGGTACCCGCTGGTTCTCGACTGGCCTTTCCCGGTGCGGTCGCCCGGAATGTGGCCTTCTCGGTACCGGTGCAAGACCTGCAGGTGACCACAACTGCCGACCCACACCGCGTCCATCCGGGCGACCAGGTCACCTTCACTGTGCGGGTGACAAACCCCACTGAGGCTGACTTGTCCGATGTGGACGTTGCCGATCAGCAATTTCCCCAGTGCGGCAAGAAGATCGGCACTTTGGCGGGTGGTGCAACATCGACTTATTCGTGTGCTGCCGCAGCTCCGGACAAGGCTTTCACGCAGACGGTGACTGTCACCGGGCATTCGTCCGGCGGCAAGCTTGCGGCATCGGCGAGTAGCCGGGTGGACGTCCTCCACCCGGCAGTAGCGGTGCGCCAGGAGGCGGACAAACGCGCCTACCGCACCGGCGACCAGGCAACGTTCACCCTCACGACCACCAACACCGGCGACGTCCCACTACACGACGTGACGGTGTCGGATGAAGCAGTCCCCGCGTGCGCCCGCACGATCGGGACTCTCGCACCGGGCCAGTCCGTGGTGGGGACGTGTACGGCGAAGGTTCCGCTACCGGGGGGAGGTTCTGCTCCGGCGACGTCGGGTGCACCGGATCGCGGGGCTACTGACGGAGTGGCTTCTCCGTCGGTGTTTGGGAGTGGCGCAGGCTCTTCCCCGTCGGTGAGCGAGTCTCCTGGCCAGGGCACGGCTTCTGCGTCGCCTGGGCGAAGTGCTGGTGATCGCAGCCCTTCGCCAGGGGTGCCCGCGAGTGGGTCGGCCGATGCTTCCCCTCCGTCGCCGCCGACCACAGCGGTTGACGGCAGCGATTCATCTCGTGCGCCTGCGAGTGCGGCGGTTGGCCGCAGTGCCGTTTCTTCCGCAGATCCCGCGAGTGCGGCGTTTGGCGGTAGTGCCGTTTCTCCTCCTGTGCCTGCGAGTGCTGCGCTTGACCGCAGCGCCGTTTCTTCCCCAGCGTCCGCGAGCACCCCTGCCAATCCCAGCACCGTTGTGTCCGCGAAGCCTGCCCCCTACGCGCTTGCCGGGGCGGGAGCGACCGTGCGTGGGACCGATCCTCTCGGCAAGGTCGTCTCCGCGACTGCCGACGTGAAGGTCCCCCTCATCGCGCCCGCCTTGTCGGTCACGAAGACCGCCGCGCCGCCGGTTGTGCATGGCGGGGACCAGGTCACCTGGAATGTCACCGTGCGTAATACCGGGGACAGCCCCCTCGAAGCGGTCACCGTCACCGACGACGCGACACCTGCCTGTTCCCGCGCGTTCGGCGTGCTCGCGCCCGGAGCCGAGCACACCCACTCGTGCACCGCGAATCCCTCCCTCACCACCACGGACACCGTCACCGCGACCGGCACCGACCTTTCCGGCCAGCCGGTCACCGCCAAGTCCTCGGCCACCGTCACGGTGATCCACCCGGCCCTCGCCGTCACCGCGAAGGCCAATCCTGCGGTCGTGCGCGAGGGGGACCGAGTCACCTTCATTGTCACGGTGCGTAACGCTGGCGACGTGCCGCTCGACGACGTCGCGGTAGCTGACGACACCGTTCCCGGCTGCGTTCGCAAGTTCGGCACCTTGGCGCCGAACGACGTCCAGACCTATCAATGCGAACAGTTAGCGCCGCCGGATGACGTCACTAATACCGTGGTCGCGACTGGCAAGGATCAACTCGGTCGGGCACAGCGCGTGACGGCCGACGCCCGGGTCGACGTGGTTCATCCGGCGCTCGCGGTCACCGCCGTTGCCGCACCCGCGCAGGTGCGTGAAGGGGATCAGGTGACGTTCACGGTCACTGTGCGCAACAGTGGTGATGCCGAAATCCATGACGTCGCTGTGGCGGACGACCTGGTGCCGGGGTGCGCGCGGAACCTGGGAACCATTGCGGTACAAGGGAAACAGGAATTCACTTGTACGACGGTGGCGGGGAAGAATGGGTTCGCGAGCAACATTGCAGTGAAGGGCACCGACCCGACTGGGCGGTCAGTCGCGGCGAACGCGAGTGCGGCGTTCACCGTGCAGCATCCAGCGGTGAGTCTGACGGCGACAGTCCAAGGTGGACCGTTCCGTGAGCGCGACAGCGTGCCAGTAAAGGTGGTCGTGGCGAACACGGGCGACGTTCCGCTTTCCGGACTGGCGGTGACGAGCATCGCTCGCGCGGAAGGCTGTGCGCAGCAACATGATTCGCTCGTACCTGGTACAAAGTGGACGTTCGACTGCACGACGACCGCGCCAGGTGACGACGTGACCCAGGCTCTGCAGGTCAGCGCCAAACCGCCGGTCGGGCCGCCGGTGGGTGCGGCGGCTGAGGCGGCGATCGATGTCATCCATCCGGCGGTCACGATCACGCAGAGTGCGGTGCCGACGGTTGTGAGACCCGGCGAGCCTGCGACGTTCACGATGACCGTGACCAACGTCGGAGACGTCGAGCTCCACGACACAGCGATCGCCGACCCATTGGTACCAGAATGCGCGAAACGGCTAGGAACCGTTGCCCCGCAAGCAAAACAGACCTACACCTGCACGCACCCGGCGGCCGATGACGTCACCAGCAAGGCGACAGTGACCGCTACCGATCCGTCCGGTCGGCCGGTCACGGCGGCGTCCAGTGCACAGGTCGACGTGATCCATCCGGCCGTGGCGATCACTCAGACCGTCGCGCCCGCTCAGGTGCGCGAAGGGGACCAAGTCACCTTTACCGTCACGGTGCGCAACAGTGGAGACGTTCCGCTCACCAAGGCGTCCATTGTGGACGAACGAACGGCTGCCTGTGCGCGCGACTTCCCTGCTTTGGCGGTCGGTGCGGAGCAGAAATACAGCTGTACCGCGCAGGCTGGCCACGACGGCTACACCAACACCGTCAAGGTCAGCGCGACAGACCCACTCGGGGGGCCGGTGACGGCGTCCGCTGACGCCGCGTACACGGTGGTCCATCCGGGGCTGGCGTTGACGAAGACCGTGCACGGTGGTCCCTTTCGCGCCGGTGACCCGGTCACGTTCACCCTCACGGTCACCAACACCGGCGATGTTCCGGTGACCGCCGTGAAGGTGACGGACGACGGATCGTGCGCGAAGACGTTCGACACCCTCGCGCCAAGCGGGAAGGAAACCTACGACTGCACCGTGCCCGCTCCCGCCGACGATGCGGTCAGCACTGCGCGCGTCACCGCCACGCCACCGGCTGGGCCGCAGCTGACGGCGTCCGCCGAGGCGAAGATCGACGTGATCCACCCGGCCCTCACGGTCCGGACGAACGCGAGCCCGGCCGTCGCGCGAGTTGGCGACGAACTCACTGTGACGGTCGTCGTCACCAATACCGGGGACGTGCCACTCACTGGGGTCAGCAGTAAGGATCCGGGCTGTGTCAAGGCTTTTGACCGTCTTGAAGCCGGTGCCGCGCTGACCTATCAGTGCATGGTGAAGGCCGCGCCCGACGACTTCACGATCACCTCCGTGCTCACCGGCAATGATCCGACGAACCGTTCGGTGACCGCGTCCGGGTCGGCGAAGGTGGACGTGATCCACCCGCAGATCGCGATCATGAAGGACGTCGAGCCGTACGAGGTTCGGCAGGGGGAAAAGGTGACGTTCTCCTTGCTGGTCAAGAACATCGGCGATGTGCCGCTGGCCGGAGTGTCCGTTGTGGACGATCGGACGCCGGCGTGTGCACACCAGGTTCCGGCGCTCGCCCCGGACGCCGAGGAGACCTACCAGTGCACGACGATCGCTGGTGCGTCCGGCTTCACGAACACCGCGAAGGTGACCGGCACCGACCCGACGCAGCGGACAGTCGATGCGTCCGCGCAGGCCACTTTTGTGGTCAAGAAGCCGGGGTTGACGGTCACCAAGAGTGCTGCCGGTGGGCCGTTTCGTGCTGGTGACCCGGTGCCGTTCGAGGTCGTGCTCACCAATGCCGGTGATCAGAAGTTGCGCGACGTACACGTGTCCGACGTGCGTGCCCCCGAGTGCACGCGCACGTTCGCGGAGCTGCCGATCGGCGGAATCCAGCGGTACCCGTGCATCGCGACGGCTGGCGACGATGCCTCCCCGGCGACTGTTACCGCCGCGCCGCCATGGGGACCGCCGATCACCGCCGCGGCCAGGGCGGATTTCGTCGTAATCCACCCCGCGATGGAGTTGCGCCGCGACCATTTGCAACAACCGATCCGCCCGGGCGACCCGGTGACGTACCTGAGCACGCTCCGCAATATCGGTGACGCGCCACTGCACGAGGTGACCGTTCGCGACGCCGAGCCGGCTTGCTCGTTCACACTGCGTACCCTCGCGCCGGGGGAGCAGGTCACCCGAGCGTGCACGCTCACTGCCCGCGCGGACACGACCACGTCGACAACGGCGAGTGCCATCGACCAGACCGGCCACCCCGTCACGAACGGGACCACCACAACCACCGACGTCACCGGCCCCGGACTCACGGTAACCACGGTGGGACCGCCTCAGCCGGTAGTGGCAGGACGCGCCACGCCCGTGACCGCAACGGTGACCAACACCGGCGACGTTCCGCTGACCGACGTGCGCGCGGTTGGCCCAGGTTGCGCGAGTGCCCCGGTGGATTTGGCCCCCGGAGCGTCGGCGCCGGGGTTGACGTGCGCGATCACGGCACCAGGCAAGGTGACCGCAACGGGCCGAATCGCCCCGGGAGCCAAGGAAGTGCTCGACGGCGGAAGCGAAACGGCCGGGGTGGGTGAGGGCGAGGCGAACGGGGGCTCGCACGGTCTGAGTGGGGCAGCCGGAGTGGGTGAGCGCCGCGGGGACGGCGGTTTGCAGGGTTCGGGTGGGGCGCCCGGGGTGGGCAACGGCAAGGTGGACGGCGATTTGCAAGGTTCGAGTGGGGCGCCCGGGGTGGGCAACGGCAAGGTGGACGGCGATTTGCAAGGTTCGAGTGGGGCGCCCGGGGTGGGCAACGGCAAGGTAGACGGCGGTTCGCAAGGCTCGCGCGGGGCTACCGAGGTGGGCGAAAGCAGGGTGCCTGCCGGTTCGCAAAGCTTGAGCGGAACAGCCACGGGCCAGAGCGAGGCAGACGCCGATCCGCAACACTCCGGCAAGGTTCCCGCTCCCAGCCGCCAAGACGCATCCGGAGTTGTGGCCGCCGAGGCGCCCGTCCGTCCGATGACCACGGTTCCTGGTGTGGCCCTCGTCGAGCGGGCGGATTCCGTTGCGGCGCCGGAAAATCCGGTGACGTTCGTCGTGACTGCGGTCAATACCGGGACCGCCGAGCTCTCCGTCGCTGGGCATCGGCTGTTGCCTGGGGAGCGGTGGGAGTGGACTCGGACTGCCATCGCACCTCAGGAGGGGCAGGTCACTGACGCTGTCGCTGTGAACGTCGAGCCGCTGGTGATCGGCGTCGATCCGTTTACGGCTCGGGCGGCGGCGACGGTCCGGGTCGGGGCAGGCGTCGACAACACAGACGACAACACAGCCGACAACACCGCCGAACCAATGCCGGACACGGACCTCGACCTCGGAACAGCTGGTCTCGCCGCCCTCGCCCTCATGGGATCTGGCGCTTTGCTGCTGCGCGTGACCCGGAGGCCTGCCGGGCACTAGTCGAACCACTACGGGCAGCGCTGGGCCATTTGGAGGTAACGGCCGTAATCAGTTCGTGATAGTTTTCGCGACCGTGTCCCCCATTGGTGATCGAGTTCGCGTAGTCATTGTGACTCTCAGTGTGCTCGCGGGTGGGGCTGCGGCCGCTGGAGGGACGCTCGCCCTGCATCGGCCCGCCGACCGGGCCACTCTGAGTGTTCCGGCTACTGGGCCGCTCGGCGGGGCGTCGTCGGTTACCGAGGCGCTGGCGATGCCGCCTGTGTCCAGTACTTCGGCGGCGCCTGGTTCCACCACCCCGTCGGCTCCGGCGTCCTCCTCGGCTGTGCCGTCCTCGGCGACCGAGAACCCAGCTCCGCCGCCGGCACCCTCGTCGACCACAGCCAAGCCCCAGCCGCCACCCAGTAGTTCGAAGGCGCCCGCGAAGGCGCGGCCGTCGTTGGCGGTGCAGGTCGTCGGGCTGGTCAATGACGAGCGGAGCAAAGCCGGGTGCGGTCCGGTGGCTGAGGAACCCCACCTCGACCGCGCGGCGCAGGGGCACAGCGACGACATGTCCGCGCGCGACTACTTCTCCCACGACACTCCCGAAGGCGACGACTTCGCCGACCGCATCACCGAAGCGGGCTACCCGCGGCCGGGCGCCGAGAACATCGCGAAGGGTGCGTCCAGCGCGGAGCAGGTGATGCAGATGTGGATGAATTCCAGCGGCCACCGCGACAACATCCTGAATTGCTCGCTCAAGAAGATCGGGGTGGGAGTGGCGACGTCGGGCTGGTACTGGACGCAGGATTTCGGCTACTGATCCGCTCGCCATAGCGGGCCAGCACGGCGGCCCGCAGCTTGGGATCCGTCCGCGGTACCGGTTCGATGAAGACCTCCGTCACGTCGTTGAACTGCTCGCCCAGTTCCTCCGCCAGCCGGACGCACGTGCGTTCCACGTCGGCCGCGCCGAGTGCGTCGTCGAAGTCGACTCGGGCGCAGACCAGGACGTTGTCGGTGCCCATGAGCATGGTCTGCAGGTCCACCAGGGCCTCGATCTCGGGGGCCGCCGCGAGATGGTCGTGGATCCCCCGGACCAGGCGCGGGTCGGCCTGCCTGCCGACGAGCAGGCCGCGGTTCGTGCTGCCCAGCAGGTACGCGACGCCCGCCAGCAGCACGCCGATCAGGATCGACGCAAGGCCGTCCCACACGTCCGAGCCGGTCAGCTGGTGCAGTCCGATCCCGGCGAACGCCAGCAGCAGCCCGACGAGCGCGGCGGAATCCTCGAACAGCACCGTCTTCGGGGCCGGGTCGTCGATCATCCGCAGGTAGCTGAAGAACGGCCGCTGCTCGGCTTTCGCGTCGCGGCGGACCTGGCGCACCGCTTGCGTCCACGATACCGACTCCAGCACGAAAGCCAGGCCCAGCACGAGGTACCCGACAATCGGTCGCGTTTGCTCCCCGCCGTCGCCGAAAACGGTGGCGAAACCTTCGTACAGGGCGAAAACCGCACCCGACGCGAAAATCGACACTGCCGCCAGCAGGGACCAGAAGTAGCGTTCCTTGCCGTACCCGAACGGGTGCCGCCGGTCGGCCGGGCGTTCCGAGCGCTTGAGCGCGGTGAGCAGCAGGACCTCGGTGATCGTGTCGGCGACCGAATGCGCGGCCTCCGACAGCATGGCCCCCGATCCGGTGATGATGCCCGCGACGAGCTTCAGCACCGCGATCGCCAGGTTCACCCCACCGGCCAGGACAACGGTGAGGGTGCTTTCGCCACCCGCGGATTCATCGCTCACGCGGGGAAGACTAACCGCGAAACGGCCCTCCCGGCAGAAGAGCCAGGAGGGCCGCCGACGGGTCAGTCGTCCTTTTCGGGCAACGGAGTTTCGTCGTCCGGGGTGTCCGGTTTGGCCGGAAGTTCGGCGTCGTCGAGCGACGGCGCACCAGCCGCGACGAGCGACGGTTCCGGCTTGCGCTTCACGGAGGTCAGCAGCAGCTGGGCGACGTCGACGACCTCGACCTTCTCGCTCGCCAGCCCGTCGCTCTGACGCGCGGTGACGCCGTCGGTGAGCATCACGCGGCAGAACGGGCAGCCGGTGGCGATCTTCGACGGAGCGGTGCCGAGCGCCTCGTCGACGCGCTCGACGTTGATCCGCTTCCCGATCTTCTCCTCCATCCACATCCGTGCACCGCCCGCGCCGCAACACATCGAACGGTCGCCGTGCCGCGGCATTTCGCGCAGCTGCGCACCAGACGCGCCGACGAGCTCGCGCGGTGCGTCGTAGACCTTGTTGTGGCGGCCCAGGTAACACGGGTCGTGGTAGGTGACGTCCTCGGCGACCGGCGCGACCGGCGTCAGGTGCTTCTCGCGCACGAGGCGGTTCAGCAGCTGCGTGTGGTGCACGACGTCGAACTGCCCGCCGAGCTCCGGGTACTCGTTGGCGAGGGTGTTGAAGCAGTGCGCACAGGTGACGACCACCTTGCGCGCCTTGCGTTCCCGTCCTTCGAACACCGAGTTCAGCACCTCGACGTTCTGCTGTGCCAGCATCTGGAACAGGAACTCGTTACCCGCGCGGCGCGCCGGGTCGCCGGTGCACGTCTCCTCCGAACCCAGCACGGTGTACTTCACGCCCGCGATGTGCAGCAACTCCGCGACCGCACGCGTGGTCTTCTTCGCGCGGTCCTCGAACGCACCCGCACAGCCGACCCAGAACAGGTACTCCGCGTCGCCGAGGTCGCCCTCGAAAACGGGGACCTCGAAGTCCAGGTCCTCCGTCCACTGCAGCCGGTCCTTGGCGTTCTGGCCCCACGGGTTGCCCTTGTTCTCCAGGTTCTTGAACATCCCGTTGAGCTCGGTGGGGAACGACGATTCGATCATCACCTGGTACCGGCGCATGTCCACGATGTGGTCGACGTGCTCGATGTCGACCGGGCACTGCTCCACGCACGCGCCGCACGACGTACACGACCACAGCACGTCCGGGTCGATGACGCCGCCGTCATCGCCGATGAGCGCCTTCTGCGACTCCGCGATCGCGAGGACGTCAATGCCCGCGTACATGTTGTCGCCGGACAGGCCGACTTCGTCGCCCGCCATGTCCCGCTTGCCACCCGCGAGCAGGTACGGCGCCTTCGCGTAGGCGTGGTCGCGAAGCTGCGTAATGAGCAGCTTCGGCGACAGCGGCTTACCTGTGTTCCATGCCGGACACTGTGACTGGCAACGGCCGCACTCGGTACAGGTGGAGAAGTCGAGCCAGCCTTTCCAGCTGAAGTCCTCGATGGCGCCTACGCCGAACGTGTCCTCGTCCGGGTCGGCCTCTTCGAGGTCGAGGACCTTGCCCTTGCTCATCATCGGCTTGAGCGCGCCGAGCGCGACGCCGCCGTCCGCCTCGCGCTTGAAGTAGATGTTGAAGAACGCGCTGAACCGGTGCCAGGCGACGCCCATGGTCATCGTGCGGGCCACGACGATCAGCCACACCGTCGCGCTCATCAGCTTGATGAAGGCGAACACCGACACCAGCGCGGCGCTGGACGGCAGCAGCTCGCTGAGCGGGTTCGAGACGAAGGCGGCCCAGGTCGGCGTCTCGTGGACGTGCATGGCGGCTTTACCCGCGCGCACGCCGATGATGCCGATGCCCTCGATGATCACCACGGCCTCGACGAAGTAGGCCCACTTGAAGTTCGAGCCCGCGAAGCGCGACAGCCGGTCGGCGCGGCGCGGGTGGTTTACCTGGCGGATGATCGCGAGCGCGACGCCGCCGACGACCGTGCCGACGCCGAGGAGCTCCATCAGCAGGCTCCACAGCGACCAGTCCTCGAGCACCGGCCAGCCCCAGGTCGGGACGAACACCTCGCCGTAGGCCTCGAAGAGCGCCAGCGACCCGATCAGGAAGCCCCACATGACCATCCAGTGCCAGGGGGCGACCTGGCGGAACTTCGCCATGCGGGTGTGCGCCGCGAACTCCTTGATCAGCGTGCCGAGCCGCGGCAGGAAGGGGCCGTTGCGGGTCGAGTCGGGCTGGCCGAGTCCGATCACCCGCACGAAGCGGGCGATCGTCGCGACGAACATTCCCCAGGCGACGACGCCAAGGAGGACGGAGAGCCCCCCGAGCGTCAGCTGTACAGCGCCCATCGTCGGGTGCCTTTCGTCCGGTGTGGTGGTGCCGGTGCGCGAGCGCGCCGGTGCGGTGCAGGGTAACGCCAGGTACTGATGGGTAACCGGTTCAGTGGCCCCAAGTCCCACTGATGTGGTGCACGCCTCGCTGGCAAGTGGGACGATCGTTCAGGTACTTTGTTCAACTATGGGTGCTTACTTGTACCTCGCTTTGGCGATTGCCGCAGAAGTGACTGCCACTGTTTCGCTCAAGCTGTCCGAGGGGTTCTCGCGGCTCACGCCGTCGATCCTGGTGGTCGTCGGATACGGGATCGCGTTCTTCGCGCTCGCGCGGGTGCTGAAGCTCGGGCTGCCGATCGGCGTGGCGTACGCGATCTGGGCCGCGGCCGGGGTCGCGCTGGTGGCGCTGATCGGCGTGCTGTTCCTGAAGGAACCGATCAACCTGGCGATGATTTCCGGGCTGGTGCTGGTGATCGGCGGGGTGGTGCTGATCGAGGTCGGGAGCAAAGCGTGAAAATCCAGGTCGACGGCCGCAAGGCACGCGGCGAGAAGCGGCGGACCGAGATCATCGAGGCGACCCTGCGCGTGATCGAACGCGACGGCGTCGCCGGGGTCACGCACCGCACGGTCGCGACGGAAGCCGGCGTACCCACCACGTCCACGACGTACCACTTCACGTCACTGGACGACCTCCTCGTCGCCACGCTCATCTCGTGCGCGCGGGACATGGCGACCGAGGTGTACTGGATGATCGACCGCGCGCGCTCGCGTGGCAGCCGGGGTGCCGAGGAGGTGGCCGGGCTGCTCGCGGAGGCGCTCGGCCCGCGGCGCGGGCGCACGATGGCGGAGTACGAGCTGTACCTGCTGGCCGCGCGCAAACCCGAGCTGCGGCCCGCCGCGCGCCGGTGGCTGGACGTGCTGACGTCGATGGTCCGGCACGACGACGAGGTCGCCTTCCGGGTGTTCCTCGCGGGCATCGACGGCCTGCTGATCCAGGGACTGATCGACGACGAGCCACCGTCCGCGGACGAGCTGCGGCCGGTGGTGGATTACCTCCTGAAGCCGCGCTGAGTCGGATAGCTTGCGGGGATGCGGATCGTGGGTGATTACGAGGTGGACGACCGCCGGGAGCGGCTCGACCTCGACATGGTGTGGAAGTTCCTGTCGACCGAGGCGTACTGGGGCCGCTGGCGCACGAGGCCACAGGTGGAGGCAGCGGTGGCCGGGTCGTGGCGAGTGGTGGGCGCTTATGCGCGGGCTGATGGTCAGCAGGTCGGCTTCGCGCGCGCGTTTTCGGATGGGGTGACTTCGGCATACCTGGCCGACGTCTTCGTGGTCGAGGCTGCGCGCGGAACGGGGCTGGGGAAGGAAATCGTGCGCGAGATGATCGACGATGGCCCGGGGGCGGGGTTCCGGTGGATGCTGCACACCGCGGATGCGCACGGGTTGTACCGGCAGTTCGGTTTTGCGGAGCATTCGAAAGGCTGGTTCCTGGAAAGGGAACGGGAAGAACCTCTCCGGTAAGTCCGTGAAGGGAACCATCAGGGAATCAGATTCCGTGATGGTTCCCTTCACGGACTTGGGTTCGGCCAGATACGTGAAAACCGTCAGCCCTTGTTCTCGTACACCGGCGTCAAAGTTGCCCGCCCCAGTGTGTGCCCGAACAGGTTGAAGCCCAGGAACGCCGGCGTAGCGTCCTCCGGGACCTCCAGCGTCTCCACATCCAGCGCGTGCACCACGAAGAAATACCGGTGCGGCCCATGTCCGGGAGGCGGCGCGGCGCCCAGGAACTGCCGCGCTCCCCCGTCGCCCTTCAAGGTCACCGCGCCCGGCGGCAGGCCGGACCCCGACGAGTCCCCCGCGCCGGAGCGGAGTTCCGTCACTGTCGCGGGGAGGTTGAACACTGCCCAGTGCCAGAAGCCGCTGGCTGTCGGGGCGTCCGGGTCGTAACACGTCACCGCGAAGCTGCGCGTGCCCGGCGGGAAGCCTTCCCACGACAGCTGCGGCGAGCGGTCTTCGCCGCCGGCGCCGAAAATGCCGGACAGGTGGGGCGTGGCGAGGGTTTCGCCGTCGGCGATGTCCGTGCTGCGCAGCGTGAACGACGGAACCGACGGCAGATGGTCGTACGGATTTGGCGGCTGGGGCATCAGGTCCTCCTGATCGCGCGGGGGCTCTCGCGGCCAGGTTAGGACCCCGGGGCCCCTCAGGGATGTTTCGGGGGGTTTACCGGATGTCTCCCCTGCCCCCTTCCTTCTAACGTCGACCGCGGGACGAACCAAACTGAGGGGAACTGACATGGCACGCCCGCTTCTGGCACTGGCCGGCATCGTGGTGATCGGACTGGGGGTCGCGATCGGGTTCGGCTGGGGCTTCGGGTCCTCCGTGTCGAGGGACGCGACCCTGTCGCAGGAGATTCGCGGCGTGAAGCTCGCCGCCGGGTCCGGGGACGTGCGCATCCGCACCGGGGACGGTCCGGTCCGGCTGCACGAGACGCTGCGGTACCACTTCGGCGGCGAGCCGGGCGACGCCTACCGCATCGAGGGTGACCAGCTGGTGCTCGCCGACTGCGGCCGTAACTGCTCCGCCGACTTCGACCTCGTCGTTCCCGCCGGGATTCCGGTCACGGGCAACTCCGACTCCGGTTCGCTGGACATCGACGGCGTCGGCAGTGTCGACGTCACCGCCGACTCCGGGCACGCCGAGGTCGCGAATGTTGCCGGGCCGGTGAAGCTGCGGCTCGACAGCGGGTCGATCGACCTGCGCAACGTCGGCGAGGTGCAGCTGCACAGCGACTCCGGGCGAGTGCAGGCCAAGGGGGTCCGCGGGTCCGCCGACATCTCCGCCGACAGCGGGCGCGTCGAACTCGAGCTCGTCCAGCCGAACAACGTCAAGGTGCGCGCCGAATCCGGCAAGGTCGAGCTGACCGTGCCGACCGGGTCCTACCAGGTCACCGGCACCACCGACAGCGGTCACCGGTCGATCGAAATCCCGCAGAACTCCGGTCCGGACGCGAAGACCCTCGACGTGAACACCTCCAGCGGCAGCGTCACCGTGAAGGCCGCCTGACATGCGCAAGATCGAAACGCGGCTGCTCGCCGCGGCGCTGGCGGGCGCGGTGGGGGCGTTCGCCGTCACTGCCGCGATCAGCCAAGCACCTGAGCCGCCCGCGGCCCCGGTCTCCACGGTCGGGGTCGCGGTGCCGCACGCCGTCGTCCAGGTCGTCGAAACCGTCGAAACCGTCGAAACCGGGGTCGTCCGCCGCGCCTGACCTGATGAGCGGCGTCACACCCCATCGGGGCGAGATCTACGGGTGATCCCGGGAACAAGACCGGGGACCTGCCCGTTATCCTGATACGAAGGTTGAGCGCAGTCGGCTCAAGTCTGCCGGACTTGGCCGGGCGCAGACCCGAGGGAACCTGCCAGCGGGGCACTCAAGAGTGCACTGTATGCGCAGGTCACGAACCATAGCAGCAAGCATTGTCCAGAACGAGAGGAAGCACCATGGCGCGAGCGGTCGGCATCGACCTCGGCACGACCAACTCGGTCGTCGCCGTCCTTGAGGGCGGCGAGCCGACGGTCATCGCCAACTCGGAAGGCTCCCGGACCACCCCGTCCATCGTCGCCTTCGCCAAGAACGGCGAAGTGCTCACCGGCCAGCCGGCGAAGAACCAGGCCGTCACCAACGTCGACCGCACGATCCGGTCCGTGAAGCGGCACGTCGGCACCGACTGGAAGACCGAGATCGACGGGAAGAACTACACGTCGCAGGAGATCAGCGCCCGCGTGCTGATGAAGCTCAAGCGCGACGCGGAGGCGTACCTCGGCGAGCCGATCACCGACGCGGTGATCACGGTCCCGGCGTACTTCGAGGACGCGCAGCGCCAGGCCACCAAGGAGGCCGGCCAGATCGCGGGCCTGAACGTGCTCCGCATCGTCAACGAGCCCACCGCGGCCGCGCTGGCCTACGGACTGGACAAGGGCGAGAAGGAACAGACCATCCTGGTCTTCGACCTCGGTGGCGGTACGTTCGACGTGTCGCTGCTGGAGATCGGCGAGGGCGTCGTCGAGGTACGGGCCACCTCCGGGGACAACCACCTCGGTGGCGACGACTGGGACGAGCGCATCGTCAAGTGGCTGGTCGACAAGTTCAAGGCGACGAACGGCATCGACCTCACCAAGGACAAGATGGCGCTGCAGCGCATCCGTGAGGCGGCGGAGAAGGCGAAGATCGAGCTGTCCAGCTCCAACTCCGCCGGCATCAACCTGCCCTACATCACCGTCGACGCGGACAAGAACCCGCTGTTCCTCGACGAGCAGCTCTCGCGCGCCGAGTTCCAGAAGATCACCTCGGACCTGCTGGACCGCACGAAGGCGCCGTTCAACAACGTCATCCGCGACGCGGGCATCTCGGTCGGCGACATCGACCACGTGGTCCTCGTCGGTGGTTCCACCCGCATGCCCGCGGTGGCCGACCTGGTCAAGGAGCTCACCGGCGGCCGCGAGCCGAACAAGGGCGTGAACCCGGACGAGGTCGTGGCCGTGGGTGCCGCGCTGCAGGCCGGCGTGCTGAAGGGCGAGGTCAAGGACGTCCTGCTGCTGGATGTCACCCCGCTGTCGCTCGGCATCGAGACCAAGGGCGGCGTGTTCACCAAGCTCATCGAGCGCAACACCACGATCCCCACCAAGCGGTCGGAGATCTTCTCCACCGCGGACGACAACCAGCCGTCGGTGCAGATCCAGGTGTTCCAGGGCGAGCGCGAAATCGCCGCGGCGAACAAGAAGCTCGGCATGTTCGAGCTCACCGGTCTTCCGCCCGCCCCGCGTGGCGTGCCGCAGATCGAGGTCACCTTCGACATCGACGCCAACGGCATCGTGCACGTCACGGCGAAGGACCTTGGCACCAACAAGGAACAGTCGATGACCATCACCGGCGGCTCCGCGCTGCCGAAGGACGACATCGACCGCATGGTCAAGGACGCCGAGGCGCACGCCGAAGAGGACAAGACGCGCCGCGACGAGGCGGAGACCCGCAACCAGGCGGAAACGCTGGTGTACCAGACCGAGAAGTTCGTCAAGGACAACGAGGACAAGCTCCCCGACGACCTCAAGGGCAAGGTGCGCACCGCGATCGACGAGGCGAACGAGGCGCTCAAGGGCACCGACTCGGCCAAGATCCGCGAGTCCATCGAGAAGCTGAACACGGCTTCGCAGGAGCTGGGCAGCGCGCTGTACGCGAACGCCGGTGGCGCCGAAGGTGCGGCCGCCGGAGCCGCCGGTGCGGGCGCGGGTGCGGGTGCTGCCGGTGAGACCCCGAAGGCCAAGGCGGACGACGTGGTCGACGCCGAGATCGTGGAGGACGAGAAGAAGTGACCCCACGCCACTCCGAGACCGAGGGCTCCGGCCCCGAGGAACCGGTGGTCGTGCGGGATCGGCGGCGGGTGGACCCGCAGACCGGCGAGGTCCGCCGGCCTGCCGCGGAGGAGGTGCCGGACATCAAGGCGCCTTCCGAAGCGGCCGGGCCGTCGCTCGGCGATTCGGTTGACGACGCGGTATCGGTTGCCTCGGACATCGAAAAGCAGCTGGCCGAGCGCACGGCCGATCTGCAGCGGCTGCAGGCGGAATACGCCAACTACCGCAAGCGGGTCGACCGGGACCGCGAGGTCGTGGTGCAGGGCGCGAAGGCGACGGTGGTCGGCGATCTGCTGCCGCTGCTCGACGACCTGCAGCGCGCGGAGCAGCACGGTGACCTCACCGGCGCGTTCAAGGCGGTGGCCGACAAGCTGGTCGCCAGCCTGGAACGGGCGGGGCTCGAGTCGTTCGGCGCCGAGGGCGACGAGTTCGACCCGAGCGTGCACGAGGCTGTGCAGCACGCCACGTCGCCGGACGTGAAGGGCCCCACGGTCACCCTGGTCATGCGCCGCGGGTACCGCTTCGGCGATCGCGTGCTGCGGGAGGCGCTCGTCGGCGTCACCGACCACGAGCCGGCTGCCCCACCCACGGCGGCCCCGGTCGACGCGCCGGTCGAGGGTGAGCTGCCGCTCGACGGATCGGTCGATGAGCCCGGTCAGCAGTAACAGGCGGTTCGAAGCGAAAGGAGGAGACACCCGATGAGCGCTCGGGAGTGGATCGGCAAGGACTTCTACAAAGAGCTGGGTGTCTCCTCCGACGCGACCGCGGACGAGATCAAGAAGGCCTATCGCAAGCTGGCCAAGGAAAACCACCCGGACGCCAACGCGGGCAACACCGCGGCCGAGAACAAGTTCAAGGCCGTGTCCGAGGCGTACGGCGTGCTGTCCGACCCGGCAAAGCGCAAGGAGTACGACGAGGCCCGCACGCTGTTCGGCGCCGGCGGGGCCGGTGGGTTCGGCGGCTTCCCCGGTGGCGGCGGCGCGGGCGGGTTCGACATGAGCGACCTGTTCAACCAGGCCGGCGCGCAGCAGGGCGGGTTCAGCGGGCTCGGCGACATCCTCGGCGGCATCTTCGGCCGTGGCCGGGGTGGCGCGGCCGGGACCACGGCGAACCGGCCGCAGCGCGGGGCCGACGTCGAGACCGACGTGCGCATCGACTTCCTGGAGTCGGTGAAGGGCGCCACGCTGCCGTTGCGGCTGTCGAGCCCGGCCACCTGTGCCACGTGCGGCGGTAACGGCGCGAAGCCGGGTACGTCGCCGCGCACCTGCCCCACCTGCAACGGGTCCGGGCTGGTCAGCCGCAGCCAGGGCGCGTTCGCGTTCTCCGAGCCGTGCCGCGACTGCCGTGGCCGTGGCCAGATCATCGACGACCCGTGCCCGGAGTGCGGTGGCGAGGGCATCAGCACCCGCACCCGCACGCTCACCGTGCGCATCCCGCCGGGCGTGAAGGACGACCAGAAGATCCGGCTGGCCGGCCAGGGCGAACCCGGTCGCGGCGGTGCGCAGGCGGGTGACCTGTACGTCCGCGTGCACGTGGCTCCGCACAAACTGTTCGGGCGCAAGGAACTCGACCTCACGCTCACCGTGCCGGTCGATTTCACCGAGCTCGCGCTCGGCACCACGGTCACCGTGCCCACGCTCGAAGGCAAGGTGTCGCTCAAGGTGCCTGCCGGTACCGCGAGTGGCCGAGTGTTGCGCGTGCGCGGAAAGGGCATTCAGAAGAGGGACGGCGCTCAGGGTGACCTGCTGGTCACCCTGGAGGCGGCGGTCCCGGCCAAGCTCGACGACAAGGCGCGGTCGGCACTCGAGGCCTACGCCGAGGCGATGAAGGGCCACGACCCGCGGCCTGGGATCACCGAGTTGCTCGAAGGCAGGTGAGGGCGATGTTCGGCGGCACTCCGGGACTTCCGCACGGCGCGGACGAGGACACCCCGGTGTTCGTGATTTCGGTGGCGGCCCAGCTTTCCGGGCTGCACGCGCAGACGCTGCGCTCGTACGACCGGCACGGCCTGGTGTCGCCGGGCCGCACGTCCGGGGGTGGGCGCCGCTACTCGATGCGCGACATCGCCCTCCTGCGGGAGGTCCAGCGCCTTTCGCAGGAGGACGGGGTCAACCTGGCGGGCATCAAGCGGATCATCGAGCTGGAGAACCAGGTCGACGCGCTGCGCTCGCGGTTGCACGAGCTCACCGAGGAGCTCGCCGCGGCCTACGCGGCCGCCGAACAAGCCGCTGCCGCGGTGCATGCGTCGTACCGCAAGGATCTCGTGCCGCTGCGGCAGCAGACGGCGATGGTGGTCTGGAAACCCAAGCGGCGCTGAGGGCCGTCAGTCCACCGTGAACGGGTCGTACTGGATCTGCCCCAGTGCGCTGCCCGCGACGAGCATCCGGGACACCGTCGCGCGGATCATCGCCGGGGAGCCGGACACGAGAATGTCGTGGTCCGGCCAGGCGCCGTAACGGGTCACGGCCTCGGCGAGCGTGCCGTGCTCGCAGCCGGGCAGGTGGTCGCCGCGCTCGACGACCGGGGTGATGGTGAGCCACGGGTTGGTGGCGGCGAGTGCGCGCAGCTCCTCGAGGTCGTAGAGGTCATCGCGGGTCGGTCCGCCGAAGAACAGCCAGGTTTTCGGGTTCTCGCCCCACAACGCGAGGTGGTCGAGGATCGAGCGCAGCGGCGCGACCCCGGTGCCGCCCGCGACCATGAGCACGCCACGGGACCGTTCGCGGTCCACCGCCATCCGGCCGAGCGGCGGCCCGAGCCGCCATACGTCACCGGCCTGCGTGTGGCTCACGATCGCGCGGGACACCCAGCCGCCGTCCACCGCGCGGACGTGGAATTCGATCCCGCCGTCCTCGCGCGGCGCGTTCGCCGGGGACAGGTACCGCCAGAGCCGCGGCCGCTGCGGGACCTCGACGCTCATGTACTGCCCTGGCACGTAGGGCACCGGCTGGTCCGGAATCACCCGCACCAGCGCGAGATCCCAGGTGAGCCGCCGGTGCTCGACCACGGTGGCGTGCCACGACGCGGGGTTCTCGTCGGCCGCGGCGGCCTCCTGCATCGCGCGCGCGACGATGGTGAACGCCTCCGCCCACGCGCGCTCGACCTCCGGCGTCCACTCCGGGCCGAGATGGTTCTTCAGCGCAGCCAGCAAGGCCGTGCCGACCGCCTCGTAATGCTTGGGGATCACGCCGAACTTGCGGTGGTCGCGGCCGAGCTGGCGGAGGAACGGCACCAGGTCGTCGGGGCGGTCCACCATCTGCACGATGCGGACCAGCGCCCGGACGAGCCGTCCGCGCTGCACTTCCATGTTGATCGGGAAGAAGTCACGCGTGGCAGGCGCGAGAGTGAAGAGCATTCCGTAGAAGAACTGGGAAATCTCCGGGATGTACGGCTCCGAGCGGGCCCACGTGTCACGAATCAGCGCAACCATGGCGACGACCGCGGCCGGCGCCTGACGGGGCGCCGAGGAACGCGGGATCGGGCTGATCGAATCGGCTGTCATGGGGCTGTCGTTCGCTGGTCGGGACCGGAGGCGGGAGGGCCGGGCGGGGATTGTCACGGGAGGGCGGCGAGTGTGTCCACCGGCACCGGTTGACGCTGTCTCACGGGGGAATGCGCCACTCCTGCTCCTCGTTGTCGACTACGTGCTCGCCGCGCCGGCTTGCGTCGGCTCGTCCGCAGAGTAGCCGCACTGGCGCGGATTCCCTGCATCGTTGCTCCGGTCGGGTTACCGGCCGCTCGGGACGTGGGACAGCTCACCAGGTAGATAGTTGTGCTACGCAACCTTCCGGACGTAAACTTGCTCAGTACAAGCAAATGGGCAACGGGCCCAGGAGGAACCATGACCCCTGCTGACGACGTGCGGCTGGAACTGCTGCGGGAGCTGAAGACCTCCAATCAGCTTCAGCACCTGTGGATGATGCAGGCGTGGCAGGACGAACCCGGTCTGCACCCGGCGTCGGCGATGCTGCTGTCCGACCTGGAGAAGCACGGTGAGGCCCGCCCTTCCGAGGTCGCCAAACGCAGGCTCGTGGACCTGTCGGTGATCAGCAGGCAGATCGCGCAGCTGCAGGCCGCCGGGCTGATTGACCGCCGCCCCGCCCCGGAGGACGGGCGCGCGTCGCTGATCAGCGTGTCCGAGACCGGCCGCGAGCAGCTCGAGCGGTGGCGGAAGCAGTACCTCGAATTCTTCGAGAAGGCATTGGGCGGCTGGGACGAGGACCGGGTCACCGAGCTCCGTTCCCGGCTCGCCGAACTGAACGACGGTTTGCGCTCGGCTCTCGGTGCTCCCGAGGCCTGTGGGGCAGGAAAGTAGGAACACCGTGGAAACCGCAGCGCCCGGGCAGCCGATGTCGCATCGGGAAATCCTCAAGGCCTTCACCGGCCTGCTGCTCGCTTTGCTCGTGGCGCTGCTGTCTTCGACGATCGTGTCCAATGCACTGCCGACGATCCTCGCCGATCTGCACGGTTCGCAGAGCGAGTACACCTGGGTCGTCACCGCGACGCTGCTGACGTCGACCGCCACCACCCCGATCTGGGGCAAACTTTCCGACCTGTTCAGCAAGAAACTGCTGTACCAGGTCGCGATCGTGGTCTTCACCTTCGGCTCGGTGCTCGGCGGGATCGCGCAGTCGATGCCGGAGCTGATCGCGTACCGCGCACTGCAGGGCGTCGGGCTCGGCGGGCTGCAGGCGCTGATCCAGGTCGTGATCGCGGCGATGATCGCGCCGCGCGACCGGGGCCGCTACACCGGGTACACCGGTGCGGTGTTCGCCGTCGCGACCGTGTCCGGACCGCTGATCGGCGGCCTGATCGTCGACTCGCCGCTGGGTTGGCGCTGGTGCTTCTGGGTGTGCGTGCCGCTGGCCGTGGTCGCGTTCGTGGTGCTCGGCCGCACGCTGAAACTGCCGGTGCTGAAGCGGAAAGTCCGCATCGACTGGCTCGGCGCGACCCTGCTCGTCGGCGGCGTGGCGTTGCTGCTGATCTGGATTTCGCTGGCGGGCGCGACTTTCCCGTGGATTTCGTGGTCGAGCGCCGCGTACGTCGGGGGTGCACTCGTTGCACTCGCGTCGGCGGTATTCGTGGAAACGCGGGTGGCGGAGCCGGTGGTTCCGTTGCGGCTCTTCCGGAATCGTACGTTTACCTTGGCCGTGCTCGCGTCGCTGGCGGTCGGCACCGCGATGTTCGGCGGTTCGGTGTTCCTCGGGCAGTACTACCAGATCGCCCGTGGGTTCTCGCCGACGCACGCGGGTCTGATGACGCTGCCGATGGTGCTCGGCTTGGCCATCGCGTCGACCGGTGCCGGACAGGTCATCTCGCGGACCGGGCGCACGAAGCCGTTCATGGTCGCGGGCGGGATTCTGTTGCCTGCCGGGCTGTTCCTGCTCGCCACGGTGGACCACGCGACGAACCTGACGTTGATGGGCGGCTACCTCGCGCTGGTCGGCATCGGGCTGGGGTTCCTGATGCAGAACCTGGTGCTGGTGGTCCAGAACACCGTCGCGATGAAGGACATCGGCTCGTCGTCCTCGGTGGTCACGTTCTTCCGGTCGCTCGGCGGTGCGGCGGGGGTGTCCGCGCTGGGTGCGGTGCTGGCCGCGCGGGTGGCCACGAACATCGCGAACTCGTTGACCCACCTGGGAATGCCGGCCGGTGGTGCAGTGTCGGGCGGAGGCGGCGCGTTCAACATCGCCGCGCTGCCGCCTGCGTTGCAGCCGGTGGTGCGCGCGGCCTTCGGCGACGCGACGGGTACGGCGTTCCTCTTCGCGGCCTTCATTGCAGTGGTCACGTTTGTCGCGGTGCTGTTCATCAAGGAAGTGCCGCTGCGCCGCACGCTCGACGTGGACACCACGCCGGTCGTCGCTTCGCCGGTCGAGGTGACCACGGCACTGCGCGGACGCGTCCTCGCCGCTGACGGTCGTCCCCTGTCGGGCGTCGTGCTCACGCTCACCGATACGACCGGCCGTCAGGTGGACGTCGGACGTACAGGACGTACAGGCGCGTACGAGCTTTCGGCGGACACGGCAGGCGAACACGTGCTTCTCGCAACTTCAGGCGCGTCGCAGCCCGCGGTTTCGACAGTGCAGCTCGGAGGCACCCCGGTGTGGCACGACCTGCTGTTGGACCGGCGCTCTACTGAGAGTGTCATTCGGAGCGAACGCGAAGGCTCCTTCCGGCCCTGACCTGCGGCCGTGGCGCGGCGGTAGCGTCGATTCGTGACGCGGAGCCGGTTCGCGCTGCTCGGGGCGATGGGGATCGACAACTTCGGATCCGGCCTTTTCCTCCCGCTCGCCTTGCTCTACGTGACGCGGGTGCTGGGGGTCCCGCTCGCCGTGGCGGGCACGGCGGTCACCGTGGGGACCACGGCGGGGCTGCTCGTCCCGCCGCTCGCCGGACGGCTGGTGGACCGCGCCGGGCCGCGGACGGGAGTGCTTGCGGCACAACTGCTCCAGGCCGCCGGGACCAGTGCGTACCTGCTCGCGAGCGGGGTCGGCGGCGTCGTGGTGGCGGCTGTCCTGCTGGGCGCCGGGCAGCAGTTGTTCCACAGCTGCCTGTTCGCGCTGATCTCGGAGGTCGCCGGGGACGTGCCGAAGGACCGGCCGTTCGCCGAGGTCGGGATGGTGCGCGCGGGCGGGTTCGGGCTCGGCGGGCTGACGTCGTCGGGGCTGCTCACGTGGTTCGGCGATCGCGGGTACAGCGTGGCGCTCGTCGTGGACGTGATCACCTTCCTGGTCGCCGCGGCTCTGGTGGCCGCGTTCGTGCGCCCGGCTCAGCGGGTGGCCCGTGCGGTCCGCGCGCCCGCCGGAGTGCTGCGCAATCGCCCGTACCTCGCGCTGATCCTGCTCAGTGGAATGTTCGGGCTCTCCCTCGACTTCTTCCTGATCGGTACCCCGGTGTTCGTGCTCGACCGGCTGCACGCGCCGATCTGGCTGCCGGGCGCGATCCTGTTCCTGCTGACCGTGCTCACGAGCATCGGCGGCACCATCGCACTGCGGCTCACCCGGCGGCTCAGCCGGATCGACGCGATGCGTGCCGGGTCTGCGCTGTTCGCCGCGTGGTGCCTGGCCAGCCTCGGCGTGCTGCTCGTACCGCAGAGCTGGCAGGTGCCGTACCTGCTGGCTACTACGCTCGTGTACGCCGCCGGTGACCTCGTGTTCGGCCCGCGCTCCGGCGCGCTCGCCGAGGCCGCCGCACCGCCCGAGGCGAAGGGCCGCTACCTGGCCGCGTTTCAGTACGCGTTCACCGTGGCGCAGGTGCTCGCCCCGGCGGTGGTGTCGCTGTTCTCCGTGTCAGCGTGGTTACCCTGGGTCTTGGTCGGGGGTTGCGCTTGCCTCGCCGTGCTGGGGCTCGGCAGGCTGGGACCGAGGTTGCCCGCGGCAGCGGTGACGCCGATTCAGAGTTGAGCGGAACAGACTCAAGTTTGCTGACGTTATACCTGTCGACTGGCCTTGGTCGGGCCGGTCATCAGGGACTTTTCACGAACACGCATGAGGTGAGGGATGGACGCTTTCAACCCGACCACGAAAACCCAGCAGGCGATCTCGTCCGCGGCGCAGGCGGCCACCATGGCCGGCAACCCGCACGTGTCGGCCGCCCATTTGCTGGGCGCCCTGCTGGCGCAGGGCGAGGGGCTCACCGCGCCGCTGCTGACCGCGGTCGGGGCGGACCCGGAAGTGGTGCACAAGGAGCTCGAGCCGATCATTGCCGGGCTGCCGTCGGCGACTGGCGCGACCGTGTCGAGCCCGCAGTTCGACACCCACGCCGTCAAGTCGCTGACGCATGCGCAGAAGCTCGCGACCGAGCTCGGTGACGAGTACGTGTCCACCGAGCACCTGCTCGTCGGCCTCGCCACTGAGGGTGGCCAGGTCGCCGACCTGCTCAAGCGGCACGGCGCCACGCCGGATGCGCTCCGGGAGGCGTTCGCCAAGGTACGCGGGTCGGCGCGGATCACGAGCGCGGATCCGGAAAGCACGTTCAAGGCGCTGGAGAAGTACGGCGTCGACCTGACCGATCGTGCCCGCGCCGGCGAGCTGGACCCGGTGATCGGCCGGGACACCGAGATCCGCCGGGTCGTGCAGGTGCTTTCGCGGCGGACCAAGAACAACCCGGTACTGATCGGCGAACCTGGTGTCGGCAAGACGGCAATCGTCGAGGGTCTGGCCCAGCGGATCGTCGCGGGTGATGTGCCGGAATCGTTGCGGGGCAAGCGGGTCGTGGCTCTCGACCTCGGGTCGATGGTGGCCGGGGCGAAATACCGCGGTGAGTTCGAGGAGCGGCTGAAGGCCGTGCTCAAGGAGATCACCGACTCCGCGGGTGAGGTCATCACGTTCATCGACGAGCTGCACACCATCGTCGGCGCGGGTGCCACCGGCGAAGGCGGTGCGATGGACGCGGGCAACATGATCAAGCCGATGCTGGCTCGTGGTGAGCTGCGGATGGTCGGCGCTACCACGCTCGACGAATACCGGCAGCACATCGAGAAGGACGCCGCGCTGGAGCGGCGTTTCCAGCAGGTGCTGGTGGGCGAGCCGTCGCCGGAGGACACGATCGCGATTCTGCGTGGCCTCAAGGAGCGTTACGAGGTACACCACGGCGTCCGGATCACGGACGCCGCACTCGTGGCCGCGGCGACGCTGTCGGACCGCTACATCACCGCGCGGTTCTTGCCGGACAAGGCAATCGACCTGGTCGACGAGGCGGCGTCCAAGCTGCGCATGGAGATCGACTCGCGGCCGGTGGAGATCGACGTGGTCGAACGGGCTGTGCGGCGGATGGAAATCGAGGAGATGGCACTGTCCAAGGAGGACGATGCCGCCTCGCTCGAGCGGTTGACCGCGCTTCGGGCAGAGCTGGCCGAGAAACGCGAAGAGCTCACCGCGCTCACCGCTCGCTGGCAGAACGAGAAAGGCTCCATCGAGCGGGTCCGTGAGCTGAAGGAGCAGCTGGAACAGCTGCGCGGCGAGTCGGAGCGCGCGGAACGCGACGGAGATCTCGGCAAGGCCGCGGAACTGCGGTACGGCCGGATTCCGGCGCTGGAAAAGGAGTTCGAGGCTGCCACGGCCGCGAACGAGGTCAGCAAGCAGAACGTGATGCTGAAGGAAGAGGTGGGTGCCGACGACGTCGCCGACGTGGTCAGCGCGTGGACCGGCATTCCGGCCGGGCGCCTGCTGGAAGGCGAGACGGGCAAGCTGCTCCGGATGGAGGAGGAGCTGAACCGGCGCGTGATCGGGCAGGACCAGGCGGTACAGGTCGTCGCGGACGCCGTGCGGCGCGCGCGGGCCGGCGTGGCCGACCCCGACCGGCCCACCGGGTCGTTCCTGTTCCTCGGCCCGACCGGCGTCGGCAAGACTGAGCTGGCGAAGGCGCTGGCGGAGTTCCTGTTCGACGACGAGCGCGCGATGCAGCGCATCGACATGAGCGAGTACTCCGAGAAGCATTCGGTGGCTCGCCTGGTCGGCGCGCCTCCGGGGTACGTCGGGTACGACCAGGGCGGGCAGCTCACCGAGGCCGTGCGGCGCCGTCCGTACACGGTGGTGCTGCTGGACGAGGTCGAAAAGGCGCACCCGGATGTGTTCGACGTGCTGCTGCAGGTGCTCGACGACGGCCGGCTGACGGATGGTCAGGGGCGGACGGTGGACTTCCGCAACACCATTCTGATCCTGACGTCGAACCTCGGCTCGCAGGCGATCGCCGACCCGGCGCTCGACGAGCGGCAGCGGCGGGATGCGGTGCTGGACGTGGTGCAGCGGCAGTTCAAGCCGGAGTTCCTGAACCGGCTGGACGACATCGTCGTGTTCCACTCGCTCGGTACCGAGCAGCTGACGTCCATTGTGGATATTCAGATTGCCCGGCTGGCTCGGCGGCTGGCACAGCGGCGGTTGCATCTGGAGGTCACGGCCGGTGCTCGGGAGTGGTTGGCGCTCAACGGGTTCGATCCGATTTACGGCGCGCGGCCGTTGCGGCGGCTGGTGCAGTCGGCGATCGGGGATCAGCTGGCGAAGCAGCTTCTGTCCGGGGAGGTCCGGGACGGGGATACCGTTCGGGTGGACATTCCGGAGATCGAGGCTGGGGATACGTTGACTGTTGCCCGGGTGGACTGAGGAACTGTTGCGGTGGGGCACCCCGAAGCCCAATTGTGACTACGGTCCGGGGTTGCTTGTCAAGGCGGGAAAGATGCCTTGACAAGCAACCCCGGACCGTGTTTTGGCTTCGTATCGGGGTGCAGGGCCGGGTCTGGCTGCCGGGTCTCGTGGGGTGCGCGGGGTGCGGCTCGGGCGGTGGCCTAAGTCCGTGAAGGGAACCATGAGGGAATCTGATTCCGTGAAGGTGGCCTTCACGGAACGGCGGCGGCGCGGGGGGCGCCAGCGAAAGGCGATTTGTCGACGTAACCGTGGGGGTTTGGCCGAAAGGGGGCGTGCGACACGGGGCGGCCCTCCTGGTGGTTGGGGCTTGCAGCGATACCCTGACCGGCGTGGGTATTTCGGCGTGGATCTGGTTTGTCATCGCCGCCGTCGCGCTGGTGGTGGGCCTTGGCCTGCTGTTTGCCGACCGGGCCAAGGAAGGTTCGCGCAACCGTGAGCGGATGCGCTGGGCCCAGCTGCGTGGGTGGCAGTTCGTCGAGGAGGACGAACGGTTGCCGCGGCAGTGGGCCGGTGGGGCGATCGGCTACTTCGGTGCGGAGGCGGCGGTGAACGTCGTCGCGGGGTCCACCTTCACCTCCGACGGGCGCCGTCCCGTGTTCATCTTCGACATCGAGTCCCAGGGGCAGGTGCCTGCGGTCGTGGTGGCCGTGCGGTGCAACAAGACGCATCGGGTACCCGTCGAGATGTGGCTGTCCAGCGTGCCGTTCCAGCGCGAGAACATGCCGGAGATGCTCGGTCCGATCGGGCAGCGGTACGCGTTCGCCGATGACGCCGAGGGGGCCCGCCAGGTCATCACCCAGGAGCTCGTCGACGCGGCTGACCAGCTCGGCGGCGACGTCGGCGTGGCCTGGCTCGAGAACGAGTGGGTGCTGGCGAGCGTGGTACCCGGCGCGGGCCCGTCCCGGCTCGAGCGGTTGTTGCGCGACCTCGGCGAGATCGCCGACATCGTCGACCCGTTCGATGAGGACTACGACTCCACCGGTACCTGGACTCCCACCACGGGCACCCCGGCTCCGTCTCCGGCGGACACCCGGGTCACGCAGCCGGTGGACAGCCGTGCGGTCGAGACCCAGGCGCCGTCCCCGGCAGACACTCGTACCACCGAGCGGCAGCCGTCCCCGCCCGAGCCGCGGACTCCGCCAGGGGGTCCGAGCACTTCCGGTGCTGTTCCGCCGCCCCGCCCGGTGGAGAATCCCGGCGAAGAGAACTGAAAAACCGCCCGGCCGCACATCCCAGCGGCCGGGCGGTTTCTTATGACTCGCCGGTCGGATTGGCGGGCTTGGCCAGCGGGCCGGGCGACCACAGACCCCAATGCGTCACCGGCCGCTCGTGCAGGGCCGCGGTTGCCGGGAGGGCCGCCGCGACGTCCGGCTTCACCTCGTACAACGTGCCCCAGTCACGGTCGACGTCGCCTTCCAGGTACGTCGGCAGGGCTTCCATCGTGGTCGTCACGTCCATCCAGCCGAACGGGCCGCCGCCCGCGGGTGCGGACCAGTACCGGCCGACCGTGCGCAGGTCTTCGCCCGCGCTGATGCGGAACTTCGGGACCTCCGCGACGCCGTCGTGGATCGACGACGGCCGCAGGCACGGGTGCTGCGCCGCGGCCGCCCACTCCAGGAACGCGGGCGAAGTGCCGACCACCTCGGTCATTTTCGCGATCTTCGGTGCCCGCGGTGCGCTGAAGGCGAGCCAGCCGTCGTCACCGAGGCCGCGGCTCTTGGCCACGATCCGGACCCGGTCGGCGTCCGCGGGCACGCTCGCCCGCGAGTCGCGCCACGCCGGTCCGCCCTTCTTGCCGAGCTCCTGGCTGCCCAGCACGGCGAAGCCCCCGGGCGTGTCCTTGCCGAATTCGGCGACCAGCGAGTTCGGTTCGTCGGCCTTGCCCGCGACGGCGACCACGATCGGCACGTCACCGGCTCGCGCGCGCTCCGGGATCGGGTACCACTCGGTACGGAGGTCGCCCGCGTTGTCGCCGGAGGAGTGGTAGCTGCCCCAGATCGGCGCATTGCCCTTGCCCAGCTGGTACGGCGGCTTCCACTTGCCGGTGTCCGGGGGCAGCCCGCCGCCGGTCACGAACCCCTCCTGCGTACTGCCGAGCCACTCCTGCGGATTCGCCTTGGTGTCCGGCGGCGGCGTCCAGCCCGGCGCGGCGGCCTGCGGCTGCGGACCGGCCGTGAGGACCCCGGCGAGCGGATCGCGTTCGACCTGGATGTAGTCCGACAGCCCGCAGCTCGCCCCGGCCAGCTGCCGCACGTTGTCCGCGCCCATGCTGTAGGTGTCCGAGCGCTTTTCGATCACCTTGGTGAGGCTGCCGATCTCGAACAGCACCAGCACCGCACACACGGTGGACAGCGGCGCGAGCCCGAGCCGCAATGCGCGTCCACGGTTCTCCACATCGGACTGCGACAGCGGCCTCGGTGGTACGAACGGCTCGTGCTCGTTGTGTTTCACGTGCTCGATGACCGCGACCGTCAGCGCAACCCCGGCCGCCACCAACGCCATCGTGCTGAGCCGGATCCCGAAGAGCTGCGGCGGCAGGTCGAACCACGGCACGCCCCATTCCGAGACGTACCACCACGCGTTCGGTCCCGTCGACGCCAGCGCGACGATCACCATCAGCCCGGCGAAGAACGCCGCCCGGTTACGCCGGGACAGCAAAACCGTGGTGCCGGTGGCCAGTGCGGTGAGCGCGGCGAGCGGCCCGCCGATCGCGACCAGCATGCCGAAATGGTGCGTGTGCTTGGTCGGCGCGAGTGCAAGGACCACAAAGGACAGTGCGCTGATTCCGAGCAGCCGTCGGCTCGGCCCGAGCGCGGCACCCGGAATGTTGCCGCGCCGCAACAGCACCACCGCGCAGGTCGCGAGGCACAGGAAGACCAGCAGCACCGGGAACCGCCGCGTCATCGAGCCGTCCGGGCTGTCGCTGAACAGCATCGAATAGCGGTTCAGCTCGGTGTACCACGCCCCGGTCGGCCCGAGCTGGGACCGCAGCCGCACGGATTCCCAAGCCCCGCGCAGAGTCTGGTCGCAGAAGATCAACGTGAGGATCACGAGCCCGGACGCGGCGATCGGCGCGAGCACCGGAACCCAGCCGAACTGACGCGCATGCCGTAGCACGGTTTTCGCCAGCGGTTTCAGCCCCACCACGAACGGCAGCACAGCCATCAGCCCGTGCGGGTTCACCGCGACGCACAGCGCGGCCACGGTCAGGCCGATCGCGGCCGGACCCAGCCGCCGCGTCGCCACGGCGCGTTCCACCGTGCAGATCGAGATCAGCGACAGCAGCGCAACCAGGTTCTCCGGGCGAAGGCCGTTGTTGTACGGCAGCCAGAAGGCCAGGAACACCGCGCCGGCCGCCCAGCCGGCCGCGCTGCTGGTCCGCACCTGTTTACCCAGGCGGGGTAGTACTCCGCGGCTGATCAGGAGCCAGCACGCTACGCCCATCAGCAGCGACGGCAGCCGCATCCACGGGATGAGGGTGCTGACCTTCGTCATCGCCGCGTAGATGTCCACGAACCACGCCATCGGCGCGTCCGGAGCGGCAAACCATCGGTAGTACTCGCCGATGTACCCCGCGTCGCCACGGACGCGCGCCATCGTGAGGAAGTACCCGTCGTCGGCGGTCATCGCGCCGATCAGCCACCACACCACGAGTGTGCCGAGCACGGCGACGTCCAGGAACTTCAGCCGCCACCAGCCGCGGGCCGCGAGCTTCGGCGCCCGGCGTCCGCTGAGCCGGTCCAGCCGGTACAGCGCAATCACGGCGCCGAGGAAGCAGAGCACGGACAGCACGATGGCGGCCAGCTTGATGCCGGTCGCGGTGCTGTCCCAGCGGTTGTCGACCTGTGCGGACACGGTGAGACCGCGGGTGTCGTCCTGGCCGGTGAGGTCCGAGAAAATGCCGGTGACCTGCGGCCGGTGGTCGCCGGTCACGTCGGCGAGGCGGGTGGCGGCGACGAACGCGGTGGTGCGCTGTGCGTCGCTGTGCACGGTGACCGCGCAGGCGCCGTCGCCGATCGGCACGGTACCCAGCTGCTGGCCGCGCGAGGAGAGCGAGAGCTGTCCGTCACCGACCTGCAGGGCCATCCCGGTGACGACGCCGGTGCTGGAGTTCGGCGGGTTGGTGCCGAACAGCGTCGCGGTCCCGCCGGTACGGGCGTCCAGCGCGCGGGCGGTCGCGCACGGGACCTTCGCGTCGAGCGACAGCGGCGCCTGCGCGGTGAGCGGCGCGGACACCGCCCGGGTGCCCTGCGCGGTCGGCCATTCCAGCGTGGTCTGCTGCAGCGTGACCGGGAGAAACGGCACGGCAATGGCCAGAATTGCCCCGGCAATACCGAAAACCGCCGCGAGCAACCGCACCCGTCGCGCGGACCGGCTTCTGCCCGCGCCGACCGGCGGCGCCGTTTCGGCTACAGCAGATTCGAGGTCGACCACGCCCAGGAGGTTAGCCAAACGGGAATGGGCTTCCCGCCGGGGACTCTCTCGACGACAGCGCCCGCTGGTCGGGACCACCCTGGGTAAGTAATCGCCGGGTCCATTCCGGCGAATGGGTGAAGATCGCGGCCGGTGAAATCAACCCGGCGAGAAAATGAACGGCGGTCCGGAAAGAGTCCAGCCGGTGCTCGGCTGCCCCAGCGCCGAAACGCGCACCTGCTGGGCGTGGTGCCCCGGGTTGGTGGACGTGGTCGCCTGCACGGCGGCGATGTCTTCGGCCGCCAGCTCGCCGTGGAACCGGTCCGCGAGCTCGGAGGTCGACTGGCTGGTGGCGACCAATGCGTGTGCCGGGCCGAGGTCTCCACCCACGACGTGCCGCTGCTGCGTCTCCAACCGGGTGACGTCGAGGTTGCCGGCGAACTGGCCGAGCACGTTCTCGTCGGAGTTCGCCACCACCGAACCCAGCTCGCCCAGGTCGACGGCGTCGGCGGACGTGCGGTGCACGCGGGCGCCGCCGCGCAGGTCGCCGGAGAACCGGCCGGCCAGCCCGGCGTCCGCGCCGGACGTGCTGTCCGACAGCGCGTCGACGCCGTGTGGCAGGCGTACGCCGTGCCGCATCGACTGACCGGCACCGGCGAGGTCGGAGTCGGCGTTCGGCTGCCGGTGGTGCACCTCAAGGTCGTTGCCGGTGAACGCCCGGCCCGGGGAGCCGAGCCGGAGGTCGTGGCTCTGCGCCTGGCCGACGGTGTCCGGAGCGACCGCTTGGTGCAGGGCGGACGCCGCCGACACCGGCAGGTCGCGGGTGGCGATCTTTTCGTCGCGCGTGAGATGCAGGTCGGAGGTACCGGACTGGTGCAGGTCGAGGGGTGCTCGGGGGTCTGCCTGCGCCGTCGCCGGGCCGGCGAGCAGCAGGGCGAGCGGGGCCGCGCCGGCGGCCATCCGGGGCAGGTATCCGGGCGTTCGCTTCGTGTGCTTGCCCATGCGCCGGACCCTACTGCGGCACCAGCGCAAACGCAGCTGATCACCGGGTAGCTTCACCCTTATGACGACGACCGCAGTGATCACCGGAGCCACCTCGGGCATCGGCGCGGAGTTCGCGCGCCGGCTCGCCACCGAGAAACAGGACCTCGTGCTCGTCGCCCGTGACGAGACGCGGCTGGGCACCCTCGCCGAGCAGCTGCGCCGGGAGCACCGGGTCGAGGTCACCGTGCTGCCCGCCGATCTGTCCGAAGTGGACGGACGAGCACTGGTCGCCGATCTGCTTGCCACGGAGCCCATCGACCTGCTGGTGAACAACGCCGGGTTCGGCCTGAGCGGTGAGTTCTGGGAGATCCCGGCCGACGACCTGCAGCGGCAGCTCGACGTGAACGTCACCGCCGTGCTCCAGCTGACCCGTGCGGTACTGCCCGGCATGGTCGAGCGTGGGCGCGGCGACGTCGTCAACGTGTCGAGTGTGGCCGGGTTCTTCTCCGGCCGCGGGTCGACGTACACCGCGAGCAAGAACTGGGTGACGTCGTTCACCGAGGGCATCGCGATGTCGTTGCCGCCGGGACTGCGGATGATGGCGCTGTGTCCCGGTTTCACCTACACGGAGTTCCACGATCGGGCCGGGCTGCGCCGGGAGGGCCCGAACGCGCTGTGGCTCGAGGTGGCGCAGGTCGTCGACGAGGGGCTCGCGGATCTGCGGCGCGGCAAGGTGATTTCGGTACCGAGCCTGCAGTACAAGGCGCTGGTCGCGCTCGGCGGCGCGCTGCCGCGGACGGTGCTGCGCAAGCTGGCGGGCGGGTTCGGGAACCGGCAGCGGACGTGACGGTAGGGCCAGCACCACCTCGGCTCGGCGGGCGCACCCCAGGGTGTTCCCGGCCGCTGGTCTCTAGCGTTTTCCGCATGGCGACTGGCGAAGCGGTACGGTTGGAATCCGTCCGCAAGGAGTACGGGCGGGTCACGGCACTCGATGGCGTAAGCCTGTCGTTCCCGCGCGGCGGCTTCACCGCGGTGATGGGTCCGTCCGGCTCGGGCAAGAGCACGTTCCTGCACTGTGCCGCCGGGCTCGACCGCCCGACCAGCGGTTCGGTCCTGCTCGACGGCGACGACCTCGGCGCGCTTTCGGAGACGCGGCTGACCAAGCTGCGCCGCGACAAGGTCGGCTTCGTCTTCCAGGCCTTCAACCTGCTTCCTGCGTTGACTGTCGAGCAGAACGTCGTGCTGCCGCTGCGGCTGGCCGGACGGCGCCCGGACCGGCGGCGGGTCGCCGACATGCTCGGCCACGTCGGGCTGACCGACCGGCGCGGGCACCTGCCGGGGCAGCTGTCGGGCGGCCAGCAGCAGCGCGTGGCCATTGCCCGCGCGCTCGTCAGCCGGCCTGCCGTGCTGTTCGCCGACGAGCCGACCGGCGCACTGGACACCCGCACCGCCGCGGAAATCCTTTCCCTGCTGGCGGAATCGGTGCGGAGCGGCCTGACCGTCGTGATGGTGACGCATGATCCCGTCGCCGCCTCCTATGCCGACCGCGTGGTGTTCCTCGCCGACGGTCGCGTCGCCGGCGAGCTGGCCCGGCCGACCGCGGCGGCGGTCGCGGAACGCATGACGCACCTCGGCGCGTGGGCCGATCGCACGCCGGTCGGTGGGTTCTGATGTTCCGACTTGCACTGCGTACTTTGCGATTTCGGGCCGGCGGATTCGTCGCTGCCTTCGTGGCCGCGTTCCTCGGCGCCGTGATCGTGTCCGCCTGCGCGGGCCTGATGGAGACCGGGATCCGTTCGGCCACCCCGCCGCACCGGCTCGCGTGGGCGACTGCCGTCGTCACCGGGCAGCAGGACTTCGAGCTGCAAAAGAACGCGGACAAGCCGAAAACGCAGACCGTGACGCTGCCGGAGCGGGCCCGGCTGGACCGTTCACTCGGCGACCGGATCCGGAGCCTGCCCGGAGTGTCCACTGTGGTCGGTGAGGTGAATTTCCCGGTACTGCTGGGGAAACAGCAGCTCCAGGCGCACGGCTGGGAGTCGGCCCGGCTGCCTGGGCCCGCGCCGCGTCCTGGTGAGGTCGTGTTGCCTGCCACGATCGGTCTGAAGGCCGGGGACACCGTCGACCTTGCTGCGCAGGGCACGGTGAGCCGGTACCGGGTCGCGAGTGTCACCGACCAGCCGGACGCGTTCTTCGCCGACGCCGATCGGCTGTCCGGGCATCCTGGTCAGGTCGACTATTTCGGCGTGGTCACCAGCGATCCTGGTGTGTTGCAGCTCGGCCTTCCGGTCCTGACCGGCGACGAACGCGGTCTCGCGGAATTCCCGGCGGCGCAGGCGAGCGGGGGCAGGCTGATCCCGTTGTCGGGGGTTGCAGGTGGGCTGTCGATTTCGGTTGCGGTGTTCGTCATCGCGAGCACGCTGATGCTGTCGGTACGCCAGCGGCAGCGGGAATTGGCTTTGCTGCGCGCGCTCGGGTCGACCCCGCGACAGCTTCGCCGCATGGTGCTCGGCGAAGCGCTGGTCATCGGCGTGCTGGCGACCGGTGCCGCGGCTGTGCTCGGTCCGGTGTTCGGCCGCTGGCTGTTCGACCGGTTCACCGCGGCCGGGTTCGTCTCGGACGCGGTGCAGTTCCACCAAGGCTGGATCCCGATGGTCGTCGCGGGCGGCGTCGCGTTGCTGGCCGTCGGGCTGGCCGCACTGGTCGCGGGATTCCGGGTCGGCCGCATCCGCCCGACCGAAGCGCTCGCCGAGGCGGACGTTCCGCGGCGCTGGCTGACGCCCCTGCGGCTGATCGTCGCAGTGCTGTGCTTTGCCGGCGGCACCGCGCTGGGGATCGTGACGCTCGCCGTGATGACGGGTCCCGTCGCGGCGAGCACGGCGGGTCCCGCGGTGATGTTGTGGGCGGTCGGCGTCGCCATGCTCAGCCCGGGATTCACGAAGCTGACCGCACTGCTGTTGCCCGGCCCGGTACGCCTGATCAGCGGTGTTTCCGGCTGGCTTGCCGTGACGAACACCCGCAACGCGGCGACTCGCGTGGCCGGTGCGGTCACGCCGATCATGCTCGCTGTCGGGATCGCGACCGCCAACATCTACCTGCAGACCACGACCTCCGCCGCGGCGCAGCAGGCCTTCCACGAAGACCTGCGGGCCGACGCCGTGGTCGCCGGCCCGACGGGTGTCTCCCCCGAGCTGCTCGACCGCGTCCGGCACGCGGACGGAGTGGCCGCCGCTTCGCCGTACGTTGCGAGTACCGCCTTCGTCACCGCACCGTTCGACGACAACCAGACCAAACACGGCTACCCGGCGCTGGGTCTCACCGACGCCCGCACTACCGCGGCGACCGTCGTGCGCGGCAGTCTCGCCGACCTCACCGGCGACACGGTCGCGTTACCGGACACCGCGCAGCGTGACGTCGGTGATTCGGTCACGCTCCGACTCGGCGACGGGACCGAACGGACCCTTCACGTCGTCGCGATCGTGCACCAGCGGTCAGAGCAGCTTCTCCTGCCTGCCGATTTGCTCGCCGCGCACACGACCGCGGGTGCTCCGCGGCAGGTGCTGGTCCAGGCCGCGCCTGGGGTTGATCAAGCCCACCTGATGCAGAGCCTCGGTGTCGCGACCGCGGGTTTTCCGGTATCGGTCGGCGATCGCGCTGTCCTGGCCGCCGCGCATGCGAAGGCCGATGAAACCGGTGCGTGGGTTAATTACCTGCTGGTCGGCATGATTGTCGGCTACACGGTGATTTCCGTGGTCAACACGCTGGTGATGGCCACCGCCCGGCGTCGCCGCGAGTTCGGTCTCCAGCGGCTAGGCGGTTTCACGCGCGGCCAGGTGCTGCGGATGGCCGGTGCCGAAGGCGGCCTGATCGCGACGATCGGTGTGGTGCTGGGCACAGTCGTCTCCGCGGGCGCGATCGTGCCGTTCTGTCTCGTCGCGACCGGCCGGGTGCTGCCGGACGGACCGGTCGCAATCTACCTGCTGATCGTGGCGGCCGCCGTCGTGCTCGCGTTGATCGCGTCCGTGGTACCGGCATGGGCGGCGACGCGGACGCGTCCGGTGACAGCAGTCGCGACGGAGGACTGACGCGCGGAAGTTGTCGGTGCCGTGTGTAAGACTCTCGGCCGTGGCGTACCCCGGGTTGGATCAAAGTGCGAAGCTCGAATTGGCCAGGCTGGTCACCGAACTGGCCGTCGTGCACGGCAAGGTGACGCTGGCGTCTGGCAAGGAAGCCGACTACTACATCGACCTGCGGCGCGCGACCCTGCACCACGCCGCCGCCCCGCTGATCGGCAAGCTGGTGCGGCAGCTCACCGCCGACTGGGACTACGTGGCCGCGGGCGGGCTCACCCTGGGCGCCGACCCGGTCGCGCTGGCGATGCTGCATTCCGCCGCAGCCGACGACGTGGTGCTCGACGCATTCGTGGTCCGCAAGGCAATGAAGGAACACGGCATGCAACGGCGCATCGAGGGCGTCGAGGTGCGTGGGCAGCGGGTACTGGCCGTCGAGGACACGTCCACCACGGGCGGCAGCGTGCTCACCGCAATCGAGGCGCTACGCGAAGGCGGCGCCACGGTGGTCGGCGTGGCCACGGTGATCGACCGCGACACGGGCGCCCGCGAGGCGATCGAGAAGGCCGGGCTCGAGTACCGGTACGTACTGAGCAAGGACGACCTCGGGCTGGACTGATCTGTCTGGTCCGCCTCGCTCGGCCGAGCGAGAGTGACCGTCGTCACTCACAATGCGTGCGTGACGAATGCCCGCCCTGCGGTGTCCCCCTGACGGAAGGGGGTGCCGTGACCACGACCAGCGTGCCGCTCGACGACGTCACCCTCGTCAGCCGTGCCCGGGACGGTGACGTGCGGGCGTACGAACAGCTCGTGCTGCGTTACCAGGGGCCGATGTTCCGGCTCGCGCTGAAAATGCTGCACCACCGCGGCGACGCCGAGGACGTGGTGCAGGAGGTGTTCCTCGGCGCGTGGCGCAAGCTCGGGCAGCTGAACGACGACCACGCGTTCGTCGGATGGCTCTACCGCAGCACCACCAACCGGTGCCTGAACGTGATCCGCGCCCGCCGTCCGCAGGCCGACGTGGACCTCGACCTGGCCGAATCGCCGCGCCGCGACACCCAGCCCGAGCATGCGGCGCAGGTCAGCGGTCAGCTCGGCGCGCTGACCGAAGCGTTGCGGACGCTCACGCCGCAGCAGCGGGCGTGCTGGCTGCTGCGCGAGGTGCACGGCCGGTCCTACGACGAGATCGGCGACATCGTCGGCGCGAACCCCACCGCGGTCCGGGGGCGGATCGCCCGGGCCCGTGCGCAGCTGGCGGAGGTGATGAAGCCGTGGCGGTGAACCAGGATTACGCACTGCCGTGCGGCCGGGAACTGGAGACGGTCTGGGACCGGCTGGACGTCGGCCTTGACGAGCACGAAGTGGATTGTGCGCACTGCCGGACCGCGCGGGAAAGCCTGACCGCCCTGCGCTCCGCCACCCAGGAACTGGCCGACGAACCCGACCCGACGCCGCCGGACCTGTTCGGGCGGATCATGTCGGCGGTCCGGGCGGAGGTGCGGCGCGGGCAGATGCTGGAGCTGCCTGCGCCGGAGCCGGGCGGCGTCGAGGTGAGTGAGCAGGCGGTAGCCGTGGTGCTGCGTTACGCCGCGGATGCCGCCGGAAACGTGCGGGCTCGCCGCGTCCGGGTACGGAAGGTCGGAGTGTCCGCCGACGGATCCGATGAGGTCGAGGTCGAACTCACCCTTGCAGCGCACCTCGGGAACACCAGCGGCGCAGACACGTTGGCCCGCGTGCGAGAACTGGTGTCGGCCGCCGCGGCGGCGCGGGTCGGGCTCGCGCTGGTGAAGCTGGACCTGCTGGTGGAAGACGTGTACGAATGACCGCTGAGTACGTGATCGCCGACCCGGTGCTGGCCTGCGTCGCAGCTGCCGCCGCGGCGAGGACGTCCGGCGTCGTCCGGCTGGAGCCCGGCCTGCGCGGCTTGGCCACCGCCTGGACCCGCGCCGCCCGGCAACGATGGAAGGGCCTGGAACCGGCCCCGTCGGACGGCGTCCGAGTCCGCTGGCAGGACGACCAGCTCACCGTGGAAGTCGATGTGGTCGTCTCGGGCGCCGACCAGGCCGCCGCCGTCGGCCGGGCGGTCCAGCGCGCCGTCCGGCGGGAAGTCGCCACCCAGACGGGCCGCACGGTAGCCGCCGTCCGAGTGTCCATTTTGGACATAGAGGTCGACCGCCGGTGACCGACCCGAACGAGACAGCCGGAAAGGTCTACGAGGCCGTGTCCGCCATGGAAGGCCTCCGCCCGGCGACAACAGCCGCGGCGGGCTGGCTGCCGCTGGATCCGGGGCATGGCGCAGTGGACCTGTCGGCGGAGGTGGTGGAGGTCCGCCTTTTTGCGACGCAGTTACCGCTCCCGCCGCTGCTGGCGTCAGCCGAGCAGGCCATCCGGGAGGTGTTGAGGGAGACGGCCTGGTCGAGCTCCCACCTGCGACTCGTGGTGACGGACGTGGATGGGGCCGCTTTCGGGGGTTGAGCGTGGTTCCCCTGCGGTTGGCGGGCTCCACCTTCTCCGGTCCTGCCTATCGTGAGCCTGCGGCCCGAGCCCCTACGCTTCGGTGGATCTCGCGCCGCCGTCTCCTCCGGCTGAGTCCGCCTTCACCGTCGGCCCTGGGGCTGCGTCCCTCGATTCCGGCCGAGTCCGATTCGGGCTGGGTCTCTCCGCTTCGCTGGATTTCGCACCGCTGCCTCCTGTCCGGCTTCACCGTTCGCGTTGGGCCGGGTCCCTTGCTTCGCTGGTTCTCGTGCTGCCGCCACCTCCAACCTCGCCGTGGGCCTAGGCGCTGGGCCGCCTCGATTCGCTGTGTTATGTCGCGGTCTCCCCGGCCCCGCTGTGGGCCTTGGGGCCCCCTCACTTCGCTGGCTTTCCCCCCCGTCGCCGCTTCCTCCGATCGAGTCCAGGGCCTCCACCGTCAGCCCGGGTCGAACCCCTTCCTTCCGCGCTCCGCTGATTCCGTCCTGCTGCCACCTCCCCCGGCCGAGCCCGACCCCTCATCGCGACCATGCTTTGAACCCCCTCATACCCGGAGTGATCCCTCCGTTACCTGCCGGGTGAACTCGTTGCTCCGGTGGGTCGAACATCACACCAGGTCCCCCTTTTTCGCGCTCCCGGTGCGGCGAATCGGAGTAACGTCGCTGGTAGGTGCACTGGAAGGGGGCGAAAGTGGACGCATCGGTTGCGCACGTTCTGGCCGACCTCACGGTCGCCGTCCACATTTTCGCTCTGCTGTTCATCGGCCTCGGCGGCTTCCTCGCGTGGCGGTGGCCGAAGGTCATCTTCGTGCACGTGTTCTTCGCGATCTGGGGCGTGCTGGTCAACGTCACGCCGATTCCGTGCCCGCTTACCGCGCTCGAGGATTTCTTCCGGCACCAGCAGGGGCTCGGCGATCTGCCGGGTGGGTTCAACGAGTACTACCTCTACGGCACGGTGATCCCGCGTTCGCTGCTGCCGGTGGTGGTGGTCGTGGCGCTTGGCCTGGTGGTTCTGTCGTATATCGGGGCGTATGTGCGGTGGCGGCACCGCCACGACGACAGTCCGGCGCACCGGGTCAGCCTCGGCTGAGCGAGAATCGTCGTTCGTGACGACGGAACCGCACGAAACCGGTGGCCCCACCGAATGGGTGAGCCGTGACGAGGTCGGCGTCGGGCCGTGGCCGGGCACCTGGCCGGACGACCCGCGCTACGACCCCGAACTCCTGTCCGGCGGCGACCGCCGCAACGTGGTCGACGCCTACCGCTACTGGCGGCGCGAGGCCATCGTGTCCGATGTGGACACCAGGAGGCACCCGTTCCACGTGGCGATCGAGAACTTCCAGCACGACCACAACATCGGCACGGTAGTCCGCACCGCGAACGCCTTCGCCGCCGCCGAGGTCCACATCGTCGGCCGCCGCCGCTGGAACCGCCGCGGCGCGATGGTCACGGACCGCTACCAGCACGTTCGGCATCACGAGAACGTCGCAGCCCTGCTGGAGTTCGCCGCGGCCGAAGGCCTGACGGTCGTCGCGGTGGACAACACCCCCGGTGCCGAACCGCTGGAAACCGCCGAGTTACCGCGCGCGTGCGTCCTGCTGTTCGGCCAGGAGGGCCCGGGACTTTCGGAAGCCGCCCAATCCACAGCAGCACAGGTGGTGTCGATCGCCCAGTTCGGCACCACCCGCTCCATCAACGCCGGCGTGGCCGCAGGCATCGTGATGCACACGTGGATCCGGCAGCACGCAGACCTGACCCAAGCTTGGTGAACCCGTTCCCCCGCCGGGCCTTGCCAACGCGCGGAGGTTGCGTTCGCCATGTGTTCAGGGAACGCATGTTGGACCTTTTGGTTGCAACAGCTCATTCTGACTCGAGACCGGTGCTGGTTTGCTGTTTCGGCCAGACGGTGAGGTGACTCGGCCACGTCGTTCTGGGTCGAGAGTGGCGCTGGTTCGATGCTTCGGTTGGATGGCGTCGGTTAGTCGGCCGTTGTTGTTCCCGGTTCGGGGTCGGTTTGATGCCCGGGTCGGATGGCGCGGTAGTCCGGTGATGTCGTTGTTGGGTTGAGGTCGGCGTTGGTTCGATGCTTGGCCGGATGGCGCGGTAGTCCGGTCAAGCCGTTGTCGGGCTGAGGTCGGCGCTGGTTTGATGCGTCGGTGGATGTCCTTGTGATCCGGCCGTGTCGTTGTCGGGTTCAGGTCGGTGCTGGTTTGACGGTTCGGCCGGACAGCGAGGTGACCCGGCCATGTCGTTCTCGGGTCGAGAGCGGCGTCGGTTCGATGCCCGGGTGGACAGCGCGGTGACTCGGCCCCGGCAGAATGGCGCGAACGGACCACTCGTGGACCCAGGCGAGCACCGCCAGGTCGGCGAAACCGCTGCAATGCAGACACAATCGGCTCATGACTGCCCACTCCGCTGGCGCTTCGGTGACCGATCCCGCAGCGCGCGCTACCGCTGCCGAGCGCGCGGTGCGCACCCGGCATCTGCGCCGGCTTTGGGGGATGCCCGGCACGGCACTCGGCCGCAGCGGATGGCCACCCACCTTTGGTCAGCGGCTCCATTGGCACTGGAACTACTGGTGGCAGGCCCATCTGCTGGACAGCCTCGTGGACGCGCAGCTTCGCGACCCGACAGCCGACCGAGCCCGGCTGATCGCGCAGTTCGTCACCACGGTGCACTGGCGCAACTTCGGCACCTGGGTGAACGAGTACTACGACGACATTGCCTGGATGGGCCTTGCCCTGCAGCGAGTACGCGACCTCGATCTGTCCAGAGTGGACTCAGCGATCACGGACATCGACGAGCGGTTGCATGAAGGATGGACGGACGACCTGGGTGGGGGTATTTGGTGGAGGCGTGGCGATTTCTTCAAGAATACCCCGGCCAACGGGCCCGCCGCCATCTTTCACGCTCGTGTGGGTGATCATGATCGCGCCCGTGAGATGACGCAATGGCTCACCGACACTCTGGTCGACCCGCAGACCGGGCTGGTGTGGGACGGAGTCCGGGCCGATACCGGCGAACTGGTCAAGCATATTTTCACCTATTGCCAAGGGGTTTACCTCGGCGCTTGCCTGGAACAGTCCTCTTGGGACAGTGCGGCGCGTACGGTCCGTGCAGTGGAAGAACATCTCGCCCCCGACGGTGTGCTGCGCGGGCAAAATGGTGGCGACGGCGGCCTTTTCGCGGCTATCCTGGCCAGGTACCTCGCACTCGCGGCGACTCGGCTGCCCGGCCAGGAAGCCGATACGGCCGTGCGGTTGGTGCGGACATCGGCCGACGCTTGTTGGGATGGCGCAACGGAAACGGTCGGCGGACCGCTGTTCAGTGCGGAATGGTCCCAGCCGGTGTCGAAGCCGGGGGGACCGGAGCGGGACCTGTCTGTCCAAACAGGAGCGTGGATGTTGCTGGAGGCAGCCGCGACGCTCGCGTGAAGGCGGGTGGCCGGACGCGCGGCGCAGGGGTTGCGGCGGCGTGAGAGTCAGTGGTGGGAGGCGCGCGGTGCAAGGGTGTCCGCGCAGCTGGGGGCAAGGTGCGCGGCAGGTTGTGCGGTGCAGGATTGTGAAGGTCGGCTGTTGGACGCGCTGCGCGACGGCGGCGCGAAACTGGGCACGAAGGTCGCAGCTGGGTGCGAAGCGGGGTGCGCAGGCGGGCAGGACGCGCTGCTGCGAAGCAGGGTACGAAGGTCGGCAGGACGCGCTCCTGCGAAGCTGGGCACGAAGGTCAGCAGCTGGACTTGTTTCGCGAAGCAGGGTGCGAAGGTCGGCAGGACGCGCGGCGCGAAGCGGGTACGAGGGTCAGCAGCTGGACGTGCTGCGCGAAGCAGGATGGGCAGGACGCGCGGCCCCGACGGCAGCGAAGCTGGGTGCGAAAGTCAGCAGCTGGAAGCGGGGCGCAAGGGCGGCCGTGAAGCCGGGTGAGAAAGTCAGCAGCCGCACGAAGCGCGGTGTAGGAAACGTGGCGCGAGCCGTACCGATTCGGGGCGGCGTTCCGGTTCCCGGCAGCGGGCGAGCAGCAGTTGTACTGCGCGCCGCCCGATTTCGGAGATTGGTTGTGCCATCGTGGTGACGCCTGGGGAGACCGTGCGCGCCCAATCCATGTCGCCGTAGCCGACGACTGCCAGTTCCGACCCGATCCGGATGCCGCGTCGATGTGCTTCCCACTGCACGCCGATCAGCATTGCTTCGCCCGCGACGACGAGCGCGGTCGGCGACGGCCATCCGTCGAGCAGCTTCGCCGCGGCTCGTGCTGCGCCGCCTGCCGTGGACTGGCCGCAGGCGACCAGTTCGGAGTTGTAGCGCAGACCGGCGCGACCGAGTCCGAGCCGGTAGCCGAGTGCGCGCTCCTCGCTGACGGTCGCCCCTTCCTCGCCGGTGATCAGCGCGATCCGCCGGTGCCGTCGCGCCGCGAGGTGCTGCACGAGCGCGGACATGGCCTGAAAGTTTTCCGACCCGACCTGGTCGACGTCGTTGCGCCCGGCGACCCGGTCGACCAGCACCGTGGGTACGCCCATCCGAATCAGCCCGGTGACGACGGCGTCGTCTCCCGGCGCGGGCACGAGCAGCACTCCGTCGACGCGGTCAGCCCGCAGCGCCCGCAGCACCGCAGCTTCCTCGCGCACGGAATCGCCGGTGTCGGCCAGCAGGAGGTCGCACCCCGCCCGCGCCGCGGCGCCGCGGATGGCGCGCAGCAACTGGTCGTTGTACGGGCTGGCGTGCCTCCCCAACGCCACCCCGAACCGATGGGTGACGGGCAGGTCCCTGCGGGAGACCTCCGGCGCCAGAACGGTCATTTCTCAGGGCCCTCGTCGTCGATACCTACCCAACAGTAGCCACTGTTGGCCGGATGACGAGAGCGCTCGCGACCATCGAGTTCCGAGAATCACTGATGTGAGTGAACCCCGGGGGCTGCTTGGTTACTGCGGGCATGCGTTGGAGGTTCGGTGTTGCGCCAGGCGGGGCTGGTCGGGGCGCGGGGTTGTTGAGGGGGACGAGCTGGTGTTGGCGGCGGGGCGAAGGGGGGCCAAGAAAGGCTGGGCTCTGGTGGGTGCGGCGGGGCAAGTGGGTCGGGGCAGGCGGCGACCCGGGTGGTGCCGCGGGGGCCTGGTGGCGGCGGACGAGGCGCGAGTCGGGAAGGCCTGATCCGGTGGCGGGTCCGGGAGGAGCTGGGTGGGGCGCCTGATCGGCGCGGCAGGCTCGGCGAAGCAGGCTCGGACCGACAAGCTTGGCTCGGCAGGCAGGTCGGGCTCGGCAAGTCGGGCTCGGCAATGCAGGCTCGGCAAGTCAGGCTCGGCAGGCAAGTCAGGTGGCGGCTCCCCTGCAGGTTGCGTACATCGCTGCCACTCCCGGCCGGGTGATCACACCCTCTGGCCATGGCCCGGCGTGGCCCGCGCCGCTCGGGGCGCAGCCAGTCGGGCTCGGCAAGTCAGGCTCGGCAAAGCAGTCTTGGCAAGTCGGGCTCGGTAGGCAGGCTCGGTAAGGCAGGCGAGGAAACCCGGCCACGGCCCGAAAACCAGACCACACCCCACCCGGCCACGGCCCGAAAACCAGACCAACCCCACCCCGGACCAACTCACCCGCAACCGCAGGATTCACGGTGTCGCAAAGTCGGCGGCAATCTCACCGTTTCCGCCGCTCGACCCGGATCCGCAAGCCGTCCCAGCAGCAACCGGACAGCCGTGCGGCCGATTTCCTCGATTGGCTGCGCCATCGTCGTCAGCGGCGGGTCCACGAGATCCGCCCATTCGACGTCGTCGTACACCACCACCGGCAGGTCTCGGCCGATGCGCAACCCCCGTCGGCGGGCTTCGTGCAGGACGCCCACCATCATGCTGTCGTTGGCGACCACCAGTGCCGACGGTGGGTCCGGCAGGGCCAGCAACGTGCTCAACGCCAGGCTGCCGCCCTCGCGGGACGAGTGACCGCAGGCCACCAGATCGGGGGACCACGTCAGCCCCGAACGGCCCAAGCCAAGGCGGTAGCCCAGGACACGTTCGTCACTCGTCGTAAGACCCGGGGCGCCGGAGATCATGCCGATCCGGCGGTGGCCCAGCGACGCCAGATGGGCCGTCAGTGCGGACGTTGCCTGGATGTTTTCCGCGCCTACCTGGTCGATGTCCGTCCGGGTGGTGAGCCGGTCCATGAGCACCATCGGGACGTCCAAAGACACGAGTTCGCCCAGTACCGCGCCGTCGCCGGGGGCGGGCGTGATCAGCAGGCCGTCGACCCGGCGCGACCGCAGTGCGCGTACCACGTCTCGCTCGGTACCGACCGTGTCGTGCGTGTCCGCGAGCAGCACCGTGTACCCGTTCGCCGACGCTTCCCGCTCGATCGCCTGCATCAGCGCCGCGAAGTACGGGTTCGCGACCAGCGAAATCGCCATCCCGATCGACCTCGTACCGCCGGTGACCAGCGACCGGGCGATGGCGTCGCCGGTGTACCCGGTGGTCTCGATCGCGCGCAGGACCGCGGCTTTCGTCTCCTCGGCGACCGCCCGCGTGCCGTTGACGACGTGCGACACCGTCGTGATGGACACGCCCGCCATCTCGGCGATGTCGCGCTGGGTGGGGCGGGTGGAACGGGGTCGCGGCATGTCAGTCCTTCACCAGAAACTTCACCAGAAAGCGCACCAAGAGCCTCAACAGTATCGGCAAGCGTTTGCGCAAACGCTTGCGCCAACCTGGAGAGTCTGTCTACCTTCCGGTCCATCGGCAACCTCGGGAGGGGCATCTCCAATGAGACAGCGGAGTCTCACCGCGCTGGCGCTGGTCGCCGCCGTCGCGGTTTCCACCGCCGGGTGCACCGTCGAGCGCCACTGGGGTGGCAGCTCGAAAACCGGTGGCGACGGCAAGGCCAAGGTCGGACTGGTCACCAAGACCGACACCAACCCGTACTTCGTCGAGCTGCGGGGCGCCGCGGCCGCTGCGGCCAAGGCCAACGGGGCCGACTTCAGCGCGCTCGCCGGTCAGTTCGACGGCGACAACGACGGCCAGGTCCGCGCCATCGAGAACCTGATGCAGCAGGGCGTCAACACCATCCTGATCACGCCGAGCTCGTCGACCGGCGTGCTCAAGGCCATCAAAGACGCACGTGACGCCGGCATCCTGGTCATCGCCCTCGACACCGCCACCGATCCGCCGGACGCGGTCGACGCCACCTTCGCCACCGACAACTTCGCCGCCGGTGAGCAGCAGGGCGCGTACGTCAAGGCCGCGCTCAAGGGCGCCGATCCCAAGCTCCTGATGGTCGACGGCACTGCCGGAAGCTCGGTCGACACCCAGCGGCACGGCGGGTTCCTCAAGGGCATCGGGCTCACCGACGGCGCGCCCCAGATCAAGGGGCACACCAGCGCCAACGGCGACCAGAGCCTTGCCCAGCAAGGCATGGAAAACCTGTTGCAGCGCACCACCGACCTCAACGCGATCTACACGATGAACGAGCCGATGGGCCGCGGTGCCTACGCCGCGCTGAAGGCCCGCGGGCTCACCGGGCAGCTCACCGTCGGGTCGATCGACGGCGGCTGCGAGGGCGTGCAGAACGTGAAGGCGGGCCAGTTCGCCGTCACCGTCATGCAGTTCCCGCGGAAGATGGCCGAACAGGGCGTGCTCGCCGCGGTCGAATATGCGAAGACCGGCAAGAAGCCCAGCGGGTTCGTGAACACCGGGTCGACCGCGATCACCGACCGGCCGATGCCGGGGGTGCCGAGCAAGGACACCACCTGGGGTCTGCAGAACTGCTGGGGAGGCGGGAAATGACGACCGCGACGATCAACAACCGGGAACGGGAAACGCTCGGCGAGTTCTTCCTGCGCGCGCCCGCGATCGGTCCGGCGCTCGCGCTGGTCGTGGCGATCCTGGTGTTTTCCTTTGCCACGGACACGTTCTTCGACCTCGACAATCTGTCCACAGTGGTCCAGCAGTCACTGGTGGTCGGCACGCTCGCCCTCGGCCAGACGCTGATCATCCTGATCGCCGGGATCGACCTGTCCAACGCGTCGTCGATGGTCGTGGCGACGCTCGTGATGGCGAAACTGGCCGCGGGTACCAACGGGTTCGTCGCGCTGCTGGCCGGAGTCGCGCTGACCATCCTGGTCGGCCTCTTCATCGGCACCCTCGCGACGCGGATCAAGCTGCCCGCCTTCATCATCACGCTCGGCACGTTCACCGGCCTCACCGCGGTCGCGAAGCTGATCGCAGGTGGACAGGCGGTTCCGGTGTCCGACGGCCTGCTCACCTGGCTCGGCACGAAGCGGTACCTCTTCGGCGGCATCCCCATCACGTACGGCATGACGCTCGCGTTGATCATGTTCCTCGTCGTCTGGTACGCGCTCACGAAAACCGCGTGGGGCAAGCATGTTTACGCCGTCGGCAACGCACCGGAGTCCGCGCGGCTGTCCGGGATCAAGGTCAACCGCACCGTGTTGTCCGTGTACCTCGTCGCCGGGCTGTGTTTCGGCATTGCCGCGTGGCAGGCGCTCGGCCGCACCCCGAACGCCGACCCGAACCAGTTCCAGCTCGGCAACCTCGACTCGATCACCGCGGTGGTTCTGGGTGGCACGAGCCTGTTCGGCGGCCGCGGTTCGGTGCTCGGCACGCTGATGGGCGCGCTGGTCGTCGCGGTACTGCGCTCGGGTTTGACGCAGATGGGCGTCGACGGCAACTACCAGGACCTCGCCACCGGCGCGCTGCTGATCGCCGCCGTGGTGGTGGACCGGATCGCACGGAGGCAGCAGCAGTCATGACGAATTCGCAGCAGCCCACCCTTTCCGCGCGCGGCCTGGTGAAACGCTACGGCCGGGTCACCGCCATCGACGGCGCCGACTTCGACCTGTACCCGGGTGAGGTGCTCGCCGTCGTCGGCGACAACGGCGCCGGCAAGTCGAGTCTCATCAAAGCGTTGTCCGGCGCGGTGATTCCGGATGCCGGAGAGATCAAAGTGGACGGTGCGACTGTCCACTTCAAATCCCCTTTGGACGCCCGGCACTTCGGAATCGAGACGGTGTACCAGGATCTGGCCGTGGCACCGGCGCTCGACATCGCGTCGAACATGTTCCTGGGCAGGGAAAAGCGGCTGAAGGGACCGTTCGGCATCGGGTTTCGCAAGCTCGACACCGCGACCATGCGGGCCGAAGCACAGCGGATTCTCGACGACCTCGGCATCAACATCAAGTCCATCGGCCAGCTGGTCGAAACGCTGTCCGGCGGGCAGCGGCAGGGTGTCGCGGTGGCGCGGGCGGCAGCGTTCGGGACCAAAGCGGTGATCATGGACGAGCCGACGGCCGCGCTGGGCGTTGCGGAATCCGCCAAGGTGCTGGAGCTGATCGGCCGGATCCGCGACCGGGGCCTGCCGGTGGTGCTGATCAGTCACAACATGCCGCACGTCTTCGAAATCGCCGACCGGATCCACGTACACCGGCTCGGCAAGCGGGTCGCCGTGGTGTCGCCGAAAACGCACAGCATGAACCAGGTCGTCGGCCTCCTGACCGGCGCGCTGAAGCTCGACGAGAGCGGCGACGTCGTCGAGGTCGCGGCCACCACGCACGCCGGGTTGACCTGACGTGCGCGTGCTGCTGGCGGGTTTGTGCACTGTCGACGTCGTACAGCGGGTCACGGATTTCCCGGCACCGAGCGAAAAAGTGCAGTCACTGCGCGTGGACGTCGCGGCCGGTGGACCGGCGACGAACGCTGCGGTGACGGTCGCCGCGCTCGGTGCCGGAGCGACCCTCGTGACGGCGCTCGGTACGCACCCGCTGGCCGCACTCGCGCGCGCCGACCTCGAAAAATGCGGCGTCGACCTGGTCGACCTCGCCCCGCAGCGCACGCAAGCACCGCCGGTGAGCGCGGTTGTGGTCCGGGATGAAGACGGCGAACGGACGGTCGTCTCCCGCAACGCCGCCGAGGCCGTGAAGTTGGATTTACCTGACGTAGCGGCACTTTTCGACGGCATCGACGCCGTTCTCGTGGACGGTCACCATCCCGAGCTGGCACTCGCCGTCGCGAAGGAAGCACGACGGCGAGAAGTGCCGGTGATCCTCGACGCAGGCAGCTGGAAACCCGTGCTGGACAAGCTGTTGCCGCTGGTGGACGTGGCCGCATGCGCCGCGCGGTTCCGGGCGCCCGCACCGGATTTGGCCGAGCGCGGGGTGCCGGTGGTGATCACGACGGCGGGTCCGGAGCCGGTGCGCTGGCGCGTAGGGGAAGATTCCGGTCAGGTCCCCGTACCGCTCGTCGAGGCGCGGGACACGCTGGGGGCCGGCGACGTGTGGCACGGCGCGCTGGCGTATGCGGTGGCGACGCGGGAAAAATCGGTTCCCGGCTGGATCGGATACGCGAATGCGGTGGCCGCGGAACGGGTCCGGCACGTCGGTCCGCGTTCGTGGACCGCGCGCGTCGGAGAACTGAGCAGAGACGAAGGAGTGCGATGACGGCGTTCGAGGACCTCCTGGCCCGTGCCGAAGGACTGGCCAAACCGCGGGAACGGCACGTGCTCGGCATCATCGGCGCGCCCGCGTCCGGCAAGACCACGCTGGCCTGGGCGATCGCCAACGCGCTCGGCTCGCGCGCCGCGGTCGTCGGGATGGACGGGTTCCACCTGGCACAGGTCGAGCTGCAGCGGCTCGGGCGCACCGACCGCAAGGGCGCGCCGGACACGTTCGACGCCGCCGGGTACGTGCACCTCATCCGGCGGCTCGCCGAGGGCCGCGAGACGGTGTACGCGCCGGAATTCCGCCGCGAGATCGAGGAACCGATCGCCGGTGCGGTGCCGGTGGCGCCGGAGGTGCAGCTCGTCATCACCGAGGGCAACTACCTGCTGGTGCCGGACGATCCGTGGAGCGGCGTCCGGCAGTACCTCACCGAGGCCTGGTACCTCGCGCCGGACGAGCCGGAGCGCATCGAACGGCTGGTTTCCCGGCATCGCCGCTACGGACGGTCACTCGTCGAGGCCCGGCAGCGCGCGCTCGGCTCCGACCAGCGCAACGCCGACCTCATCGAAAGCACCCGCGACCGCGCCGACCTGGTGCTGGAGAACCTGCCACTGCAGAACTTCGCGCTGTGACCGGAGTTCTCGTCGTCACCGGGGGTAGCCGCGGGATCGGCGCTGCGGTCTGCGAGCTTGCTGCCACCCGCGGTTACGACGTGGTGGTCAACTACTCCGGCGATCCCGCACCGGCTGAGGAGGTCGCTGCGCGGGTCCGGGAGCATGGCACGCAAGCGCTTGCGGTCCGCGCGGACGTGTCCGACGAACAGCAGGTAAGCGACCTCTTTGCGGCGGCCGCCGAGCTCGGGCCGCTCGCCGCTTTGGTCAACAACGCAGCCATCACCGGCAACACTCCCGGCCGCCTCGACGAGCAGAGCGCGGACACCGTGCGGCGCGTACTGGACGTCAATGTCGGCGGCGTTTTCCTGTGCTGTCGCGAGGCCGTACGACGGATGTCGACCCGGTACGGCGGGTCCGGCGGGGCGATCGTGAACATCTCGTCCACGGCCGCGCGGTCCGCGTCGGCCGGGGAATGGGTGCACTACGCGGCGTCGAAAGCGGCGGTGAACACGCTCAGCTTCGGGCTCGCGCAGGAGGTCGCCGACGAGGGAATCCGGGTCAACGTCGTCGCTCCCGGCCTGGTCGACACGGGATTGCACGCCGCTGCGGGCATGCCGGACCGGACGACCCGGCTCGCTCCCGGCATCCCGCTGCGCCGTCCAGGGCAGCCGCCGGAAATCGCCGAGGCCGTGCTGTGGCTGTTGTCCCCCGAGGCGTCCTACACGGTGGGCGCGGTGCTGGAGGTCGGCGGCGGGCGGTGATCGATCCCGGACTGTGGGACGCCCGGAGACGGGCAGATCACGATTGGTGGCGGATGTCGGTGTACTCGTCCGTAGCCGTTGTCATGGTGTGTCAGGCTGGGTCCGGGGTTTCGAAAGGACGGCCGGAAAAGTCATGCCCAAGCTCACGTCTGTGCACCATCTGGCGCTCACCGTGACCGATGTGGACCGCAGTGTTCCGTGGTACGTCCGAGTGCTCGACCTCGAGGAGAGCCACCGTCGCGAGGATCCGGAAACCGGGGTCCGCAAGGTGGTGCTGCGCTCCGCGGGCGACGGGTTCTCGGTGGTGCTTGTCCAGCATCCGGACACCGAACGACCGCCGTTCGACGAACGCCGCACTGGTCTGGACCATGTGGCGTTCTCGGTGTCGTCGCGCGCCGAGGTGGCCGAATGGGAACAGCGCCTGCAGGAATACGGCGTGTCCTACCTGCCCGCCGCGGAATCGCAGACGTTCGAAGGTTCGTCGGTGATCGTGTTCCGTGACCCGGACGGGATCCAGCTGGAAATCTGGTCGGACCCGGCCTAGGCGTTCGCGTCTTCGGTCTCGTCGACCGGACGGCGCATTTCCTGGCGGTAGCGCAGCACCCCGTATGCGGTGCCCACCACGAAGAACGCCACGCTCACCCAGAGCGCCGCGGTCTTGACCCACGGAATCGCGTCGAGCAGCCCGGCGCCGTAGTACCCGAGCAGCACCAGCGTGGGTACCCACAGCAGGCCGCCGGTGGCGGTGGCGAGCAGGAAGCGCCGCGAATCCATCCGCGCGGCACCGGCGATGAGCGGCGCCAGCGTGCGGATCCACGGGATCCAGCGCGCCGCGACGATGGCGAAGAACCCTCTGCGGTCGAGGAAGTTCTGCGCGCGATCGAGGTTGTGCCGGTTGAGGATGCGCCCGCCGCGGCGGGCGATGAGCCGCGTGCCGGTGCTGCGGCCGATGTAGTAGCCGACCTGGTTGCCGACCACCGCGATGACCAATGCGGCCGCGGACAGCAGCCACGCGTTGAGATCCGACCCGTGCTGGGCGAGCACCACACCAGCGCCGAACAACAGCGAATCACCCGGCAGGAACAGCCCGACGATCAGCGCGCATTCGATGAACACGAACGACAGCACGATGACCCACACGAGCAGCGGCCCGGCCGTGTCCAGCCAGCTCAGGCCGAGACCCGACGCCTGAGCAGGCTGGATGCTGTGGAGGTTCACGCGAGGAGCCTACGTGGCCGGAACCGGCCGCAGCACGCAACCATCGAATCCTCCGCCTTCGGTGACTTTGGGTATTGCCGCCATAAACGGGTTGTTCACCCTTTTCCCCTTGATCAACGAACGGGCCGCCCGGAAAGGTTCCCGGGCGGCCCGTTCGCGGGTGGGTCAGAACTGTGGCAGAGACTCGCCCTGTACGGCCTCGATGTCCAGCTCCACCTTGACGGTCGTGCCGATCGCGGCGACTCCCGCGCGCACCATCGCGCTGTAATTGATCGCGAAATCGTTGCGGTGCAATTGCGTTTCGGCGTGGAACGCGGCACGCACGCCGCCCCACGGGTCCGGACCGTGCCCGGTGTAGCGCAGATCCAGCACGACGTCCCGGCGTTCACCGTGCAGCGTGAGCACTCCGGCGAGCGCCCAGGTGTCCGTCCCGCGCTGGGACAGGCCGGTGCTTTCGAACGTGATCAGCGGATACGCGTCGACGTCGAGGAATTCGGCCGAGCGCAGGTGGTCGTCGCGCATCTTGATGCCGCTTTCGATGCTGCCCGCCTTGATTTCGGCGTGCACGCTCGACCGCTCCACCGGCCGGGCGACGTCGATCCGCCCGGCCAGGTCCGGGAACCGCACCTTGATGCTCGCGATCCCCATGTGCCGCGCCGTGGCGACCACCGACGAGTGCATCGGATCGATCGTCCACGGCCCGGCGGGCGGCAGCTCGACCGCACCGTCGACCGGCGCGAGCGCGATGTCACCGAGCAGCCCGGCGCCGTCGGAACCGATCTGCACAGTGCGAGCCAGCGGCGTGTACCCGGGCGCGGTGATCACCGCGGTGTAGACGCCGGGGGGCAGCGGGTCGGTGACCACTGCCCCCTTGCCGTCCGTGACCTGCCGCGCGACCTGGCGTCCGTTCAGATCGGTGACCGTGAGCACCGCGTTCTCGACCGGCCAGCCGCCGTTCGAGCGCAGCAGTGCGCGCAGGCCCCCGCTCATGAGCGGTCGACCAGCTCGTCGAGCGCTTGGTCGTAGCTCAGCCGCACGTCGTGCTGTGCCTCGCCGTCGCTGAGCGTGACCTGGCTGGTGGCAGGCGGGTACCCGCTCGCCACGACCGTGTAGGAACCGATCGGCAGGTCACTGACCACGTACCGGCCCTCACTGTCCGTGCGCGCGACCGCCGCGACGTTGCCGTTCGCGTCGAGCACCGTGATCCGCGCGTCCGGCACGATCCGGTCCCCCTCGGTCCGCGCGACGCCCTGCAGCAGCACCGCACCGGCCAGCTCGACGTCGTGCCGCAGGATGCCGCTGTCCGGCACCGTGAGCGTGACCGCGACCGGGCGGTAGTGCGGGCCGCTCGCGACCAGCGTGTACTGCCCGGCGCCGACGCCGTTGAAGGTGTACACGCCGTCCTCGGCCGTGATGAACGCGCCGTTGACCTCACCGCGCGAGTCGGTGAGCGTGACCGTGGCGTTCGCCAGCGGGGCCGCCGTCCCGATCGAGCGCACCACGCCGGTGAGCTCGCCCGAGCCGGTGAGCGTGACGTCCAGGTTCGCCGGATGCCCGCCGACCACCACGCTGGAGGCCTGCGGCTGGTGCCCCGGCGCGGACACGATCAGCACGTACGTACCCGGGCCCTGGGTCGGGATCGAGTAGCTGCCGTCGCCGTTGCCGGTCGCCCGCGCGACCTGACGGCCCTGCTGGTCGATCAGGGTCAGCGCGGCTGCGCTCACGTGGCTGCCGTCCTGCCTGCGCACGTGCCCGGTGACCGGCAGGCCACCTGCTCCGTTCGCCGCGCCCAGGCCGGCGTCGGCCATCGAGTTGGTGATCGGCATGGGCAGTGCGTCGGTGACCGCCTGGGCGTCACCATGGCCGTTGCTCAATGAGTGCCTTCCTCCGGCTCCGACGAGCACCGGCTCGCGCTCCTCGACGACCGGCTTCTCCGCCGCGACCGGCGTTTCTTCGACGTCGTCCAGCAACGCCTCGCCGCCCTCGACCGCGGCCGCCGCCGGGTTCATCCCCGCCAGCGGGATCTCCTTCATGAACAGCAGCACGAGCGTCGCCAGCAGAGCCACCCCGCCTGCCACGTAGAAGACCGTGGTGATCGACTCGGTGAAGCCGACCAGGATCGGTGTGCGGACCGCTTCCGGCAGCGTCTGGATGATGCTGGTGTTGCTTTGGAGATTGCCGAGCTGGCCGCCGGCCCCCGGCGGGAGGTTCCCGCCGAACGCCTTGGTGATGTTGCCCGGCAGCACGTTGAACAGAATCGTCAGGAACACCGCAACCCCCGCGGTACCACCGATCTGCCGGAAGAACGTGGCCGACGCGGTGGACACACCCATGTCCTTGCGCGGGCCGGCGTTCTGCACCGCGATGATCAGCGTCTGCATGCACTGGCCGAGACCGAGGCCGATCAGCAGCGCGGCGACGAGCGGGTGCCACAGCGGCGAGTTGTAGTCCACCTGGGCGAAGAAGAACGCGCCCACGGCGATCAGCAGGGTGCCGACGACCGGGAAGACCTTGTAGCGCCCGGTCTTCGAGGTGATCCGGCCGGACACGATCGACGCGGTCATGATGCCCACCATCAGCGGCAGCATCAGCAGACCCGACTGCGTCGGCGAATAACCCTGCACCACCTGGAGGTACTGCGGGATCATGGTGATCGCACCGAACATCGCGACCCCCACGATCACGCCGCCGACGATGGCGACGGTGAAGGTGGAGTTCTTGAAGAGCCGCAACGGGATCAGCGCCGCGTCCTTCATCAGTTTCTCGACGACGATGAACAGCACGACGCCGAGACCGCCGATGGCGTAACAGATGATGGACTTGGGGTCGCCCCAGCCCCACTTCTGGCCCTGTTCGGCGACGATCAGGAACGGCACCACCGCGATCACCATGGTGAGCGCGCCCCACCAGTCGATCTTGTGGTCATGCCTCGTGTGCGGGACGTTCAGCACCTTCGCGACCACGAAGAGCGCGACGATGCCGATCGGCACGTTGATCAGGAAGACCCAGCGCCAGCCTGCGATGCCGCCGAGCGAGTCGAAGTCGGCGAAGAAGCCGCCGAGCACCGGGCCGAGCACGGTCGAGAGACCGAACACGGCGAGGAAGTAACCCTGGTAACGGGCGCGTTCGCGCGGTGGGACGACGTCGCCGATGATCGTCATGGCCAGCGACATCAGACCGCCGGCGCCGAGCCCCTGCACCGCACGGAACGCGGCGAGCTCGTACATCGACTGCGAGAACGTGGAAGCCAGCGAACCGGCGACGAAAATGCCGATCGCGGCGAGGTAGAACGGCTTGCGCCCGTAGATGTCGGACAGCTTGCCGTAGATCGGCGTCGCGATCGTGGACGTGATCAGGTACGCCGTGGTCGCCCACGCCTGCAGCTCGAAGCCGTGCAGGTCGTTGGCGATCCGGACGATCGAGGTACCCACGATCGTCTGGTCGAGCGCGGCAAGGAACATGCCGCACATCAGGCCGCTGATGATCGTGACGATCTGGCGGTGGCTCAGCCCCATGGCGCCGTCGCTTGCGGCGGGCGCTCCCCCTTGGGGCTGAGGTGGTTTTTCAACGGTGGACGTCATGCGTTCGAGGCCCCCTTGGCCTGTGACACCCCTCCGGTGTCGGACAGTGACGGATTGTTCGTTTCGATACCTGTGTTGAGCCGCGCGAGGAGGTGGTTGAGCGTTTCGCGGTCCTCCGGACTCCAGTCGCTCAGCACGTCGGCCATCCAACGGGCCCGCTGCTTGCGGTTCTCGTCGAAGACCCGGAGCCCCTCGGCGGTCGGGGCGAGCAGGCAGGCGCGGCCGTCTTCGGGGTCGGCCTGTCGTTCGACCAGCCCGTGCTGCACCAGTGAGCTCGACTGCCTGCTGATCGTGGAGATCTCGGAGTGCAGGAATTCGGCGAGTTTGCTGGTGCGTTGCGGACCTTCGTGGACGAGGCAGAAGAGGATCGCGTACGCGGCCCTCTCGATGCCGTCCGGACCCTGCTTGGCGACCTGGGCCTTCACCTTGGTGAGCAAGCGCATGAACCGGACCAGCTCGTAACTGAGCCGGTCGGCCAGGTCGAGTTCGGCCTGTGGCCTGACGGTGGAGCTGTTCGGTGCCATGTACGGGTCTTTCGTGTGGTGGTGCGTCGGGGTGGTGCGTCGGGTGTTGCTCTCGCGGTGGATCGTTGTTTGGCGAGTGCAACTAGTTGCCTTAGGCAAGAGTGTGCCCGTCCAGCCGATTCCGCAAGCGCGCGACCCGAGGTTGTGTCACATCACACTTTAGTTGCCGCATGCAAGCAGATTTCAACCGGATGGGGTTCGTCCGTTTTCTCCTGATCTAGGGTTTTCGCTGGTCAAGTCGGGAACAGAACGCGCTCGCGCGGCCTTGAGGTGGGTATGACCGACGACACGGCGCTACTGGACCTCATCGCAGCGGGCCGCCAAGGAGTCCTGGCGACACTCAAACGAGACGGCCGCCCCCAGCTGTCCACGGTGACCCACCACCTGGACCGCCCCGACCGCCTGCGAGTGTCGATCACAGACACCCGGGCGAAGACGAAGAACATGCGCCGGGATCCGAGGGTGAGCTACCACGTGGCGTCGCCGAACGGCTGGTCGTACGCAGTGGCGGAAGGCCGGGCCGTGCTGTCGCCGGTAGCGGAGTCGGTGGACGATGCGGCGGTCGAGGCGCTGGTGGACCTGTACCGGACGGTCGCGGGGGAACATCCGGATTGGACGGAGTTCCGCGAGGCCATGGTGAAGGACCGGAGGTTGCTGCTGACGGTGGAGATTGATCGGGTGTACGGGTTGGTCCGGTGAGTCTCGGGTTTCGCTTGGGTGACTGGTTGGCTTCGGGCTCGCGGTTGGTTGGGGTTGCGCTGGGCCTGGTCCTGAAGTTCTGACTCCGTTGCCGCGCCGCCCGGTTGGACCTACTCGCGGATCGGTCCGCACCGTTGTTGCCGATTGCCGTTGTTGCCGATTGTGTGTCGCACCGCCCGGCTCGTGGACCTCCACCCGAGCTGCAGATCAGCCGGGCTTCCTCCTCGCCGACTGCCCTTCCGCACCCTCTGCCCGGCGGTGGCCCGGACCGTGTTGCGCCCAGCTCGGCGCAAGTTCAACGTCATCCCTGCCGCATTACCTGCCCGGCCACGGCCCACCCCGCACCGCGCTCAGCTCAACCTTGCCGCCGCCGCGCCACTTGCCCCGCCGTGGCCCACCCTGCGCCGCGCTCAGCTCGGCCCGAGTTCAACCTCGCCCTCGACGCAGCACTTGCCCCGCCGTGGCCCACCCCGGCCCGCGCCCAGCTCGGCCCGTGCTCAACCTCGCCCTGCCGCACCACCTGCCCGGCGATGGCCTTCTCCGCACCGCGCTCAGCTCAACCTTGCCGCCGCCGCGCCACTTGCCCCGCCGTGGCCCACCCTGCGCCGCGCCCAGCTCGGCATGAGCTGAACCGCGCCCCGCCGCAGCACTTGCCCGGCCGTGGCCCCGCCCCACAGCCACCCGGCCCAAGCTGAACCTCGCCCCGCCCCGCGGCGTCAGGTGCCCGGCCATGGCCCGCCCCGCATCCGGCCCATGCTCAACCCCGCCCCGTCACCTTCCCCGCAACATCCGCAACCCCCACGGGTTCCCCGGCCTCGAGCCGCTCCGCGATCTCGTCGATCCGGTCGAGCAGGCTGGTCGTCGCGTCTCCCCCGAGTGCCGCTCGCATGTACAGACCCTCCCCCACCAGGATCACCATCTCCGCCGTCAGCGGATCATCGAGGTGCTCCATCAACATCGCGCGCGTACGCACGAGGCACCGCTGCGACACCTCCGCCACGATCGGGTCGTTGAGCACCAGCCGGATCGTCGCCATCGTCGTCCGATGCAGCGCGAGATCACTCGTGACGTCGGTGATCGCCGAGCGCAGGTAGTACCGCACCACTCCTTCGGGTGCCGCCCGTGCGCGGTCCAGATCCTCGTCGGTGAGCCGTTCCAGGCGTTCGAGCAGGCCGTCGCGCAGCGCGTCCTTCGAACCGAAGTGGTAGAGCAGGCCACCTTTGGACACGCCGGCATGCGCCGCCACCGCGTCGAGGGTGATCTCGACCGGTCCGTGGTCGGCGAGGATGACCTCGTACGAACCGAGTATGCGTTCACGAGCTGAAGGCTTGGGCATCACCCTTGACTGTACCGTCCAGACGGTCTAGTTTCTACCCCAGGATCAAACTGTACCGTCCGGACGGTGCAAGAAAGGGAGAGTGCGCCATGGTGCGGCGCGGCCAGTGGTGGGCGTTGGCGGTTCTGGTACTGCCGGTCCTGCTGATCAGCGTGGATATGACGGTGCTGGGCTTCGCCCTGCCCTACCTCAGCGAGGACCTCGCGCCTTCGGGCGCGGAACAGCTGTGGATCGTCGACGTCTACTCGTTCGTCCTCGCGGGCCTGCTGGTCTTCATGGGCACACTGGGTGACCGGATCGGGCGGCGGCGGCTGCTGCTTATCGGCGGCGCCGCCTTCGGTGCGGCGTCCGTGCTGGCGGCGTTCTCCACGTCGGCGCTGATGCTCATCATCGCCCGGGCATTGCTCGGCCTCGGCGGCGCGACGCTGATGCCGTCCACGCTCTCGTTGATCCGCAGCATCTTCACCGAAGACCGCGCTCGACGTACCGCAGTCGCCGTCTGGAGCGCGGCGTTCTCCGGCGGGATGGCGCTGGGCCCGGTCGTCGGCGGCTGGCTGCTCGAGCACTTCTGGTGGGGTTCGGTCTTCCTGATCAACGTGCCGGTGATGGTGCTGTTGCTCGCGGCAGGTCCGTGGCTGCTGCCGGAATTCCGTGACCCGAAGCCCGGTCGCTTCGACCCATGGTCGGCGCTGCTGTCGCTGGGCACGATGCTGCCGGTCGTCTACGGCGTGAAGGTCGCGGCCACGTCGGGGCTTTCCTGGACGGCCATCGGTGCGATGGTCGCCGGACTCGCGCTGGGCGTGGTGTTCGTGCGCCGTCAACGGCGTCTCGACCAGCCGATGCTCGACCTGGGCCTGTTCGCCAACCGCACGTTCAGCGGGTCGGTGATCACGAACCTGCTGGGTGTGTTCGCGCTGGTCGGGCTGCTGTTCCTGCTGCCGCAGTACCTGCAGCTGGTGCTCGGGCTGAGCCCGCTCGTGGCCGCGCTGTGGATGCTGCCCGCGACCGTCGCCGGCGTCCTCGGCTCGCTCGCCGCCGCCCGGCTCGCGCAGCGGGTCCGGATCCCGATCCTGATCAGCCTGGGCCTGCTGCTCGGCGCGGCGGGTTTCCTGGTCCTCACGGCCATCGGCGCAACCGCCGGGCTGGCCGCGGTCGTAGTGGCGTTCGTGCTGGTCAGCGGCGGGGTGGCGTTGTCCGAAACCCTCACCAACGACCTCGTGATCTCCGCCGCCCCCGTCCACCGCGCCGGAGCCGCGTCCGCAATCTCGGAAACCGGCTACGAACTGGGCGGCGCCCTGGGCACCGCCCTGCTGGGCAGCCTCGCAACGGCGGTCTACCAGTCCGGCCTGCCCGCCACCACCCCCACCGCAGCCCACGACACCCTGGGCGGTGCTGTAGCCACCGCCAACGCCCTACCGGCCCCCGAAGCCGCAGCCCTACTGAGCACGGCCCGCGAATCCTTCGTGACGGCCCTGCACACGAGCGCGTGGGTAGGCGCGGCGATCCTGGTGTACACGGCACTGCAGGCGTATTTCCTCTTGCGCCGCCAAGGAAATCACCCGCAGACGCCTCGAACCGAGGAGGCCGCAATGCAGGCGTGATCCCGCTGACGACGTGGGCCGCGGTCGCTGCTGCTCCCCTCGGTCCCGTTCCGGCGGGCTGGGCAGGTGGGCTGCGCTGGGTTGCCGGGCTGGGTTGCCGCTTCGGGTGGCCGGATTGGGCCGGGTGCGGGCCGAGGCTCAGCTCCGAGCGGCTCGGCCGGTGGGCTGCGCCGGGTTGCCGGGCTGGGTTGCCGCTCCGGGTGGCCGAATTGGGCCGGGTGCGGGCAAGACTCAGCTCCGAGCGGCTCGGCCGGTTCGGAGGGCGACCGGGCGCAGTGCGCGGTCGGGCCAGAGTTGCGGGGGTGCGTGTCTGCTGGGTGCAGCGCGGTCCGGCCCCTGTGGCCGGGTCGAGTGTCTGGCTGGGCGACGCGTGCGGTCCGGGCTCGTGTGGCCGGGTGAGTGTGTGACTGGGTGGAGCGTGCGGTCGGGCCGGTGTGGCCGGGTCGAGTGCGTGGCTGGGCAAGCGTGCGGTTGGGCCGGTGTGGCCGGGTCGAGTGCGTGGCTGGGCAAGCGTGCGGTTGGGCCTGTGTGGCCGGGCCGAGTGTCCGGCCCGTGCGGCGGTGCCTGGTCGGGCCGGGCCGTGGCTGCGTCGGGTTCTGGCCGGGTGCGCTGTTCGGCTGGAGAGCGGCCGGACAGCGAGTCGGCGTTGAGTTACGGACTGGGTCGAGTGCGTTGTCAGACCGGTGCGCCGCAGCGTGACTGGGCCGCTGGCCGACCGATCCGTGCACCTGGCAAGGCGCCGTGGCGGGAACTGGCGGGAACTGGCGGGCGGCAAGCGGGCGCTTGCGTTGGCCGCAGTGGCCGGAGGATGCCGGGTTCCCTCAGTGCACCGTCGTCAAAACCGCACCCAACCGGATTTTGCAGTTTCGGCAAAGAACTTTGTCATCTTCACCCCACCTTCGGATCGTGGATGCAGGAGGTGGTCACCAACATGGCCCGAAACGTGGAGTCCGCAGGTCGCTACGACGTCGTGATCGTCGGTGGTGGGGCGGCCGGTTTGAGTGCGGCGTTGATGCTCGGGCGGGCTCGGCGGTCCGTCCTCGTGGTCGACAGCGGGGAGCCGCGCAATGCGCCCGCTGCGCACATGCATGGCTTTCTCTCCCGGGACGGTCAGCCGCCGGGGGAGTTGCTTGCGATGGGGCGGAAGGAGATCGCGGCGTACGACGGTGAGGTCCTGGCCGGGCGGGTCCGGACCGTCGTCCAAGAGGAGCGGGACTTCACGGTCGAGCTCGAAGAAGGGCGTACCGCCCGAGCGCGGCGGTTGCTGGTCACCACCGGCATCACCGACGAACTACCCGACATCCCCGGCCTGGCCGCCCGATGGGGCCGCGACGTCGTGCACTGCCCGTACTGCGACGGCTGGGAGGTCCGCGACGAGCCCATCGGCGTCCTCGCCACCGGCCCGTTGAGCGTGCACCAAGCACTGCTCTTCCGGCAGTGGACCGACCGGCTCACGTTCCTTCGCCACACCGGTCCCCAGCCGGCCGACGACGAATTCGTGCAGCTGGCCGCGCGTGGGATTGCGGTGGTCGAAGGGAAAGTGACCGAGCTGGAGGTCGTCGACGATCGGCTGGCTGGGGTTCGGCTGGACAGTGGTGACCTGATTCCCTTGCGCGCCTTGGCAATTGCGCCGCGGGCCGTGCCGCGGGCGGCGTTGCTGGCCGGGCTCGGGCTGGAGCCGTCGCCGCATCCGGGTGGGGCCTTCATTGCTGCCGATGCGACTGGGCTCACGGTGGTGCCGGGGGTGTGGGTCGCGGGCAACGTCAGTGATCCGTCGGCGAATGTGCTTCTCTCGGCGGCCTCCGGGGCCAAAGCGGCGGGCGCGATCAACGCCGACCTCATCGCCGAGGAAACCCGCGAAGCCGTACATGGATTCTGAACCGGGGGAAGGAAAAATGGACGCGAAATTCTGGGAAGACCGCTACCGCAGCCGCGACCAGCTCTTCAGCGGCTCGCCCAACGGGGTGCTCGTCACCGAGATCGACGGACTGCCGCCCGGCCAAGCGCTCGACGTCGGCTGTGGCGAAGGTGCCGACGCCCGGTGGCTGGCCAGCCACGGCTGGCACGTCACGGCTGTCGACATCTCGCGGACCGCCCTGCACCGTGCAGCCGCTGCGGCGCGCTCGGCGGATCCCGCGACGGAAGAAGCAGCGGCGGCCGAAAGGATCGCGTGGGTGTGCGCCGACCTGGCGGTCAGCCCGCTGCCGGTCGAGGCGTTCGACCTCATCTCCGTCCAGTACTTCCCGCTGCGCAGGCAATCTGGCGACGGTCCGGTGAAACAGGTGCTCGACGCGGTCGCGCCGGGTGGCACGCTCCTCTTCGTCAGCCACGACCCGGGCGACCTGTCCGCCGAGCACCACGTCGGCGACTACTACCAACCCGCCGACATCGCGCCGCTGCTTGGCGACGGCTGGACCGTGCTCGTCAACGAAAGCCGACCGCGGGTCGCACCGGCGCCGCCTGGCACCGCGCACACGCGCGACACCGTGTTGCGTGCGCGAAAGGTTGGGCATAATCGGAAGTAATATTCCGCACTGCGGATTCCCCGTCTACGATGCCGGTATGAGCAACGACGCCCTCCTTCAGCGGCTCCGGGACGACCTCGGCCCCGCCGCTGTGCTCACCGACACCGACGTGACCAGCACGTACGCGCGCGACATGATGCCGCTCGCGCCCGTGGGCAAGCCGCTCGCGGTGGTGCTTCCGGCGGACACCGCGGGGGTGCAGGCGACGGTCCGCGCCTGCGCTGACGCGAAAGTCCCCATCGTGCCGCGCGGGGCGGGCAGTGGGCTGTCCGGCGCGGCCAATGCGATCGACGGCTGCGTCATCTTGAGCCTGATGAAGCTGAACGAGATCGTCGAGGTCGACCCGGGCAACCGGCTCGCCGTCGTGCAGCCGGGCGTCGTCAACCTCGATTTCCGGTCTGCCGTCGAGAAACACGGCCTGTTCTACCCACCCGACCCGTCCAGCTACGACTGGTGCACCATCGGCGGCAACCTCTCCACCAACGCCGGCGGATTGTGCTGCGTGAAATACGGCGTGACCACGGATTCCGTGCTCGGGCTGGAGGTCGTGCTCGCCGATGGGTCATTGCTGAAGACCGGACGCCGCACTGTCAAGGGGGTTGCGGGGTATGACCTCACGAAGCTGTTCGTCGGCAGCGAGGGGACGCTCGGCGTGATCACCCAGGCGACCGTCTCGCTGCGGCCGCTTCCGCAGGCACCGGCGACGTTGGTCGCGGGCTTCAGCACCACCGAGGCCGCGGGAGAGGCGGTTGCGCGGGCAGTGCGGGAGGGGCTGGTGCCGTCGCTGCTGGAGATCATGGACGCGGCGTCGATCAAGGCGTCGGAGACCTACCTCAAGACCGATCTTGGCGCGGGGTCGGACTGTCAGGCGCTGCTGCTCGGTCAGTCCGACGCGGGTGGCGAGGTCGCGCGTCGCGAACTGGCGCAGCTGGAACAGATCTGCAGCGACTGCGGCGCCGACCTCGTCTACGCCACCGACGACCTCGAAGAGGGCAAGATGCTGCTCCAGGCTCGCCGTGTGGTGTTGACCGCGCTGGAGACCTACGGCGTCTGGCTCACCGACGACGTCAGCGTCCCCCGCACCCGCATCGCCGAACTGATCCGTGGCTGTGAGCGGATCAGCGAGAAGGTTGGGCTGAAAATCGCCGTGGTCGGGCACGCCGGTGACGGAAACATGCACCCGACCATCGTGTACGCACCCGATTCCGAAGACGAGTTCGCGCGGGCGCAGCAGGCGTTCGACGAGATCCTCGAGGTCGGGCTGTCTCTCGGCGGCACGGTGACCGGCGAGCACGGCGTCGGCAAGATCAAGCGCGAATGGCTCGCCCGCGAGATCGGGCCGGTCGGGATTCGCGTGCACCGGCAGATCAAGCAGGCGCTCGACCCGGAGAACCTCTTCAACCCGGGTTCGATGTTCTCGATGACCGACTGAACAGCGAAGCGGCGCCCGGATCTACCCGGGCGCCGTTTTCAGTCGCGTACGCGCGGGATTTGCTGGGTGACCTCGCCCGGGTCCTCGGCGGTCTTCTTCTCGCGACGGCTGCGGAGGTACTCGATCAGGATCGGCACCACGGACACGAGCACGATCAGGATGAAGATCGCGTCGACGTTGTTCTTGATGAAGGTGATGTTGCCCAGCAGCGACCCCAGCACCGTGATGCCCGCGGCCCAGAGGATGCCGCCGATCACCGTGTAGGTGAAGTAGCGTTTCTGGTCCATCCGGCCGATGCCGGCGATCCAGGTGATGAAAGTACGGACGAACGGCACGAACCGCGCCAGCACGACGGCCTTCGGACCGTGCTTCTCGAGGAAGCCGTGCGTTTTGTCCACGTACTCGCGCTTGAAGATCTTCGAATCCGGCCGGTTGAACAGCTTCGGGCCGGCGAAGTAGCCGAGGTAGTACCCGGCGACGTTCCCCACCAGAGCCGCGACGGTCACCAGCACGCACACCAGCCACAGCGGCGCGTCGAGCGTGCCGTTCGCGATGAACAGGCCCGCGGTGAACAGCAGCGAGTCACCGGGCAGCACCGGGAAGATGCTGCTCTCGATGAAGATGATCAGGCAGAGCACGGCGATCACGGGCACCGTCAGCCCGGTCAGCAGGTGCTGCGGGTCCAGCCACGACGGCAGCAGGGACATGGTGGTCACTGTGTTCTGGGCGAGAATCACACCGAAAACGGTACAGGGTGCGCCGGGGAGGGTTCATCGGGCAAGGAATCGCAGGTCATCGTGTGGGATCGGGGTGAAGAAACTCGGGCCCGGAGGGCAGGGCGGGGTGCCGGTCCGGGCAGGCCGGGTTCGGCCGAGCGGCGGTCCGGGCAGGCCCGGCTTGGCCGAGCGGGCGGTGTGGGCCGGGGGCCCGGGTGATTTGGCCGGGTGGCTCGGCGGTGCGGCGGAGTGGCTCGGTGGCCGCGGCAGCTTCGCCTGGTGGGCGCGGCAGCTTGGCTCGGCAGCTTGGCTCGGTGGGTGGGGCAGCCTGGCTCGGCAGCTTGGCTCGGTGGGTGGGGAAGCCTGGCTCGGTGGAGTGGCGGCGTGCGGCTCGGCTTGGCTCGGCAGGTTGGCTCAGCGGGCGCGGCAGCTTGGCTCGGTGGAGTGGCTCGGCGGGCGCGGCAGGCTGGCTTGGCGGCGTGCGGCTCGGCGGAACGGCGTGCGGCTCGGCGGGGCGCGGTGGTGCGGTGGGGTGCGGTGGGTGCCCGCTGGGTGTGAGTGGCTGGGGCGGATCACACGAGGGTGAGCAGGCCGATCACCGATCCAGCGGCAAGGCCGAGGAGGATCGCCAGCAGGAGGACCCAGTGCGCGGGCAGGGGGCTGCTCGGGGTGGGGTGGACCTGGCCGCGGAAGGTCTCGTCGCCCGCGCCCACCGGGGGGATCGAGCCGGTGGTGCCGGGAGCGGTGACGTCGGCCGCGTCGAGGGCGGCGCGTTCGCGGGCGAGGGAGTCCGCGCCTGCGCCGGAGAGGAGGCCGTAGCGGGGTGGGAGCTCGGTGGTCGGACCGGTGGCCGACAACGCATCGGGCCTTGCCGCGGACGCCTCCGCGGCCCCGGTGAAGACTCCGCTTCCGGACGCGGCCGAGGCCGGGAAGGAGCCGGTACCCGAGGCGGTCGGGCCAGGTGAGGCGGGGTAGGAGCCGCTACCGGCGGCGGGCGATCCGGGGGAGGAGCCGGAAGCCGAGTCGGTTGGGCCGGGTGAGGCGGGGTAGGAGCCGCTACCCGAAGTGGGCGATCCGGGTTGGGCCGGGAAGGTGCCGCTACCGGCGGCACGCAATCCGGGTGAGGCGGGGAAAGCGCCGGTACCGGAGGCGGTAGGGCTGCCTGGGACGCCGAAGGCGCCGGTGCCCGTGGCTGAGCCGGGTGCTGGGGTGCCGGTGCCGGAGTTGGCTGGGCCCGACGCAGCGGATGCCGGGGTGCCGGGGCCGCCAGGTGGTGGGGTCGCGAAGGAGCCGGTGCCGGTGGCAGGGCCTGGTGTGGCCGGGTCGGGAGCTTGAGCTCCGAAGGAGCCGCTGCCGGACGAGCCACTGCCGGGCGAGCCACTGCCGGGCGAGCCACTACCGGACGAGCCACTACCGGACGAGCCGCTGCCGGAAGCGGGCTGGTCAGCAGCTGGGTAGGCGCCGGTTCCGGGAGCCGGGCCGGGCTGGGGCGTGGGGAGGATGCCGGTCGGGAGGGGGGCTTCGCCGTCGGGGCGGCCGGGGTTCTCGGGAGCGGTTCCGTCGGGGCCCGGAGTGGCCGCACCGCTGGAATCGGCCGCGTCCGGACCAGGCTCGTCCGGCGCGGATTCCTCCGCCGGTCGCGGGATGGCGTGCGGAGCGAACACGGCCTGGGCGCGCAATGCGTCTGCCAGTAGCCGTTCCGGGTCCTTCGGCTCGCTCATCCGCTCCGTCCGAGGTCGTGGGTTACGTGCTCAAGGTAGCTCGCCCCGCCTCGGCTACCCATTCGCCCCGGTGGAGGACCTTCGTGGGGCGCAGGTCGGGGTCCAGGATGACCACGTCGGCGGACAGGCCGGGGCGCAGGGCGCCGGTGCGGTCGGCGATGCCCAGCAGTTCCGCCGGGCGGCCCGAGGTGGCTCGGACTGCGTCCAGGATGCCGAGTTTTGCACCATTCACCAGGTTGCGGAAGGCGTTGTCCATGGTGAGCGTGCTGCCCGCCAGTGAACCGTTGTCCAGGGTGGCCACCCCATCGTGCACGTCGACCTCCAGGCGGCCCAGCGTGTAGCGGCCGTCGGCGGCGTCGGTGGCCGACATGGCGTCCGTGATCAGCACCGTGCGGCCCTGACCGGCGTGTCGCGCGGCCAGGCGGACGACCGTCGGGTGCAGGTGGACCAAATCGCAGATCAGCTCGACCGTCACGCGTTCGTCGTCGAGCAGGACGCCTACCGGGCCCGGCTCTCGGTGGTGCAGCGGGCGCATGCCGTTGAAGAGGTGCGTTGCCACCGTCGCGCCGGCGTCGATGGCCGGGACCAGCTGTTCGGCTACCCCGTCGGTGTGCCCGATGGCTGCGATCACGCCCGATTCGGCCAGCTGCCGGACCGCCTTGACGCCCCCGGGCAGCTCCGGCGCCAGCGTGACCATCCGGATCGCGCCGTGGCCCGCGCGCAGCAGCTTATCGATCGTTCCGGTGTCCGGTTCGCGCAGAGTGTCCGGGTCGTGCGCGCCGCAGCGGGCGCGGGAGATGAACGGCCCCTCCAGGTGGATCCCGGCCAGCTCGCCCTGCTGTACCAGCTCGCGCAGGGCGGCGATCTGCTCGGTGAGCAGGTCGATCGGGTCGGAGACCAGGCTCGCGAGCGTGGTGGTGGTGCCGTGCCTGCGGTGCGCGCGGACCGCGGTGAGGATCTCGTCCGGGTCGAGCGTGGAGAACGAACCGCCGCCGCCGCCGTGGCAGTGCATGTCGACGAAACCGGGCACGACCAGGGCGCCGCTGACGTCGACGGACTGCGCGGCGGGCGGCGTACCCGTGCCCACCGCGGCGATCCGCCCGGCCGACACGGCGAGCCAGCCGTCGTCGAGTACGCGGTCCGGGGCCACGACGCGGCCGCCCGTGATGACGAAGTCTCCGGCGTGCTTCACAGGGCCCAGCATATATTGGTCTGGACCAGAGAGGGTCGAGCTGAGCCGGATTCGTCCGGCCGGGTCACTGTGGCGACTGCATTGCCTTCTGCAATGCCTCCAGCGCGCGGCTGGCTGTCGACTTCACCGTGCCCTTCGAAATCCCCGCCGCCTCCGAGATCTCCGCCTCGCTCAAGCCGCCGTAGTACCGCAGCACGAGCACCTCGCGCTGCCGCGGTGGAAGCTTCGACAGCGCGTTGACCACGGCCTGGTGCTCGCTCGACAGCATCGCCAGGCTTTCCGCGGACCGCGCGTTCACCGCATGCGGCGGCACGTACTCGCGCGCGGTCTTGCGCCGACGCAGCACACTGCGTGACCCGTTGACCACTGCGGTGCGCAGGTAACCCACCGCAGCCGCGGCGTCGCGCAATCGGCTCCAGTTGCGGTGCAGCCCGGTGAACGCCTCCTGTACGACGTCCTCGGCCGTGGCCGGTTCGTCGACCAGCAGGATGGCGAGCCGCACGAGCCGCATCCGGTGCTGGCGGTAGAGGTCCTCCAGGGTGAGTGGCGTGGCCGGCGCTTGCACCGGGGCCGGCCCGTCCATGGTCCGCAAATGGCCGAGGGTCGCCTCGACACTGCGTTCCGCGTTCCCCTCCAGCATGAATCCCCGCCCGTCCTCGACGTGTCCGGTCAGCAGGCCTGTGGAGGGTGCGAGAGTCACAGCGTTCACACAGGTTCTGACGCACGCCTAGCCTATCGGGTTGGCTCCGCCCCGCCATCGCTCGCATGGTGGGACCACGCTGCAGGTGACAGGTAGCGTCGCGGATGTCACCGCCGCCTCGACCCCGGGAGAACCGCATGGCCTGGTACCTCGTCGAAATCCGCTACGTCCAGGAGAAGCTCGCCGACGTCCGGCCACGCCACCGTGCGTACATCAGCGACCACGCCGCGCAGGGCAATGTCGCCGTCGCCGGTCCGCTCGCCGACGACACCGGCGGTCTGGTCCTGTGGCAGGCCGACGACGAGGCCGCGCTCACGAAGCTGATCGACAACGACCCGTATTACCTCGAAGGTGTCGTCGCCGAGCGCAGCGTGCGCGAATTCCGGCCAACGCTGGGCGCCTGGGTCTCGTAAGCGCTAAAGCTCCAGGACGGCGGGACCGCGGTCCACGCAGATCCGCACGCGCCCGCCGTCCGCGGACGCCACCTCGCAGGTGCCGCAGAAACCCTGCCGGCACGAGTACGGCACGTCCGGCAGCACTTCGCGGACGAGGTCGAGCGTGGACCGGTCGGCGGGCACGTCGAGCGTGTGCCCGCTGCGGCGCAGCTCCACGCGGTACGGCTTGCCGTCCACGATCGGCGGCGGCGAGAACCGTTCGAAGTACACCGCGTTCGTCCGCGGCAAATCCATCCGGACGCTGGTGATCATCGGGGCCGGGCCGCAGCAGTACACCGCAGCGTCGGCGCGAAGGTCTTTCAACAGCTCCGCGCCGGACGCCGGAATGCCGAACTCGCTGTCCGGCCGGACCCAGACGCGATCGGCGGGCAGCTCGTCCAGGAATGGCATCGACGCCAGGTCGCGGCCGGTGTAGACCAGCCGCCAGTCCGCGCCGAGGGTGGCCGCGCGATGCACCATCGGCAGGATCGGCGTGATCCCGATGCCGCCCGCCACGAAGTGGTACGCCGGTGCGGCCACGAATGGGAAGGCGTTACGCGGCCCGCGCACCGTCACGCGCGTACCGGCCGTCAAGGCGTGCACTTCACGTGACGCGGGACCGATCCGCCGCACTGCGATCCGGTAATGCGAAAGGTCTTCCGGCGAACTGCACAGCGAATACTGGCGGACCGCACCGGAAGGCAGGAGCAAGTCGAGGTGCGCGCCGGGACGCCAAGCGGGTAACGAGCCGTCAGGGCGTACGAGTCGCAGGCTCATCACGTCGGAAGCTTCCGCGCGAACCGCGTCGACGATCAGCGAAAGCCGCCGGTCAACGGCTTGCACGGGAGGTCGGCGCCGTGCGGAAAACTCCGCCAGCCGCCGGTAAGCCGCGCTCACGGCGACCAAAGTGGACATCAGCCGGTCGCGTCGTCCACTGCCGTCGAGGCGCGGCGGGAACTGCGGCGCGGTCATCGTGGCGCGTCGGCCGCCTGGGCCGCGGGTGAGCTCGCCAGGTACGCCACGGCCTGGTCGGTGTTCCCGGTTTCCGTGGGGTGATAGGACTTCCGGAAGTACGGCCGGATCTCCCGCAGCAGTTCACGCGGCCCCGGCAGGAGCCCGCGCCGGTACGCCCGCCGGTACGCCCGCCAGGTCGCGCGCCCCGGTCGCTCGGGATCGCCTCGCATCAGGAATCGGGTACCCCGAAGGAAAATCCACGCCAGCACCGGCGTCACCACGATCATGCTGCGCACCCGCCGGAGGTAGCGGCCGTCGAGGTGGCAGAACAAATCGAACGCGACCGAACGGTGTTCCACCTCCTCGGCTCCGTGCCAGCGAAGGAGATCGAGCATGGTTTCGTCCGCGCCCGAAGCGTCCAGCGCGGACGCGTCGAGGATCCACTGGCCCAGGAACGCCGTGTAATGCTCGATGGCCGCGACCAGCGCGAGCCGTTCGATCAGCCACTCGTGCCCCGAGCCGGGCCGGGTTCCCAGCAGCCGCCGGAAAATCCACTCCATCTGCGCGACGTACGGTCGCACCGACAGCCCGGCGACCTCCAGGTGCGCGGCCGCGCCGTCGTGCGCCACGGCGTGCATGGCCTCCTGGCCGATGAACCCGAGGACGTCCTCCTTGAGCCGCTCGTCGCGGATCAGCGGTACGGCCTCCTTGAACACCTCGACGAACCAGCGTTCCCCTTCGGGCAGCGCGATGTGCAGCACGTTGATGCTGTGGGTCGCCTGCGGTTCGCCGGGAATCCAGTGCATCGGCAGGCGCGACCAGTCGAACTCCACGTCGCGCGCGTGGAGCACGATCTGCTCGTGCTCGGCGGTCATGACCGGCCGCTCAGCTCGTAATCGCTCGGGTCGACGCGGCGCGTCTCGAGCCAGTACTTCCACGTGAAGCCCGGCCAGATCGTGCGGTTGACGCCCTTCGAGTCGAGGTACCAGCTCTTGCAGCCGCCCTGCGTCCACACGCCCTTGACGAGCTTTTCCTGGATCTGCTCCTGGAATTCGTCCTGTACTGACGGGCGTACGTCGAGTGCTTCGGCGCCGTGGGAATCGGCCAGCCGGATCGCATCGACGACATACCGCGACTGCGATTCGATCATGAACACCACGGAGTTGTGGCCGAGCGCGGTGTTGGGGCCGAGCAGGAAGAACAGGTTCGGGAACCCGGACACGGTAATTCCCTTGTGTGTCTGGATTCCTTCGGTGGCCCAGGATTTCGCGAGATCACGGCCGTCGACACCGGTGATGTCGAGGTACTCCAGCGCGTCGGTGACCTTGAACCCGGTGCCGTAGATGATCGCGTCGACCTCATGCTCGACCCCGGCACTGTCCACAATGCTGTGTGCGCGGACCTCGGCTACCCCGTCGGTGACCACGTCGACGTTCGGCCGGTCCAGCGCCGGGTAATAGTCATTCGAAAGCAGGACGCGTTTGCAGCCCATCGTGTAATCGGGCGTCACTTTCCGGCGCAGTACGGGGTTTTTGATGCCCTTCGCGATGTGCCGGCGCGCAATGGTCTCGGCGGCGTGCATGAGCTTCGGGTGCCCGTTGAACCCGATGGCGCGGGCTTCGAGCATCCAGTACAGCGCGTTGCGGTACAGCCGTTGGGTGCCCGGCACCCGCTTGAACAGCTGTTTCGCCCAGCCCGGCATTGCGTGGTCTGGCTTCGGCATGATCCACGGCGGCGTCCGCTGGAACAGCTTCAGCCCGGCCACCTGCGGTGCGATCTGCGGGACGAACTGGACGGCGCTCGCCCCGGTGCCGACCACCGCGACCCGCTTGCCGGTGAGGTCGAACTCGTGGTTCCACTGTGCCGAATGCCACGTCTGACCCTTGAACTTCCCGATGCCCGGCAGCTGCGGGATCTGCGGAATGTGCAGCCCGCCGACGCCGGCGACGAGGAACTGTGCGGAAAACTCCGTGCCGCCCTTGGTTTCCACGGTCCAGCGCCGCTCGCGCTCGTCCCAGTGCGCGCCGGTGATCTCGACGCCGAACCGGATCTTCCCGCGCAGCCGGTACTCGTCGGCGACGCCCTTGAGGTAGCCGAAGATCTCCGGTTGCGGCGAGAACGAGCGGCTCCAGTCCGGGTTCTGCGCGTAGGAGAACGAGTACATGTGGGACTGCACGTCACAGGCGCAACCCGGGTACGAGTTGTCCCGCCAGGTCCCGCCCACCTCGTCGGCCTTCTCCAGGATCACGTAGTCCCGGATGCCCGCCTTCTCGAGCTGGATCGCCTGGCCGAGCCCGGAAAATCCGGTACCCACGATCACGACCTTGAACCGCTCGGTCATCTGTCGGCCTCCGCTGCGCTGGGGGTCTGCCGCAGATGATGTTACCTCAAGTAACAGTTACCTGAAAGTACTCCCTACTGGTCAGTACTCAACGGCGGCGGAGGCCAGCTCGACCAGCGTTTCCGGGCTGGCGTGCGCGCCGTTCCACATCGCCGTGAGCCGCGAGATCCGGCCCTCATCGTCCAGTTCCAGGCCGGTGATGCCGAAGCCATCCGGACCGGTCCACTCGTAACCGCCGCTCAGCACGTGCCGGACCTCGACGTGCGGCCCGGCGTACGGCAGCAGCTTCGCGGCCTTCGCGAGGAAGCTGCCGATGCTCTGGTGGCCGATCACCTGCAGGTGCGACGGTAGATCCTCGAACACCGCGTCGACGGTGAAGCACTCCACCGCGACCTGGGGATTTCCGGCCCGCAGTGCCGCCGTCAGGTTCGCCACCGCACGCTGGGCGACCTCGGACGCGGCTTCCCCGGCGCGAGTCTCGCCGAAGTCGGTGGGGGCGTCCGGGACCAGCAGTTTCCGGTAACCGTCGACCCCGAAGTGCCGCCCGTCCCAGTAGTCCACCCAGCGCACGATCTTGCCGTCCCGCACGTCGACGGCACCGGCGAGGCGGATTTCGTTCGGCCCGAACATCCCCGGGGCATCGGTGAAGAACACGACCGCGCTGTGCTCGTCGCCGACGATGCGGGTCGGGTACGACGCCGAAACCGGCGGCCAGCTGGGCATGTTCGCCGCGAATGCGTCGTACACCTCCGGCCAGGAGCGCATGGCCCAGCCGAGCGTGGCGTCGAGGTAGGTGGTGCCGGATCGGGAGAAGTAGTCCATCGTCCGGTCGAGGTCGAGGTTGCTTTTGTCGCGGAAGAACTCCGTCAGCAGTGTCTGCATACCTTCGATCCTGGGCGGGCGCGCGGGCCGGTACGCCGGTCGTCCGGCCAGTTCCGGCCTGGCCGAAAGAACGTACGCTGAGACCATGGAGCACGCGCTCGCCCTCGCGGTACGGATCGCGCAGCAGCCGGGGCCGGAGATGCTCGACGGCCTGTCCGAGGTCGTCGGGGAGTACCTTCCGCACCGCGTGGCCGCCCACCTGGCGATCTACTGCGCGTCGACGCCGGTGCGCGCGGTCGGCGAGCCGGACCTCGCGGCGGCCGTCACCGGGGTCGAGCTCGGTGCGCTGCTCGCGTACGTCACGGCCGGAAAGCCTTGGCAGGGCACGGTTCCGATCGCGGGTGGCAACTTCCCCGTGCTGGCGGTGGCCAGCGACCGCGCGCCGAGCGGGGCGCTGGTGGTCTTCGTGCGGCCGGACGCTGAGCCGTTGCCGGAGGAAACCGTCGCCATGGTCCAGGGGCTGTGGGACCTGGTCACGACGTTCCAGTACCAGCTCACGCTCACCGCTCAGCCGGAAGTGCTCGCGCGGTCGCGCGCCATTGCGCAGGCGCGCGAAACCGCGGTGGCCGAGCTGAGCGAGGCCCACGCGGCGGCCATGGCCGGGCTGCTCGGCGTGCTGCGCAGCAGGCAGCTCGACGACGCGACCGCTCGCGCGTCAGCCATCGACCTCGCGTTGAACGCCCTGGAAGACCTGCGCGCCGAGGCCGAACGCCGGAAGACTCCCGGCGGCGAGGAACCGGTGGGTCGCGCCTTCCAGCGGCTGGCCGAATCGCTGCGGCCGCTGCTGCGGCACGGCCCCGTCGAGCTGGAGCTGGACCCGCCTGCCGAGAGCGAGTTCGTCCCGTCCGACGTCGCGCATGCCGCCCGGATCACCACGCGTGCGGTCGTGCTGGCGGTGCTGCAGCAGGACGCCGTCCGGCGGGTCCGGGTCGGCTGGCAGCTGCGCGGGCACGATCTGCTCGTGCTGGTCCGCGACGACGGCCCGGGCGAGGTCAGCGGCGGGGTCGACCTTGGCCAGCTCGCCGAACGCGTCCGCACCCAGCGTGGTCAGTTCGAGGTCGACGCCACCCCGGGCTGGGGCCTCACGATCCGCGCCACCCTGCCGCTCGACCCGCGGGCGCCCCGGCATCCGCTGGCCGAACTGGGTCCGCGGGAAACCGAGGTACTGCAGCGGATCGCGCTCGGGCAGCGCAACCGCGAGATCGCCGCGGACCTGCACCTGAGCGAGTCCACGGTGAAGTTCCACGTGGCCAACATCCTGGCCAAGCTGGGCGTCGGCTCCCGTACCGAGGCGGCCGCGGTGTTCCACTCCTCCGGGAGTTAGTTCCGGCCCGGCCGACGTTCCGTGAAGGGAACCATCACGGAATCTGATTCCCTGATGGTTCCCTTCACGGACTTGGGGCCGCGCCGACGGTGGCTAGTACCCGCCGCCCAGCTTCCGATGGTCCCAGCTCGCGATCTTCGTCGGGCGCAGGATCAGGCCGATCCGCTTCGGTGCCTGCTGCTCGATGAACGGGCGGAGCTCGCTTTGTCCGCCGCCGGAGTACCGCATCATCAGCGCGAGCCCCATCTCCGTGACCGCGGCGGTGTCGTCGACGATCTCGACGTCCGCCTCGAACGAAACCCCGCGCAGCTCCTCGTACGACTCACCGCTTTCCACGAGCACGGTCGCCTGCGGCAGGCGGCGCAGGTTCTTGCCCTTCTGCGAGCTGCCGTACGTCCACGTCGCGACCCCGCCGCTCTCGTGCGGGAAATACCAGAGCGCGGTGAGGTGCGGGCGGCCGTTCGGGCTGATCGAGGCCACGTTGATGACCTTCTGCTCAGCCAGAAATGCCTGTACCTCGTCCGGTGTCATCCGGATCTGGTCGCGACGCGACATGGACGCTCCTCAGCTGCGTTTCGTGGCAGCGCGTCCGCCGTAGCCGGTCACCGACGACTCGAACGCGCCGCGCTCCTCGATGTCCTTCAGCGCGGCCCGGTCCGCTGCCGGCACCCGGGCCCGCGAGCCGAATTCGATGATCGGCGGCAGGAACGCGCGCAGCAGCTTCAGCCCGCCGACCCAGCGTGGCACGTGGACCGTACGGGCGCGGCGCAGGATCCCGGCTTCGAGGTCGTCGAGGGCGACGTCCAGCGGGTACGTCTTCCCGATCAGCCCTGGCATCGACGAGCGCAGCTTGCCGAACACCGGATGTGCGTCGGCGCTTTCGACCAGGTCCGTGCGGATCCAGGTCGGATGCGCGACCCCGACCTTCACCCCGAGGTGCGCGACCTCCGCCCGCAGGCTGTTGCAGAACGCCTCGACGCCCGCCTTCGCCGCGGCGTAGTTCGCCATGCCGGGCGCGTGCGTGATCGCCGCGAGCGAGGAGATGCCGAGCAGGTACCCGCGGCGCTCGATGACGTGCGGAAGCGTGACGCGGAACGTGCGCCAAACGCCAAGCAGGTCGACCTCGATCACCTTCTCGAATGCGGCGCGGTCCACCGAACGTACGAATCCGGCGGTGGCGATCCCGGCGTTGGCGACGACGATGTCGATCCCGCCGAAGTGCTCGACGACCCCGGCAGTGGCGCGTTCGAGGTCGTCCCAGCTGGTGACGTCGGCCTCCCAGGACCGCGCGTTCGGCCCGATCTGCTTGGCGACCTTCTCCTGCTCTGCGGCCTCGAGACCGACGAGCGCGACCTTGGCGCCGCGAGCCGCGAGCCGTTCGGCCAGTCCGGCGCCGATCCCGCGGGCGGCGCCGGTGATGAGCACGACCTTGCCGTCGACCTGGTGCTTCTGCTGCGCTGCCACGGTGCCCTCCTGAGCCGGTTTCCGCTGTTGGAGGGCACCGTACCGCAACTTACCCGGAGTAGGCTACTGCACGGTAGATGCGCCGCCCAGCGCCGCGAGCTCGTCGCCGGTCAGTTCGAGCGACACCGAGGCGAGCAGATCGGTGAGCTGTTCCGGGGTCCGCGCGCTCGCGATCGGCGCGGCGACCGTTGGCTGCACGCGGAGCCAGGCGAGGGAAACGCTCGTCACCGAAACGCCGTGCGCAGCTGCTACCTCGTCGAGCACGGCCAGCACTCGCTCGCCGCGTGCGTCGAGGTATTCGAGCGCTCGCGGGGCGCGCGGTGAGTCGCCCGGCTGGTCCTTCGAGCGGTACTTGCCGGTGAGGAATCCCTTGGCCAGCCCGAAATACGGCAGGGTGGTGAGGTTCTCGCGAGCGACCAGCGGGGCGAGTTCCTTCTCGTAGTCGCGTTCCACGAGGTTGTAATGCGGTTGCAGGGCAACGTATCGGGCGAGTCCCTGACGGTCCGAAATGGACAGTGCGGAGGCGAGCCGGTCGGCGGTGAAGTTCGACGCCGCAATGTGGCGGACCTTGCCCGCGCGGACGAGCCCGTCGAACGCGGCGAGGGTCTCCTCCTGCGGCGTGCCGGGATCGTCCTTGTGTGCGTAGTAAAGGTCGATGTGGTCGGTTTGCAGACGGCGCAGGGATTCCTCGACGGACCTGGCGATGTTCGCCGCCGACAGGCCCGGCCGCTGGTCACCCATGCCGACCTTCGTCGCGATCACCACGTCGTCCCGGCGGCCACGCGCGGCGAGCCACTTGCCGATGATCGTCTCCGAACCGCCGCCCCCGCCGTAGGTGTTCGCCGTGTCGAGGAAGTTGCCGCCGGCGCCGGTGTACGCGTCGAGCACGGCGAATGACGTGGGTTCGTCGGCGGTGTACCCGAAGACGTTGCAGCCGAGGTCGAGGCCGAAGATGTCCAGTTCCGTGGTGCCCAGCTTCGTCATGCTTTCGAACCTAATCCGGCCGCGGCGGAACGAAAACCGCTGTATCACACGTTGGGCACGGGCATGGGCATCGAATTGGGCAGCATCGGCATCTGGCGTCCCGGGTCGCAGGTCGACGGCGAGTTCGCGGCGGAGGTGGAGAAGCTCGGGTACGGCACCATCTGGCTGGGCAGCTCGCCGGGCGGCGACCTGGGGATCGTCGACGAGCTACTGGCCGCCACCGGCCGGATCGTCGTCGCCACCGGCATCGTCAACATCTGGGCGGACCCGCCCGAGTCGATCGCGCGGGCGTACCACCGCATCGAGCGCAAGTACCCGGGCCGCTTCCTGCTCGGGGTCGGCGCCGGGCACCGGGAGGCCACGCAGCGGTACGCGAAGCCGTACGGCGCGCTCGTCGACTATTTCGACGGACTCGACGCGGCCGGGGTGCCGCAGTACTCCCGGCTGCTCGCCGCGCTCGGGCCGAAAGTGTTGAAACTCTCAGCGGAGCGCGCTGCGGGTGCGCACCCGTACCTCGTCACCCCGGAGCACACGCGTGCCGCTCGCGAACTCCTCGGCGCCGGGCCGCTGCTCGCACCGGAACACAAGGTAGTCGTCGATCCGGATGCCGACCGCGGGCGAGCGCTCGGCCGGAGCGGGGTACAGCGGTACCTCCGGCTGTCCAACTACGTCGCCAACCTGCGGAAACTCGGTTTCACGGACGAGGACGTGACCGGTGAAGGCAGCGATCGGCTGGTCGACACGCTCGCCCTGCACGGCGACGCTCCGTCAGTGGCGGCGGGTCTTCGGGCGCATCTCGAAGCGGGCGCGGACCACGTGAGCGTGCAGGTGCTGAACGAGGATCCGTTCCCGGCATACCGGGCGCTGGCGGCCGAGCTGATCTGAATCGGTCCACCGCTTGTGGCCTTGTGAGGTAGGACCGGTCCGGGCTGCCGGTCCACCTCGTACGATGCCGCTGTAGAAGCCAGTCGTCTCGAGGAGGAACCGATGCCCATCGCCACCCCCGAGGTGTACGCGGAGATGCTCGACCGGGCGAAGGCGAACGAGTTCGCCTACCCGGCCATCAACGTGACCTCGTCGGAAACCGTGAACGCCGCGATCCGCGGGTTCGCCGAGGCGGAAAGCGACGGGATCATCCAGTTCTCCACCGGCGGCGCGGAGTTCGCGTCCGGGCAGAAGGTGAAGGACATGGTCACCGGCGCGTCCGCGCTGGCCGAGTTCGCCCAGGTGGTGGCGGCGAAGTACGACGTCAACGTCGCGCTGCACACCGACCACTGCCCGAAGGACAAGCTCGACGGCTTCGTCCGGCCGCTGATCGAGATCTCGGCGGAGCGCGTCCGCGGTGGCGGGCTGCCGCTCTTCCAGTCCCACATGTGGGACGGGTCGGCCATCGACCTCGACGAGAACCTGGAGATCGCGCAGGACCTGCTGGCGAAGGCAGCGGCGGCGAAGATCATCCTGGAAGTCGAGATCGGCGTGGTGGGCGGCGAGGAGGACGGCGTCGCGCACGACATCAACGAGAAGCTGTACACCGCCGAGGGCGACTTCGTGAAGACGGTCGACGCACTCGGCTCCGGCGACCGCGGCCGCTACCTGCTGGCGGCGACCTTCGGCAACGTGCACGGCGTGTACAAGCCGGGCAACGTGCAGCTGCGCCCGGACGTGCTCAAGCGAGGCCAGGAAGTCGTGTCCGAGAAGCTCGGCCTGGCAGCCGGCTCGAAGCCGTTCGAACTCGTCTTCCACGGCGGCTCGGGTTCGCTCCCGGAGGAAATCCGCGAGGCGGTGTCGTACGGCGTGGTGAAGATGAACGTGGACACCGACACGCAGTACGCCTTCAGCCGCCCGATCGCGGACCACTTCTTCAAGAACTACGACGGAGTACTGAAGGTGGACGGCGAGGTGGGCAACAAGAAGGCGTACGACCCGCGCAGCTACCTGAAGGCCGCGGAGACCGGCATGGCGGCCCGGGTAGTGGAAGCGACGAAGGCGCTCGGGTCGGCGGGTAAGAAGCTGGGCTGAGGGTTTTCTCTTTGTGGCGGCCTCTCCTCGGACGTGTTTTCGGGTCCGGGGAGGGGCCGCTTTTCTGTGTCCAGATGACCGTTGATCATGACCAACAATCGGCAGCCAGTGCTCCGGCTGCTCGACGACCCAGCGACGTTGCGCGCGGCCAAGGAAGACCCCGCTGCCTTCGTGGAGCACGAAAGGATCATGGTCATCGATGAGGTGCAGTTGGCCCCCGAGCTTCTTCAACCGATCAAGGTGTCCGTGGACCTGGATTCGGTACCGGGACCTCAAAAGTGGCTCTCGTGGACACGTGAATCGCCGGTCATCTCATCGGCCAGGACCCGGCGAGGCTGGGCGAGCCGACCAGCGCCGCGGGAGCCATGATGGAGAACCTCGTCGTGATGGAACTCGCCCGTCAACTCACCTGGTCGGAAGGACGCGGACGGCTGTTTCACTACCGCACCAAGGACAAACAGGAAGTCGACAGGCCTCGCACCCTGACCCCGGCGCCGCTCAAACCGCGACGATCTCGACCACGCTGTCCAACCCCGTGAAGTCGTCCTGGTCGCGGGTATACAACGGCAACCCGCGCGCGGACGCGATGGCCGCAATCATCAGATCCATCCGGCGCGGATTTCGTTTCGCCGCAAGGGCTACGAGCGTTCCGTACCGGGCAGCGGCTTCCTCGTCGAACGGCAGCGGCTCGAAGTCGGCGATCGCGGCTCCGAGTTGCTCGGTTCGTGCCGCGCGCACCGCAGCGTCCTTGGCCATTGCGACGCCTTGGTGCAGTTCCGCCATGGTGATCGCGGTCAGCTCCGGCATCCGAGGCAGCGCGGATGGTTCGAGAACTCCAAGGTCGAGGTAGACGCAGGTGTCGAGCACTCCGGACTCGTGCTGCTCAGCCATGCTCGTCCACGCGGTCTTCGGTGCCGAAGAACTCGTCCGCATCCTCCCGCATCCGGGCCGCGTCGACCCGGGGCAGCAGCCGGTGCCGCCGGACGAGCTCCTCCGCAGTCGGCCGCCGCCGCCGGGAAACCGGCCGCAACTCGGCGACCTCCACCCCGTTGCGGGTGACGTGGTAGGTCTCCCCCGCCTCGACTGCGTCCATGACGGCAGCGGAGTTGTTCCGGAACTCCCGCTCAACTACCCCGCTGATGTTCGCCCGGCCCACCAACGTCGTACCGGATCCGCCGCGGCCCACAGCACAAACACCCCCACCACCGCCACCCCAGCCGTCCAATACGACACCGGCGGCGCGGACTCCGTCAAAACCTCCCCCAAAATCCACGGCCGCAACTGCGACTGCACCCAAAACGCGCCATACCCCAGCCCGGTCACCAAAACCGCACCCGCCAGCGCCGGTCGCGGAAGCAGGAAGGCCACATCCACTGCCAGGCCAACCGCCAGCAGGTAGAACGGCACCGTCGACACCGGAAAGCCCAGCCCCAGCAGCAACGGCCACATCACGCACCGGTACGCCACATACGCGCCCGCCACGAAAAGGCCCGTCCAGCGCAGGCCGACGGTCCGCCGGGCCAGTACCAGAATCAGCGCCGAGACTCCGATGCCCCACAGCGGGTACACCCACTCCGGGATCGGCATCGTGAAGTGCAGCACCGCCGCGCGGTCGATCGGGTGGCCGATCTGGTTGGCGGCAAACGAAAGCAGCGTCGGTTCGGCTTCCGGCGTACCGCGTTCCCATGCGCGCAGGCCGAGGATTCCGTACTCCTGCTGGCCGTTCGGGAAGAACGTGTTCTCCAGGAAGAACGCCCACAGCGCCAGCAGCACGCCGGTGCGGAAGCGGCCCGGCGGCGCGAGCCGCAGCCAGCCAAGCAGGACGCCTGCCTGCATGATGCCCGTGCCGAGGTACAGCATCATGTGCGACGGGCTCCACGCGGTCAGGTCGAGGCCGTTGACCCGGTGGTTGATCACGTCCAGTGGCGCCGCGACCAGGAACACGATCAGCCCGGCCTGCATGAGCCGCAGCGAACGGCGGTCGCAGCCGAGGCCGGTGTAGCTGTGGATCGCCACCAGCACCACGATGATCACCGTGCCGACGGTGTTGATCAGGTGCGGCGGCGCGAGGTCGTCCCGCAGCCAGCGGAAGTGCCACGACATGTCCCATGACGACCCGACCAGCTTGAACGCGAACGCGGTCACCCACATGCCGTAGCAGAACCGCAGCACCCACGCCGCCGTCGGCTGACCCGGCGCGCCGCGGTGCCAGTGTGTTGCGAAGAAGAGCCTGGTCTTGCCAACGGGTCCGCGGGGAACCACGGCGACCTCGTCAACCGTCATGGGCGTCATCATTCCCTGCGGCCGGACCGCAACGTTGCCTCAGGGCCGAAAATCAGGGTTCACCCCTACGGGTGGCGGGCTTGCCCCGGCGCCGCCGGGCACGGCAAAGTGTCGCGCCATGATGCCGAAACGGGCCGTCGCGGCCGTGCTCATCGCTGCCCTCGTCCTGGCCGGTGGAGGCGTGCTCACCAGCCTCTTCCTCTGACGGAGGACGCCGTGGGCAGAATGGCAGCATGACGCACAACCTGCTGGGCCCCGACCCCACGCTTCTGCCCGAGCACACTGCCGCGCAGGCCGCGCTCGACGCCGGTTCGGATCCGTCCGCCGTGGCCGCCGAACACCCCGACTTCAGCGAGGCCTGGGCCACGCTCGCGGAACGCGCGCTCGCCGACGGCGAGACAGTCGCCGCGTACGCGTACGCGCGCACCGGCTACCACCGCGGCCTCGACCAGCTTCGCCGCGCCGGTTGGAAGGGCTTCGGCCCGGTGCCGTGGTCGCACCGCCCCAACCAAGGCTTCCTTCGCGCACTCGCCGTGCTCGGCACGGCTGCCGGCCGCATCGGCGAGACCGAGGAGTACGAGCGGTGCAAGACGTTCCTCGCCGATTCCGACCCCGCCGCGGCCGAGGCGACCGGCTTGAAGTGACCGGCTCGAGGTAGCCCTGGGGATAGCCGCATTTCAGACATTTCGGGAGTGCGGCTCTCCACATGATCCACCATTGGGTGACAGCCTGGGGTGTTGCCATTTGGTGACACCTATATCTCTGGCCATGCGAGGCACGGCCATGCTGACTCCCCGGATCCGCACCCTCGGCACCGCACTGCGCGAGGCCCGGATCGACGCCCACTTCGGACTACGCGAACTCGCCCGCCGGGTCGGGTTCAACCCGGCACTGCTGTCGAACTGGGAACTCGGTCAACGAGTACCCAGCATCGAGGACGTCGCGGGCATCCTCGGCGCGCTCGGTGTCGTGGGTGAGGACAAACAACGGATCCTGCAGCTGGCCCGCGGGTCCGCGGAACCGGGCTGGATCACGCTCGGCGGGCCGTCCGAACCCGACCACCTGTCCGGCCTGCTCGCGTGCGAACGGGTCGCGACGTCGGTGGTCGAATGGCAGCCGCTGCTGGTACCCGGGCTGCTGCAGATCCCGGACTACGCGCGGGCGCTGTTCCTGGCCGACGGCGCGTCGCCGGAGGAGGCGGAACGCCAGGCGGAAGTACGCATGGTGCGCCGCCCGCTGGTGGTCGGCCCCGGCGCGGTGCCGTTCGAGGTCCTGCTCGGCGAGGCGGCAGTCCGCAACCCGGTCGGCGGCGCCGCCACCATGGCGCGGCAGCTGCGATTCCTCGCCGACCTGGCGGCCACGTCGGCGAAGCTGAAGCTGCGCATCGTCCCGGCCAACACGGGCGGACATTCGGGCTTGGCGGGCCGCTTTTGCGTGTACGACATGCAGGCGTCCATCCCGATCGTCTACTTCGAGCACTTCAGCTCAGGCGCCTTCGTCCTCGACGCGGGCACCTACCACGCAGCAGCAGACCGCATCCGCGAAACCGCCATGGACGACCGCGCGTCGGCGGCCTTCCTGCAACGCAGCGCCGACCACTTCCGCACCATCGCCCAGGAAACCACCGACGGCGCTAGACCGGGGCCGGACTAGCGCCGCGTTCCTTCGTCACTTCCGGTCAATCGCAGAGTCGTTTCGATCAGCTGCCCGCCGAGTCCGCCGTTGCGTATTCGGATCACATACAGGCGCCGCGCATTCGCCATTCTGGCGTTCAGCCTCGACTTCACGTTCCTTCGCGCGATTTCGTCTTGTGCCCACACGTCGCCGGTCGGCAAGGCAGGTACCTCGAAAGAACGGGGGAACGGACCCGGCCGGCCGGGGGAGGGAGCCAGCCGGGTCCGAGGTCGTCAGGCGACTGCCGCCAGCGCCGGGACCGGCACCGACCCCACTACCCGGTTCCGCCCGCCGTCCTTGGCGGCGTACACCGCGGCGTCGGCGGCGGCCATCACTTCCTCGATACTCACGCCGTCGAGAGGGAACGCCGCCACGCCGATCGACGCTGTGCGCCTTTCGATCGTCACTGACTTGCCTTCATTCGTCAGCGTCGGCACCACCAGTTCACTGATCCGCTGCCGAATCCGTTCTGCCGTCACGATTGCGTCTTCCTTGGACGTCGACGGCAGTAGCGCCACGAACTCCTCACCACCGAAGCGGCCGACGAGATCGTGGGCGCGTGTTTCCTGTTTGACCACCGCAGCGACGGCCTTCAGTACGTCGTCGCCCGCGAGGTGGCCGTACGTGTCGTTGATGTGCTTGAAGTGGTCCAGGTCGATCATCAGCGTGCCGAAGCTGCCGGTTTCGCGCTCGGCGCGGGAAATCTCGCGCTGTGCGCCTTCCTGCCACGTCGTCGCGTTGAGCAGCTGCGTTTTCTGGTCCGTGGTGGCGAGCTCTTCGAGCCGTTTGATCAGCACCGACCGCTGAAGCACGTACAGCGGCAGAATCACCAGCACCGCCAGCAGCGGCTCCTGCGTCAGCACCATCACCAGCAGCCCGCCGACGCACAGGGTCGCCAGCTCCAGCAGGTTGTCGTCCATGCCGCCGAGGCACGACTCCACGGACGCCTTCGCCGGGTTCGCCAGGTACAGCCCGAGGCCGGTGAGCAGGGTGTTCACCGTGAAGTGCACGAGCGCCGCGGCGCCGACGGTAACCACCGTGAGCCCCGGTGAAGCGACCACGACGAGACCCGCGGCGCAGCCCGACAGCGTCGCCGTGGTGATGTTCGCGGCCACCCGGTGCGCTTCCCCCGGCCGGGTGCCGGACCAGCTGCGGAACGCGAGGTAGACGTACAGCGTCACGCTCAGCAAGGCCACCAGCTGCGCCGGCAGCAGCACCCCCGCGGGCAGCAGCCACACCGACACCATGTTCACGTGCGGACCGTCGGCGAGGCTGCGCCGCTGCCGCTCGAGACGGCGGCTGATCTCCGTCTGCGCGATCGCCACCGCCGTGATCAGGGCGAAGATCCGCAGGTGCCACGCGGTCGTGGGCTGCGTCAGCGTGGCGTACCCGGCCCAGCCTGCCGCGATCCCCATCGCGACCAGCGTGACTGCGATCCACCGCGGCGGGCGTTGCCACAATGCCCAGTGGGTGGGATAAAGACTGTCGCGCAGTAATGCACGTTCCCCCGATGTGACCATTTCTCCCCCAAAGCCTTGTGCGAATGTCCGGTGACAATCTCCTCACGGACAGTTTCAGCCCGTTTGCCGCCTGTCCACAAGGGCCTTCGGTGTGTACATTTTTCCCGAACACGCCGGATGAAGGGTGACCAGCGATGCGCGTTAAGGACCAGTGACCGACCAGAAGCACCGTTAGGTCGCGCAGGTAGGGGCCCACGCGCGGGGCATGTCAGGCATGCTCGGCGCGTGCGGCTTCACCCGTCATGCGCTCTCCCGGAAGCGCTCGCTGCCACGCAATTGCCAGCGGAATTGTGATCAACAACCCGGCCAAACCGAAGATTCCGACGGTCGTCTGCGCGCTCACGTGGTCCGCGATCACCCCGCCGAGCAAGGGTGTCACACCCATCGTCGTGGTCAGGCCGGTGTTCGACAGCCCCATCGTCTGCGCGCGGCGCTCGTCCGGCACCGCGACCGTCAGCGACGCCGTCGCCTGCAGCAGTGCAATAGTTCCGAACCCGCCGGAAATCACGAAAAGAATCACCGAAGCCACCGGTCCGGGCTGGAGGAAACAGATCAGCAACGGGATTGCGGCGAGTGCGGTGAGCGGTCCGATGAGCTTCGGCCGGATGGCGGCCGGTACCCAGCGCGTGTAGATGAAGGTGAAGATCACGCTGCCCACCGGATCGGCCGCCAGCAACAGGCCGATCACCTGTGGCCCACCGCCGGACGAAGCGACGTACGGCGCAGCTATGCCCTCGTACACCGGCATCAGACCCGCCAGCCAGGTAAACAGCATCAGCGAACGCAGTGCAGTCGTCGCGAAGGCGACCTTGCTCCCCGCGCCCAGCGAAGCGAAGAACGCCTTGCGCTTCTCACCGCTGGCCGCTGCAGGACGCGCCTTCAACCCGAAGCGCACGAAGAGCGCCGACAGTACGAAGGTGCCTGCGTCGAGCACGAGGGCGAGGCGCGCGTCCATCGCGAGCAACAGCGCGCCGCCACCGGCGAAGCCGAGCAGTTGCGCGGACTGCACCGTCATGCTCCGGATGCCCATGCCGACGACGAAACGGTCGCCTTCCAGTACCTGCGGCAGCAACGCCAGCTGAGACGCCTTGAACGGTGGGTTCAGCAGCGAAACGCTGCCCACGAGCAGGCACAACGCCCAGAACGGCAGCCCGGGGATGGCCACCAGCAGGATCAGCGCCGCGCGCATCAGGTCGACCGCGACCATCACCGTGCGCCGCGGGAAGCGGTCCGCGAATCCGGTGAGGAAAATGCCGCCGAGCAGGGAGGGGAAGAAGGTGAGGGCGTAGGTGAGCCCGGTCAGGGTGGCGGAGCCGGTGTTGGCGTAGACGAGCACGGACAGGGCGACCCGGGCGAGCTGGTCACCGGCGATCGACAGCAGTTCGCCGAACCACATGGCGCGGAACTCGGCCACCCCGAACACCTCGCGGAACGTGACCCGTTCCGGTGCTGCCGTCATGCGTGTTCTCCCCGCTGAAGTGTGCAGGCCGTGCCGCACTGGTGACCGAGAGGTGACCCTAGGACCTGCCGGTCACGAGCTGATCACACGAAGTGAGTTGTCCCGCTCAGTGTCTCGTGACTGTTGGTGATTCTCTAGGTTCTTTAGCCGGTATCCAACAGGTCACGGTCAGTTCGCCGCGTGTCCAGACGATAGCGCTCCGCACTCCCCGGCATCGCGCGTTCAGGTTCCTGTGGTTTGTGCCACACCGTCCGGCCTGGTCGTCCGCAGTGTGGAACGGCCGCCGCTGGTGACGGGAGCCGCGTAGCTTCGCGCAGGTGACCGATCTGCCGACGTTCACGCTCGCCATCGTGGGCGCCGGACCTCGCGGGGTCGGCGTCCTCGAACGGCTGTCCGCGAATGCCGCGGACCTGCTCGGCGACCGGCGGATCGCAGTGCACCTGATCGATCCGTTCCCGCCCGGCCCCGGCCGCGTGTGGCGGTACGAGCAGTCCCCGCTGCTGCGGATGAACTCGATGCCCGAGGACGTCACCGTCTTCACCGACGACACCGTCCGCATCGACGGCCCGATCCGGCCGGGGCCGTCGCTGATCGAGTGGACGCGCCAGGTCCGGACGGGCACGCTCGCCCATCCGGTGCCCGACGGCCTGCGGGCAGAGCTCGAAACCCTCGCCGCTACGGACTTCCCGACGCGGCGGCTGCAGAGCCGGTACCTCGAGTGGTTCTACCGCAAGGTGCTCGCCGAGCTGCCGTCCGGCATCGAGGTGGTGGCGCACCTCGCCGCGGCGGAAAGCATCGACGACGACGAAACCGTGCGGCTCTCCGACGGCACGACTGTGTCCGCCGACGCGGTGGTGCTGACCATCGGGCACCTCGACGCGCTGCCCGACCCCGGCGAGCGCGTGCTGGAGCACTTCGCGCAGCAGCACGCGCTCGCGTACTACCCGGCCGGGTACACGGCGGACGTCGACTATTCCGCCGTCCCCGCCGGGGAACCGGTGCTGGTAAGGGGTTTCGGGCTCGCGTTCGTGGATCTGATGCTGCTGCTCACGGAGGGTCGCGGCGGCCGGTTCGAGGAGCTCGCGTGCGGCGGCCTGCGGTACCACCCGAGCGGCGCGGAGCCGGTGCTGCACGTCGGATCGCGCCGCGGGGTGCCGTATCACGCGAAGACCGGCTACCGGCTGCGCGGGAAACCGTTGCAGCTGCCCAGATTCTTCGACCAGCACGCGATCAAGGCGCTACCCGGTCCGCTCGACTTCCGCGCGGACGTCTGGCCGCTGATTGCGAAGGAGCTCGCCTGGGCGTACTACACCGAGCTGTTCACCGCGCATCCCGGCCGCGTGCGGATGGATTTCGCGGTGTTCGCCGACAAGTTCGCCGACCTCGCGTGGGGAACGGCCGAAATGGACGCACTGATCGCCGGGTCGGTTCCCGCTGCGGAAGACCGGCTCGACCTGGAGAAGCTGGACCGCCCGTTCGCCGGTCGCCGGTTCGACTCCGGGGAGGAATTCGGGAAAGCGGTGCGGAAATACGTCGAAGCCGACCTCGCGCGGCGCGCGGATCCCCACCACAGCGCGGACCTCGGCGCCTTCATGGCATTGCTGTCGGTGATCGGCCAGCTGCCCGTGCTGCTCGCGACCGGACGGCTCACGGCGACGTCCCAAGTGTCCGACATGGACGGTTGGTTTCACGGATTTTTCTCTTACTACGCAAGCGGTCCGCCGCCGCGCCGATTGGAAGAGCTGCTGGCGCTCGCCGAAGCGGGCGTTGTGTCGTTCCTTGGCGCAGACGTCGACATCGCGGCCGACCCGGCATCCGGCGAGTTCGTGGCATCAAGCGCCAGTCATCCGGATACAGTCTCGGCCCGCACGCTGATCGAGGCGCGACTGCCGAGCGCGAGCGTGTCGCGGGTGTCGGACCCGCTGCTGCGCAGGCTGCGTGACGCGGGCGCGCTAGCGGAGGAAGCCGTGCCGGACGTCGGCGGGGTCCCGCTGAATTCGGGCCGCATTGCCACCACGATCACGGACTTTCGCCTGCTCACCGCCGCGGGAACCCCGCACCCGCGCCGGTTCGCGGTGGGCCCGCACACGAGCGTCCGCTCGGCCGGTGCCTTCACCCGCCCCCGTACGAACGCCGTGTCGTTCCGCCAGAACGACGCGCTGGCACGGGAAATCCTCCGGCTGGCTAACCCTTGACCACGGGTGCGATCTGCTCCGCCCATTGCCACGGCGCGGCCGTGTCACCGGGTAGGGAATTGAAGTACTCCCAGCCGTCGATGCCGCCGAAATCGGCGTACTTCCGGACGAGACTGCCGACCGTCGACTTCAGTGCCGGCATCTCGACGTAACCGCTGCAGTTGGCCGGATTCGTGACGGTGCCCGCGACGACCTTGCTCGCCGGGACCACGCCATGTCCGATGATCCGGTCGTACCCCGAGGTGTCCGACAGTGAACCCCAGCCGCAGTAGAACTGCGTGTTGAACCAGGAAATGCGGTCGCCGCGGTCGCGGTAGAGCCGGTCGTAGTCGAGGCCGGACAGGCCGCCGCCCCCGGTGAGCTCGGTGGCGACCGGCGCGAGGGTGATCAGGAAGTCCTGTCCGAAGTCCGTGCGCAGGGCGTCGATGAGCCGGTTGAGCGCGTCGTTCGACATCTTCTCCTCGACGTCGAGGTCGATCCCGGACAGCGAGTGGTCGCGGATCAGCTGGCGCAGCAACGGGTAGTAGGTGTCGAAGTCGTTCTCCAGGCGTTGGAAGCTGCCCTTTGCCGCGCCGCCGACGAAGGCCAGCACGTGGACGCCTTTGCCCTGCATGGTGGCGAGGTCACGCCACATCTGCGTGAACTTGTCCGCGGACGGCGGATCGTCGTTGAGGGTCATTTTGGCGCCGTCGTTGAGGTGCACGGCGCCGACGATCACGTCGGTGACCCCGGCGTCGGCGAGCCGAAGCGGAGACACATAGGACCCGTTGTGGTGAATCGTCTGGTAGTAGACGACCACTCTGCGCCCGGTCGCCGCCATTGCCGGGGCCGTTCCGCACAGCACCAGGAACACCGCCAGCACCGCCGCCGTGATCTTCCGCATGGTTCAGACCATAGGACGGCGACGGTGCCTGCGGTAGCCCCCGTCCAGGTCAGCAGCGGCCGAGCATGTCCGTGAGCGCAGACTTTTCCGCCGAGTTCACGGTGAGCGAGAACTTGTGCTTGACCGTCACCCACATCTTGGCGTACGTGCACCAGTACCCGGTGGACGGCGGCTTCCACTTGTCCGGGGATTTGTCTCCCTTTTCCTGGTTCACGTTGTCGGTGACGGCGATCAGCTGGGGGTCGGTCAGGTCGTTGGCGTAGGCCTGCCGCTTGGCCTGGGTCCACGTCGACGCGCCGGTGCGCCATGCGTCCGCGAGCGGTACCACGTGGTCGATGTCCACATCGGACGGTGAGCTCCAGGTGGCGCCGTCGTACGGCGAGGTCCACTTGCCCGACGTCGGGTAGCAGTCGGCGCCGACCTGGACATTCGTGCCGTCGCGCTTCAGTACGACCTCGCGCGTGTTGCAGCTGTTGCCCTGGTCGATCCAGTGCGGGAACTTGTCGCGGCTGTACCCGGTGAGCGAACCGTCGGGCTTCACGGTGAGCGTGGCGAGCTGGCTTTTCGCGGTGTCCGCCGACGGGATGCCGGGCGGGGTGGCGTCGGCGACGCCGACCGTGACCGAGCCGATCAGCGCGACGCCGGCCAGTACGGTCAAGGAATTGCGAACAATGCGAATGGTCGGCATTTTGCTGCCTCCCTGGTCAGGTGCGGGACTGATTCACCATTGACCACGAAAGTGGCGCGCGCAACACCGTCAGGTGACATGAAACAGACCTTCTGTGAACGGAAAGTCACCTTGACCCGAACGTGGACGGGCGAGTCCGGGTCAGCCGCGCACCGCCCGGAGGTCGGTGAGATGCCGGTACCAGGTCCACCTCGTGACCGGCCGCGGATGCGGTACCCCGTCGATGACCAGCGAAGACGTCGGTACGCAGCCGATCTGGAAGGCGCGTCCGCGATACGTCGAGGACCGCTTGAGGAACCGGCCACGCGTGACCCGGGCGGCGACCCCGGTGTCGTCCGGGGTGACCTCGACGCCGGTCACCGAGCCGTCGAATGCCACCTGTTCGTCGCAATACGCTTGGCCCTTGACATCGCGCAGGCGCGCGTGCGCGAGGAGGACGCCGCCGCTGTCGTCGCGCACGAGGGGGACCGCGACGTCGTCCCCCTTCCAGGCGAGCGCGAAGGCCTCATCCGGGTCCGCAGGCAGCCGCCAGGCCGGTCCGACGCGCGACCCGGGCTCGGTGGGTACGAAGCCGACCGACACGCCCGGGAGCGCCTCACGGCGCATGAGACGTACCACCACGGCGGCGAGGTCACCGTCCGTGCCCAAGACGACCAGCCGGTCGTATTCCCCCAGCAAGAGGTCGATTTCCGCCTTGCCGGGACGGGCTCCGGCATGCACGAGCGGGACGTCGCCGAGCCGCGCGGGCAGATCCGCCGCCGCCGCACAAGCCACCACGATTCCGCGCACCCCGGCGTCCTCCGTTACAGTCATGCACCGGCATTTCCCAGCGCCACCCGTGGCCCCAGCCGGGGCCGCTATTCCTGTTGCCGAACACCTGGAGTGTCACATGCCGGCCATCGTGCTGATCGGTGCCCAGTGGGGGGACGAGGGCAAGGGCAAGGCGACCGACCTGCTCGGTGACCGTGTCCAGTGGGTCGTCCGCTACCAGGGCGGCAACAACGCCGGGCACACCGTGGTGCTGCCGAACGGCGAGAACTTCGCGCTGCACCTCATCCCGTCGGGCATCCTGACGCCGGGCGTGACGAACGTCATCGGCAACGGGGTGGTGATCGACCCGGGTGTGCTGCTGGACGAGCTGGCGGGCCTGGAAGCGCGCGACGTGGACACGAGCAAGCTGCTGATCTCCGCCGACGCGCACTTGATCATGCCTTATCACGTCGCGATCGACAAGGTCACCGAGCGCTACCTGGGCAGCCGCAAGATCGGCACCACCGGCCGCGGCATCGGACCGTGCTACCAGGACAAGATCGCCCGCGTCGGCGTGCGCGTGCAGGACCTGCTGGACGAGAAGATCTTCCGCCAGAAGGTCGAGGCGGCACTGGAGTTCAAGAACCAGGTGCTGGTGAAGGTGTACAACCGCAAGGGACTCGACGCCGACCAGGTAGCCGACGAGGTGCTCGCCGCGGGCGAGAACTTCGCGCACCGCATCGCCGACACGCGGCTGCAGCTGAACCAGGCGCTGGAGCGCGGGGAAACCGTGCTGCTGGAGGGTTCGCAGGGCACGCTGCTCGACGTGGACCACGGCACTTACCCGTTCGTGACGTCGTCGAACCCGACGTCCGGTGGGGCGAGCGCCGGGTCCGGCATCGGCCCGGGCCGCATCACCACGGTCCTGGGCATCCTGAAGGCGTACACGACGCGCGTCGGCTCGGGCCCGTTCCCGACCGAGCTGAACGACGAGTCCGGCGAGTACCTGCGCAAACAGGGCGGCGAGTTCGGCGTGACCACCGGCCGCTCCCGCCGCACCGGCTGGTTCGACGCGGTGATCGCGCGCTATGCCGTGCGGGTCAACGGAATCACCGACTACTTCCTGACCAAGCTGGACGTGCTGTCGGGCCTGGAGAAGGTCCCGGTGTGCGTGGGGTACGAGGTGGACGGCTTCCGGACCTCGGACATGCCGATGACCCAGACGGACGTCCACCACGCGGTGCCGATCTACGAAGAGCTGCCGGGCTGGTTCGAGGACATCTCGAGCTGCCGTACGTACGCGGAGCTGCCGGCCAACGCGCGCGCTTATGTGGAGCGGATCGAGGAACTGTCGGGCGCCCGGGTGTCCGCAATCGGCGTGGGACCGGGACGGGAACAGACGATCGTGCGGCACGAGTTCGCCTGAGCCTCGCCGGTTGATCGGCTCGGCTTTACCGCCGAGCTGTTCAGCTGATCGTTGTCGTGACCGGGGTTTCGTTGCGGAACAGATCCAGCACCGGGCAGTGCTCGTCCACCGCGCGGCGCAGTTCCTCGTAACGGTCCGCTCCGGCCGGGCCCTCGAGTTCCACCGACACGCGCACCTTGCTGAAACCCGGCCGGGTCGCTTCGTTGAAGCCGAAGAAGCCGTGCAAATCCAGGTCGCCGTCCACCTTCACGCGGACTGCGTCCAGCTGGATGCCCAGGCGGGCCGCCCAGAACTGGTACGTGATCACCTGGCAGGACCCGAGTGCGGCGAGCGCGTACTCGACGGGGTTGGCGGCCTTGTCGGTGCCGCCGAGGGCCGGCGGCTCGTCGACGGTGAAGGCGTGGTCGCGTACTCGCACGTCCACCACGGTTGCGGTGCCAGCGGCCAGTTCGTGGTCCACGCTGAACGACACCGCCGCGTTGTGCGGATCCGCTTGCACGGCCTCGCGGGTGCCGTCGATGACGTCGGTCAGGGACATCGATCCTCCTGAAGTGGTCGGGTGCCCAGGGTGCGGGGCGCGGACCCGGTCCCGCAGCGGCTCCCAGCGGCTGGGCGGCCGGGTGGTACAAAGTTCCCGACGGCCGGGAATTGTCGGTGCCCGCCGATAACGTGGGGGCATGAGCATCGGATTGACGTTGCCTGCCGTGCCTTCTCCGGACGCGACAGTGGCCCACCTGCTGGCAAACGCGCGCGAGGCCGAGGAGGCCGGTGCCGCGTCGATCTGGTTTTCCCAGCTGCCATTGGGTCTTGACGCACTCGTCGTGTCCGCGCTCGCCGGCCAGGTCACCGAGCGGATCGAGATCGGCACGTCCGTGGTGCCGATCTACCCACGGCATCCGCTGGCGTTGGCGGCTGCCGCGCGCACGGCGAGCGAGGCGTCCGGCGGACGCTTCACGCTCGGCGTAGGCCTTGGCTCGCAACCGTTTCTGGAGCCGATCTACGGCGTTCCGTACGCGCCGCCGGTACGGCATCTGCGGGAATACCTCACGGTGCTGCGGGCCCTGTTCGACGGCGAGCAGGTGGATTTCGCCGGTGAGACCCTGCGGGTCCATCTGCCCGAGCCCGCGCGGAAGGCTCCGGTGTCGGTGGTCGTCGCCGCGATGGGGCCGCAGGCATTGCGGGTCACCGGGGAACTCGCCGACGGGACGCTGCCGTACCTGGCCGGTCCGCGCGTGGTCGAGGAGCGGATCGCGCCCGTGCTCGGTCCGGGAAAACGCGTGATCGCGGCGGTTCCTGCCGTGGTAACCAAGGCCGTGGACACGGTACGTGCGGCGGCCGCGCGGGAATTGGCGTTCTACAACTCGATCCCGTCATACCGGAACGTGCTCGACGCGGAAGGCGTCGAGCATCCAGTGGAGCTGGCCCTGATCGGCGACGAGGAGACGGTCGCCGCCGGAGTGCGCCGATATCTGGCCGCCGGAGCGACCGACGTGCTGCTCACCCAGACGTCCCTGCACACCGACGAGGACCGGCGCCGCACGTGGCGGCTCGCTGGGGCGCTCAACTCGGCTGGGTTGTGAGTGCTGGTTGGTGCTGGCGTTTGTTCTGGGGTTGGGTTGGTGGTGGTGTGTTCGGCTCGGTCGGGTTGTGAGTGCTGTTGACACTGACATCTCTTCTGGGTCGGGTTGGTGTGTTCAGCTGAGTCGGGTTGTGAATGCTGTTTGGTGCTGGTGTTTCTTCTGGGTCGGGTTGGTGGCTGGTGTGCTCAATTCGGTCGGGTTGGTGAGTGCCGTTGACGTTGGCGGTTCTTGCGAGTCAGGGTGGTGACTGGTGTGCTCAACTCGGCCGGGTTGTGAGTGCTGTTGGTGCTGGCGGTTCTTCCGAGTCGGGTTCGTGGCTGGCGGGCTCAACTCGGCCGGGTTCGTGAGTGCCGTTGACGTTGGCGGTTCTTGCGAGTCAGGGTGGTGACCGGTGTGCTCAACTCGGCCGGGTTGTGAGTGCTGTTGGTGCTGGCGGTTCTTCCGAGTCGGGTTCGTGGCTGGCGGGCTCAACTCAGCCGGGTCGTGAGCGCCGCTGACACCGACATTTCCTCCAGGTCAAGCTCGCGGAGGACCTTCTGCAGGACGTCGTCGTCGAGCCGACCGGCGCGGTTCTCCTCGATCAACGCCGCGCGTTGGGTCACCAGCAGTTCTCGCCGTGCCTTCGCGAACTTGGCTTGCGGACTGGCTCGCTGTTCCTCGCCGGACAACGTGATCGCGGCCTCCGCGAACCGGTAACGGGTGTCGAGCATGCGTTCCATCCGCTGTTCCAACGCTTTCAGCTGCTCCGGCTTTATGTCCATTTTGGACAGTTGATCGCGGCCGAGTTCACGGAACCGTTCGTGCGCGGCCTTCTGTGCGACCCGGCGGGCGGCGAGTTCCTCCTCTTGATCGCGGGCGGCCTCGTCCGGGTTCTGCACCTTGAGCAGCCGGATCAGCGGGGGCAGCGTGAGTCCCTGGATCAGCACGGTGCCCACCGCGACGGAAAAGGCGAACAGCTGGATCTCGGCCCGTCCGGGCGTGTCGGCCGGAACGCCAGACGCCGCGGCGATCGTCACCACACCACGCATGCCGGTCCACGACACGACGGCCAGCGAGCGCCACGGCGGTGGATCTTTCTTGGTGCGTCTGAGGAGCTGCAGCGACCTGGGCAGGTAGCTGGACAGGAACACCGCAGGAATGCGGATCAGCATCGTCACGAACAGCACGATGACGGCGCAGAGCACCAGGGTCCCGTTGTCCCGGGCAGCGTGCTCCGCACCGTCGAGGACGAACGGCAGTTGCAACGCCATCAACGCAAAGACGAGCCCTTCGAGCATCACGTCGATCGAGGCCCACACCGACCGGTCCTGCACCCGCGTCGCCGGAGACGCACGCAGCGACCGATGCCCGAGGAACAGCCCCGCGGTGACCACGGCCAGCACGCCCGACCCGCTGAACTCCGCGCCGAAGGGATGCAGATGCTCGGCGGTCACGTACGCAGCGAAGGGGACCACGATGCCGAACGCCGACTCGAGCAACGGGTCGTCAAGCCGGGTCCGGATCACCTCGACGATCCCGCCGGCAACCAGCCCGACCAGAATCCCGACCACGGTCGCGACGGCGAAAACAGCAAACCCGTGCCCGAGCGACCCAGCCGTCCCTGCGACGGCCGCGAGCGCGACCTTGTAGAGCGTGAGCGCGGCGGCGTCGTTGACGAGACTCTCGCCGGTCAGGACCGTCATCACCCCGCGAGGCAACCCGAGCCGCCGCCCGATCGCGACGGCAGTAACGGCATCCGGCGGCGAGACGACGGCCCCGAGCACCAGCGCCGACGCCCACGGCAGGTCGGGCAGCAGCAGGTGCACCACGAAGGCGACCATGAACGCAGTGCCGACCACGAGCAGCACCCCAAGCGAGATGATCGGCCGCAAATTCGCACGAAAGTGGGAAAGCGAACTCTCCAGCGACGTCGAGTACAACAACGGCGGCAGCACGACGGTGAGAATCAGCTCAGGTTCGAGCTCGATCCGCGGCACCCCGGGAATCAAGGCCACCCCGAGCGCGACCACCACGATCAGCAGGGGCGCAGAAAGGTTGAACCGCCGGGCGACCGCAGTGAGCCCCAGCGACCCGGCAAGCACCGCGACCAACGTCAAGGTCTCCATGGATCGCATCTTGACGTATCGAGGGTGATGGGGCGGGTTTGGCGGGGCGCCGTGTCGGGTGGGGTTGGGTTGGTGGTGCGGGTTGTGCGGGTGCGGGTTTGGGCGTACGGGTGCGGGTGCGGGTGCGGGTTTGGGGGTGCGGGTTGACGTGGTGGTCGGGGGCCGAGGTGGGTTGGCGGTGAGGCGGCCGGGTCGGGTCAGGCCAGGAGGATGGCTTTGGTCGGCCATGCCGGGTGGTGGGTCGCCGCTACGGGTGTGCGTTGGCAGGGGTGGGCTTAGCCGGTCAAACCGGGCGTGGGTTGGCCACGATGGGTATGGGGTAGTGGTGTGGCTGAGCCGAACTGAGCGTGATGGGCGACGACGGATGCGAGTCGGTGGGGTGGGCTGAGTCGGCCAAGCTGGGTGTGGTGGGCGATGGCGGATGCGAGTCGGTGGGGTGGGCTGAGTCCGCCAAGCTGCGTGTGGTGCCACGACCGCGGGGGTAGGTCGGCTGGGTGGGTGCAGCCGGGTCAATCCGGGGGTGGGTGGGCCAGGCGGAGCCCGTCAAGCCGGGCATGGGTTAGCTAAATGGCGTGGGCAGCACGATGGCGTTGGTCTGCCAAGCCGGGCGAGGATCCGTGGGGTGGGACCCGGGTCAAGCCGGACCTAGGGCAGCACCCCAGGCGTGGGTCAGCCGAGTTCTTTCAGTTCTCGCTCAACTGCGGCGAGTTCTTCTGCCGAGCCTTGGACTTTCGGGCCGGTGAACCACTTTCTCGCCGACACCGCCCACCACAGGGCTGCTCCGCCCAGCACTACCAGGAACGCGATCGGCGTGTAGTTGAACGTGTCGACCGTGATCGGGCTTGACTGGGGGAGCATGAAGAGCACGAAGATCACCACGACCCACGCCGTCGCTACGATGCCTATTGGTTTGCCCCAGCGGCCGAGGTGCCAGGGGCCTTTCTCGAAGCTGTCGCCGCGGCGGACGCGGAGGAAAACGGGGATTACGTAGGCCACGTAAAGGCCCACTGTGGCGATCGAGGTGACTGCGGCGTAGGCCGTCGCGCTCCATAGGTAGGGGAGGGCCAGGATCAGTGCACCGCCGGCGGCGAGCCATACCGCGTTGGTCGGGGTTTGGGTGCGTTTGTTGATGTTGTGCCAGAACTTCGAGCCTGGGATTGCGCCGTCGCGGGCGAAGGCGTAGATCATGCGGGAGTTTGCTGTCACTGAGGCCATGCCGCAGAACAACTGGGCGCCGATGCAGATCAGCAGGAGGAATTTACCCGTTACCGCGCCGGTGGCGTCGATGAAGATCTGTGCCGGTGGTACGCCGGTGTTCGAGCCGACGGCGCCGTCGTAGTCCTGGATTGCGAACGTCAGGCCGATCAGCAGGATCCAGCCCGCGACCAATGACACGAGGATCGAGTTGATGATCCCGCGTGGACCGGCCTTTGCGGCGTTCTTCGTCTCCTCCGTCATGTGCGCGGACGCGTCGTACCCGGTGAGCGTGTACTGCGCCAGCAGCAAGCCGAGCAGGAACACGTACACCGGCGAGCCCCAGCCCGTCTGGTTCACGAAACTGCCGAACACGAACGACGCATCCTGGTGCTTCGCGGGCACGAACAGCAGCACGCCCACGATCACGAGCACGCCCAGCAGGTGCCACCACACGCTGACGCTGTTGAGCACCGCCACGACGCGCACGCCGAAGGTGTTCAGCACCCCGTGCAGCACGAGGATGATCGCCAGCAGCAGGATGGTGTGCCCCGGCGTTGCGCTGAATCCCCACTGCAGGTCGAGAAACGCGTTGAGGAACAGCGCCGCACCGAAGTCGATGCCTGCGGTGACCGCGATCTGCCCGATCAGGTTGAACCAGCCGGTGAACCACGACCACGCCGGACCGTTGCGCGTCGCCAGCTTCGCCGCCCAGTAGTACAGCCCGCCGGCCGTCGGGTAGCTCGAGCACACCTCCGCCATTCCCAGCCCGACCAGCACCACGAACAGCCCCACCAGCGGCCAGCCCCAGATCATCGCGGCGGGCCCGCCGGTCTTCATCCCGAAGCCGTACAGCGTGAGGCAGCCGGACAGGATCGAGATGATCGTGAACGACACGGCGAAGTTCGAGAACGCCGACATCGTGCGCTTGAGCTCCTGCGCGTAGCCGAGCGCGTGCAGGCGAGCGCTGTCCTCGTCGGGCTGGCCGGGCCGGTCGGTCTGCTGGTCGGAGACATCCATCGGGCACCCACCTGAAAGGTATGCGGACAGACCATTGAGAATTCCGCAGAAGTTAGCCCTCCCCGTTCGCGGGTGTCAAGGTTTCGTCAGCAGCTCCTCCAAACGGCGCACCACCGGCCACGCTCCGTCGGCCGTATTCGACAGGACGGTAATGCTCAGCTCCCGCGACGGTTGCCACTCGCTGCGGAACGAAACGCCGTAGTCGTAGCCCTCCAGCAACACCACTCCTTCTTGCACCGGCAGCCAGAACCCGAGCCCGTAGCGGAATTTCTCGCGTGTCCCGGTGACCGGGCTGTGCACGGCGGTCATCCGCTCGACCCACTCCCGCGGCACGATCCGGCCCGCGGACAGAGCCTGCCAGAACGCCGCGAAATCCGGCGCCGTGGAGTAGCAGCCACCGTCGCCGCTGCCGACCACCGGCAGGCTGAACACGTTGGTACGGCCGTCCTCCAGATACCCGGCCGCGGTGCGCCCGGGTAGCGCATCGGACCGCAGGAACTCCGTGTCCGCCATTCCGGCAGGCTCGGTGACCCGTTCGCGGACCAGGTCGGCGAACGGACGTCCGGCCGCCCGTTCGGCGACGATCGCCAGCACCGCGAACCCGCCGTTGTTGTACGTGAACTGCTCGCCCGGCGGGTCACGTTGGGGGTGCCCGCCGAGCGCGGTCAAATACGCCGCCGCGGACGTGAATTCCTGTGGCCGCGGCGGTGGTTCCGCGTTCTCGTCGAAGTAGTCGCCGATTCCCGACCGGTGCGCGAGCAGGTGTTCGACCGTGACCCCGTCGTGGATCAACGGCAGGTCTGAACCCAGCAGCTCGCGGACGCGAGTGCCGAGCGCCAGCAACCCGTCGACGATCAGGCTCACCACCACGAGCGCGGTGAACCCCTTGGTACCACTGGCAATCCCGAACCGAGTGTCCACTGTGTTCGGAACGCCGTACCCCCGGTGCGCCAAGCCGTACGCACGCGAGAGCACCGTCTCGTCTCCTCGGCGGACCAGCAGTGCGCCGGAAAATCCGGTGCGCGCCGCCAGCCGGCCGATCTTCTCTTCAAGATCCATGCCCAAGACCCTAGCGATCACCACCGACAAAAAACGGCCTGCCGACGACGCGGTGGTCGCCGGCAGGCCGAAAACAGGGAAAACAAAGGGAAAAATCAGCGACCGAGGAAGTCGTGCAGTGATTCGAGCGCGGTGTCCGGCTGGTCGGCGAAGAACCCGTCGACGCCCGCCTTGAGGAACGCCGCCTCCTCGGCGAACACGTTGCCAAACGCACTCGGGCTGGCCGAAGACCGCAGATTCGTCGGCAGGAACGGGTTTTCGTTGCGGAATGTATAGGGCTGCACCTTCAGCGAGGCGCGGTGCGCATCGGCGACGAGCGAAGTCGGCCGCCCCAGATTGCCAGCGGCATCCCGCGGGATGATCTGCGACTTCTCCGGACCGAGGTAAGCCGCGTACTTCGCGACGTCACGCAGCCCGGCGAGGGTGACCAGATCCGCGTACGTGCGCTTGTCGCCCTTCGCCACGAAGTCCGCCGGAGCCCCGCTCGCCGAGGTCAGCTGCAGCAACGGCACCCGCACCTGCTTGTGCAGCTCCTGCAGGTTCGACACCTCGAACGACTGGATGATCACCGGCGCATTCGGCCGGTTCAGCCCGTTGCGGTTCAGGATCGACACCAGCTTCGGCTCGGTGGGGTTCCCGATCGAGACGAAGTACGTGGAGTGCTTGACCTCGGGGTACGTACCCAGCGTGCGGTGCAGTTCGCGGCCGAGCTGCCGGGTGAGGTCGAGCACCTCCTGATACGTCGCGATCCGGTAGCGCCCGTCGTACAGCTTGTTGTTCGGCCGGTTCTCCGGGATGCGCTCCTCGGCCCGCAGCGTCTTGAGCTCGGCGAGGGTGAAGTCCTCGGTGAACCAGCCGGTCATCGTGGTGCCGTCGATCGTCTTCGTGGTCTTGCGCCCGGTGAACTCCGGGTGGTCCGCGACGTCGGTGGTACCGCCGATCTCCGGCTCGTGCCGCGCGACCAGCTGCCCGTCCTTGGTCGGCACGAGGTCGACGTCGACGTAGTCCACGCCCATCCGGTAGGCCAGCTCGTACGACGCGAGCGTGTGCTCCGGACGGTAGCCGGGCGCGCCCCGGTGGCCGACGATCACCGGGTCATCGTGCCGGGGCCCGTGCGCGGCCGCCACCTGGTCATCGGCCGATGCCGGACCGACCGCGAGGCCGGCGACACCGAGCAGGGCCAGTCCGGACAGGGCGAGCATGCCGAGACGTTTGCGCTTCATGGAGGACCTTTCTCTCCCGGGCCGACCGCCCTTCCCGGCGGTCCGCCACGACTACCGCGTCACCCTCACCGCCGCAAGCGTCGGACGTCGGGCACCAGCGGGGCGGACGGCTGACAACCGGGTAAACGGTGCGTGGATTCCGATTCCGGGCAGTGCTGGCGGACGGCGATCGGCCCGGTCGGAGCACCCACCGTTAGTCTGTCCGGCGTGCGCGTACTGGTAATCGGCTCCGGCGCCCGGGAGCATGCACTCGTCCTCGCGGTGTCCGGCGACCCCGCGGTCACGGCGCTGGCCTGCGCCCCCGGCAACGCCGGCACGGCTGCGGTCGCGGAGCAGCTCGGGGTCGAACCGGCCCAGCCGGAGGCTGTCGCGGCCCTGGCGAAGGAGTGGAAGGCCGACCTGGTCGTGATCGGGCCGGAGGTTCCGCTGGTCGCCGGTGTCGCCGACGCTGTGCGCGAAGCGGGTATCGCCTGCTTCGGGCCGTCTGCGGCAGCTGCGCGCATTGAAGGGTCGAAGGCGTTCGCGAAGGACGTCATGGCGGCCGCGAAGGTGCCGACGGCGCATAGTGAGATCGTCGACACACCCGCGCGCCTTGACGCCGCGTTACAGCGCTTCGGCCCCACCTGGGTCGTGAAGGACGACGGTCTCGCCGCCGGTAAGGGCGTGGTGGTGACTGAGGACATCGAGGTCGCCCGGAAACATGCGTTGATGCTGCTCGACGGCGGTCACCCGGTCCTCCTGGAGTCCTTTTTGGACGGACCGGAGGCGTCGCTGTTCTGCTTCGTCGACGGCCGCACCGTGGTGCCGATGCTGCCCGCGCAGGACTTCAAGCGTGTCGGCGACGGCGACAAGGGCCCGAACACCGGCGGCATGGGGGCGTACGCGCCACTGCCGTGGGCGTCGGAGAACCTGGTCGACGACGTAGTCGCGCGGGTTGTGCAGCCTGTGGTCGACGAGCTGGCCGAGCGGGGCAGCCCGTTCTCCGGCCTGCTGTACGCGGGTCTCGCGCTCACCTCGGACGGTCCGCAGGTCATCGAGTTCAACTGCCGCTTCGGCGACCCGGAGACGCAGGTAGTGCTCGCGTTGCTGCGTACGTCGCTGGCTGCGGTTCTGCGCGCGACAGCCACCGGGACGCTGGCCGAGCTGCCGCCGCTGGAGTGGTCCGGCGGGGCCGCGGTCACCGTTGTGATCGCCGCTGACGGGTACCCCGGTAAGCCGCGCACGGGCGACGTCATCACTGGTGGCGAGATCGAGGGCGTGCTGCACGCCGGCACGCGGCGGCGTGACGACGGCGCTGTGATCTCTGCCGGTGGGCGGGTGCTGTCGGTGGTCGGCACGGGTAAGACGCTCAAGGCGGCGCGTAAGCACGCGTACGAGACTGTCGACCGCGTGCACCTCGCTGGCTCGCACCATCGCACGGACATCGCGCTACGTGCGGCCAACGGTGAGGTCAGCGTCTGAGCGAAGTTCGCCTCAGGCTCACGCATCCGTTGGTAGCCTCGTAGCGGGTCCGTACGGTCACCGTCCGTATCACGGGAGGGGCAGCGCATGCCGGGAAGCACTCCGCTCACCGACCTGGCCTCGTCGATACCGGCGGCGCCCGGGGTGGCGGACCTGGTCGTCGAACCGGCGAAGCTGCTGGACGTCGCGCGGGTCGTCGAGGAGCAGGTCAGTGCACTCGAGGACAAGCTGCTGACGCGGCTGGGCGAGCTGCGCATCGATGCACCGTCGGCCGACACTGTGAGCGTGAATGCGGTGGCCGCGTGGAACACGGTTGTCGCCGAGGGTGATCAGTCGTACGTCGCGCAGGTGCGTGCGTACGTGGCCAACTTGCACAAGCTTGTCGCACAGCTGCGCGAAGCTGCGAAGACCTATCAAGCCAGCGACGCGGATAAGGCTGCTGCGTTCGGGGACCGCGGTGCGCACGGCGTCCGCTAAGCCGGTCCTCGCGCTCGCGGTGGCGCTAGGGGTCGCAGGCTGCTCTTCGGGCGACCCAGGCACCGCGTACCCCGTACAGACCGCGGTGAGTTCCCTGTCGCAGCAGGCGAAAGCGGCTGCATTGCCGCCTCGGCCTTCGGACCTGCCGATCGCCGGTACCGACCCGTGCACGTTGCTGGGCCAAGCGCAGCTCGACCAGCTGAAGATCACGAGCGTGCCGCGCCCGGCCGCGGATCCGCAGGACGGGCCCACCTGTGTGTTCGACTCCAACCGCGCCGAGCCGTTCCACGCGCTGCACCTGCGCGTCGTCGGCGCGGACGTGCAGGAGTGGCTCACCGGCAAGCGGCGCAAGAACAGCATGACCACGGCGCCCGTGAGCGTCGAGGGCTACCCGGCGCTCACGAACTACCGCGCGGCAGGCACCCCCGCCGACTGTGAGGTGCTCGTCGGTGTCGCACCAGGACAGACCATGGCGGCGCAAGCGTTTGCGGTCACGGCCGGAGCGTTCAGCCAGCCGCAGTTGTGCGGGTTCGCCACCCAGGCCGCGAGCCTGGCCGTGCAGGGCCTGAAGAACCGGACCTAGGGAGGGCGCGTGGAGATCTCCGACCTCGCGGGCAGGATCCGCGACCACCGTTTCGACGGCTGGACCGACACCGCCATCGCCGACGAGATCGAGAAGTTCGGCACCGGCGACGGAATCGGCAGCATCGGTACCGCGGTCGAGGCGTTGAAGGCCGTCGCGACCGCGCTCGCCGGTACTGATCACACGCTGCGCGAACAGCTGTCGAAGCTCGGCGTCGAATGGCGGAGCGAGGCGGGCGGCCAGGCCGGGCAGGTGTTCTCCGACCAGGCGGGGTTCTCGCACGACGCGATGCGGAAGGTCGCGCACACCGCGGAAATGCTGTTCGCGCAAGGGGAAGCGTTCAACCGGACCAAGTTCAAGCTGCCCGACGCGGCCGCCGTGCGCAAGGGCGCGGGTGGCCTCACGCTCGGCGACACTCTACTCAGCTTCGTCGGCTTCGAAACCGATCACGCGGCGCAGGTGCACGCTGCGGAGAACGCGCGTGGGCAGGCGCTCGAGGCGTTGAACGGGTATGCCCAGCAGAGCGGCGAAAACCTGCTGTCCACGGAGACGTTGAGCCAGCCGCATGCGCTCACCATGACGCAACCTGGTGACGGGCCGAGTCCGGTCGATCGGGCGGCTTCCGCGGTCGATGTGACGCCGGATGGTCAGGTCCGGCCTGCGGTGGCTTCGGTGCAGTCGCAGTACGTAGACCCGCAGCCGGTGAGCCGGGTGGCCGATCCGCCGACGCCTGCGCACGGGACGCCGCGGCCCAATCCGGTGGTGACGGCTGGGTATTCGGCGCCGGTGCCGCGGGCGGACGGGGCTGGGGTGACTCGTGGTTCCAGTGGGGTTCCGGGTGCTGGCGGGGCGGGACGGGCTGGGGTGCCTGGGGGCTCTGGGGTGCCCGGAAGTGTTGGTGGGCCGGGGAATGCTGGTCGGCCTGGGAATGCTGGTCGGCCTGGGAGTGCTGGTGGGCCTGGGGGTGTTGGTGGGCCGGGAAGTGTTGGTGGGACCGGGAATTCCGGTGGTTCGGGAAGTTCCGGTGGGCACGGGAGTTCGCGGGTGCCTGGTGGTGCGGGATGGCGGGGCGGGGAGACCGGCAGTTTCCTTCCGGGCGGTCCGCGGGGGACCGGGGCCGACGGTGGGCTCGGTCGCGCCGAAAGTCTTGGTGGCGCAAGCGGTTCCGGGCGTTCCGGGGTCGGCAGTGGTCCGGGAAGCGGTAGCTACGCCGGAAGCGGAGGTTCGGTAGGGAACCCTGCCGGCAGCGGGGATCCGGCGTTGCAGCGTGGCCGATTGGTCGGCAGTGCACCACAATCCCCGCCGATCCCCGTTGCGGAACCCGGTGGCGCTGCGGTACCGCGAAGCGCCGGGGCATCGCCGGGCGAGATCGGGGCCGGTGCCGCCGCGCTCGGTGCAGCTGCAGGTGGAACGCTGGCCGGTGACCGAGATCGGCAGGGGCGCGGGTTCGGCGGTCCCCCGACGAAGGGTCCAGCGCGGCCGTTGCCGGTCGAAGACTTGCCCGAGGAGGAGGCGATCGCGCTGCGCAAGACCGAGCAGATCGCGCCGAAACCAGCCGAGGATGACGCGAAATTCCTCAGCCCGGCCGCGACGCAGGAGCAGGAGGACGAGGAGCACGTACGCCGCTTCGGCGTCGACGACAAGGACCTGTTCACCGACGAGCGCATGGTTTCGCGCGACGTGATCGGCGACGGAGACGTGCGCCGGCCGTGAACCTGGTACTGAGTGCGCTCGAATTCGACGTGCTGTGGGAATCGCTGGAGCTGGGCCGTCGTCCGTCTGCGCTTGCGGTTCCGTCGCCAGGGAGAACGCATTCCGAACGGGCGGAGCTGATCGAGACGGCGTGGGAGTCGCTGGCTGCGCGTCGGCTGGCGCGGGGTCGGCGGCCGTCCGGTGTTCTGCTGGACCAGCTGCATTTGCTGGCGCGTCCGAGCGAGGCGGTGGACGTGTGGGTGTGGGCTGACCGGGAGATCCACGGCCGAGCGGTGAGCCGGGGCAGCCAGGCTGTGCTCGGGGTGATCGACCGGGGTGAGGTGTGGTTGATCCCCGCTGATTCGGGTGCCCTGGCGGACGCCGTGGTGCCGGTGGCGGGGGTGCTCGGGGCGGGGGTCGGACAGTCGATCTCGGTGCCGCACGACAGTCTCGTCGCGGCCGATTCCGTCGCTCACGGCGAGCCGAAAGCGCTGGTCACCGCGTTGGAAGACCGTGGGCTGGACCTGTGGGAGGCGCAGGAACTGGCGGGCATGCTGGTGGGGCAGGAGGCGCGCGGCCAGTTCTGCGCGGAGCGCGTGCTGCGGGACGGGACGGTCCGCCGATCGCCGCATGTCGCGGCTTTCTACGACACCGATTCGGGCCGGTACCTCTTCCAGCTCACCGACGATTCCGACGGCCGCACCTGGGCGACGGTGAGCCCGGCGGACAATGCGGTGCTCGCGGAACGGGTACGGGAACTCCAGTCGACGCTGTGAAAATGCGCTTTTCGGACTTTTCGGCATTTCGCTTCGCGCCCGGGTGGAACTTTCCGCTGTCCCCCGATCGGGGCTTTACAGTGATCACGGGAACCGGCGGGCTCGCGGCGGCGTCTGACTTGCCGGGACGATACTTTTCGTGAAGGGGATGACCGACGGTGCCTGTCTACGACGCTGATTCGATGGCCATTGCGGCGCGTCAGGTGGAGAAGCTGAAAGACGAGTTCCGGAAGTCGAAGGACAAGCTCACCGGTATGGACCACGAGCGCGAGAGCCCGTTCGGCGGAATGGACGGCGCCGAGGACGCGCACAGTGCGGTCGGCGAGTTCAAGAAAGGCGTGCACAGCCAGTTCGACGCCGCCGGGCAGCACATGGACGCGCTCGCCGTCGCCATGCGCCGGGCGGCGGGCCTGATGACGGAAATGGACCAGGTCGCGAAGAGCGACATCACGGTCCACGAGGACAAGTGACCGGCGGGACGACAGGGGGAGCGAGCACGTGGCACTGACCGCGAACGGTGCCGGAACGCCGGACAACTGGAAGGCGTTCACGGACAAGGTCGACAAGGTCGCGAAGCTGAACGTCGACGCCATCACGAAGGCAGCCGACCAATTCCGCGGCGCCGCAACGGATGCCGGTGACCATTCGCAGGCGCTCGACAACACCACCAAGGCGCTCGACAGCAGCGTGTGGTCAGGTCCGGCGGCCGATTCGTTCTTCGATTACGTGCGTTCGGTACGCAGTGCCGGGGCGAAGGTGGAGGCGCACCTCGGCGACGTCGCCAACGATCTGAGCACGCTGGCGAAGAACCTGAGCGAGGTCAAGACGAAGGTCCACGACAAGCTCACCGGTGCCGAGGGCGCGGTCAACAAGCGCAACCAGGACGCGCAAACGGCAATGGACCAGGCCAATGCCGCGGCGAAAACCGCCGCGGAGCAGAAAAAACCCGGCCCGAACCCGAATGCCGACCAGATCAAGGCGAAAGCCAAGGAAGACATCAACGGCATCACCACCGAGTGGGACGGCCAGGTGCAGACCCTGCTCGACCAGGCAAACGGGATGATCTCGCAGTCGCAGACGCTGATGAAACAGCAAATCGACGGCGGCTACGACAAGGTCCCCCTGCCGGGCAGCAACGGCAAGGTGCCCCACAGCACGGGCGGGGTGCACACGAGCCACGGCGGTGGCGGCGGTGGCGGAGGAGGAGGGGGCGGGTTGGGCCCGAGCGGTGGGCCGCCGTCGTCGCCTCCCCCGGGGAATGTGCAGCAGTGGATCCAGGAAGCGATCAAGGCACTGCAGGCCGCCGGGGTCAACGTCACGGAAGCGGACATCCAGAACATCTGGGCAATCATCCAGCATGAGTCCGGTGGGAACCCGAATGCGATAAATAACTGGGATTCGAATGCTGCTGCCGGGCATCCGTCCAAGGGGTTGATGCAGTGTATTGACTCCACGTTCCAGGCGCACAAGCTGCCTGGCCACGACAACATCTACAACCCGGTGGACAACATCATCGCCGGGGTTCAGTATTCGATCGATCGGTACGGTTCGGTCGGGAATGTGCCGGGGATTCAGGCGATGGCCCATGGGGGCGCTTATCGCGGGTATTGATTGATGCGGCGGAGGCTGGCGATTGGCGGGCCGGGATCACGGGGTCGAGGCGGGCCGGGGTTGGCGGGGCGTGGACCGCGGTGGTCGAGGGCGGTGCCGGACCTGGGTGCTCGCGTGGTGGGTCGCTGGGGTCCGGTGTGGGCCGGGATTGCGGAGTCGCAGGGCGGCTGAGGGTGGTGGCGGCCGAAGGCGGCGCGGATCGAAGGGTGTGACGAGCGCGTGAGGTCGCGGACGGTGGCGCCGACGACAGCGCGGGTCATGCGCGGGCGCGGGATTGTAGGTACCGGCTAGACCAGCGAGCGGCCCGGAGGGGATCAGCGAGGCCACGAGCGACCCGGCAGGGAGCGGCGAGGTACCGGCGAGGTCGGGAGTGGCCCGGCCTGCGAGCGGCGAGGTACCGGCCATGCCCGGCAAGGGAGCGGCCTGGCCGGAGAGCGGCCTGGCCGGAGAGCGGCCTGGCCGGAGAGCGGCCCGGCCGGAGAGCGGCCCGGCCGGAGAGCGGCCCGGCCGGGGAACGGCCCGGCCGGGGAACGGCCCGGCAAGGGGAGCGGCCCGGCCGGGGAACGGCCCGGCGCCGCGGCGCGGTGGGTCGACCGTGGAGTGGGACCGCGGGCTGTGATGTCATGATCGCCGGACGTAGTGCGGGCCACAGACGTCCGCCAGGTGGCGGGGGTGCCCGTTAGCCTGGCCGCATGGTCGACATCGGTGCTTTCGGCGGGCCTGCTCTGCGGGCCGGCGTGCCTCCTTTTCACGTGATGGACGTGTTGTCTGCCGCGCAGGCTCGGCAGCGTAGTCATGGGGACCTTGTGTCGCTTGCTGCTGGGCAGCCGTCGGCGGGGGCGCCCAAGGCTGTTCTCCGTGCGGCGCGCGAGGCGGTCGACCGGCATACCCTCGGTTACACCGAGCAGCTCGGCATTCCTGAGCTGCGGGAGGCCGTCGCCGGGCATTATCTGCGTACCTATGGCCTTGAGGTCGCTGCGCAGGACGTTGTGCTCACCACTGGGTCTTCCGGGGGCTTTCTGCTGTCCTTTCTCAGCGCGTTCGACCCCGGGGCGCGCGTTGCGATGGCCCGGCCGGGCTATCCCGCGTACCGGAACCTGCTGAAGGTGCTCGGCTGCGAGGTCGTCGAGTTCGCCACCACCGTCGAGACCAATTTCCAGCCGACCGTCGACCAGCTCGACCGGCTCGGGCCGCTCGACGGGCTCATCGTCGCGAGCCCGTCCAACCCCACCGGGACCGTGCTGCCGCCGGGTGAGCTGGCGGCGATCGCCGGCTGGTGTGCGTCGCGCGGGGTGCAGCTCATCAGCGACGAGATCTACCACGGCATCTCCTACGGCAAACCCCTCGAGTGTGCGTGGCAATACAGCCGCGAGGCGCTCGTGCTCGGGTCGTTCTCCAAATACTTCGCGATGACCGGCTGGCGGCTCGGCTGGATGATCGTCCCGCAGCGGCTGCATCGCTCCGTCGACGTCCTCACCGGCAACTTCACCATCTGCCCGCCCGCGTTGTCGCAGTACGCGGCGGTCGCGGCGTTCACGCCGGAGTCGTACGCCGAGGCCGACGCGCACGTCGAGCACTACCGGCGCAACCGTGACCTGCTGTTCACCGGCCTGCGCGACATCGGCCTCGACAAGCTCGCCCCCGCCGACGGCGCCTTCTACGCCTACGCCGACGTCTCCGACCACACCACCGACAGCCTCGGCTGGTGCCAGCGCCTCCTCGCCGACACCGGCCTCGCAATCACCCCCGGCATCGACTTCGACCCGGTCGACGGTGGCCGCTACGTGCGGTTTTCCTTCGCCGGTGCCACCGAGGACGTGACCGAGGGCGTCCGCCGATTGGGGGCCTGGCTCGGGTGAAAGCCGGTCAGGGGAACCCGGAGATACCCCTGAACGTTGGCCGGATGGAGAGAGTTTCCGCGCCGCGGATGGCACGCTGGAGGGCACCGGGCCGACGTGGCGCGGGAACGGCATCGGAGGAGCCATGTTCTGGAAGATCGTCGGAGCGCTCATCGTGGCCTGGATCGCCTTCATGGTGCTCGGCTCGGTGATCGGCTTCGTGTTCAAGGCCGTGCTGTGGATCGGCATCATCGGCGGCGTGCTGTTCCTCGGCACGGCGGCGTACGGCGCGATCACCGGGAAGAAGGCGTCCAAGCGGATTTCCCGCTGACGCAGCTGGGGACGACCTGGCGACGGCTCCTGCAACCCAGGAGCCGTCGCAGCTCAGCGCCACGGCGCACTCGGATCAGGTCGGCTGTCCCAACGGGCGCGCACGGCGAATCGGCATGTCCCACCGGGTCTAGAAGGCAGCAGCATTCCGGCGCTGTTACCGGAAGCCGTTGAATCCGACGCGTCCGAAAGCGGCGTCCACGCCGCCGGACGAACGACGGTCAACCCGAACGTCGGCCCGGATCTGCTCGGGTGCTTCGCTGGTTTCTGCGATGTGCAAACCGGCGACAATGCGAGAAGACTTCACCGGAGTACGGACTCGCCACCATTTCGTGAGCATCGCGACACCGAATGAGCTCAGCCCGGAAAGGTTTCCCGGGTCGAAATGAGAAAAACTTTCGGGTTGAATCTTGCGCTGACAGCACGGCCACAAGCACCGAACAATTACCCGAAAGGCTTTTCGGGGAAGGATGTTTTGCACCTGAGTACCCTGAGTTGCTGCACTCAAGTGCCCTATGGCTGGGCGGGATCGGAGTAGTAGTGTCGACTGGCAGTTGGCAAGAATCCGACCACGCACCATTTCGTGGGGAACTCACCGGGGAGATCGATGTTTTCGAAGGGCAAGACACTCGCAGCGGCAACGGGGGCGGCGCTGGCTTTCACCCTCGCCGTTCCGATGGGGAACGCCTCCGCTATTGATTGGGTGCAGTGCAATAGCAAGGAGTACCTCCACCTGGTGTACGAGTATGACAGTGGTAAGGGCGCCAGCTGGGCGTGCTATGCGAACGGTGGACGGACCAATATCAACAGGTGGGTAAAGGAAATTCACACCGGAAACAACAACATCAGGTACCGAGACCACAACGGTGCCTTGATCACTTATCCGAAATGGACGGACAAGAAGTTTCCTAAAACCGTGAACATGGACTGGATCGAGATCGTTTGACCCGGGGCTCGCCAGGCGGAAATCCACGCGGGAGAGCCGGGTTCTGCTCGGCATCGTGAACCACGATCCGGTCAGGTTTGCGCACCCGAAGGCGCCGGGGCAGCAGGAAGAGCCTGCTGCCCCGGTCAGCCCAACGCGGCTCGGGCAGCTTCGGTGCCATCCCATACGTGCGCGCGGATCCCGGCTGCTCGCGCAGCCACCACATTGGACTCGCGGTCGTCGAAGAACAGGCAGTCGCCCGGTTCCGCGCTGAGGGTCTTCAACAGCAGCTGGTAGATCGTCGCGTCCGGCTTTGCGACCTTCAGGTCACCGGAGAACAGCGTGTGGCGGAACAGCTTCGCCCACTCCTGCTCGCGTACCCAGGCGCCGAACGCTGCGGGTGCGTTCGACAGCAGCGCGAGCGCTACCCCGGCTTCGGCCAGCGATTCCAGCAGGTCGAGCGACCCGGGGGCGAGCTGGCTCCAGCCGGCGACGTCGAGCGCGGTCAGCTCTGCCGACATCGCCTCGTCGACCTCCGCGCCCACCCGATCGCCGATCGACGTCCAGTACTCGAGGTCGGTGCCGCCGCGGTCGTACGCGTCCCGCAAGGCCCAGTACACGGGTTCGAACGTCTCCGGCTCGACGCCCATGGTGGCGGCCAGCTTCGGCGTCATGGAGCTGCGGGTGCTGAGCACCTCGCCGTAGTCGAACACGATCCAGTTGGTCACGAGCATTTCCCCCAAATCAGGCGCCGGTCTTGATCCGGCGCAGTGCTTCGTCGATGTCGGCGGACGACAGGTCTCGGTGGGTGACGAACCGGACCTTGCCCGCCATCGGCACGGCCAGGATGCCGAGTGAGCCCAGCCAGTGCAGGGCGGTCGGGATGTCCGGGACGCCGGCGAGCACGATGTTGGTGTCCGGCGCCGAGACGTCCCAGCCGTGCTCGGCGAGCCCGCCGGCCAGGCGTTTCGCGAACTCGTGCGATTCGGCGAGCTCGTCCACGCGGCCGAGCGCGACGAGGCAGGCGGCCGCGAGCACGCCGCCCTGCCGCACCCCGCCGCCGAGCATCTGCCGCATCCGGCGAGCCCGCTCGACGAACTCCACACTGCCCGCGACGACCGAGCCGACCGGCGCGCCGAGGCCTTTGCTGAAGCACGCCGACACGCTATCGACGCCGACCGTGAGCGCGGCGGGCGGTACCTGCAGTGCGACCGCCGCGTGCCAGATCCGCGCGCCGTCGAGGTGCACGGTGAGCCCGGCCTGCTTCGCGACCGACAGCAGCTGCGCGTGCTCGTCGGGCGGCGTGACTGCTCCGCCCGCCGCATTGTGCGTGTTCTCCAGGCACAACAACGTGGTGCGCAGCGAGTAGTACGGGCCGCTGGTGCCGGTTGCGGCGGCCAGCGTTTCCGGCGTGCAGCGCCCTGGACCTGCGTCGTGGTCGAGGATGTCCGGCATCCCGCCGGCCAGCCACGCGGCCGAACCGAGCTCGTTGTTGAGCACGTGGGCACCGCGCATGGCGAGGAAGCGGTCGCCGCGCTGCAGGTGCACGCTGAGCGCGATCAGGTTCGCCATCGTGCCGCTCGGCGTCCACAGCGCGGCCGGCATGCCCAGTACCTGCGCGGCCCGGCGTTCCAGCTCGGCGATCGTGGGGTCGGTGCCGATGACGTTGTCGTCGACCTCGGCCTCGGCCATGGCCCGCCGCATGACCGCGTCCGGACGGGTGACGGTGTCGGAGCGGAAGTCGATCTGCGGTCCAGTCCTGGTCACGGTCCGATCACATCACACTGGTACCCGCCGCATCAATGCGGCGGGGGGTGGAACGGATCCGGGGACTCGTGCAACCGTGGACGCCCCCGGATCCGTCCCCCGAGCGGACATGGCCAGAGCGGAGCTGTGTGGACCAGCGCGACGAACAGGAGTTCGCGGAGTACTTCGCCGCGAAGCGGGACGCCGTGCGCCGGACTGCGTACCTCCTCTGCGGCGATTGGCACAAGGCCGACGACCTGGCCCAGACGGCGTTCGTCGCACTGCACCGGAGGTGGAAGAAGATCAGAGACCGCGCGGCGACCGACGCGTACGTGCGCAAGACGCTGGTGCGTGCGGTGATCGACGAGTCCCGCCGGCCGTGGCGGCGCGAGCGGCAGACCGAGGTGCTGCCGGAACCCGTAGCCGACGGACCCGGGCTCGCCGACCGCGTCGCGACCCGCGAAGACCTGCTCGCGGCGTTGAAGGAGGTACCGCCCAAGCAGCGGGCGGTGCTGGTGCTGCGGTTCTTCGACGGGCTGGACGTCGGCGCCGCGGCGCAGGTGCTGAACTGCAGCGAGGGGAACGTGAAGAGCCAGACGGCGCGCGGGCTCGCGAACCTGCGTCAGGTGCTGAACCGGGAGGTGGAGACCAATGGATGAGCGCGAGGCCGAGACGTTGTTCTCCGGCGCGCCCGGCGAGGTGCCGCCCGCGACCTTCTCGGTGGACGACGTCGTCCGCCGCTCGAAGCGCGAGACGCTGCGGCGGCGCAACCGGGTCACCGCGGGCGCCGCGGCGGTGCTCGTGCTGGCCGGGTTCGGCGTCTGGGGGATTGTGGGCCTCTCGGGGGAAAAGTCCGATTCCATGGCGAATTCCGCCGCGGCACCCGCGCAACCCGGTGCATCAGCCGGACGTCCTCTGGGTACTGATGGGGAGAACTTCCCGGCTCAGCCGTCTCGGCAGGGAGACAGCGGGGACGGGAGGACCGGCCCCCGGGCCGAAGGCACCTCCGGGTGCGGACAGGTGGACTGGGAGCTCGCCACCGCCCTCGCTGGCGAGCTCCCAGGCCACTTGACCGCGGCGCAGGCGTCCCCGGGCAGCGTTTGCGCGCCAGGGGCGCGCGGCGCCGGGTTCCCGCTTCCGGACGGCATGATCGGCGCGGCCGTGTTCCCGCGGGGTGCCGTCGCCGTTCCCGCCCAGCCCGCCGGGGCAGTCACGGTGCGTCGCGAAACCGGTACCGGGGGGACTCTCGTACTGGTCAGCGTGCCCGGAACCACCGGGCACCCGGCACCGTATGCAACCGACCTGGACCGCTTCGCGGCCACCCTCGCCCCCCGGTTCTGACGGACGGCCCACGGGGTGGCTGGCACAATTCGGCCCATGACGGCAGCAGCCACGACCCCGAAGGGTGAGCGACGACGGGCGGCGCTCGTCGAAGCCGCCGCCGAGCTGCTGGCCTCGGGCGGTTTCGACGCGGTGCGGCACCGGGCCGTCGCCGAACGGGCCGGTCTGCCGCTTGCGTCCACCACGTATTACTTCGACTCGCTGGAAGACCTGGTCACCGCGGCGGTCGAACACCACGGACGAGTGGAGTTCGTCAACGGCCGCCGCAGGCTGGAGGAGCTGGCGACGCGCAACCGGGGCGTGCAGGCGACCGTGGATTTGGTGCTGGACCTGCTGCTGGGCCCGCCGAGCGGCGACCCGGAAGCCGACGCCGAGGCTGTCCTGCTGCGGTACGAACGCCTGGTCGCGACGGGTCGGCGGCCGTATCTGCGCCCGCTGATGCGGACGTTGTCACAGCAGCTCGACGAGCTGCTCACGGAGATCTTCGCGCGTTCCGGGACGCCGGTGACGAAGGACGAGCTGGAGCGGCTGGTCGCGCTGGTCGACGGTGCGGTGGTGAACGCGCTGATCGCGGTGGACCCGGCTCCGCGCGCGGCCGCGGCGCGGATGCTGCAGACCGCACTCGGGTCCGTCCAATAAGGACTAGCGGAGCGGGAGTACGCAGGTCGGCGAGCCCGCCGGGAAGCTTTGTACCTTCGCATTTCCCAGTTCTGCCAAGGGAAACGCCGAGATCGTGTCGTCGCGCATGGCGGCGACGTAGCAGATTCCGTCCACCACGGCGAAATGCCATGGGTAGGTGCCGCACGGCTGGTCGGCCGTCGCCTGCAGCGGAGAGCCGGTGAAGGACGTCACACAATCCGGGCCGCGGTTCGACAGGTAGACGCCGGATTCCCGCACTTCCAGGTGCGCCACCAGAGATTCGCCACCGGCTGCCGTCGCGGACGTCGTCGCGACCAGCTCGAACGCGCCCGGTGACGTCTCGCGCATCGTGATCAGCTCGCCGGACAGCTCCCCCACCACGTACGCCGCCGACTTGCCACGTACGAGCTGCCGCGGTCCGGTGCCCGGGGACAGCGCCGTGACGGCCAATGGCGTCAGTTTCCCGTCCGGGGACAGCGTGTAGCTGCGGATTTCGTCGGTACCCAGGTCGACGGCGCTCACCACCGAGCTGTCCGCCGACGACATTGCCATGTGCACGTGCGGGCTGTCCTGGCGAGCGGGTCGCGGGCCGCTCCCCTGGTGCTGCACCAGGTCCGTCTGCCCGTCGATCCGGCCGTCCGCGCGCAGGGCGAACACCGCGAGACTGCCGCCGGAGTAGTTGCCGCACAACAGGAATCGGCCGTTCGGGGGCACCGAGAGGTGGCACGGGTCAGCGCCGCCGGAGTCCACCACGTCCAGTGCGGTGAGGCCGTCGGCGACCGAAATGGACGTGATCTCGCCGTGGCTCGTTTCGTTGGCCGCGTACACCATCGGCAAGCTGGGGTGCTGGACCAGCCAGGTCGGCGAGACCATCGGCAACGTCGAGTCGAACGTGAGCTCGGTCCCGGTCCGCCGGAAAACCGAGATCCCGGTGCCGTTTCCGCCGGTTTCGGCAGTACGGCAGCCGACGAGCACAACGTCGCTCAACTAGCTCTCCCTCACCAGCGCGGCCACGCGGGCCCGGATGTCCTCGGTGGTTCCCCGGGTCAGCGCCGACCCGATGCCGCAGGCGACGGCGCCCGCTTCGAGCCAGCGTGGCACGTCCTCGGGAGCGATTCCACCCGTCGGCACGAGCGGCGCCTGCGGAAGTGCCGCGCGGACTTCCTGCACCCACTGCGGTCCGAGCGCCGAAGCCGGGAAAACCTTTACCGCGTCAGCACCTTCCTCCATTGCGCGCACGATCTCGGTGACCGAACCGGTCCCCGGGAAAGCCGCGACGCCGTACCGATGAGCGGTACGCAACACCTCGGCGTGCAGCGACGGGGACACGAGAAACTCCGCACCGGCGCGGATTGCGGCGGTTGCGGACGACTCGTCGAGCACCGTGCCCGCGCCGATCGTGGCGTCCGGGTACGCGGCGGCGAGCTCCTCGATAGCGGCGAGCGCACCCGAGTTCGTGAGGGGGATCTCGACCGAGCGCAGCCCGGCGTCGAGCACCGCGCGGGCAGCAGTGACGGCTGAGACGGCATCCGCCGTCCGTACGATTCCGACGACGCCCTGCCGTACCGCTGCACGCGTGATATCCCACCGGTAGCCCATGCCGGGGAGGCTAGCAGCGGCTCTGACCTGCGGGGGCCCGCGCGACGACCAGGTATCGTGTCCGCGTGACGCTCAAGCCCAGCATCCCCAACGTGCTCGCCGCCCGCTACGCCTCTCCCGAACTGGTGGCGCTCTGGTCGCCCGAACGCAAGGTGGTGCTCGAGCGGCGGCTGTGGCTTGCCGTGCTGCGGGCGCAGGCCGAGTTGGGCGTCGAGGTGCCCGACGGCGTGGTCGACGATTACGAGCGCGTGATCGAACAGGTCGACCTGGAATCGATTGCCGCCCGCGAGCGCGTCACGCGGCACGACGTCAAGGCCCGGATCGAGGAGTTCAACGCGCTCGCCGGGCACGAGCACGTGCACAAGGGTATGACGTCGCGGGACCTCACCGAGAACGTCGAACAACTGCAGCAGCTGCGTTCGCTCGAGCTGGTCCGCAGCCGAGTCGCCGCCGTGCTGTCCCGGCTGGCCGCGCTCGCCGTCGAGCACTCCGACCTGGTGATGGCCGGGCGTTCGCACAACGTCGCCGCGCAGGCGACCACCCTCGGCAAGCGGTTCGCCACGGCGGCCGACGAGCTGCTGGTCGCCTTCGCGCGGCTGGACAACCTCATCGAGCGGTACCCGTTGCGCGGTATCAAGGGCCCGGTCGGCACCGCACAGGACATGCTCGACCTGCTCGGCGACGAGTCCACTTTGGACGATCTGGAGTCCCGCATCGCCGAGCACCTCGGGTTCGGCAGCCGGTTCGTGAGCGTCGGCCAGGTGTACCCGCGGTCGCTCGACTTCGACGTGCTGTCCACTGTGGTCCAGCTGGCCGCGGCGCCGTCCAGCCTGGCCAAGACGATCCGGCTGATGGCCGGGCACGAGCTCGTCACCGAGGGCTTCAAACCCGGTCAGGTCGGCTCGTCGGCCATGCCGCACAAGATGAACACCCGGTCCTGCGAACGTGTCAACGGCCTCGCCGTGGTGCTGCGCGGGTACCTGTCGATGATCGGCGAGCTGGCCGGTGACCAGTGGAACGAGGGCGACGTCTCGGATTCCGTGGTGCGCCGGGTCGCGCTGCCGGACGCGTTCTTCGCGCTCGACGGCCTGCTGGAGACGTTCCTCACGGTGCTCGGCGAATTCGGCGCGTTCCCGGCCGTGGTCGAGCGTGAGCTTGATCGCTATCTCCCGTTCCTCGCGACCACGAAGGTGCTGATGGCGTCGGTGCGCCGTGGCGTCGGACGTGAAACCGCTCACGAGGCGATCAAGGAGAACGCCGTCGGCGTCGCGCTGGCGATGCGCGAGCGCGGGGCGGAGAACGACCTCCTCGACCGGCTCGCGGCCGACGAGCGGCTCCCCCTCGACCGCGCTGACCTCGACGAACTCCTCGCCGACCGGATCTCGTTCACCGGCGTGGCCCCGCGTCAGGTCGAGGAGGTCGCGCGGCGCGTGGAGGACGTGCTCAAGCGGTTCCCGGACGCCGCAGGCTATTCGCCGCAGCCGATCCTGTGATCGTCCGCACGACGCCCACGTACTGAGACGGTATTACTCGATCGGGCGAACTCCCTAACGTTCGCCCGATGAGAAAGATCCTCAGTGCCGTGCTCGCTGTCACCGCCACCGCGGGACTCGTCGCATGCGGTTCGCCGGACGCGTCCGGGCAGACGTTGCGCGTCGGCACCCTCGCCGACGCGCCGCCGAGCATTTACCTCGAAAACGGCCAGTTCACCGGCTATGACAACGAACTGCTGCGCGACATCGCCAAACGCGAGGGCCTGCAGGTCGAATTCGTCGGTACCGAATTCTCCGGTCTGCTCGCGAAGGTCGCCGGTGGTCAGCTCGACATCGGCAGTTCGACGATTTCCGCGACCAGCGCGCGGAAGAAGAACGTCGCTTTCACGAACGGGTACGACACCAGCTACACCACGATCGTCAGCAAGAAGGGGGCCGCGCTGCCCGGTCCGGAATCCGTCGCGGGCAAGCGGCTCGGCGTGGTGCAGGGGTCGGTGCAGGACGAGTTCGCGGGCAAGCTCGCCGGGGCCCAGGTCGTCCGGTTCCCCGACTACAACGCAGGTTTCGCGCAGCTGAAGACCGGTGCGCTCGACGGCTGGGTGGTGCCGAAGGACATCGGCCAGAAGTACTTCGACCAGAATCCGGCGGTTCCGCTCGAGTTCGGGTACACCGTGGCGGACCGGGACACGCCGTCGGCCTACGCGGTCGCGAAGTCGAACCCGGAGCTGCTGAAGAAGCTCAACGACGGACTGGCCAAGGCGATTGCCGACGGTACCGCGGCCCGGCTGCACGCGCAGTTCTTCAAGCAGGCGCCGATCGCGAAGGAGCTCGAACCAGGTGGTCCAGGCCTTCCGGTGACGAACGCGTGAAGAACGGGCAGACTGAGCGCATGAAGAAGTTGATCGTCACCGCAGTCGCAGCTCTCCTCGCCACCGGGCTCACCGCTTGCGGTGGCGGCGGGGAGCAGACCCTGCGCGTGGGCACCCTGAGCGATTCGCGGCCCAACGCGTACCAGGAGAACGGCGAATTCACCGGCTTTGACAACGCGCTGCTGAAGGATATCGCAGCGAAAGAGGGGCTGAAGCTGGAATTCGTATCCACCGACTTCTCGGCGCTGCTCGGGCAGGTCGCCAGCGGCCGGTTCGACATCGGCAGCTCGGCGATCGCGCAGACCGACGAGCGCAAGAAGACGGTGGCCTTCAGCGACCCGTACAACTATCAGTCGCTCGGCATCGAGGCGAAGGAGTCGGCGGGGATCACCGACGAGAACTCCTTGGCGGGCAAGCGGATCGGCGTGGTGCAGGGGACGGTGTCGGATACCTGGCTCGCGGCGAACGCCCCGGCCGCGGAGGCCGTGCGGTTCCCGAACGACGCGGCGGTGCTGAGCGCGCTCAAGTCGTCGGCCATCGCCGGTGCGGTGTTCGACCAGGTCTCCGCGGAGGACTACGCGCAGAAGAATGCCGGGCTGAAGGTCACGAAGGCGATCACCACCAACATTCCGCACGGGTACGCGGTGAAGAAGGGCAACAGCGATTTGCTGGCCAAGCTGAACGACGGCATCAAGAAGGCCATTGCCGACGGTACCTGGCAGAAGGTGCACCAGCAGTTCGAACCGGCCATTCCGGTCCCGGCGGATTTCACGAACAAGTAGCCCGATGGACCAGTTCTTCGACACCTTCCTCAAGTGGGAGTACATCTGGCAGGTCTTTCCCGACCTGCTGAAGACCGGCCTGCTCAACACGTTGATCCTGGCCGTGTCGTCGGCGTTGATCGGCACCGTGCTCGGCATGGTGGTCGCGGTGATGGGCCTGTCGGCGAAACGGTGGCTGCGCTGGCCGGCCCGGGTGTACACGGACATTTTCCGTGGCCTGCCCGCAATTCTCACCATTCTGGTGATCGGGCAGGGGGTCGGCACGCTCGCGCGCGGGCTCGTCGGCACGAATCCGTATCCGCTGGGGATCGCGGCGCTGAGCCTGATTGCCGCGGCGTACATCGGCGAGATTTTCCGGGCCGGGATCCAGAGTGTCGACAAAGGACAGCTGGAGGCGAGCCGCGCGCTCGGCATGAGCTACGCCAAGGCGATGCTGCTGGTCGTGATCCCGCAGGGCGTGCGGCGAGTGTTGCCTGCATTGGTGAACCAGTTCATTGCGCTGGTGAAGGATTCCACGCTCGTGTACTTCCTCGGGTTCGTGACGGAGCAGCGCGAGCTGTTCCGGATCGGGCAGGACCTCGCGGCGAACACCGGTAACCTGTCGCCGCTGGTCGCGGCCGGAATGGTGTACCTGGTGATCACGATTCCGCTCACGCATCTGGTCAACTACATCGACCGGCGGCTGCAGACCGGCGGCAAGGTGCGGCCGGGAACCGGGCAGAGCAACGAAATGACGGCAGGAGTAGCGGGATGACCGCCGCGGTGCGATCGTCCTCTGTGGAGCTTCGCGACATCCACGTCCGCTTCGGCACGCTGGAAGTGCTGCGCGGGGTCGACCTGAAGGTGGCGAGCGGACGGACCACGTGCATCATCGGCCCGTCCGGCTCGGGTAAGTCCACCCTGCTGCGCTGCGTGAACCGGCTGCAGGAACCGGACCGGGGTGACCTGCTGCTCGACGGCGAAAGCGTGATCACCGCCGACCCGGACGAGCTGCGCCAGCGCGTGGGCATGGTTTTTCAGCACTTCAACCTGTTCGGCCATCGGACGGTGCTGGACAACATCGTGCTGCCGCTGCGAAGTGTCCGCCGGCTGTCCAAAGAGGACGCCATCGAGGTGGCGCGGACGCGGCTGGCGGAGGTCGGCTTGGCGGACAAGGCGCCGTACCGGCCGTCGGCGCTCTCGGGTGGCCAGCAGCAACGGGTGGCGATCGCGCGGGCGCTGGCCATGGAACCCGAGGTGATGCTCTTCGACGAGGCGACCAGCGCGCTGGACCCGGAACTGGTCAAGGGAATTCTGGACCTGATGGCCGGGCTGGCTTCGCGGGGTCTCACGCTGATCGTGGTGACCCACGAGATGGGCTTCGCGCGGAGTGTCGCCGACGAGGTGGCGTTCATGGATGCCGGGCGGATTGTGGAGCAGGGAACGCCGGAGAAGATCTTCGACGCGCCGGAAAGCCCGCGGTTGCAGCAATTCCTGTCGCAGGTGCTGTGATTCACTGCCGTACCTCGACCGGTTCGTGCGTTTCCGCGCCTGCGGTCCACAGCTCGTCGAGGTGGCTGGACAGCTCCGGCTTCGGCTGGATTGCGTAGGCGCAGCCGACGTACACCAGCACGTTCACCAGGAGCGCAGCGACCCCGGAGGTCAGGCCGCCGAGCCAGGGAATCGACACCGGGTACGCGATCTGGAGCGCGGCGGCGGTGGTGAATCCGCTGATCATTCCGCCGACCGCGCCCACGGCATTGCCGCGCTTCCAGAAGATCCCGAGCAGCAGCGTGGGCGCGAGTTGCACAATTCCTTGGTATGAAACGAGAGCGAGGGCAAGCAGTCCGGACGTCACGTGCGCGGTGAACAGTGCGGCGAAGCCCGAAATCGCGGTTACGGCAACCACGGCGATCTTTCCCGTCCGGGCACTGTGGACTCGCGTTCCGGAAATCGCGCCGACAATGTCGTTTGCGGCCAACGTTCCCGCGGCCTGCAGGTTGGCCCCGACGTTGCCCATCGTGGCGGCAACAACGCAGATACCGACGATGGTGAGCAGACCGACGCCGCCGACCTGCGCGACGGTGAACCACACGCGGTCCGGAGCAGCGGCGACCTCGGGCATGCTTGCCGCCAAGAACGCCACCAGCAACACGGCGGTACCGAAGATCAGCAGGAGCGGGGCGGCCTGAACTGCGGTTTTGCGGACGGTGCGGGCGCTGTTCGCGGTGAAGAGCCGCATGAAGATGTCCGGCCAGCACCAGGTGCCGAGCGCGCCGGTGAGGACGATGGACACCGCGTAGAGCGGCCCGAGCGAGCTGCCCGCGCCGGGGAGGGTGAAGAACGACGGCGGGACCTGGTCGAATCCGTGGCCGTTGGTGATCAGCCAGACGATCAGGCCGACCGCGACGACGGTGCCGACGAAATACGCGAAAATACCTTGCACCAGGTCGCTGATGATGATTCCGCGCATGCCGAAGCGGACGGTCCAGATCTGGCGGATGCAAATGAACAGAACGCTGATCAGCACGGCGCCGAGCGGAATGATCGCGCCGAAGGAAAGGGTTTCGAAAACGAGCGCGAGTGATTGCATTCCCAGGACGATCCACGGGATGGTCGCAATGGTCCCGATTGCCGCGGACACGATTTGCACGGTCCTGGACCGGTATCGGAGCCGGAGCAGATCCGATTGGGTGCGGAGATCGTATTTCCGGCCCCAGGTGTGTACGTGCGGGGCGAGCGCGTACATCAGGAACATGCCGAGCAAGGAGTACGCCACCAGGTAGAACCCGATCAGGCCGGAGGCGGCGGCGAGCCCGGCGAAGGAGATGAACACCGTGCCCGGCAGGAAGGTGTTGAGGTAGGCCATGGTCCCGTAGAACGGGCCGAACGAACGGCCTGCGGTGGAATACTCGCTGAAATCGGCGTCCGTTTTCCTGGTCTTCTCCATGACGAGCGTGACCAGCACCAGAAACAAGCCGATTCCGGCGTATCCGATGAACATCTGCATGGTCAGTTCCGTTTCGGGTAGGCGGCGAGGTAGCCGATTGCGTCCCGGGCATCCGACAGCACCTGCCGGGAGATTTCGCCGGCGATCAGTTCCTCGTTTTCCCCGGCCGCGGCAACGCGGCGGCCGAACGGGTCGGCGAGTGTGCTGTACCCGGAAAAGACCGGGCCGGCTTGGTTGGCGTAGGCGAGGTAGAGCTGGCTTTCGAAGGCCCTGGCCGGAATGACGGTGCGCGGGACGATCGTGGTGTCGAGGGGATGGGGCGCTCCGGCGACCGGTGGCCGCAGCGGAACGGCAGTGGGTACCAGCAGGAGCTCGGCACCGCGGAGGGCGAGATCGCGGACGAACTCGGGGAATTCGACGTCGAAACAGATCCCGAGGGCAGTGGCCCAGCCGTTGACGTCGACGATTTCGGGAACCTGCTCTCCCGGGTCGAACACCGCAGGCTCGTCCGGGCCGAAGAGGTTCCGTTTGCGGTAACGCGTGGTTTCCTTGCCGTCCGGGCCGAAAAGCGACCCGGTGATGAAGCGTTTTCCGGCGTCGTGTTCCACGGTCGACGCCGCAATCCAGATCCCGTTCTCCGCCGCTGCCTGCTCGACGACCTCGCGTGCCGCCTGGCCGTCGACAGCCGCGACCTCGCGCGGGGAATACGAGCACAGGAACAGTTCCGGGGTCACCAGAACGTCGGCGCCCTGCGCGCTCGCCGACCAGGCGGCGTGGGCGAGCCGGGCCGCGTTGCGCGCGAACCCGTCCGGCGCACTGGTCGCCTGCAAAACCGCGATCTTCATCGGGAGGTCACGCTCCACTAACTGCTCCGGGTGCTGCTCCGAGTAGGTGCCGGAACGTTCCGGCACGCTGGCAGGAAGGGTGCCACGAGGTTTCGGCCGCCGTCAAGACCAGGGATTTCGGTATGGTTGATCCGGTCGGGACGAGGCGGGAGAGGTGGGCGGCAGGTGACCGCGGCGAAGACGATCGTCGACATTGCGCGCGAGCTCGGCCTGTCGAAGACCACGGTCGCCGATGCCCTCAAGGGCACCGGCCGGGTGGCTCCGGCAACCCGGGAGCGCGTACGGCAGCTGGCGGACGCCTCGGGGTATCGGCCCAACAAGTCGGCCCGGCAGCTGCGCACGCAGGCTTCGGAGACGATCGGCCTGTACATCGGCGCGGACGTCCGGAACATGCCGTTCTACATGCCGTTCACCTTCGGTGCGCTGGAGGAAGCGGCCGCGCACGGCTTCGACATGACGCTGGTGACGCATCCGCCCGGCGGCGCGCACGGGCAGCTCGCGGGTGCCGTGGTCATCGACGCGCTGCCGGACGACCCGGTGCTCCAGGGCGTTCTGGGGATGGCGGTGCCGGTCGTGTCGGCCGGGCGGTTGATGGCCGCGCGGACCAAGGCGGCCGGTCTGGTCGAGATCGATTACGCGGCCACCACCACGCGGGCGTTCGACCTGCTGGCCTCACTCGGGTCGGCGAGTCCGGTCCTGTTCGCGCCGCTGAAGCGGGATCCGTTCGCGTGGTGTGAATTGATCGTCGACGGGTACACGAAGTGGTGCGAAAACCGCGGTATCAAGCCGCTCACGCTGCGGCTTTCGCCGTACGCCTCCAATGTGGAGCTGGAAAAGGTGCTCGACACCGCGCTCGACCGGACCGAAACCGACGGGTTGTTCTTTGCCTGGCAGGACGTCGCGGATCGTGCGCAGGCCATGCTGGTCCACAAGCTCAAGGGAAGCCGGGTGCTGAAAACGGGTTGCCTGGTCGATTCGTACCTCGAGGACGCGCACTACCCGCACGACGTACTGGTGGACCTCGGCGCCCATTCCTTCGGCCGCGACGCCATCCGTGCGTTGAAGCTCGTGCTGGACGGTTCGGGTCCGGTCCGGCAGCAGCATCCGGCGCGGGTGCTCGCTCCGCAGCAGCTGTCACAAACCCGTTCCGAACCGTAGATCCTCTGTCGCATCGGCGGCGTGATCGATTTCTAGCGTGGACTCCACAACCTTTGTGGAGGACCGAATCCGATGACTGCCCTGCTCGAACGCGCCCCGGCCCCGCCAGTGACGCGGCCCGCCCGCCGGGTCACCACCGCACTGTTCGTCGTCGCGCTCGGGCTCGCCGCGTACACCGGATTCCGCCTTCCCGGCGCATGGGCCGTCACGCTTCAGACCGCGTCCCTCGCCGACGGTTTCCACCGGCGCTTTCTCATCGGTACCCTGCTGCACCCGTTCGCCGCGATCGCCGGTTACCACTACTGGCTCTTCGCGGCCGCCGCTTTTCTCATTCTCGCCGCGTTGCTGACTGTGATCACGGTCGCGTTCCTCCGCAGCCGTACGGAAAGCGCCCGGTTCGTCCTCATCGGCTGGCTGCTCGTGCCGTCCGGCGGCTACCTGTTCCACGAGGTCGGCTACTACGACCAGGCCATCTACCTGCTCCTCTTCGCCGCGCTGTTCGCCCTGCACCGGAACCGGCCGGTCGTGGCGAGCGGGTTGATGGTGCTTTCCGTTCTGACGCACGAAATCGCGCTGCTCACCGTGCTTCCGGTGTTCGCGCTCGTGCTCCTGCAGAAGATGCCCTTCCGCCGGGTCTGCACGCTGGTCGCGCCGCCCGCGGTCGCCGGGCTGATCGTGCTCGCCCTGCCTCCGGCCGCGCCGGGAGCAATCGCGAAGTTCCAGCAAAAGCTCGCCGACGCCCAGTTTCCCTTCCGCGACGATGCGCTCCGGTTGTTCGCCCGCACCCAGGTCGAAAGCTGGCGGATCTACTCCATCACCGACGTGCTGCTTTACCTGGTCCCGATTCTGCTCGTGGTGATCGGCGGATACCTGATCCTGCACCGGGATCTGCTGTCTGTCGCGGCAATCGTGGCACCGGCGCTGCTCGCGTTCGGCGGCTGGGACGAGGCCCGCTGGGGATTCCTGCTGGTCTGCAACTTCGCCGTGGTCCTGTTTCTGCGGCTGCAGAACCGGGAACTCCGCGTCGCACAGCTGGGCGCGCTGGCCGCCGCATTCCTGATCCTCACGCACATTCCGATGGCGTACTTCGACGGGTACACCCCGCGCGAGATCACGCTGGTGGGGAAACCGCACGCCGTGGGAGTGTCAGGGTGAACACCGCGCCGTCGTCGTTGTGCGCGGTCAGCGTCCCGCCGTGGACCAGCGCGTTCTCGCGGGCAATGGACAACCCCAAACCGCTGCCCTCGGTCGCCTGCCGCGCCTGATCGCCGCGGACGAACCGGTCGAACAGGATCGGCAGCAGCTCCTCGGGGATTCCCGCGCCGGAGTCCGAAACCCGGATCGTGACGTCCTCCCCGCCCTCGATCGACACCACGACCGGCGCCCGGCCGTGCCGCACCGCGTTGACCAGCAGGTTCCCCACTACGGTATGCACGCGCCGCGGATCGGCGACCACCTCCAGGTCACCGGAGGTCTGCACCCGCACCTCCGTGCCGGGCACGTTGACCTCGATGGCGTCCTCGACGAGCGCGGGCAGGTCCACCGGCTCGGGCCGGAAGTCCGCGGACCCGGCGTCGAAACGCGAGATCTCCATCAGGTCCTCGACGAGCCGCGCGAGCCGCCGCGTCTGTGTGCCGAGCAATTGCGTGGCGCGGTTTTCCGGCCCGGTGGTTTCGAGAGCGTCGACGGTCGCGACCATCGACGCGAGCGGCGTCCGCAGGTCGTGCGCGACATCCGCGACGAACCGTTGCTGCTGACGGTCTTTCGCCCGCAGTTCCTCGATCGACTCGCTGATCCGCTGCGCCATGGTGTTGAAGGACGCGGCTAGGTCGGCGAGTTCGTCGCGGCCTTTGACCGGAACGCGCACGTCGTAGGTCCCGTCACCCAATTCCCGTGCGGCAGAAGCAACCCGGCGCACCGGGCGTTGGATGTGCCAGGCGGCGAAGACCGCGGCGACGATCCCCAGCGTGGCCACGGCGAGTGCGAAATACACCAGCTTCTGTGGCTGCTCGGCCAGACTCAGTTCGAGCGGGGTCATGTCGAACAACTCCACCATCCAGTAATCGGCGTAGTTCCCACTGACCACGAGGAGCTTCTGCCCGCTCTCGGGGTCGACCGTGGTCGCCGTCTGCAAGTCGGCCGGGCTGGCCGTGCGCACCAATACCTTGTCCGCGACCGTGGCCATGACGGCAGGCCGGTCGTTGACCCGGACGGGAGCCGGTTGCGGAGTCCGCAAAGCAGTGGTCGAAGCGTAGGTGACCATCTTGATCGAGCCATCCGGGCTTTTGGCGTAGAGCATCCACTCTTGCGAAATGTTCGCTGTCGGATCACTGACCGCGCTGATCAAACTGGGGGTATCGGTGTGCCCGTTCGCGATGGTCTTCTGCAGCGAAGGCCACACCTGACCGAACATGGCTCCGAACGACGATTCCGCTGCGAAAGTGAATCCGTCGATCACATTGTCCCTCTGCAGGCTTGCCGCTGCGACAGCCATCACGGCGGTCGCCGTCGTCGTGACCAGCACGACCGCCGCTGTCACCCTCGTCCGGAGCCCCCAGGTGGGCAGTTTCACGGGGTCACCAGCCGGTAACCGAGCCCGCGGACGGTCTTCAGCATCGCCGGGTTCGCCGGATCGTCCTCGATTTTCGCCCGCAGCCGGGCGACCGCCGCGTCGACGAGCCGTGAGTCGCCGACGTAGCCGTAGTCCCACACGCGTTTGAGCAGCGTTTGCCTGCTCAGTACCTGGTTGGGGTGCTGCGCGAACTCGACGAGCAGCCGGATCTCGGTGGCCGTGAGCGCGAGTTCGGCTCCGTCGCGGGTCGCCGTCATCGCGGCGCTGTCGATGGCCAGGTCTCCGATCCGCAGCAGGTCGGCCGGGGTACCCGGGTCCGGCACGGCCCGCCTGCCGACGGCCTTGATCCGCGCGTCGAGCACCCGCGGTTCGGCAGGTTTGACCACGTAGTCGTCCGCCCCGCACTCCAGCCCGACCACGACGTCGATCGGGTCACCACGCGAGGTCAGCAGGATGAGCGGCACCCGGCTGCGCGCCCGGATCCGGCGGCAGACCTCGAACCCGTCGATCCCCGGCAACATCACGTCGAGCAGCACGAAGTCGACCTCGACCCGGTCGGTGAACAACGTCTCGAGCGCCCGCTCCCCGGTAGCCGCGCCGACGACGTCATGCCCGAGCGCGGCAAGCGCCATCGTCAGCGCTTCGGCCAGCGCCCGGTCGTCCTCGACGAGCAGGAGCCGCGGCATGGAGCCTCCCAAGATCGGGTCTGTGCCCGAATCCTAAGGAACTGTCCGGGGCCGTGGCATTTCGTGCGGAACCGTGACGCGCGCGTGCGGACTCGTCACACTCGCCGTCACGGCCGGCAGAGCTCGGTGAAGCGGTGGGTACCGACGTTGCCGCCGGAGACGACGACGCCGACGCGTCCGGCCCGATGGTCCACCCGCCCGGCCAGCAGCGCGGCAAGTCCGCTGGCACCACTCGGTTCCACGACGATCTTCAGGCGCTCGAACGCAAACCGCATGGCGTGGCGGATCTCGTCGTCGGTCACCAGCGCGATGGCGTCGACCAGGCGCTGGTTGATCGGGAAGGTGAGCTCGCCGGGGCACGGCAGGGCCTGTCCGTCGGCGATCGTGTGCGGCACCTCGATGGTCACGCGTCGTCCGACGCGCAGCGACCTCGCTGTGTCGTCACCGGCTGCCGGTTCCACCCCGATCATCCGGATACCCGGTGACAGGCTCGTGGCGGCGGTCGCGCAGCCGGCCATCAGGCCACCGCCACCGACCGGGACCACGAGCACGTCGAGTTCTCCTCCGTCCTGCACCAGTTCGAGCGCCACGGTGCCCTGTCCGGCGATCACGTGCGGATGGTCGTACGGCGGAATGAGGGTCAGCCCTCGCTCGGCTGCCAGCGCCCTGCCGATGGCTGCTCGATCGCCGGAGTAACGGTCGTAGGTGACGACCTCCGCGCCGTAGCCGATCGTTGCCTCCACTTTGGACTGTGGCGCGTCCGACGGCATGAGGATCACCGCGCGGCCGCCCAGCTCCCGAGCGGCCAGCGCGACCGCCTGGGCGTGGTTGCCCGAGGAGTACGCCGCGATGCCGCCGGCCAGCTGTGCTCGGGACAGCCGCGAGGCAGCGTGGTACGCCCCACGGAACTTGAATGCGCCTGCCCGCTGGAAGTTCTCGCATTTCACCAGCACCTCGGCGCCGACCAGCCGGTCAAGCGTGCGCGAACGGACCACCGGAGTGCGGTGGGCAACGCCGTCGAGCCGCTCGGCTGCATCGCGCACGTCGTCCAGCGTGAGCGGGGTCATGCGGCGCGTCCGGACAGTGCGGTGCGGCGGGCCAGCAGGGCGGCCGGGATTGCGGCGAGGAGGAATGCGCCCAGCGCAATGGCAATCGTGCTGAAGACCCCGGTCGCCGACCGCATGGTCGTCCCGCCGACGACCACCGAGGTGGAGCTGAGGACTGCCGAGCTGACGAAGTTCACGACCACCGAACCGATCGCGAGCATCACCGTGACCAGGCTCGAAACGCTGCCCTGCCGCTCGGCCGGGGCAAGGCTCCCGGCCAGGTTGAATCCGGACGTCACCAGGGTGCCCGCGGTGAGTCCCAGCACGAGGGCGAAGAACATCGCGGCCGGGAAGCTGGACGCACCGGCGAACATGCCTGCCGAACCGAGCACCCCGAGCAGTACTCCGGCGGCGAGCGTCCGGTCGGGTCCGATGCGCGTCGCCAGTGCACCGGCCAGCGTGCCGCCTGCCATGATCCCGATCGAGGGCATCGCGAACAGCAATCCGGTGGCGCCGCTGGTCGCGAGCCCGTAGCCGAGGCCAAGGCCGGGCGAGACCGCGGCCATGAGGCTGACCAGCTGGAGCACGCTCTGGTAGGCGCCGGTGCCGAGCACGACCACGAGAAGCGTGAGCACGAGCGGCCGGGTGAGGCTGCGCGTGTCGATCACCGCCCCTGGTTTGCGGCTGGACACGCGGAACCACCAGGTGATGGCTGTCATTCCGGCGATCAGAAGCGCCAGCGGGCCGGGACCGAACCAGCCGGATCGCGAGCCGAGGCTCAGGTAGCCGACCATGCCGGCGAGCCCGCCGCCGAGCAGGAGCGCTCCGCCGAGGTCGATCCGGCCGCTGGACCGCACCGGCGATTCGGGCATGAGACCCCGTACGCAGATCGCCGTGAGGACCCCGACGATCGCGGAAACCACGAACACGCTCTGGAAGCCGAACCGGGCCGCGGCGAGCTGGAACAGCACCGGCGAGACGATGCTGACGACCGCCGACCCGGAAGTCACGATGCCCACGACCGGCATGGCAACGCGGGGCGTACACAGGTCACGGATCAGCGCGACGCTGAGGAACATCGACGCCACCGCCGCGCCCTGCAGCAACCGGCCGAGGATGAACACCCCGAGGTTCGGCGCGACGAGGCACACCAATGCGCCCGCAGCGGCCGCGACGAGCGTTGCCACGAGAACGCGGCGTTTCCCGTGCAGGTCGGAAATTCTGCCGAGCAGCGGGGCCCAGACGGCACCCGCCAGCATGGCGCTCGCGTTGAGCCACGCCGCCTGGTCGGTGCCGAAGTGCTCGAGCATCTGGGGCAGGACGAGCAACGGCGCCCCGATGACGGTGTCGACCATGGCGTTCACCAGGATCAGCACGGCCACCTGACCGGCGAGCAGCTTGTCCCAATGCGTGTGCAGGGTCATCCGGCTCCTCCTTTCCGGGTCAGGCCGGCCGGACGCGGGTGCCGCTCGACCGGAACGGGGCGAGGTGGGCGATGAGGTCGCTCTCGTGCTCGGCGGCGACCCTGGCGACGAGGTGCCCGTCCGGCCGGATCATGATCAGCTCGCCGGGGCGGGGCCGGTAGACGTCGGGGAACTCGCCCGAAGTGTCCACAATGGAGCTGTCCGGAGCGGAGCCGATCCGCAGTACCTGCAGGTGGGTCGGCTTCGCGTTGCCGAGGAGTACCGGCTCGTCGTGGTTCCAGGTGATCAGCGACCAGCGCGGCCCGCGCAGAAGGGAGAAGAGATCGCCGCCGTTGAGCCCGTGCACGTTCGGCGCCCGGTCACCGGCCTTCGGCCCGGTATCGGTTTCCTCGCCGTCGCAGTACATCATCGGGCTGGTTCGGTAGTGGATGCCGAGGCCCGTGGTCGTTGCGCTGTCGACCATGTCGGCCAGCGCGGAACCCAGCCCGTCCTCGCTGCCGCGGCTTGCCTGCGCCATGGTCCTGGTCATCTTGTCCGTGCTCGACGCGAGTACGGCGCGGGCCACCGGCATCCGTTCGGCCGCATAGGTGTCGAGCAGGGCCGAGCGGGCGCCGTCGACCGCACTGGTGATCTTCCAGCCGAGGTTGTACGCGTCCTGTATGCCGGTGTTCATGCCCTGCCCACCGGCGGGCGAATGCACGTGGGCGGCGTCGCCGGCCAGGAGGACGCGGCCCTTGCGGTAGTCCTCCACCATGCGGACGTTCACCTGGTACACCGACAGCCACGTCGCGCTGGTGAGCTGCACCGAGCCCGCGCGTTCGTCGAACAGCCGCTGGTAGAACTCGAGCGACGGGACCCCCGGTTCGTCGGCAGGCAGGATCGGGCTCTGGAACTGCCACAGCTCGGTGCCGGGCAGCGGCGTGAGGCCGAGCATGCCGCGCTCGGACGGCCAGATGTGCATGTGGTCGCGGTCGAGCCCGGCCACGGTGACGTCGCCGAGGTACCAGCGCTGCTCGTCGTGGGTTTTGCCGACCAGCGGGATTCCGGACAGCTTGCGGGTACTGCTTTTGCCGCCGTCCGCGCCGACGACATAGCGGGCGCGCAAGGTCTTCTCGTCGTCCCGGGTCCGCACTGTGACGGTGACGCCGTCGTCGTCCTGCTCGATCCCGATCGCTTCGGTCCCGAACTCCACCTTGCCGCCGAGTTCGGCAAGGCGTTGCCGCAGCGCGGTTTCGACGTCGAACTGGCCGATCCACAACGCATCCGGGTACGGCGTGCGGAAGGCGTCGTCCGCCCGGGCGCCGATCGAGGGCTTGTCCACTGCGCCGGACGGTTCGTGGAAACGCATCGGCAGCTCGGCGACCCCGCGCGCCAGCACGTGGCCGACCGCGCCGAGGTCGTCGAGTACCTCGAGAGACCGCGACTGGATGCGCTTCGCCTTGGAAGCCCGGCTCGGCTCGGCGTCGCGTTCGATGATCCGCGAGGTGACCAGGCGCCGCGACAGGTCGCACGCCAGGGTCAGGCCGGTGGGTCCGGCGCCGATGACGAGCACGTCGGTGTCGAAGGTGTCAGGCATGGTGTCCTTCCGGGATTTGGGGTGCGGGCGCCGGCGAGGGGAGGAGGTTCTTCCGGATCACGCCTTGCTGGGCGACCACGACGATGTTCCGCGGATCGGCCAGCAACCCGATGTCCCGCTATGGATCGCCCGCGCAGACCACGACATCGGCGAGCAGGCCCGTCCGCAGGCTGCCCAGCCGGTCGGCAACCCCGAGCAGGCGGGCGCTTTCCGAGGTCGCGGCCCGGATGGCGGCCATCGGGCTCATCCCGAGCGCGACGAGGTGCTGCAGTTCGGTGAGATTCCGGCCGTGCTCGGCGATCCCGGCGTCGGTTCCGGCGGCAATGGCCACCTTCGCCTCGATGGCGGCGGCGATGTTTTCCTTGCTGCGTTCGTTCCAGCGCACCTTCTTCTCGTACGCCCAATGCGGCATCCGGTCCGGGTCCGGACGGCGGAAGACCACTGACAGGGTCGGCACGAGGAAGGTGCCGTTTTCGCCGAGCAGCGCGCATCCTTCGGCGTCGATGCCGAAACCGTGCTCGACCGAGCGGACGCCACCGCGGATCGCGGCCAGGACGCCGGCTCTTCCTTGCGCATGCGCGGCGACGCCGCGGCCGCGATGGCGGTGTGCTTCGTCGACCACGGCGGCGATTTCCGCGTACCGCAGGTCTTCGTCGTCGGGATCGTCACCTGCGCTGTTCATGCCGCCGGTCGTGCAGATCTTGATGACGTCCGCGCCGGCTCGCAGCAGCTTGCGCACGGTTTTGCGGGCCTCGTGTTCGTCGTCGGCGAGCTCGCAGAAGTCGAATCCGAGGTCCGCCCCGCCGGGCAGCGTGGTGTCGGCGTGCCCGCCGGTGTGGCTGATGATCCCGACCGCGACCTGCAGCCGCGGCCCGGTCAGCAACCCGGTCGCGACGGCGGTACGGAAGCCGGCGGGAAGGCCCCCGAGGTCGCGGGCGGTGGTGATTCCCGCGTCGAGGGTCCGGCGCAGCCGTTCGGTGGTCTGCAGCAGGCGCAGGACGGGATCAGTCAGCAGCGCTTCGTCCACAATGGACCGGTCGGAGGCCATGCCGAGGTGCAGGTGGCAGTCGAAGAACCCGGGCAGCAAGGTGCCGCCACGGCCGTCGATCGTCGGGATCCCCGGCCGTGCAGGCGGTGCCTCGTGCGCCGGCCCGGCGTAGCTGATCCGGCCCTCGTCGTCGGCTTCGAGCACGGCGTCGGCCACTGCGGTGGCGCTGACGCCGTCGACGAGGCGGACGTTGTGCACCCGCAGCGCGGACTGGCTCTCGATCTCCATGAAGGACATCCGTTCGCAGTTTTCCGATCACTGAACGCTGCTACGCTAAGACGATCTTGCGTTTGGCCGGTCCTGCTGCCTGTTCCCTTCGGAAAGGTGTGGCCGGATGCATGAAAGGGGCTATCACCCGAGATGCCGGACGTACCATTCGACGAACTCGACCTCGCCATCGTGGACGCGCTGCGCTCGTCGGCGCGGGCGACCTGGCGGGAGCTGGCTGCCGTACTCGGCGTCGACCCGGCCACGGTCGCCCGGCGCTGGGCGCGCATGCAGGCGGCGGGGGTCGCGTGGGTCACCGCACATCCGGCGGGCAGCATCACCCCCACCTGCGCGCTGGTCGAAATCCGCTGCGCGCCCGGACGCTCGGGCGAGGTGGCGGGCCTCCTGGCCGGCGACGTGGAAGCGCCGACGGTGCGGTTGATGTCCGGAGCGCGGCACATTCTCGCCCTCGCGCAGGCGCCGGATCTCGGCACGCTCTCGCGCTACGTCCTCGACCGGGTGGAGCACCTCCCCGGCATCACGGAGGTGCAGAGCCACCCCGTCACTTCGTCCACCGTCGAGGCGGGCCGGTGGCGGGACGGGGCGCTGGATTCGGAACAACGGCGCCGGCTTGCCGGGTCTGCGCGGAAACGTCCGGCGCACGCCGGAGTTCTCGAGGGACCCGACCACCGCATTGCCCACGCGCTGACCGTCGACGGGCGGATGTCGTTCGAGCGGCTCGCCGAGTACGCGGGGATCGGCCCGGTGGCGGTGGGCCGCCGGTTGACCCGGCTGGTCGACGCGGGCTTGGTCACGTTCCGGTGCGACACTTCGCCCCATCTCACCGGGCACAGCGTCGCTGCGGTCTTCTTCGGTTCGCTCGACGTGCGGGACCTCGACGCGGCCGAGGAACGCATCCGGTCGCTGCCGGGGGTACGGGCGAGCCGATTCGTGGCCGGGCCGTACAACGTCGTCATCGACGTGTGGCTGCGGTCGACGGCGGAGGTGCGCGAGGTGGAGCGGAGGATGTGCCAGGCGCTGCCCACGCTGCAGGTCCAGGATCGTGCCGTGGTCCAGCGCACGGTCAAGCTGCTCGGCCGGATTCTCGACGAAGACGGGCGGTCGATCCGGTCGGTGCCGCTGCTGCCCGAGTTCAGTCCTCTTCCGGCAGTGGAACGTCGTAAGCATTGAGGATTGCGGAAATGCTCGCGTACTGGGCGATCAGGAACACCAGCTCGGCCATCCCGGTCTCGCCGAAGGCGGCGATCGCCGCGCGATAGAGCACGCCGGGTACCGCGCCGCCGCGGTAGAGGCAGGACGCGAGGTCGTGCGCTACCTGCTCTTCCGGCGTCAGCTCCGCGGGGCGTTCTCCGGCGGCCAGTGCGGCCACGACACCGTCGGACAGCTCGGCCGCCACGGCCATCCGGCTGTGTGAATAGACCTCGTACGCGGCGCGGTACCGCGATCCGGTGGTGAGGATCGCGACCTCCCGCACCCGGGACGGGAGCACGCTCCGGCTTGCGACGGCGAGGTACCACTCGAGGAACGGACGCGAGAACTCGGGGAACCGGAGCAGCATCGGAAACGGGCCGATCAGGGCGCCGTTCCCGGCCGTCGCCCGGAAGGGCAGTGGTCCGGTCAGGAGGCCGCGGACCAGGCCGTCCACCAGTCGTTGCTCGGCGGACAGTTCGGCGGGTGGGAGGGGAGGAACTCTCATGGTGATCACCGTGCCGGGTGTCCCATGAGGGGAGCGCAACTTGCCCGGATTCTGCCGTCCGGGCCGCTGCGGCGCAGGAAAACTGCAGGCAGGTAACCTCGGCGGGATGGCGACGATCTCGCGGCTCACGTACTACCCGGTCAAGGGATGCGCAGGTACCTCGGTGCCGTCCGCGGAGGTGACTCCGGCCGGGCTCGCGCACGACCGGGAGTTCCTCGTCGCCGCGCCGGACGGCGATTTCCGCAGCCAGCGGCGGTTCCCGGTGATGGCGGCGATCCGGCCGCGGCTGGTCGGCGGCCGGCTCGAGTTGTCGGCGCCGGGGGTCGAGGACCTGGTCATCGACGTGCGGAAGGACGGTCCGCGGCATCCGGCGAGCACCTTCCGCTGGAGCGGCGAAGGCGTGCATCAGGGTCCGGCAGCGGCCGAGTGGTTTTCGACGGTGGTGGGAAAGCCGTCGGTGCTGCTCGGAGTGGCGCCCGACCACGAGCGCGTGACGAGCGGCGAAACGGCGGGAACGGCGGCCTTTGCCGACGGGCACGCGATGCTGGTGATTTCGGAGTCCTCTTTGGGCAGCCTGAACGAGCGGATCGCGGAGCGCGGCGGGGAGCCGGTGCCGATGGACCGGTTCCGGCCGAATGTCGTGGTGCGCGGCTGGGCGGAACCGCACACCGAGGACGCCGTGCGCAGGCTGCACGCGGGTGCCGTCGAGATCGCGTACGCGAACCTGTGCGTCCGGTGCGCGGTGCCGATGGTCGATCAGGAGACCGGCGAGCGGTCGGGTCCGGAGCCGATCCGCACGCTCGCGACGTACCGGCGCAACGACGACGGCGGCGTGACTTTCGGCATGAAGGCGGCGGTGACGAAGGCCGGTCAGCTGGCTGTCGGCGACGCGGTGATGGTGCATTCGTCGGCAGAGCCGATCCGGAGTACGGCGGCTGCCGAACCGCCGTTGACGGCGACGGCGAGCCTGCCAGCCGAGTCGGGGTAGAGCAGGTTCGCGCCGGGCGGGACGTCGGCGAAGGTCCGCCCGATCGTGGCGGGGACGGCGACGTGCTCGCTGTGCACGGTGACGCCGCTGGTCAGGCCGGTCAGCTCGAGGTCGGCGGGGGTGGCGGCGAGCTGGACGTTGCCGAAGTGGTCGACGGTCAGCACGTCCGAGACGAGCTTGCCGGGAAACGCGGCGACCAGCGGGTCCGGCAGCCGTACGAGCTCGGGTACGCCAGGGCCGAGGGCAGCCGGGTGGACACCGAGGGCGAGCTGCGCGGCTGCGGGCGCGAAGACGTCGCGGCCGTGGAAGGTGGCGGACGCACGCTCGGGCACAGTGAGCGCGTACGCGCCGATGACGCCGCCTAGTGCCTCTGCGGCGGGTACGAGGAGACCGTTGTCCGGGCCGACCAACAGTCCGTGCCCAGCGACCACTACGACGCCACGCCGCTCGGTGCCGACGCCAGGGTCGACCACAGCGAGGTGTACGGCCTTCGGGAGAAAAGGCACGGTCTGCGCGAGCACTGCAGCGCCATGGCGCACCTGCTGCGGTGGGACGAGATGGCTGACGTCGAGGACGCGTACGTCGGGCGCGATGCCTGCGATGACCCCGTGGCAGGCGGCCACGAAGCCGTCACGCAGCCCGTAGTCGGAGGTGAACGAGATCAAGGGGTAGGCCATGACCTGCATCATCCTCGATGAGCCGGGCCGCGGGTTAGGGTGCAGCGGTGACGACGCTCGCCGATTACCCGAAGATCGCCGCCGGCAAGGTCCGGGACCTGTACGCGGTCGGAGACGACCACCTGTTGCTCGTGACTTCGGACCGCATCTCCGCTTACGACTTCATCCTGGACCCGCCCGTCCCCGACAAGGGACGCGTACTCACGGCGATGAGCGTGTTCTGGTTTGAACAGCTGTCGGACCTGATCCCGAACCACCTTGTCGCGTACGACGACCCGCGCATCCCTGAGGAGGTACGCGGACGCGCGCTGCTCGTACGCAGGCTCGAGATGCTTCCGGTGGAAGCTGTTGCGCGTGGATACCTTGCGGGGTCCGGGTACGCGGACTACCGGCGTACGGGCGCACTGTGCGGCGTACAGCTGCCGGAAGGGCTTGAGGAGTCCTCGAAGTTGCCGACGCCGATCTTCACGCCGGCAACGAAAGCGGCGATCGGCGAGCACGACGAGAACGTGTCATTCGACGATGTGGTCGCGAAGATCGGCGCGAAGCGGGCGGAGGAGGTACGCGAAGCGACGCTAGCGGTGTACCGCCTTGGCGCGGAATTGGCGGCGGAGCGCGGAATCCTGCTGGCGGACACGAAGCTGGAGTTCGGGGTGGACGAGAGGGGGGAGCTGGTGCTGGCGGACGAGGTGCTGACGCCGGATTCGTCGAGGTATTGGCCGGCGGAGGGGTATGAGCCGGGAAGGGGACAGCCGTCGTTCGACAAGCAGTATGTGCGGGATTGGCTGACGGGGCCGGAGTCGGGGTGGAGGAGGGAGTCGGGGGAGAAGCCGCCGAAGTTGCCGGGGAAGGTGGTGGAGGCGACGAGGGGGAGGTACGTGGAGGCGTACGGGAGAATGACGGGGTTGTCGTTGGGGGACTGGGGAGAGGGCTAGGGGGAGAGAACCCCGAAAACTGTCGGCACCCCATGACAGACTGCAACCATGGCCACACCGTACGCAACACCGCGCGCGAGGGCGTTGGGCCTGGAGTTACGCGCGGCGCGGGAGAGAAGAAGGCTGGGTGTGCGAGAGCTGGCCCGGTTGCTGGGGATGACGCCTGGGTTCGTGACGAACTGGGAGCGCGGACTGCGGTTGCCGAAGCCGGAGGACGTGGGAGCGGTGCTGGCGCACTGCAGGGTGATCGGTGACGATCGCAGGCGGATAGTGGAGATGGCGCGCGGAGCGCGAGAGCAGGATTGGATAGACAGCGGCGGCGAAGAGGCGTACTTGGAGTGGGAGCGTACGGCGGAGGCAGTGTTCGGCTGGGAGCCGGAGGTAGTGCCGAGGCTGCTGCAGACGAGCGCGTACGCGAAAGCGGTGCAGTGCGGGTCTTTGGGCGCGGTTGCTTCAGCTGCTGCGTCGCGTGCTTCGCCAGTGCTGCCGGTGCCTGCTTCGCCGGAGCTGCCTGAGTCGCTTGAATCGCTTGAGTCGCCGCTGGAACCGCTGGTGGAGTCGAGGCTGGCCCGGTGTGAGGCGCCGGAGTCCGGCCCGCGGTGCGTGCAGGTGCTGGGAGAAGCGGCGCTGCGCGGGAGGATCGGCGGGCCCGGGGTGATGGCCGAGCAGGTGCGGTATCTGGCGGCGTTGCTGTCGGAAGGCCGGGTCGACCTGAGAGTGGTCCCGGCGGGCAGCCGCCCGGATCTGGCGAGGGGATTCACGATTTTCGATTTCGCGGACCTGCCGTCGATCGTCCACGAGCGGCTGCTGCGGGAGAGTGCGAGCAGTTCGAGCCCGGCGAGAGTGGCGAAGTACCGCGAGGTGGCGGAGACGTTGCTGGCGTTGGCAATGCCGAAGGCGGCCGCGCAAACCTTGCTGACCTCGGTGATCCGGGAATTGTCGGTGCCGTGGGGAAGAATGGGAGGGGAAGGAAGGGGAGAGGGATGAGCCGGGCGTTGGTGCTGGGTGGCGGAGGAGTTGCCGGGGTCGCTTGGACCACGGGGTTGCTCGCCGGTCTCGCGGAGGCGGGCCAGGAGGTCGCCGAAGCGGATCTGGTGGTGGGCACGTCGGCGGGGTCGGTGGTCGCGGCGGAGCTGGGTAGTGGCCTGGCGTTGCCGGAGTTGTATGCGCGGCAGGCAGATCCGGCGTTGCGGGCAGTGGAGATCCCGGCAGAGCTGGACATGGAGACGTCCGGTGCGGAGTTCGCCGCGGTGCTGCAGCAGGGTGGCACCCGCCGGGCGATGGGAAAGTACGCACGGTCGGCGGAAACCGTACCGGAGGAGCGACGCCGCGCAGTGATCGAATCCCGCCTGCCGTCACGGGAATGGCCGCTGAGGTTGGTGAAAATCATTGCGGTACAAGCGGAAATGGGCGAGCCGGTGGTGTTCGACCGCGCTTCCGGGGTGCCGTTGGTCGACGCGGTGGCAGCAAGCTGCGCCGGCCCGGGCATCTGGCCAGCAGTAACGATCGACGGCGGCGTCCGATCGGCAGACAATGCCGACTACGCAAGGGGTTTCGACCAGGTGACGGTGATCGTGCCGGTGGGTACTGTGGAGCCGTACCCGGTGGAGAAGTCTTTGCTGCGCACGGTGGAGGAACTCCGCGCCGAGGGTGCGATGGTGGCGGTAGTGGAACCGGGCGAACCTTCCCGCGCAGCCATCGGGCCCAACCCGCTGGACCCGGAGACCCGCACGGCTGCCGCAGAAGCCGTTCGAGCACAAGGCCAACGGGAGGGGTGGTGCGGGAGTGAGCTGAGGTTGTACGCGGTTCCGGGCAGGCTGTTCGTGGCCTGTTCCTTGGCCTTCGTCCGTCGGCGAATCGGTCAGCACATCCCGTACCCGCGAAGCACCGCCGATACGCCCGCCCACTCTCGGCGCGCCCCTGTCTCGTACTCCCACCGGTCCAGCAGTCCCACGTCGAAACAGCCAGCCGAATCTCCTCCCGAAAAACCACCCCAACCCCGGTATCGCTGGCACACTGGCGTCCGTGATTCTGCTCATCAGCGGCAGTCTGCGGGCCGGTTCGGTCAACGCGGCTGTCATCGCGACCGCTGCCGGGTTCACCGCGTCCACTGTGTACCAAGGCCTCGACGGCCTCCCCCACTTCAACCCCGACCTCGACCGCGATCCCTTGCCTCCCCCGGTCGCCGCGTTGCGGGCTGCGATCGGGGCTGCCGACGCCATCCTCTTCTGTACCCCGGAATACGCCGGCGGGCTGCCCGGTTCTTTCAAGAACCTCCTCGACTGGACCATCGGCGGCGGCGAGATGTACGGCAAGCCCGTGGCGTGGATCAACGCGTCTTCGATCGCCGCGCCGACCGGCGGCGCGGACGCGCACGAGTCCCTCCGCAAGACGCTCACCTATGCCGGCACCCGCATCGTCGACGACGCCTGTGTCCGGATTCCCATTCCCCGCCAAGTGGTCGAGGACGGTGCGCTCGTCGACCCCGATTTGCGCGGCCGGATCGCGGTTGCCGTGCGGCGGCTGGTCGACGCGGCCAAGCCGGTCAACCCGGTCAACCCGGTCAACCCGTGAGTTGCTGCGTCCACTCGAGAAAACCGTCGCGGACCGCGCCGGTCAGCACTACCACCGGCGGCGTACCCGGATCGGCGACGAGCAGCACCACCGCGTCGGCCGGAAGGTCGCGGACCTGTTCTGCGGCAAGGGAACTCGGCGCCGCCGCGCGGACGTGGCTCAGGAAGGCCAGCGGCCCGTCACCGATCGACTCCACGACGTCCACCCGGCCACGCCCGAAGTCCCGCAGGTCGCGCGCGTGCATCGACGCCCGGACCTCGCCCGCGGACAGCACCACGCCGGGCACCGTCCGCCGTCGCACCGGGATGTGTTCCGGACGCGCGACCAAGCCCGCCCCTTCCCACGGTGCGGCGGTTTCCTCGGAGTTCCTTCGCCATCGGACCATCATCGGACGCTAGCGCAAAATTCAGTCGCCGACCGGCACAATCACCGTTACCGTCCGCAAGAGTGAGTTATGAGCACCCCCTTGCCTACCTTCTTGGCGTCGAAGGGAGCGCACTGCTGCGCGCTTTCACCGGTGAACACGACCGAGAGTTCGTCGACGCGCGCCTCGCCGAGATCCGCGCGCTGCTCGCCGACGAGAACCTGGCCGACGGCGTCGAGGTCACCCAGCTCGCCCCGACCGACGGGTACGCGCGCTGGGCCGCCGACTACGACACCGGTGAGAACGCCGCGTTCGCCGACGAGCCGTACCTCGCCGCAATCCTCGACGCTCTCCCACCCGGCCGCGCCCTCGACGCCGCCTGCGGCACCGGCCGCCTCACCCGCCTCCTGAGCGAGCGCGGACACCGGGTCGTCGCCGTGGACAGCTCGCCCGAAATGCTCCGCCACGCCAAGGCCGACCTCACCCACGTCGCCGACCTGCACAAGCTGCCCATCGAGGACGGCACCCAGGACGTCGTACTCTGCGGCCTCGCGCTGTCCCACGTACCGGACCTCGCGCCGGTGATCGCGGAATTCGCCCGCGTCCTGACCCCGGACGGCCACCTCATCCTGTCCGACGTCCACCCCGAACAGGTCCAGCGCGGCTCGATCCCGTCCGTCCGCACGACCACCGGCGCCCCGGCCCGGGTCCGCACGCACCATCACCGAGTCGGCGACTACTTGCGCGCGTTCCTGGCCGCGGGTCTGACGCCGGTCAGCTGCCAGGAACCGATCCCGGAACCGGCCACCCCACCAGTCGTCCCCGGCGGCGGCCCGTGGGACCTCTGGCCGTGGTCCCTCAACGGCCTGATCCCGGACGCACTGGCCGCCGCCGCGCGCAACGTCCCGGCCATGCTGGTGTGGCACTGCCGCCGGACTGCCGCGTAACTCTTACGTGCAGTTCACGGCGTTGTCAGGCCATCGCTACGCGGGTGCGGCGCAATGGTGGCGTGGATGCTCGTCTGCTGGTCTCGCTGTCCGGGGTCACCACGCGCACGTTGCACCGCTGCGCGCACTTGGCGGCCGAACTCGAACGTCGACGTGTCCCGCTGTCGATTCTGCATGTCGCGCGCACCGAGGACGGGCCCGTCACAGCCTGGACCCGTACGCGCGCCGAAGCCGGTGATTCGGTGCTCCTGCACGGCTACGACCACCGCATCCCGCCGACACATCGCGCCGTACAGCTGGGTCGCAAGGCCGAGTTCGCCGCGCTCCCCGCCCACGAAGCGCGCCTACGCCTGATCGCCGCGAAGGCCGCCCTCGACGCAACAGGCCTCACCGTCGACGGCTTCGCGCCTCCGCGCTGGCTCGCGTCCGCAGGCACCGTACAGGCGCTTCGCGAACACGGGTTCACCCTGTGCGCCGACCAGGCCGCCGTCCGAGACCTAGTGACCGGCGACGTCCAGCGCGCGCGGGTACAGGAGTTCGCGAGCCAGTCGCACCGGACGGAGACTGTCCGCTGCTTCGCACTCGTACTGGCCGCCGCGAGAGCCGCCAGGCGTGGGGGCTTGGTGCGCCTCGGCATCGACGCCGCGGACCTCAGCCGCCCAGGCCTGCGCCAGGCCCTGCTCGACGCCGTGGACGTCGCCCTGGAAAACCGCGCCTTCGGCAGCACGTACGGCTCACTGCGCCACCCCGCCGCCGCCTGAACCGGGGCCACCCCACCCGGCCGACGCGCCCGGCTGGGCCCGCGGGCACGGAGGTCAGGGCCTCGGCCGCTGAGCGGAGCGCGGGACGTGCTGCAACGAGCGCCGAAACTGCCTCGCCGATCGGAGCGCCGAGGATTCCACTCCGGTCGGAGCGCCCAAGCCTCGCTGTCGGTCGGAGTGCCGAGGTCTCGCTGCCGGTTGGGGCGCTGAGGTTTGGCTGCCGGTTGGGCCGCCTAGGTTTCGCTGCCGGTGGAGCGCCGAAGCCTCGCTGCCGGTTGGACCGCCGACGTCTCCCCGTCGGTCACAGCACCGAAGACCCTCCGCCAAACGGAGCGCGATCACCTCCGCAACTCGGCGGAGCGGAAAGGCCGCCCCCCCGAACCACACCGCCAAGCGGAGCGCCGAAGGCTCCGTGCCGAGCGGAATGCCAACCCTCTGCAGCCAGCCGAACTGTCGAAACCCCCCAACGAGCGAAGCGCCAACCCCGCAGCCAGCCGAACCGTCGAACCCCCCAACGAACGAAGCACCACCCCCACCGAGCCGGAGCGCCACCCCCACCCAGCCGAGCGAAAAGCCTCAAACCTCCGTAGCCACCCCACGCTCCAGTACCCGCACCTCGGTCCCCTCCGGGGCCAGGTTCTCGAACAGCCCGTAGTGCATCGCCGGTCGAGCAAGCACCGCCTCGTGGATCGGCACCGTGCGCCGCGGGGCGACCGCGCGCAGGAAGTCCACCGCCTCGCTTGCCTTCAGCCAAGGGGCGCCCGTCGGCAGGCCGAGTACGTCGACCTTCTGCTCGGGCACGTGGAACGAATCGCCCGGGTGGTAGAACGCGCCGTGGTCGAGCAGGTAGCCGATGTTCGGGATCACCGGGATGTCGGCGTGGATCACGGCGTGTTCGCCGCCCACCACGGACACCGATGTGCTCCCGAACGAGAACGCATCACCCGGCCGGGCTACCTCGAATTCCACTCCCAGCTGCTCGACCGCAGGGGCTGAGCCCGGGTCGACGATCAGCTGGGCGTCCGGGTTCGCGGCGAGCACGGCGGGGAGCCGCTCGACGTCCAGGTGGTCGGGGTGCTGATGCGTGATCAGCACCGCGGACAGCTCGCGTTCGGCTTCGAATCCCGTGGAAAACGTGCCTGGGTCGAGCAGAATCCGCTCCCCGGCGGTCTCCAGCAGTACGCACGAGTGTCCGAAATGGACGATCCGCATCAGGTCTCTCCTTACCTGTCCCCATCACCCTAGGTGCCCCGAAGCCGTGAAGGCCACCTTCAGGCCAGCAGATTCCCTGTTGAGCAGATTCCGTGAAGGTTCCCCTCACGGACCGGAGGCCTTCCCGGAGCGGGGCCCGAGTGCCATGCTGGCGGAAGCCCCCGGGCTGTTGTTGGCAGTGCGTCAGCAACCTCGTAGCCTGGAGGTAACCGACACGGGGAGACGCCGATGACCGCGGTCCAGCCGAAGCCGACGCCTGTCGGCGAGACGTTCGATTCGCTCAGCCCGGCCACTGACGAGGTTGTCGGTACGTACCCGGTGCATACGGCCGACGACGTCCGCGCGGCGGTCGAGCGGGCGCGCGCGGGCGCGGGCTGGTGGGACGGCCTCGGGTTCGCCGGGCGCGCGGAGCGGCTGCAGCGCTGGAAGGGCGTGCTCACCCGGCGGCTGCCGCAGCTGTGCCAGGCGGTGCGCGACGAAACGGGCAAACCCGTCGCGGACGCGCAGCTCGAGAGCGTCCTCGCCATCGAGCACATCGCGTGGGCCGCGAAGCACGCGCGCAAGATCCTCGGCCGCCACCGCCGTTCGCCCGGGCTGCTCATGGCCAACCAAGCCGCCACGGTCGAGTACCGCCCGCTCGGCGTCGTCGGCGTGATCGGGCCATGGAACTACCCGGTGTACACCCCGCTCGGCTCGATCACGTACGCGCTGGCCGCGGGCAACGCCGTCGTCTTCAAACCCAGCGAGTACACCCCCGGCGTGGGCAAATGGCTGGTCGACGCCTTCGCCGAGATCGTGCCCGAACAGCCGGTGCTGCAGCTGATCACCGGGTTCGGCGAGACCGGCGCGGCGCTCGTCGGCGCCGGGGTGGACAAGATCGCGTTCACCGGGTCCACCGGCACCGGCAAGAAGATCATGGCGGCCGCCGCGGCCACGCTCACCCCGGTGGTCATCGAGGCAGGCGGTAAGGACGCGCTGCTGGTCGACACCGACGCGGACATCGAGGCCGCGGCCGACGCCACCGTCTGGGGCGCGTTCTCGAACTCAGGTCAGACCTGTATCGGCGTCGAGCGCGTGTACGTGCATGAGCGCGTACACGACGAGTTCGTCGCGAAGGTCGTCGAGAAGTCGAAGAACGTGCGCGCCGGCTCGGACGACGAAGCGCAGTACGGCCCCATCACCATGCCTTCGCAGCTCGCAGTGATCCGTCGGCACATCGCGGACGCGCTCGAACGCGGTGGTCGCGCGCTGGTCGGTGGCGTGGACAGTGTCGGCGACAGGTACGCGCAGCCGACAGTCCTCGTTGACGTCCCCGAAGACTCCGAAGCGGTGCGCGAGGAGACCTTCGGCCCCACGGTCACCATCGCCAAGGTCCGTGACATGGACGAGGCCGTCGAGAAGGCCAACGCGACGAAGTACGGCCTGGGCTCCACGGTGTTCTCGCGGGCGCGCGGGGTCGAACTCGCGTCGCGGCTGCGGGCGGGGATGACGTCGGTCAACGCGCCGCTGTCGTTCGCGGGCATTGCGTCGCTGCCGTTCGGCGGGGTCGGCGATTCCGGGTTCGGCCGGATCCATGGTCCGGAGGGGCTGCGCGAGTTCTCGCGGCCGAAAGCGGTGGCCCGGCAGCGATTCACCGCGCCGATCACGCTCACTTCCTTCACCCGCAAGGAATCCACCGACGCGCTGGTCGCCAAACTCATCACCGTCCTGCACGGCAAGCGCTGAGGAGACCCGTTGCCCGGCTTCGGCGACTACCAGCACGAGATCTACTTCGCCGGGCTCGCCGGCCGCGTCCCGGACCTGCCGATGTCCTACGCGGAGCTCGAAGCCCGTGCTGCACAAGCACTTCCGCCGTCCATCCTGTCCTATGTGGCCGGTGGGGCGGGGGACGAGCGGACGCAGCGCGGCAACGTCGAGGCCTTCGAGCGCTGGGGCTTGGTCCCGCGGATGTTCGTCGGCGCGGTGCAGCGCGACCTGTCGGTGGACCTGTTCGGCATGAAGCTGCCGTCGCCGCTGTTCGTCGCGCCGGTCGGCATGATCGGCCTGTGCGCGCAAGACGGGCACGGCGATCTCGCGACCGCCCGAGCCTGCGCGCGAACGGGGGTCCCGATGGTCGCTTCGACGCTCAGCGTCGACCCGATCGAAACGCTGGTCCCCGAATTGGGCGACACCCCAGGGTTCTTCCAGCTGTACACGCCCACCGACCGTGACCTCGCCGCGTCGCTCGTGCAGCGTGCCGAGAAGGCGGGCTTCCGCGGAATCGTGGTGACGCTCGACACCTGGGTCACCGGCTGGCGGCCGCGTGACCTGGCCACCGCGAACTTTCCCCAGCTACGCGGGCATTGCCTCGCCAACTACTTCACCGACCCGGTGTTCCGCGACCGCCTCGGCAAGGCGCCGGAGGACGACCCGATGGCCGCCGTCGGGTTGTGGGCGCAGCTCTTCGGCAACCCGCTGACCTGGGACGACCTGCCGTGGCTGCGGTCGCTCACGAAGCTGCCGCTGCTGGTCAAGGGCATCCAGCACCCGGACGACGCCCGCCGCGCCATCGACGGCGGCGTCGACGGCATCTACTGCTCCAACCACGGTGGCCGTCAGGCCAACGGCGGCCTCCCGGCGCTGGACTGCCTGGCCGACGTCGTCGACGCGGCCGACGGCACGCCGGTCCTGTTCGACTCCGGCGTCCGCTCCGGCGCCGACGTGATCAAGGCGCTCGCCCTGGGTGCGACGGCGGTCGGCGTGGGCCGCCCGTACGCGTGGGGCCTGTCGCTCGCGGGCGCGGACGGCGTCGTGCACGTACTGCGTACGCTCCTGGCTGAAGCCGACCTCATCATGGCCGTCGACGGTTACCCGACCCTGGCCGACTTGACCCGCGCGGTGCTGCGCCGGGTGGCATAGCCCTCGGCCATTCGGCTGAATTTCGCCCGGAAACCTTGCCCGAACGGCCACTATCTGCAGGCCGAACAGCTGATCAACTTCCCCGCCCCGGCCGCCAATCTGATTCCGGATCAAGACCACCGGAACATGAGGTGACTGGGGACAAATGGATATCGGCACGTGGTTGCAAGCCAAGGCAGGATGGGTGCGCGCCACCCGGAAACGCACGCTGCTTTTCGCCGCCGGAGCGACGGTGATCGTGGCGGCGGTCGTGGCCATCGTCGGCAGTTTCGGGCCGGTCGACCTGCAGGTCTACCGCTTCGGCGCGGACTCCGTGCTCCACGGCGCCGACCCGTACGCGATGCGCGCGTCGACGACGTCGGGTACCGCGCTGCCGTTCATCTACCCGCCGTTTGCCGCCATCGTCTTCATGATCCTGGCGATCCCGCCGCTGGGGGTGGCGTCCGTTCTGCTGCACCTGATCAGCGTCGCGTCCGTGTGGATCGTGCTGTACGTGGCGTGCCGTCGGCTGTGGAACGGCTGGAGCGTCCGCACGACCCTGGCCACCGCGACCGCGCTGACCGTCGTGGCGCTCGTCTTCGAACCGGTGCGCTCGACCATCTTCTTCGGACAGATCAACCTCATCCTGATGGCCCTCGTCGCGGTCGACTGTCTTGCGCCCAACCCGCGCTGGCCGCGTGGCGTGCTCGTGGGCATTGCCGCCGCGATCAAGGTCACGCCCGCTGGTTTCCTGCTGTTCTTCCTGCTCACCAAGGATTTCCGGGCCGCTCGCAACGCCCTGATCGCCGGGGTGGGCGCCACTGCGCTCGGCTTCATCGTTGCCCCGCAAGCGTCCGCCGCGTACTTCTTCGGCGGAGGCCTCACCGGCGCCGCGGGCCTGAGTGGTTCACCGTACGCGACCAACCAGACCATCGAAGGCGCCCTCAACCGGCTCGATCTTCCGTCCTCCACGCACAGCTTGCTGTGGCTGAGCTTGTCGGCGTTCGTCCTGGTCGCGGCCGTGATCGCGATGCGCCGGATCGACGGACCGCGCGCCTTCGTCGTGAACGCCGTGGTCGTGCTCGTGCTGTCGCCGATTTCCTGGTCGCACCACTGGGTTTGGGTCGCGCCCGCGGTGCTCATCCTGGCCTCCCAGGTCCGCACGCCCCGCTCCGCAGCAGCCCTGATCGCGGGCGCCGCCGTGTACATCGCCGCGCCACACGCCTTCCTGCCGTCGGCCGAAATGCGGGAACTCGCGTGGACACCGTGGCAGCACCTCGTCGGCAACGCCTACCTGCTGGTCGGCATCGGTTTCGTGGCGTGGCAGCTGTTCGCGCTGCAACCGGCTCGGGCGGCGGTGCCGTCGATCGAGAAACCGGCGCCCTAGGCGGACCAGGCGAGCGTCACCAATGCGCGCCCGGAGGAGCCGAGGTCAGGCGGCACCTCCGGGTCCACGCCCAGGTCCAGCAGCGCTCGCGCCACGTTCTGCGCGGCGGACGCAGGCAGGCACAACCGCCGCCGGGTGACGTCGACCAGCGTGGTGAATTCGGCGTACTCCGGTTCCGGCGGCAGGCTCCATTCGACGACCTCCGGCTCGATCCCCGCCTCCGCGAGCGCCGCAACGCAGTCGGCGGCGGTGGGTCCGGCCGGGCGTTCGATGCCGTGAAACCGCTGCCACAACGGGTTCAGCTCGGTCAGCGGATGCCGCGCGGCGAGCTCGACGACCACCCGGCGCTGCGCCGCTTCGGTGAGTGCTGTCGCGAAGGAGGCCAGGTCAGCGACGTTGTACACCACGTTCGCGCACACCACGACGTCCGCCGCACCTGCGTCCCCGGCGAGATCGGGCCATCGGCCGGACAACAAACGGTGCTCGACCCCGAGCGCAGTGGCTCTTCTCCCGTACGCGGCAAGCAGTTCGGCGTCGGTGTCGAGCGCGGTCACGGACGTCACCGAGGTCCGGCCGACCAGCGGCAAACTCGCCGCTCCGGCCGCGGCGCCGATGTCGAGCACGGTGCCCGGCCGGTCCAGCGCCTCGGCGGCCATCCGGTACGTCGCCCCGACCGGGTCGGCGATCTGCCGGTCCGCGCGCCGCGCGAACACCTCGCGCGGCAACACCCAAGGCGACTCAGGAGCGTCGACCGAGTCCGGAATTGCCCATGCCGCAAGCATTTCCGGCCAGCGGCTCAACGACGTCACCGCGCCCGGATCAGGTCGGCGGCCTTCTCCGCGACCATGATCGTCGGGGCGTTCGTGTTGCCGCGCGGGACCACCGGCATCACCGACGCATCGACCACCCGCAGCCCCTCCACCCCGCGTACCTTCAGCTCCGGGTCCACCACCGCGTGCTCGCCGCTGCCCATCGCGCAGGTGCCGACCGGGTGGTACAGCGTCTGCGTGTGCTCGCGGATGTGCTCGGTGAGTGCCTCGTCGGACAGGTCGTGTGTCGCGGGCAGGAACGGCCGGTCCAGGAATTTCGCCAGCGGACCGGACCGGCCGATCTCGATCAGCGACCGCAAAGCCGACTTCATCGTCTCCAGGTCGATCGGCTCCGCGTAGTACGCCGGGTCGATTTCCGGTTTCCACAACGGGTTCGCCGACTTCAGCCGCAGCCGTCCGCGGCTCGCGACGTCGATCAGCGTGGCCGCGGACGTGAAGCCCGGGACGGTCGGCTCGCGCAGGCCGTTGTCGTAGAACAGCGTGGGCACGACGTGGACCTGCATGTCCGGCGCGGGAAGCCCGTCGCGCGTCGGGTAGAACGCGCCCGCCTCCCCGACGTTCGACACGAGCGGGCCGCGCCGGGTCAGCTGGTAACGCAAGAGCCCGGCCGGTGTCGCCGCGTCGGCCAGGTCCGACGTGCCCTTCGTCGACCAGATCACCCCGGACGCCGGATGGTCGTGCAGGTTCTCGCCGACGCCGGGCAGCGCGGCGACCACGTCGATGCCCAGCTCGCGCAGGTGCTCCGCCGGTCCGACCCCGGACAGCATCAGCAGCTGCGGCGAGTTCACCGCGCCGCCGGACAGGATCACCTCGGTGTCCGCGCGCACGGTCGTCTCGACGCCCTGGTCCAAATAGGACACTCCGACCGCGCGCGTTCCCTCGAACACGACCCGGGTGACCTGGGCGTTCGTCCGGACGGTGAGGTTTCGCCGGGAGAGCGCCGGGCGCAGGTACGCGTCGGCGGTGGACCAGCGGCGGCCGCGCTTGCAGGTGACCTGGTACAGCCCGGCGCCTTCCTGCGACTCGCCGTTGAAGTCGTCGGTGCGCTTCAACCCCCAGGCGACCGCGTTGTCCACCCACGCGTGCGACAGCTCGTGCGTGAACCGCCGGTCTTCGACGTGCAGCGGACCGTCGGTACCGTGCAGCGGACCGCCGAGCCGCTGGTTGCCCTCGGCGCGCTTGAAGTACGGCAGCACGTCGTCCCAGCCCCAGCCCGTGGCGCCGTGCGTATCGCGCCAGCCGTCGTAGTCGGCGCGGTTGCCGCGGATGTAGATCATCGCGTTGATCGACGAGCAGCCACCCAGCATCCGCCCGCGCGGCCAGTACGCGGGCTTGCCGGTGTGCTTCTGCTCGACGGTCTCGTAGTTCCAGTCCCACTTGGTCTTGAAGAGCGCCGCGAACGCCGCCGGGATGTGGATCTCGTCCGCGGTGTCCTCGCCGCCCGCCTCGAGCAGCAGCACCCGCGCGGACGGATCCTCGCTCAGCCGCGCGGCGAGCACGCACCCGGCGCTGCCCGCCCCGGCGATGACGTAGTCGAAGGACACGGTGCCTCCCGCTGCTCGTGTTGGCGCACTGTCAACAGGTATCTTGGCGCAGCACGCGGGGCCTGCCCAGCCCCGCGATCAAGCTTCCTCCGCCCGGGGCGGGCGGGCCAGTCGCAGGTGTGACCTGCGTGGCTGCCGCAGGCACCACGGACGCGCCGGGCGGGCCGGGTCGGCTACGCTCTGCCGGGTAGCCCTCAGCACCCACGACCTGCGTGAATAAGGAGCAGCCTGCCGTGGCCCGAGTCGTCGTCGACGTCATGCCCAAACCCGAGATCCTCGACCCGCAGGGCCAGGCGGTGGCGCGTGCGCTGCCGCGGCTGGGCTTCACCGGCGTCACCGAGGTGCGCCAGGGACGGCACTTCGAACTCGAGGTCGACGACGACGTCGACGACGAGACGCTCGCCAAGATGGCCGAGGGCTTCCTGGCCAACCCGGTGATCGAGCAATGGACGATCCGGCGGGTGGAGGCGTGAGCGCGCGGATCGGGGTCATCACCTTCCCCGGCACGCTCGACGACGGCGACGCGGCCCGCGCGGTCCGGTACGCCGACGCCGAGCCGGTCGCGCTCTGGCATGCCGACGAGAACCTGCACGGCGTGGACGCGGTCGTCGTCCCGGGTGGCTTTTCCTACGGCGACTACCTGCGCGCCGGCGTGATCGCCCGCTACGCGCCGGTGATGACGTCGGTCATCGACGCTGCCCGAAAGGGCATGCCGGTGCTCGGAATCTGCAACGGTTTCCAGATCCTGTGCGAGGCCGGTCTGCTGCCCGGCGCGATGATCCGCAACGTCGGCCTGCACTTCGTGTGCCGTGACCAGTGGCTGCGCGTGGACAACAACACCACGGCGTGGACCACGCGGTACGACGCGGGTGCGGAAATCCTGGTACCGGTCAAGAACAACGACGGCTGCTACATGGCCGATCAGTCCACTGTGGACATGCTGGAGGCCGAGGGCCGGGTCGCCTTCCGGTACGTCGGCGGCAACCCGAACGGCTCGCGCAACGACATCGCCGGGGTCACCAGCGAAAACGGCCGCGTGGTCGGTCTCATGCCACACCCGGAGCACGCGATCGACGCGCTCACCGGCCCGTCGGACGACGGCCTCGGCCTCTTCTACAGCGCCGTCGACGCCCTGGTCAAAGCCTGACCCAAGTCCGTGAAGGGAACCATCAGGCCAGCAGATTCCGTGATGGTTCCCTTCACGGACCGTCACTTGCCGTGGTCGGTGGAAAGCCACCGGTCCGCGCGTACCCGCACCAGCACCGAGTCCAGGCCGAGCGACCCGGCGACGTACCGGCGTGCCTCGTCCTCCGGCACGTAACGGGACGCAATCCGATACGCCTGCTCCTCGGTGGGCGAGGCCGACGTGTCCACCACTGGACCGGACACCGTGACATACCGGTACGGCGGGTTGTCGTGCTGCACGGTGAGGCTGAGCTGCCCGGCAGCCTGGATCGCGCGGTCCTTCGCCGACCCGCGCTGCATCCAGATCAGGACCTCGCCGCCGGGCTCGTAGTCGTACCAGACCGGCACCGCGAGCGGGGCCTTGCCGTCGCGGCCGATCGAGAGCACCCCGACCCGCGATTCCGCGAGGAACTTCTCTCGTTCGTCTGCCGACATGACCGCCATCCGGCGTCACCCCCAGGGAAAATGGATTTGCCTGGGGGCAACACCGGATCGGCCGCGCGCATTCCGTGGGTCCGGCGAGTGGTCCAGCAGGTGGTTCAGCTGGCCGCCGCGACCAGTCGCGAGTACGGTCCACCGGCCGCGATCAGATCCTCGTGCGGACCCAGTTCCGTGATCCGCCCGCCCTCGACCACCGCGACCCGGTCGGCCGCCGCCGCAGTGTGCAGCCGGTGCGCGATCGCGATCACCGTGCGGCCTTCGAGCACCGCGTTCAGCGACCGTTCCAGCTCGCGCGCCGACCCCGTGTCCAGCAACGACGTCGCCTCGTCCAGCACCAGTGTGTGCGGGTCGGCGAGGACGACACGGGCCAGCGCGAGTTGCTGCGCCAGCCCGGCTGGTACCGCGTACGCGCCCGAGCCCAGCTTGGTGTCCAGGCCGTCGGGCAGCCCGGCCGCCCACTCCGTCGCACCCGCCGATGCCAGCGCTGCCATCAGCTCGTCGTCGGTCCAGTCGCCACCCGCACGACGAGCCGGTAGCGCCAGATTTTCCCGCAGCGTGCCGGAAAACGTGTGGTGCTCCTGCGTGAGCAGCAGGACCTCGCCGCGTAGCACGTCGTCCGCGAGTGTGGACACTTCGGTGCCGCCGACCCGGATCGACCCGGACGTCGGCGCCGAAATCCCGGCCAGCAACCGGCCCAGCGTCGACTTCCCTGCGCCGGAAGGTCCGACGATCGCCAGCCGCTCACCTCGCGGTACACGCAGGTCGATGCCGTGCAGCACCTCGCGGTCGGCCGTGTAACCGAAGCGCACGTCGTGCACCTCGATGTCGCGGCCGCGCGGCACTTCGGTGACCTTCTCGCCCGATTCGGCCGGTTGCACCCCGAGAATCCGCCGCGCCGCGGCCATCGCGACCTGCAGGTCTTCCAGCCAGAACAGCGCCTCGTTGAGCGGCGCGGTCATCGCCTGCGCGTACGCCAGCATCGTGGTGATCGTGCCGAGCCCGGCCCAGCCCTGCGTGTACGCCAGCGTTCCGAGCAGCAGCAACGCCGCGATCGGCAGCACGTAACTGATTTCCAGCGACGGCAGCCAGCGCAGCTGGAACGAGCGCATCCGGCGTTCGCCGAGCACCGCCTGGTCGAGCGCGCGGTGTCCGGTGCGCAGCCGTCGTTCGGTGAGGCTGAGCGCCTCCGCCGTCCGCGCGCCTTCCACCGTCTCGTGCGTGACCGACTGCAGGTCGCCCCACCGGTCGAGCATCCACGCGAGCGCCTTCGGAATCCGCCGCTGGTACCAGATGTTCACCGGCACCAGCAGCGGCAACGCGACCAGCAGCGCGAGCGCGAGCAGCGGCGACGTGATGATCATCGCGATCGTGGTGAGCAGCACGGTGACCACGGCGATCAGGATTTCCGGCGCGGCGAACCGCACCGCGTGGTCCAGCCTGCTGATGTCGCTGGTCGCGCGGCTGAGCAGGTCGCCGGTGCCGGCCGCCTCGACCTTGCCCAGCGGCAGGTCGAGCGCATTCGCGACGAACCGCTCGCGCGTCTGCGCCAGCACCCGCTCGCCGAACACCCGGCCCCGCAGCCGCGCCGCCTTCTTCGCCACCGCCTGCAGCACGAGCACCAGCACGAACGCCACCGCGAGCAGGTCGACCCGCATGCTGGTGCCGTGCCCGACGACGCCGTCCACGAGCAGGCCGAGCAGCTGCGGCCCGGCCAGCCCGATCAGCGTGGCCAGGCAGAACATGCCCAGCATCAAGGAAAACTCGCGCCGGTGCTCGCCTGCCGTGCGCACCGCCCAGCGCCGCACGTCGCGCCTCGACGCGAGCGGCAGCCGCGTGGTCATACCGGTACCGCCTTTCCGCTCACGACCTCGTCCGCCACGTTCCTCCACAGTGGACTCTGGCTGAACACCACCGTGGTCCTTCCGCTCCGCAATTCCTTGACCCGCCGCGTGATCCGCGCTTCGGTGTGCGCGTCGACCGCTGACGTCGGCTCGTCGAGCAGCAGCACGTCCACGCCCGTCGCCAGCGCTCGGGCCAGGCTCAGCCGTTGCCGCTGACCGCCGGACACCTCGCGGCCGCGCTCGCCGATCAGCTCGTCGACCCCGCGGGGCAGCGCCTCGACGATGTCCTCGGCGTCCGCGGCATGCAGCGCCGCGAAGATGTCGACCTCGCTGGGGTGCGCCGGGGCAAGCTGATCGCGCAGCACCCCGGAAAACCACAGGTCCTGGTTGTGCGCGAACACCACCCGCGACCGCAGCTCGGCAAGCGCGACCTGATGCACCGGCACCCCGCCGACCAGCACTTCCTCGCCTTCGGGCGCCTCGGTGAACCGGGCCATCCGCTCGGCGATCGTCTCGGCTTCGGCACCGAGGTCGACCACCGTCAGCCGTCCCGGCGTGGCCCGGATGCCGCTCGCCGTGTCGACCAGGTCCAGCGGACCGGGCGGCAGTGGCTGCGGCGCCGCCGGGTCGGCCAGTTTCGGCCGCAAGGCAAGCAGCCCGCACACCTTCCGCGCCGCGACCAGCGCCGAGCTCAGCGCGCTGACCTGCTCGGTCGCCGTGCTGACCGGAACCACCAGGAACGCCGAAACGCCGTAGAACGCCACCAGTTCGCCGACGCCGATCGCGCCGTCGAGCGCAAGCCGCGCGCCCAGCCAGGTGATCGCCACCGTGACCAGGCCGGGCAGCAGGACTTCCGCGGCGGCCAGCCAGGATTCACTGCGCCCGACCTCCACGCCGGAACGCCGGACCAGCTGGCTCGCGTCGCGGAATCGGCGCAGAAACCGCCGTTCGCCACCGACCCCGCGCAGAATTCGCAGCCCGGACACGATATCCGCACCGAGAGCATTGACCTCGCTGAGGTTTTCGCGTTGCACCGTCTTGCGTTTCTGCAGCGGCGCGAGCAGCGGCCCGATCCCGACCACCGCTAGCGGGACGCCGACCAGCGCGACCACGCCGAGCAGCGGCGACGTGCCGAGCATCGCGATCCCGATCACGACGAACGCCACGATCGACCCGACCGTGCGGCCGATCACCTCGAATGCATTGCCGACCCAGTTCATGTCCGACGACGTGACCGCCACGACGTTTCCCGTGGTGGTGGCCTCGCGCAGGGTCGCGCCGAGCCGCGTGGTGTGGTCGGTGACCAGCCGTTGCGTGCTGCCCGCGCCGTGCAGCCACAGGCCGTACGCGGCGAAGTGCAGCCCGGTGCCGAGCAGCGCCTGCACCACGCCGAGCACGCCGGCGACCAGCGCCCAGCGCCAGAGCGTGGACGTGTCACCGGCCGCGATCGCATCGATCCCGCGGCCGATCACGAGCGGCAGCAAGGCACTCGGCAGCGACCAGCCGGCTCCGGTGACCGCCGCGGCCAGCACCAGCCACGGCCGCGCACGCAGAACCGTCAGCAAGTACCGCAGCGGCGTGAGCCGCTCCGGCAGCCGGATGTCGGGAAACGGATAAGTGGCGGAGAGCACGATCACTGACGGTAAGCCTCCCGCCGCACCCCGCGCGACTGATTTATTGCCCGGCAAACGTTCCGTGAAGGCCACCTTCAGGCCAGCAGATTCCCTCATGGTTCCCTTCACGGACCTGGCCGGGCGGGTTCGGCTGTGACCCGGCCAACACGTAGTCTTGAGACCGTGGCGAACCCTGACACGGACACCGTGACCAGCACCGTTAACACCACCGACACCACCGCGGCAGCCGCGGCCAGCCCCGAGGTCACCCAGCCGTACGTCGAGCTCGGGCTCGCCGACGACGAGTACGCGCGCATCCGCGAAATCCTCGGCCGCCGTCCCACCGACGCCGAGCTCGCGATGTACTCGGTGATGTGGAGCGAGCACTGCTCGTACAAGTCGTCGAAGAAGCACCTCGACTACTTCGGCGAGACGGCCACCGCCGAGATGAAGTCCAAGATGCTCGCCGGGATCGGGGAGAACGCGGGCGTCGTCGACATCGGGGACGGCTGGGCGGTCACGTTCAAGGTGGAAAGCCACAACCATCCGTCCTATGTGGAGCCGTACCAGGGCGCGGCGACCGGTGTCGGCGGGATCGTGCGCGACATCATGGCGATGGGCGCGCGTCCGCTCGCGGTGGCCGACGCGCTGCGGTTCGGCCCGGCCGACGCGCCGGACACCAAGCGCGTGCTGCCCGGCGTGGTCGCCGGGGTAGGCGGCTACGGCAACTGCCTCGGCCTGCCCAACATCGGCGGCGAGCTGGTATTCGACCCGTCGTATTCGGGAAACCCGCTGGTCAACGCCCTGTGTGTGGGCGCCATGCGCGCTGAGGACCTGCATCTGGCCTTCGCGTCCGGCAAGGGCAACAAGATCATCCTCTTCGGCGCGCGCACCGGTCTCGATGGCATCGGCGGCGTGTCCGTGCTCGCCAGCGACACGTTCTCCGGCGACGAATCCGCGTCCGGACGGCGGAAACTGCCGAGCGTGCAGGTCGGCGACCCGTTCACGGAGAAGGTGCTCATCGAGTGCTGTCTCGACCTCTTCCGGGAGAAGCTGGTCGTCGGCATCCAGGACCTCGGCGGCGCCGGGCTGTCGTGCGCGACGTCCGAGCTCGCGGCCGCCGGCGACGGCGGGATGCACATCTATCTCGACCGGGTTCCCTTGCGCGCCACCGGAATGACGCCCGCCGAGGTGCTCTCCAGCGAATCTCAGGAGCGGATGTGCGCGGTGGTCGCGCCGGAGAACGTCGAGGCGTTCCTCGAGGTGTGCCGTAGGTGGGACGTCCTCGCCACCGACATCGGCGAGGTCACCGACGGCGACAACCTGGTCATCACCTGGCACGGCGAAACCGTGGTCGACGTGCCCGCGCACACCGTCGCGCACCAGGGTCCGGTGTACGACCGGCCGATCGAGCGCCCGGCCTTCCAGGACGCGCTGGTCGCCGACACCTCCGCGCAGCTGCCGCGTCCCTCGACGCCGGAAGAGCTGCGGGCGGACCTCCTCAAGCTGATCGCGTCGCCGAACCAGGCGTCGAAGGAATGGGTCACCTCGCAGTACGACCGCTATGTGCGCGGCAACTCGGTGCTGGCCCAGCCGTCCGACTCGGGCATGATCCGGATCGACGAGAACAGCGGCCGCGGCGTGTCGGTGTCCACTGACTGCAACGCGAAGTTCGTGTACCTCGACCCGTACCGCGGCGCGCAGCTCGCGCTCGCCGAGGCGTACCGGAACGTGGCCACCGGCGGCGCGACGCCGGTCGCGGTGTCGGACTGCCTCAACTTCGGCGCGCCCACCGACCCGGGCGTGATGTGGCAGTTCGAGCAGGCCGTGCACGGTCTCGCGGACGCCTGCGTGGAGCTAGGTATCCCGGTCACCGGCGGCAACGTCAGTTTCTTCAACCAGACCGGCGACACGGCCATCCTGCCGACGCCGGTGATCGCCGTGCTCGGCGTCATCGACGACGTCACCCGCCGCATCCCCACCGGCATCGGCGCGGAAGCGGGCGAGACGCTGCTGCTGCTCGGCGAAACCCACGACGAGCTCGACGGGTCCGCCTGGGCCCGCGAGCTGCACGGCCACCTCGGCGGCGTGCCCCCGCGGGTCGACCTGGCCCGCGAAAAGCTCCTGGCGGACGTCCTCGTCGCGGGCTCGCGCGACGGCATGATCTCGGCCGCGCACGACCTCGCCGACGGCGGCCTGGCACAGGCGCTCGTCGAGACTGTCCTCATTGGACAGTGCGGTGCCCGCGTTTTCCTCGACCGCGACCAGGATCCGTTCGTGCAGCTGTTCTCGGAGTCGGCCGGCCGGGTGCTGGTGGCGGTCCCGCGGACGGAAGAGCTGCGGTTCACCGAGATGTGCACCGCGCGCGGCCTGCCGTGGCGCAAGACCGGCGTGGTCGACCCGGATTCCGGCACGCTGGAACTGCAGGGCATCACGGAGTTTTCGCTGGACGAACTGCGGGCAGCGTGGGAAAAGACGCTGCCCGCCCTGTTCGACTGAAACTCAGAACGCTCAGAACGCCAGGACGAAGAAGAACCCCACGCACCAGTTGCCGCCGACCTTCGTGACGATCACGGAGCCGTTGGCGTCCTTCCCGGACAGTGTGCCGTCGAGGTTGGCGGTCACCGTGGCAGTGCCCTCGTAGCCTGCCACGGTGAGCTTCGGGTCGCCCTTCGTGGCTTCGTCAATGCTGTCCTTCGAGAAGGACTCGGTGCCCGGACAGACCATCGAGGTGGCTCCGGCCGCGTCCTTGGCGTTGATCTTCGCCATGAACGCATCGACGGTCTGCTTCGCCGGCCCCGACGCCGACCCGCCGCCGGTGCTGGGCGCGGTGCTCTCGTCGGTCGGCGGGGAGGACTCGTCGGTCGGCAGCTGCGGCGAGGACGACGGCGCCGGCGGCTGTGCTTGCGTGGTGCCCTTGTCGTCCTTGCTCAGGAAGAACCCGGGCGCGACGAAACCGGTGATCCCCAGCGCCGCGAGCAGCACCACCACGACGGCGAGCCCGATCCACAGCCCGGTCTTGTTGTTCTTCGGCGGCTGCGGACCACCCGCGCCGTACTGCTGGTTCGGGTCCCAGCCCTGCTGCGGGTACTGCTGGGTCGGGTACGCGTACTGCTGCTGTCCCGGGTACTGCTGCGGGTTCCACTGCTGCTGGTTCGGATCCCACCCGGGTTGCGGCTGGGCGTTCGGATCCCATCCGGGCTGCTGTGGAACTCCGCCGGACGCGGGCTGCTGGGCGTTCGGATCCCACCTCGGCTGCTGGGGTACCCCGCCCGAGCCGGGCTGCTGCCAGCCCTGGCCGTACGGATCCCCGCCCTGCCCGGGCTGCGGTGGGTAGGTCATGTCCGGTTCCGCCTTCCTGCTGCACCGATTCGCGCCGCGGTCTGACGCCCCGCAGGCGGCGGCGGTTCCGTCTCCGCCCCAGGCCCGCAATTGTGCAAGGTGCGCGGCCCCGGCACAAAAGCGGCTCCCGGCCGCACTGGGCGACCGGGAGCCGAAACGGATACCGGTCAGCCTCTCGCGAGCGCCTGCAGCCGGTCGTAGGCACCGTTGAAGGTGTCCTGGTCCAGCGGGCTCGAGGTGTACTGCCACACGGTGTAGAAACCCCAGTTGTACGGCAGCGTGCCCGGCGAGGACGCATACCGCGCGACCCACAGCGGTGCGGTGGCCGAGAAATCACCGCCGGCGCACTGGTTCCACCAGCTCGTCGACGTGTAGATCACCGGCCAGCGGCCCGTTTTGGCGTGGTAGGTGTCGTGGAAGTCCTTGATCCACGCCGTCATCGCCGCTTTGCTGAGCCCGTAACACGTGGCGCCGTAGGGGTTGTACTCCATGTCGAGCGCGCCGGGCAGCGTCTTGCCGTCCCCGGACCAGCCACCGCCGTGCGCGACGAAATAGTTCGCCTGCGCAGCGCCGCTGGACGTGTTCGGGGTGGCGAAATGGTAGGCGCCGCGGATGAACCCCTGGTTGTACGAACCGTTGTACTGCTGGGCGAAGTACGGGTTCGTGTAGTTCGTGCTCTCGGTGGCTTTGGTCCAGACGAACCGCTTGCCCTGGTTCCACCAGTTGGCCCAGTCGACGTTGCCCTGATAGCTGGCGACGTCGATTCCGGCGACGGTGGCCAATACCTGGTTCGGGATCGCCGCGGCAGGTTGCGGCTGCTGCGCGGCGGCGCGCGTCTCGGGGGTCGAGTGATCCCCTTCGACGCGCCTGATCTGCGACCCCAGTGCATGGTTGTTCACCTGGATGTCGGCATTGATGGCGTCGACCTCGCTCGCCGAAAGCGGGGACGGTGCGGCGGCCGCCTGCGTCGAGGCGCCGAGCAGGAGCGCCACAGCGGGGACGGCCAGAATCGAGAGCAGCGTGGTACGCCGGCCTCTTCGGGAAGTGGACATCGTCGAATCCCTTCACAGATACCCTCGCGGAGGGCGGCTATGTGCAGGTAGCCGCCACGGGGGAGATTCTTGATCAGGACCCCGCGTTTGTCACCAAGTTCCGTGAAATCGAATCGTCGAGTGGGTGATTTTCATCGATCAGCGATGACAAATTCGTGACAAAGCCACGATTGTTCACCCGAATGCCAGATTGCGGAGCGCCGAGTGGGATCCGTTGAGCCAGTTCTGATCCCCGGGCAATGTCCCCGCATTCGCGAACTGCCAGATGGTCTGCTGCGCCCAGCCCGCGGGCAGCTCGCCGACAAACGAGTTGTACCTCGCCACCCAGAGTGGATTCCCGCCGAAAGAAGGGTTGTTTCCGGTGCACCGTTTCCACCAGCTGGTGGAGGTGTAGATGGTCGGGAAGCGGCCGGTGCGGTCGCGGTAGGTGTCGGAGAACGCGCGGACCCACGCCACCATCCCGGCCGCGTCCATGCCGAAACACGTTTCGCCGTACGGGTTGTACTCCATGTCGAGCGCGCCCGGCAGGGTCTTGCCATCGGGAGACCAGCCGCCGCCGTGCGCGAGGAAGTAGTTGGCCTGCGCGGCGCCGTCGGAGACGTCGGGGCGGGCGAAGTGGTAGGCGCCGCGGACGATCCCGGCTTGGTAGGAACCGTTGTACTGCTGGGTGAACTGCGGGTTGACGAAGCCGGTGCCCTCGGTCGCTTTCACGTACACGAACTGCGCACCGGCACCCGCCGCGGCCGGCCAGTCGACGGCGCCCTGGTGCCCGCTCACGTCGTGGCCGAGGAGCTGGTCCTGGGTGCTGTACTCGACGCTCGGCTGCGCGAACACGCCTTCGTGCTTCGCGATCTGCGACCCGGCGTAGTGGCCTTCGGCACCGGCGTAGCTCGGCTCCGCCTCGGCGGTCGTGGACAGGAAGGACGTGCCGGCGAGCCCGGCGACGAGAACCGCGCTCCAGCGCAGCAGCAGACGACGCTTCACCCTGGGGCTCCTTCACCGGACGCGTGTACTCCTGCGCGTCAGATTGCCCGGATGATCGCTTTCCGGCGACTCGTGATCACTCGGCCGAGTGGTTTACCCAGGTCAGCGGCGCTCGTCGGCGATCGCCTTGATCAGGTGCTCGGCCGGGACGACGGCGGTGACGAGGTCGTGCGGATTGATTGCCACCGGATGCCCGCCGAGCAGGCCGACGATGTCGCGGCCGAGCACCGCGCGGGCGTGCGGCCACTCGCGGGGTACGAGTGACTTCGACGTGTACGCGGGCACCATCACGCGCCCGTCGGTGTTGTGGAAGCCGATGACCGTGCGCTGCACCGGGGACATCGCGTACACCAGCAGGGTCGAGTCGAGGATGAGGCGCGGCAGGTCCTCGGCCGGGCGGTGCTCGGTGCGCACGAGCTGCAGCAGCCGCTCGAGTTCGTTGGCAGGCTCGGGAAAACCGAGTGCCTTCGGCGAGGGCCGGTAACGGTCGTTGGGATGGAAGTCCTCGACGACGTCCCCCGTGCCGTTCACCGGATAGGCCCCGACGACGGCCCAGGACGGCACCGGCCCGCGGGCGTCGAACGCCTCGTCGATGACGTACAGCCAGCTGTTCGGGTTGGTCCGCGCGTTGGTGCGCATCTCGGGGGTGATCTCGGGTTTGCCTTGCGGTCCGCGCCGGGGGTACGCGTTGCGCCGCGCACGCTTGCCCGCCGAGGTCCGGGAAACCATCCGATCTGCCTCGTCCCGCTGCGCCATCGCCGTCCCTCGGTGCCGGGTGCCTGAAAGTCCGTCCGACGTCACTCTACTGTTGGGCCATGGCCTCTTCGCGTTCGGTCGATCCCGCTCAGTTACGAGCCGCGGTGCTGGCCGTTTCGGACTGGTTGCGAGGTGGCGGGCCGGATCCGGCGCGAGCCGAACTGGCCGCGGCGGTGCGCTCGACGCTGCGGGTCCTCGCGCAGGACGCGCCGGGACACAGCGTCGAGGTCCGGGTCCCGCCGTTCGCCGCGGTGCAGTGCATCGAAGGCCCGCGGCACACCAGGGGTACGCCGCCGAACGTCGTCGAGACCGACCCGCGGACGTGGCTGGAACTGGCGACCGGCCTCCTGGAATGGGACGACGCCGTCGCCGGCGCGCGAGTGACCGCATCCGGCAGCCGCGCCGACCTCGCACAGTGGCTGCCGGTGGTCCGGATCTGATTTTCCCGGTGTCAATAACGCTCGGCGGTGTCGCCGGACGCCCACACTCCGTAGAATCCCCCGGAGCCGACCCCGACTTGGCCCGTGCCGTGCTATACGGGTCGGTGCCTTGCGTGTACTTTGGGTAGTCGGACTTCGATTCCCAGGACGACGAGCGGCGATGGAAGGGCCCGGTTCATGAACGCGGTGAACGCGTCCGCTGGCGAGCAGAGCCTCGGCCCGACAGCGCGCCGGATGATCCTCGGTTCGCAGCTTCGCCGGCTGCGCGAGGAAGCCGGGATCACGCGCCAGCAGGCGGGCTACAACATCCGTGGCTCCGAGTCGAAGATCTCGCGGCTCGAACTCGGCCGGGTCGGCTTCAAGGAACGGGACGTCGCCGACCTGCTCACCATGTACGGCGTAGCCGACGAGGAAGAGCGCAAGGCCTTCCTCGACATGGTCAAGCAGTCCAACGAGGCAGGCTGGTGGCGCAAGTTCGGGGAGACGGTGCCGCAATGGTTCACCGATCTCGTCGGCCTGGAGGAGGCGGCGTCCCGGATCCAGATCTGGGAACCGCTCTTCGTGTCCGGTTTGCTGCAGATCGAGCCGTATGCGCGAGCGATCTTCAGCCACGGCCGCCCGGAAATGGCCGACGAGCGCGTGGACCAGCTGGTGGCGCTGCGCATGCGGCGGCAGAAGATGCTGGCCCGCCCGGACGCCCCGCGGATCTGGGCGGTGCTCGACGAATCGGTGCTGTACCGCCCGATCGGCGGGCCGAAGGTGTTCAAGCAGCAGCTGGAGTACCTGCTCGAGGTGACGACGCTGCCGCACGTGTCGGTGCAGGTCTTGCCGTACTGCCGGAGCGGCTTGTCGGCGGAGCACGCGTTCTCGCTGCTGCGCTTCGCGGAAGCGGAACTGCCGAACATCGTGTACGTGGAATACCTGACGGGCGCGCACTACCTGGACAAGCGCGACGAGATCGAGAAGTACAGCCGAGCACTGGACCTGCTGGCGGTCGACGCGGAAACCCCGGAACGCAGCCGAGCCCGAATCGCCAAGCGACGGCAGGAAATCTGACCGGGTTTTTTTGCTTACGGCCGGACGCGGGCGCAGCTGGGTGGGGCGGCTTCCGGAGACACGTAGGTGACGCCCATGCAGCGCGTGCGGCTACTACCGCGGGGTTGGCACTCCGGCGGAGTTTCGCTCACTCCCGCATGCTTCACCGCCCCTCCGACCGAGTTTTGATCCCGTTTGTCGGTTCTCGCCGTAGGTTTGGCTCTGGCTTGAGCCGCGGGTTGGGCTAGTGCTTGTCCGGCTTGCTTGGCGGGTTTGGCTCTGGCGTGTTCGGCCCGCGCTGCGGGTTTGGCTCTGGCGTGTCTGGCTTGCGCCGCGGGTTTGGCTCCGGCGTGTCTGGCTCGCGCCGCGGGTTTTGCTCCGGCTTGTCCGGCCCTCGCCAGAGTCCGGCCGATCTCCGCGGTTCACGTCCCCTTCCACCCCGATGCGGCCGCAGGAATTCCTCACCGGCTTTCCCGCACTTACGGCAAGAATCTGTCCACATCCCACCGTCCTCATTCGCAGGGCCAGCCGAGTTCGTCAGTAGCCAAATGGAGAAAAACGACCCCGACGCCCCTCACCGAGCGTGCATTTCGCCGCCATCGCCCTCCGCTGACCCGGTCTCTTGCCGCTCTCGCCGTCGAATCGGACATCACCCTGAGTGCCCGTTACTCACCCGCTGCGGTCGACTGAAGGAAACATTTCGCTCTCCGCACTCGCCAGACCGGGCTGCGATCACGTAGTGTAGTAATTACCCCTTTTGGGTAGTGCTCGAATCACCTGACTGGGGAACTTCTACTGAACCATGTCGTTACGCAGTGAGAAATTTGCAGAAACTTCTGCACGTGCATTTACCGCTGCATGCGCGCGTGCTAGCGTCGGAGTCACAGGCAGATGCACATGCAGATTCCTGAGCTTCCCCTCGTCCTTTCCGGAAGGTGGGCATCATGGCTGAGCGGTTCGAGAACGGCATTCCGGCCGACCGTCTGACCGGCGCGCAGTGGCGTAAAGCGAGCTACAGCGGCGCGGTGGGCAACTGTGTGGAGGTCGCCCCGCTTGCTTCTGGCGAGATCGCCATGCGGAACTCCCGTTTCCCGCAGGGCCCGGCGCTCGTCTACACGCGTGCGGAGATGGCCGCGTTCCTCGCCGGCGCGAAGGACGGCGAATTCGACGATGTCCTCGGCTGACACGGACATCGCCGAACCTGGCTTCGACATCGAGCACGGCCTGCAGCAACTGATCGCCCGCGGCTACCAGTTCGTCCACCCGACGAACGAGCGCGGCGAAGTGCAGGCCGTGGTCGGAGTACGAGTCCACGACGACGTAGTGGACGTCGTCCGCCTGAACGCCGAAGACGATGTAGAGGCCACCCGCCTCCCCGGCGGCGAAGAGAACATCTTCGAGCCGGTGACGTGGCTGTGGCGCTCCCGCGGCGAAGCAGGCGAGGTACTGGACGAAGTACTGTCCCTCCCCGACGAGCACCACCCCGCGGACACCACCGCAAACGGCTGCTGGGTCCCCGGCCGCGGCGGCCGCTCGAAATGGCTCGCCGCCCGCTGACCTCAGCCCCCTCGCGCTCGCGTCTCCCCCTGATTTCAGGCCCCGTACGAACTGGCCCAATCCACTTCGTACGGGGCCTGGCTCATGCCCACCCCGCACGCACAGTTCCGTGAAGGCCACCTTCACGGAATCAGATTCCCTCAAGGTTCCCTTCACAGCCCCACATTCCGTGAAGGTTCCCTTCACGGACTTCCCGGCACCACCCACCGAAGCCGCACCCGGCGCACCCACCGGGCCCAGGCACCCAACCGCAGCCCCCGCACCCCACGAGACCCAGCAGCCCAGACCCGGCCCTGCACCCCGATACGAAGCCAAAAACACGGTCTGGGGTTGCTTGTCAAGGCATCTTTCCCGCCTTGACAAGCAACCCCAGGCCGTAGTCACAATTCCGGCTTCGGGGTGCCCCACGCAACAGTTCCCCGAAGCACCCCCCCCAGCACGCATGATCCACAACAAGAGCACCGCTCTCCTGAAACCCTCCCCCGTAGTGGTCAGAACCACGTCCGAAACCGGCTTTCCCCCACCCCCACCCCTTACACTGAAACCAGCCCGCCCCACATCTCCCCTGGGAGCTCCTCGGTGGTTTCCGACCCCTCCGCCAGCACAGATCAGCCCGACCTGGAACGAGAACCAGACCCAGAACCCCGCGAGGAGTGTGGCGTCTTCGGCGTCTGGGCTCCCGGGGAAGAAGTCGCCAAGCTCACCTACTACGGCCTCTACGCCCTCCAGCACCGCGGGCAGGAGGCGGCAGGCATCTCCGTCTCCGACGGCGCCCAGATCGTCGTCTTCAAAGACCTCGGCCTCGTGAGCCAGGTGTTCGACGAGCAGGTCCTGCAGTCGCTGCAGGGGCACATCGCCGTCGGGCACTGCCGGTACTCCACCACCGGCGCCACGATCTGGGAGAACGCCCAGCCGATCTTCCGCACCACCGCCACCGGCAGCGGGCTTTCCTTCGCGCACAACGGAAACCTCGTCAACACCGCCGAGCTGCGCGACCGTACGGTGGCCGCCGGGCTCAAGCCGCACTCGGGGCTCACCGGCTCCTCCAGCGACTCCGACCTCGTCTGTGGCCTGCTCGCCGCCAATGCCGCAGACAAGGGCATCGAGGCCGCCGCGATGGAGCTGCTGCCCACCCTCAAAGGCGCGTTCTGCCTCGTCTTCTCCGACGAGAACACCCTGTACGCCGCCCGCGACCCGCATGGCGTGCACCCGCTCGTGCTCGGCCGGCTCGAACGCGGCTGGGTCGTGGCGAGCGAAACGGCCGCGCTCGACATCTGTGGTGCGTCGTTCGTGCGCGAGGTCGAGCCGGGCGAGCTGATCGCCATCGACGCCGCGGGCCTGCGCTCCTCGCGGTTCGCCAACCCCGACCCCAAGGGCTGCATCTTCGAGTACGTCTACCTGGCTCGTCCGGACACCACCATCGCCGGGCGCAGCGTGCACGCCACGCGCGTCGAGATCGGCCGTCGCCTCGCCACCGAGCATCCGGCCGACGCCGACCTCGTGATGCCCGTCCCGGAATCCGGCACCCCCGCCGCGATCGGGTACGCGCAGGGCTCGGGCATCCCGTACGGCACCGGCCTGGTCAAGAACGCCTACGTCGGACGCACGTTCATCCAGCCGTCGCAGACGATCCGCCAGCTCGGCATCCGGCTCAAGCTCAACCCGTTGCGCGACGTGATCCGCGGCAAGCGCCTCGTGGTGGTCGACGATTCGATCGTGCGCGGCAACACGCAGCGCGCGCTCGTCCGGATGCTGCGCGAGGCCGGGGCGCTCGAGGTACACGTGCGGATTGCGTCGCCGCCCGTCCGCTGGCCGTGTTTCTACGGCATCGACTTCGCCTCGCGTGCGGAACTCGTGGCCAATGGCGTCGACCTCGACGGAATCCGTCGTTCCATCGGGGCCGATTCGCTCGGCTACATTTCGCTCGACGGCCTGGTCGCGGCCTCCGAACAACCCCGTTCGCGGCTGTGCACCGCCTGTTTCTCGGGCGAGTACCCGATCCCATTGCCCGAGGACGCCCTCATCGGCAAGCACCTGCTGGAAAGCATGGACGCGGCCGGTGGCGCGGCGACTCCGGTCAGCGCGGCCGGGTACGGTGCCGAGGACGCCGTCCGGCGTCCGTGACCAGAGCATGTCCAGTAGGGAGTCCGCTTCCGTGAGCGAGTCCACGAGCGCCACGTACGCAGCCGCCGGGGTCAGCATCGACGCCGGTGACCAGGCCGTCGAGCTGCTCAAGCCACACGCCGAGCGGGCGACCAGGCCCGAGGTGCGCGGCGGGGTCGGCGGCTTCGCCGGGCTCTTCTCGCTCAAGCTCGACAAGTGGAAAGAGCCGGTGCTCGCGTCGTCCACCGACGGTGTCGGCACCAAGATCGCGGTCGCGCAGGCGCTCGACAAGCACGACACGGTGGGCATCGACCTGGTCGCGATGGTCGTCGACGACCTGGTCGTCACCGGCGCCGAGCCGCTCTTCCTGCAGGACTACATCGCCGTCGGCAAGGTGGTGCCGGAGAAGATCGCGGCGCTGGTCGGCGGCATTGCCGAGGGCTGTGTACAAGCCGGTTGCGCGCTGCTCGGCGGCGAGACGGCCGAGCACCCGGGCCTCATGGGCGAACACGACTACGACCTGTCGGCCACCGGGGTCGGCGTGGTCGAGGCGTCCGCGCTGCTGTCGCCGGAGAAGGTGCGGCCTGGCGACGTCGTACTGGCCATGGGCTCGTCCGGCCTGCACTCCAACGGCTACTCGCTCGCCCGGCACGTGCTGCTGGACATCGCGCGGATGCCGCTGCACGGGCACGTCGAGGAGTTCGGCCGCACTCTCGGCGAGGAGATGCTCGAACCCACCAAGATCTACGCCAAGGACTGCCTCGCGCTCGTCGCCGAAACCGAGGTGCGCACGTTCGCGCACATCACCGGCGGCGGCCTCGAAGCCAACCTCGCGCGCGTGATGCCGCGCGGCCTCGTCGCCCGGCTGGAACGCGGCACGTGGACCCCGGCGTCGGTGTTCGCCCTGATCGGGCAGCGCGGCAAGGTCGAACGGGCGGAGCTGGAGAAGACGTTCAACATGGGCGTCGGGATGGTCGCGATCGTGTCGGCCGACGACGTCGACCGCGCGCTCGCGGTGCTCACCGCCCGGCACGTGCCGTCCTGGATTCTCGGCGACGTGCAGCCCGCGGACGACCCGGACGGCCCGCGCGCGGTGCTCTCCGGAGACCATCCGCGGTTCTGACCCCGCTGAGACATGGCGGAGGACTTGACGGTCGGCGCCCGGTTCGTGATCCCGGGCGCCGAACTGCGGGAGCGCTTCTCCCGGTCCTCTGGGCCGGGCGGACAAGGCGTGAACACCACAGACTCGCGCGTCGAGCTGTCGTTCGACGTCGCGGGTTCCGCGGCAATCCCGCCCGCGCTGAAGGAACGCATCACGACGCGGCTGGGTAACCGGCTGGTCGACGGAGTCCTCACGATCGCCGCCAGCGAGCACCGCTCACAGTTGATGAACCGTGACGCCGCCCGGGAGCGGCTCGCCGACCTGCTGCTGAAGGCGTCCTCGCCGCCCCCGGCCAAACGGCGTCCCACCAAGCCGTCTCGCGGGTCGAAGGAACGCCGCCTGGCAGCGAAAAAGCGCCGTGGTGACGTGAAGCGCGGCCGCGGCGGGCGTTACGACGACTGAGGCAGCGAAAGGTGTACGCACTCACCCGCAGTGCGATATCCGACGCGGCGATACACCGTGCCGATGCCCTCGTCACCTGGGGTCAGGAAAGCCGTGTCGGCACCTCGTTCGTGCGCGAGACGGGTGATCCGCGCGGTGATCGCCGCCGCAATGCCCCGGCCGCGATACTCGGCAGTCACGGCGATTCCGGCCACTTCGCTGACCCCGCCGACGATCTCCAGCGCTGACCCACCGCCGACGATCTGGTCACCGATTTCCGCGAGCACACTGAGATAACCGCGGCTGTGCTCGATCTCTGCATCGGAAACCTCCGGCGGCTCCCCGAACGCGACGTTCTGGGCCGCCCACAGGCGGCGGAGGTCGTGGTCGGAGCCGGGTTCGCGCAGCCGGACCCCATCGGGCGCCAGCCGGTCGACCCGCTCGGCCGGGGTGCAGGTCATCACCGGCACGCGCCGTTCGAGCACGTACCCCTGCGCGGTGAGCGCGGTTTCGACGGCCGGGGCCGCCTCGGTGAAGAACTCCAGCCGCGGCAGGAGATCGCGTCTCCGGTAGGCCGCGGTCAGGTCGGCGATGTCGGTGGGTGACGGCGTGGCGCCGTCGTCGGGAATGGCGTAATTGAGCATCGGATGGCCGGTGTCCCGCGCGAAAGTGGCGAGAAAAGGGCCGATCCGCTCGGAATCACGACCATTCGGTGCGGTTGCGCGAACGTATGCCTGAAGGGTGGACATTTCCGGGAAAGCCTTTCGAGCGGAAAACCACCTTCATCCTGTCATCGCCCGCAACCGGGTTTACCGGCGATCCGGATGGCTCAGCCGCGCATAACGCTCGGTCTGGGGCGCGCGATGCAACTGCACCGGCGCCTCGCACACCCGCCGGATCTGCTGGGGGATCCGGGGTACCGGGCGGTGGTCGAAGATGCGCCACCACGGTCTCGTCAAGGCCGCTCCGATCGTGGCGCCAAGGGTGTTGAGCAGGACGTCGTCCGTCGAGGTGACGCGACCGGCGTGGATCACGTACTGCACGGTCTCCACCAGCACCGACACCGCCAGCGCCGCGATCGCGATGCGGGCGGAGGAGCGCAGCCGGCGGACTCTCAGCGGCAGCAGCGCGCCAAGTGGCAGCAGCAGGAGCAGGTTGCCGATCACCTGCCACCACGAACCGTCCGCGAAGGCGTCGGCCAGGTCGGCGCCCGGCGTCAGGTCGAGGGTGCTCGTGTTCTCGGTGCCGACGGGCATGGTCACCACGAGCAGCACCAGCACGCCGAGGACGACCAGCGCGATGTCCACCCCAGAGGTCGGCACCGCGTGGTCCGTCCCTCTTCGGCGGCGCCGGGTGGCGAGCATCGGCCAGCAGCACACCGCTTGTGAAACCACGATGACCGCGACCGGAACGATTCCCCAGAAAGCGCGCAGCAGGGCACCCATGCGCTTCCTTTCTCGAAACCCCGACCCCCTCGCAAGATCACCTTCGCATCACGGGATGCGCCCGGCACCTTCAGCCACCCGCCCTAACCGGTGATCTTTCCAGTGGCGCGAAACGGAATCCTGTGCTGCACCGAGCCGAGATAGTCCACAATGGAGTTTTCGGGACCGCGAAAACCCTTGTCCAGGGACGAAAACGATCAGCTCATCGAGCGACGGCGCGAGCCCGGTCGACCACCCACGCGAGGTGCACGCCACGGCGGACATCGCACGGATGTGTGGTGGTACCGCACGACACCATCGCGGCGAAATCGTCCAGCAGCGCGGTGTACGCGTCGTTCGCCGTGCCAGTGCGGCCCAGCGTGCGGAAACCGTGGTCGCCGTACACCGAGAACTCGACGACCGTCGGCTGCACCGGCAGCCGCAGCGACAGCGCCGCCGTGCTCGTGACGCCGCCTTCGTGTTCGAGCATCAGCTGCCACAGATCGTCGGCGCTGCGGCGGGCGGCGAGGACGTCGGTGATCGGCCCGAGCGCTGCGTCGAGCAGGTCGAACGCGTGCGGGCCGATGTCGGCGAGCGCGCCACCGGCCGGGTCTTGCCGCCACGCCGACGTCGCGTACCGGCCGCCGAGCAGCGCGCCGGACAGCCAGCGCGCGCCGCCGCCGCGCCAGGCACCGGCGCGCGTGACGCCGTCCAGCCAGTCGCGGGTCTGCTGGGAAAACCGCAGCGTGAGCATCACGAGCGAGGCGACCCCGGCCTTCGTCACCGCGTCGGCGAGCCGTTCGGCTCCAGCCAGGTCCGCGGCGACGGGCTTCTCCAGGATCAGGTGTTTGCCCGCCTCCGCCGCGCGGGTCGCGATCTCCGCCTGCACCGACGGCGGTACGGCGAACGCCAGCGCGTCTACCTGCGAGAACAGCTCGTCGAGGTCGTCTGTGGGCACCGCGTCGTACGCCTGCGCCAGCGATTGCGCGGCCTCCGGACGGCGGCTCCACACGGCAGTGAGCGCCGTGCCCGGATGGTCGGCGAGCCCGGGCGCGTGCACGGTGGTCGCCCACGGTCCGGTTCCGACGAGGCCGACGCGCAACTGGTCCACTCCCACGCCCGGAAGTGTAGGTGTGGCCCCCGTCGCTTCCGGCGGGTGCCTGCGGTGGGTTAACGTCGACAGGTTCTACGCCACGATCGGGGGAAGCCGGTGAAAATCCGGCGCTGGCCCGCAACCGTGAGCGGCCCCTCGGGGCCGTGAGCCGGATCGCCCGTCGTGGTCCCATCGATGCGAGGTTCATCCGACATGCGGTTCGTGCACGTGCGCCACTGGGGGAGAGTTCTCGCCGGTTGCGCCCTTCTTCTCACCACCGGTCTCGGCGGGGCGGCGCCCGCCTCCGCAACCGTGCCCGGCAAGGGCACCGCGGGTTACTGCCAGGACGACAACGGCGTCACCGTGATCGTCGATTTCCAGGGTCTCGGCGGCGAAACCCTCATCCGCTGTGCCCCCGGGCCGCAGGAAAACGGCGTCACCGCCCTGCAGAACGCCGGGCTGGAGCTCGCCGGCGCGGGCAAGTACGGACTCGGCGTGATGTGCAAGATCGAGGGCAAACCGGCCGACCAGACCTGCACCGGCATGCCGCCGGAAACCGCGTCGTGGAGTTTCTGGACCGCCACCAACGGCGGGAAGTGGGCGACCGCGCAGGTCGGCGCGCAGAGCTGGAAGCCGCCTGCCGGAGCGTTCGAGGGCTGGTCGTTCGCGATCGGCAAGTCCTACACCGAATACCCGCCGCCGCGTACCGAACCGGTCCGCAAGGCCGTTGCACCCGCCGAGGCGCCGGCTTCCAGCACGGGCAGCAGCTTCCAGTGGGGTCTCGTGATCGGCATCGTGGTCGTCGTGCTGATCGCGCTGGCCGGGACGGTCGTCGCGGTGCGGCGCCGGCGTGGTGCGCAGTAACGAGCGGGCGCTGCATCCCGGCGCGTGGTGGGTGTGGGCGCTCGCGCTCGCCGTCGCCGCGAGCCGGACCACGAACCCGTTGCTGCTCGCGTTGGTGATCGCGGTGGCCGGGTTCGTCGTGGTGCTCCGTCGCGGGGACGCGCCGTGGGCGGTGGCGTTCCGGATGTACGCGTTCGTCGCGGCCGCGATTCTCGTGTCCCGCGTGCTGTTCCGGATCCTGATCGGCGGTGAGGACGGCGGGCACATCCTGTTCACGCTGCCGTCCATCCCGTTGCCGAGTGCGGCCGCCGGGATCGAGCTGCTCGGTTCGACGTCGGCCGAGGAGCTGCTCGGCGGCTTCTACGACGGGCTCCGGCTCGCCACGATCGTGCTCTGCGTCGGCGCCGCGAACGCGCTGGCGAACCCGAAACGCCTGCTCAAGGCGGTTCCCGGGGCGCTGTATGAGGTGGGGACGGCGGTCACCGTCGCGTTGTCCGTGGCGCCGCAGCTGGTCGAGAGCGTGCAGCGGGTGCGCCGCGCTCGCCGGCTGCGTGCCGGACGGACCCGTGGCCTGCGCTTCGTGAAGGGGATTTTCGTGCCGGTGCTGGCCGACGCCATGGACCGGTCGCTGCAGCTCGCGGCGGCCATGGACTCCCGCGGTTACGGACGGCGCGGGTACCTCTCGCCGCGCGTCCGCGTGCTGATCGCGACCTGCGTGCTGGCTGGGCTGGTCGGTGTCGCGGTCGGGGTGTACGGCGTGCTCGACGGGTCCGCGTCGTGGCTCGGCGTGCCGATGCTCGTGGCCGGTCTGGTGCTCGCCGGGGCCGGGTTTGTGGTGGGCGGCAGGCAAATCCGGCGGACGACATATCGGCCCGACCCGTGGCGGCTGCCGGAAACCCTGGTCGCGCTGTGCGGGGTCGCGACGGCGGTGCTGGTGCTCGTGGCGGACCCGGTTTCGCTCGTCACCCCGGCGAGCCCGCCGACCTGGCCCGAGCTGCCGTTGCTGCCGACCGCCGCGGTCCTCGTCGCCCTACTGCCCGCGTGGTTTGCGCCGCGCCCGGCTCTGGTGGTCGCCCGATGATCGAGTTCTCGCAGGTCAGCGTCACCTACGACGGTTCTTCGCGGCCGGTGCTCCGGAATGTCGACCTCGTGGTGGAGGAAGGCGAACTGTGCCTGGTCGCGGGCCGAACCGGAGTCGGTAAGTCGACATTGCTCGGCGCCATCAACGGTCTCGTCCCGCACTTCACCGGCGGACGGCTCACCGGGTCGGTCGAGGTCGCCGGGCTCGACACCGCCACGCATCCGCCGCGTGAGCTGGCGGCCGTCGTCGGCGTGGTCGGGCAGGATCCGCTGGCCGGGTTCGTCACCGACACCGTCGAGGAGGAGCTTGCCTACGCGATGGAGCAGCTCGCCGTCGCGCCGGACGTGATGCGCAAGCGCGTCGAGGAAACGCTGGACCTGCTGGGGATTGCCGACCTGCGCGACCGTCCACTGAGGACACTCTCGGGCGGGCAGCAGCAACGCGTCGCGATCGGTTCGGTGCTGACGGCGCATCCGAGCGTGCTGGTGCTCGACGAGCCGACGTCCGCGCTCGACCCGACCGCGGCCGAGGAGGTGCTGGCCGCCATCACGCGCCTGGTGCACGACTTGGGGACCACGGTCGTCGTCGCCGAGCACCGGATGGAACGCGTGGCGCAGTACGCCGACCGCCTCCTGTACCTGCCCGGCGACGGCTCGGTGGTGTCCGGCCAACCGGCAGAGGTGTTCGCGGAGACGGACGTCGCGCCGCCGATCGTGGAACTGGGCCGCTTGGCCGGATGGTCACCGCTGCCCCTCTCGGTCCGCGACGCCCGCCGCCTGGCCCGGCCGCTGCGGGAACGGCTGGCCGCAAAGCGCCCCAATGTGGCATTGGGTGCGTCAGATGCACCGAACGCCACATTGGGTGCGTCAGATGCACCCAATGCCACATTGGGGTGGTCTGGGCGGGTGGTGCTCAACGCGCGTGGAGTGCGGGTGCGGTACGGCGGCGTGCAGGCTGTGCGGGGCGTTGACCTGCAGCTGAACCGGGGTGAGGTCGTTGCGTTGATGGGGCGCAACGGGTCGGGGAAGTCGTCGCTGTTGTGGGCTTTACAGGGCAGCGGACCACGGTCCGAGGGCACCGTCGACGTGCTCGGCGCCGACCCCAAGACCCTGCGGTCGCGGGCCGCGCACACCCGGGTCGGGCTGGTCCCGCAAACCCCGGCTGACCTGCTGTACCTCGATTCGGTCGCCGCTGAATGCCGCCAGGCGGACGTCGAATCGGGCGCCCCTGCCGGTACCGCGCGGGCGCTGCTCGACCGGCTCGTCCCCGGCGTCGGCGATGACACGAACCCGCGTGACCTGTCCGAAGGCCAGCGGCTGGCTCTGGTGCTGGCCGTGCAACTGGCCGCCGCACCGCCGGTCGTGCTGCTGGACGAGCCGACCCGCGGCCTGGACTACCCGGGGAAACGCCACTTCGCGACCGTCCTGGCCGACCTTGTCGCCGACGGGCACGCGGTCCTGCTGGCCACCCACGACGTCGAGTTCGTCGCCGCTGCCGCGCACCGCGTGGTGGTGCTCGCCGAGGGCGAAGTGGTGGCCGACGGCCCGACCGCGGACGTCGTCGTGGCTTCGCCCGCCTTCGCGCCGCAGGTCGCGAAGATCCTCGCGCCAGAGCCCTGGCTGACGGTCGACGCGGTGGCGAAGGCGCTGGCGTGACGGACTTTCTGGGCCCCGCCGTCCGGATCCGGCGTCGCACGGCATTGGTCCTGACGACCGCTGTGGTGGCTGGCCTGGCGATGTTCTGCTGGCCGTTGCTCAGCAGCAGCCCAGGGACCGCGGCACACACGACCGACGCGCCGTTCGTGTTCATGGTGACCCTGCCGGTGCTGATCCTCATCGTGCTGGCCGAGCTGTCCAGCGGCGGGCTCGACGCGAAAGCGCTGGCTCTGCTGGGCGTCCTGGCCGGGGTCGACGCAGCGTTACGGCCGCTCGGTGCGGGTACCGGCGGGATCGAGCTGGTGTTCTTCCTGCTCGTGCTGGCCGGACGCGTGTTCGGACCGGGTTTCGGCTTCGTGCTCGGCTCGACGTCGCTCTTCGCGTCCGCGCTGCTCACCGGCGGGGTCGGGCCGTGGCTGCCGTTCCAGATGCTGGCGTCGTCGCTGCTCGCGATGGGTGCGGGGCTGTTGCCCGGCCGGGTCAAGGGCCGGTGGGAGATCGCGATGCTGGCCGCGTACGGCGTGGTCGCCGCGTACTTCTACGGCCTCGCGATGAGCATGTTCACCTGGCCGTTCCTGGCCGGGACGACCGAGCTGGGCTTCGTCCCGGGCGGCTCGCTCGGGGAAAACCTGCACCGGTTCCTGGTGTTCACCGTGCTGACGTCCACGCTCGGCTGGGACACCGGACGCGCGCTGACGAACCTCGTCGCGATTCTCGTGCTGGGTCCGGCAGTGCTGACCGTGCTGCGGCGCGCCGCCCGGCGCGCCGCATTCGGCTCACGAGTATGAGTAGAACCCGCGCCCGGTCTTCTTGCCCAGCAGGCCCGCGTCGACCATGCGCAGCAACAGCGGCGGCGACGAGTACAGCGGCTCCTTGAACTCCGCGTACATCGAGTCCGCGATGGCCTTGATGGTGTCGAGGCCGATCAGGTCGGACAGCCGCAGCGGACCCATCGGGTGCGCGGTGCCCAGCTCCATGCCGCGGTCGATGTCCTCGGCCGAGGCGAAGCCCGATTCGATCATCCGGATCGCCGACAGCAGGTACGGCACCAGCAGCGAGTTCACGATGAACCCCGCGCGGTCCTGCGAACGGATCACCGTCTTGCCCAGCGCCCCGGTGGCGTGCTCCTCGGCGCGGCGGGCGGTGTCGTCGCTGGTGAGCAGCGACGGGACCAGCTCGACCAGCGGCAGCACCGGTACTGGGTTGAAAAAGTGGATGCCGACGACCTGCTGCGGACGGCCGGTGGCCATGCCGAGCTTCATGATCGGGATCGACGACGTGTTGGAGGCGAACAGCGCGTCCTCGCGTTCGACGATCTTGTCCAGCTGGCGGAAGACGTCGACCTTGGCCTGCTCCTGCTCGAGGATGGCCTCGATGACGAGGTCCCGGTCGGCGAACTCCGCGAGGTCGGTGGTGAACCGCACCCGCCCGAGCGCCGCTTCGGCGTCCTCGGCGGCCAGCTTGCCGTTGCGGACGCCGCGCTGCAGCGACTTCTCGATGCGCGCTTTGCCTGCATCGAGGGCGGGCTGGTTCACCTCGGTGACCAGCACGTCCAGGCCGGCCTTGGCGTGCACCTCGGCGATCCCGGAGCCCATCAGCCCGGCCCCGATCACTCCCACTCGCGCTACGTCGCTCACCGGTTCACTCCTTAGTCCTGCACCGTCATGGCACGAGAAATGGGCAGCACACAACGCGCGAGGGCGTGCCCGGACCGAAGCCCGATCCCGCCCTCGCGTGCGTGTACCCGCTCAACGACGGTACTCGTCGTACCCGTCGTCGTACGGGTCCTCGTACCGGTTGTCGTCCTCGTGCTTGTCCGAGGAATTTTTCGACAGCTCGCGCTGCAAAGCATCGAAGTCGGTGTCGTGGGAGCTGTACTTGAGCTCGCGCGCCACCTTCGTCTGCTTGGCCTTAGCCCGGCCGCGCCCCATGGCTCGACCCCCTCGCACAGGGGCGGGGCGGCCGGGGGAATCGGCGGCCCCGCATCGTCTCGACAGTTCTTTCCTGCTCACACCGTACCGTGTCCCGGGGGTTGGATGCGACGTGGCACGGTGTGCTCGTGGCGACAGTGTCCGCCGGACGCTGGTTACCGGCACGTCGATGCGGATCGGCGCTGGTCGGCGTGCCACGATGCTCGGGTGCTCCGACCCTTCGTGGCCTACCTGCGGGTGTACGAACCCCTGCGCGCGCTGGGTGATCCGCCCGCGCAACGCCTGGTCGAGGCCGTGTCCGCGGGCGGCCTGAGCCGGGTCGCGATCGGCGAGCGCGAGCAGCGCATGTGGCTCAAGTCACAGGCGAGCGCGCCCGCGCGGCTGCTGCCCGCGGAGCTGCGCGACGGCCGCGCCGCGCCGAGTCTCGCCACCGACGTGCTCGTGCTCGACCCAGCCGAGGTACCCACCGGGCACGGGGCGGCCGGGCCGTTCGTCTGCCCGCTCGAACTGCGTGCCCGCTCGGCCGCGGCGCTGGCCACCTTCCTCACCGACTCCGCCCCGGTGCTGCGAAACGTCGTCCTCGATGCGGGCGGAGTCAACGCCGACCGGGCCCGCGCCCGGGCGAAAGCCGCGATGACCGATTTGTCCGCGGCCGCCGCGCACACGCTCACCACCACGTGGACCGTCCCGCTGCCGTGGTTCTCGCTGATCGACCCGGACGAACGCAAGCTGGTACTCGGCTCGGGCCCGGACGACCCGGCCCGCGAGGCGTCGTGGCGCACGTCGATGTCCGCCGCGGTGCGCCGCGCGGAGGACGCGGGCGAGCTGATCGAGTCGACCTTCGGTGACTCCGGTCCCGGCCGGGTGCTGGCGCAGACCCGGCAGTGGCTGGAGAGTTTCGACCCGGATTCGGTGGTCGAGCTCGATTACGGGGGTCTGGTGCAGTTGTTCGCGGACCCGCTGCTGGATGCCGATTCCACTGCGGACGAGGTGCACGACATCCTCGACGCGCTGCGGTCGGGGAACGTGGAGGAGCTGGCGGAGTTGTTCTCCCAGCTGCGTGAGTTCTGGGGTGACCTGGCGGCTAGGGAGCACTCCAACTGACCCGCAGCTGACCGACCTCGCGCCCGCCGCCGAACACCGGGGGGACGAGATCGCCGAGCGCGGACACGTCGGCGCCCAGGTGCTCCAGCACAGCCACGGCCAGGGGTGCGCAGGCGCGGTTATTGCCGTCGGCGATCTTCAAAGCGGCCGCCGTGCCGTCAGCGAGGGCGAAGGCCAGCACGCCTTCCGCGCCACCTTTCGACAGCAACCCGGGTACGCCGTCCATGAGCTGGGTGTCCTCGCGGTCGGTGCCGGCGACCAGCCACGGGTGCGCTCGCATGGCGTCGGCGACCAGGCGTTCGGGTGAACCTTCGTCGGCTTGCACGAGCTTGCCGAACGAGCGGGCCAGGCCGGTCAGCGAGAACGCGAAGAGCGGCGCGCCGCAGCCGTCGACCCCGGTGGCCGCGATCGGCTCGCCGGTGAGCTCTTCGACGGTCTTCGCGATCGCCCGTTGCAGCGGATGCGCCGGGTCCTCGTAGCCGTCGGTCGGCCAACCGGCCGCGACGCAGGTGGCGAGCATGCCCGCGTGCTTGCCCGAGCAGTTCATCGTGATCCGCAGCGGCTCCACGGCCGCCCGCATGCTCGGCTCGTGCAGCGGGAACATCGGCGGACAGGCCAGCGCCGAGGGCGTCAACCCGGCGGCGCTCAGCATCGCCGACACGCGCTCGACGTGTCCGGGCTCGCCGGAGTGGGAACCGCAGGTCAGGGCCAGGTCGGCGCCGTCGTGCGCCAGCCCGGCGCGGACCATCCCCACGGCCTGCAACGGCTTGTTCGACGACCTCGGGAACATCGGGCTCGAGACCTCGCCCGCCGACTGCAGCACGCTCCCGTCCGGCGCCGTGACCACGAGGGCGCCGCGGTGCACGCTCTCCACGAAGCCGGACCGGACGACCTCGACCAGCACGGGGTCGGCCGTCATTCCTCGGTGCGTCCCAGCTCGGTGTCCAGCAGTTCGTCCACCGTGGCCGCGCCGCTGTGGTACCGCGCGGCGATCTCCGCGTTGAGCGCATCCATCACGCCCTGCACTTGGCGGCGGAAGGTGGACACCGACGCCTCTTCGGTCGCGTACGTGTCGAGCGCCGCGCCGAGCTTGCCGTCCGACAGCGAGCCGACGTCGGTGAGCCCGGTGTCGCCGATCAGGGCCTCCGCGTGCCTGCGGTGTTCACCCGCACGGGAGGGCTCCAGCTGCTGGTGCCGTCCCGATCCGGCGGCCGGGCCGAGCGCGTTGTCGGCGAGGATCGACGCGAGCCGGTCGACGATGCTGCTCTCCCCGCCCGAGGTCCGCCGCTCCTGTTCGGCGCGCACGATGTCGATGCGGGCGTGCAGGAGCCGGCGCAGGTAGGACAGGTCGGTCTCCTCCTGCGCGGCCTCGTCGCGCCGCTCGCGCAGCACCGGCAGCGGCAGGTCGCCCAGTCCGGTGAGGTATCCCGGGGCGAGGACGCGGTCGATCCGCCGCCGCCCGCCGGGACGCACTTCGATCACGGGCACATCCTGCTCCACAAACCGCCGCGACGCTACCGTCGAGTTCACTTCAGCCCCGCAGCCGTTGCGCGGCCTCCCGGCCGGGCGCGGCGTGCTCGCCGGGTACCGAGTCCGGGTCGACAGTGGCCTGTACCACCCGGTCCTCGTCGCCGGCCAGCAGTTCCGCGCCCGCCGGCACCGACCGTTTCACCAACGCGAGCGCGATCGGACCCAGCTCGTGGTGCTGCACGACGCTGCCGACCCGGCCGACCACGCGCTCACCCAGCTTGACCGGGTCACCGGTCTCCGGCGTGATCTCCGGCGAGCCGTCGAGGTGCAGCAACGCGAGGTACCGCGGCGGACGGCCGACGTTGTGCACTTTCGCTACCGTTTCCTGCCCGCGATAACAGCCCTTCGCGACGTGCGCGGCCGAGCCGATCCAGCCGACCTCGTGCGGGATCGTGCGCTCGTCGGTGTCGACGCCGAGCCGCGCGTGCCGCGATTCCACGCGCAACGCGTCGAACGTCCAGGTGCCGGCCGGGCGCGCCCCGGCGTCGGTGAGCCGCTGCCACCACTGTCCGAGCTGATCGCGCGGGACCACGACGTCGGCGCCGTTTCGCGTCGGCCACGGCATCCGGCGCGCAAAGCCGCCGCCGGGCAGCGCGGTGACCGAGTACGGCGCGGCGCCGAGTTCGACGCCGAGCACACTGTCGGTGTCCGGGCCGAGCACCGACAGCACGGCTAGTTCTTGCGTTACGTCGGCAATTTCGACCTTGGACCAGAACTTCATCGCTTCGAGGTACTCGCGCAGCGTTTGCTTGCCTCCCTTGGGCAATGCGCTCGTGGCGACCGCGCCCGGATCGCTGTCCAGGTACACGGTTTCGCCGGTGTGCGCGAGCACGAAGTGGCTGTCGACGTGACCTTGGCTGTCGAGCACGAGCGCTTCGGTTCCGGTTTCCGCGGCGAGCTCGGTGACATGCTGCGAGATCACCAAATGCAGCCAGGACAAGCGTTCTTCACCGGTGACGGCCAGTATTTCGCGGTGCGAGCGGTCGATCACGACCACCCCGCGGGCAGCGGTGCGTTGCTCGGCGAACGGATCACCCCAGTGCCACGGAACTCCGGATTCCGGATGGCTTTCGGGCGGAGCGACCGCGCGGGGGACATCGAGCAGCGGCGAGCGGTACGACATAGGTCACAGCCTAATTGAGTACGGTGGACTCATGCGCGTTCTCGCCTTCCTCGACGGTTCACTGGCCGACCCCGAAGCCGCCCACATCCGGGTGGACGACCTCGGACTGCTGCGCGGAGACGGGGTGTTCGAGACGATTCTCGTGGCCGCGAAGCAGCCCCGGGAGATGCGTCCGCACCTCGACCGGCTCGCCCGTTCGGCGGCGATGCTGGAGCTGCCCGCACCGGACCTCGACGGCTTCGAACGGGCTGCGCGGGCAGTGCTCGGCGCGTGGCCGGGCGACGGCGAAATCGCACTGAAACTGGTGTACACGAGGGGTGTCGACGGTGATCCGGACGGCACTCCGACGGCGTTCGCGATCGGGCTGGAGATCGACGAAAAGGTGCTGCGCGCCCGGGTCGACGGCGTCTCCGCGGTGACTCTCGAACGGGGTTTCGGACCCGAGCTCGCCGAGCGCGCGCCGTGGCTGCTGCTCGGCGCGAAAAGTGTTTCATATGCGGTGAACATGGCCGCCTTGCGCGAGGCGGCCCGTCGTGGCGCGCAAGATGTGATCTTCACCGCTACCGACGGTTCCGTGCTTGAAGGCCCCACGTCGACCGTGGTGCTGGCGAAGGACCGCACGCTCTACACGCCGCCGTCCACGATCGGGATTCTGCCGGGTACTACGCAGTACGCGCTGTTCCGCGGCGCGGAAAAGGCAGGCTGGACGGTGAAGGTGGAGCCGTTGAGCGTGGCGGATCTGTTGCGGGGAGAAGGAGTTTTCCTTGCGTCGTCGGTGCGCAAGGTGACCCGCGTGCACACTCTCGACGGCACCGTACTGCCCGATTCGACCGCGCTGCACGGAGAATTGGCCGCTGCTTACGAAGCCGAGTACTGAGTTATCACCACCACCGACGGCGTGATCCCTTCTGCCCGGTATGCGGTGATCTTGTGATGCCCGTCCAGCAGCAACGGGCGGGCACCCGCGAGCACCACCGCCACCGGACGGTGCCCGGACCGGATTGCCGTGCGGTAATACGCGACGCGGGCGTCGTCCTCGGCAGGCCATGACCCGGCCGGCACGAGTTCGTCGTCTTCCAGGCGCTGCGGTCCGCTGAGCCGGTACTGCCCGTCGACGAGCAGGGCCAGCAAGTCCCGCAAGGTTTCCGCGAGTGGCCGGCGCACCTGCCCGGTGGCGAGCGCGATGCGCAGCGACGCCGGCAGCTCCACCCGTCCGCCTGCGTTCAGCTCCAGGAAACCGGTGCCGCCGGTGATCGTTACCCGTTCCACATCAGAAGGACGTTCGAAACCGCACAGAGGTTCCGGGGCGTGCTTGCGCGAGTGCGCCGAGTGACTCCGATCGCACGACTGCGACGACCGGATAACCGCCCGTGGTCGGGTGGTCGGCGAGGAAAACCAGTGGCAGGCCGTTCGGCGGGACCTGGATCGCCCCGGTGAGCACGCCCTCACTCGGCAGCTCCGAAGTACCCGACCGGCGTAACGGCGGCCCGTCGAGGCGGACCCCCACCCGGTTGGATTCGGCGGTCACCGTCCACTGCGCGGCGAGCGCGGCCGCCGTGTCGGCGAACCAGTCGTCGCGCGGGCCGAGCAAGACCGGCACCGTCAGCTCGGCCGGACAGGGCGGCGCGACGACCACGTCGGCTCCGGACGGCACCCCGGTCACCGGACCGAGGGGGACCCTCGTACCCGGCGTGAGCGGCTCCGGCCCGAGCTCGGACAGCACGTCCCGCGAACGGCTGCCCAGCACCGGGTCGACCGCGATGCCGCCGGACACCGCGAGGTAGCAGCGCAGTCCCGTCGCCGGTCGGCCGATCGTGAGGCGCTGGTCTGCGTGTAGCGGCAGGGGCGCGTGCGAGCCGGTCTCGCGGCCGTCCACCGACACCGGCACCGGTGGTCCGGTCACCGCGACAGTGCACGACGTCGTGGCCCGGATTTCCAAACCGCCCAACAAGATCTCGATCCCGGCCGCGTCCTCGGCGTTGCCGACGAGCCGGTTGCCGAGCCGCAGCGCAGCGGTGTCCAGCGCACCTGATGGTGGTACCCCCAGATGTGCGTAACCGGGGCGGCCGAGGTCCTGTACCAGCGCGAGGGGACCAGTCGCGACGATCTCCAGCGCACGCATCACACGCTCCGGAACCGCACGCGGACGCCGGGTGCGAACAGCGCGGGCCGCTCGGCCGAGGCGTCGAACAGCGTTGCTTCGGTGCGCCCGAGCAGCCGCCATCCGCCGGGTGATGCGCGCGGGTACACGCCGGTGTACTCGCCTGCGATGGCGACCGCGCCGACCGGTACGCGCGTACGCGGGGACTCCAGTCGCGGTTGCTGCAGTTCGGCGGGAAGTCCGGTGAGGTAACCGAATCCGGGCGCGAAGCCGGTGAAGGCGACGGTGTAGATCGCGCCGGAATGGCGTGCGACGACGTCGTCCACGCTGCACTTCGCGTCGCGCGCGATGAGTTCGAGGTCTTCGCCGTCGTAACGCACGTCGAGGGTGACTTCGCGGGCTTCGTCGGACGGTGGGTGCGAGAGGTCGGCCTCAGCCAGCAGCGTGCGTACGGCGTCGAGAGCGCGCGAAGCAGGTTCGGCGACCACCAGCAGCGTGCGCGCCCCGGGTACGACCTCGGTGATGCCTTCGACGGCGGCTTGCTCGACCGTCGCCCGCGCGGCGCTCATCTGCTCGAGCGAGTCGCAGTCGAGCAGGGCGGCGTGTTCGCCGTATCGCCGCCAGCGCACGGCGTGTCCCGGGGCCTCAGCCCACCACGCGGCGCAGCAGCGCGGAGACGTGCGGCTGCATTTCCTGGCCCACCATCGCGCGTTCCTCGACGTAGCCGAGGTCGCCGTTCACCAGGCCGTACAGCCGCTGTGCGCCGGTGACCTCCTTGGCCGTCGCAGTGCGGATGACCGCGTCGGTGCCGAGCTCCCACGACGTCTGGTTACGCGGCTTGCCGTAGTACAGCTCGACGATGCCGGAGCTGTGCGTGAGCAGCAGCTCCAGCGTGTCGTCCTCCTGCGGCCGCCAGAACCCGCTCTCGCGGGCGGCCGGGCGCCGCACGGAACCGTCCTCGTTCAGCAGCCACGAACGGGCCTCGTGGAACAGGAACGGGCGGCCGTCGTGGGCGACGGTGAGCTGCTGCGCGAACTTGATCGGCCCGTCGATCGTCGGGTAGTCGATCTCGCCCTCGCCGCGCCACACGCCGACGAGCGGCAGCAGCGCGAGGCACGCGTCGTTCAGGTTCGGGCCCTCGCGCAGGTTCGCCGTGTCGTTGGGGATCGGCAGGTCGTCCCACCACGGCAGGTTGCGCTGCCGGGTGGCCGCCGAGCGTTCCTCGGCAGCCGCGATGGCCTCGTCGCCACTCGTCATGCTGCTCAGCGCTGGTCGGCGTACAGCCGGTAGACGACGTAGGCGGCGAACCACACGGTGGCCACGCCCGCGAGGATCAGCAGCGTCGTAAACAAGGTCTCCACAGCGAGGACAATAGTCCGCCGCGCCTCATTCGTCTTTGCGCAGGGTCGTGGCGGTGAGAACGGTCACGACCAGGAGGGCGGCGCCGGCCACGGTCATGGCGGTTTGCAGGCCGGTGGTCAGCGTGGTGCCGTGGTTGAGCAGGGCGCCGAGGGCGGCGATGCCGAGGGCGGTGCCGGTCTGGCGGGCGGCGTTCACTGTGCCGGACGCGGTGCCGGTGCGGTGGGCGGGGAGGCCGGACAGGCCGACGAGGTTGGTCGGGGTGATGCTCAGGCCAAGGCCTACTCCGGACAGGGCGAAGGGCACGGCCAGGAGCCAGTACGGGCTGGTGGCGTCGAGGAGGAGGAAGGCGAAGCCGCCCAGGCCAGCCAGGAGGGTGCCGACGGGGAGTACGCGGTCGGCGGTGAAGCGGGCGGCCAGTCGTCCGGAGAAGAAGGCCAGGACGGCGTTGCAGAGGACGTACGGGAGCACTTGGACGCCTGCTGCTGATGCTGTCACGCCGCGTGCTTGCTGCAGGTAGATCGCGATCAGGATCGGTAGTGGGTAGGCCGCGAAACCGATTGCGAATGACGTGAGGATTGCGGTGGTGAAGCGGGGTTTGGTGAAGAGGCGGATGGGGAGCATCGGGTGTTGGGCGCGTAGTTCCACGGTGATGAAGGCGGCCAGTGCCAGTACGCCGATTGCTGCGGTGATTGGGTTGGCTGCGATTACGGCGTAGGTGAAGGAGCCGATCCATAGCGCGGCCAGGAGTTGGCCGGGGAGGTCCAGTGCGCCGTGGGTGGGGTCGGAGGATTCGGTGAGGCCGCGGTGTCCGGCGAAGATCGCGAACGCGCCGATGGGGACGTTGACGAGGAAGATCGTGGGCCAGCCGAGGGTGTCGGTCAGCGGGCCGCCGATCAGGGGGCCGATTACCAGGGCGCTGCCGGTTACCGCGCCCCAGCCGCCGAGCATTCTGGCTCGTTGTCTTGGGTCGGGGTAGGCGTGGGCCAGTAGGGCGATGGCGCCTGGGATGACCGTTGCTGCGGCTACGCCTTGGGCGGTGCGGGCGGTGATCAGGAGGCCTTGGGTGGGGGCCAGGCCGCAGGCGAGGGAGGCGAGGGTGAAGGCGGTCAGGCCGGTGAGGTAGATGCGTTTGCGGCCGTAGCGGTCGCCTAGGGTGCCGCCGGTGAGGATTGCTGCTGCCAGTGCAACTGTGTAGCTGTCTACGACCCATTGCAGGTCGGTGAAATCTGTTTGCAGGTCTTGCTGGATGGTGGGGAGGGCCAGGCTTACTACGCTGGTGTCGAGTAGGGCCATGAAGCTGCCCAGGAATACTGCGGTGACCAGGAGTTTCTGTTGGGGCACATGGGGAGCTTGGGTGCTCAAGTTGTGTTGAGGTCAAGCGGAACTGTTGCGTTGGGGGCACCCCGAAGCTGGATTGTCACGACGGTCTGAATGGCTTGTCAAGGCGGGAAAGATGCCTTGACAAGCCATTCAGACCGT
>NZ_JNYZ01000010.1 GCF_000717335.1 Amycolatopsis jejuensis
AAAACACTCGACTGGGACACCCCCGCCGAACGCCTCACTACACTCCTCACCCACACCAACTAACCACCCGCGTTGCAACCACCCCTCGAATCCGCCCTGCTTCCGTGAGGGTTCCCTTCACGGACGGTTGCCGAGGAGACCCTAGTGTCCGGTGATGATCCGATGGGTGGTCGTCAGGTGCTTGCCGATCGCCGCCACCGCGCGGGGCGCGTCGCCTGCGTCCACGGCCGACAGGATCTCCCGGTGTTCCGCCACCACCTCCGCCTGCCGGCCGCGCGCCGTCAGCACCGCGGCCAGCCCCGAACGCAGCTGCCGGGTCCGCAGTCCCCGGTACGCCTTGGCGATCAGCGAGTTTCCCGCCGCCTCGACCAGTGCCGTGTGGAAAAGCACGTCCTGCGCGAGGAATTCGTCGGGCTCGGACCGGTCGACCAGCTTCTCCTGTACGGAAATCGCCTCGTGCATGTCCGGTACCGGGGCGCGATCCTGCTCGATCACGACGCGGGCGGCGTGCGTTTCGAGCAGCTCGCGGAAGGTCATCAGCTCCGCGATGTCGCGGCCGGTCAGCGGCGCCAGGTACGCCCCACGGCGAGGGATCAGCTCGACCAGGTCCTCGGCGGCCAGGATCAGCAGCGCCTCGCGCACCGGCGTCCGGGACACGCCGACCTTCGCCGCGATTTCCCGTTCGTCCATGAACTGGCCGACCGACGCCGGGTTGGAAATCACCGAATCCCGTACGTAGGCGTAAACCTTGTCGCGCTCGCTCATCACTGCCCTCCGAGGTGGATACCGCCGGTATATCACGCACGGCGACCGCACCGGCACCGTCGACGCTTGCAACATTTCCTGATATGTTGCATGACATGAAGAGCAAGGAATGGCTGCTGGTGTCGCGGCCGGTCGGCGAACCGGTCGCGGCGGACTTCGAGCTGCGGGAGGTCGACGTCCGCGAGCCGGGGCCGGGTGAGGTCGTGGTGCGCAACGAGTGGATGTCGGTGGACCCGGGGATGCGGGGGCGGATGCGCGGCGTGCGCACGTACATCGCGCCGTTCGAGCTCGGCGAGCCGATGGAGGCCGGCGCGACCGGGACCGTCGTGGCGTCGAACGCGGATTCCGTACCGGTCGGCGCGACGGTGCAGCACGTTCTCGGCTGGCGCGAGTACGCCGTGCTGCCCGCGGACCAGGTCCGGATCGTGCCGGAGACGCTCGATGACCCGTCCGACATCCTCAGCGCCGTCGGCCTCACCGGGTACACCGCTTACCTCGCGCTTGCCGAAATCGCGCCGGTGAAACCGGGTTCGGTCGTGTTCGTGTCCGGGGCCGCAGGCGCGGTCGGTACCACGGCCGCCGGAATCGCTCGGCAGCTCGGCGCCGCGACGGTGATCGGGTCGGCGGGCGGGCCGGAGAAATGCCGGATCCTCGTCGAGGAACTGGGTTACGACCACGCCATCGACTACCGCGCCGGTACGTTGAAACAGGATCTCGCCGCCGCCGCACCGGACGGGATCGACATCTACCTCGACAACGTCGGCGGCGAACACCTCCAAGTCGCCATCGGCGCCATGCGGCCCCACGGCCGGATCGCGCTGTGCGGCGCGGTTTCGCAGTACAACGCCGTCGAACCGCAGCCGGGGCCGAACAATCTCGCGGCCGCAGTGGGAAAACGGCTGGGGCTGCAGGGTTTCATCGTCTATGATCACCTCGCCGGGTACGACGACTACTTCACCAAAGCCTCCGGCTGGGTACGCGACGGCCTGCTCGCCAACCGCAAAACCGTGGTGGACGGCATCGAAAACGCGACCGGCGCGTTCATCGGCCAGCTGCGCGGCGACAACGTCGGCAAGATGCTGGTGCGGATCTCCGCGCCTGCCTAGGTGTGCAGCAAGGCGGCGATCGCGGCCCGGACCTTGTCCGGGTCGGGTTCCTCGCCGATGATCATGTCCGCGTACACGAACGATTCGATGATCCGGACGATCAGGTACGCGAGGTCGTGCAGCGCCATCGGATGGGTCAGCTGCTCCTCCTCCAGCAGCCGCTCGAACCAGCTCACGACGTATCCCTGCATCGGGCTCGCCCGCGAGGTCAGCAGCCGCAGCGACCGTTCGGCCTCCCGGCGCACGAAAGTGTGAAAGAAGTCCGCCTCGACGAGCGTCCGGGCATACTCACCCGCGACGTCCGCGATCCGCGCGCCGCCGGAACCCGCCGCCTTGTCCACGGCGAGCTTGAGCGTGGGGTCGGTGAGCGAGATGAGGATGTCGACCACCAGCTTGTCGCGGTTGCCGACCCAGCGGAACAGCGTGCTGCGGTCCACCCCGAGATCGGCCGCGAGCACTTGCATGTCGATCCGCTCGCCCGCGACGAACCGGCGCCGCGCGAGCCGGAACGCGGTGGTCGCGCCGGGGCGGTCGTCCGTGGACTTCGGCGTGTTCATGTCCGGCATCCTAGTGATCCCTTCCGGAGCAGGGGGTTGCCATTACCCGGCCGAGAGTGCACCATTTTGGTAAACGTTGCATCTGCCGGGAGTGCCAGTGTCGAATGTGGTCAGTGCCGTGTGGGAACACGAGCCGGGGAAAATCGCTGTCCGGGCCGGGGGAACGGCACTGTCCTATCGGGACCTCACCGCCCGGGCCGGGGCTTTCGGCGAGCTGCTCACCGAGCGGGGCATCCGGCCGGGTGACCGGGTTCTCCTCGTCGCGCCGACCGGGCTCGAGTTCACCGTCGCGTACCTCGGCGCGCTCGCCGTCGGCGCCACCGTGGTCACGGTGAACCCGCTGTGCGCGGTACCCGAATTCGAGTACTTTCTCACTGATTCCGGCTGCAGTCTCGTTGTCACGCAAGAGGATTGCGCCGAACGCCCGGGGAAGGCAGCGGAAAAAACCGGGGTCGGCGTGCTCGTGATCCCTGCAGATCTCGGCAGCGCAAGGGATTTCCGGCCACTCCCCCGCGCGGACACCGACGTCGCCGTGCTGCTCTACACGTCGGGTACCACCGGACGGCCGAAGGGCGCGATGCTGACGCACGGCAACATTGCCGCGGCAGTGACGGCCTACCACGAGCTCCTCACGATCACCAGCGCCGAGCGGTTCGGCACCGCGCTGCCGCTCTTCCACGTCTTCGGTCAGGTGGCGGTCCTGATGTCGGCGTTGCGGGCGGGCGCCTCGGTTTCGCTGGTCACGAAGTTCTCCGGCGAGGCGCTGCTGGACCTGGCCGCGGAGCACCGCCTGACCATCCTGTGCGGCGTACCCACGATGTGGATCGGAATGCTGCACGCAACATCGGCGGCGGAGCTGTCCGACCTTCGGCTCGCGGCGTCGGGCGGGGCCGGGTTGCCGGCGGAAGTCGCCCGGACGTTCGAAGACCGGTTCGGAGTCACCGTGCTCGACGGGTACGGGCTGAGCGAAACCGCGTCGGCCGGATCGTTCGCGCGGCCGGGCCGTCCGGCAAAGGAAGGCAGCGCGGGACAACCGTTGCCCGGGCTCACGATTCGCGTCCTCGATGACGACGGCGACCCGGTGCCGGTCGGCGAAGTCGGCGAGGTGACCATCAGCGGACCGGTGGTGTTCGCCGGATACTGGGGCCGCGAGAGTAACGGAAACGTCGTGCACACCGGCGACCTCGGCCGGATGGACGACGACGGCTACCTCTGGATCGTCGACCGCAAGAAAGACCTGATCATCCGCGGCGGCTACAACGTGTACCCGCGGGAGATCGAGGAACAGCTCTACGCGTACCCGGGGGTGCAGGAGGCCGCGGTGGTCGGCGTCCCCGACGCGCGGCTGGGTGAGGAAATCGCCGCGGTGGTCGTACCGGCCGCCAATGCTCGGATCGATCCCGCCGAGCTGCGCGGCTGGCTGGCGGAACGGGTGGCCGCGTACAAGGTGCCGCGGCTGTACCAGCTGGTCGAGGAGCTTCCCCGCGGTTCGACGGGGAAGCTCCTCAAACGCGAGATCGACCGGGACGCGGTGGCCCGGAACGCCGTGCGGGCGCGGTGAATCAGCCAACAGCGCGGTGGATGGCGTCGAAGTACGCGGCGGTGCGGTCAGAGCCGACGAGGCCCGGGCCCATGGCGTTCATCGTGTAGCCGACCGTCATCCGGCGGTCCGGGTACATCGCGACCGCCGAACCGCCCCAGCCGCACCAGAAACAGACCTTCTCGCGGGGAATGAACGGCACCGTTTCCGGTTGCGGCAGACCGAATCCGAGGCCCCAGCGCAACGGGACGCCGAGGACGAGGTCGACCCCGTCGGCGTGCACGTCGAAAATCCGCTCGACGGTTTCGGGCCGCAGCAACCGGACCCCGCCCGCCACGCCACCGCGCGACACCGCCGACATGAGCCGGATCAGCCCGCGTGCGTTGGTGTGCGCGTTGACCGCGCCCATGTCCGCGCGCCGCCAGGCCTCGTCGTTCGCCTTGGTTGCGTCGGTCGGCGCGGTCGAGAACGTCTTGACCATCGGCGAATCCGGGTCCATTTGCGAGAAATCGACCGCGTCCCCTGGCGGCGGCAGAATCTCCGCGCGCCGCTGGTCATCGGCCGGGGCAAGGCCGATCTGAACGTCCGCGCCCGTCGGCTCGGCGAGCTCGGTCCGCACGAACTCCCGCAGCGGCCGCCCGGTGATCCGCCGGACGACCTCGCCGACCAGATGCCCCTGGTTGCTCGCGTGGTACCCGGACGCGGTACCCGGCGGCCACCACGGCGCCTGCCGGGCGAGCGCGGCGGTCGAGCGGTCCCAGTCGTAGTACTCCTCGATCGACCAGGGCTTTTCCCAGCTCGACACCCCGGACGTGTGGCTCATCAGGTGCGCGACGGTGACGTCTTCCTTGCCGTTCTGCGCGAACTCCGGCCAGTACCGGGCGACCGGCGCGGCGGGGTCGAGCAGGCCCCGGTCGATGAGCACCAGCGCAGCGAGGCTGGTGATGGTCTTGCTGACCGACCACACGTTGACCACGGTGTCGCGCTCCCACGGCCGGGTACGCGCGGCGTCGGCATGCCCACCCCAGAGGTCGACGACGGTCTCCCCATCGAGGTCGACCGCAAGCGACGCCCCGACCTCCTGCCCGCTGGCGAGGTGCTTCTCGAAGACGTCGCGCACGGGAGCAAACCGATCGTCGACGTGGCCCTGCACGGCATCCGGCATGTGTCCTCCTTGAGCGAACCCCCGGCCGGATCTACTGTGCAACGAATTCGAGAATGATGCAAGGGTCAGCGGCGAAGACTGACCGGCGGCACAGTGGCCCCCCGCAGCGTGAGTGCATCGATCGTCTCCGGGCGGTACCGCAGCGCCGGCAGACGATCCTCAAGAGAAGGCACCGGCGACTCGGTACCGAAGAAAAACGCCCACTCGTGCTCAGCCGAGCCGAAATACACCGGCGCCGGGAAGACCTCCGTGAACCGCCGCCAGCACTTCACCAGCGTCGAGTTGCGCCACAGGGTCGGGCAGCCACCCTGGTACGCGACCACCCCGCCGGGAGTCAGCAAAGCCCGGCACGAACGCAGGAAATCCGCACCGTACAAGCGGTTGTGCTGCGCCTCGGTACCGTCCTGTTCGTCCGGCAGATCGACCAGGACGATGTCGTACTTCTCCGCGCAAGTGCGGACGTATTCCCAGCCGTCGGTGTAATGCACCCGGATCGGGCCGTCGCCGCGTTCAGCGCGGACCAGTTCCTCGGGAGAGTAGCCATAGGGAAGATGCTCGGCGCACAGCCGAACCGCGGCGGTGTCGATGTCCACGTGGTCCACCGAAGCGCCTGCAGCGGCAGCGATCTGGCACACCACACCTTCACTCGACCCGACCACCAGCACGCGGTCCACAGTGGACGCCAGCAGCAGCGCGGGAACCAGCAACGCCTCGTGGTACACGAGCTGGCTGAACTCGGTACTCTGCCGTTCGTTGTCACAGAAAAGCGAAATCCCCTGCGCGGTCTTGCCGATCACCAGATGCTGGTACGGCGTATGGGTGTCCACCAGCACGTCCGACACTTGCCACACCCTGGTCAGCCCAGCGCCGACGGGTTCCTCGATGTTCAACCGTCTTCCTGTCCTCTGTGGATGGTGGTGATCCGCGAAACGCTGGCCCCGAGCAGGTCGCGCAACAGCTGCACGGCCAGTTCCGGGTCAGCCCGGCGGCCGCAGGTGAACACGTCCACGAAGACCGACCCGCGTTCCGGGTACGAATGGATCGAAGCATGCGACTCCGAAAGCAACGCAACCACCGTGACACCATGCGGCTCGAATTGCTTGGACGTGATCTCGCATACCGTCGCGCCTGCCTTGTCCAGCGCGCGTTCCAAGCTCTCGCACAGGAAAGCTTCGTCGTCGAGCAGGTCGGGCCGCACGCCGGAGAACTCGGCCAGCACGTGCCGTCCGGCGAATTCGCCTACCCCGCCGGATTCTCCGCCGACGAAGTAAGTCCGAAGTGGAGGGAAGCCGTTGAACGACACCGAAGAATAGCTTTGCGTATAAGCACCAGCGCTCAGCAAGTCCACGTGATCTCCGGCCCGCAGCGCCAGCGGTAACCGATACGGAGTGCGTTGGTACAGCACATCGTCGCCGTCGCAAGTCGGTCCGGCGATGATCACGGGGCCGTCGGGAGTGCCGTCGTACGCGGTTTCCAGGCGGTACGCGATGGCCTCGTTTTCCGTCTCGGCCAGCCCGCCGTACCGCCCGATGTCCAGGTATACCCAGCGCTTCTCGTCCGCCGCGGATTTCCGCGACACCAGCACGACCTCGCTCCGGATCACTCCCGCGTCGGCAACCAACGCACGCCCCGGTTCGAACGACAGCTCCGGCGCGACCGGGAAATGCCGCCGGACCGACGCGCGAATGGCTGCCGCATAATCGGCCAGCGGCGGCGGATCGACCAAGTACCTCCCCGGCAATCCGCCCCCGATGTTCAATCCCCGCAACGAAACCCCCCGCTCGGCCACCAGACCGCCGACCCGGGCAGCGAGCGCGATCCCGGCATCCCACGCCTGCGGGTCGAGATGCTGGGACCCGACGTGAAACGCGACCCCCTCCGGATCCAGCCCGAGCGCGGCAGCCCGGACCAGCAGGTCCACCGCCATCTCGGGCGCACACCCGAACTTGCGCCCGAACGGCGTCTGCGAACCGGAACTGTCCACGAGAATCCGGCACGACACCGTCGCCCCCGGCGCGTGCACAGCGATGTTCTCGAGGTCCTCGACGCTGTCGAAAGTGAACCGGCGCACCCCGACGCGATGCGCGAAGGCGATGTCCCGCGCCTTCTTCACCGTGTTGCCGTACGAGAGCACCGCCGGGTCCGCACCCGCACCCAGGCAGAGCTCGATCTCCTCGCGCCCGGCGACGTCGAAACCCGCACCTGCGCGCACCAGCAGCCGCACGACCTCCGGCGCCGGATTCGCCTTCACCGCGTAGTACATCCGCGCCTCGGGCAGGGCATTCCGCAGCCGGACACAGTTTTCCCGCACCGCGTCGAGGTCGATGACCAGACACGGGGTCGGCGGGCTTCGGTCGTCCAGGAACGCACGGCTGGCTTCGGTCACGACGCCCAAGTATAGGTTCGCTCCCGATCAGGACATCCCGGACACCGCCAGCGGGTCATAACCCTCGGTGGCGAACAGGCCGTGCAGCTGGCGACGGCGGACCCCGGTGTTGCTGCCCTCGATGATCGGGTACGCGAGCGCGTCGGCCAGGTACCGCAGGATCGGGAAGCGCTCGTCGTACGCCGTCACGCCGACGATCTTCACCAGGTCGTTCACCACGCTGACCCCGGTTTCCGAGCCGAACACCTTGGCGTGCAAGGCCAATTCGGGCGCGGCCGGGTCCTGCGCGAGCACCGCGTCGAGCGCCCGCCACGACAGCAGCCGGACCGCCTCGATCTTGCCTTTGGTGTCGGCGAGCACATCCGAAACCGCCTGATGCTCGATGATCGGCACCGCTCCCCCGCGCTTCTCGGCGACGGCGAAGCGATACGCGATATCCCACGCCTGCCGCATCGCCGCCACCGCGAAACTGCCGATCGACGCCCCGCTCGCAAAGAATGCGTTACGCGTCAACCGCGCACCGTCACCTTCCGAACCGAGCAGGTTCGCCTTCGGCACGCGGACGTCGGTCAGCTTGACCCGGGTGGTGAGGCAGCCTTTCAGGCCGTGCAGGTCGTAGTACTCCTCGACCTCGAGATGCCCGGCGAGCTGTGCCCGCTCGGCCACGATCAGTGAGATCCCGCTGGGAGTGCGGCAGACGATGGTCATGAGGTCAGGACCGTCCCCGTCCCAGCCGGACAGGTGCGACGCCCACGCCTTACGCCCATTGATCACCCACTCGTCGCCGTCCGGCACCGCGGTCGTGAGCAGGCCCGCAGCCGGCGGCGGGGCGTCGAAGTTCGCGCTGCCTTCCGGTTCGCTGTACGCCATCGCGGCGACCGGCGCGCCCGCGTCGGCCAGGAACGGCGCGACGAACCGCTGGATCTGCTCGGGCGTGCCCACCTCGTACACCGGCGCCAGCGCAATCAGCGGACCGGCGAACGAGATGGTGAAGTCCGGCGATTCGGCCGCCCATTCCTCCACGAAAATCGCCGCGTCGATGCCGCTGGACGCGGCACCGCCGAACGGGACCGGGATGAGGCCGCGGAGGAATCCCGCCGCGACAGCCTTCTCGAAGGTCGGGCGCAGCAGGTCGGCGCGGGCTTTCGGGTCGGCTTCCGCCCGCACGCGCGCCATCAATCCGGGGAACTCGCTCCGCGCGAACCCGCGGACAGCCTGCTTCAGCTGCTCTTGCTCGGGGGTGAGGGTGAACGAAACAGTCACGGTGGTCCTCTTTCCAGGCCGGGGTTCTCCCCAGAATCCCGCCGGACCGGCCCGGCCACCAGACCCGTTGTGCTCAGCTGCTGTGCATTTCGCGCCTTCGATACTCATGCGGGCTGACGCCGTGATGGCGCCGGAACGCGCGGGCGAACGAACTCGGGTCCGGCATTCCCACCGCCTCCCCCACGTTCGCCACGGGACGCCGCGGGTCGGCCAGCAGCTCGGCCGCCTCCTCCAGCCGCAGCCGCCGGACGGTGGCGGCGAAAGTCTCGTCGCTCCCGGCGAAGATCTTGTGCAGGGACCGCGGCGAGATGGCGAACTCGGCACACACGCTGTCCACCGACAACTCGTCCGCGAGATGCTCCCGGACGTACGCCAGCACGATCGTCCGGCTGACCGGGCCCGCGATCTCCTCCGCCAACGGCATCGCCGTGAGCGCGGCGGCGACCGCGGACCCGAACGCCTGCTCCAGTTCCCGTGCAGCCCCGATCGGTGCCGAGGTGTTCCACAACGCGGTCATCAGCGCGACCGCCGCCGACCCGACCCCGGTCCCGCGGATCGGCACCCCCAGCTCGGGGCGGTACCCGGCCAGCTTGCGGTCGAGGTCCCGGTGCGGCACGCGGAACGACAGCATCCGCCAGGAGCGGTCGAAATCGAGGTAGTACGGCCGGGTCGTGTCGAGGACAACGAACTGCCCCGGCTCGACGAGCGAGTCCTTACCGCTGTGCTGCACCCGGCACCTACCGTCAACCTGCAGGTTCACGAAGTAGAACGGGTCCGCGGTGGCCGCGACCTCCTTCGGCCCGTGCCGCGTCAGCTGCGCTTGGGAGGAGATGAGCGCCCGGTTCATCGCCACCATCGGCCGGGTCTCGACGGTGGCCGGGAAATCCGGCCGGACCTCGCCGAGCACCGGCGTGAGCGGGACGAACGCCTGGCAGATCACCTCGTGCCAGTACCCGAACTGCTCCCGGCCGGGCACGGCGGCGGTGTCCCATTGCGTCATCCCGCTCACCTCCCGCCACTCCAGGATAAGGCGCTTACCAGGTCACCGGGAGCCGGTGGACGCCGTAGATGTTCTGGTGGTCCGGCCGCAGCGGGACCTCCCCGGCAGGCACCGCGAGCCGCAGCGCCGGGAACCGTGTGACGAGCGCCGGGAACGCCACCCGCATTTCCACCCTGGCCAGCTGCTGCCCGAGGCACTGGTGGATGCCGTGCCCGAAGCCGACGTGCCCGGCCGCGTGCCGGGTGACGTCGAGCGCGTCCGGGTCGGCGAACCGCGCCGGGTCCCGGTTGGCGGCCTGCAGCGACACCGTCACCGACTCCCCCGCCTTGATCACCTGCCCGCCGATTTCGACGTCCTCCAGCGCGGCCCGCATCCCGGTGTGCGCGATGGTCAGGTACCGCATCAGCTCCTCGACGGCCTGGTCCGCGATTCCCGGATCATCCCGGAGCGTGGCGAGCTGGGCCGGGTTGTTCAGCAGCGCGAATGCGCCCAGCGCCAGCATGTTCGCCGTCGTGTCGAGACCGGCGGCCAGCAGGAAGGTGCCCAGCCCGGTCAACTCCTCGTCGGTGAGGTCGCTGCCGGTGAGGTCGCTGAGCAGGTCGTCGGTCGGCTCAGCGCGTTTGGCCGAGACGAGCTGGGCGACGTAATCCTGGAGTGCCATGTACGCGGCGAACCGCTCTTCCTCGGGCAGGTCCACCCGCGTGGTCGCGGCAGCCTGGTCCTGGAAGGAATCGCGATCCTCGTACGGCACCCCGAGCAGCTCGCAGATCGTGACCGCCGGAATGGGATGGGCGAAGGCCTGCACGAGGTCCGCGTCCGGGCCCTGCCGTTCCATCCGGTCGAGGTACTCCGCCGCGATCTGCTCGACCCGCTCGGTGAGCAGCCGCATCCGGCGGACGGTGAACTTGCCGGTGAGCAGTTTCCGGTACCGCGTGTGCTCCGGCGCGTCCATCCCGGTCATGTCGCCGACCGGGGCGGGCGGCAGCTCGGGCACGTTTTCCATCCCGGGCAAGGGATAGTGCGCCAGCTCGTACCGCGAGCTGAACCGCTGGTCGGCGAGCACCGCGCGGGTCTGCTCGTACCCGGTGACGAGCCAGCCCACGTGCCCGTCCGGATAGGTCATCCGGACCAGCGGGTGCTGCTCGCGGATTTCGGTGAGCTCCCGCGGCGGGTCGAACGGGCAGCCGTTCGGACGGGCGAGCGGAAGACTGTCGAGAATCGGTTCCATTACGCACGCCCCTTTCAGCGGGAGTACTCGCGGTTGAAGAGCTTCTTCGACCAGAGGTAGCCGCCCAGCGCGATCAGCGCGCACCAGCCGAGCGCGAACCACAGGTTGCTGCCGAGCGGCTTGTCCATCAGCAGCGCGCGCAGGGTTTCGATGATCGGCGTGAACGGCTGGTACTCGGCGAACCACCGCAGCCCGGCGGGCATCGAGTCGGTGGGGACGAACCCGCTGCCGAAGAACGGCAGGAACAGCAGCGGCATCGGGATGTTGCTCGCGGTTTCGACGCTCTTGCTCACCTGGCCGAGCGCGACGCACAGCCACACGAGCGCAAACGTCACCAGCGCCAGGAATCCGGCCGTGGCAAACCAGCCGCCGACACTGGCCTGCGGACGGAAGCCGACCAGCAAGGCCACGCCGACCACGATGCTCAGGCTGAACAACCCTTGCAGCACACTGCCGAGCACGTGTCCGGTGAGCACCGAAACGCGGGCGATATGCATGGTGCGGAACCGGGCGATGACGCCTTCGGTGAGGTCCATCGCGACCGAGATCGCGGTGCCCTGCACGGTGGCGGTGATGGTCATGAAGATGATCGCCGGGGCGACGTAGTTGACGTACTCGCTGCGTCCGCCACCTGCCCCGCCGAGGCCGGCGCCGAGCGTGCCGCCGAAGACGTAGACGAACAACAGCAGGAACACCACCGGCATCCCGACGAGCATCACGGTGAGCGACGGGTACCGCAGCATGTGTTTCAGGTTGCGGCGCAACATGGTCACCGAATCGCGCAGTGGGTGGAACCGCAGATCCGGGGCGGTCAGGGTACTCATGACGTGGTCACCTTCTGGTCGGTGTCGGTGTCGGTGCCGGCAGGGCTGCCGGTGAGAGCCAGGAAGACGTCGTCGAGGTCGGGGGTGTGCACGGACAGCTCGTCGACCTCGATGGCCTGCTGGTCGAGCCGGTCGATCAGCGATTTGAGCGAATGCAGGCTGCCGTCGCTTGGCACCCGCAGGGCGAGCGTGTCGTTCTCGCGCGACGCGTGGCCCAGTGCGAGCATTGCGGTGTCGAGGTGCTCGGCGTCGGCGAAACGCAGCCGGACGTGCCCGCCGGGGATGCGCCGCTTGAGCTCCTCGGCAGTGCCCTCGGCGACGATCTTGCCGTGGTCGAGCACCGCGATACGGTCGGCGAGCTCGTCGGCCTCGTCGAGGTACTGCGTGGTGAGGAAAATCGTGACGCCGGACGCCACCAGGTCACGCACGATCTGCCACATCGCGCGGCGGCTGCGCGGGTCGAGCCCGGTGGTCGGCTCGTCGAGGAAGATCACCTGCGGGCTGCCGACCAGGGTCAACGCCAGGTCGAGCCGCCGCCGCATGCCGCCGGAGTACGTCGACACGGGCTTCTTCGCGGCTTCGACGAGATCGAACTGCTCGAGCAGCTGCCGGGTGCGGCTGCGCCGTTCAGCACGGCCGAGATGGTGCAGATCCGCCATCAGCAGCAGGTTTTCCTCGCCGGTGAGCAGATTGTCGACCGCGGAGAACTGGCCGGTGACGCCGATCGACGCCCGCACCGCGTCGGCTTCCCCGGCGACGTCGTACCCGGCGACCTGCCCGGTACCGGAATCGCCGTTGATCAACGTGGACAGGATTTTCACGGTGGTGGTCTTGCCCGCGCCGTTCGCGCCGAGCAGCGAGAAGACCGTGCCACGCGGGACGGTGAGGTCGATCCCGTCGAGCACGACGTGGTCGCCGAACGACTTCCGCAGTCCGCGGACCGCGATCGCCGGCGCGGAATGGTTGCTGGTCATGGGTTTTCTCCAGGTTCAGGAACGGTGGATGGTGATGTCGCCGTAAGAAGTGCGGCCGCGGACCTCGACGGTTTCGTCGGACGCGCCGGGGCTGCCCGCGGTGTCCAGCTGGTTGTGGACGTGCCCGAAGCTCGTGTTCACCTCGAGCCACGCGGCGGTGCCCTCGGCGATGCCGACGTTCAGGTCACCCATCGACGTCGCGAGCACGACCGAGCCGCGGACGACCTCGCCCACCCGGATGGCGCCGTTGGACGACTTCGCGTCGACTCCGGCCCCGGCGCGCCCGACGGTGATGTCGCCGTTGGCCGAGCGCACCCGCACGTCGCCGGTGGCCGCGTCGACCGTGGTGTCCCCGTTGGAGTTCTTGACCACCACGGTGCCCTCGACCTCGCCGAGCCGGACCTTCCCGGACCCGGTCGAGATGTCGGCGCTGCCCGCGACGGTGTCGGCGGTGATGTGCCCGGCGGAGGTGTCGACGCGCAGCGTGCCGGTGCGGGCGAGCCGGACGTTCCCGGCGGAGGTCTTGAACTGGCTGTCCCCCAGCCGTCCTTCGCTGCGGAAGTCGCCCGCCTGCAGGTCACCGGACACGCGAGACCCGGCGGGGAGGCTGATCGAAACGTCGACCGACCTGGTCTTGCGCGAGAAGTCGAACGCGCGCTGCCGCGGCCCGATGACGTGCAGCGTGCCATTGGTGTAGTCGACGCGGACTTGCTGCGCTGCCTTCACGTCGGACTCGTCGGATTCGTCGCTGGGCCGGACCTCGACGACCGTGTCAGTACGGTCCCCCGCGACGATCCGCACGCGCCCGGCACCGAGCTCGACGGTGGCGGAAATCGGTTCTGATGTCTCGAAATTGGGCATGGTTGTCCCCTCAGTTCTGGTACGTGGTTTTGGTGGCTAGCGGACCCAGCCGGTGAAGCGCTGTTTGCTGCGCTTGCCACTGTCGGAAGGTTCGGTGCGCTGATCGCGATCGGACCGCTGCAGTGCTCCTGCGGCCGCGCGGACGAGCCACGCGTTGACGGACCGGCCCTCCTTGGCCGCGGCCTCCTCGACCGCGGCTTTGAGCTGCTCGGGCAACCGCACGTTGATCCGCGCGGACGGCCCGTCTTCGGCAATCAGCAGCTCACTGTCGGGCGCGGCCGGGCTTTCTTCCGTGGCCGGGGCCGCTTCCGCGGACGGCGTGTTCACCACGAAGCTCGGGTCGCGTCCGCGCAACCGCAGCTCGACCGAACCCGGGGCAAGGTCCCGGGTGATTTCGTCGGCGGCCCCGGAGAGCGCGTCGAGCAAGGTCATCCGGATCGCCGATTCGAGCGATCCGGTCAGGCGCTCGACCAGTTCGCGCCCCTCTTCACCGCCGGTTTCGGCCAGGGTGGCGAACTCCCGGCCGAGGTTGCTCACATACGAGGTCAAGTCCATGGCACCACTATGGCACACGGTTGGCACCATGGCAAGCCATGTTGGCTCAACTTGGCACCACGATAGCTCATTGAGGTGAGAATCAACAGGTCAGAGCGTGGTGCCAGAGTGGCCCGGGTAGCATCAGCCGATGCAGGCCGAGGACCAGATCACCGGCTTCATCGACAAGTTCGCCCCCGCGAAGCGGGAGCGCATCCGCGCCTGCCGGGCACGGCTGGCCGCGCGGTTCCCGGACGCGGTGCAGCTCGTCTACGACAACTACAACTTCTTCGTCATCGGCTTCGGCCCCACCGATCGGACGTCCGACGCGGTGTTCTCGCTGGCCTGCCACAAGAACGGGATCAACCTGTTCTTCCTCCAGCGCGGCCCGGAACTGCCGGATCCGGCCGGGATGCTGCGCGGCAGCGGGAAGGTCGTCCGCCACTTGCCGGTATCCGCGCCCGAAGACCTTGATGCGCCCGAGGTGACGGCGTTGATCGAAGCCGCCCTCGCGATTGCCCGAATTCCCCTGGACGCGAGCGCTGGGCGGCAGGTGATCGTGAAGTCGGTGTCGGAGAAGCAGCGGCCGCGACGGTAGGCTATTTCGCCACGTTGACCAGCGGAAGGTCGACCGCCGCGCGGAAGTGCGGGCATTCGTCGAGTGCGCCTTCGTGGCGGCAGGTCATCAGGTGGTCGAGGTACGCGCGCGCCGTGAGCAGGTCCGACACCTGCGCCTCGATTGCCTCGATCCGGGCGGTCACCGTGGCCCGCCAGTCCCGGGGCTTGCCGTCGCCGTTCAGCAGGGCGGCGATGTCGTCGAGGCTCAGCCGTCCCATTGCACGCCAGGTGCGGATCAGCGCGATGCGGTACAGCTGGTCGGTGTCGTAATACCGGCGCCCCGACCTGCGGTACGGCTCGATCAGGCCGCAGCTTTCCCAGTAGTGCAGGGTCGAGACGGGTACCCCCAGGCTCGCCGCCACCTCGCCGATCGAGTGCAACTCCATTCCGCTATTGCACCTCAGCGCGGTCGCCGATGCAAGGTTAGGCTAACCTATTCTCTCGGGAACCGTTCGTCCAGCCAGCGGCCCATTTCCGCCCCGGCCAAGGTGGCGCCGGAGGTCATGCCGTCGTGGAGGGGGGCGCCGAAGTGCCGTCCGGGCACCCGGACGTGGGTCACGTCGCCGGCGCCGCTGATCTCGCTGAACCGCTTGGCGTCGGCCGGAAAACAGGCCTGATCACCGGTGAGTTCGACGAGCTGGGTCGGCACCGTGACGTCCGGCAGGCAGGCGGCCAGATCGGCGTTGCCGGAGATCGCCGACCACGTCGACAGCCACGAATCCGGGGTCGTCAGGCGGCCGAAACCGAGGACCCCGTAGTTGGTGAGGTCCGGGCGGCGGCCGAACAGCGAACCGTACGGGCGGTCGTTCGGGTCGAGCGACAAGTCGACCGAACGCAGGTCCGCGTCGGTGCGGTAGACGGTGAGGACGCCGGTGGCCAAGGCCGTCCGACGGTCCGCCGGATCGTTGGTTTCGCGGTAGCGGCGACGGGCGGCTGCGGATTCCGCCGCGAGTTCGCGCGCTCGGGCGTCGATCCGCGCGATGCGGTCGTACTGCGCCTGTCGGTACTCGGCGATGAACTCCTCGTCGTACTTCGAGGATCCCGGCGGTTCGGCGAACCCGTTACCCGGGTGGTACGGGTCGAGTTCTTGCGTGGCCGAGCGCGGATCTCGCTCATCGACGACCGACGGGTCGATCAGCCGCAGCAACAGGGCGCCCTGCCCAGGGTGCGGGGCCATCATGAGGAAACCGTCCGCCATCGGCATTTCCGCCTTGCCGAGCTCGACCGGCTTGCCGCTGGGTGCGCGGCTGAGGCGCTGCTCCGGGGTCCGCGCGGCTTGCTGGAGGTAGAAGGCGCCCAGCGCGGCACCGCCGGAGTGTCCGATGAGGACTACGTGCGCGAAACCCTTGTCGCGTAAGTAAACGTGTCCGGCAGCCAGGTCCAGGAGGGCTTGCTCGTGCAGCAAGGTCAGGTCGTTGCCGACGCTTCTCGTACCCTGCGTCCACACCGCGTACCCCTGGCTCAGCAGCTCCGGCACCAGCACGTGGTGCGAGAAATCCTGACGCGGATGCATGAGGAAGGCGACCGTCGTCGCGCCGGGGACTGTCCTCAATAGACCGTTGACCGTCGCGCCGTCGCTCGTGGTGAGCTGGTGCGCGGTCGTGGTGGTCTTCGCGGGCACCGCAGCGGGGGCGAGGTACCGACCGGCGCCGAGGCCGTCATCCGGCATGTGCCCGCCTTTCGACCCGCAGCGCGTTCTTGTCGTGCTGAGTGATCACGGAACCTTCCAGCCCGGCGATCGCGCTGTACCAGACGGCGTGCCGGCAGCCGGTCGCCCGGCGATCGATCACGATCGCGTCCGGCGCGCTGATCCGGAAATACGGTCCGAGCCGGTCGACGGTGTTTTGCTCGTTGTTCCGGGCCACCTCGATCACCCCGACATTCTCCGGCACATCGAGAACGTAGAACCTCGCCACGTCAGACCAGCTCCTCCCACACCGCGGCGCGCTCGACGATCAGTTCCGCCTTACGCGTCAGCAGTTTGTCCATCGACGGCGTCTCTCCGGAGGCGACATCGCACAACGCCTGCAGGGTCAATTCGGCGTCGAGGTCTTCCTGCGGGGTGACGGGACGCAGGGCACGGGTGATCTCGACCATGTAGCCGTTGGGGTCGTGGGTGTAGATGGATTCGATGGTTTCGTGCATCACCTGCATTTCCACCGGCCATTCGGAATCGTCGAGCCGACGACGGTACTCGAGCAGATCTTCCTCGTCGGCGACATTGATGGCGAGATGCCTGCTGTCGGCGAAGAACTTCGGGGTGTCGTGCGGCAACCGCGCCCACGCATCCCCCGGCGCGGTCTGGTCCCCGGCCGGTTCCCAGCCGAAGTAGTAGAAGAACGCGAGCCGGTCGCCGCCGCCGATGTCGAAGAAGAAGTGGATGAAGTCCGGATGCCGTTCCGGGCCCCAGCCGGCCGCGCAAATCGAATGGACGATGGGGAACTTCAGGACGTCGCGATAGAACCGGACGGTGGCGACCGGGTCGAAGGTCGGAAATGCGGCGTGGTCGACTCCACGCACGCGATGCGTCGGCTTGTCCGTCATAGTTTCATTCCTTTCAGGCTTGGACCTTGGCGTCCGCGCGCAGCAGCGAACCGGCGCCCGGCAGGTCGACGGGGAGGCCGAGACTGCGCAGGATCGAATACGCACCTGCGGTGGCGGCGGAAAGCACGGGCAGACCGAATTCGTCTTCCGCGGGCTGCACCAGGTCAAGAGAAGGCATTTGCACGCAACAGGAAATGACGAGCGCGTCGGAGCCGCTCAGGTCGAGTTCGCGGGCAGCCTTCATTACATTCTCGCCCGGGATACAGCCGACCTCCGTATTGTCGGCAACCCCCAGCGCCCGCCAGCCGGTGATCGTGAAACCCTCGGCTTCGAGGTAATCGACCACCGTGCGCGCAACGGATTCGGTGTACGGCATCACCAGCGCGACCCGTTTCGCTTCGAGATCATTCAACGCGCGTACCAAAGCACCGGCACTGGACAGAACCTTGGTGTCCGAACCGCCGAGCGCCAGTTGTTCGGCAATCCGCAATTCGGTGTCGCGGTGCGCACCGGGTCCGGTGGCCATCACTGCGACGAGACAGGCGTAAAGCAGCACGTCCGTTTGCGCGTCCCCGATTTCCAGCACGCATCGCTCGCGCTGGGCGTTCATGGCCCGCAACTGTTCGGGCGTAACCGAATGCATCCGCATCCGGCTGGAGTGGAAGGAAAACCCGCCGAGCAGCCGGGGCAGTTCCGTTTCCACGGTGACGTTCGAACTCGGCACGATCAACCCGATGCGCCGGGAATTGCTGGTCACGAATCCTCCTGGAAGTCAGTTCAGTACGGCGAAATCGGCGCGTCCGGCCCCGATCGAGGTCGCCGCGAATGCGCGGGCGGACTGCGGGAGCTCCACCCCGACACAGCGGCGGGTCTGCAGGCGAAGCCGCTCGGCGAGGTCGACGCGGGCCCAGAACTCGTCCGCCGACCCGGTGAGCAGCAGCGGACCGGCCCCGGCACCGACTTCGGTGGCACCCCACACGTCCGGATCGGACCACGCGAACTCCTCGACCGGACCGAGTCCCGCCCGGGTGGTGATCCGCGACCGTAGCTGTAAATCGTTGTGCTGCAACGGTTGCGCAAGCACCCATTCGTCCAGGTCGCCGGACGGAGCGGTACCCAGCCACTCCAACGCGGTGCGGACGACTGTGGGTTCCGAACGGGCGTAATCGGCCATCGTCAGGTTTCCCGAGCGGGTCATATAGGACAGGCCCAGCCGCTCGGCCGGCCAATCCGCACGCCAGCGGTAGGAGTCCCACCACCGCTGGCTGCGTCCGGCGAGCTGCTTGAACCGCTCGACCGCCGGACGGCGCGCCTGCTCGTACGCGGCAAACGCGGCACTCGGCGAACTCTCCCCCGCCAGCGCGCCGGCCAGCGCAATCGCGTCCTCCAGCGCCAGTTTGGTTCCGGAGCCGAGCGTGTAATGCGCGGTGTGCGCGGCATCGCCGAGCAGCACGACGTTCCCGGAATGCCACCGGTCGAGGCCGAGGTTGACGAACCGGCTCCACCGCGTGCGGTTCGTGAGCAGTTCGCCGCCGCGCAACTGGTCCGCAAGCACTTTTTCCAGCAGCTGCACGCTTTGCTCATCGGTCTCGCCGGGACCGGTCGCCGCGTCGAACCCGCCGAGACCGGCGCTTTCCCACGTCTCGTCGTCGACCTCGATCAGGAAAGTGCTGCGGTCTTCGGCGTACGGATAAGCATGCGTGACAAACAGTTCCCGCTCCCGTTGCGCCGCCGCGAAGAACGCCGAAGACACGGCAAACGGGGCGCCGCACCACATGTACCGGGTCCGCCCGAGACTGGTGCGGACGCCGAGTTCGGCGCTGAGCTTGGTACGCGTCGCGCTGCCGACGCCGTCCGCGGCAATCACGACATCGCCGGTCACCGTGCCCAGATCCGCGCGCGACCCAGCTCGGTAGTCCACGCCGACCTCGGTCGCCGCCTCCCCGAGAACGCGCAGCAGCTCCGCCCGGCCGACCGCGAGGTTGCGCGCGCCGTGCAGGCACACCGACCGGTCGGGCGCGGCAAACCGCAGCTCATGGCCCACGTAACTGACCTCCCGGACGCGCTCCGCGGTCTCCGGGTCAGCCTGTTCGAGGTTGCGCATCGTGGCCTCGGTGAGGCCGACGCCGAAGCCGAACGTCGCCTGCGAACCGTCCATCCGCTCGTGGACGACGACCTCCAGGCCCGGGTCGTGCAGCTTCAGCAGCCGCGCGACGTACAGCCCGCCGGGCCCGCCGCCGATCACGTTCACCCGCCTGGTCATCGGGCCTCCAGTTTCGCTTGGACGTCCTCGCGCAGCCGGTTTTTCGCGACCTTGCCGACGTTCGTCAGCGGCAACGCCGGAACGACCTCGACACGTTCGGGCAGCTTGTACTTCGCCAGCCCGCGGCCCAGCAGGTGCGCGCCGAGGGTTTCGACGGTCAGCGGGGACGCGCCGTCCTCCATCACGAGGTACGCGCAGGCTCGCTCGCCGAGCACCGGGTCGGGCATCGCGACGAGCGCGGCGGTGACGACATCCGGATGCTGGACAATGATTTCCTCCACCTCCTCGGCGAAGATCTTTTCGACGCCGCGGTTGATCACGTCCTTGATCCGGCCCTCGATCGAGTAGCACACCCCCGCCGCGGTCACGTGCCGCCGGGCGAGATCACCGGTACGGTAGAAACCGTCGGGGGTGAATGCATTCCGGTTGTGCTCGGCCGCGCGGTAATAGCCGCGGATGGTGTACGGCCCGCGCGCGGCGAATTCGCCGACCTCACCGTCCGGCACCTCGTCCTCCGAAACCGGGTCGAGGATCCGCACCTCGTCGGCGGCGGAGATCGGCGCGCCGACGGTGTGGTGCCGCACGGCTTCGTCGGCGCCGTCGGGGGTGAGCAGGAACATCCCTTCCGCCATGCCGAACATCTGCCGGAGGCGGATGCCCAGCTCGTCCCGCAGCCGCTCGGCCACCTCGACCGGCAGCCGCTGCCCGCCCACGACGAAGTCCCTCAAGCAGGACAGGTCTTCCGTTCGCGGCGCTTCGAGCAACCGGACGGCCAGCGCAGGTGGCACGAGCGGCAGCACGTCCGGCCGGTGCTCGGCGATGAGGTCGAGCACGACATCGACGTCCGCGGATGGGGCGAGGATCAGCGTCGCACCGGCGAAGATCGCGGGCTGCAGGGCAAGGGAAATCCCCGCGTTGTGCATGAGCGGCAACGGATACAGCAGCCGGGTGTGCTCGTGCATTCTGAGGGCGGTCGCCCACGCGCGAGCGTTGTAGGCGTACTCCTCGTGCAGCCGGGGCGCGACCTTCGGGAGTCCGGTAGTTCCCCCGGAGAGCTGGAAAACCGCCGGTTGGGCGGAATCGAAGTCTTTGCAGGGTTCCTGCGGCTCTTCTTTCAGGAGCGCTTCATACGTCGGTGTCGCGCCGAGTGCCTCCCCGCGACACACCACGACGTCCGCGATCGCCCCTTCTGCCAGCAACTGCTCGGCCTGCTTGCGGAGCCGCCCGTCGCGGAAATCGGCCTGCGTGATGAGCGTCCGCGCACCGACGTGCCGCGCCAGCAGCCCGATCTCCCGCGTGCCGTGCTGCGGCAACGTACACACGGGCGGCGCTCCCGCAGCCAAACACCCGAGGTACGCGACGACCGTCTCGGCCACGTTCCCCGTCTGGAACATCACCGGCTCCCCCGCCCGCACGACCTCACGCAGCCCGGCCGCGAACCGGGCCGCGGTGCCGAACAGCTCGTCGTACGTCCAGGTCGTGCCCTCGGAGATGAGGGCGGTCCGCCTCCCGTGCCTGCGCGCCGCAGACCACAGCTCGGCAGGCAGCGACCGCCCCGTCCAGAACCTGGCCCGCCGATAGGCAAGCACGCTGACCTCGTCATACGGGACCACCGGGGCGGCAGGGGTAGGCAACGTCATGCCCTCACGGTAGGCCGTTTGCCTGGGGAATTCAATAGGTGTGTCGATGTTTCGACGTCAGTGTCACACTTGGCTGGGAAGACGCCGTCGATGGCAGCAGCGCGACTCGGCGATCGCACCACCCCGAGCACGACATGTCACGGGGCACCAACACGGCACACGGCCACGACGACAGTGCGGCTCGGTGATCACCGAGCCGCCCGCGCCGGTCACCGCTCGGACGTCAGCCCTCGAGACGGTCCAGCAGCGCGCGGATCTCGCCGATCGTCTTGGCGTCCTGCCGTCCCCGCCCGGTGTGGTCGCCCGCGGCGAGCATTGCGGCGGCCAGGCCGGTGATCGTCGCGACGACCGGCTCGACGTCCGAGCCCGAGCGGAACCACCACGCGACCCAGTTGCACATCCCCAGCAACGACAACGCCGTCGTCCTGGCGTCGACCGGACGGAACTCGCCCGTCTCGATCCCGGCTTCCACCAGCGCCGTGAGTTCGCGCAGGATTTTGCGTTTCGCCGCGAGGTGCTCGGTCGCGAGGGGTTCGGGCAGGATCGGCTCGGACCGGTCGAGGATGCGGAACTGGTCGGAATGCACGGCCCGCTGCCGCACCATGAGCCCGACGACGTCGGCGATCTTCTCCGGCGGCGTGAGGTCGTCGCGGGCCTTCAGCTGCGCGAGCACCTCGGCGAACCCGTTCGTGACCTGCTCGACGAGCATCGCGAGCAGGTCGTCCTTCTTGCTGACGTAATGGTAGAGCGCGGGCCGGGAGATGTTCAGCGCGTTCGCGATGTCCAGCAGGCTGGTGGCCTCGTAGCCCTTTTCCGCGAACAGGCGCGTCGCGGTGTCCAGGAGTTCCGACGTCATCAGCGTGCGGCGCAGCCCGCTGCGTGATCCCTTACCCCGCTCTGCCGTGGACATACGCCGCAGCTTACCGATGCGCGCGTCACCGCACCCCGTGGATACCACGAGCGGCGAGCCAGCCGACGATCTCGTTCAGGTAGTCGACCCCGCCGTAGCCCAGCAGCGTCGCGTGCCCGGTGTTCTGCACGATGTGTTTCGTGAACACGCCGGGGCGGTAGTAATTGGCTTCGTCGGCGGACATCGGATCGGTGTTGCAGTCGTCCGTCGTACCGCACCAGATCTTGTCGTACTGCCCTGGCGACCACAGAATCGGCACGTCGATGTTCTTGGTCTGGTCGGTGTAAGTGCGCAGGGTGATGTCCGCGAGCTCGGTGGCCGACATGGTGTCCTTCGTCGCTTCTTCCACGTTCAGCTGCTGCGGATCGAACGTCGATTGCGGACCGTGGAACAAGTCCCGCTTGCCCGGAATGCTGGTCAGGTACGCCGGGTCGAGCAGCTTGCCCGCGAACTTCGGGTCCAGCGCTGCCGGGTACGCGAAGGTGCCCAGCCGCAACGTGGACCTCGGGGTGAGCAGCCCGTGCCCGACCGCGTGCACCATCAACGCGTCGACGTCGTGGTACTTCCCCGCTTCGACCTGCGCGGTGAGGCCACCCATCGAGTAACCGTTGACAGTAATGGTGTCGAATGATTTCCCCAGCGCGCCCTGCCTCAAGTATTGCACGATTTGATGCGTGGTGTCGGCGGCGACGTCGAAGTTCATGCTTGCACCCAGCGGGTGATCGCTGTGGCCGTAACCGATCCGGTCGAGGTTCAGGGTGGTGAAGCCGCGCTGGGTCATGTAGCGGACGTAGTTGTAGCGTTCCGGTTGGTACGGCCAGTCGTAGTAGGTGTGATCGTAAGTCCCGCCGTGAATCAGGATCTGCACCGGCTGTTTGCCGAGCAACGCCGGGTCGGCGGTGCACAATTGGCCGAATTCCTTGAGGACAGCGGAACTTCCCGGCGTTTCGGTGACGGGGAAGAAGTAGTTCTGGCAGTGCGCTCCACTGGCCGAGGTGACGTCGGACAGGTCCGCCGGGATCGGTTTGTCCTGTTCGGCTGCCGTCGCGGTCCCGGCGAATGCGAGCAGGGCAGCCGACAATATCGCCAACACCCGAGAAGTACGTCGTCCAACGCTACGCACGGCGGTCTCCCTCCATTGGGCAGGACTCACATCCACCCGCGGTTACATTCGCGTCATGTTATCGACGTGTCTGTCGAAGTCAAGACTCGGTCCCTCACCCGGGTGAACGCGCCCCACTGCTACCCCGCCACCCTCGACCGCTCTCCACTCGCTCGCCGCTCGCCGCTCGCCGCCTTCCGCTCGCCGCTCGCCCGCCGCTCTCCGCCCGCTCTCCGCCCGCCGCCCGCCGCCCGCCGCCTTTGGATTGTCCACTGTGGACTTCCCGCGCAGTGGCGGACTAAGCCAGCTGGTCGAGTTTCGCCATGAGGTCAGGAATCCAGCCTTCATGCTCCGGTTTCATGAGCACCGAACGGAGAATCGTGACGGTTTCCGCATCGCGTTCGACGTCTGGGTGCAGGGTGGCGAAGGCGTCCGCGTTGACGCGCAACGTCGAGAGATAGACCGGATCTGCCGCGTCGGCCATCCCCTTCTGCAGGATCTCGTTCGCCGCAACGGAAATCTCACTCATCCGGGCGCGACGCGGCCAGTAGGTGACGATGTCGAGCGTCGGCTCAAGGTGGACGGCGTAGCGGTCGGACTCCTTGATCCGGCCCGCGAATTCCGTTGCCGCCCGGCGGCAAGCGGCAAGAATCTCGCCGAGGCCACGGTCTCGTTCGAGCGGAAATGCTTGCAGCGTAAGCCACAACGCACCGGCCGCCGCCCCGGCGCGGGAACATTCGAGTGAAATTTCGCCGAGATGCAGTTCGTCGGAGGTGAAGTAGGTGTAGGGTGAATCGTGTACATAGAAACGTCCCACCGCCGGGTCGGCGAACAGCACCGCACCGCATCCGTATGGCTGAAGCCCGTGCTTGTGCGGGTCCACCACCACGGAGTCGCATGCGCCGATTGCGCGGTACGCGTCATGCTCGCCGAGTAGCGTGAAGAAGCCGCCGTACGCGCCGTCCACGTGCAGGCGGACTCCGTAGCGTTCCTTCAGCGCGAGGGCATGCTGGATGTCGTCAACGGCGCCGAGGCCGGTGGTCCCCGGGGTCAACACGACCGTGCCGACATTTCCGCGCTGCAGCTCGGTTTCCACGGCATCGAGGTCGATGCGCCCGTCCGGAAGTGCCCGTACCGCACGGGATTCGACGCCGAGGACCTGGCACATGCGGCCGTGCGTGTAATGCGCGTCCTGCGAATGGACCACGGCCTGGCCCGGCGCAAGTTCGCGCGCGACCCACAGGGCTTCGAGGTTCGCGATGGTCCCGCTGGAAGTGAGGTGCCCCAGCGACGGCTCGGCGAGGCCGAACATCCGCGCAAGATCCGCCATCACCTCGACCTCCATCGGCGACGTGGCCTGCGACGCGTCGAGCGCATGGTTGTTGGGATTGACGACCATCGCAGCGAGATACGCGGCAACCGCGACCGGATGCGGAGGTTTCAGCATCTGGCCTGCGTAGCGGGGGTGAAAGAAGGGAAAGGACGCATCCATGCGGGCGGCGTAGGTGTCGAGAAGCGCCGCGAGGTCGATGTCCGGCCTGCTCGCCGGAGACGGGCTGAAGGCGCCCCACCTGCGCTCCCACGCCTCGACCCCACGCAAAGCCCGGTCGACCAGCTCGCGACGTTCCATGCCTCACCCCGTCCACGCGTTCCCCTCGCTGCACCCTACCGCCTGGTCATGCCGTGGTTTCCGGTTCTTTTACGGGCAAGGTTTTCCGGGGAGAGTCCACAATGGATCCCGCCCCGCGGCGCTGGTACCCCGACACGACGATCCAGGATGTACCGCCCCGACCGCGCCCTTCGAGGAACCCGCGTCCCCTCTCTCTGAGCTGTCCCTGGCGGGGCCGCATTCCGCACCCCGCCGCCCCGCCGCTACCCGTCACCAACCCGCTACCCCAGATCACCAGCCAGCCGACCCCGCGGTACCAGGCACACTCCGCCCACCAGCGGCGACCCGCCCCGGCAGGCTGGCCCACGTCGGCACCGTCGAAGGGCGCAGGGTTGGCCTTCGCGACAGTCATCGCCGACTGCAACCTCCACCGCGCAGCCTAACGGACACCCTCCACAACAAAGGCCGAAACACCGTGACAGTCGAACAACAACACGACGAGTCAACCGCTTCAAGGATGCATCGCGGGAACTGGTCGACGCTCAAGGTGCCGGAAGTGTCCGAGTCCTCCTGACCACCTACCCGGGTGAAGATCGCCCGCTCGTTCTGCCAAGAGCAGAACCACTGTCATTCCGGCGGGGAGAGATGCCAAGGTGGAAGCTATGGCGGACATCCTCCCTTTCCACCAGCCCGACAGCCCAGCCCCGCCCGACGAGCGGGACCCGCTGTGGCGCGAAGCGCTGGGCCGAACCCTGCGAACGACAAGAGAAAACCAAGGCGACCGTCTGGTCGACATCGCCCAGCGGGCAGGTATCTCACCGCAATACCTGTCCGAAATCGAACGCGGCCGCAAGGAACCGTCGAGCGAAATGATCGCCGCAGTGACGGGCGCACTGGGCGTCGACTTGGCAGGCTTGCTGAGCAACATCGCGGGCAACGTCCGAAGGGTTTCGGTCGTAGGCCCAGCTCCGAAACGCCGTCCGGCAAGCCCGCTGCTGATGGCCGCTTGAGGCATGGGGTTCGCCTGGTTGGGCTGGGTTGGGCTGGGCTGGGGTTGGGTTGGGCTGGGGTTGGGTTGGGCTGGGGTTGGGTTGGGTTGGGTTCGCCTGATTGAGTTGGGCTGGGTCGGGTTCGCCTGATTGAGTTGGGCTGGGTCGGGTTCGCCTGCGTGAGTTGAGTTGGGCTGGGTTCGCCCAGTTGAGTTGAGCTGAGCTGGGTTCGCCTGCTTGGGTTGGGTTCGCCGAGCTGCGCCGGGCCGGGTGCGGTTGAGCCGTGCCCTGGCGGGTAGCCCCATGCTGGACCGGGGTCGGGAAAGTTCGGTCTGAAGCCGGACTCGCCCGGGTGGTCTCTGAGCCACGGCGAGCCCGGGCAGGTTCAGTTCTGGTCGGGCTGGCTTCGGGCCGAGCGGGAGTGACTCGGCGAGTCCAGGTTGAGCTCGGGGCGGGGACGGGCTGGCTGCGCTGCACTGGCTCGGATCGCCGTGTCCAGGCGAGGTCGGCTCCAGCCGGACGGCCGGAGGCCAAGCGGGTTCGGATCCGCCGGATCAGCTCGGAGCAGGCCGGGGCGAGCGATGTTCAGCCCACAGCGTTCAGCCCCACGGTGTCCAGCCCCAGCAGTGTCCAGCCCCACGGCGTCCAGCCCCACGACGCTCGGCCGCACGACGCTCGGCCCCACGGTGTTCAGCCCCACGATGTTGAGCTCGACAAGGGTCGGCTCGGCTGGGCCAGCTCGGAGTGGCACGGACGCGTTTCGCGTCGGCGGGGCCAGACCGGAGGTGGGCTGGCCAACCTCCGAGTGAGGTCGGCACCCCAGAAGCCGGTCACCTCGATCCGCGCCAGCCCGCACCCCACCCAGTCCACGCAACCAGCGGCCCGCCAACCGACACCCCACCAATCACCTCACGGGCGGTACTCGATCACCTGATCCGCCAACCCGTACTCCACCGCCCCCGCGGCGTCGAAGACTCGGTCCCGGTCGGTGTCGTGGCGTAGTTCGGACGGGGGGTGGCCCGTGTGGTTCGACACGATCTCCTCGAGTTGAGTTCGTACGCGCACGACCTCATCCGCCTGCAGGATCAGGTCCGGGATCGTGCCGCGGCCTTGCGCGGCCGGTTGGTGGAGGACCACTCGCGCGTGCGGCAGCACCGAACGGCGGCCTGCGGCGCCAGCGGCGAGCAGAACTGCGCCCGTCGCTACTGCTTGGCCTACGCACGTCGTTGCGACCGGGGCCTTGATGAAGCGCATCGTGTCGTACAGCGCAAGCATTGCGGACGGGTCGCCGCCCTCCGAGTTGATGTACAGGTTGATCTCCTGTTCCGGGTTGTCCGACTCCAGGAACAGCAGCTGCGCGATCAACGCGTTCGCGACGCCCGAGTCGATTGCCGTGCCCAGGTACACAATGCGTTCCGACAGCAGGTGCGAGTAGACGTCCATGATCCGCTCGCCGCCGGCGTTTCGGGTGATGACGTTCGGAATCGTGTACGTGCTCATGCGCGGACCCCCAGCCCCATCGCGTGCGTGCGCACCGGCACGACCTGTTCCAGCCTCTCGACGATCCGGTCGACGAACCCGTACTCCTGCGCTTGCGTAGCCGTGAACCACCTGTCGTGCAAGGAATCCGCGAAGATGCGGTCCAGCGGCTGACCGGTGTCCTCCGCGATCAGGCCCAGTACGGTGTCGCGGGTGTACCGGAGATCGTCCGCCTGCACTTCCACCTCGACCGCCGAACCGCCGATCCCCGCTGAACCCTGGTGCATCAGGATCCGCGCGTGCGGCAGCGCGAACCGCTTGCCCGGCGTCCCCGCGGACAGCAGGAACTGGCCCGCACTGCAGGCGAGCCCCAGCGCGAGCGTCGCGACATCGCACGGGACCAGGCGCATCACGTCGCGAATCGCGAGCATCGACGGAACCGAGCCGCCCGGCGAATGGATCCACAACGCGATGTCCTTGACCGGGTCCTCCCCCGCGAGAGACAGCATCTGCGTGGCGAGGACTGTCCCGTTGTCGTCGTCGAGTGCCCCGTCCAGCACCAGGACCCGCTGGCTCAGGAACCGTTCCCGGAGCCGGTGGTCGAACATCGGCTGAGTCGATTCGTTGGTCATGCTTCCGACAATGCCGCCGTACCCACCGCTTTGTCCGCTCGTTCTGCCCACAGCAGATCTGCTCACAGCAGCGTGGCTACCTGCGCGGCCGGGGCCTGCGCGAACGCTCCGTCAGTGACGCCCGGTCGGGCGCCCGGTCAAGCCCGGTCAAGCCCGGTTGGGTGCCCGGTCAAGCCCAGTTGAGTGCCCGGTGAAGGCCGGTTGAGTGCCCGGCGAAGCCCGGTCGAGCCAGGTGGAGCCCGGTCGAGCCAGGTGGAGCACCCGGTCGAGCCCGGTCGAGGGCCAGGTCGAGCCCCGGGTTCCGCGGGGTCGAGCGACTGCCCGCCGCGGAACAAATACCCGATCGGTGACTCCCACACCTCCGCATCGCGTTTCGCACGCCACCGCACCGGTGTGCTCACAACGGCCGCCATGGCAAAAGCACCGAGCATCGGCGGTACTCCAACCACCTGAGGAACCCCAGTTCGGCCACCATCGGCAACGACCGCTTGACGTTCGCCAATCCCCGCACAGATTCCGCCCCGAAGCCGCGCATTCTCTCCCGCAATTCGGTCTGTCGAGTAGTCATCCGGCGCTACCCCTCGACCCGCAGGTGGTCCCCGATCATCGCCCGGCCCCGCACGTCCAGCGCGGCCAATTCACCCTGCTCCGCGGCATACCGGCGAACCGCCCGGAGCCCGGACCTCGACGATCTACTCCACCGCGACGCCGTCGAGATCCGCCGACACGGCGGTTACGAACCCCAGCAAACAAACGCTCGACCGGACCGGCCCGCGAAACGTGCGTTCTATCGCGATGGGCGACCGGCTACCGACCGAATTGCGCCCCACCCGACGTTGCCTGGATGGGATGTCGACCGGCTTGCGTCGGTGTTTCTCCGCAAACCGCCCACCGAGCCGGAATTCCGGCCTGAGCAGCGGACGGCCGACCAGCCCAGTTCAGCACGCAGGACCCGGCCGACGTCGGAGACCGGGTACCCGGTCGAACGCAGGCGCCGCATGCCAGGCCAGTCCGGCACCGGAATCGGGCTGCTGCCACCCACGGTTGCCGACCGGCGTCTCCGGAACCCGATCAGCTCACCGCGACCCGCGGTGGCTCGAACTCCATTGTCGACGCGGTGAACGGCGATTCCCGGAGGCGGAACTTCTCGATTTTTCCGGTGGGAGTCACGGGAAGTGCGGCGACGATTTCCACATACCGCGGCACCTGGAAACGTGCCATTGTGTCCAGGCTGAACTGCCAAATCTCCTCAGCCGACGCGTCGTGGCCTTCCTTGAGTACGACGGCGATTTTGATCTCCTCCTCGGTGAGGTCGGAGGGAACTCCGAAGGCTGCGCAGTCCAGCACCGCGGCATGTTGCCGGATTCCTTCCTCGACCTCGAATGCCGAAATGTTCTCTCCACGGCGCCGGATTGCCTCCTTTTTCCGGCCGACGAAATAGAAATTGCCGTCCTCGTCCACCCGTGCGAGGTCGCCGCTGTGGAACCACAGGTTTCGGGTCGCTGCGACGGTCGCAGCGGGATCGCAGTGGTAGCCGGAGAACATGAGGTCGGGCGATTTCGCGCGGACGAGCAGCTCGCCGACCTCACCGGCGGGCACTTCGTGGTCGTTCTCATCGGCGATGCGGACCTCGAAGCCGGACGTGACCCGCCCGCACGAGCCGGGTACGCGTGGCTGGTCCCACCGCTGGGTGATCGGGATGCTGGCTTCCACCGAACCGTACAGCTCGACGATGGTGAGCCCGAACCGTCTCTCGAACTCCGGTGCCCACTCCGGAACCGGCACACCCCACGCAAGGCGGACGGAATTGTCCGCGTCGTCGGGGCGCGGGTCCGCTTTCCACAGGATCGACAGGGTTGCGCCCATGAAATCGAAGACGGTCGCGCCGGTGTCCCGCACCTCCTGCCAGAACCGGGAAGCGCTGAACCGGCGGCCGATCGCACCGGTCGCGCCCAGGAGCAACGCCGGGACGGTGGTGAGGGCGGTGGCGTCGGCGTGGAAAAGCGGGAACGGGCAGTACAGGACGTCATCGGCGGTCAACCCGAAGTCTTGCACGGCAATGGCCGCCTGGGAAACGAAATACCGGTGCGACAGCATGCACGCCTTGGACCGGCCAGTGGTACCTGAGGTGTAGAGCAGCGCGGACAGATCGGAGCCGGAAACCTCGACCGGCGGCACCGGCTCGTCGAGGTAGAGGTCTTCGGCTTGCAGCGCGGCGGCCGCACCGTTGACGACGACAGTGGCGTCGGATCCGCACCGGGCCAGGGATTCTTCGAGCGGAGCCCGCAGGTCCGCGTCGACGAAGAACACCCGGGCGTCGGCAAGGCGCACTGCCGTTTCGAGACCCAGCCCGCGGAATTCGGTGTTGATCGGAACCCAGGTCGCGCCAAGCCGGTTCGCGGCGAACCAGGTGTGCTCGCACAACAACGAATTCCGCAGGAAAACCGCCACCCGGTCGCCGCGGCCGACCCCGCAGCGGGCGCGCAGCCCGGCCGCGAGCCTGCCGACGCCTTCGTCGAATTCGGCGAACGTGACGTCGGTGCCGTCGATCCGCAAGAAGGTCCGGTTTCCCCAGCGGGACACTGCGTTCCGGAGTGCCGAGGTGAGGGTGAGGCCGGCCGTGCTGGCCGGCGACACGGTCGTGTGGTCCATCCGATTTCCTTCCGATGGGGTCAGGGCCGGCCTTCGGCGCCGAACCGGACGAAACTCTCCGCGGTTTCCGGAGATTGGAAGCAGTAGGTAGCTGTTTCGACCTCGAGCCGGAGATTCGTGTCGAGCGTCGGCGCGGCGGCCAGTTCGATCGCGCGTTTCACGGCGGTCTGCGATCGGCGCGGCCCTTTCGCATAAGCGGTGGCGACTTCGAGCGCGCGGGCGATCGGGTCCTCGTGAAACTCCGTGTACAGCCCGATCCGGCCGCCTTCCTCGGGCTCGACCCAACGTCCGCTCAGGAGAAGTTCCTTGGCGCGCAACAATCCCACCATCGCGGGCAACCGCGACGTGATCCCTCCGGTTGGCGCGTGCCCGATCGCGGCCTCGGGAAACTTGAGCCGCGCCTGCGGACCGGCGACCACGTGGTCGGCTGCGAGCGCGATCTCGGCCCCGCCGCCGACGGCGTAGCCATGCACCGCGCTGACCACCACCCCCGGCCCCGACACCATCAGCCGGGTGATGTCCTGCAGCAGCTCGAACGACTCGCGCAGTTCCTCGACGGACCCGGTTTCCGGGGCCAGCGTCTCGCGGAGGTCTTCCCCCGCGCAGAACGCACGGCCGGCGCCGCGGATCACGATCGCGCCGGCTCCTCGACCGGCGCGGAGGGCGTCCACGAGTCCGGTCAAGAGGGCGACGTTGATGGCATTGAGTGACGATGGGCGGTTGAGGGTGATCAGAGCGACGTCGCCTTCGCGCTCTAGGAGAACTGGGTCTTCCGCTGACACTGTTATTGCTCCTTTTACTGGCCTTACCTCTATGGAGGTCAGACAGGTGGCGAGTTGATGATGGACTTCGTGGTCGGGTTGCCGGTGGCTAGGCCGGGCTCGGGACTCGGGGAGCGACGCGGCGCTGGTGGGCAGTCGGCGAACGGGTAGGTGCGGTTTCCGGGAGCGGACCCGATGTGACCAGACGACTGACGGCTGGACAGTTAGTGGTCAGACGGCTGGCAGTCGGGCAGTTAGCGGTCAGACGGCTGGCAGTCGGGCAGTTGGTGGCTGGGCAGTTGGCGGCCGGGCAGTTGGTGGCCGGGCAGTTGGTGGCCGGACAGCTGGCGGCTTGGCAGTTGGTGGTCGGACAGCTGGCGGCTGAACGACTGGTGGACTGGTGGACTGGCCGAGCACAGGCCAGGTGGGCTAGCGGCCGGACAGCTGGCGGCCTGACGGTTGGCGACCGGGCGACTGGCCGGACCGCTGGTGGACTAGCCAGTCCGAGCTGACGGCGCACAGGGGTGAGCGTCGGGTTGTCGGTGGGCCTCGGGTTGTCGCTGGGCCTCGGGTTGTCGGTGGGCGGCAGGTCAGCGGAGGTGCGAGACAAGCCCGCGGCAGAACTGACGGGGCAGCGCGCGGGTGCAGACCAGAGGGTCAGAGCAGCGGGTCAGAGCAAGACGGTCAGAGCATCGGCGGGGTGTGGGAAGCGAACTCCCGCAATCGGGTGGCTCGGTCTTCCGGCAGAAAACGGGCGAAGTGGTCCACCATGTCCTCCTTGGCGAGCCTTGCGGCGGTTTCGCCGTCTCGCTTGGCTATTGCGGCCAGTACTCGTTCGTGGCGGGTGCAGCTGTCCTGCATCAGGCGTTCGCGGTCTTCGGTGAACGACAGTTTCGACTCGATCAGGTTGGCGACCACCCCGCGTACGACCTCGTTGCACGCTCGCAGCAAGCCGCTGTGTGAGGCGTCCGCGATGGTCTGGTGGAACTCGACGTCCATGCGCGAGAAGACTTCGTACCCGCGCGCGATGCTGGCCGTCAGGCGTTCGTGGGCTTCGAAGATCCGGGCCAGTTCCTCGTCGGTGTGCTCGGTGGCGGCGAGGTACGTGGTGGAGCCCTCGATGATCATCCGGAACTGCACGACGTCCGCGAGATCCGAATGTTCCAGGTGCACCAGCGCGGTCATCGCGCGCTGGAGGTTGTCCGGCGAGAAGGGCTGTACCTCGGCGCCCCCCGTCGCGTCGCCTTGGCGCGAGCGGATCAGGCCGGAGCTCTCGAGCACCCGCAGCGCTTCGCGGACGGTCGGCCGGCTGACCGCGAACTGGGTGACCATCTCCCGTTCGCTCGGCAGTCGCTGGCCTGGCCGCAGCTCACCACGGTAGATCGCGTCCTCGATCTGGCGCACGATGATCTCGTACGCCCGCACCGGGCGCGCGGGCGTGAACGTGGGCCTCGCGGACGCGTCGTGCTGCACCGGATCACTCCTCACTGGGGCGAGTCGGTGAACAACGCCCTCGCAATGTCGGGGAGCGGCGTGAGGTCTTCGATCACCGCAGCCGCACTGTGAGTATCCCTCCCCTCCGGTTCGCGCTCGACATACACCGCCGGAGCCCCGTGCCGGATCGCCGGCTCGACGTCGTGGAACCAGCTGCAGGCGACGTGCACCCAGCGACCCGGCTCGACGTCGGACCGCTGCGCGAACGTCGTGAAATGCCCGGCCGCTGGCTTGTAGGAACCGACGTCCGCACTGGTCACCAGTAGGTCGACGGGTACCGGGAACCCGCGGATCGTCACCTCGATCAGCTCGCGGTCGACGTTCGACAGGATCCCGATCTTGAACCCCGTCCTGGCCAGCTCGAGCAGGACGTCGTCGGTTTCAGGAAAACGTGGCCACGTGGTCAGGCCACTGCCGAGTACCTGGTCACCGTCCGGTGGAAGGCGGATTCCGGTCGCGGCGGCGGCGCGCCGCAATGCTTCCGCCAGTACGTCGCGGTAGGTCGCACCCGGCTGTTCCTGCTGGACCACGGGCTCGTGCCGGTGGTACTCGGCCAGCAGCTCGGCTGCCCGATCGCCAGCGACCGGGCGCAGGTCGGCGAGCATGCCGGAGCGCCAGTCGACCAGGGTTCCGTAGCAGTCGAAGGTGAGCCAGTCGCTGCTCATGGCGTCCTCATTTCCGGCCGGGTCATCGGGCCAGTTTCCCGGCCAGCCGGGCAGTCGAGGCGACCGCCCGGCCGTGCCGGATGCGCGCGCACAGCCGGTCGCCGTCGTAAATCTCGACGTCGAACGTCAAGCGGCGGCCGTCGCGCTCCACCACCTGGGCCCGAGCTACCAGCCGGGCGCCGACCGGGCTGGGCAGGAGGTGCTCGATAGCCGCCGAAACCCCGACGGTCACCTCGCCCGGCCCGAGCTCGCCGGCGACGGCGTTGTGACAGGCAACCTCGGCAAGCCCGAGGACGAACGGCGTCGACGCCGCGGGCGGGAAATGCGCGCCGAACGCCGCTGCAGTGTCATCTGGTCCGACCTCTTGCTCCAGGACTGCACTGGCACCACTGGCACCACCACTGGCGCCACTGACCCTGTTGACCACGTTGACACCGCTGACACTGCTGGCATCGCTGACATCCCCGGCAGCACCGGCAGCACCGGCAAGACCACCATCACCGCCTCCGCTGGCCTCATTGGTCATAGAACCTCCTTAGTTCACTGGCCTGACCACTAGCAGAGCTCACCGCCGCCGCAAATGTCAAGCCAGAGATTTGCGTCTTGACAGGCGGCGGGAGATAGCTCACAGTTCCCTCCTATCACTGGCTAGACCAGTAACCCACTGTGATTACCTGTCGGACCGTCGTTCTCCGGCAAACCCGCTGACGACGGTCACGTGGGCGCCCGCTCATGCCCACCGTGCGGACGTCCCATGCCCTCGGCGCTCGCTCAACTCCCCCGATGCCCACAAGGAGAGTCATCATGAGCTCGCATGCACTGGACGACGCACCACTGTCCGGTTTCCACAAACGCCTCGCGCTCTACGCCGGAGGCGGCCCGTTCCTCGACGGCTATCTGCTGAGCATCGTCGGCGTCGCGCTCGCTCAGCTTGCTCCGAGCCTCGGCGCTTCCGCCGCACAGCAGGGTCTTCTCGGGGCCGCCACGCTGATCGGCATGCTGGCCGGTGGCCTCGTCTTCGGCTGGCTCACCGACCGGTTCGGACGCCAGGTCATGTACACAGTGGACCTGGGTGCGATCGCCGTGTTGTCCGTCCTCCAGTTCTTCGTCACCGACGTGTCCCAGCTGCTGATCCTCCGGCTGTTGCTCGGGGTGTTCGTCGCCGGTGATTACCCGATGGCGTCGTCGCTGGTCACCGAGTTCATGCCGCGTCGATACCGAGGTCCGATGCTGAGCGGTCTGGTGTGCATGTTCTTCGTCGGCGCCGCCGCGGCGTACCTCGTCGGCAACGCGCTCACTGCACTCGGCCCGGACGGCTGGCGCTGGATGCTGATCAGCTCCGCCGCGCCGGCCGCAATCCTCCTGCTGCTGCGGCTGGGTACGCCGGAATCGCCGCGGTGGCTGCTGTCCCGGGGCCGCGTCGACGATGCCGCACGCGTCCTCCGCACGGTGTACGGCGAGCACGTCACCACCGACGACATCGCCGCCCCGGACACGACAGTCGTCAAGGCGAAAGACTTGCTGCGCGGCGGATATCTCGGCCGGCTGCTGTACGTCGTCACGTTCTACACGTGCTCGAACATCCCGGTCTTCGCGATTTACGCCTTCGGGCCACAGATTCTCGACGCGCTCGGGCTCGGGGAGGCCAACGCCAACATCGGCTCCGCCGTGCTGAGTGTGCTGTTCCTCGTCGGAGTCGTGGTGGCGCTGCTCGTCCTCAACCGGACCGGACGGCGGCCGATGGTCGTGTGGGGATCGCTTGCCGCCGGGGTGATGTTGCTGGTGATGGGCGTCTTCCCGCACGCGCCGACCTGGATCATCGTACTGGCGTTCGCCGGGTTCTCGGTGTTCAACGGCGGCCCGCAGGTGCTCACGTGGGTGTACCCGAACGAGCTGTTCCCGACGAGCGTGCGCGGCACCGCGGTCGGGCTGGTCACTGCGATCACTCGCATCGGCTCAGCGGTCGGCGTGTACCTCGTGCCGATCGCGCTGGATTCCCTCGGCATCGGCCCGACGATGGTGCTCGCCGCCGCGATCCTGGGGGTGGGGTTCCTCGCTTCCCTGCGCTGGGCACCCGAAACCGGCGGGCTCGGCCTCGACGACGCCAGCGCGGTCGGACCCGGTGCAGTCACACTGAAAACCAAGGTCCGGTAAGGAAAGTCAGCCGGTCTTGCGGATCAGGTTCGTGTACCCCGCCAAGGCCAGCGTCGCCAAGCCCCACACCGCGATCTGCACTCCCCAGATCGCGATCGTGAACACCTGACCGGCTGCGGAGGCGGTGTCGAGATCGCATCGGCTCCGCAAGCCGGTCGGGGCGAAGGGCAGGCCGCGGTCGAGGCCGAGGCCGACCAGTTCGACCGGGGAGCACGAAACCCCTTGCTGCGCAACGCGTTCAGCCGCGTGGTGGCCCGGCCGGGTTTCCGTGACACCGGCCCACCAGCCGAGCGCACCCGCGACGACCAGGGCGAGCAGCAGCGCCGCCGCCGTGCGCCGGGCTCGGTAGCCGTATCCGGCCAGTGCGCCCCAGATTCGGTGGAATACCCGGGACAACCGGCCGCCGAGTGCGTGTGGCGAGCGGCGGCGGAGGTCGTCTTGCTGGGCGATCAGGACGGTGCGCGCGTTGCCGTCGTGGCCTGCGGTGCGTTCGATCGACGCCAGCTGCTGGTAGCCGGTCGCGTCGTAGAACGGGGTGTGGCAACGGAGCAGGTGAAGCCACCGCCGCCAGCCGAAACCCGCGTCGATGGCGGCGTAGGCGAATCCTTCGAGCCACACTTTCCCCGGGTGCGCGCAGGTGTCCCCGTCGCTGCCGTCCGGACAGACGAGGTCGGTCGCCATGAACACCATCGTGCCGACCTTCGCCTCCGACAACCCGAGCAACCGGTGCCGCGGCGACGTCACGCGAGCGGTCGCGGCGAATTCCAGCTGACCGGCGATCCGTGCGCCTTGCAGTCGTACTGCACCGATGTCGCCGTCCCCGGTCAGTTCCGAGTCCCGGACCAGGAAACCGCCGCCGACCTGCAGGTTGTCCGCGTCGATGGCCGGACCACGTTCGTTGCTGATCAGAATGCTCTGGCATTCGACCGTTCCGCCGATGCGCGTACCGGACAGGTGGAAGGCGCCTTCGTCGGAGTCGCCGGTGATGCGGGTTCCGTCGCGCAGGAACACGTTGCTTCCGATTTCCGCCGTGCTCGCCTCCACCGCGACCCCGTGCGGATTGGTGATTTCCGCGCCGAGACAAGCGAAACTGCCGCCGATGCGCGCGCCGATCAGCCGTACCGCACCTTCCTCGCCGGACCCGGTGATCCGCACGCCGTTGGCCAGGTACAGGTCACCCTCGATCCGCACTCGCGATGCCTGGATCCCCGCGAGGCGCCCGCCGAGCAGCAGCAGGTGCGGCAGTGTCGCCTGCCGTAGCAGGACGGACTCGTCGAGCACGCAGTTCAGCAGCGCGAGACCGGCTTGGGCGGTGGCGCAGTCGAGGTCCAGCTCGCCGGTGATGCGCGCGCGGGCGAGGGTGATCCCGCGCGGGTCGAGGTCGCCGTGCCTGCCGAGGAGGAGTTCGCGGATCACCTCGGCGCGTACGACGTGTTCCGGATCCTCGCTGACGGCCAGGTCGTCGAGACTGATTTGCGCGCAACCGAGCGGGGTGCCGCTGCGGGCGGCGTCGGTCAGGCGTCGTTCGAGGTCGCTGAGGTCGGTCACCCGGGGCGTCGTCACGCCGGAGATGATGCCGGGTCGCAGGTTCAGGGCGAAACCGAGACCAGCCGATCCGCCAGCTCGGCCAAGCCGCCCACCTGCAGATCGAACCGATCACCGGGCGCGGGCGGATCGCCGACCGGACGGCCGACGTACGCGGTGCGCAACCCGGCAGCTTGTGCACCACGCAGGTCCCAGGCGTGCGCGGCGACCATGAGCATCCGCTCCGGTGGACGGCCCGCGACGGTGGCGGCGAGGCGGTAGACGTCCGGCGCGGGCTTGTACGTCCTCGCCTCCTCGACCGACAACGCCGTGTGCCAGCGCAGACCTGCGTTCGCGCTCAGTTCGAGGAGCACCGTGCGGCTCGCGTTGGACAGCCCGATCAGCGGGAACCGTTCCGCGAGACGCGCCAGCCCGTCGACGGTGTCCGGCCACGGCGGCAGCCGACGTGCTGCCAGCGCCAGCTCGGCCGGGTCGCCGTGTCCGACGGTCTCCGCTGCTTCGCGGTCGAGGACATCGCTGGTGACGTACGGACGTTCCCCGGCCACGATCCGGGCCTGTTCCCGCTCGACGTGTTCCTGCCAGCCCGAGAGGAGCCGGTCGACCTCGGGGTCGGCCAGATCCGGTGCCACCGCGCGGATTCCGGCGCGAATTCCCGCCGGTTCGTCGACGAGCGTGCCGAGCACATCGAACACGAGTACGTCGATTTCCAGCTGTGCCATGCGAATTCCCCCCGGACGACTGATCCGAACGTAGCGGGCCACGGGCATCCGGAGCAAGCCATTACCGGACCAGCGCGTGCAACGCCTCGCGCAGCCAAGGTCCGTACTGCGCCGCGGACCAGCCGTACACGCGGCGCAAGTGCACCATCGTGTCGGCGCAGACCAGTGCGTCGGTAGTCAAGGACAGTGGCCTGACCTCTACCTCGCTACCCAGCAAACCGTCTTTCTTCGCCAGGTGCCAGAACTCACCGCACATTCGCGCGGTTTCCTCTCGACCTGCCTGTGCGGCGTCCGCGATTTCCGGCTCGGCGCCTTCGGCTTGCGCGGCGACCTCGAACAACGCGCCGGCCCGGTCGGCGATGCCGATCGAGATGTCGGCGAGCGCGTCGAGTCGTTCTCGCAGCGTCGGGGCTGTCATCGCGTACTGCGCCTGCGGTCGGTGTGCGACGTCGATCGGTTCCGCGTCGCCGGCGAGCGCTTCGTCGACCACGCGCCGGAACAGCGCTGCCTTCGTGCCGAAGCGGACGTACACCGTGCGCGGCGCAACACCCGCTCGCTCCGCGACTTCCGTCAGCGCCGTCGCCACGTAGCCGCGTTCCAGGAACAACTCACGGGCAGCGTCGACGACGAGTGCCTCGGTCCGCGCAATCCGCGCGGCACCGGCCTCGGCACGGGCATCAGCCTTGACCTCACGCTCCATGAGATGCATTCTAACTGCATTGCAGTAATACTGCATCAACGGAGGTGCGAGATGGTTCCGACGCTGGACGGGGTACATCACCTGAAGCTGCCGGTGACCGACCTGGACAGATCGATTGCCTGGTACGGCGACGTGCTCGGCTACGAGGTCGTCGTCGAGTTCCGTGAGCACGGCCGACGCACCGGCGTGTCGATGGACCATCCGCGCGGCGGGCCCGGGCTCGCACTCACGCTCGCGCCGGAGCTCGCCCGCGCCGCGGCGGGGTTCGACTACTTCTCCATCGGCGTCCCCGACCGCGCGCGGATCACCGAACTGGCCGACGAGCTGACCCGCCGCGGCGAACGTCACGCCGGGGTCCACTTCGCGACCATCGGCTGGATCCTGCCCGGCCTGCACGACCCGGACGGGCACGAAGTCCGTTTCTACACCACGGAATCCCACCACACGCCCACCCCGGCCGCGCCCCTGGTCGTCGATGATGCGGTCGCTTCCGCCCGGGCCGCGGAGCTGGTTTGGCTCACCGAGCGTGGTCTCGCTCCGGAACCGGACAGTTCGGTCCACGCCTGAGCTACCGGAACGCGCGGTCCGCGAAGGCCAGCAGGTAGGGCAGCGAGGCACGCGCGGTGTGCCAGGTGTGGTTGTAACCGCGTTCCAGATGGACGGTGACGGGCTGACCGCGGGCGCGGAGTGCGTCGGCGATGCGGTGCGCGGTCGCGATGTCGCCGGGGGCGCCGGTGCCGGCGGTGAGGATTGTCGATACGGGGTAAGGGAAAGGCATCGTACGCACGTAGTCCCGCGGTGTGTTCGCGACGATCAGGTCCCGGTTTCCGGCGAGCAGTTTTTCGTTGGTGAGCGCGTCGTACGGCAGGGTCAGCAGGAGCACGCTGAACCGGTCGAGGTGCTGCAGGCCGGTGTTCAGCGCGGCGAACGCGCCGCCGGACATGCCGCCGAGCGCACGGTGGCCGCGGTCGGCGAGGGTGCGGTACTGCCGGTCGATGGTGGACACGACGGTGTTCGCCAGGTAGCTGCCGAGACGGGGGCCGCCGGGGAGGTCGAGGCCGTCGTTCTCGCGGCCGGACTGGCCCGCGGTGAGGTCCACGGACACCACGATCATCGGCGAGATGGCGCGGTGCAGGTACGACATCCGCAGGGTGCCGGGCGCGTCACCGGGGCCGAGCCAGTCCTCGGGGACGCTCGGGTAGCCGTGCACGAGGTAGGTGACGGGATAGCGGCGGTTGCGGTTGGCGGGATCGTGGTAGCCCGGGGGCAGGAGGACGTAAGTGCGGCCGGACGGGACCGCGTTCGCCGGGTCGGGCAGGTCGAACTGCTCGACGATCGGGGTGAAGGCGTCGACCGGGACTCGCCGCGTGCCGGGGTTGCGGTCGCCGGTGCCGATGAGACGTCCGACGGCGGCCAGCGGACCACCGGCCCGGTCGAGCAGGAGCGCGAGGTCTTTCGGGGTGCGGACGTAGCCGACGTAGCTGTTCGCAGCGGTGACAGTGCCGAGGAACGCGCACGACACCATCGCGGCGACGGCCCAGCGGCGGACGGTGGTGCGCCGCCGGTAACGGAAGGCAACCGCCGCGGCGACTACCACCAGCAGCGCGAAACCGGCCCAGATCCAGGGGGATTCGAGCGGCCCGGTGGTCTGCGCATGCCGGACGACCGCATCGGGGACCGCAGGCACGGTGAGATTCACGGCGGTCCCTTCGTCCGGCACCGGCGGCGGGCCTGTGGGGGCCAGGCCCGCCGCCGATGGTCTTTGCGGACCGGTGGTGAGTCACCATCGGTCGGCGCGGGGGTGGTAACGGGGTGCCATCGGGCTGCGTGGGCCGGTGGCAGGGTGCCGCCGGTCGGTGCAGGCCAGTGGGTCGGTGCACGCCGGTGGCAGGGTGCCGCCGGTCAGTGCAGGCCGGTGCAGGCCCGTGGGGCGGTGCACGCCGGTGACGTGGTGCCACCGGTCGACACCAGGCCGGTGGCAGGGTGCCGCTGGTCGGTGCAGGTCCGTCGGGCGGTGCACCCCGGTGACGTGGTGCGCCGGTCGGCGCAGGCCGGTGGCGCGGTGCCATCGGTCGACGCAGGCCGGTGGCGCGGTGCCTCCGGTCGACGCAGGCCGGTGGCGTGGCACCACGCGGTGGCGGCGTGGTCGACGCGGAGCCGGTGGCTTGGCACCACTGGCCTCGCGACGCCGGTGGCCTGGCGCCGCCGGTCGGTGCCGGTGTGGTGCCGGTGTGGTGCCGGTGTGGTGCCGTGGTGCCGCCCGTCAGCGCGGGACCGGTGGCGTGATGCCACCGATCAGCGCGGAACCAGCCGACGTAATCGCCAGCCGACATCGCGCCACACCAGTCGGTGCGGAGGCGGTGGTGCGTCACCAACCAACGCGACGCCTAGGCCATGTGCGTCACCAACCAACGCGACGCCTAGGCCATGTGCGTCACCAACCAACGCGACGCCTAGGCCATGTGCGTCACCAACCAACGCGACGCCAAGCCCCTGGTGCGTCACCACCACCGAGTGCCAGCCGGGTCCTGCGTCACCAGCGGTCGTCGGCTTGGTCGTCGAAGCCGACTGCTTCGCCGTACCCCTCGCCGCCGCCATGTGAGGCGCCGTGCGAGTCGTGCGAGTCGTGCGAGTCGCTGAAGCCGCCGGTCAGGCCGTGTAGCAGGAGGCCGCCTCCGGCGACTCCGGCTGCGGCTACTGCCGCTGTCTTCAGGAACCCGCCGCCGCCGGACCCACCTGCCGGCGACGGCGGGGGGCCGTAACCTCCGGCGGGGCCCGGTGGAGGTGCGGCCGCCTCCCTGCCGCGGCCGAACATCCCGGACAGGAAGCCGCCCTGCTGGGGTGGGGCCTGTTCCAGTTCCGCGATCCGGTCCTGTGCCGTCCGCAGTGCCTCCTCCTGTACGAGAACCGCTTGCACCAGCAGGTACAGCACATCCGGCTGGCGCGCGATCTCCTGGTCGATCAGCTGCGCCGCCTCCGGTTCCTTCCGGACCGGCTGGGCCTGCCGGAGCCGGTCCGCGAGCCCGGTGATGAGCCGGCGGTCGGTGGTGTCCATCGTCGGATCTCCCTTCCTCGCTTCCATCGTTCGCGCGGGCGGCTCGCGGCGGCATCGGCGGACCGGCCGGACCTGGCCGCCGGGTGGCTGGTGCCACCCGGCCGGTCGGCGGGGTTCACAGGACGCCTTCCTCGACCTCCCCGTCCGGAACCGGCAGCCGCGCCGCCACGCCGCGGACGGTCGGGTCCGCGAAGAAGCCCGGCAGTTCGATCTCGTACCGCAGTTCGCGCGCGGCCTGTTCGATGAACCGGATCGCCCGGACGCTGTCGCCGCCGAGGGTGAAGAAGCTGTCGTCCCGGCCTACCTCGCGGAGGTCCAGCACCGAACGCCACAGCGCGGCGATGCGGTTCTCGACGGCTCCACATGGCGGCTCACCCGTGGGTCCGCGGGTATCGTCCAGCAACGCAGCAACCTGCGCACGGTCGACTTTTCCGTTGGCGCTGAGCGGAATCCGGTCGAGTACGAGCAGCTGATCCGGGACCATATGGCCCGGAAGGACCGTCGAGGCATGGGCGAGCACCTCGCCGGCCGGCACCGGACCCACCACGGCGGCCGCGAGCCGTCCGCCTGCCACGACCGCCGTCGCACCGGAGACCGCCGGGTGACTGGTCAGCGCCGCTTCGACCTCGCCGAGCTCGATCCGGTACCCGCGGATCTTCACCTGGTCGTCAGTGCGCCCCAGGAACTCCAGCAGCCCGCCCGGCCGATACCGGCCCTGGTCGCCGGTGCGGTACCAGCGCATCCCGTCGTGCTCGACGAAGCGGGCCGTGGTCAGCTGAGCCGCGCCGGCGTAACCACGGGCGACGCCGGTACCGCCGATCCACAGCTCGCCGGGAACCCAGTCGGGGCAGTCCCGGCCGGACGCGTCCACCACGCGGTACCGCTGGTTGCGCAGCGGGAGTCCATAAGGGACAGACGGCCACGCGGGGTCGAGATCCGCAGTGTCGAAGGCGTTGGACCAGATCGACGCTTCGGTGGCACCGCCGAGCGCAATCATCCGCGCGGCGGGCCGCAGGTCAGCGAGCCGGGCGGGCAGGTCGAGCCCCACCCAGTCGCCGGACACCAGCACGAGACGGAGGTCCGGCGGATCGGGTACCAGCAAGAGCATTTCGAGCAATGCCGGTACGGAATTCCACACGGTTACCCGGTGCCGGTGCGCCAATTCGGCCCAGGCACGCGGATCTCGGCGAAGGGACTCGCCGATCGTCACCACCGCACCTCCGGCGCCGAGCAGGCCGAAGATGTCGAAGACGGACAGGTCGAAGTCCAGCGCGGACACCGCCAGTACCCGGTCCGCCGCGCCGATCCGGTAGCGCGCAACGATGTCTTCCACGGTGTTGGCCGCGGCCCGGTGGGTGATCTCCACGCCTTTCGGCTCTCCGGTCGAACCTGAGGTGAAGATGAGGTACGCCAACGCGTCCGGCGAGACCGGCACCGGCTCGGGCACCGGGTCCGCCCCATTGGTGACGGCGAGGTCGTCGAGCACGAGACGCACGCCAGCGATGGCGAAGATGCGGTCGCGGCGAGCGGCGGGCTGGTCGACACCCACGGGCACATAGGCGGCGCCCGCAGCGAGGACCCCGAGCACGGCGACGATCTGGTCCGGGCCTTTCGGCAGGCAGACCGCGACGGTGTCACCCGGCCCGATACCTTGTGCGCTCAGCCATCCGGCGACGCGCAGGGCCCGGCCGGCGACCTCGCGGTAAGTGAGCCCCGCGCCGAGGATTGCGGGCGCGTCCGGAGTTTCGCGCGCCCGCTGGAAAAACGGCAGGTGCAGCACAGCCTCGCCTTGCTTTGCTGCAGTATCGTTGGCAATGCGCCGCTCCGCGGCTTGTGCGGCGGGAAGTTCCATCCGCGGCGCCGCCGACCAAGTGCCGTCCGCCAGCGTGCGCACCAGTTCCTGGTAGGCCTCGAACATCGCATCCAGAAGTCCGGCCGGGAACAGTTCCTCGACCGCGTCCCAGTTGAGCTCGACCCCACCGCGATACTCGACGACCTGGTGGTCCAGCCACACCTGGGGAGTCTGCGAAACACCCCAGACCTGCTCGGTGAACGGGTACCCCGGCCCCTCGTCCGCGCCGACCCCGAGCGCGCTGGTGAACACGACCGGGATGCCGGTGCTGCCGGACCCGGTGCGCTGGGCCAGTTCACGCAGTACCCGCACCGCCGAGAAGTCGCGGTGATCGAGGGATTCCCACAGCTGTCCCTGCACCGCGCGCATCCGCTCGGACCACGGCTGCCCGGCGTCCGGCTGGTACCCGACCAGCAGCAGCGACGTGAAATCGCCGAGTACCCGGCCGATCTCCGGGTGCACGTCCTTCCGGTCGAACAACGTCAGCACCAGGGTCAGCTCCGGCTGGGCGCTCCAGCGGCCCAGCACCTCGGCGAAGGCCGTCAGCAGCACCGCCGACGGAGTGACCCCGTGCGCCCTGGCCTGTGCGGTGATCCGCCGCCACTGCGAAGCGTCCACTACCGCGCGGCGCCGGGTAAAGACCGGCCGGACGATCGCCGGATCCACCGCGAGCGGCAGCTGCGGCGCTGGAGGCAACGCCCGCTCCAGCCAGAAGCGGCGGTCTTCTTCGAGGGGCGGCGTGGCGGTCGCGACGACGTAGTCGCGAAAGGACGGTCCCGGTGCGGGAAGCTCGGCGTTGAGGTAGGCGCGGGACAGCTCCGAATAGAAGGTGAGAATGCTGAGCGCGTCGAGAGCCAGGTTGTCGATGCCGACGGCCAGTCTCGTGCGAGTGCCGTCGCGGACCGCCCCGATCGCGAACAACGGCCACTTCGCTGGGTCGAAAACCTGATGGGACAACGCTTCCCGCTGCGCAGCGAACGCGCCGTCGGGGTCGTCACCGGCCTCGGTCACCTCGATGCGGAACCTCGGCACCTCCGGCAGGATCCGTTGCTCGCCCTGCGCGTCGAAGACCACCCGCAGCATCTCGTGTCGGGCGACCAAAAGGTTCACCGCGTCCTCCAGCCGCGACAGGTCTAGGTCCTCGATGTCGTACTCACGATAGAAATGGCATCCGATTCCGCCGAGGGTGAACTCCTCGTTCCGGCCTAGCCAGTAGGCCTGCTGGACGTCGGTGGGCGGGAACGGCCGGTGCCGGTCGGCGGGGTTGGCGGCGAGGACGGCCAACGCCGCGGGGGCACCTCGATGCAGGGTCGTCGCGAAATCGGCCAGTACCGGATGACTGAACAAAGTGCCGAGCGCGACGCCGTCGAACCCGTCGGCCCGCAGCCGGGCGAGTACCCGCGTGGCGAGCAGGGAATCCCCGCCCAGGCGGAAGAAATCGTGCTCACGAAGCACTTCACCGGCGCCGAGGACATCTCGCCAGGCTGCGGCGACTGCCCGTTCCGCCTCGGTCTGCGGCGGACTGCCCGCGCTCTCCCCCACGGTACCCAGCATTGTGACGAGCGCCCGGCGGTCGATCTTTCCATTGCCGGTCAACGGAAATTCGCCCAAGTTGGCGATCCGGTCCGGGACCATCACGCTCGGCAGCAGCGTAGCCGCGAAGGCGCGCAACGCTTTTTCGTCCGGCGGCTGCGGTCCGCTCACCACGGCGCCGAGGCGGTGATCCGCAGTCAGCACGGCAGTCGCCCGGTTGACGCCGGGGTGTGCCTGCAGGGCCGCCTCCACCTCGCCGAGTTCGATCCGGTGTCCGCGGATCTTGACCTGGTAGTCGGCGCGGCCGAGGAATTCCAGGTTGCCGTCCGGGTGATAGCGGGCCCGATCGCCGGTGCGGTACCAGCGGATTCCGTCGTGCGTGACGAACCGGTCCGCCGTCCGCTCCGGATCCCCTCGATAACCGAGCGCGACCCCGGCGCCGCCTATCCACAGCTCGCCGGGGACCCAGTCCGGACAGTCCCGGCCGAGCGCGTCGACCACGCGGCAGCGGACCGCACCCAGCGGAGTGCCGTAGGGCACCGACGTCCACTGGGGATCGATCGTGGTCACTTCCCGTACGGTCGAATGGATCGCGGTCTCCGTGGTCCCGCCCAGCGCGACGAACCGGCAGCCGGGCACCTGCCGCGCCAGCCGTTCCGCCAGCTCCGGCCGTACCCAGTCGCCGCCGAGCAGCGCCAGCCGCAGCGGGACTGGTTGCGCGTCCAGCACGGTCAGCAGCATGTCGAGCAGCGCCGGTACACAGTTGAGCACCGTCGCCCGATGGGTGTGCAGCAACCGCGCCCACGCCAGCGCGTCGCGGCGGTCGGCTTCGGTCACGCATACGACTGCGCCGCCACTGTTCAGCGGAGCGAAGAGGTCGAATACCGACAGGTCGAATTCCAGCGCGGACAAGGCAAGCGTCGCGTCTGCCGGCCCGAGCCCGAATCGAGTGGTGAGATCGGCGATCGTGGCCATCGCGGCCGCATGGGGTACCTCGACTCCCTTCGGGGTGCCGGTCGACCCGGACGTGTAGAGCACGTAAGCCAGACTGTCCGCCGATCCCGGAACCGGCGCGGGCAACGGCGGGGCCTTGGTGGCAACGTCGGTCAGCACCACGCGCGCCCCGGCCGAAGACAGGATGCGCTCGCGACGGGCGGGCGGCTGGTCGACGCCGATCGGGAGGTACGCCGCCCCCGCGGCGAGCACCCCCAGGACCGCGACCACCTGGTCCGGCCCCTTGGGGAGGGAGACCGCGACCAGGTCTCCCGGCTGCACTCCGCGGGCGGCCAGGTCCCCGGCGACTGCCAGGGCGCGCTCGGCCAGCTCGCCGTAGCCGAGAATCCCGTCGGCACCCCACCGGAGCGCTACCGCGTCGGGATGTGTTGCCGCGTAGGCGAAAAACCCGTCGTGCAGCCGGGCGCCGACCGGCTCCGTGCCGGTGTCGTTGACCTCGGCCCGCACCGCTGCTTGATCGGCCGGAAGCAGGGTGGACACCGGGCCGGTCCAAGCGGCGGGTTCAGCGAGCAGCCGGTCGAGGAGTTCGCGGTAGGCCGTGAACATCGCGTCCAGCACGCCTGGCGCGAAGGCGTCCTCCCGCGCGTCCCAGTTGAGCAGCAGCCCGCCGTCGAACTCGGTCACCTGCGCGTCCAGCCAGACCTGCGGGCCCTGCGAGATGATCCAGGACGGTTCACCGAAACTGCGCCGGACGTCGTCGGCGAACAGCGGCCCCAGCCCGAGCGCACTGGTGTAGACCACTGGGGCCAGGATGCGTTCTCCGTGCAGGCGGGCGGCTTCCCGCAATACCTCGACGCCGGAACAAGCCGAATGTGCGACGTCGGCGTGGAAACGGTCCTGCAGCGCCTTCGCTCGGTCCGCGAACGAACCTGCCGTGGTGCCGTCCCAGGCGAGGAGGACTGACGACGTGAAGTCACCGACCAGACCGGCCACGTCGGGATGCAGCGGCTCCCGGTCGAACAGGGGCAGGTTGAGCAGGAACCGTGGATCCGCACTCCACGCAGTCAACACCTCGGCGAACACCGCGGCCAGCGCCATCGCCGGGGTCAGTCCGTGACGACGGCTTGCGCTTGCGAAAGCTTCGGTCGCGGCGGCATCGAGCAGCCGGTGCCGGCGGACGACGGTCGTTGCGTCGTCGGCCGGATTTGCTGCGGCGGGCAGCTGCGGTGCGCCGGGCAGATCGGGCAGGCGCCGGGTCCAGTACTCCCGATCGGCCGCGCTGCCGCCCCGGCGGCCGGCGTCCTCGGCGAGGTAACGCGGGTAGCTGTAAGACAACGGCGCTGGGTCGCGCCCGGTGTAGTACGCGGCGAGGTCGGCGAGCAGCACCCGGAGGCTCAAGGCGTCGGCCGCGATCATGTCGAGGTTGACGTGCACCCGGGTACCGGAGGGCAGCAGGGACAGCTGGACGTCGAAGACCTCGCCGGACCCGATGTCGAGCCGCCGGTGTGAGAGCTCGCGACGTAGACTGTCCACTTTAGACTCCGCGGCAGCTGGTTCGAGCGCCCGCAGGTCGTGTACCCGCAGGCCTGGCCAGGGGCTGCGGTCGAGGATCTGCTGGGTGCCGTCGTCGAGGACCTGGACGCGGAGCATGCCGTGCCGCGCGAACACCGCCCGTACCGCGTGCTCCAGCCGTTCCGGTTCCACCGCGACGCCGTCGAACTCGTGGTAGAAGTGCGCTGCGACTCCGCCCAGCTGCTGCCCGGGTGCCCGGCCCGCCCAGTACGCGTGCTGCATGAGGGCAAGCGGGAACGGGGCGGTTTCGTCGATTTCGGCCCGTCCGGCCGGACTTGCCGGACCCGCCGCGGCCAGCAATGCTTGCCAGGCACCGAGGGTCGGCTCCGCGGCGAGTTCCGCGAACGGGACGTGCCGTCCGGCGCTCCGCCAGGCTCCGGACAGTCGCATGATGGAGATCGAATCGAGGCCGAGGCCGATCAGGTCGGTACCCGGATCGAGGGTGTCCTCCGGAATGTCGAGCAGGTCGGCCAGTACCGCGGGCAGGGCCGCGGGATCGGTCGGATCGTGGGGCACAGCGGGAATTCCCTTCGGGGTCGAGGGTGTCACCAGGACACCGGAAGCGCGGCGGGACCGCGGAAGAAGGCGGCGGATTTCCAGTCGAACGCGCCGGAAATGCGGAGTCCGGGCAGCCGCCGGGCCAGGACCAGCAGGGTCTCCTGCAGTTCGGCCCTGGCCAGCGTGGCACCGAGGCAATGGTGGACCCCGTGGCCGAACGCGAGGTGGCCGCTGCTGTCGCGATCGGGATCGAGCAGACCCGGGCAGCCGTACCGGGCGGGATCCCGGTTCGCCGCGGCGAGAGCCACCAGGACCGGCTCGCCCGCGGGTACCACTTGACCGCCGACTTCGACGTCCTCCGCCGGGTACCGGGGCATTGCGGCGGCGACCGCCGTCGGCACGTACCGCAGCAGTTCCTCGACCAGCGGCCCGACGCGCTCCGGGTGCTCACGCAGCCCGGTCAGCTCGCCGGGAAGCTCGGCCAGCAGCACGAAGACGAAGTTGGCCAGCTGTGCGGCGGTGGTCTCGTAGCCGCCGACGAGAATGGCGATGCACAGCTCCACGAGCTCCTTCGGCGACGCACCCTCGCTGTTTTCGGTCAGCGCGCTGATCAGGTCGTCGGCCGGGGTCTCGCGGCGCATTGCGATCAGCTCGGCCATGTACCTGGCGAGCCGGGCAGTCGCCGCCGCGCCGGGGGTCCGGTCGCTGGTGGAGAGCAGGGCCTCGCTCCAGCTCCGGAATCGCCGCCGATCGGCTGCGGGTACCCCGAGCAGCTCGCAGATCACCTCGATGGGCACCGGAAGCGCGACGTACTGCACGAAATCCGCCGGTGCCCCCGCTCCGGCCAGCGCCGTCACGGCGGATTCGGCGAGGTCCCGGATCCGCGGGCGCAGCCGCTCGACCCGCGCCCGGGTGAACGCGCCCGTGACCAGCCGCCGCAGCCGCGGATGGTCAGGCGGATCCATGGCCACGATGCCGAGCGGCTTCTGCGGGGTCACCCGTGGCGAATCACGTTCGAGCGACGCGGCCCGGCCGAACCGGGGATCGGACAGCACGAAACGCACGTCGGCATGCCGGGTCGCGAGCCACGCCGGTTCGCCATAAGGCAACTGGACACGGACGAGCCCCGGCGCGTTCTGTGCTTCGGCATAAGCATCCGCAAGTTCAAGACCGGCCGATGAATTGAACGGGTACGTTTCAGACACCGGAATTCCCTCCTGCCGCCAGCATCGCGAGTGCGGCTTTGTCGACCTTCCCGAGCCCAGTGCGCGGGAAATCCCCCAGCACGCGAACGCGGTCCGGCAGTTTGAACGCGGCCACGCCGATCCGCCGCAGGTGGGCGACTAGATCGGCCCGGCCGGGTGGCTCGCCGGGTGCTAGTACGAAGGCGCAGGTGCGCTCCCCCAGCAGCTGGTCGGGGTAGCCGACGATGGCGACGTCGCGTACGTCCGGATGGGTCAGCAGCAGGTTTTCCACCTCCTCGACCGGGACCTTGTCTCCGCCACGGTTGATCACGTCCTTGCACCGGCCTTCCACCACCAGGTGGCCGGTGGGCAGCCGGCGGACGAGGTCGCCGCTGCGGTAGAACCCTTCCGGGGTGAACGCCCGGCGGTTCTCGTCCGGCGCACCGAAATAACCGCGGAGCGTGTACGGTCCGCGGACCAGGAGTTCGCCCGGCGCTCCCGCGGGTACCGGGCTTCCGTCCGGGCCGACCAGCAAGACCTCGTCGTCCTCGGACAGCGGAATGCCCTGGGTGCCGGTGACCAGGTCGTCGGGATCGTCGAGCCGGGTGAAGTTCAGCAGGCCTTCGGCCATGCCGTAGACCTGCTGGAGCGCCGCCCCCAGTTCCGGCCGGACCCGCCGTGCTGCCTCCTGTTTCAGCCGCGCGCCACCCGCCTGGACCAGGCGGAGACTGCTCAGGTCCGGTGCCAGCGACGGCACCGCGTCCAGCCACACCAGCACCAACGGGGGAACCAGGGCGACGGTCGTGACCCGCTCCTGTGCGATGAGCGGGAACGCCGTCTCGGGGTCTGCGCTCGTCGCGAGCACCACCGTGCCGCCTGCCCACAGCGTGCCGAGCAGGCCGGGGCAGGCGAGCGGGAAGTTGTGCGCGGCAGGCAATGCGACCAGGTAGACCGTCGTTGCGTCGAGCCCGGCGACCTCGGCGCTCGCTCTCAGGTTGTAGCTGTAGTCGTCGTGCGTGCGCGGGATGAGTTTCGGCAGGCCGGTCGTGCCGCCGGACAGGAGCAGCACCGCCACGTCCGACGGGTCCGCTTCGTCGACCTCATCGTCCACTTCGGACAGAAGATCGGCGAAACCTCGGTGTGGCCCCGGATCGTCGCCCACCACGAACACCAGCGGCAGGTCGAGCAGACCAGCCCGGTCGGTCACGAATGCCACCGATCCGGATGCCGCGGCCAGGTGGGTCAGCTCGCTCTCCCGATGCGCGGGCAACGCGAGCACCGGCACGATCCCCGCCCGGAAACAGCCGAAAAGCAGCAGCACGAACTCCGCGACATTGGGCAGGTGCACCAAGATCCGGTCTCCGGGCCGCAAGCCGCAGGCACGCAGACCCGCCGCGATCCGGTCGGCGTCCCGGTCGAGTTCGCGGTAACTCCAGCGCCGGTCGCGGTCCACCAGCGCGGTGGCAGACGGGGTGCGCCGGGCGCTCTCTCGCAGCAGGCTGCCGAGAGTCCGGCCTTGCCAGTACCCACGTTCCCGGTATCGCCGCGCGAACTCCGGTGGCCAGCCGGTCATGCGCCGACTCGCAGCGGCAAGGTCTGCAATCCGTGCATCGCGGTGCTGAACCGCCAGCTCAGTTCTTCCGGCGGCACCGCGAGTTCGATGCGCGGGAACCGCTCCAGCAGCTTGCCGAACGCGATCTCCCCTTCGAGCCGCGCGAGCGGGGCGCCGAGGCAGTAGTGGATGCCGTGCCCGAAAGCCAGGTGTCCACCGGCGCGACGGGTCACGTCGAGCCGGGCGGGCTCGGTGAACCGCGCGTCCCGGTTGGCCGCGAGCCACGACACCATCACGAACTGCCCGGCCGGGATCTCGACCCCGCCGAGCCGCACCGGTTCGGTGGTGTACCGGGGCGAGGACAGGTTGTTCGGCGTCTCATAGCGGAGGAACTCCTCGATCGCGCCGGGCAGCAGCGACCGGTCTGCCCGCAGCAGCGCCAGCTGGTCCGGATGCTGAAGCAGGGCGAGCAGGCCGCTGCTGATCAGGTTGACCGTGGTTTCGAAGCCACCGGTGAGCAGCACCACCGCGGTTGAGATCAGCTCCGGCCGGGAAAGCCGGTCACCGTCCTCGGTCACGTGTACCAGCCGGGACAGCAGATCGTCGCCCGGCTCTGCACGTTTGGCCTCGACCAGCTCGCCGAGGTAGGCGGCCATCCGCATCGAGGCGGCGCCGACCTCCTCCGGGCCGGTCGCCGCGACCATCGTGTGCGACCAGGCGGTGAACTCGTCCCGGTCGGAGAACGGGATGCCGAGCAGTTCGCAGATCACCCTGATCGGCAGCGGGTACGCGAACGCCGGCAGCAGGTCGACGACGTCCGGTCCGGCCATCTCGTCGAGCAGGTCACCGGCGATCTGCTCGATCCGGGGCCGCAACGGGGCGACCGTGCGAGTGGTGAACGCCGTCGCGACCAGCTTGCGGATCCGGGTGTGGTCCGGCGGGTCCAGGTTCAGCAGGTTTTTCGCCAGGTCCGGGGAAAACGCGCTTTCGGCGTCCTCGCCGAGGCGCAGCCGTTCGAGCCGGTCGTAGACGCCGTCGCTGGACAGCCGCGGGTCGGTCATCGCCGCGCGGGCTTCGGCGTAGCCGGTCACCAGCCACACCGGAAATCCGCCCGGGAGCACGACGAACCGCACCGGCGAGCCTTCGCGCAGCGAAGTGCCCACGGTGTGCGCGTCCTGGATGAACTCCGTGCCGAGCGGCAACGGGTGCAGATCGGTTTCCGTCATGGGTACTCCAGTCAGGCCAGGGACAGTTCAGGGCCGTAGCAGTCGGCCCAGTGGTGGAAGTCGAGGACGCGTTCCAGGCCGGTGCGCACCCCGCCGGTCACGGTTTCCGGCGGCCTGGCCACCGCGGCACGGACCCAGGCGGGGTCGAATACCTCGAACGCCGCAGTGCTGCGCTCGGCCAGTACTGCGCGAGCTTGGTCCTGCAGCGCGGCCGGGTACGCAGTGTCCTGAGTGGACGGATACGGGCTCTTCACCCGTTCGGCCACCGAGGACGGCAGCAGCCCGCCGACGGCTTGGCGCAACAGCCCCTTTTCCCGCCCGCCAAGGGTTTTGACCGGCCAAGGTGCGTTGTAGACGTACTCGACCAGCCGGTGGTCCGCGAAGGGGACCCGGACCTCCAGCCCGACCGCCATCGACATCCGGTCCTTGCGGTCGAGCATCGCGCGGACCAAGCGGGTGAGATGCAGGTGGCTGCTGGTCCGCATGCGCCGCTCGTGCTCGTCGTCGGAGTCGAGGTGCGACACCTTCGCGACAGCCGTGGCGTACTCGTCGGCGACGTAGGTGCCGATGTCCAGCGCCGTGCGTAATTCGGGGCGCAATGGGGCGGCGCGGTCGGCGGTGTAGGTGTTCTGGAACGCCAGCCACGGGAAGGTGTCCGCGTCCCGGGCGGCTGGATGGTGGAACCAGGCGTAGCCGCCGAACAGCTCGTCGGCGAACTCGCCGGACAGCGCGACCGTGGACTCCGCGCGGATCGCCTGGAACAGCAGGTACATCGAGCTGTCGATGTCACCGAGGCCGATCGGCATGTCGCGGGCGCCGACCACGGCCCGGCGCAACGCCGGGTCCACCAACGCGGCCGAGCCGAGGACCACATCGCGATGCATCGATCCGACGTGCGCGGTCACGTCCCGGATGAACGGCGAATCGGGGGTCTCCCGCAGTTCGTCGGGCCGGAAGTTCTCTTCGTAACCGGCGAAATCGACCGAGAACGACCGCAGTTTCCCGCCGTGTGCCGCCAGTTCGCGGGCCGCCAGCGCGGTGACGGCACTGGAGTCGAGGCCGCCGGAGAGCAGCACGCACTGCGGCACGTCGGCGACCAGCTGGCGGGACACGATGTCGTCCAGGAGCTCGGCGACGTGCGCCACCGCGGTCGCTTCGTCATCGGTGTGTGCCGTGGTTTCCAGCTGCCAGTACGTGCGGGTGCGGAGCCCGGCCCGGTCGACAGTCACCACAGAGCCCGGCTCGACCTCGGTCAGGTCCTTCCACAGTGACCAGCCGGGTGCCTTGGTGAACCCGACGAGCTCGCGCAGGCATCCGGTGTCGACGCGGCGGCGAAACGCCGGGTTGGCCAGGATCGCCTTCGGCTCGGAGCCGAACAGCACCCCGTCGGAAGTCCGGTGGCAGTACAGGGGTTTGACGCCCATCCGATCGCGCACGAGCACGAGCCGCGCGACCCGGTCGTCCCAGATCGCGAACGCGTACATGCCGTTGAGCCGCTCGGCGACCCCGTCTCCCCATTCCAGATAACCGCGCAGCACGACTTCGGTGTCGCTGTTCGTGGTGAACCGGTGCCCACCGGCGGCGAGTTCTGCGCGCAGCTCGGGGAAGTTGTACGTCTCTCCTGAATAGACGATCACCACCGGACCGTCCGGAGTGGACACTTCCATCGGCTGGCGCCCGCCCGGCACATCGATGACCGCGAGCCGGCGGTGCCCCAGCGCGACGTGCGGGCGGACCCACGTCCCGCCGCCGTCCGGGCCGCGCGCGGACATCGTCGCGGTCATCGCCTCCACCACGTCACGGCGTTCGGTCAGATCGGCGCCGAAGGCGACCCACCCGGTGATCCCGCACATCTCGAGTCCTTTCGTCAGGGCAATTGCGCGCCGAAGACGCGGTGCCCGAGGGTTTCCAGCGGATGTCCCGGCGGCGGCAGCTCCAGGCGGCGGACGACCCCGGCGCCGTCCAGCACGGCGTTCCACTGCGGCAAGGTCAGGAAGGTCGCTCCGGCTTCCGCGCGCGCGTCGTGCGGGCCGGTGAGCAGAAACGCCTGCGAGATGAGCACCCAGTGCTCCTCGGCAGTCGGCTCGGTGAGCAGCAGCCAGCCGCCCGGGGCCAGCAGCCGCACCAGCCGTGCGACCGACGCCGCGGTGTCCGTTGCCGCATTGAGTGCTCCGCCTGCCACCACCACGTCGAACGAGCCCGGCCGGTAGCCCTGGCCCTCCGGCTCGGCGTCGAAGTCGAGCAGGCCGTACTCCAGCCGGGTCCCGAACTCCGCCCGCGCTTGGTCGAGGAAGTACCGCGAGACGTCGGTGAAGACGTAGGTCACCGGGCGTCCGGCGAGTGCGGCGAGCACGGCTTCGGTGGTCGCCCCGGTTCCGGCACCGGCCTCCAAGACCCGCAGCGGCGCGTCGGCCAGTCCGGCGATCATCGCGGCTACCGCGCGGTGTTGGTAGCGGGCCGTGAGTCCTTCGCGGTAGACCGCGCGCGCCGCGTCCGGGCGACCTTGCGGAAACAGCAGCGACACCGGATCGCAGGTACCGCGAAGCAGCTCCGGCAGCCGGGTGGCGCAGGATTGCGCGTAATCCACCGTGCCGGTGGTGCCGAAGGCTTTCGACCAGGCTCGCCGGACCTCGTCCCATCGCGCTTCGAGCGCGCGGTATTCCTCCGGTGCCACGGTGACCCGCAACGCGCCTGCGTCCTCGTGCAGCAAGCCCTCCCGGCAGAGAGTGACCAGCCACCGGTCCAGCAGCGGCCGATACCTGGCGAGTGGCTGTGTCGCAGCGACGATCTCTGCGAAGGGGTGCCGGTCGCCGGGCTTGGCGAAGCATCCGACGCGGTGGAATGCGTTCAGCATCGACAGCAGTGCCACGCGACCGACGGCGACGGTCGCCGCCAGTTCCGCGTCGAGCGCGGCAATTTCGGTTTCTGCCGCACGGGTTGCGTCGGCGACGAGATCCCGGTCCTGTTCGAGCACTACCGGTTCCTGGCCGAGGTCGCGCCACGCTGCCCGTTCCGTTTCGGTGAGCGGCCCTTGGCAGACGACCTTGGTGAGCGCGCTCAGGTCGGTGAGGGCAGCGGCCGGGGTGAAGGGAATCGTGCGCGCGAGAGACGGCGAAAGCACCGCGGTGGTGACAGCTTCTTTCTCCAGCTGGGCCAGCACTTTCGCCGGGTGGGCATCGGGGTTACCGCGGACGACGATCTGCCCTCTTTCCCGCGCTGCTCGGGCCATTGTTTCGCCGTCTGGATCGGCGACGAAGACTGCAGTGGTCCCGATCGCGTCGCGTAGTTTGGCGCGGAACACCTGCTGCCCGCCGATGGCGTCCCCCGGCTCCACGATGAACCCGGCTGCCGAAAGCTCGGTACGCCAGGCGGTTTCGTCGAGGAAGAACCTTCCCTCCCGCGGAACCGGCTTACCCGGCTCCGGCGAAAGCAGGAACTGCATACCGGTGAGCACGGCCGGGTCCTCGGCGACGGATTCGGTGAACACCAGCTCCCCGCCGGGCGCGAGCAGGTCGCGGATCCGGCCCAGTGACTGTCCGATGTGGACGGCGTTGTGCAGCGCATGTCCGGCCAGCACGACGTCGGCCGAGCCGGGCGGGAACCCCTGTTCCGGGAACGGGCGGTTCAGGTCGAGGAGGCCGGTCCGCACCCCGAACCGTTCCGCGGCTCGGGTGAACAGCCGCGACACGTCGGTGAAGCAGTAGTCCGCGCCGGCGAGCTCTGGCAGCACCGCGGCGGTCAGGCGTCCGGTACCGCCGCCGATCTCCACCACCCGGGCCGGAGCGGCGGCGCGGACCAGGTCCGCGACGGTCGCGTTCAGCCGGTCGGTGATCACGTTGGTCTGGTAGGCCGCCAGCGCAGTGAGCACGTCGGTGCCGGAGAACAGGACGTCTTGGATCCGTACCTCGTCCCGAAGCAGCTCGGGAAGGCGTTCGAGCGCGCTTCGGTGCAGCGGCGCCATCTCCGGCGGAAAGCCGAGACTTGCATACAGCCCAGGGAGTTCCGCGAGATCAGGTTTTCCGTTCGGGGTGGACACCCCGGCGTCAGCGAGGACCTCCAGCCAGCGTTCCAGCAACCACCGGTGCCGTGGGGCGACTCGCAACGCCTCGGTGGCCGTGCCGGGAAGCACCACGTCGGCCATCGCGCCGAGGCACAGGAGACGGAGCCGGTGCAGGGCGTCGATCACAGTGCTCCTTCCTCGACCATCTCGGTCACCGGCCCGACCCGGCGCACGCGGACCGCGCCGACGCTCACCAGCCACTCCAAGGCCCAGCCCGGCTCGAGGATTTCGGCGGCGTAGTGCACTCCGGCGGGAATCCGGCCCTGCACCACGGCCAGCACCGCACAGGCCGCGACCGCACCGGTCACCTCGGCGTTCCCTGGCCCGGTGAGCACACTGGTGTCCCGCACCGGTACCCGTCCGCAGTGCCCTTCGACCTGCGCGACGACCGTGACCAGCGGCTTCCGCCCGGCGAGATCCAGGCGGCTGGCGCGGCAGAGCAGGTCGACTGCTTCGCTGGAACCAACTGCGTGCACCCGGTCGAACGCAGCGCGAACGTGATCGCCGCCAGCCACCGAGTACCACTCACCACGGACGAGCCCGAGGGCCCGCGCGAGCCGTTCGTCCTCCGTGCTGAGCAACGGGGTGACGGTGACCTCGCCGGGAAAGAAGGGCAGATCGGTCGCCGTCGTGCGAGTGAGCGCGCCCTCCCGCGGCCCACCCCGCCACGCCGCGAGCGGACGGATGCCGGTGGCCTGGAGGTAGTCCGCCGCGGCGGTCGGGGTGAAGCGGTCACGCAGCCCGAAGGAGACGGTGAGGGTACGGACGTCGACCCCGGATTCGGCCAGCACGCGGGGGAACAGGCCGGTCAGCCCAGGTCGCAGCCCGGCCGACAACACCACCCGCTGTCCCGGAGCGGCGTCCAGCCTGCGGTACAGCGGATCGTCGCCTGCCACGTCCACGTAGTCGGCACCGGCCCGAGCTGCCGCCCTGGCAATCCGGTCCCCGACGGCGTGGGCGGGCCCGGCACAGTTCAACACCACCCGGCAGCCACTGGCGAAATGGTCCACAGTGGACTCGTCACGGAAGTCGACCCTGCGGTAGTCCGCGCCGAGTGTGGCCGCCAATGCTTCTGCGGCTACCGGGTCACGACCGCCCACCCGCACCGGCAATCCGGCCGCCACCAACCGACGACACGCCGGGGTACCCACATCCCCGTACCCGCCGACAACCCCGATCACCGGCCCACCTCCGGCACCAACCGCCAGCCCCGGCCACGCCTCCGCTCGGCCCAGAAACCGGCGTACCGGCCGCCCGCCGCGAGCAGTTCCTCGTGCGTACCCCGTTCGGCGATGCCACCCTCGTCGAGGACCACGATCTGGTCCGCGGCCACGACCGTGGGCAACTGGTGCGCGATCACGAGCAACGTCGAGGTCTGCATCAGACTGCGCAGCGCGTTCTGCACATACCGTTCGTTCTCCGGGTCGAGCGCGGCCGTCGCCTCGTCCAGCAGCACGATCGGGGCGCGTTTCAGCACTGCCCGCGCCACCGAGACCCGCTGCCGCTCGCCACCGGACAGCGCGGTTCCGCCTTCGCCGACCCGGGTTTTCCAGCCCTGTGGCAGGCGCGCCACGATTTCCGTCACCCCAGCCAGAGCCGCGGCTTCCCGTACCTCCTCTGTGGAAGCGTCGGGCCGGCCGAGGAGGATGTTCGCCTCCAGGGTGTCGTCGAAGAGGTACACGTCCTGCATCACCAGGGAAATCTGCGCCATCAGGTCCACAGTGGACAGATCGCGGACGTCCGCCCCGCCGACCCGGACCACCCCGGCGTCCACGTCGAAGAACCGCATCACCAGCCGGGTGATGGTCGTCTTCCCGGACCCCGACGGCCCGACGATCGCGGTCATCGTCCGCGGTGGCACACGCAGGCTGACGTCCCGCAGCACCGGGGTCGCGCTCTCGTAACCGAAGCGGACCCCGGCGAGCTCGATCTCACCCGGACGCGGCACCGCGGCCGAGCCAGTCGCCTCCGGCAGTGGTTTCTCGTCGAAGAGCGCGGAAAGGCGCGCGAGATCGTTGCCTGCCATGCGCAGCATCCCGCTGTACCCGGCTGCCTCGGTGAGCGGTCCGACGAACCGCGCAGCCAGTGCGAGCAACGCGACCAGCGCCACCGGCTCGATCGCCGACCGCAGCACCAGCAGCACACCTACCGCAACCAGCGCGGCGAAACTCAGCTGCACGGCCAGCCCGTTGGCCAGCAACCGCGGCATGGTCTGGGCCAGCATCCGGCCGCCCGCCACCTTCTGCTGTTCGATCGCCTCGTCGAGCGGACGGTACCCGCCTGCGCCGCGGCCGAACGCCCGCAGGGTCTGCTGGGTACGGGCGAATTCGACCACCCGGTTACCCGCGAGCACACCTGCCGCGTCGCGTTGCTCTTCCGCGCGGCCCACCCACGACGACGACCAGCGGTGCATCAGGTAGATCAGCGGCGCGACCGCCACGACGACGAGGCCGAGCCGCCAGTCGTAGAAGAGCATTGCGACGCCGACGGTCGCGGGCGTGAGCACTCCGCTCGCGACCGGGGTGAGCAGATGCGCGAAAACGTTGGTGACCATGAACGTTCCGCCGGTCGCACTGCGCGAGAGCCGCCCGACCTTCTCCGACGTGAACCAGCCGAGCGGAAGCTTGGCCACGTGGTCGCCGAGCCGTCCGTGCAGTGAACCCAGGGTCACCAGTGCCAGCGCGAAACCCTTCATGGCCTGCTGGTACCGCGCAATGCAGGTCAGCAGCACGGCGCCGGCGAGCACGCCGAGCCACGGCGCGGCCCCGGCCGGGTCGCCGGACAGCACCGTCCGCAGCACCGGTACCACCAGTGCCATCGCCACGCCTTCGAGCACCGCGTAACCGGCCAGCCAGGCCAGATACGCCCGCAGCGCACCGCGGTGCTCCGGGCCGAGAATGCGGGCCAGGTGCTTGATCATCGGTCCCCCTCCGTTCCCTCGTGTGCCGCCCACATGGCCGCGTACCGGCCGCCTCGGGCCAGCAGTTCGGCGTGCGTGCCTTGTCCGGCGATCCGTCCCTCGTGCAGCACGACGATCCGGTCGGCGCCGGTGATCGTGGACAGCCGGTGCGCGATCACCAGTACCGTGCGGTCGCGGGCCACTGCCGTGAGCGCGTCCTGGATCTGGGCCTCCGACTCCGGATCGGCGTAAGCCGTCGCCTCGTCGAGCACCAGGACCGGAGTGTCGGCCAGCAGCGCACGGGCGATCGAAACCCGTTGCGCCTCGCCGCCGGACAACCGGGCGTCCGCCCCCACGACGGAGTCGTAACCACGGGGCAGCCGCAGGATCCGGTCGTGAATCCGGGCGGCAGTGGCGGCGGCGACCAGTTCCTCGTGCGTCGCGCCCGGACGGCCCAGCCGCAGGTTGTCCGCGACGGTCCCGTGCAGCAGCTGCACGTCCTGCAGGACGAACCCGGCCTGCCGGTACAGCCGCTCCGGCAGCACCTCCCGGACATCGACCCCGCCGACCCGCACCGCGCCCGCGGTCACGTCGTGGAACCGGAGCAGCAGCTTCGCGAGCGTCGACTTGCCCGCCCCCGAGCTGCCCACCAGCGCGGTCACCGTGCCGGGACGGCAGACCAAATCGATGCCCCGCACCACTTCCGCACCCGGTTCGTAGGCAAACGAAACGCCGTCGAACACCACCTCGCCGCCGTGCGGTTCCCGCGGCTTCTCCGGCACCGGCAGCGCCGGGGTTTCCAGCAGCGCGGTGATCCGCTCGGCGGCGGCGACCGCCTTCCGCTGCGCGGTGAGCCCCTGGTTGAGGACGAGCAAGGTCGACGGGATGACCACCGCGACGAGCACCTCCGCCAGTACGTCCACCGGCGCGACCCAGCCCTGCGCGACGAACCAGGTGCCACCGGCCAGCCCGGCCAGTGCGATCACCGGCACGGACAGCGCCATCGACGTCAGCGCTTCCAGCTTCAGCACCGGGCGGATCCAGCCCGCGTAGCGTTCGGCGAACCCGCCGACGGCGCGCCGGTACCCGTCGTGCGCGCGATCGGCCTGGCCGAACACCTTCACCACCGCGATGCCGTGCACGAACTCCGCGATCGCCGAGCTGACCTTGGCGAACCCGCGGTCCATTTCCCGCATCTTCCCGGTGAAGCCCCGCATCATGAACCCGTACGCGACGAGGTAGACCGGCAGCGTGGCCACCGCGAGCAGCGCCAGCCGCCAATCGACCCACAGCAGGTAGGCAAGTCCGCCCGCGGGCAGCACGATCGCCCCGGCCAGCTCCACGTCGTGGTGTGCCACCAGGTGGTGCAGATCGTCGATGTCGTCCAGCGCGGCCTTGCGTACGGCGCCGGAGTTCGTGTCGGTGTACCAGCCGAGCTCGATCCGGCCGAGCTTCGCGACCAGCAACCGGCGCAACCGGGCCTGCAACCGGTCGTCGGCAACATGGGTGAGCCAGAGCGCCGTGCCGTTGCAGCTCCAGCCGGCCACCAGCGCCACCGCCACGACCGCCGCGGTCAGCACTACCCGATCGCTGTCCAGCGGTCCCGGCGCGAGCAGTGCCCTGCCGAGCTCCGCGATGCCGACGAACGGCACCAGCGTGGTCAACGCCCCGATCGCGCCGAGAAGTACGCCGGTCCGGGTGAGCCAGGCAACCGGACGGCGTAACGCTTTCAGCGGCGGCACCCCACGTACTGCCGGAGCCGGTGCAGGACCCGTTGCGGTGTCGGGAGCTTCTTGCTCGGTGAGGGTCACGGTCGTGCCTCCGATCCGGCCGCGCGGCGCAGTGGCGCGGCCAGGTGCTCGGCCACCGCGGCGAGGTGCGGTGGCTGGATGACGCTGAAGTGGTTGCCGGGAACGTCGTGCACGGTGAACCGGCCGAGGCAGGTGCGTTCCCAGAACGGCGCGGCCAGATGCCCGACGCCGCCGGTGATGCCGAACGACTGCTGCTCGGCCGCGCGCAGGAAGGTCAGGTCACCGGCGTAGGGCTCGGGATCGAAGCGCGCGGCGATCATGCTGTGGCGGCACACGCGGTAGAGCGCAGGGACGAGTTCGGCATCGACCGGGAGCCCGGACTGCTCGGCCGCGGCGCGGGCATACCCGGCCAGCCGTTCCTCCTGCTGGATTTCAGCTCGCCGCCGGGCCGCGGCCGCCACTGCCGCCAGACCTGGATCACCGCCGAGTTCGGCCAGCGCTCCAGCCGGTACCCGGCCGCCGTACTCGGCCATCAGCAGTTCGACCGCGCGGTACACGTCGGCCGCGTCGACGTCCTCGCCGAACACCGCCGACACCGGGTCCAGGTCGAGGTTCGGCACGAAAATCGCTTCGAAAGCCAGTTCCTCGTCGGTCTCCAGGAACATCGGAATGCTGTCCACCAGGGTCAGGTCGACCACGTCGAGACCGCGTTCGGCCAGCCGTCTCGCCACCTCGACCGCGAGCAGGCCGCCGAGGCAGTACCCGACGAGCTGGAACCGGGAATGGCCTTCGGCGGCGAGGCTGCGGGCGTAGTCGTCGGCGACCGTGGAGAGCAGGCCGCCGGGAGACTGCGCGCAGTAGGCTTCCGCGTCCCTGACCGCCAGTCCGGTCACCGGGCCGAGATCCTGTACGGCAAGGCTTTTCCCGAGTTCCTGGAAGTAGTCCATCGTACCGAGCGCGGCGTGGAACAGCACACGCATCGGGCCGTCACCGTCCCCGCCGAAGGGCACCAGCAGCGCATTCCCCTGTCCGGCCCGGCGTGCGGCGGACGGCTCCGGCGCCGGGTCCGCCGCCAGCATCCGCGCGAGCGCCGCGACCGTCGGCTCGTTCAGCATCTGCCGCAACAACGTGTCGTAAGCGAAGCCCGCCGCCTCCGGGACCTCCTCGCGGAGCCGCCCGGCCATCCTTGCCATGATCAGCGAATCGGCACCGTGGTCGTAGAAGCTTTCGGTGCGGCCGATGCGGTTCGTTCCCAGTGCGTCGGCCCAGTGCGCGGTCAGCCGCTGCTCCAGGCCGCCACCGGTCGGCGCCTCGGGTTCGGCGGCAAGCTGCGCCGGACGCCATCCGGCGAGCACCCGCCGGTCGACCTTGCCGTTGGCCGTCACCGGCAGCGCGTCGACGACCTGCAGGCACCCCGGAACCATGTGTGCGGGCAACCGTTCGGCGAGGAAATCTTCCAGGTCGACGGGATGCACCGGCGTTCGATCGGTTTTGACCCGGGCAGCGAAAAGGTGCATGCCGTGCGCAGCAAGGGCGTGCTCGTCGCCGGGCAGGCACAGCACTTCCTCGGCACCCACGTCGGCGAGCAGTTCCCGCCACCGCGTGCGGGAAAGCAGCGGGCTGGGGCCGTGGTCGTCGTCGCCCGGACGCATCATGAACCCTTGGGTGAGCATGATGTTGGGGTGGCTGCCGGTGGGTTCGGTGAACACGAGCCAGCCGCCCGGGGCGAGCAGGTCGGTGATCGTGGTCAGCGCGGCCGCCGGATCCACGGTACTGCTCAGCACCCCCGCGGCCAGCACCACCTCCACCGAGTTCGGCGCGAACCCCTGCTCCCGGAGTTCACCGTCCACATCGAACAGTCCGAACCGGACTCCTTCGCCGCTGAATTCCGTGCGGGCAGCGGAAAGGTGGAACGCGGTGACGTCGGTGAAGTGGTAGTCCACGTCGTGCCCGGCGAGCAGCGGCAGCACCGAGGCGGTGGTGGCGCCGGTTCCCGCTCCTGCTTCGAGCACCCGCAACGGACGGCCACTGTCGTGGGCGGCGGCAATCCGGAGCAGGACTGCGGCCGCTCCCGCGTTGAGGTACCGCGCGGCCGGATCGTCGCGGTACACCGCATGCGCCGGTCCGGCCTGTCCCTCGGGGAAGAGCAGTTCGAACGGGTTCTGCTCGTCGTCCAGCAGGGCGTCCAGCCGGTCAGCGTGTGCCCGATGGTAGGCGACAAACTCCTTGGTACACAACCCTTCCCGGCTGCGGGCTTCCACTCGCTCCCATGCTTCGCGCACCTCGTCAGCACTCGGCACCGCCTGGTATCCGTCCACAAGAGACTCCAGCCACTGGCGGACCAGCCATCGATGCCGCCCGGCCACCCTGGCCGCGGACAGCACGTCGTCCGCCGATTCCGCCCCGGAAAACGCGCCCCGACCAGCGAGTGCGTGCAGCATCGAAAGCCGCGACGCGTGATGCAGTTCCTCGATGTACTTCCGCACGAGCGTGGGATCGGATTCGCCGATCTGTCGCTGCGCATGACGGCTCACCGTCTCCCGCAGCCGTTGCATGTCAACCGGTTCGGCAGTCCCGTGCGCCGGGACGGCGAACCCGAGCAAGCCGCCCTCTTCCCCGACCACGACCGCGGCTGCGCCCACCGCGGAATGTGTTTGCAGGACTGTCTCGATTTCGCCGAGCTCGACCCGGTGCCCGCGGATCTTGACCTGACCGTCCTCGCGGCCGAGGAACTCGATCTCACCACCCGGCAGGTAGCGGCCGAGGTCGCCGGTGCGGTAGAGCCGCGTGCCGTCGCGGGGATGGGTGACGAACTTCGCCGCGGTCAGCTCCGCATCGCCGAGGTAGCCGAGCGCGAGCCCGGACCCGGTGATGCACAGCTCACCCACTGTCCACACCGGACAGTCGCGAAAGGACTCGTCGAGCACACGGAAACCCTGGTTCCGCAACGGAACGCCGTACGGAATACTGGGCAACGTCGGGTCCACGTCGTCGATCGGGTGCACAATGGACCAGATCGACGCCTCGGTCGCACCGCCGAGCGACACCGTTTCCAACCCGGGTACCAGCTCCTTCGCTTTCCCGGGCAGCGGTACCGGAATCCAGTCCCCGGACAGCAGCGCCAGCCGCAGCGACGGCAGCGCCATCGGGTCGGACTCCAGGTACCCGGTGAGCATCTGCAGCTGCGCGGGCACGGAATTCCACAGCGTGACGCCGTGCCGGGCGACGAGGTCCGCCCAATGCGACGGGTCGGCTCCTCGCGCCGGATCCGGCAGCACCACCGCGCCGCCCGCGGCCAGCACGCCGAACACGTCGTACACCGACAGGTCGAAACCCAGCTGCGCCAAGCCGAGTACCCGGTCGTGCGGGCCGACCGAGAACCGCTCGGAGATGTCGTCGATGGTGTTCAGCGCCGCCCGGTGGCTGATCACCACTCCCTTCGGTGCCCCGGTGGACCCGGAGGTGTAGATGACGTAAGCAGGCGCGTCCGGGTCGCCCGGGACGACGGGCGGAATGTCGGCCTCCGGAGTCAACCGATCGACTCGGGTCAGCACGTGCCGCACCCCGGCCCCGGCGATGACCTTGTCCCGGCGCAGGCGTGGCTGTGTGGTGTCCAGCGGGAGATACGCGCGCCCGGCCAGCAAGACCCCCAGCGCGGCGGCGAGCTGGTCGGGGCCTTTGTCCATCACCACCGCGACCGGCTCGGGACCGGCCGGCAGTGTGGCCGCCACCGCACCGGCGCGCCGAGCCAGGTCACCGTAACTGAGTTCACCGGCCGCCGAGATCACTGCCACCGCGTCCGGAGTACGTGCGGCTTGTTCGAAGAAACCCTGGTGCAGCAAGGCATCCCGCAGCGGTCCGGCGGTGTCGTTCACCTTGTCCCGCTCGGCGACCTGCCAGGACGGCAATGCCACCGGCTCCTCGGCGAACCACGCCTGCTCCTCGTCGGCGAGGGCGCTCAGCACGGCGGAGAACGCGTCGAACATGTCCGCCACGAGACCGTCCGGGAAGATGCCCTGCCGTTCGTCCCAGTCCACGACCAGTCCTTGCGCACCGTCGTTCACCTGGCAGTCCAGGAACACCTGCGGGGTCTGGGTGATACCCGCACCGAGCCGCCGTCCGCTCGCCGGTGCGTCGCCGGGACCGAGTCCGAGCGCGCTCGTGAAAACCACCGGCAGCAAAGCCTGCTCGCGACCACGAGCCCGCGCCACCTCACGCAGCACCTCAACGCCGGAATACAGCCGATGCTCGAGGTCCGCGAACAACTGCGCACCCAGCCCGCGTACGCGATCCAGGAAACTCTTGCCCGCCAACGGTTCCACGGCGAGAACGCTGACCGAGGTGAAGTCGCCGACGATCCGGTCGACGGCCGGGTGCAGCGGCAACCGGTTCAGCAACGTGACATTCAGGCTGAACCGGCCGCCACGGCTCCATCGGTCCAGCACCGAGGCGTAGGCGGCGAGCACCACATTGCCCGCGGTGACGCCGTGTGCGGCAGCGCGTTCCCGCAGCCGGGACCACTCCTCGGCAGCCAGCCGGAAGCGATGCCGCCGGAACCGGACCGGGCCGTCGTCCTCCGGATGCGGTGCCGACGGCAGTTCGGGTGCGGCGGGCAGCTGGTCGATCCGGGCTCGCCAGTACTCGCGATCCCGCTGGTACCGCGCGGTGTCGCGGTACCGCCGCTCGGCCAGCAGGTAGTCCCGGAAGGTGAGGTCGAGCGGCGGCAGCTCGCCGCCTGCGACGAGGGTGTCGAACTCGTCCAGCAGGATCGCCGCGCTCCCCCAGTCCGCGATGAGCGAATCGAGCGAGATGTGCATACGGTCGCCCTCGGCGGTGCGCACGATCCGCGGTTCGAACAACGGCCAGCGCGTGGTGTCGTAGACGCGATGGCCGAGTTCCTCGCGAATCCGATCGATCTCGGCGGCCGGGTCGGCGGCAGTCCGCAGGTCGTGCACCGTGATCCGCAACGGCGGCACCTCGGGCAGAATCCGCTGGTACCCGTCCTCCTCGAGGACCGCGCGGAGCATGTCGTGCCGCGCGACGAGGACGTTCCACGCCGTCTCAGCTGCCTCGGGATCGAGAACCGGGTAGTGCACTTCCAGGTAGCCGTGACAGGCGACGCCGCCGTAGCCGAAGGAAGCGCGGCGCCCGAGCAGGTACGCCGTCTGCACATCGGTGAGCGGGAACGGCTCGTGCCGCGCCGCCGGGTCCGGGACGACGACCGGTTCCTCCGCGTCGAGCAGGCCGAGGATCTCGTCCCGGTGCTCGGCGAGCGCCTCCCGGCGGGTGCCGGTGAGCACGCCCTTCGGCGCCCGGAAGCGAAGCCGTCCTTCCTGGGCCCAGAGCTGCACCCCCAGGTCCTGGAGTTCGCTGATGAGCTGGTGTGCGGTCATGGTCGGAGCACTCCTCGTCGGTCCGCTGCACCGAGCAGGCGCAGGACGGATTCGCTGGGTTCTTCGTTGTCCGGCAGCAGGTCTTCGGCCCGGCCACACGCGGCGACGCGGCCCTCGGCGAGCACGAGCAGGTGATCCGCCGTGGTGGCCGCGACCCGCGGATCGTGCGTGACGAGCACGACGGCCAGGCCGAGCGCGGTCTGCAGTTCCGCGAGCAGATCGAGAATCCCGGCCTGGGTCTCCTCGTCCAGCGCGGCCGTCGCCTCGTCGCAGATCAGCACCTCCGGCTGCGCAGCCAGCGCCCTCGCCACCGCGACGCGCTGCCGCTGCCCGCCGGACAGTTCACCGGGCAGCCGCCCCACACACGAGGCAGGAAGGTGTACCGCGTCGAGCAGCCTGGCAATCTCGCTGGTCCGGGACACCGGGTCGCGCATCCTCAGCGGACGGTCGAGCGCGGTCCGCACGTCCTGTCGCGGGTGTAGTGCTTCGGCCGGGTTCTGCGCGACCAGGCCGAGCGCGGCCCGCTGCTGCGGCGTACGGCGCCGGACGTCGGCCGCCAACGCGGTGCCGTCCAGGAGGATTTCCCCGCCACCGTCCGGATGCAGGCCGACGAGCCGCCGGGCGAGCGTGCTCTTGCCCGCGCCGGACACGCCGAGCACGGCAAGGCATTCCCCGGCCCGCACCTGCAGGTCCACGCCGGAGAGCACCTCTCGCTTGCCGTGCCGAGCAGAGAGCGCACGGGCCGACAGCACCACCGGCTGGGTACTCGGCTGCGTTGCCCGGCGCCGGAGCGGGCGGACCGGCGCGCTGCTCTCGACAATCCGGCCGGAGTCGACAGTGACGACCCGGTCCACGCCGGACTCGACGTCGTGACTGATCCACAGCAGCGCAACGCCCTCGCTGCGCAGCCGCGCCAGCTCGGCCGCGACTTCCCGGGTAGCCACCGGGTCGAGCGCCGACGTGGGTTCGTCCAGCACCAGCAGCCTCGGCGAACGAGCCATCGCCGCAGCGAGCACGACGCGCTGCTGCTGCCCGCCGGACAGCTGGTGCGGATAGCGGCGAGCGAACGAAGCCGGGAGCCCCACGCGTTCCAGCAACGGCCCGGCACTGCGTCCCCCGGCAACCCGCAGGATCGACCCGACCCTGGCGTACGGGTTGAGCACCGCACCCGGGTCCTGGCCGACGTAGCCGACGATCCCGCCGCGGACCCCGGGCGCGGGTTCCGGAAGCATGTCGCGCCCGTCGACCCGGACCACGCCGGACTCGTAACGCACCCCAGGACGCAGGTGTCCGAGAACGGCAAGCGCGGTGGTCGTTTTGCCCGAACCGGAACGGCCTGCGAGCCCCACCGCCTCGCCCGCTGCGATCTGCAGGTCGATTCCGTCGAGAAGCCGCGTACCGGCCGCGCTGAGCCGCAACCCCTGGATGTCCACCAGGCTCACGCGAGCACCCCCCTGGCCCGCGCACCGGCGCCGTCGGCCAGCAGATTCGCCGACACGGCAAGCAAAGCGACCCCGAGCATCGGGCCGAGCAGCGCCCACGGCTGCAGTGCTACGCCCGGCAACGCCTCTGCGATCAGCAGTCCCCAGTCCGAATCGGAGGTGCTCAAGCCCAGGAATCCCGCTGCCGCCACGAGGTAGACCGCGGATACGAAACGCACTCCCAGGTCGGCCAGCAAGGTCGCCGCCACCAACGGCAGTACTTCCCGTCCCAGCAACCACATCCAGCCCTCCCCGCGCAGCACGGCGGCCTCCACGTGCGCCCGCCCGGCCACCTGGTCCCCGGCGGCGCGCGCGACGCGAGCGGACAGCGGGAGGCCGGACATCACCACCGCGAGTACCAGCCCGGTACGGTCCGGCAGCGCGGTGAGGATCAGCAGCAGCACCAGGATCGGCGGCACCGAGGCGAGTACGTCGAGCGGGCGCATCACCAGCGTTTCCGCCCACCGCGTTGCCGCCAGCGCGGTGAACAGCCCCGCGGCCGCACCGGCCACCGTGCCGAGCACCGCCGCACCGGCGCTGGTCAGCAGCAGTGACCTGCCCCCGGCCAGCATCCGGGACACGACGTCACGGCCGAGCTGGTCGGTGCCGAGCCAGGTATCGGTACCCGGCGCGGCAAACGGGGGTCCCACCGGAGCCGTGGCGGAATACGGCGCCAATGCCGGACCGGCCAGCACCACGACGAGCACCACCACGAACAGCGCCCACCCGATCCGGGTCATCGCGACCACCTCATCCGCGGAGTCAGCAGCACCGCCGCCAGATCGGCCACCACCAGCGCGAACACCGTGACCGCACCGAGAATCAGCACCAGCGCCTGCACCACCGGCAGGTCAGCGCTCAGCACCGACGAAACGAGCAGCTCCCCGAGACCCGGGTAACCGAACACCCGCTCGACGAGCACCGTCCCGCCGAGCAGACCGGCCGCGGTGACCGCCCACACCTGCACCGCCACCGGCGCAACCGCAGGTACCACCACATGCCGCAACACGGTGCGCGACGGAATTCCGCTCAACCGCAGGAATTCCACCGGCGCCGAGCGCAACGCCGCCACCGCGGTGCCGCGGATCACCCGGATCGCGTAAGCCAGCCCGGAAAGCAGCAGGCTCAGCACCGGCAGCACCAGCGCGGACGGCCGGTCGAGCGGACTCGTCCCCGGCGGTACGAACGAGATGGCCGGGAAGATCGGCAACACGACGGCGAACAGCACCACCAGCCCTGCGGCGACGACGAACTCCGGTACCGACACCAGCAGCAGCGCACCAGCGGACACCATCCGGCGGTTCGCCGCCACCACCCCGAGCAGGAGCGACAGCGGCATCAGCAGCACCACCGCCAGACCGGTCAGCAGCACCGAGTTCCCGACGCGATCGGACAGCATTTCGCCGACCCGCCGCCCGGTCGCCGACGTTCCGAAATCACCGCGCAGCACCCCGGCCGCCCATTCGGCGTAACGCCCGAGCACCGGCCGGTCGAGCCCGAGGTACTGCCGGGCCTGCGCGATCCGCTCGGGGGTCGCGGACGGGCCGAGGCGCGCCGTCGCCGGGTCCCCCGGCAGCAGGTCGACCCCGACGTAGACCAGGAACGACAACAGCGCCAGCACTACGACACCCAGCACCAGCCGCCGGACGACCAGTGCGCCGGCTCGGCTCATGCGAGACCGGCCTTGCCGAGGTACGGGTACTGCGCCTGGTCGTGCACTTCGATCCCGGTCACCTCCGCCCGCGACAGCGAGAGGATGTCCGCCTCACCCCATACGACGGTGTTCCCCTTGTCCGCCATCAGGTTCTGCACCTGCTGCCAGGTCCGGACCCGGTCGGCTTCGCCGGTCGCGGCCATCGCCTGCGCGAGCGCCGCGGAGAAGTCGGCGTCGGGCAGCACGAGCGACGGGATCCCGGACAGCCGCCCGTAAGCCACTGCCAGCGGGTACGTGCCGATCGAGAAGGTCACCGAGTCCGCCGCGGCAAGTGCGGCCGGTTCGAAGAACTCCGCCAGACCGACCAGCTGTGGCTGCACGTCGAGGCCGAGTTCCTTCATCTGCTCCGCGAACAGCTGGGTCGACGCGTTGTACCCGGTCTGGTACTCCGCGGACCGGGCGATCACCTTCACCCCCTCCGCGCCCGCTTCCCGCACCAGCCGGCGGGCCTGGTCGACGTCGCGCGCCAAGGGCGGCCGGTTGTCGAAATAGCGACTGCCGGCGCCGAAAAGGTCGTTACCGGGCACGCCGTACCCGAGGAACACGGTGTTCACCAGCGCCTGGCGGTCGATGCCCAGCCGCACTGCCCGTCGCAGCCGGGCATCGGCGAACGGCGGTTTGCGCGCGTTGAGCACGAAGGCGAAACCCGTGCGGTTCGCCGGTCCTGCGGTACGGACCTCCAGCCCGGACGCGGGACGACCGGCTTTGGCCGTGGTGAACGGGATGTCCCCGGTGTAGTCGGCCAGGCCGGTGGTGACGGCATTCACCTGCGCCTGCGCGTCGGCAAGGCTGAGCAGCACCATCTCGTCGGCAGGCGCGGCCTCGCCCCAGTACTCGGGAAAGCGGGTCAACCTGCTTTCCCGTCCCGCCTCGAACGCGCGCACGCGGAACGGCCCGGTGCCCACCGCCTTGTCCGCGGTGAACGACGTGGCTCCCTCTTTGACCATTTTCGCCGGGAAGGCGGCAAGGAGCAGCGCCGGATCGCCGACCGCCGTGCGCGCCGGAACCCGCACTGTCTTGGTGTCGACGATTTCGACCTTCGTGAAGTCGAAGTACGTGGACAGCTCACTCGGGTGTGGTCGTCCGGGCGAACTCATATACGTGAAGCTGTACGCCACATCCCGCGCGGTGAACGGGGTCCCGTCGTGCCAGCGCACGCCTTCGCGCAGATGCAACAGGAACGACCGGCCGTCCGCTGCGTTGTCCAGTGATGTGGCCAGCGACGGCACGGCCGCGCCGTCCTTCTGCACGAACAGCGAGTCGTACACGATGTCATTGCGGACGAAGTCGATCGGCGCGCCACCGGCATACGGGTCAAGGCTTTCCGCAGCGCCGCCGCCGGTGAAGGCGACCCGCAGCACCCCACCGCGGCGCGGCAGCCGGGTGTTCGAAGCCGACGTCGGCGCGACGGCACCGCCGGTACCGCAGGCGGCCAGCAGGGTCGCGGCACCGGTCATCCCGGCGAGCCGGAAGAACTCGCGACGGGGATGGGACATGGTTTTCTCCAGTCTCGGTCAGGCGGCGGGGACCAGCACGGCGCCGTGGGTCAAGGCGGGATCGGGCCGGGCTCGCAACCCCTCGAACTCCACCGCCAGTACCCCGGTGTGTTCGGCAGGTTCGAGCCGGAACCCCTCGGCACCGCCGAGCAACCGGGTCACGGCCGCTTCGTCGGACGGCTGCACACCGAGCACGACTGTGCGCACCCCGGTGGCACCGTTGCGATGCGCAACCGCGGGCGGATGCTGAGGCGGGTCATAGGGGGTGACGAGGAACGGCAGCCGCGCGATGCGGGGGTAGCTGAACCGGAAGCGCGTCCGACGCCCGTCCGGCCGGGTCCGGGTCCAGCGCACGGCCCGCCCGGTGGCCACCCCGGCCGCCGCGAGGTCGGCCCGCAACGCATCCAGCCGCCGGTCGTCGACCAGGACGGCCACGTCGCAGAACCCCTCGCCACGCGCGGCCCATCCCACCATCCGGCGGCCCGCACCCCGGCCGAAAGCCAGGTCGAGGCCGACCCTCAGGACGCGGGCCGCACGCGGGGTGGTGAGGAGTTCGATGATCGGGCCATCGGGGAACCACACGTGGGCATGCAGCGCAGTGTCTTCCCGGGTCGCGAAATGCACGTCGAAACCCGCGGACCGGAAGTCGGCGACGGCGCTGGGCAGGTCGGTCACCCGTACCAGGACATGACTACACCGGCTCATCGGCAAGCCTCCCCAACGACAACACCGGCGGCTCGGCAGGCCGGATCAACTCGGGAATGCCGAGCACCGCAGTAAGATCCGCCCAAGCACGCGACACCGACAACGCCCACTGGCCACTGTGGACTCTCCGGCGCGGTTCCCGGATGTCACCGGCGAACCGGCGCAGCGCAGCCCGTACCGCGCCGGGCCACAGCCGGGAGAACACCTCGTGGTAGGTCCCCGGTTCCGGGCCCAGCGCCGAGGTACTGGGCACCCCGAGCCGTTCGGTTCCCGGCCCGGCCAGCACGAGGCGACCGGTGTGGTCGCGGGGCGAGTGCAGACGGGGATGCCAGAGCACCGGTCCGTGCGTGTCGGCCAGTGTCACCACCCCGGCGTCGGAACCGGCGGAAATCCGGTGCAGCAGATGCGAATGGTTGTCCGGATCCTCGGGGTGTACCTGGTTCTGCACCCGCAGGGTCACCGGCACGCCACCGATCGCCGCGTGCAGCGTCCGGAACGGCTGCTCCCCGGCGCAGGCCCCGGCGACGGTCTCGTCCACCGGCTGCGGGGCGCCGAACGCCCACGGGCGCAGGGTTCCGGCGGCCCGGCCCAGCACGTCGAGCAGCGGGTACGCGACCTGGCTGTTGCACGCCGCGTCCAGGAACGCCAGCCCGCCCACCGGGCGCAGCGCCCGTGCCGCGACGAGGAATCGCCGTACCGGAGCCAAATCCGGGTAGAGCGTGTGCACGGAGTAGGCCGCATCGGCTTCGCGGGCGGTCCGGAGATTCGCGGCGATCTCCTCGGCGTGTACGGGATGTTCTTGGAGGACATGGATTCCGCGCCGGAGAAACGCCCCTGCGAGGTCGCTCCCAGGCCCGCCGGTGGCGCCGGACCGCACGACCACGCACACCACGTCCGCCTCGGTCACCTCGGCAGGATCGGTGTGCAGGGGCACGTCGTACCGCGCCGCCAGTGCGCGGGAGAAGTCGCTGCCCTTCGCGAGAATCCCGGTGAGCACAAAGGACTCCGGAGCCGAACGGACGGCATCGAGGTAGATCCGGCCGAAGGCGGTACCGGCGACGACGACCCGCAACGGACGACTCACGACCCCACCGCCGCCGGTACCAGGTACCTGCTGACGCTGGCCAGCTTTTCCCGCGTCTCCTCCAGTTCGCGCTCGGGACGGGACCCGGCCACGATCCCGGCGCCCGCCCGCAACCACGTCCGCCCGTTCCGGCGGAACACGCTGCGCAGCACCAGCGCGGCATCCAGCGAGCCGTCGGGGTCCACCGCGACCACGGCGCCGCTGTACAGCCCCCGCGGGCCGTCCTCCAGGCGGCGCAGCAACGCACACGCTTCACTCTTCGGAATCCCGGATGCCGTCACCGCCGGAAACAGCCCGGCCAGTGCGTCCCAAGCGTCCTTGCCCGGACGGAGTTCCCCGGTCAGCTCGGACGCCAGGTGCTGCACGCTCCCGCGTTCCTTGACCGTCATGAACTCGCCGACCCGGACCGTCCCCGGAACGCAGAACCCGGCCAGTTCCGCAGCCGCGAGCCGCACCGACACCGCGTGCTCGAAGACCTCCTTCGCGTCGCGGTACAGCTCCGCCCGCCCGGCCGCGTCGGTGTGCCGGTCGCCGGTGAGCGCCCGGGTACCGGCGAGCGGTTGCGTCGTCACCTTCCGCGCGGCGTCGATCCGCGCGACGATCTCGGGACTGAACCCGGCCACCTCCCAACCGCCCAGCCGCAACAGGAACGAGCGCGCGGGCTGGTTCGCGCGGCGACCGGCCAGGTAGGTGGCAGGCAGGTCGAGGGCAGCCAAGACCGGCACGGCCCGCGACAGGATGACCTTGTCCAGCTCACCCGCGCGGATGGCTTGCACCGCAGCGGCGACCGCCTCCAGGTAGTCCTCGGCGCCGTGGTCGGCCACCGGAATCCGCCCGGCAGGTTCGACCCCGGATCGCGCCGCCGCGGTCACGCGCCTGGCCAGCTCGTCCAGTTCCGGCTCGCTTCCGGCGATCAGGACGGCTTCGCCCCGGGTGAAGATGATTTCCCTGCGGGGCAGGAAGAACCGGGCGACGACGTCGTCCGCGACCGGTTCGAACAGCTCGGCCGCGACCCAGCCGTACGCCCGGCACCCGGCCCGGCGCAACGCCGCTCCCACTGCAGGCAGCGGCCCCTGCGCCGCCGGGAAGTCTTCCTCCTGCCCGCCCTCGCGCAACCGGACACAGCCGGGGCGCGCTTCGACGGTCGCACGTTCTCCCTCGGCCCAGGTGACCACTCCGCCGTTTTCGTAGAGGAGGTGCGGTTCCTGCGAGGTGGAGCAGAGAGCGGCCGCGGTCGCCACCGCGTCCCCGGCAAACGAAAGCACGCGTCTCATCCGGCCACCCCCTGCGGCATCGCGATCAGCCCCTGCACCGCTTTCCGATGTTCGAGCAGGTAGAAATGCCCACCGGGAAACGAATGCACGGCGAACGGGCCGGTGGTGTGCGCCGCCCATTTCCGCGCCTGCCGGAGGTCCACCTCGGTGTCCTCGGTGCCGAAGACGGCGGTCACCGGGCACTGCAGCGACGCCCCCGCAGTGGGCCGATGGGTCTCGGCAAGCCGGAAGTCGGCCCGGATCGCGGGCAGGAACACCTCCCGCGCCGCCGGGCTGCGCAGTACCTCGGTGCCGACGCCGCCGAGCCGGTCCAGCTCGGACACCAGCCCGGCGTCGTCGCGCAGATGCACGTCGCCGGTGACCGGTTCCGACGGCGCCGCCCGCCCCGACACCACCAGATGGGCGACCCGGACGTGGTGCCGCTGCTCGAGTTCCCGCGCCACCTCGTAGGCGACCAGCGCCCCGAGACTGTGCCCGAAGAGCACGAGCGGCACCTGCGCGATTCCGGCCACCGCATCGGCGATCAGCCGGGCCAGCTCCGGTATGTCGTCCGGGCCTTGCTCGGCCAGCCGGTCTTCCCGGCCCGGGTACTGGACCGCGAGCACGTCCGAGTCCGCGTCCAGGTCCGCCGCCCAATTCAGGTAGAAGCTCGCGGTCCCCCCGGCGTGCGGCAGGCACACGAGCCGGGTCCCGCACTCCGCCGGGGACCGACGGCGGCGCAGCCATGCGTCACGCACGGTCAGCGCTGGTCTGTCATCACCCATACGGGACATCCAATCGGTTAGTGATAATGATTGTCAATGTCGTTTAGTGAGTGTGGCGTCACCCTCACCAAACTCAGCACCCCAGTTGTGAAGTAAGGCTAGGCTAGCCTAATTAAGCGCGTGGCAACGGCGACGAGGTCCGTCCGGACCGGCCGGGATGCACGATCGGGAAACCCGGGTGCGGCCAACCCCGGCCGGACATCGCCGGACATCGCCGGACATCGCCGCCGGGTGGCTGGTGCCGCCCGGCCGGTCGGCGGGGCGGGGCGCGCCGGGCCACGGGTGGCGGGCCAGGTACGGCTGCGACGACACTGGACGCGGACAGCACTCCGGGAGGGTTGCAGGCAATGGTGCGGGTGGTCGTCGTCGACGACGAGGAGCTGGTGCGGTCGGGGTTCCGGCTCATCCTGGAAGCGGCAGGCGACATCGAGGTGGTGGCGACGGCGACCGGCGCGGACGCGGTCAAGGAAATCGGCCTGCACCGGCCGGACGTCGTGCTGCTGGACATCCGGATGCCCGATGTGGACGGGCTCACCGTGCTGCGCGAACTGCGCCGCCGGAAGGATCCGCCCGCAATCGCGATGCTCACCACCTTCGACTCCGACGAGTACATCGCGGTCGCCCTGCGTTCGGGCGCGGCCGGGTTCATCCTCAAGGACACCGCGCCCGACCAGCTCGCCCAGCTGGTGCGGACGCTCGCCGTCGGCGGGGTGGTGCTGTCGGCGAAGGTCACGCGCACGGTCGTCGACGGTTACCTCGAATCGGGTGCCGGATCGTCGGCCGCGAGCCAGGTCGCGCATCTGTCCGAACGGGAACGAGCGGTGCTCGTGCTGATTGCCGAAGGGCTGTCGAATGCGGAAATCGCCGCCCGGCTGCATCTCGGCGTCGGCACGGTGAAGGATCACGTGAGTGCGCTGCTGACCAAACTGGACGTCGGCAACCGGGTACAGGCGGCGCTGGTCGCGCAGCGCGCCGGGCTGCTCGAAAGCCCGTCGTGAAACAGGTTCCGCCGTGGCTCATCGACGCCGGACTCATCACGGTCGCGGCTTCCGACGCATTCATGAACCGCTCCGAGAACTACTCTTGGATCGTCGCGGTCATTTCGCTCGCCGCTCTCGCCGGACGCCGGAAATGGCCCATTCCGGCGTTCGCGCTGACCTTGCCCGCTTTGGTGATCAATGGCATCACCATCCCGACCCTCATTGCGCTCTATTCGGTCGGGGAACGCATCGCCAACCGTTACGTCCTCACCGGTTGCGGCGTGCTCACCGCGATCGGTTACGCCTTCCCCGGGCTGAATTTCACCTTCCTGCGGCTCGATACACTCATGGTGATCATCTACGCGGTCATGGCCGCAGCCGCGCCCCTTTTCCTCGGCCGCCTGGTACGCACGCGAAAGGAACTCGCGCTGCGACTGGAAGAAGTGCGGCAGGCGCGCGAACATGAGGAAATACTGGGTGCGCAAGCTTTGCTGGCCAAGGAACGCAACCAGCTGGCCCGCGAAATGCACGACGTCGTTTCGCACCAGGTCAGCCTGATCGCGGTACAAGCGGGTGCGCTTGGGGTCAGCACGAATGACGTGACAGTGAAAAATGCAGCGGAGAAGGTCCGCCGCCTTTCGGTGGACACTTTGGACGAATTGCGGCATATGGTGAATCTGCTGCGGGCGTCGGGAACCCAAGCGACGGAACTGACTCCCCAGCCGACGCTGTCCGATTTGGAACGTCTGGTGTCCGGGAGCGGCATTGAGGCACGGCTCACCGGCGAAGTACCGGACGGGCTCGACAACGCCGTTCAGCGCACGATTTACCGTACGGTGCAAGAAGGATTGACCAATGTCCGCAAGCACGCCCCCGGCGGATGCGCGACGATCGAATTCGGCGGCGACGAATCGGAGCTGACCGTCACAGTCACCAACACCCCGCCGACCCGGCCGACGCTGGCCTTGCCGAGCGACCGGCACGGACTCGCCGGGTTGCAGGAACGCGCAGCGCTGCTGGGCGGTTCCGTGGAATCCGGGAAACTGCCCGACGGCGGTTTCCGGCTACGGCTGTCGCTGCCACTCGATCGGTGACGCCTTCCGCAGCCCGAAATACGTCAGCACGACCACGGCCAGCCCGATCACGTACGCGAGGACCAGCAGCCCCACCCGGCCGCTGAAATTCCCGCCGACCGGGGGAAGAACGACGGAGAACACCGCGACCAGCGTGATCAACGCGGCCCGCGCGCGACCGGCCGGAAGCGACGCGGCGAGCGGAATTGCCGCCCACAGCAGGTACCACGGCTGCACTGCCGGACCGAACACGACGACCACCGCGAGCATCAGGCCCAGCGAGCGGACCGCGTCGATCCGCCCGGTCCATTGCCGGTGCAGTACCACTGCAATGCCCACCACCGTGAGGACGTACCCGATGATCTTGCCGACCCCGATCATCGTCTGCGTGACGTTCAAGCCGAACAGCGAGCCGATGCCGCCGGTGAGGAAACCGAACCAGTTCGTGGGCGCCATCCAGCTGTTGACCTGCCCGGACGTACCCAGCGCGGACACCCAGCTGAACCCGTGCCCGGTCAGCAGCGAAATCGCCACGGAGACCACGGCGAAGGTCGCGACCATCGCCGCACCGGCGAGCAGGAACCCGGTGACGCGGCGGCGGGCGAGCGCCGTGCCGACCGCCGCCAGCGCGACCAGCGCAGGCAGCTTCACCTCCGCACCGAGCGCGATGAGCAGCACCCCACCGGCGAGAGGCCACCAGCGGATCCGGTCGCGGACCGCGCCGAGCGCGATGGCTGTGCCCGCGATCATCAGGCCGAGCATGAGGGCGTCGTTGTGCACTCCGGCCACGACATGCCAGAGGACCAGCGGGTTCAGCACCCCGAGCCAGAGCGCGACCCGTGGCGAGCCGGTCGCCAGCCGCGGCACCGCCCACACGATCAGCGCGAGACCCAGCACCTCGACGAGCCGGTGCAACGCCACGCCGGCCACCGGGTTGCCGCCCGAAACCTGCGCAATCACCCGCTCGACGGTGCCGAACAGCGGCCCGTACGGCGACGGCGTTTCCCGCCAGTAACCGCTGACCCGCCCGACGATGTCCGACGCCGGTCCGAGCGCCTGCACCGGCCCGACGACGTTGACGTCGAACCCCCGCGCGGCGACGGCGCCTTGGGCGAGGTAGCTGAAGACGTCCCCGCTGAACAGCGGCGGGACGACGAGAAGCGGACCGCACCAGAGAACGAGGGTCCACCGGAGCCAGGCAACGGTGGTCTCGGCCATTCCGACCAGCACCCACCCGAGCACGACCAGTCCGACCCCGGCAATCCCTCCGGCGTACGGCAGCACGCCGGACATCCCCGCGTTCCCCGCGAACACCGCCGCGACCAGCAGCAGAACGCCCCCGAACCCGGTCCAGCGCGCGCCCGCGGGCGACGCGAACCCGAACGCCCGCACGGACCACGAGGGGGCAAGCGTCGGACTGCTCATTCCGTGATCGTATCTGCCGATCCGCCGGGGAGCCGGGCGCGGGTCAGTACATTGTGGACAGTCACGGACCCCAGCCGCCGCCCAGCGCCAGGAGCCGCACCTGCAGTTCCAGGGTGAACCGCTCGACCGCGTCGTCCAGATTGACCTCGCACAGCTGCTCGATCCGCTGCAACCGGTAGCGGAACGTGTTTCGGTGTACCCGCAGCGCCGCGGCCGCGCGGGTGACGTCACAGCCCGCGTCGAACCACTTCAGCAGCGTGTCCAGGTACTCGACGCTGCGCGGGGACGCGTCGTGGCGCAGGACGTCCAACGCGCCGTTCAACAGGCCTGGGTGATGCTCCGCCACCGAGGCCAGTTCGGCGATCACCAGGTGAGCGTGCAGGCCGGCGAGGTCGGCCGTCGCTGGGGTCGGGCGGCTCGATAGGACCTCGATGGCCTGCCGTAGCAGTCGTCCTTCGCTGCGGACGACACCTCCGGTCGGTAGCGGGCGGCTAACGCAGGCCACCAGAGGCGCGCTGACGGCCGTCGCGACACGGTGGCGTAGACGGTCAGCCAGGGTGTCGCCCGGGGAGAACGGCATCAGGACGTACGCGACGGAATTCACCACAGCCGTCGCGGCGCTGCGGTTCAGCATTCGTACGCAACGGGCTAGTACGCCTTCGATTTCCGGTGTCAACCCGGGCGATTCGTGTGCGCCAAGGCCGATCATGACCCAGCCACCCGGAGCCGGGCCCAGGCGTTCGGTCAACGCTTCGGCGGAGCCCGCGCCGGAAAGCAGGCCGCGGAGCAGCTCCGCTCGTACGGCGTCCTCCTCGTCGCGGGCAGCGGGTTCACCCAGGAACCACGCGGCGGCGGCGGTCGCGACGTCCTCCAGCACCCGCGGCGCAGACGGCGGCGTGTCCGCCCCCGGCGACAACACGACGTGCCCGACGACCTGGTTGCCGACCAGAATCCGGGTCACCAAACGACTTCCGGCGACGTCGATCCACCCGGCCGTCCGCCGCGTCGGTGTCAAGTGTTCCCGCAACGCCGCGGGCGCGCGCCGGGCGAGGATCGTCTCGGTGGTGAAGGCGTCGACCGTTCTCCCGCAGGCGAAAGCGAGCACGCGCGACCCGGCGTCGGTCAGGAGCACGCTGCCGTCCAGTGCCAGCGCCGCGCTTTCGGCGAGGTCGAACAGTCCCCCGGCCGTCGGTGCCGGGTCGCGGACCCCGAACCCGGCCGCCGACCGCAACGACCGCGCCAGCGCGGCGAGTTCTCCCCAGCTCACCGATTCGGCCACCGCCAGCACGGGCACCCCGGCGGTCGCCGCGTCGAACTCCCCCGGCAGCTCACGGACGACCACCGCCGCGGCATCCGCGGCCCGGGCCGCGGCGAGTGCGTCGGCGAAGTCCCGGGGTTCCGGCACGAGCACGAGCTGGTGCGTCGCGAGCGGCCGGTCCGGGTCCCAGGTCGCGACCCCGGCGAGCGGCCGGTCGAGCCCCGCCGCCGGAGCCGGCACCATCAGCCACCCGCGCCGCGCCGCGATCAGCTGCCGCAGCGGGATCGGCGAGACCTCGGCAGCCACGGGCCGGTTGTCCACCACCGTCATTGGGGGTACCTCGCCTTCCACCAGGGGAGAAATCCCAGGTTAGGAAGGAGTCCGGCGGCCGTCAGTGGGCTCTGTGCCCTGCTTGGGCCGCCGGGGTGGGCGCTGAGCCAAGTCAATCCCAGTCGACGTCCGCGGCCCGGGTGGCGAGATGCACGGCCAGCCGATCGTCCGGGTCGTCGAGATTCGCTGCCACCAGCCGGGTCACGCGTTCCATCCGCTGCATGACGGTATTGCGGTGCACGCCGAGCAACACCGCGGCTGCTTTCGCCGACGACTGGCAATCCAGGTACGCCCGCAGAGTCCGGATCAGCTCACCCGACGGATCGGCCTCCCGCAGCGGCGCCAGCAGGTCGGCCGCCGCGCCACGCAAGGGCGCCGAACCGTACCAGGCCGCAAGCAGCCGCCGGGTACTGACCGCGTCGAAGTGCTCGACGGTCGCCGGACGCCGGACTGTCCGCGCGAGCAGCGCCGCCTGCCGCGCCTGATCCGCCGAACGGCCGATCCCCGCCGCACCCGCGTGCGCGCCGCCGAGCCCTGCACACAACCGCAGGCCAGGATGCTCGGCTTCGACCGCAGCGAGCGCCTCCGCGACCCGGCGCGCCAGCGGTCCAGGGTCAGCCTCGGCGTCGGTCGTCGACCAGAACACCCAGCCCTCACCCCGTTCCGCAAGCGCCGCGCCGACCTGGTCCTCCAGCTCAGCCCCGAGCGCAGACAACCGCACGGCCGGTGCGGCGGCCGACACCTGGACGTGCACCGCCGTATGCCACCCCGCAAGCCGCCAGCCGAGCGCAGTCGCCCGCTCGACGGTGCGCCGTCCGGGATCATCGGGTTGTTCGATGATTTCGTTGAGCAGCAACGACCTTCGCCGATGCTCCCGCTCCACCCGAACCGCATCACCCGCCACCCGCACGGCGAACGCCAACGCAGCAATCGCCACCGCCCGCCGGATCGGCTCGAGCAGCACGCCGGTCGCCGACGCAGGCAGCCGCACCACAATCCACGAAACCGCCGGGCCTACTGGGTCGACCTGCACTGGCTGGAGGAGCAAATCGGTGCCGCGGAGGTGGACCGTGGTGGCGACCGGGTGCGAGGTGCTCAGTTCAGCGCCGGTCTCGGCCTCGGACGCGGTCTCGGCGCCGGTCTTGGTCGCGGTCTTGGTCGCGGTCTTGGCGCCAGTCTTGGCCGCGGTCTCAGCGCCGCTCCTGGTCGCGGTTTCGGCGCCAGTCTTGGTCGCGGTCGCGGTGTTGGCCGCGGTCGCGGTGCCAGTCTTGGCCGCGGTCCCAGCGCCGCTCCTGGTCGCTGCCTCAGCGCCGCTCCTGGTCGCTGTCTCAGCGCCGGTCTTGGTCGCGGGCCCAGCACCGCTCCTGGTCGCGGTCTCGGCACCGGTCTCGGCCTCGGTCGCCTCGCCTGCGAGCAGGGCATGCACCGCCGGATTCCCGGCCACGAAACGCGATTCCGCGTCGACGAGCGCGACCGGTTCCCCAAGCGTGTCAGCCAGCATCGACGTGAGCGCATTCGCATTGGCCGGCGGCCGTTGGAACCGCCGGGCAGCATCGCTGAGCACGCGCAACCCAGCGATCTCCGGCGCCCGCACATACGGATCGAAGGCCGTGACGACGCGCACCGGCGCGAGATCCTCGACGCCGATCAGCGGCAGCGCAAACCGATCCGCCAGCCGCCGGGTGACCAAGGGAACCTGCCGCACCGTACGAGCCGCAACCAACCCGGACAGCCCAGCCCCGGCAGCCAGCCGAATCGCGAGGTCCACGGCGAGGTCGTCAAGTGCGAGCTGCTCCCTGCCGAACACCACGACACTGCCTGGCGCGAGAGCGGAAATCTCATGCACACTCGTGCCGACGACGACCACACGCACCGGCCGCCTCAGCCCACCGGCACCACCGAGGATTTCGTACCCCTCCAGGAGGTTCAGGTCGAGTAACTGGCCGAGCGTGACGGCAGCCGTGGTCACCACGAGACCACCTCCGCCGGATCGAGCAGCTGCCCGAGCGTCACGGACGCCGGGGTCACCACAAGACCACCCCCAGCCGGTTCAGGTCGAGCAACCGGCCGAGCGCGACAGACGCCGACGTCACCACGAGACCACCACCAGCAGATCCAGACCCAGCAACCAACCGAGCGCGACGGACACCCGACTCACCACGAGATCACCTCCGCCGGATCCAGCACCGGCCCGATCGCCATAACCTGCAGCCGTGCCGCGGGCACCGGAACGTAGGTCATCAACGCCTCCCGCACCGGAATTTCCCGCAGCCGTGCCGGGTCCGCGCCCGCGCGCAAGGCCGCGTCGGCCGCCAGTCTGCGCGCTCGCGTCACCGCGTCCTGCCTGCCGCCGGAGCCCTGCCAGAAGATCCGGTCCACCGAGCCCGCCGCTTCCGCGGTCGCCGCTCCGACCGCCGCCACGAGGTCGCGTTCCTCCGGCGGCAACGTCTCGCCGACATCCACCACCGGGAGATCATCCTGCCGCGCCAGCACTTCCGCCAATCGCTCGCGCGGCACCACGGTCAGGCGCGGCATCCGCAATCCCGTCCGAAGACCCTCGATTTCCCGCGGTACTCCGGAATCCGGCAAGACCCCGTCGACCGTCACCCCGACGACCGCTTCGTCCGGACCGACCTCGACCACCACCGCGGACGACACTCCCGCCAGCCGCGCGGCGCCGTGGATCAAGCTGCCACGGGCCGCGCCGAGCCAGGCAGTGGCGTGCCGATGCGCGTCCGCAGCAGGCAGCACCGTGCCCTCGCCGCGGACCACGTACAGCTCGGCGTCCGTGGTACGCAAAACCGTTGCCAGCGCGTCGATTCGCGTTGCAGCAGCGTTGGCCAGCATCGCGTCGAGCACGGCAGTGTGCTCGCGCTCCAGAAGTCCGATTGCCTCCGTTTCGGCGCCGCGGACCACTGGGATGTCCGGCCCGAGTTCGTCGGCGAGCAAGGCCGTAGCTTGTTGTTCGTGTTCGGGATTCTCCAGCGCGTGCACCCCGGCGACCGCGACCGCGTCGACCCTCCCCGCACACGCGCGCGCGAATTCGGCCACTGCAGGCAGGTCCAGGTCAGCGGCGACCCGGCCGTCGTACTCGTGCCCGCCACGCACCATGCGCACCGGACCCACGAGTGACGTCCGCGCCCAGCCGACGAGCGGCGGCACCACAGTCGCGGCCGGCGCACCGATGCGCAGCACGCCGACGCGTGCCCCGTCCACGAGCGCGGGCTGCGTTCGCAGCACACCGCCGCGAACGCCCTCCGCCAGCGCGGGCTGCGTTCCCACCACGCCAACGCGCGTCCCGTCAACCGGCGCGGGATGCCTTCGCGGCACACCGACGCGTGCACCATCGGTCAGCATGGGCGGCGGCAGAATCGCCACCACCCGGTCGACCGGCCCGATCCCGCTCGCGAAGAACGCCTTCAGCACCTGCTCCGGTGCATCCCGTCCCGGCCGCCCGCGATGCACCGCGACGATCCGCCCGTCCCGGTCCAGCGCAACAGCGCGAGCCCCTACACCATCCAACCCCACCCTCAACCCGCTACTCATCATGCACCACCGAACCGCACCGGATCAACCGAATATCCGAACGCGCGCGGACCCACCATCGCCAATCCTGCGTCGGTGTGCCATCGCGCGTCACCCGGGCTGACCAGAACGTGTATTTCTTGTCCCAGCACCAGATCCACCGTCTGCACCAGGATGCCGGTATCCGCGTCGGCGAAGGTGATGAGGTCCGGAACCGTTGCCAGCACAGTGCCATCGCGGCTGAGGACCAGGTTTTCGTTCTGGAAGTCGATGCGGGCGAACCCGTCCGGCGTGCGCAGCGAGACAACGCCGCGCGGCCAGCCGTCGGTGGAGTTCTGCACGAGTTCCGCGACCGTTCCCGTGCACACCAGACTTCCGCCGCACGCACGCAGAAACGGCTCCAGGCCAGGCTCGGCGAGCGCCGCCCCGATCCGCGCGCATTCCGACACCGCGCCGGCAGTACCCAGTCCGGCACAATCCGCCGCCGTGACACGGTACGCACTGATCAACGCGACCAGCCCGAGCGACGGCATCACCGCACGGAGCATCTCCCCCAGCACAGTCGCCTCGCCGCTGGTGAACTCCGCCACCACCCCGGCCCCGCCGACGACCGTGACCGGCGCGACCGGATGTCCGGCCAAATGCAGCAGAGTCAGGTCGATCGACGGCAGCGTGCGACCCATCAGATCGGCGTCCAGGCACGGCAACCCGAGTTGCGCGGCGACCGCCAGCGGCACGGCCAGGTTCACGCTCCCCCGCTGCACCGGCAGCACTGCCACGCATTCGCGGCCCGCACGCGCCTCCACCGCCGAACGCAACGTCTCCGCGTCCGCCAAGCTGTGCGCCTTCTCGGCCAGCGCGTACGGAACACCGGCGGAAATCACCGGCAGCACGAACGCGTCGGGGTCGAACCGGGCGGCGTCGACCAGCGGAACCGGACCGTGCCGACGGAGCGCGGCGACGAGCATTTCTCGCCCGAGGTGCAGGTCACCGCCGCCTCCGCTGCCGAAATGCGCGGCGCCGCGGAGGACGTCGTCGAGCGCGCCTTCGGTCACCTGCTCCATCCGGAAACCTTAACTGCCACCCCGGAAATTCGCGTACAACCGGGCGAAGGTCCGTGCTGCCGTCGCCAGGTCGGCGACCACCACGTATTCGTCGGCGGCATGGGCGACCTTCATCGAGCCCGGGCCGTACACCACCGCCGGAATGCCGAGCTGGTTACGGAGAAACCTCGCATCGGTACCGAGATACAGCCCGCGGATCGGCGCGCTGTCCGCCGCTTCTCGCACTTGAGACACGAACGGGTGATCCGCTTCGATTTGAGAACCTTCGGCGAACGCCAGGACGTCTGCCTCGATATGAAAATCTCCCACTGCATCGACAAGTTCAAACAAGCTCTTCAGCGCTTCTTCCGCCGACTGGCCGGGCAGCACCCGCCGGTCCAGCCTGATCCGGCAGCTCGCGGCGACCACGTTGGCCGAGACCCCGCCCTCGATGGTCCCGGCGTTGCACGTGGGCGAGCCGAGCAGCGGATGCTGCGCGCCGAAATCGGCCAGGTGCAGAGCCGTGACGATCCTGGCCGCGTCGGCCACCGCAGACCGCCCGACGGCCGGGTCGCTGCCGTGCGCGGCTTTGCCGTGCACGGTCAGTTCCACGAGCAACGCACCCCGTTCCGCCACGCACACCTGCAGGTCGCTGGGCTCGGGCACCACGGCTGCGTCGGCCCGCACGCGCCCGGACGCGACCAGCGCCTGGGTACCGGCTTGGCTGCCGGTTTCCTCGTCGGCGACGAAGTGGAACGCGAGCGTCGACGGCGGCTCGATCCCGGCGTCCCGGCAAGCCCGCAACCCCTCGATCGCCGCGGCGATCCCGCCCTTCATGTCGCAGGCGCCCCGCCCGTACAACCGGTCACCGCGCACCTCGCCACCGAACGGCGGCACCGACCAGTCGGCCTCGGTCACCGGCACGGTGTCGATGTGCCCGTTGACGAGCAGGGTCGGCCCATCGCCACGCCCGACGGTGGCCAGCACGGACGGCCGCCCCAGCACGGGTTCGAAGATCTCGATCTCGGCGCCGAGCTCACGCATCACCGCCACGAGCGGTTCCACCACGGGCTGCTCGCCACCGGGCGGATTCCTGGTGTCGCACTGGATCAGCCGACTGGTCAGCTCGGTTACGCGGCGCTCGTCCACGGCTCCTGCGACGTCGGTCATCGAGCCCCTCCCGGCATTGTGGCGGACGCCCTGCCGTTGAGAAAACCCAGCGGCGCCAACCCTTCCGCAAACCCGGCCTGCGCCGAACGGACCACCCCATCGCCGCGGCCCGGCAGCACCTTCGACAGTGGCTCCAGTGCGACCGGCGACTCCACTGTCGCCAGCGGCAGCTCGGTCACGAGCGGCTCCACCACCAGCCGCTCCACCGCCGCCAGCGGCAGCCCCGTCACCGACAGCTCCACCGCGACCAGAGGCAGCTCCGTCACCAGCGGCACCACCGCCACCGGCGACTCCACCGTCGCGAGCGACAGCTCCGGGACCAACGGCACCACCGCCACCGACGGCAACACCGTCACCTGCCCACCACCGGACCGATCCCTCGCGTCACCCCCCACCACCCGACCGGTCGACCCCCGCACATCAGCCGCATCCGCAACGTCGATCACCGTACGCCTCCCACCAACGCAGCGAGGGCCTCCGCATCGAGAAAACCCAACGGCGCCAACCCCTCCACGAACCCGGCCAACGCCGGACGAAAGGCAGCAACCTCCGCGAACAACGCAGCCGCCTCAGCGAACCGCCTCGCCCGGGCGAGCAGCACCGAACGCCAGAAATCGGCCTCGCGATTGTCCGGCCCGATCGCCTCCGCGGCCTCGGCCAGCCCAGCCAACCGCGCGTCCAGCTCCTCCGACGACACGCCCGCAAACGGCCCGAGAGAAAGGCCACGACTGAACATCACTCCACCCACCACCGCAAAGGCCCGCGCGCGCGGAACCAGCCGGGCGAGCTCGGCGAGTGGATCGGGGTGGTCGTCGACCCGCAGGTCCACCACCACCTCGTTCCACGGTTCCGCGGTGCGCTTGCCGGACACCACCAGCAGCGCCGCCGACTGTGACCCGCGTACGTCGCCGCCGGCTGACTCACCGGCCTGCAGTCCGGCGAGGATCCGCGACGCGAGGTCGCCTTGCGCGGATTCGAAAGCTGCGAGGGCAGCGTCGCAGACCTCCGGCGTGGCGAGCATGTTTCCCTGCACGGTCACCTGATCGCCTTGCGCGGAAACAGCATTCGGTGCGCACGACGAGCCGGTGTGGGTACCGACGAGACCCTGCGCATCGACCACGCCGAGCTGCCGGTACGCGGCATCGGCATCCCCGGCGACGAGAATGTCCACAGTAGATTGAGAGGTGACGCCCTGGCGTAGCAGTGAAAGGCCGTTCGGCCCGTGCCCGACGTTGACGAAAGCCTGCGTCGCGACCGCTCCGACGCCCGCTTCCGCCCACGGGAGCAGCGCGCCGACGCCGAGGAAGTGCGTCTGCGCGCCGACGCCAAGGTGTCCGGTCGCCGGGTCCCGTGCCACGATGGAGTAGGTCACGCAACCGCTCCCGTGTGGTCCCGGAGGATTTCCGCCACGCGGGAAGGTTCCTCGAGCATCGGCAGGTGGCCGACGCCCGGCAGGATCCGTACGGTGCCGCCGGTTGCGTCGGCGAGTTCGCGGGACATGTCCGGCGGGCAGGTCGGGTCCTCGGTACCGGCGACCGCCAGCACGGGTGCGGAGACTTTCCCGGCGAGATGGCGGATGTCGGCCCCGAAAGCGCCGTGCAGGATCGCCGCGACGACGCTTTCCGCGCGCGTGCCTACCGCCGTCGCCATGACCTCGCGTACCCGTGGGGACCCGAGATGGGCCTGTCCGATGATCTGCGGCACCAGGTCGGCGAAGTAGTTCGCCGTGCCCTTCTGCCGTAGCTCGGCGACCATCTCGTCGATCGCCTCCGCCGGGACGCCGGTGCCGAGTGTCGACCCGAAGGTCGTCACGCTCAGCACCTGCTCCGGGTACAGCGCGGCCAGCGCAACGGAAATCGTCCCGCCGAGCGAGCCTCCGGCTAGGTGTACGCGGTCGAGGTCGAGGGCGTCGAGCACAGCGAGCACGTCCGGCGCGTAGCCGCCCTCCACGGTGAACGGCTCCAGCGGGGCCGATTCGCCGTGGCCGCGCAGGTCGACGGCCACCACCGGCCGGTCGACGAGTGCGGCTACGTCGGTCCACACCACCGCGGCGGAGTTGATCGGGTGCAGGAGCACGAGCGGGTCGCCGGGGCGGTTGCCGGTGGTGCGCACCACCGACAACCGGCCGTCCTCGACGTTCAGCCGTTCCAGCGGCATGTCATTCCGTCCCGTACTTCGGCATCTGCTGGTCCTGGATGCTGCAGTGCATGTGCCAGATCCGCCACGCGGGCTTGCCGTTGCCGTCGTCGCGGCGGTAGACCTCCGTGGCGCGGAACGGGGTCGCTACCGCGTCGCCGGGCTTGCCGTCCGGGCCGGGCATCACGAGGTCGCAGGTGCCCTCGGCAGTGAGCACGGCGACGTCGCCGAACACCTGCACGTCCGGACCCACCACGTCCTTGATCGCGGTGATGTTCACGCCGAGCGCAGGCAGGTTGAGCCACAGCCGGTGCTTGTCCAGTACGCCCTGGTAGGTGTGCCCGTTGAGGTTGAACTGGTGGTAGCCGTCGCCTTCGGGGAAGTACGGCAGCATCCGGTCGGCGATCAGCCCGACGTTCGCGTCGTACCAGCCGTTGTGCACCGCGAGGATCTGCTCGAGGTCGCCAGCCATGGTCATTCCTTTCCGTGGGTGAACTCGCCGGTCAGCTCGCCGACGGCGGCGAGGGTTTCGGCCGCCCCGTCGGCGACCACCGTGGCGAGGGAAACGTTGTCCGCACCGGCGGCGAGGTACTCGCCGATCCGGGCGCGGGCGGTGTCCTGGTCGCCGACCAGGCCGAAGAGGTCGAGCCACTCGTCCGGCATCTCCGCGGCGACGACCTCCGGGCCGCCGCGGGAAAGCAGGTCCGCGAGCTGCTCGTTGGCACCGGCCGCACCGGTGAGCGGGCCGGGGCCGGTCGCCGCGAGGTAGAACGCCAGTACCGGCTTGAGCGCGGCCCGGACGTCGGCGACCCGGGACGGGTCACGCGTGACGTTGGCGGCGAGCAGCACGCTGATCGTCACGCGGTCGGTGCGGCCCGCGGCCTCGGCGGCGGCGTCGAGCTTCTGCCGGGCGGCGCGGACGTACTCGACCGGGGCCAGCGCGCTGACCAGCAGACCGTCGGCGAGCCGGCCGGTCAGGTCGAGGCCCTTGTCGCCGAGGACGCCGGTGAAGAGCGGCAGCGGTTCGGGTACCGGATGTGTGAGCGCGACCTGGCGGAATGTGGCGAACCGGCCCTCGTCGTCCACGGTTTCGCCGTTCAGCAGCGCCCGGACGCCGGTGATCGTCTCGCGCAGCGCGCTCATCGGCGATCGCTGGGTCAGGCCCATTTGCGCGGTCCATGCCGGAACGCCGTGTCCGAGGCCCGGGATCAGCCTGCCCGGGTACGCCCTGGCCAGGGTCGCGAGCTCCATCGCGAGCAGCGCCGGATGCCGGACCACCGACGACATCACGCCGATCCCGACCGGAATCCGCGCCGTCGCACCAAGCGCCAGCGCGGCGCCCGCGATACCGCCGAGGAAGAAGTAATCCTCGGGGATCCACAGTTCACCGTAGCCCGCGGACTCGGCTTCGGCCGCGTACTTGCCGATTTCTTCGGGCGGGGTCGTGCTGCCGAGCAGCATTCCCAGCCTGCTGCGCACCGGGTCGGTCATGAGCGGGCTCCTCACGTTTTCCTTGGCTGGCGCCACGTTATGAGCGGCGCGGAGCCCGGCGCTTCGGACGCGATGACGAACCCGCGCGGCGCGGGGTGTGCACCGTGCCCGGTCCCGCTATCGTCGGACCACCCGCCGCCGACGAGGGGAACGCCGATGGGGCAAGCACCTTCCACAGCACTTCAGCTCGGTCTGCTGGTGCTGTTCGTGCTGCCCGGGATCACCTACCAGTTCCTGCGCGAACGCTGGCGCGGCCCGGTTCCCGGCGAACGCGACCTCGGTGAACGGGTACTGCGCTCGCTGGCCGCGTCGATCGTGCTCGACGTGGCTTACCTGATCGCGGCAGGCCCGGAGCTGGTTCGGCTGGTCCGAGGCATCCACGGCTGGGACGTTTCGGGTTCCACGCTGCGCGTCGCCGGGCTGCTGGGACTGCTGCTGTTCGTGGTGATCCCGGCCGCCGCCGCGGGTGCGGTCACGTTGGTACAACGTCGTCGGCGCCGCACCGCGCGGTACCTCAACACCCCCACGGCCTGGGACTGGATGTTCCGCGATCGCGGCTCGTGCTTCGCGCGCGTCCGCCTGAGCGACGGCACGTGGGCAGGCGGCTGGTACGGCTCGCGCTCGTACGCGTCGTCGTATCCGCATCCGGCCGAGCTGTACCTGCAGACGGCCTGGGTGATGGGCCCGGACGGCCGGTTCCTCCGCCCGGTCGAGGGAAGCGCCGGACTGCACCTGCGCGCGAGTGACGTCGACCTGGTGGAGCTGCTGGATGTTCCCGCTCAGGAGCCCAGCACGGACTGACCCGGCTAGTGCTCGCCGGTCCGGTTGGGCAAGTTCGCGTAGCGGGGGTCCACCCCCTCGTAGCGGGCGGACGCCTCGTCGCCCGGCTTCCGCATCTCGGAATTCGGGACGAGGCAGACGCAGCACCGCGCGCAGCTGCCGCGTCTGCCGGAAACCCACCTGCCCGCCGGTACCGAGCTCCCACAGCTTGCGCGGCGGCCACGAATTGCGCGGGAACTCCCCAGCAGCTCGGCCAGCAGCAGTGCGTCGGAGGCCGTGACCGGTTCCGGCACCCCGCCGGGACGATACCGATGGAGCGGTGGCCGGGGCTCCCACAGAGCCGCCTCGACGCGCTGCGGATCACCGCCGGAGGGGTCCGCAAACCGTGCACCGGTCAGCGCCATCCACGCCTGCCCGATGGCGCCTCGAAACCGCATCGTCGAGCAGAATCGCGCATTCCCGGCTGCACGCGTGATAGAGCGGCGACTCCGGGCCAGGTGGATGAGCAGCCCCTGGACGGAACAACCCGGCGGAAATCGGGTTCCCGTCCGCTTCGCAACGCCAGCCTGCCGCAGCCCGCACGAAGGGCCTTGACGAAACGGCCGACGTGACTCACGATGTGTTCGTCAGTCGCGCAGTCGTACGTCAGACGAACACGGAGCGGTGATGTCGGTGATGTCGACCGGAAGATTCTTCAAACAGGCTTTCACGTCGAAGCTGTACCTCACGGTGCTCGTCGCGATCGTGCTCGGTGCGCTGGTCGGCTTTCTCTGGCCTCGGACGGGCACGGCGCTGCAGCCGGTCGGCACCGGGTTCATCGCGCTGATCCAGATGCTCATCGCGCCGGTGGTGTTCTGCACGATCGTCACCGGGATCGCGTCCGCGGGCGAGCTCGCGAGCGTCGGCCGGATCGGGGTGAAAGCGCTGGTGTACTTCGAGGTGCTCACCACGATCGGGCTGATCATCGGCCTCGTGGTGATGGACGTCGTGCGTCCCGGCGACGGCATCCATGCCGACCCGGCGTCGCTCAAGCTGTCCGGCGCCGCGCAGCAGTACGTGCAGACCGGGGAAAACCAGCACTGGTACGACTTCCTCGTCAACATCATCCCGAAGACCGCGGTCAGCGCGTTCACCGAGGGCAACGTCCTGCAGGTGCTGCTGATCTCGATCCTGTTCGCCGTCGCGATCAAGGCGATGGGCAAGCGGGGCGAGCCGCTGTTGCACGGGATCGAGCGCGTCGGCGAGGCGACCTTCGGCATCGTGCGGCTCGTGATGTACCTGGCGCCGCTGGGTGCGTTCGGCGCGATGGCCTACACCACCGGCAAGTTCGGCGCGTCGACGCTCGCGAGCCTCGGCGGGGTCGTCGTGCTCTTCTGGGTCACCGGGATCCTGTTCTGCCTGCTGGTGTTCGGCGCCGTCGCGCGGCTGTGCGGGATCCGGATCCTGCGGCTGTACCGCTATTTCAAGGACGAGCTGCTGATCACCCTAGGCACCGCGAACTACGAGGTCGTGATGCCGCAGCTGATGGACAAGCTCGAGCGGATGGGCTGCCCGAAGCGGATCGTCGGGCTCGTGGTGCCGTCCGGGTACGCCTTCAACGGCGACGGCGTGTGCCTGTACCTCGGGTTTGCGTCGCTCTACATCGCGCAGGCCTTCGACGTGCACCTCTCGGTGTGGCAGCAGATCGGTCTGCTCGCGGTGTTCATGCTCACCTCGAAGGGCAGCGCGGGCGTCGCCGGGGCGGGCTTCGTGATCCTGGCCGCGACACTGTCCACTCTGGACACGGTGCCGAACGCGGGCATCATGCTCATCCTCGGCATCGACCGGTTCCTCTCCACCATGCGCGGCATCGTGAGCCTGTGCGGGCAGATGCTCGGCAGCATCGTGGTGAGCCGCTGGGAGAAGGTCCTCGACCTGAATCGCGCGCGAGCCGTGCTGGCCGGGGAAACCCCGGCCGTCCCGGCCCCGGTGTAGTCAAGAAGTAGTCAAGACCTGGCCAAGACAAGGGGAAACTGTGGCACGAATCGGCTCTTCCGACGCGGGCGGCCCGGTCGCCGACCGGATCCGGCAGCGGCGCGGCGGGCGGCTCACCCCGCTCGACACGATGCTGCTGCACAGCCCGGCGTTCGCCGACGGCTGGAACAGCCTGCTCGGCGCGATCCGCGGGGCGTCGACCCTGTCCGCGGACGTCCGGGAACTGGCGATTCTGCGGGTCGCGGAGCTGAACGGCGCCGCGTACGAATGGGCGGCGCACGAGCCGGTCGCGCGGGAGGCCGGGATGACGGCCGAGCAGATCGCCGCTCTCCGCGCGGATGGCGACCCGGCCGTGCTCGCCGGACCGCACCGAGCGGCCCTCGCGTACACCGACGCGATGACGCGGGAAGTCGCCGTACCCGACCTGGTTTTCAAGGCACTGCAAGAACATTTCGCCGACCAGCAGATCGTCGAGCTCACCACGACGATCGCCGCGTACAACATGGTCTCGCGGTTTCTCGTGGCACTGGAGGTGGGCCGGGAATGACGAGGCTGACCGGCAAGGTCGCGGTGATCACCGGTGCCGGGAGCGTCGGGCCGGGCTGGGGCAACGGCCGAGCAGCCGCGGTCCTGTTCGCCCGCGAAGGGGCGACGGTGTTCGCCCTGGACCGGCGGCCGGACGCGCTGGCCGAGACCGTCGAACGGATCTCGGCCGAAGGCGGTACGGTCCGCACGCACCTTTGCGACGTCACCGACAGCGCGTCCGTCAAGTCCGCAATGGACACTTGCCGGGCCGAGTTCGGGTCGCTCGACATCCTGGTCAACAACGTCGGCGGCTCGCGTCCCGGCGGACCGGCCGAGCTGAGCGAGGCGGACTGGTCGGCACAGCTGGAGTACAACCTGACCAGCGTGTACCTCACCTGCCGGCATGCGATTCCGGTGATGCGGGAGCAGGGCGGCGGCGCGATCGTGAACACCGCGTCGACGTCCGGCCTGCGCTGGACCGGGTCGCCGCAAGCGGGGTACGCCGCCGCCAAGGCCGGAGTCATCCAGCTCACCAAGGTGATCGCCGTACAGCACGCCGCCGACGGGATCCGCGCGAATGCCGTCGTACCCGGTCAGCTGCACACGCCGATGGTCGAAGCGCGGCTGGCCGGACAGCGGGAAGACGGCGACGTCGACGCGTTGCTCGCGCGTCGGCAGGCGCGGATACCCTTGGGATTCATGGGAGACGGGCGCGACACCGCGTACGCCGCGCTGTACCTGGCTTCGGACGAGGCGAGGTTCGTCACCGGTACCGAAATCGTCGTCGACGGCGGCATGACCGCGAGGTGTGACTGATGCTGCAACCCACGTGCGCCGGACCGGTCGCTTCGCCGACGAAGCCCGCGCTCGCCCTTCCGCCCGACAGCTGCGATGCGCACTGTCACATCTTCGGCCCCACCGACGTCTTCCCGTACGCGCCAGACCGCACCTTCACGCCGCCCGAAGCACCGAAGGAGGACCTCCAGCGGCTCCACGCTTTTCTCGGCTTCGCGCGCGCAGTGATCGTCCAATCTGCTTGTCACGGAACAGATCACTCCGCGCTCCTCGACGCGCTCGAGAACGGCAACGGCCGCTATCGCGGGGTCGCAATCGTCACGCCGGAGACGCCCGACGCGGAGATCGCACGGCTACACGAAGCGGGCGTACGCGGCGCGCGGTTGCACTTCACACCACACCTCGGCCCGGCGCCGTCACGGGAAACCATCGACGCCATCGCAGCCAAAATCGCGCCGTGTGGCTGGCACATTGCGCTGCACGTCGCCGGAGACGGCATCGCCGACCACGAAGACCTGGTGCGCGAACTGCCGCTGCAAGTGGTGATCGACCACATGGCCCGCGTGGACCTGCGCGCCGGGCTGGACAGCAAACCGTGACGGCGTTGCTGCGGCTGCTCGACACCGGCACGGTGTGGGTGAAGCTGAGCGGCGCCGACCGGATCGCCACCGCACCCCCGGATCTCGCCGATTCCGCCGCGCTGGCCCGGCTGCTGGCCGAACACGCGCCGGAACGCGTGGTGTGGGGCACCGATTTCCCGCACCCGAACACCCACGGCTTCATGCCGGATGACGGCCACCTGGTCGACCTGCTGGCCGACATCGCACCCAGCCCGCAAGCACTACGCCGGCTACTGGTGACAAATCCCGCGCAATGCTTCGACTTCGCGTGAGCAGCCCGTCACGAATGCAGACCGGCGATGTCCTTCGTGATCGCATCCGCCGTCTCCAGCAACCGCGGGACGAACTCCGCGCGCAGCTTCTCCACCGACACCCGCGCGGCGTTCGCCGACACGTTCAGCGCCGCGATCACCCGGCCGCCACGGCCGCGGACCGGCGCCGCCGCGGACCGCACGCCTTCCTCGCGTTCGCCGTCCACCAGCGCGTACCCCTGTTCCGCCACCCGCGCCAGCTCGGCCTTCAGCGCCGCCCGGCCGGTGATCGTGTTGGGCGTGAGCCGGCGCAGCTCGGTGGTGTCCAAATAGGACTCCAGCTCTTCGTCGGTCAGCGCGGCCAGCAGTACCCGGCCCATCGACGTCGGGTACGCGGGCAGCCGGGACCCGACGTTGAACGTAACGGTCATCATCCGCGACGCCGGAACCCGTGCCACGTACACGATCTCGCCGTCGTCGAGGGTGGCGAGCGAGCTCGACTCGCGCACCTCGTCCGACAGCGCGCGCATGTGCGACTGGGCGTGTTCCCAGAACGGCAGCGCGGCGAGGTAGCCGTAGCCGAGCCGCAGCACGCGCGGGGTGAGGCTGAACCGGCGGCCGTCGGTTTCGGCGAACCCGAGCCGCTCGAACGTGAGCAGGATGCGGCGCGCGGTGGCGCGCGTGAAGCCGGTGACGGCCGCGGCCTCGCTGACGGTCATCGCCGGGTTGTCTCCGGAAAAGCTTTGCAGCAACCGGAAAGCCTTCTCGACCGAATCGATGACATCCGGGTCCTCGCGAGACACCGCCGCTGCCCACCCTCCTGCCAGGCCGTCAAGTTCAGGAAGGACACTACCCGATGACCGAGGCGTTACTGTTCGTGCTCGCCGAACCCGGGCCGGTCCCGGAGGAGGAATTCCACGACTGGTACGACACCGAGCACGGCCCCGCGCGGCTCGGCGTGCCGGGCATCCGCACCGGGTACCGCTACCACGCGCTCGACGGGCAGAAACCGAGCTGGCTGGCGTGGTACGAACTCGATTCCGCCGCACTGGACAGCCCGGAGTACGAAATCATCCGACACCGAAGCCCACGGGAGCAGGACATCGTCGACCGGCTCACCACGCTGGACCGGCGCGTGTACGAACTCCTCGACGACCGCGGCACGGCGCCCCCGGAACCGGCCGTGGTGGTCGCCGTCCAGCTGTCCACGTCCGATCCCGACGGCCTCGACGCGTGGTACCGCACCGAGCACCTCCCGCTGCTGCACCGCATGGACGGCTGGTACCGCACCCGCCGCTACCGCCGCACCTCCGGCGCAGGTCCGGATTTCCTGGCATTCCATGAGATTTCGGATGTCCGCCTGTTCGATGCCGACGAATACCGCCACGCGACGAGCACCCCGGCGCGCACGCAGGTGATGGACAGGGTGACTGCCCGGGAACGGCGGGTGTTCGGCTTCCATCGGCGCATCTCGCGGTGATTGGTACAGCAGGCACCACCACCGCGGTCGCGCCTGCTGAACCGGAGTCCGGGCATTGTCTTCATGGTCAACTTCCGGACCCGCTCTCTAGGGTTTCTTTCGTCCACTCAGGACAGCCGAACCAAGAGAGCGGGGACAGGGAAATGGTACGTGTGAGAGCGCTCGCCGCCGTGGTGGCGACCGGGGCGGGCCTGCTGGCCGGCGCCGGGTTCGCCACCGCGGGACCGGTGAGCGAGGGGGGATCGGGCCTGGACCGGTACTACCACCAGCGCCTGGACTGGAAAGCCTGCGGGGTGAAGAACCTCGACGACGCGGGCGCGCAGTGCGCCGACGTCACGGTGCCGCTGGACTACTCTCGGCCCGGCGGGCGCACGATCAAGGTCGCGATCTCCCGGCTGAAGGCCACCGACCCCGGGCAGCGGCGCGGGGTCATGCTGTCCAACCCCGGCGGGCCCGGCGCGGCGGGGCTCGACATGATGCTCGACGTCCGGACCGCGATGACCCCGGCGGTCACCGCCCGCTACGACCTGATCGGCATGGACCCGCGTGGCATCGGCCGCTCGACACCGGTCAACTGCGGCTGGCCCGTGGGCACCATGTTCCGCTCCGCGGGCATCGACCGGACCGGCTTCGACCGGACCCTCCGGCTCGAAGAGAAGCTGGCCGGCCAGTGTTTCGCCGCAGAAGGTCCTGGCGTCCGGCAGTTCACCACCCGGAACACCGCCCGCGACATGGACGTGGTCCGCGGCGCGCTCGGCGAACCGAAGGTCAGCTACTTCGGCTGGTCCTACGGCACCTACCTGGGCGCGGTCTACACCCAGATGTTCCCGCAGCGCAGCGACCGGATCGTGCTCGACAGCGCGATCGACCCGAAGCACTACGGCGTCGGCAGTTTCCAGGCGATGGGCCCGGCGAACGAGGCCGGGCTGGACGACTGGGCGGCCTGGACCGCGGCCCGCGACGGCGAGTACCACCTCGGCACCACCGGCGCGCAGGTGCGGGCGCAGGTCGAGAACCTGATCCGCGGGGCCGCGAAGTCCCCGATCAAGATCGGCACGCACCAGGTCGACGAGCACCTGGTGCCGACCGTGCTGTTCAACCTGCTCGCCGACCAGCGCCTCAACGACGTCCCGGCCGCGCTCGTGCGGCAGCTCGTCGACGCCGCCGCGGGCAAGCCGGTGCAGATCGACCCGCGACTGGACTTCCTGCTGACCGCGCTGACCAAGCCGACCCCGGAAACGCAGGGTTCCGGCGAAGCTCCCATCGCGTGCGGTGACGTCTGGTCCCCGCACGACCCGGAGTACTACTGGCGCACGATCGAGCGCAACCGCGCCTCGCAGCCGGTGTTCGGCGGCTTCGCCAACGGCCCGACCGCGTGCGCGTTCTGGCTCCCGCCGGTCGAACCGCCGACCGCCGTGCACAACTCGGTGCCCACGCTGATCGTGCAGGCCACTCGCGACAGCCGCACCCCGTACGCTGAAGGCGTTGGGCTGCACCAGGCATTGACCGCGTCGCGAATGGTCACGCTGCAGGACGTCCGGGTCCACGCCGTCTTCGGGCACTACCCGAACGCCTGCGTGGAGAAGGCCGTCAACACCTATTTCAGCGACGGCGTGCTCCCGAGCGCCGATACGACCTGCTGATCCCATCCACCGCAGCGCCTTCGAATTCTCGGAGGCGCTGCGGTGTCACGAGAGCCGCGCGCGGATCGCGGGTACCACTTCCTCCGCGAACCGGCGCATCTGGCCGTCGTAGTCCCCGGCAGGCCAGAAGACGAACCCGGTGATCCCGGCGTCGGCGGCGGTCGCGGCCTGGTCGGCCCACTGGGCGACCGTGCCGGTGAACGGGTCGCTCGACGACGTGTCCGCGATGGTGCCCGAAATGTTGTAGACCTTCCGGATCGCCGACGGGTCACGACCGGCGGCGCGGGCACCTTCGTCGATGCGGGCGGAGGCGGCGGGGAGTGCGTCGAGCGGCAGATAGGCGTGCGACGGGAGCCAGCCGTCGGCGCGGGCGCCGGTGAGTTTGAGCGCTCGCGGTCCGTAGGAACCCAGCCACAGTCCCAGATCCGGACCGGGTGGCGGGCCGGGGTGGACGCCGGACAGCCGGTACACCGACCCGTCGGTTCGCGCCGAACGTTCGCCGCTCCACATCGCGCGGATGACGTCGATCGCCTCTTCCTGCGCATCGATCGCTTCGCGCGGCGTCCGGCGCGGGCCGCCCATTGCGGCGATAGCGTCCCAGAACCCACCTGCGCCGAGGCCGAGCTGCACCCGGCCGCCGCTCAGCAGGTACAGGCTCGCGACGGCCTTGGCCAGGATCGCGGGCGGCCGCAGCGGCAGGCACGCCACGGTCGGTACGAAGGTGATGCGCTCGGTGCGGGCGGCCAGGAACGTGAGCAGCGTCCAGGTGTCGTGGAAGCGCACCTGGTACGGGTGGTCCTGGATGGTGATGAGGTCGAGTCCGTACTCCTCCGCGGCAAGGGCTTGGCGCAGCGGTGCGTCCCCGTTCTGCCAGAGCGGGTCCACGTTGGCACCGAACAACAACGACATCACGGCTCCTTCGGCCTCGGAGTGCTTCCTCGGCAGCGTGCCACAACTGCGGCTTTCGCGACGCCGTGCACGCGCCTACCGTCATCGCGAGGAGTTGAGCACGATGGTCGAACCGTTGCCGTTCGTCGGGCGTGCCGCGGTGCTTCGCGAGGTCGCCGCGGTACTGGCCGCTGCGCGCGCCGGGCGCGGCGGGCTCGTGCTGCTGACCGGCGCCGGCGGAGCCGGGAAGACCCGGATCGCGGCCGAAGTGGCCGGTACCGCGCAGGATTTCCGTACCGTCTGGGCCTGGTGCCCGCCCGACGCTTTCGGGCCGTGGGCGCAGATCCTCCGCGATCTGGTCGCGGATGTGCAGGGTGGCCGGATCGCACAATCGTCGCCCGAATTGCGGGCAATCGTCACCGGACAGGTGCAGAGTCGGCCGGGCAATCCCGAGGAGTCACGGAGGCAGCTCGCGCGGGACGTCGCCGCGGTACTGCGGGCCGAATCCGCTACCAGGCCGCTCCTGTTGGTGCTCGACGACGTGCACGAGGCGGACGCGTCGTCGCAGCGGTTGCTCGCCGAAGTCAGCGCGACGATCCGGACGGCGCCAGTGGTCGTCGTCGCCACCGCGCGCGACGACGATTATTCCTGGCACGGCCGCACCCAGACCCGGGCAATGCTGCTCGGCCGCGCGTTGTGCATCCCGGTCGGACCGCTCGACGACGCCGACGTGGCCCAGCTCGTCACCGCGGCCACCGGGCAGCAACCCGACGCCGACGAGGTCCGCGAGATCGTCGCCCGCACCGGCGGCGAGGCGTTTTTCGTGACTGAACTCGTGCGGCACGGTTCCGGTGTCCCGGCCTCTGTGCGCGCAGTCGTCCGCGCCAGGACGGCCGGTCTACGAGCGGAATGCGCGACCGCCCTCACCGCGGCTTCCGTACTCGGCGTGCGGTTCCGGCTCGACGTCCTCGCCGACCTGACCGGGGTCGCGCTGCCCGGAGTCCGGGCGCTGCTGGGTGAGGCGTCGGCGGCGGGTTTGCTGGGCGAGCTCGACGCAGGTACCGCAGCGTTCCGCCACCAGCTCCTGCGCGACGCGGTGTACGACGCCATACCTGCGGCCGAACGCGCCGAGCTGCACGCCAAAGCCGCCGACGTGCTGGCGAGCCACGCCGAACGCGGACGCGACCTCGGTCCGGCCCAGGTCGCCCAGCACTACCTGCAAGCAGGTCCCGAACATGCCCTCGCTGCCGCCCGATTTGCCCGGCTCGCCGGGGATCAAGCCGCCGCGCTGCTGGCCCACGACGAGGCCGTGGCGTGGTACGAACGCGCCCGCGAAGCCGCCCCCGGCGACGACCCCGAGCTGTTGCTCGCCTGCGGAACGGCCCGGCTCGGCGCAGGTGACCGCGTCGGCGCGCGAGCCGATTTCCTCGCCGCCGCAAGGCTTTCCGACGCGCGGCCCGACCTCCTCGCCCGCGCCGCACTCGGTCTCGGCTCGGGCGCGACGGGCATCGAGGTCGACCTGCTCGACCACCAGCAGGTCGACCTCCTCGAACGCGCCCGGGCAGCGCTGCCGGAGGAAGATTCGGCGTTGCGGGCAGCGGTCATCGCGCGGCTGTCGGTCGCGACGACGCTTCTCGAACCGGACGACCAGCGGCTCGCGCTCGCCGAGGAAGCCGTGCGGGTCGCCCGCCGGGTCGGCGATCCGGCCGCCCTCGCCCAGGCGCTGGCCGCGCTCTGCGACGCGAAGCCCGGACCCGCGAACTGCACGGACCGGCTCGGCTGGGCGGACGAGATCATCGCCCTCGCCCGCGGGCTGCGCGATCCGGTGCTCGAACTGCTCGGCCGCCGGTTGCGGCTGGTCGCGCTGCTGGAAACCGGGGCGGTCGCCGACGCTGAGGTGCTCGCTTTCGACCGCCTCGCCCAGGTACTGGATCAGCCGTTCTACCTTTGGTACCCGCCGTTGTGGCGTGGCATGCGCGCGCTGCTGGAAGGCCGGTACGACGACGCCGCCGAGCTGCTCGACCGCACCGAGGAGCTGGGTCGCGAATCCGGCAGTGCGAACGCGATCATGCTCGCCGCCACCCAGCGCTGGTGCCTGCTCTCCGACGACGGGGACCGCGCAGCGCTGGCCCGGTTCACCTCGCAGGTCGCGCTCGACGAAATTCCCGGACTCTGGCCGCAGGTGACGCTCGCGCTGCTGGCCGCTCAGTTCGACCGGCCTGCCGAGGCCCGCGACCGGCTCTCCGCCGTTGCCCCGCGGCTGCCCGACGCTCCCCGAGACTCCGAATGGCTGCCGATGCTGGCCCAAGCCGCCGAGACGATCGCGCTGACCGGCCCGCATCCGCTGGCCCGCCCGCTGTACGACTGGCTGCTGCCCTACGCGGACCTGTTCGTGGTCGAAGGTATCGGCGCGGCCATTCGGGGTCCGGTACACCGGCATCTCGCGCTGCTGGCCCACGCGCTCGGCGACCCCCACGCGGCCGCGAAACACCGCGACCGCGCCGTCGCCGCAGCGGAATCGATTGGCGCGACCGCGCTGGCTGCCCGAATCCGCACCGAATCCGGGTCGACGCCCGGCGTGGACACCTTCGCCCGCGACGGCGAGGTGTGGCTGCTCCGGTTCGACAGCCGCGAGGTCCGGCTCCCGGACGCCAAGGGCCTCCAAGACCTGGCGCGGTTGCTTGCCCAGCCGGGAGTCGCCGTGGCCGCCATCGACCTCGCGACCCCCGTCCGTCCGCCTGTGGAAGGCGACCTGGGTGAGGTCGTCGATGCCACTGCCCGCGCCGCCTACCGCCGACGGCTGAAGGAACTGGACGCAGCATCCGACGCCGCCGACGCCGCCGGAGATGCGCCAAGGTCAGCAAAGATCGCCGAGGAACGCGAAGCCCTGCTGCACCAACTGTCAGCCGCCTACGCCATCGGCGGCCGCGCCCGTCGCGCAGGAATACCGGCCGAACGCGCCCGTACCGCCGTCACCGCGCGGATTCACGCCGCTATCGAGCGGATCGGCCGGGCGCATCCCGACCTCGGACGGCATCTGCGCAACACCGTCCGCACCGGCACCCGCTGCGTGTACGAACCGGAGACCGCACACGCCTGGCACACCTGACCGCACATCGTGCGATCCGACCTCACGCCTACCCGGTGCACACATCCACCGGCCGTGAGGAGCCTCCGATGCCGCGCACCAGCAAAGCCGAAGCACCGCTGTCCGTCGACGAACCCGAGATCGAAGGCCGTTATGTCGACCTCGGCGAGTACACCGTCGGCTACGAAACCTACAAAGCCGACGTCGACCCGGCTCCGCTGTTCCGCGGGCTGCCGGACGACCGCTGCCAGTGCCCGCACTGGGGCACCGTCGTACGCGGGAAGATCGTCTTCCGCTACCCCGATCACGACGAGGTCTTCCAGACCGGCGACGCCTACTACGGTGCACCCGGCCACCTGCCGCTGATCTTCGCCGGTACCGAGGTCGTGGAGTTCAGCCCGACCACCGCGCTGGGCGCCACCATGGACGTCGTCGGCCGCAACCTCGCCGCGGCGAAGGCAAGGTGACCCCGATGTTCCTCGCCGCCTACCACTTCGACGGACCGTCCGACGAACTGCTGCCCGCCTACGACAAGCTTCTCGCCGGATTCCCGGCCGACGCGATCGTGCTGCACGCCTGCGTCGTCCGCGACGGCGGGATCACCGTGTACGACTCCTGCCCGGACCGCGCGGAGTTCGCGAAGTTCAGCACCGATCCCGGGTTCCGGGCCGCAATCGCCGACGCCGGACTGCCCGCCGCCCGCATCGAACCGCTCGGCGAAATCCACGCCGTGCGCGGAACCCGGACGGTGACCGGATGACCGACCTGTCCACTTTGGACGCCACCGCGCAAGCCGCGCTGGTCCGTGGCGGCGAGCTCACCGCCACGGACCTGGTCGAGGCGGCCATCACCCGGATCGAGCGGCTCGACCCGCTGCTCGGCGCGGTGGTGACCCCGATGTTCGAGTCGGCCCGCGCCGAAGCCGCCACCGCGAGCGGTCCCTTCGCCGGAGTGCCGTTCCTGGTCAAGGACCTGGTCGCCGAGGTCGCCGGAGTCCGCTTCACCGAGGGGTCGGCCTTCTTGCGGGACAACGTTTCCCGCTACGACTCGGAGCTCGTGCGGCGGCTGAGGCGGGCCGGTCTCGTACTGGTCGGCAAGACGAACACGCCGGAGTTCGGCATGGTCCCCACCTGCGAGCCGGTACTGCACGGGCCGACGCGGAACCCGTGGTCCACCGACCACTCGACCAGCGGGTCCAGCGGCGGTTCGGCGGCCGCGGTCGCCGCCGGTCTCGTGCCGATGGCCCACGGCAACGACCTCGGCGGCTCGCTGCGGTTCCCGGCGTCGGCGTGCGGGCTGTTCGGGCTGAAACCGACGCGCGCGAGGGTCCCCCTCGGCCCGGAGTACGGCGACGTACTGGGCGGCTGGGCCGTCGAGCACGCGCTGACCAGGTCGGTCCGCGACAGCGCCGCCCTGCTGGACGCACTCGCCGGACCATCGCTCGGCGACCCGTACCCCGCGCCGGTACCCGACCGCCCGTTCGCCACCGAGGTCGGCGCCGATCCGGGCCGCCTGCGGATCGCCTTCAGCCCGCGCCTGCCGGACGGATCCACCGGACACCCGGACTGCGTCGCTGCTCTGGACGACGCCGTCCGGCTCTGCGATTCCCTCGGCCACACCATGGAAGAAGCCGACCTGCCCGGCCTGACCCCACCGGTCGGCGACGCAATCGGCACGATGTTCAATGCGGCGACGGCGTGGATCGTCGGCTATTGGATCCGCAAGCTGGGCCGCCACCCTGGCCCGGACGAACTCGAGCCGCTCACGTACGCGTACTGGACCGCCGGACAACGCGTGAGCGCCGCCGATTACCTGCTGGCCGTGGAGGATCTGCAGGCGTTCGCCCGGGTGGTCGCACAGTTCCTGTCCCGCTACGACGCCTGGCTGACCCCGACGATGTCCGCGCCGCCCGCTCTGATCGGCGAGATCACCTCGACCTTGGCGGAACCGATGCGCGCGCTGGAACGCGGTGCGCCGACGGTCGGGTACCCGGCGGTGGTCGCGAACATCACCGGCAACCCGGCGATGTCAGTCCCGTTGTGGCGCAACGGCGACGGCCTCCCGATCGGGGTGCACTTCCTGGGCCGTTTCGGTGATGAAGCCACGTTGCTCCGGCTCGCTTCCCAACTCGAACAGGCCCGCCCGTGGGCCCTTGCGCTGGAGGAATGCCAGGCACGGCTGCAGTGATCATTCCGTTGTGCCAACGAAGGCCACCCTGATCCGGCTCGGATCCCGATTTCCGTTGCCGAGGACCGAAACCCGATCGCGACGTCGGCGCCGAGCCGGTCGCGCGACGGCCCTCCTGCGCGAACGCACCCGTTACCTCCGCGAACAGCACCGCGACCACCGAGCGCCGACGTCCAGGAAATGCGCATGATCGAGGTGCACTTCGAGAGCGGGACCTCCCCATCCCGCAGTGAGAGTTACAGAGGTCCAATCTTTATGCTTAAATGGAGGTGACCCGCCCAAGCCCCGAAGGAGCACGAAGCATGCAGCGGAACGTCCTCGTCGTGCTCACCGACGATCACGGGCAGTGGGCGGCGGGCTGCTACGGGAACTCCGAGGTCCGCACCCCGACGCTCGACCACCTCGCCGGCACCGGGGTCCGGATGGCCAACGCGTTCACCCCCACCCCGGTCTGCTCGCCTGCCCGCGCCAGTTTCTGGACCGGGCGGCTGCCGTCGCAGCACGGGGTGCACGACTACCTCGCCGGCCGCGACCCCGAGGTCGCCGCGACTCCGTGGCTGCAGGACGAGACGACGCTCGCCGCTTTGCTGCACGACCAGGGTTATGTCACCGGGCTGTCCGGCAAATGGCATCTCGGGCCGGTGGGGGAACTGCCGCCCGCCGGGTTCGATTTCTGGTACGAACGCTCCGGTCCGGTGCCGCGCCCGCTCCCCTGTTTCGCGCCGTGGCCGACCGAACCGGAGCGGGAAACACCGGGCTACGACCGGCACGCGATGACCGACCGCGCGGTCGAGTTCCTGCGCCGCCGCGACGGCGAACGTCCGTTCTTCCTCACCGTCGGCTACTTCGCCACGCACAGCCCCTGGCTGGGGCACGCCGAACGGCTCGTCGACTCCTACCGCGGTTGCCACTTCGACGACATCCCCGACGACATCACGTACCCCTTCGGCCGGTTGCGCTCCGAGGCCGTCTACGGCACCCGAGCGAACCCGCGGGAAGCGCTCGCGCAGTACTACGCGGCGGTCACCGACGTCGACGAGCAGGTCGGCCGTCTCCTGGACGAACTCGAGGCGCAGGGCCTGCGGGAGTCCACGCTCGTCGTCTACACCGCCGACCACGGCCTCAACGCGGGCCACCACGGCTTGTGGGGCAAGGGAAACGCGACGATCCCGTACAACATGCTGGAGGAGTCGATCCGCGTCCCGCTGATCCTCAACCAGCCCGGGACCCTGCTCGGCGGGCAGGTCCGCCAGGAACCGGTGACCCATCTCGACACGTTCGCCACCATCGCCGAGCACGCCGGGGTACCGCTTCCGGCCGACCGGCGCTACCCCGGCCGATCCTTCCGCGACCTGGCCGTGGGCAAGGCAATTCCCGGCTGGCCGGACGCCGTCCACGGCGAGTACGGCACCACGCGGATGATCCGCACGCCGCAGCACAAGCTCGTCCGGCGGCATCCCAGCGGACCGCACGAACTGTTCGACCTTGCCGCCGATCCGCGCGAAACCACGAACCTCCACGCCTGCCCGGAGCATCAGGAGCTGGTCAAAAAGCTCACCGAGGACCTGGATCGCTACTTCGAGGAGTACACCGACCCGCGGTTCTCCGGCTTGCGCGCGGCGGAACTGCCCCGCCACAACGGCGACGAGGCATGGCGCGAACCGGGTGCACACGTCGTCGTGGACGAGCCCGCGTGGCTCGCGAACCTGTGACCGCGAAGGGAATTTCCTTGACCGAGCCCGATTTCGCCGGCCGCATCGGACGGACCGCCGCCGAGTCGACCCCGTACTGGACGCCGGACCAGCCGCGCGGCAGCAGGCCGAACGTTCTCCTCGTCCTGCTCGACGACACCGGCTGGTCCGATTTCGGGTGCTACGGCTCGGAAATCCGCACGCCGTCGATCGACGCACTGGCTCGCGACGGCCTCCGGTACCGCAACTTCCACGTGACCCCGCTGTGCTCGCCCACCCGCGCGTGCCTGCTCACCGGCCGCAACCACCACGCCACCGGCATGCGGTTCCTCGCCGACACCGACACCGGGTTCCCCAACTCCCGCGGCCGCGTGCACCCGGAGGTGCCGACGCTGCCGGAACGCCTGTCCGCCGCTGGGTACGGCACCTACCTCGTGGGCAAGTGGCACCTGGCCCCGCTGGCCGAGATCACGCCCGCCGGGCCGTACCACAACTGGCCGCTCGGCCGGGGGTTCGAGCGGTTCTACGGGTTCCTCACCGGCTGCACCGACCAGTACACGCCCGAGCTGATCGAGGACAACCACCAGGTCGACCCGCCCGCCGACCCGGACTACCACCTGTCGGCCGATCTGGCCGACCGCGCCATCCGGTACCTCACCGACCACGCGACCTTCCGCGGCGAGCAGCCGTTCTACCTGCAGCTCGCCTTCGGGGCGACGCATGCGCCGCACCAGGCGCCACGCGAGTACGTGGAGCGCTATGTCGACACGTTCACCAAGGGCTGGGACGCGACCCGCGCCGACCGGCTGCGCCGCCAGATCGAAAACGGCCTGACCCCGCCGGGAACCGCACTCGCGGAACGCAACCCAGGGGTCCAGCCGTGGGACGAGCTCGACGCCGACGCCAGGACGCTGTACACGCACCTCCAAGCCGCCTTCGCCGGGTTCCTCGAACACACCGACGCCCAGCTCGACCGCGTGCTCGCGACCTTGCAGCGCCTCGGCTTGCGCGACAACACGCTCGTCGTGGTGTGCTCGGACAACGGCGCGAGCCGCGAGGGCGGACCGCACGGTTCGGTCAGCACCAACGAAACCTACAGCGGCGTCCGGCCCCCGGTTGCCGCGCAGCTCGGCGACCTCGGCGTGATCGGCAGCCACGAGGGCCCGTCGGTCTACCCCGAAGGCTGGGCGATGGCGGGCAATACTCCCTTCCGGCGGTACAAGCAGTTCGTCGACCTCGGCGGGGTGCGCTCGCCGCTGGTGGTTTCCTGGCCGGCCGGGATCGAGGCCAAGGGCGAGGTCCGCACGCAGTTCGTGCACGCGATCGATTTCGCCCCCACCGTCCTCGACCTCACCGGTACCGCCTCGGACACTCCGCTGGACGGCACCAGCATCGCCGCCACTTTCGCGGATCCGGCCGCCGCCACGAGGGAAACCCAGTACTGGGAAATGCTCGGCCACCGGGCAATCTGGCACCGCGGCTGGAAAGCCGTCACCGAACACACCGCAGGCACCGACTACGACAACGACACCTGGCGGCTGTACGACACCACGTCCGACTTCGCCGAGAACCACGACCTGGCCGCCGAACAGCCGGGCAAACTCGAGGAACTCGTCGCCGCGTGGTGGCGGGAAGCCGAGCGCAACCAGGTACTGCCGCTGGACGACCGGTCGCTGATCCAGCTGATCAGCGGGGGCTCGGTCGGCCTCGCCGGCCGCGGCGACCTGGTGCTGTACCCGCAGAGCGGCCACGTTCCGGTGGCCAGCAAGGTCACCGGCACCCGCGGCGCGCTGCGAATCACCGCACGGCTGCGCGCTCGGCACGACGGCGTCCTGCTGTCCAGCGGGAGCGCGCAAGGCGGGTACAGCCTGTACGTGCAGCAAGGTCGGCTGGTGTTCGAGCACCTGCTGCCGGACGCCCGGGTACGTTGTGTGGCAACGGAACCGGCCCCCGACGGCGAACACACCCTCGGCGTGACGCTCGAACCCCGGCCCGACGGCAGCTCGGCAGTATCGCTGTGGCAGGACGACCGGGTGGTCGGCGAGGCAACACTGCCGCGGACGCTGTCCCACCCGTCGTTCTGGGGACTGGACTGCGGACGGGACGCGGTCAGCCACGTCTCGACGTCGTACAAAGGCGAATTCCCGATCCCGCCGGACGCGCTGGAGAGCGTGACCCTCACACTCACCCGGCGCGCACCCGCCCGCGAAGTGGCCACCGAAATCGAAGCAACCCAATAAAACCTCAGCCGCGAACAACCCGATTCAACCCGAGCGTGATCACATCCGTGCGGTAATACACCTCGGTATGCAACAGCACCGTCTCGTGCGCGGACAAACACGCCTGCTTCACTCGCACCAACGGGAACCCGGCCGGTACCTCGAGCAGCGCGACCGTGGTCCCGTCGGCGAGCACCGGGTCCAGTGCCCCCTGCAGCCGGGCGATGCGCTGCCCGGTTTGCTCGCGGATCACGTCCAGCATCGAGACCCCGACGTCCACCAGCGACCGCGGATCGAACTCCTCGTCGTGATAGTGGGTGGACGCGTAGTCCCGGATCAGCACCGCGGGCGTGCCGTCGACCGCGAACACCCGTTCCACGAGCCACAAAGCGGTCCCCGGGGCGATGTCGAAGAGCTTCTCCAGGCCCTCGTCGGACGTCATCGGCTCGACCGCGGCGTGCGCGAGCGTCGCTTCGTGCCCGTGCCCGTCGATCACCTGCTGGAACGACAGGATCTCGTTCAGGCTCACGGTGACCGGGCCGGTGCGTTCCCGCACGATCGTGCCGACGCCCCACTTCCGCTCGACCAGCCCCTCCACGACGAGGTCGGCCAGCGCCTCGCGCGCGGTGTTGCGGCTCACCCCGATGCGCTCGGCCAGCTTGGCCTCGGGTGGGAGCCGGTCACCGGGCCGGTACTCGTCCCGGATGATCTCCCGCAGCGCAGCGGCTGCCTGTGCTTTCAGCGTGCGGACCATCGCCATCACAGCCACCCCTCCCTTTCCGCCCAGCGGAAGCCGGGTCACGATACCGCGGGTGCCGCCCGGCCCCGCGGAGGTCACAGCGCCGGACCGCCCTTGAACACCTCGGCGAGGATGCTCACGTCGGTGACCGAGCCCAGCTCCGGCAGGTTCGCGATCCCCGAAGCGGTCATCGTCGGGTACACCTTGGTCTTGATTTTCTCCACGTCCAGGGTGAGCAGGCCGTTGCTCCGCGTGAGGTCCGACGACAGGTACGGCACCTGGGCCCGCGCCGCCGCCTTCTGCTGGTCGAGCTTCAGCCCCAGCGTCTTGCCGTACTTCTTCACCGCCAGCTCGGCGGCGGCGTCCGGCTCGGTGATGAAGGCCTGGAAGCCGCGGGCAGTCGCGCGCATGAAGTCGACCACCTTCGCGCGGTTGGCCTCCAGGTAGTTGCGGCCGACCAGGATCGCCCCGGCCAGCAGGTGGTAATTCAGGTCGCTGAACGGCGTGAAGACGTAGTCCTTGCCCTCGGTCATCCCTTGCTGCTGCAAGACGATCGGCGCATTGTCGGCGAACGCGAGCAACGCGTCGCCCTCGCCCTGCAGCAGCGGGCCGACGTCGGTACCCGAGGGCACGAACGAGAAATCCGTGACCTTGTTGATCTTCATCAGGGCGTTCATGTTCGGCCGGTTCTTCGGACCCGCGAGGATGCGTACGCCGTGCAGGTCGGCAGGCGTCCGCACCGGGCGCTTCGCCAGCGACAGGAACCCGTTGGGCTGCCCCTGGTACTGCGTGCCGATGAGCACGACGTCCTTGTGCGCACTCAGGTACTCGAAGAGCCGCACCGTGTTGGACTCGTTGGCCAGCATGGCCTTGCCCGAGTTGAGGACGACCTCGGGAGCAGGCGCGTTCGGCCCGCCGGCGAGGAAGTCCGGCGTCAGGTGGGCGTCGCGGTAGAACCCGCGGTCGTCGGCCAGCCAGTACCCGCCTGCGCCGACGTCGGGCAGGAAGCCGAGCTGGAACGGCAGCGCGGCACCACCGGCGGCACCGGGGCCGTCGGCGGGCCCGGCACCGCACGCGGTGAGCGCGGTCAGCGCGGCAGCCCCGCCGACGAGTCCGAGGAAGGACCGGCGGCTGAGATCGGTATAGGTCATCATTGCTCCTTGCCGGAAAGTTTCAGGTGAACCGCTTGACGACGGTGGTTTCGAGCCAGCCGGCCAGCAGGTACGCGGCGATTCCCACCGCCGCGGCGCAGGCCGAACCGACCCAGACAGCCGGGATGTCGAACGAGTCGAGCCCCTCGGTCAGCACCAGGGCGAGGCCGGGCGTGCCCATCAGGAACTCGGCGACCAGGGCGGCCGCGATCGAGGACGCCGCTGCCACCCGGATCGAGGTCGCCAGCGCGGGCAGGCAGGCGGGCAGCGCCAGCCGCCGGTAGTGCGCCCACCGGGAGGCGCCGTTGACGGAGAACAGATCGTCGCCGTTCGCCGGGATGTCCCGCAGGCCCGAGCTGACGAGGACGAACGTCGGGAAGAAGCTGACCAGTCCGCAGATCAGCCACGCCGACCGGTCGCTGTAGCCGATGAGCCGGCTCAGCACCGGGATCAGCGCCACGAACGGCACCGACCGGATCACCACCGCCAGCGGCGTGATCACGTTGCGGGCGAACGGGGACGCCCACACGCACGACGCCACCACGAGCCCGGCGCCCACCCCCAGCGCCAGCCCGATGGCCGCGGTGCCGACCGTGTGCAGCAACGGAAGCAGGAACTTCGCCGGTTCCTCGCCGAGCCGGCCGAGCAGCTGAGCGGGCGCGGGTACCAGCAACGGGTTCACCGCGCCGAGAGCCGACACCAGCTGCCAGATCGCGACCACGGCGAGGACGAGCCACCAGCGGCGGGCAAATCGACCGACCAGGTTCATGTGAACCGCCTCCGTGCGATGACCTGCAGCAGCGAGAAAAGCCCGTAACCGGCCAGCGCCATCGACGTCGCCAGCACCGCCGCGGCCCACAGCTGGTCGATCTGGAAATTCTGCGCCGAGCTGACGATGATCAGGCCGATCCCGTCCGGCGCGCCGAACCATTCGCCGAGCACCGTGCCCAGCACCGCCCCCGGCGCGGCCAGCCGCAGTGCATCGCACAATCCCGGCACTGCGGCGGGTAGGTACAGGCGGAGAAACCGGGTGGACCGGCCACTGCCGAACACCGTGAAAAGGTCCCGCAGGCCGGTACCGGCGGTGCCGAACGCGCGGGTCGCGGCGACGTACGCCGGGAAGTACGCGGCGATCGCACCGAGCACCAACGGCGCTTCCGTGCGGCCGATCGTGACCACCAGCACCGGCGCAACCCCGATGTGCGGGATGGCGTGTGCCGTCACCGCGAGCCGGTCGAGCCCGTCGCGCACCCCCACGATCGCCTGCCGGAGCGCAGCGATCACCAGCCCGCCGCCCGCGCCGATCGTGAAGGCGCCCAACGCCGACAACGCGGTGGCCGACAGCGCGCTGCCGAACAATTCCCCGGAGCCCTCTTCGAAATACCGCGCCAGCACACTGGTCAGCGACGGGAATCCGGGACCCAGCAAGCCGGACGCGCCGATCAGCTGCCAGGCCACGACGAGGATCACCGCACCCGCCGCCACCTGCGCGCCGGTCCGCACGCCGGTCACGGCTCGTCGCTCCCGCCCGGTGCGTCCAGCAGACCGGTCAGCTGCCGGGCGAGCTGTGCGCTTTCGGGCTCCTGCAGGCTTTCGGCGGAACGCGGACGGCTCGCCGGCACCGGCACCACGGCGTGCACCCGCCCGGGACGGGCCGACATCACCACGATCCGGTCCGACAGCAGGATCGCCTCGTCGATGGAGTGCGTCACCAGCACCGTGGTCACCCCGGTCGCCTGCCAGATCCGGGCGAGCTCGAGGTTCATCCGGCGGCGGGTGATCTCGTCGAGTGCACCGAACGGCTCGTCCAGCAGCAGGACGTCCGGGTCGAGCACCAGCGCCCGCGCAATCGCGACCCGCTGGCGCATCCCGCCGGAAAGCTGTTTGGGACGGGCTTTTTCGAACCCGGCAAGGCCGATCATCTCGACCAGTTCGGCCACGCGGGCCGGGTCCACCGGCCGTTTCGCCAGCCGGAACGGCAGCGCGATGTTCTCTTGCACGCTCGCCCACGGCAGCAGGGCGTGCTCCTGGAAGCAATACCCGACCCGGTGGGCCCGCACCATTTCGGCGGGCGAACGCTCCCCCACCGAGACCGTGCCGTCGGTCGGCGTCTCGAGCCCGGCGATGAGCCGCAGCAGCGTGGTCTTGCCGCAGCCGGACGGGCCGAGCAGGCTCACGAACTCGCCGGACGCGACGTCGAGGTCGACCGGCGCCAGCGCGCGGACCGATTTCCCGCGCCCCAGCGGGAAAACCTTCTCGGCACCGTCGGCGCGAATGCCGGTGGCGGTGCCCCGGCCAGCCCGGGGGTCGCCGCGGGTCTCGGCCACCGCGCCGTTCACCGGACTGCTCCGTCCGTGGGACCGGGTGCCGCGGGGATGCCGTCCATCGCCGTCCTCCAAGCCATCAGAGAGCCAAAGGTCCAATCTCATGTCATACTGACCGCCGGGAGGACCGGGGTCAAGACGGGAACGGAAGGTGCCGGATGGATTTAGTGCTCGACGTGGACACCGGGGTGGACGACGCCCTCGCCCTGCTACTCGCTGTGCGGCACCCGGAACTGACCGTCCGCGCGGTGACGTGCGTGCGCGGCAACGCCTCGCTCGACCAGGTGGTGCGCAACACCCTGAACGTGCTCGACGCAGCCGGGGCACCCGATCTTCCGGTGGCCGCGGGGGCCCGCCGCCCGCTGATCGCCGAGCCGCACGACGCCGGTCACGTGCACGGCAAAGACGGCCTGGCCGATTTGGGGTTACCCGATCCCGCCCGCAGGCCGGACCCGCGGCACGCGGTCGAACTGCTGCGAGACGTCGTCACCGCGGCCGAAGACCGGCTGACCTTGGTGGCGCTGGCCCCGCTCACGAACGTCGCCCTGTTCGTGCGCACCTACCCGGACCTGGCCCGGCAGCTGGCGCGGATCGTCGTCATGGGCGGCAGCGCGGGCGTCGGGAACGCGAGCCCGGTCGCGGAGTTCAACACCTGGCACGACCCCGAGGCCGCCGCAATCGTCCTCGACGCGGGCGTGCCGGTGACGATGTACGGGCTCGACGTCTTCTACCAGCCGGCCGTCGACAGCATCGGCCGCGAGAAGCTTGCTGCGGCGGGAAATCCGGCCGCGGACCTCGCAACCCGGCTCCTGCAGCACGCGCTGGGCAACGGGGAGCCGCGCGTCCCCGCCGGTGGCGCGCCGCTCGGCGACGCGGGCGCGGTGTGCTCGCTGCTGCATCCGGACGGACTGGTCACCGGAAGGTTCCCGGTCCACGTCGAACTGGCGCCGGGACGCACGCGCGGGCAAACGGTCGTGGACCGGCGCGCGCAGCCCGGTGAGCAGGAAATCCACGGGCTGGCCGGAACCGGCGCGCCACTGGTCGACGTCGCGCTGGAAGTCGACGGACCCGGGTACGGCAGGCTCTTCGTGGACACCCTGCTCGGGGTGACCGGATGACCGGTGTGGTGGTGGCCGGTTCGGTGAACGTCGACCGGGTGGTGCTCGTGCAGGCCCATCCGCGCCCGGGGGAAACCGTGCTGGGCCACGGTTTGCGGGTCTCCCCCGGCGGCAAGGGCGCCAACCAGGCGGTGGCCGCCGCTCGTGCCGGTGCGCGCGTGCACCTGCTCGGCCGGGTCGGCGCCGACGCCGAACTCTCCGGGCTGCGGCGCCACGGCGTGGACGTGACCCACACGCTCGCCACCGCCGGAGTACCGACCGGTACCGCGCACATCACCGTGGACGAGGCCGGGGAGAACAGCATCATCGTCCACCCCGGAGCCAATGCGGCAGTGCAACCGTCCGATATGGACAAAGCAGCGGCCGTCATCGAATCCGCCGTGGTTCTGCTTGTCCAGCTGGAAATTCCGCTCGACGCCGCCGTCCGGGCCGCCGAAATCGCGGCGGCAGCGGGGGTGCGGGTGGTCCTCAACGCCTCGCCTGCCGGTGCGGTACCCGAGCGGCTGCTCGACCTTGCCGACCCGGTGATCGTCAACGAACACGAACTCGCCGCGCTCGGACCTTGCGCGGCATGCGTCACGCTCGGACCGGCCGGTGCTCGCTGGGGCGCGCACACTGCACGACCGCCGAAGGTCGAGGTCGTGGACACGACCGGCGCCGGGGACAGCTTCGCCGGGGCACTCGCCGCGGCGCTGGCTGCGGGTTGCGGCGACGCCGAAGCATTGCAGGCCGCAGTCGACGCAGGTGCGCGCGCCTGCACGTGGCACGGAGCCCAGCCACCGGAGCCGAAAGGAAACGCATGACCCGGCCCAACATTCTCTGGATCCTGAGCGACCAGCACAACGCCGACGCCTGGGGCGGCGCGATCCAGACCCCCGCGCTCGACGCGCTCAGCGCCGAGGGCACCACCTTCGGCCACGCATATTGCCAAGGACCGTTGTGTGTACCGGCGAGAGCGTCGCTGCTCACCGAACGCTACGTGAGCGAGCACGGGGTACGCGACAACCGGTGGCAGCAAACCGGCGAACTGCCGACCGTCGTGCAACGCATCCGGGACGCCGGATACCGGACCACCGCAATCGGGAAGATGCACCTCTACCGGTACCCACCCGATGTCCGCGACGGCCGGGAAACCATGCGGCAGCACGGTTTCTCCGAGGCATACGAGATACTCGGCAAGTACGGCGTCATCGGCGGCACCTCGGCCTACACCGAGGAGCTTGAGGAACGCGGCCTGCTGGCCGGGTACCGGGAGTTCCTCGCCGAACGCGACCCGCACCACGGCGCTCCCGGCGATCGCGTCCCGCACTGGACGACCGATCCGGCGCCGCTGCCCGCCGACGCCCATCCGGACGCCTGGGTCGGCAGGCGGACCGCCGACTGGATCCGGGACTACCGCGGAACGGAGCCGTTCTTCCTCTGGGCCGGCTTCCCCGGTCCGCACGATCCGTGGGACGCGCCCGCCGAGTACACCGATCGCTACGACCCGGCGGAGATCCCGCTGCCGCGTTCCCTCACCCCGCCGGAGCCCGCGACCGGCGATTTCGGCCGCTACGTCGACGCGATCCGCCGGTACTGCACCAGCGAAACCGTCGACCTCGACGTGATCCGCCGCGTACGCAGGCATTACTACGGCGCCGTCACGATGATCGACCACTGGATCGGCGCGATCGTCGACGCGCTGGCCGCCCGGCCGGACCTGGCGAACACGTGGATCGTCTACAGCAGCGACCACGGGGAAATGCTCGGCGAGCACCGGATGTTCACGAAATGGCTGTTCCACGAGCCGTCGGTCCGCGTGCCACTGATCATCCGGCCGCCGGGCGGGCAGTCCCCGATCCGGTACGACGAACTCGTCGAGCACCTCGATCTTTCCGCCACGCTGGCCGAACTGGCGGGCGCGCCGCCGCTGCCCGACGCCGACGGACGCAGCCTGCTCCCCGCCGTCTCGGGTGATCTCCGGCCGATCCGCGACGTGGTACGCAGCGAGTGCGAAACGTTCGGTATGTGGCGGACGCGGGACTGCAAACTCGTCGTCGACGAGCAAACGCGCACGCCGGTGCAGTTGTTCGATCTCCAGCGCGATCCGGACGAGGACCACGACGTGCACGCCGATCCCGGGTATGCCGACGTCGTACGGGAAATGATGGACACCCACGTGCGGCCCGATCTCGCCCGGAGCCACGGGCCCGGTTAACCGACTGGTGCGACCAGGTTCGTCATCCGGATCGGACCGTCGAACGGACCCTGCCAGCGGACCGAAACCGTGTCCCCCTTGGTGCCCTTGCCCGGCAAGGTGAAGCGGATGTCCGTTGGCCGCAATGCGCCGTCACCGGTCTCGGTCCAGATGTACACCACCACCTCCCGGCCGTCCACCAAGCGGAACTCGGTGTATTCCGGGTCCTGGCCGCCGCCGATTTCCACCGGGACCGGGGTGCCCGAGGCGGCGAAACTCACGTCGCTCACGGTGCCGCCGATCATGCAGCCCTCGGCGGATTTCCCTTGGAACGTCAGCGAAAACAGGCGCGAGTCCGACGAGGGGGAGACCAGTTCCGACGCGGTGATCTTCACGTCCCGGGCAGCGCACCAGCCGACCGGCTTGGCTCGCGGCGGGGCCTCGTGCGACTCCGTTTCGCGCTGGCCGGCCGGGGACGGCGAGGTCCTCGACGACTGCGGGACCGACGTGGCCGTCGGCGCAACGGATGTCGAAATCGGCGCCTGCACCGGGCTGCCCGGCACCGGAGCGCCGCCACCGCAACCGGTCACCACGACGGCCCCGCCGGCGACCGCCGCCGCGACGGCGAACGGGCGCGTCTTCGGGAACGCAACCATCGGATCCTCCCCACAACATTCGGTTACCGGCCGGGACGCCATCCTCGCGTGGGCTGTTCCCGAACGCCGGACACCGGGGGACAAACGGGCACTCAGCGTGTACGCGTGCACCATCAGCCAAGGTCACGACCACCCGAACGTGTTCGCTTACGATAGGCGGATGACTGTGCGTGGCTACAACCGCCGGGAGCGTCCCGCCAAGCCGGCGTTGAGCCGCGAGAGCATCGTCGCAGCCGCGCTCGACGTCGTCCGCCGCGAAGGCGCCGAGCGGGTCACCATGCGGCAGCTGGCGAAAGAGCTGGACACCGGCCCGGCGTCGCTCTATGTCTACGTCCGCGATACCGACGAACTCCACGCCGCCGTACTCGACGAACTCCTCGGCGAAGTCGCCGCACTCTCCCTCGACGGCGACTGGCGGACGCGCTTGTGGACAGTCCTGTCCGCCTACCGCGACGTGCTGTACCAGCACCCCGGCCTCGCCCGGGTGGCCCTCGTGTCGCCCCTGAACGGCCCGAACTACCTCACGATCGTCGACACCGTGCTCGGCCTGCTCGCCGGTGCGGGCGTTCCGGCCGGACCGGCGGCGTGGTCGGTCGACCTGCTGCTCCTGGTCGCCACCGCGAACGCGGTCGAACACGGCACCCGCCGCACGCACCCCGACGCCGACCGCAAGCACGACGCACTGGCCGAAACCGTCCGCACGATCTCCGCGGACACCCACCCGCACATCGCCGCCGTCCGCGCCGAACTGATGTCGGGCACCGGGGAATCCCGCTCGCGATGGCTGATCGACACCCTGTTGAGCGGCGCCCGCACCATCCCGCTACCGGACTGAAAACGTCCGTGAAGGGAACCATCACGGAATCAGATTCCCTGATGGTTCCCTTCACGGACAAGCAAAATCAGACCAGGTCGTACCGGTCGTTGTTCATGACCTTGTGCCACGCGGCCACGAAGTCACGCACGAACTTCTCCTTGGCGTCGTCGCTGCCGTAGACCTCGGCGACGGCGCGCAGTTCGGAGTTCGAGCCGAACACCAGGTCGTTGCGGGTACCGGTCCACTTGACCGCGCCGGTGGCGAGGTCGCGGCCCTCGAAGGTCTCCGCGTGCGGGCCTTCGCCCTCCACCGGCTTCCACTCCGTGTTCAGGTCGAGCAGGTTCACGAAGAAGTCGTTGGTGAGCGTGCCCGGCCGGTCGGTGAGGACACCCTGTGCCGACTTCTGGTAGTTCGCGCCCAGCACGCGCAGGCCGCCGACCAGCACGGCGAGCTCCGGCGCGCTCAGGTTGAGCAGGTTCGCCTTGTCCACCAGCAGGTACTCCGACGGCAGCGGGTTGGCCTTGCCGCGGTAGTTGCGGAAGCCGTCGGCCGCAGGTTCGAGCGGCGCGAACGAATCCGCGTCCGTCTGCTCCTGCGACGCGTCCGTGCGGCCCGGCGAGAACGGCACCGTGACGGCGACGCCACCGTCCTTCGCCGCCTTCTCGACCCCGGCCACCCCGGCCAGCACGATCAGGTCGGCGAGCGAGATCTTCTTGCCGCCACTCTGCGCGCTGTTGAACGCCTCCTGGACGCCCTCCAGCGTGCGCAGCACCTGGGCCAGCTCGTCGGGCTCGTTGACCTCCCAGCCGCGCTGCGGCTCGAGCCGGATGCGGGCCCCGTTCGCGCCACCGCGCTTGTCGCTGTGCCGGTAGCTCGACGCCGACGCCCACGCCGTGGACACCAGCTGTGCCACCGAAAGCCCCGACTCGAGGATCTTCGCCTTGAGGCCGGCGACATCGGCGTCGGTGACCAGCTCGTGGTCGACCGCGGGCACCGGGTCCTGCCAGATCAGCTCCTCCTGCGGCACCAGCGGGCCGAGGTAGCGCTGGATCGGGCCCATGTCGCGGTGGGTGAGCTTGAACCAGGCCCTGGCGAACGCGTCCGCGAACTGGTCCGGGTTCTCGTAGAACCGGCGCGAGATCGGTCCGTAGATCGGGTCGAGGCGCAGCGCCAGGTCGGAGGTGAGCATGCTCGGCGCGCGGTTGAGGTCACCGGTCTCCGGGTCCGGAACGGTGCCCGCGGCCGCGTTGTTCTTCGGCTTCCACTGGTGCGCACCCGCGGGGCTCTGGGTGAGCTCCCACTCGTAGGTGAAGAGGTTGTGGAAGAACCAGTTGCTCCACTTGGTCGGCGTCGGGGTCCAGGTGACCTCCAGCCCGCTGCCGACCTGGTCGCGGCCCTTGCCGCTGCCGAAGCCGTTCTTCCAGCCGAGGCCCATCTGCTCGATCGGGGCGGCTTCGGGCACCGGGCCGACGTGCACGTCCGGGTCCGCCGCACCGTGCGTCTTGCCGAAGGTGTGGCCACCGGCGATCAGCGCGACGGTTTCCTCGTCGTTCATCGCCATCCGGGCGAACGTCTCGCGGATGTCGCGCGCGGACGCGATCGGGTCCGGGTTGCCGTTCGGGCCTTCCGGGTTCACGTAGATGAGACCCATCTGGACCGCAGCGAGCGGGTTGTCGAGCTCGCGGTCGCCCTTGTACCGCTCGTCACCGAGCCAGGTGCGCTCCGGGCCCCAGTAGATGTCCTCGTCCGGCTCCCATACGTCGGCGCGGCCGCCACCGAAGCCGAAGGTCTTGAAGCCCATCGTCTCGAGCGCACGGTTGCCCGCGAACACCATCAGGTCGGCCCACGAGATCTTCTTGCCGTACTTCTTCTTCACCGGCCACAGCAGGCGGCGCGCCTTGTCCAGGCCGACGTTGTCCGGCCAGCTGTTGAGCGGCGCGAACCGCTGCTGGCCACCGCCGGCCCCGCCGCGGCCGTCGTCGATCCGGTAGGTACCCGCGCTGTGCCAGGCCATCCGGACCATCAGCGGGCCGTAGTGGCCGAAGTCCGCGGGCCACCAGTCCTGGTTGGTGGTGAGCAGCGCGTCGACGTCCCGGGTGAGCTCGTCCAGGTCGACGCTCCGGAACTCCTTGGCGTAGTCGAAATCCCCGTCCATCGGGTCCGCCGCGGGCGCGTGCTTGCGGAGGATCTTCAGGTTGAGCTGGTTGGGCCACCAGTCACGGTTGGCGGCCCCCTCGGACGGGTAGCCCATGCGTCCGGCCGAAACCGGGCACCCCACGTTCGTCTCGCCGGCAGCGGCGTCAGGCGTCTCGGACAACAGAAATCCTTCCGGGAATCGAATCTTTAGCTCAGGAACTGAGCGCGGCGGAACAACCGGGGCATCGGCCCCAGTAGACGACCTCGGCCTCGTCGATGACGAAACCGTGGGTCTGGGCAGCGGTCAGGCAGGGTGCGTCGCCGACCGCGCAGTCGACATCTTCGATGGCACCGCACGTGCGGCACACGACGTGGTGGTGGTTGTCCCCGACCCGGGCCTCGTACCGCGCGACCGAACCGGGCGGCTGGATGCGCCGCAGCAGCCCGGAGTCGGTGAGCGCGCGCAGCACGTCGTACACGGCCTGGTGGGAAACCTCGCCGAGGTCCGCGCGCACCATGCCGATGACGGACTCCGTGTCCACATGCGAATGGGTGTGCACCGCCGCGAGCACGGCCACCCGAGGGCGCGTGACCCGCAGCTGCACACCACGCAGCATCGCTTCGAATTCCGAGGTCGTCGGCACACCCGGAGTCTGCCGCATTTTCTGGAATGAATCAAGAATCTGTCACCCGGTCCGGTTGTCCTCCGCCTGGCGGTCGCTTGACAGCGCGGTCGCGCTACGGTGAGTAGACCCAGGAGACGCACGACACACCCGAGGTGACGCCAGTATGTCCGAGGCCGTCGAATCACCCAGCTCGCACCCCGTCGGGGTCGACACCACGCGCGCGAGCATCGCCCGGGTGTACGACGCAGCGCTGAACGGCACGAACAACTACGAGATCGACCGCCGCGTGCTGGAGCAGGTGGCCACCGTCGCGCCCGAGGTCAACGACCTGGCGTGGGCGAACCGCAACTTCCTCATCCGCGCCTGCCGCTTCCTCGCCACCCAGGGCAAGGTCACCCAGTACCTGGATTGCGGTTCCGGCCTGCCCACGGCGGAGAACACGCACCAGGTGGTGCAGCGGATCATCCCCGAGGCCCGCGTGCTGTACGTGGACAACGACCCGGTGGTGCTCGCCCACGGCCGCGCCCTGCTCGAGGAGAACGAGAACACGCGCTTCATCGACGCGGACATCTTCAAGCCCGAGCAGGTCCTGCAGAACGAAACCGCACGCGAGTTCCTTGACTGGACCCAGCCGATCGCGTTGCTGCAGAACGGAACCCTGCACCACTATCTGGGCGACGACTACGAAGAACTGATGCAGACCTATGTGGACGCCCTGCCGTCCGGTTCGTTCGTGGTGATCGCCCACTTCATGGACCCGCAGACCCCGGAACACAGCGAAATCGCGCGCCGCATGGAAGACAAGTTCACCCACAGCCCCATGGGCAGCGGCCTCTTCCGCACCGAGGACCAGATCGCGCACATGTTCGGCAACACGGAACTGGTGGACCCAGGCCTGGTCCTCTGCGAAGACTGGTGGCCGGACGGCCCCCGCTACACCCCGTTGAACCAGGTCCAGGAATGCATCGCAGGCGGCGTAGGCCGCAAGGCCTGACTCTTTTCACCAGCCGCCAGAAGTCCGTGAAGGGAACCATCACGGAATCAGATTCCCTCATGGTTCCCTTCACGGACCTTCACAGCCCTTCACCACCCACCCGAGCCGCACCCGTGCATCCAGCGGCCCCGGGCACCCAGACCCGGCCCTGCACCCCGATACGAAGCCGAAACACGGCCCGAGGGGGCTTGTCAAGGCATCTTTCCCGCCTTGACAAGCCCCCTCGGGCCGTAGTCACAATCCCGGCTTCGGGGTGCCCCAAACGCAACATTCACAACCGACGGAAATCCAACTCCGACAACGGCGAATCCGGATTCAACACAATCCCCACCGATCGCAAAGTGTCGTCCAGAATCGACCACACCCACCGCCCCAGAAGATCGCTCAACTCCCCCCGGTCAAACCCCCCAGGCGCGTCCAGCCAGTGTGCCGTGCTGGACTCCACCAGCCCCACCAGCCCATACGCGATGGTCTCCGCCACCCGCTGATCCGCCCCGAACAACCCCAGGTAGTACTCGAACAACACCGTCAACTGCCGGGCAATAGCCGCCTTGACATCGGCAACCACATCCCGCGGCCCGGTAACCGACTGCCGCATCAAATACTGATACAACGCCCGATGCTCGGACAACCAGCCGATATGCGCACCAATAGTCGCCTGCACCATTTCCCGCGGCGTCCCCGAAACTCCCCACAACGGCGCGAACTGTGCCCCGATCATTTCCGCCGCCCGCAGCGCAATCGCCCGCTGAAGGTCCGCAGTGTCGGAGAAGTGCTTGTAAATGCGCGTGCGAGCAACGCCGGCCTCGTCGGCGATCTGCTCGGTGGACACCTCCGGCCCGTACCGCGCGATCGCCCGCATCCCGGCTTCCACGAACTCCCGGCGCCGGCGTTCCCGCTGCCCCGCCCACCGCGTGGCCCGGCCGTCGGGCGGAGTACCTGACGACGTCATCCGCGCGAGTGTATCGCCGGGTCAGGTACCGGATACGCCGCTGTACCTGTTACTTTGTGTGGTGAGGGATGACCGTGGGTACCCGGGTTGCGTCGATGTGACCCGGATCACCGGCGGGGAGTGCGTCATCGGCACGCGGGGAGCGAGTCGCGTCGGTGGAGCGAGCGTCGCCCACACGGGTGGCGTGCAGGGAGGAACGCATGGACGGCGAACAGCACCGGCCGGAACTTTCCACCGGCCACCGGGTCACCTACCTGGTCGGCAAGCACACCGGCAGGCGGCAGCTCTGCCGGCGCGGGGTGGTCACCGGCAACCCGGTGGTGGACGAAGGCACGGCAGTCACGTGGGTCCCGGTCCAGGTCGACGGACAGGCACGGGACGCAGACCCGCAGTGGATCGCGGCCGACGCGATCATCGACGTGGTGCGCGCACCGTGACCGCCGACCAGTCCACGGCCACCCCGATTTTCGACGGGGTGGTCGCGGAGTCGGGCGTCGTGTGGACGGAGGAGGACGTGCCGAAGAAGCCGTCCGCCGACGACCAGCGCCGGGGCCAGGGCAAGTAGCTCGCCCCCGGTGTCACGCGCCGGTCCGGCAAGACCGGCGCGGTATTGCCATGCCCGGGTACGAAGTCAGCGGCGAGCCTCGTCCAGATACCGCAGCACGGCCGTCACCCGGCGGTCTGCGCGGTCGTCCGGGGGAAGGTCCAGCTTCGAGAAAATGCTGCGGATGTGTTTGTGCACCGCACCATCGGTCACGACCAGGCGTTCCGCGATCGCGCCGTTGCCGAGGCCTTCCGCCATCAGCGCGAGCACGTCCCGTTCCCGCGGGCTGAGCCGTTCCAGTCCCGAATCCGCGCGAGTGCGGGTGAGCAGCTGGGCCACCACTTCCGGGTCGATGGCCGTACCGCCGGACGCCACGCGGTTGAGCGCCTCCATGAACTCGGTGACCCGGCCGACGCGTTCCTTCAGCAGGTAACCGAGCCGCGCGCTGCCGCCGCCCAGCAGTTCCGTCGCGAAGGCCTGTTCCACGTACGCCGACAGCACCAGCACTGCGAGCCCCGGGCGGCGGCGCCGCGCTTCCACGGCCGCGACGATGCCCTCGTCGGTGTTCGTCGGCGGCATCCGCACGTCGACGACGGCCGTGTCCGGCTCGTATTTGTCCACCGCAGCAAGGAAATCGTCCGGGTTGTCGGTGGTGGCGACCACGTCGAGACCCTCTGCGCGCAGCAGCAGCGCGAGTCCCTCGCGCAGCAATGGGTCGTCCTCGGCGATCACAATCCGCATGGCAGGCTCACAGTCAGGGTGGTCGGTCCGCCGGCGGGGCTCACCAGCGAGAAGGTTCCGTCGAGCGCTTCGACCCGGCGGCGGATCCCGCCGAGTCCCGAACCACCGGTTTCGACCGCGCCCCCGTGGCCGTCGTCGGTGATCCGGACGTGCAGCATGTCCTCGTGGCGGCGCAATACCACGTGGACACTGCGGGCACCGCTGTGCTTCGCGACATTCGTGAGCGCCTCGGCAACCACGAAATACACCGAAGCCTCCACCGAAGCGGCGTAACGGCCGGGCAGTTCCGCGTCGATCGTGCACGGCACCGGGCAGCCGGCGGCAAGTGCGGTGAGCGCGTCGGCGAGGCTCCGGTCGGCCAGCACGGGCGGCAGAATACTGCGTACCACGGCACGAAGCTCGGCAAGCGCCGCCTCGGTGGCGTCCTGTGCCCGGCCGAGGATTTCGTCGACGTCGGCCGACCCGCGGGCCGCCGCCCGCCGCGCCGCACCCACTAGTACGTTCACCGCGACCAGCCGGTTCTGCGTGCCGTCGTGCAAAGCGCGTTCGATCCGCCGCAGCTCGATGGAATGCGCGTCGAGCGCGGCGGCCCGGGTGGCGGTGAGGTGGGCGATGCGCAGGGCGACGTCGGCGTCCGAGCCCGCGGGCAGCAGCCGCCGTCCGGCCAGCGCCTGCAGCCGGGCCATCGCCGGCAGCAGCGCGACCGACAGGAAAACCCAGGCAACGCCGAGCAGCGACACCGAAAACGCGCCGACCAGGTTGTGCACCGGCCACCCGAGCGACGCCGTGGCATCATCCGGCGGCAACAGGTACCAGTAGAGCGGGAAAAGCCCGTCCCGCACGGTGTTGAGCACCATCGTCAGCGCGACGAACCCGAGCGTGAAACTCGCCGGACCGTGCACCAGCACCCACAGCAGCTCACGCTGGGTCGCGCGGTCGCGCAGCGCGGCCCCCAGCCGGGCCGGGCCGGGGCCGGGGCTGATCACGTCCGGTTTCCAGGCGGTGAGCCGGATCCGCTCGCGGTCGGCGACCGCGTGCACGAAGCTCAGCATCGGCCGCGCGAGCACGAGCCCAACGCCGACGAGACACAGCACCGCGACCACGCACACGCCGACCAGCGCCACCAGCGCCAGCACCGCGGTGCCGATCCCGCCGACGAGGTGTTCCAGCGCGTCGAGGGCGGCCCTGGCCCGCGCCGTCCAGGGTCGCGGCCGCGGTTCACCGTCGGCTGACATGGCACCTCCCATGCCGCGGAACCCTAGCCGAGGGGACGCCCGCGCCGACATCGCACAGCGCGAAAGTACAGCCTGCTGTACCTCTAATTCTCCCGCGCACGGGATCGGCGCGGGGCCTGCGGATTCGTAGCGTTAGCGGCATGACGAAACCGACTCCGCAACAGCCCGCCACCGAACCGAGCAACACCCGCCCACTGCTGTGGGGCGTGCTGGTCCTGAGCGCCGGCGGCAACGCCGTCACCTCGGCACTCGGCCTGAACGTCGCCGTCAGCATCGTCTTCGGCGTGGTCACCCTCGCCGCCGGCATCGCACTCATCGCCAACTACCGCAAGCACCGCTGACCCGCTGTCCACAACGGACCCCCCAATGACCGTGCGGACCTTCGACACCACGACCAGGAAGACAGCCATGACGACCACTCCCTCGCTCCGCGCTTTCATCGGCCGGCGTCCGATCTCGAGCTTCTTCACCCTCGCAATCACGCTGAGCTGGCTCGCGTGGCTGCCCTACGTGCTCTCCGACAACGGCCTCGGCATCCTCCATTTCTCCTTCCCGAAGGTGCTCGGCACGTCCCAGATCCTCGGCATGCTGCCGGGTGCCTACCTCGGCCCGCTCGTCGCCGCCTTCGTGGTCACCGCGCTCGGCGAGGGCAGGCCGGGCCTGCGCCGCTGGGCCAGCCGGCTCCTGCGCTGGCGCGTGAACTGGCGCTGGTACGCGGTCGCGCTGCTCGCCATGCCGGTCATCGTGACGGTGGCGACCGTGCCCTTCGCGGGTACCTTCCAGGCCCCGGCCGTCTCGCTGATCATCGCCTGGGCGGTGGGTCTCGTCCTGCAGGTGATCACCACCGGTCTCGCCGAGGAGCCGGGCTGGCGTGACTTCGCGCTCCCCCACCTGCAGCCGAAGTACGGCGCACTGCGCGGCACCATGATCCTCGGCCCGATCTGGGGCATCTGGCACCTGCCGCTCTTCCTCACCGAATGGGGGCACTGGCCGAACACCTCCGTGGTGGCCGTCCTCGAGTTCATCGGCACCGCAATCGCCATCAGCTTCGTGATGACCTGGGTGTTCAACCGCAGCGGCGAAAGCCTCCCGATCGCGCTCCTGCTGCACGCCGGGATCAACAACTACATGTCCATCGCCTGGTCGGAGCTCTTCCCCGGCGTCGACCCGCGCCTCGGCGAGCACGTGCTGTTCATCGGCTTCGTGGTGGCGGCGGTGGCCGTGGTCATCGGGACCAAGGGGCGGCTCGGGTACCGCGGCCGTACGCCGGAGCCGGCGCTCGCGAGGGCCTGATCAGCCGGAAAGCCGTGGCGGACCGTCGGGGGCGCCACGGCTTTCTCCTTGCCCTGCTCAGTAATGAATAGCACCGGGGACGCCACCGCCCACCGCGATGGCGTCCCCGTTGATCGCGGCACTGCGCGGGGAAGCCAGGAACGCGATGACGTCGGCGACCTCGGCCGCCGTGACCAGGCGGCCGATGCTCACCCCGGCGACGATTCCGCGTTCCACCTCGGCCACCGGAATCCCGCGGTCCTGCGCCATCGCGGCGAACTTCTCCGGCGTCCGCTCGGTGACGGTCTGCCCCGGATGCACGACGGTGACGGTGATCCCGTCAGGACCCAGCTCGTCGGCGAGATTCTTCGTCATCGCGGCGACGGCGACGTTCCGGATCGAGCCGAAGGTGGACCCGGACAGCCGCGCGTTGAGCCCGCTGACGTTCACGATCCGGCCCCAGCCGCGGTCCCGCATCCCCGGCGCGAGCGCCCGCGCACAACGCAGGTACCCGAGCACTTTCGTCTCGATCTCGGTGCGCAAGTCTTCGTCCCGCAGGTCCTGTAGCGGCGTCCGTACCCCGCTCGACGACGGGGCCGCGCAGTTGACGAGCACGTCGGCCGCGCCGAATTCCGTGGCGACCCGCTGCGCCATCGCCGTGACGGCCGCGTTGTCCGTGGTGTCAGTGGGAATCGTGACGACCTTCGTCCCGTACCGGCCGACGCGTTCTGCCGCCGTGGCAAGGCTTTCCGCGTCCCGGGCGACGAGCGCAACGTCGGCGCCTTCGGCCGCGAGCACGTCGGCCACCGCCAGCCCGATGCCCCGGCTCGCCCCGGTGACCACTGCGCATTTGCCCTGAAGACCGAGGTCCACGTGTGCTTCCCTTCCCGATCAGCGACGACGGCGCGGCTTGCCGGGCTTCGGCGCCGGACGGCGGGCCCTTCCTGGTTTTGCCGTCGGTTTCACCTGCGGTTTTACGCCTTTCGCCCGCGCCTCCTGCTGCCCGCGGGTGCTGTTCACCGTGCGGCCACGGACGATCCCGATCAACTGCTCCACCAGCGCCGTGGTCTGGTCCTCCTGCCACGACAACGCCACCTGCGACTGCGGCGCATCGACGACCGGGCGATACGTCAGGTCACGCCGATGATGCAACCGCGCCAGCGACTGCGGTACCACGAGCAGGCCGACCCCCGCGGCCACCAGCTCGATGGCGTCCCCGGTGGTTTCCGGGCGTTCGAGCGCGGGACGGCCGGGCGGCTGCCAGCCGAGGGTGTCGTCGAGCGGGTGCAGCACGACGTCGTCCGCGAGGTCCTCAATGGACACTTCGTCGGCAGCCGCGAGGAGGTGGTCCTTCGGGACGACGACGACCGTGGTCTCGGTGTAGAGCGGGATCGCGTGCAGCCCGGTCCGGTCGATCGGCAGGCGCAGCAACGCGGCCTCGGCGGCACCCGCGCGCACGAGGTCCGCGGCCTCGGCGGCGGTGACCGCGACCAGGTCGAGCGGCACCCCCGGTTCGCGTTCGCCCCAGATCCGCACCCACTTCGCCGGGGTCGCGCCCGGGACGTAGGCGAGCCGGAACGCCGTGGGCTGGTCCGCTCCTGTCACCGGGCCAGGCTACCGGCGCGACCGCCCCGGTTACCCTGGTGGGCATGAAGACTCCCCAGACCATGAAGCCGGCCACGGCGGCCAAGAAGCTGGGCGTCTACCTCGAAGCCACCCCCGCCGAGTTCCAGGCCGGTGCGGTGTCGCGCGACGAGCTGAACGCCCTGCAGGCCGACCCGCCGGAATGGCTGCGTGACCTGCGCCGCAACGGTCCGCACCCGCGTCCGGTGGTCGCGGCGAAGCTGGGGGTCTCGATCGGCGGCCTCGCCCGCGGCGGCGTCACCGAAGCGCTCACCACCGAGCAGATCGAAGCCCTCAAAGCGGACAACCCGGACTGGCTGCGGCGCGAGCGCGACACGCAGGCCGACGTCCGCCGGGAAGCCTCGCGGCTCAAGGCCGACAAGACCGGCTGACCGTCCACTCCGGACCGGCCCCGGCCCTGCTGTTCGTCACGACGCTGCTACCGGCACCGCCCGGCCGAAATCATGCGCACGTACCTCGACGCGCTGCCTTCCGGTTCGCAGGTCGGCATTTCCCACCTGCTGGACCCGGCGAGGGACGTGACGGCTAGTGGATCCCGTCGATGGCCAGGTCCAGCAGCCGGTTCGTCTCGTCGGTGTCCGCGTTCTCCTCGGTGACCAGGGAAATCGCGTTGACGAGCGTGAGCAGGTCGCCGATCGCGACCCCGGCCCGTACCGTCCCCGCTTTCTGCGCGCGGTCGAGCAGGACCCCGCCCGCCTCGGCGATCAGCACGTGGCAGTCGTCGTCCTCCTGGCCGGAGTCCCGCAGCAACGCCGCGAGGCCGCGTGTGGTCGACGCGTAAACCCCCAGGTCACGCAGCCAGGTGGCGAGCGCCTGCCCGGGGTCGGGATCGTCGGCGTGCTCCTGGGCCCGCCGGCAGAGCACCTCCACCTCCTCGCGGAACACCGCCCGCAGCAACGCGTGCCGGGACGCGAAATGCCGGTGCAGCGTGGCCGAACCCACGCCGGCGCGCCGGGCGATGTCCTCCAGCGAGGCGTCCGCGCCGTGCTGCGCGAAGGCCTCCGCGGCCACGTCGAGGATCCGCTGGTAGTTGCGCTGGGCGTCCGCGCGTAACGGCTTCACCTCGGGGATCCTTCCGCTCGGTAAACGGGGTGCCTCCCCAGTTTATCAGGAAGCAGGTCAGAGCCAGCCCCGGTCGTCCGCGACGCGCAGGGCTTCCATCCGGTTGCGGGTACCCGTTTTCGCGATCGCGCCGGAGAGGTAGTTGCGGACGGTTCCTTCCGACAGGTACAGGCTTCCCGCGATTTCCGCGACCGACGCACCAGACCGAGCGGCGATCAGCACGTCCCTTTCCCTTGCGGTGAGCGGAGATTCGCCCGCCGCGAGGGTGGCGACCGCGAGCGCCGGGTCCACCACGCGTTCGCCGCGTACCACCCGGCGGATCGCGTCGGCGAGCGCTTCCGCGGGCGCGTCCTTCACGACGAAACCCACCGCACCCGCTTCCATCGCGCGGCGGAGGTAACCCGCGCGGCCGAAGGTGGTCAGCACGACGACGCGGCAATCCGGCACCTGCTCGGCGAGCACCGCGGCCGCGGCGAGACCGTCCAGACCGGGCATTTCGATGTCGAGCAGGGCGACGTCCGGACCGTGCTCGCGGGCCGCGGCCACCACCTCGTCACCGCGGCCGACCTCGGCGACCACGGTGAAGTCGTCCTCCAGTTCCAGTAGCGCGCTCAATGCCTGCCGGACCAGGGCTTGGTCGTCGGCCAGCAACAGCCGGATCGTCATTGCTCCCCCACGGTGACCTTGAGCCGCCATCCGCGCGGCCGGATCGGACCGGCCTCCATCCGCCCGTCTGCAGAGGTCACGCGGTCGCGCAGCCCGGAAAGTCCGTTGCCCTGGCCCGCGGCGGCGCCGATCCCGTCGTCGCGGACCTCCACGGCGGTCCCGGAAACCGTCACCGTGCAGGACGTGGCCCGCGAATGCCGGACGACGTTCGTGAGCCCCTCGCGCACGACCCAGCCGAACAACTCCTGGTGCGGCCCGTCCGCGGCAGTCGGCAGGTCGGCGGTGATTCCCGCTGCCCGCAACAGTTCCCGTCCGCGCGCGAGTTCACCGGCGAGCGTCACGTCGCGGTAGCCGGACACCGCCGCCCGCACGTCCGCGAGCGCCTGCCGCGACAGTTGCTCGACCTCCCCGATCTCGTCGACGACCCGCTCGTCCCCCTTCGCCGCCAGCCGGCGGGCGAGATTGCTCTTCACCGTGATGGCGGTGAGCGAATGCCCGAGGAGATCGTGGAGGTCGCGGGAAATCCGGGAGCGCTCGGCGTCCGCGGCGAGCCGCTGGACCTCCGCGCGAGCCTGCACCAACGCCCGGTTTGCCCGCAATGCCTCCGCGAACGCGACGACCACGAGCACGGTGAACACCATCGCGGCGGCTTGCCCCCAGCCCGGGTCGGTGTGCCAGACCGCCCAGGGCACGACGATGGTAGCGGCCACCGAGGCCACGATCACCGCGATCCCGCCGCGCGGAAGCCGCGGCGCAGCAACGGAAACGACGACGGTGAGCAGGTAGAACGCATCCGCGTGGGCAATCGGCAGGACGGCAGCGAAGAGGACGGTAAGCACCCCGGTGAGCACCCAGAAGAGGCGCCCCCGGAACGCGTACGCGGCAAATGCGGCGGCGATGTAGGCCCCGCAGAACGCCACCAGGAGCGCTACGGCGACCGGCTGCCACGCGATCTGGGTGAGGACGATGAGGGGGTAGACGAGGAGTCCGGCATCCAGCACGAGGCGACGCCAGCCCAGTACCCAGCGCTGAGCGTCGGAATCGGGGCCACGGTCCACTTCGGACACCCTACCTGCGGCTCGCCAATACCACGACGGCCAGCAGCAGCGCCCCGCAAACGCCTTGCTCGATCCGGACCCACGACGGCAGAAACCCGGGAATCACGACGATCACGACAATCGCGACGGTCATGATGGCCGTGACGATCCTGAGCCGCAACAACCCCCGCCGCGACCCGCGGGCTGCGCTGACGGCGAAGGCGAACGTGAGACATGCGCTGACCGCGACGATGGTGGCGCGCACCCAGACGACGTCGGTGACCAGGGTGTGGTCGTTACGGAGGAGAACGGCGACGCCGAGGGTGAGGATGCTGAGGGCCAGGTAGGCGGCGGTGAGGGTGCGGATGGCACGGAGGGTTGTGTGGCGGCTGGGGGTGCGGCTGGGCCCGGTGGCCGAGGCCGCGGGTGCGGTTGGTGGCCGGGGCTGCGGTTCTCCCGGCAATCGGGAGGGTGCTTTGTCGAGCGGGGGGTTGTTCGGTCACCGGGCCGGTGCCCTGCTGATCGGGGGTTTGCTTGGCAACCGGGCCAGTGCCCTGCCGATTGGGGGTTTGCTGGCCACCCGGGCCGGTGCCCATCCGATCTGAGGCGCGCCCGGCACTCCGCTCGAAAACCTTTACGGGACGCGGTTTCATGACTGTCCTTTCCGGACCACCGGCGGCCCGGCGGATCCGGAACCGCTTCACCCGTCCCATGGTCGGGCGAAGCGGCCGCGGCCCGTAGTGTCACCGCACACCGGTGCGCGGTGACATTTGTCAGAACCCGGGCATCCCCGGCGGCGGCGCAGTCGCGTTGAGCCGCGGCCCGACCGCCGCCCCCGCGACGACGATCACCGCCCCGGCCAGCAGCAGGTACGCGCCGAGCCCGATTTGGGAGAGATCGTCCCAGAACATGGTCGCGACGCCGGCGGCGTGAATGATCAGCATGACGGTCGCGCGCCCGGCGAAGACCGTCCGGTACCACCAGAAGTTGGCCGGCGTCAGTTCCCGGGTACGGATCCCGCTGAGCAGGAACGCCGACCGCTTGGTGCGCAAAGCGCCGAGCACCCACGGAAGAGTGGACAAAAGCGTAGCGGCGATGACAATGAACGCCAGAAACCGTACGTACGCCCCAGCAAAGCCGGAGGCGGCGTCGGTGAGCTTGGTGAGAATGTCGATGAAGCTCAACGACGCCGACCGCGACCCGGACGTGAACGTAATCCACGGAATGAACAACGCGACGATCTCCAGCACGACCCCGATCCCGACCGGAATCGCCCCGATGCCGACGGAGGTCAGCGGCTGCTGGGGATTCGGCGCCCCGTACCCGGTCGGAGGCGGCTGGCCGGGAAAGCCGGGTTGCCCGGGATAGCCGGGTTGCCCGGGATGTGCTTGCTGAGCAGGGTAACCGGGCTGGTTCGCTGGATAACTCGGCTGACCGGCCTGCGGCGGAGCTTGCCCTGCCCCGCCGGAGTAGGGCGGCTGACCAGAGTACGGCGGCTGGCCCGGATACTGCGACTGGCCCGAATGCGGCGGCTGGCCCGGATACTGCGGCTCGCCGGAATACGGCGGCTGGCCCGAATACTGAGCCTGCGCGGGATACGGTGCCTGCCCCGGCTGAGCGGGATAGCCTTGCGGCGCCGGATAACCCTGCGGTGCCGAGTCTCCCGGCTGTGCCGAATAACCCTGCGGTGCTGGATAACCCTGCGGGGCCGAGCCGCCCGGCTGGGCCGGATAACCCTGCGGTGCTGGATAACCTTGCTGTCCCGGCTGCCCGAACTGGGACGGCAGCCCCGCCTGCGGCGACGGGTCCTGCGGTGGCAGCCCGGGCTGCCACGCTTGCTGCGGCTGCCCGAACTGCCCACCCGGCTGCACCTGCCCACCCGGCGTCTGATCACCCGACTGCGGCTGACCACCCTGCGACTGCGCGCCCGGCTGCGGCGGCCCAGACTGCCCACCCAGCGGTGCCTGCCCACCCAGCGGTGCCTGACCGCCCGGCGCCTGACCACCCGGCTGCGGCAACGCGGGCTGCCCACTCGGTTGCGACTGTGCGCCCGACTGCCCGGGCTGCCCACCCGGCTGCGCCTGACCATCCGGCACCTGCCCACCCGGCTGCAGGTTCCGCGCCACCGTCGACTGCTCCACCGTCTGCGCCGCAGCCCCAGCATCCGCAGCCCCGGCTTCAGCCGTCGGTGGTTGCCATCCCGGTGGGGTCGTGCCCTCCTCCGGGTTCGGCGTGGCCGGTTGCTCCGTGGGACCCCCTGAGGTGCTCATGGCGGCGATCGTAGTGGTCCCGGCGCCGGGATGACGGGTGAACGGGCCCCAGCAAGCCATGACGAAGCGGAACCAAAGGGAGTCAGGCGGCGCGCAGGATCAGGTCGGCGACCGGGCCTGGCTGTGAGACCAATACCGCATGCGAAGCGCCCGGCACCGAAACGACCTCCGCATCAGCTCGTGCCGACATGAACTGCTGTGACTCCGGCGGGATGTTCTTGTCCGCGCCCGGGATCAGGCTGTACACCGGAACGTTCCGCCACGACGGGGCCGGTGCCGGTTCCTCCAGGGCCGACGCGACGATCGGGCGCTGGCCGACGGCCATCAGTTCCGCCTGGGGTGCCGGGACGTCCGCGGCGAATTGCTCGTGGAACAACTCCTGCCGCACGTACAGGTCAGCGCCACCATCCGGCAGCGGTACCTGCTCGAGCGTCTCGCCCAGCGTGCTGCCGGCGTACTTCGCCGCGAGCTGACCTGCGCTTTCTCCCTCGTCGGGGATGAAGCCTGCGACGTACACCAACGCCTGCACCTGCGGCGCGTGCACCGCCGAAATCACCGAGCCGCCATACGAATGGCCGACCAGGACGACCGGCCCATCGACAGTCGAGAGCACCGAACGTACGTAAGCCGCATCCTCCTTGACCCCGCGCAGGGGGTTCGCGACGGCGAGCACGGGGTGACCCGCTTGCCGAAGCCGTTCGATCACGCCGTTCCAGCTGGACGAATCCGCGAACGCGCCGTGTACCAGGACAACAGTGGCAGTCATTTCTTCCTCCTCGGTCAACAGCGAGAGTACAACTAAATTGCGCGCAATCAAGTTGTCCACCATGAGATTTGGATCACGGAAGATAAGCGCGAGGCGGCATCCCCAGAAGACGGCTGAACATGGTCGTGAAGGCGGCCGGGCTTTCGTACCCGAGCGTCACCGCGACATCCGACACCGCGCGGCCCGAAGCCAGCAGCGGCAACGCGTGCAGTACACACGCCCGTTCCCGCCAGCGCGCGAAGCTCAAGCCCGTTTCGGCTCGGAACAGCCGATGCAGCGTCCGCTCGCTGACGTGCAGCTCGCGCGCCCACCGCGACGGCGGATCGTGGACATCCGGACCGTCCGAAAAGGACTGACACAGCGCACGCAAGGCCTCGTCCTGCGGCCACGGCAGTTCGAGCGGCAGCGGGACACAGCGGGAAATCTCGTGCAACAACAGGGAAACCAACGTGGCATCGCGGCCCCGGCGCGCGTACTCCGGCTCGACGTCCACCGCCGCCCGCACCAGTTCCCGCAGCAGTGGCGAGACGTCCACCGTCCGGCAGCGGCGCGGAAACCACGGCACCGCAGCAGGTTCCAGGTACAGGCTCCGCGTGGTCACGTTCGTCATCACGACACTGTGGTCGGTCTCCGGCGGGATCAGCACGGCGCGCCGCGTCGGCACGGTCCAGGTGCCGTCGGCGGTCTCGACCCGCATGGAACCCGTGGCCCCGTAAAGAAACTGCGCCCGTCGATGCCGATGCCGGGGCAGCACGTGCTCCGGCGGGTAGTCGGTGCTGATCGCGAGCACGGCGCGGGGGATGGCGTCGACGTCGTCGAGTGGAACGTTGCGCATGCCGCCAAGGGTATGTCCGAAACACAAAAGAAGGTGGCAATTCTTCGAATGCGTGCCACAGCCGCCGCGACCTATCCTGGACCCAGTGATCCTCTTCCTTTTCGGCTGCCTCAGCGGCGTGACCACCGTGTTGTTCGGCTTCGGCGGCGGATTCGTCACCGTGCCGGTGGTTGCGGCGGTGACGAGCCGCGGCGACCCCATGCATGTCGCCGTCGCCACGTCTGCCGCGGTGATGGCGGTGAACTCCGTCAGCGCAACCGCCGTCCAAGCACGCGCCGGACGGCTCCGCCGCGACTACCTCTGGCCGCTCGCCGCGTTCGTCGCCGTGGGAGCCGCGATCGGCGCAATAGCCGCCACGAAAGCCGACGACAGCCTCCTGCGCATCCTGTTCGTCGTCTACCTGGCAGTGACCATTGTGGACAGTCTCGCGCGCCGCGGATTCCTGAGCCAAGGAGAACCACAGCCCCTGAGCACGTTCACCACCACCATCGGCGGGGTCGGAATCGGCGCGGTGGCAAGCTTCCTCGGCGTCGGCGGCAGCGTGATGACGGTGCCGTTGTTACGCCGCAAGGGACTCCCCATGGCCGAGGCCGCCGCGATGGCCAACCCGTTGAGCGTGCCCGTCGCAGTGATCGCGACCGCGGTGTACGCCACCTACGTGGACTTGGGCGCAGCCGCCGCCCTCCTGGCCGGTTCCCTGCCCACGATCGCGATCGTCCGCCGGTTCGCCGATCGGATGCCGGACCGGGTACACGCGATCGCGTACCTGGCCCTGCTCGCGGCCGCGCTGGTCGCCGTGGTGTGACCCGTCAGTCGTGCGCGGCAAGGCATTCCGGCTTGAGATAAGCCAGAATCCGCTCGGAAATGTCACCGATCTGGGCGACCTGCTCCGGGCCGAGCCGGTCGTAGACCAGCTCCTGCACCGCCGCCTGGTACACCTCCTCGTTCTCCGCCACCACCTGCGCCCCCGCGTCGGTGAGCCGGGCGAGCGTGTACCGGCCGTCCGCGGGATCGGGCGAACGGTCGACCCAGCCACGCTTCTCCAGCCGCGCCACCACGCGGGAAAGATGCGACGGCGTCATGCTCGCCGACGCCGCCAGCTGCCCCATGTACAGCGCCTTTTCCTCGCGCACCGACAGCCACCGCAGCACCTGGTACTCCACGTGGCTGAGGTTCGCGACCGCGGCGAGCCGCGCGTCGAGCTCCGCCGGGAGCCACATCATCACCCCGACGAAAAGTGCCCAGATGCGGTCGTCCCGGTTCGTCGCCATGGTCCCAGTGTACTAGATCACTTGCCGCGGAAAATGAAACCGGGTAGCGTTATTTTCCGTGGCAAGTAACTACGGAACGAGGGGCACCATGCGCGCAGCGCGATATCACGAGTACGGCGATCCGGACGTCCTCCGCGTCGAGGACGCACCCGAACCGCACGCTCCGGCGGGCGCAATCCGCATCCGCACCGTCGCGGCGAGCGTGAACCCGATCGACTGGAAACTGCGGGCCGGTTTCGCGAAAGAGGCCCTCCCGCTCGAGTTCCCGGTGATCCCGGGGCGCGACGCGGCGGGCGTCGTCGACGAGGTGGGCGAAGGCGTCACCGGGGTCGCCGCGGGAGACCTGGTGTTCGGGCTCGGCGGGGTCAGCGACACCACCGCGGAATTCTCCGTGCTCACGTCGTGGGCGAAGAAGCCCGGAAACTGGGACCACGGACAAGCCGCCGCCGCGGGACTCGCGGCCACCACCGGCATCCGCGGCCTCGCCCCGCACGGCGACCTCGCGGGTAAGACACTCCTGATCGAAGGCGCGGCCGGAGCGGTCGGGAGCGCCGCCGCGGTGGTCGCGCTCAGCCGCGGCGCACGCGTGATCGGCACGGCAAGCGAGCGCAACCAAGGCTTTCTGCGCGACCTCGGAGTGATCCCGACGACCTACGGCAGCGGCCTGACCGAGCGGGTGTCCGCGCTGGCTCCCGGCGGGGTCGACGCGGTCCTCGACTCCGCCGGTTCCGGTTCACTGGCCGAACTCGTGGCCATTGCCGGAGATCCGGGCCGCGTGACGACGGTGGCCGACGCGCGGCGAGCCGGTGACCTGGGTGTTCAGGCAGTGGACGCGGCGAACGAATCCGCCGTGCTGGAGGTCGCCGCACAGCTCGGCGCAGCGGGCAAATACACCCCGCGGATCGCGCAAACCCTTCCGCTGGCAAGCATTGCCGAGGCACACGCCCTCGCGCAGCAGAGCCAGCCGGGGAAGATCGTGGTGGTGCTCGATCAGGCCTAATCGAGCACGGAGCGCACAGTCTCCTCGTCGCGGGCGACCACCGTGGTGCCGTCGTCCGCGGTGATGATCGGACGCTGGATCAGCTCCGGATGCGCAGCGAGCGCGGAAATCCACCGCGAACGCTCGGAAGCCGTGCGGGGCCAGGATTTCATCGCGAGTTCACCGGCGATCTTCTCGCCGGTGCGCGTGATGTCCCACGGGTCGAGGCCGAGCCGGTCGAGTACCGCGGCGAGTTCGGCTTCGGTGGGCGGTTCGTCGAGGTAACGGCGGACCGTGTACTCCACCCCTGCCTCGTCGAGGATCGACGCCGCCGAGCGGCATTTGGAACAGCGCGGGTTCACCCAGATTTCCACCCGCACAGCATAACCGGCACCGTCCGATGAGGACTGCGGTCCGGATCACCTGCCCGGCGGGCCCCGATCGGGCGTACCGTTTCAGCATGACCTTGCCGCTGACCACCGACCGTCTCGTGATCCGGGACTGGTCGGACGACGACGCCGACGCCGCGTTCCCGATCTACGGCTCCTCCGATGTCACCCATTGGCTCACGCCGGCGATGGACCGCGTCACCGATGTCGCGGCGATGCGGTCGGTGCTGCAGGCGTGGCAGGAAGCCCAGCCCAACCTCATCCCGCCGCGCGGGCGCTGGGCGGTGCAACGCCGTTCGGACGGCAAGGTGATCGGCGGGCTCGGCATCCGGCTCCTCCCGCCGTACCAAGAGGATCTGGAGCTGAGCTGGCAGCTGCATCCGGAGGAATGGGGCAACGGATACGCCACCGAGGCGGCGCGCGCGCTGATCGAGTGGGCGTTCCGCCAGGACGACACCGACGAGCTGTTCGCGGTGGCGCGGCCGAGCAACTCCCGCGCCATCGCGACGGCCAAACGTCTCGGCATGCAGTGGGTCGGCGAGACGACCAAGTACTACGAGCTGCGGCTGCAGGTGTATCGGATCCGGCACAGCGACCTGGTGGGCGGCTGACCCGTCCGGCCGCTCACGAGCGAGCGGTGGCCGGTGCCCACAGTGCGTCGATCTCCCGTTCCGCCGACGCCAGGCTTTCCGCGGCCTTGTCGCGGAACTGGGCCAGCGCCGGGTTCACGTCGGCCAGCGTCAGCTCCGCGGTGATGAAGCGCGGTTCCAAGCCGGTGAGCGAAAGTCCGTGCGGCAGCCAGGCTTCCGCGTGGTCCCAGCCGTACCGCGGGGTGCCTTCGCCGTACCCGCCGCCGCGGCTGGCCAGCACCAGCAGCTCGCGCCCGCCGAGGGTCGCCGGGTCGTCCCCCGCCCCGGCGACCAGCCGGTCGAGCCATGCCTTCACCGTGCTCGGCACGCCGTAGTTGTAGAGCGGCAGGCCGAGCAGCACCACGTCGGCCGCGCGCACCTCGTCCGCCAGCTCCGCGCCGAACCGCGCTGCCTCGCGTTGCTCGGGCGTGTGCTCGTCCGCCGGAGCGAACCGGGCGGACCAGGCGACCGGATCGATGTGCGGCACCGGGTTCGCGCCGAGATCGCGGTAGGTCACCGTGCCCTCCGGATGGGCCGCGCGCCACGCGTCCGCAGCACGGGCGGTGAGTTTCCGGCTGACCGACTGGTCGCCGTTGATGCTCGAGTCGATGTGCAGCAGATGAGGCATGTCGCTGACCGTCCATGGATAGTTTGTGCAAGACAAACCATTTATAGCACAGCAGTGACCCGATCCGTCTCGTAGAATGGACACATGGCCCCGCTGCCGGTTTCCGGCCACACCTCGCACCGGTGCAGCGCGCTGCTCGACCACCTGGCGCGCCGGATGCGGATGCGCGCGGAAAACGTCCTGACCCCGCTCGGGCTCCGGCCGCGGCACCTGCTCGCGCTCACGGTGCTGAACACCCAGGGCAGCAGCACCCAGCAGGCCCTCGCGCGCACCCTGGAGATGGACAGCACCAACGTCGTCGGCCTGCTCAACGACCTCGAGGCCGACCACCTGATCGAGCGCCGCCGTTCGCCGGAGGACCGCAGGCGGCACGTGGTCGTGCTCACCGAACTCGGCGGCATCAAGCTGGTACAGGCGGAAGCCGCGCTGGCCGCCGTCGAGGACGACGTGCTCGTCGCACTCGACCCCGAGCAGCGCGAACAGCTTTACCGCCTGCTGCTGCAGGCCAGCGCCGGTAGCGTCGACCTCGCCGCCTGTGCGGAGGATCGCCCGACCTGCTGAGGGGAGGACCAGGCGATGGACGGTGCGGCCGAGCGGCTCGCGAAGTACCGCGCCATGCGCAACTTCTCGAAGACCGACGAGCCGTCCGGCGCGAACGCCCCGCAGACCCCCGGGTACCGCTTCGTGGTGCAGCGGCATCGCGCGCGGCGGCGGCACTACGACTTCCGGCTGGAGCTCGACGGCGTCCTCGTGAGCTGGGCGGTGCCGAAGGGTCCGACGCTGGACCCGAAGGCCCGCCGGATGGCTGTGCACGTCGAGGACCATCCGCTCGAGTACGCCGATTTCGAAGGCGTGATCCCGCGCGGCGAGTACGGCGGCGGCGACGTGATCGTGTGGGACCGCGGTACCTGGGAGCCGGTCGACACCGACGATCCGGAACAGGCGCTGGCCGACGGGAACCTGCATTTCGACCTGTTCGGGGAAAAGCTGGCCGGCCGCTTCGTGCTCATCCATCCGAAGCGCGACGACGACGGCAAGCAGTGGTTTCTTCTCCACAAACAAGACGACCACGCCACCTCCGGCTGGGACGCGGAGGACCACCCGAAGTCGGTCAAAAGCGGTCTCACCAACGACGAGATCGCCGCCGCGCCACCTGCGTTGTGGCGCAGCGATCTGCCCGCGACCGAGGCGGAAGTGCCGCTGCACCCGGTGTTCGAACCGGCGTCCGGCGAGGAACTGGCCGCGCTGCGCGACCTTGGCGGTCAAGGCACCTGGACCATCGCCGGGCAGCAGCTGAAACTCACCAACCTCGACAAGGTCCTGATCCCCGCCCGCGACGGCGAAAAGCCGATCACCAAACGGGATCTCGTCGAGTACTACACGCGGATCGCGCCGACGATGCTCCCCTACCTCGCGGGCCGCGCGCTCAACACCAACCGGTTTCCCGGCGGCCTCGGCAAACCCGGCTTCTGGCACAAAGAAGTGCCCAACCACGCGCCGAAGTGGCTGCACCGCTGGCACTACGAAGCCGCCGACGCCGACGACGTCCAGCAGTACCTGGTCCCCTCCGGCGTCGCGGATCTGGCGTGGCTGGCCAACTTCGCCGCGCTGGAGCTGCACGCGTGGACGTCGCGGACCTCCGACGTCGAGCACCCCACCTGGACGCTGTTCGACATCGATCCCGGCCCGGAGACGTCGTTCGACGACGTCCTCGCGCTCGCCCGCTTGCACCGCACCGCGCTCGACCACTTCGGGCTCGTCGGGCGGCCGAAGGTCACCGGGCAGCGCGGCATCCAGATCTGGGTACCGGTGGAGCCGCGGTACACCTACGCGGAAACGCGCGCGTGGGCGGAAACCGTGTCGAAGTCGATCGGCCGCACCGTGCCGGACCTGGTGAGCTGGGCGTGGCAGAAAGACCGCCGCGCCGGGCGGGCCCGGCTCGACTACACGCAGAACGTGCTGAACAAAACCCTGGTCGCGCCGTACAGCGTGCGGCCGAAGCCGGGGGCGCCGGTGTCGGTCCCGCTGGAGTGGGACGAGCTCGACGACCCCGATCTCACCCCCGATCGCTGGACGATCCGGACGGTGCTCGATCGCGTGGCCGCGGCGGGTGACCCGTTCGCCGTACTGCTCGACGTGCACCAGCGCCTGCCGCGGCTGTAGGGAAAATCGCCACCGCGGCAATCACGGCGAACCCGATCAGCAGATACCGCGCGGACGCCACCATCGACGGCGCACCGAGATTCACCAGCAGTCCCGCAATCGACGCGCCGAAGGCGGTCGCCATGGTCAGCACGGTCGCGATCGCGGCGGCCGCCTGCTGCCCCTCACCGGGGTCGCTCGTGCTGGACATCGCAGCGACCGACAGGTGCGGCATCGCCATGCCGATTCCGGTACCGGCGGCGAGAAGCACGAACAGCCAGGCGAGTGTTGACGCGTTCTCCTGCTGCAGCAACGCAAGCCCGGCGAGCCCGGCCGAGAGCACCGCCGGTCCGCCGAAGCAGAGCAGCCGCACCGTACGAGGTCGGCGCGCCGAAGAACCTACGATCTGTGCGACCGACCATCCGAATGACAGCGCCGCCGACAGGAATCCCGCCGCGACCGGCGGCAATCCGCCGAGCTGCTGGCCGAACAGCGGCAGAAACGATTCCACCGCAACACCGGACGCCAGGCACATGATGGTCAGGTAGATCCAGCGCAGCGAGGAGCCGGACCGATACGTCGAGGCAGGCAGCACCCGTACCGTCGCCCGCTTCTCCACCAGCAGAAACGCCAGTACGCAGGCGAATCCGAACACGATGAACACGGCCATCGCGACGACGTCCGGCAGGATGCCGGCCACGCTCACCGCACCGACCGCAGCGACGATTGCCACGAGCGAGCCGAGGGGTACCGGCGCCTGTTTCCGGTCCGGCGCACTGCGCGGAAGCCCGCGACGCACCAGCGCCGCCATCGCGACCGCGACCACTGCCAGCACGACGAACGCCAGCCGCCACGAACCGAACTGCGCGAACACCCCGCCGAGTGCGGGGCCGACCAGGTTCCCGACGCCGAACATCGCCGAGATCGCCGCAGTGCCCCGCGTCCACAGGTGCGGCGGCAGCGCGGAATGGATCACCGCGAACCCGAGACCGGTGAGCAACCCGGCGCCCCAGCCCTGAATCCCGCGCCCGGCCAGCAGCACCGGCATCGCCGGGCTCACCGCGCATACCACCGAGCCCACGGCGAACACGCCGAACCCGAGGTAGTACGACATCGTGTTCCCCCTCCGGGCAAGCACCCGGCTGACGAACATGGTGGCGACCACCTGCGCGATCAGGAACGCCGTCGTGTTCCAGGCGTAGAGGCGTTCACCGCCGATGTCGGAGACCGCCGTGGGCAGCAAGCTGGCTGCCACGTAGATGTTGACTGCTCCGACGAGCACTCCCCCGGCCAGCACCACCGCCGTACTGAAGTGCGCCCCGAGTTCCCGCCACGAACCACTTTCCACCCGCTTCTCCTCACGTTGTGGTCTTGCGGCTGCATCATCTCGGCGGGCGGCACCCCGGTAATCGGACAAATCAGACGTGAATTGCGTCACATTTTCTGCGGCGGCCGTGACCGCGCGGGTGGCGGACTCCAGGCATACCGTCGACCCATGCGATTCGGAATCTTCATCCCTCAGGGCTGGCGGCACGACCTCGTGGGCATCGATCCCGCCGAGCATTGGGCGACGATGCTCGACCTCGCCCGCCACGCCGACGAAGGCCCGTACGAGTCGATCTGGGTGTATGACCACTTCCACACCACGCCCGTGCCGAGCGCCGAGGCAACGCACGAGGCGTGGAGCCTGATCTCGGCTTATGCGGCGACCACGAAGCGGGTCCGGCTCGGCCAGATGTGCACCTGCATCGGGTACCGCAATCCGGCGTACCTCGCGAAGGTCGCCGCCACGGCGGACCACATCTCCGGCGGGCGCGTCGAGATGGGGATCGGCGCGGGCTGGTACGAGCACGAATGGCGGGCGTACGGCTACGGTTTCCCGCGGCCCGGGGAGCGGCTGGCCCAGCTCGACGAGGGCGTCCAGATCATGCGGCAGCTGTGGACCGAAGGCGAGGCTTCCTTCGACGGCAAGCATTTCCAGGTCGACGGCGCGATCTGCCGTCCGCTTCCGCTGCAGGACGGCGGGATTCCCCTGTGGATTGCCGGTGGCGGTGAGCAGAAGACGTTGCGCACGGCGGCGAAGTATGCGGCGTACACCAACTTCGTCGGAACGCCGGACGTGTTCGCGCACAAGTCGCAGGTGCTGGAGGCCCACTGCAAGGACATCGGCACGGATTTCGGCCGGATCACGCGCTCGGCGAATTACAACGTGGTGATCGGCGAAACCGGGAAGGACGTGCAAGACCGGCTCGCATGGACTCGCGCCCACTTCGCACCGCATCTGCCCGAGGCCACGCTCGAGTCCACCATGGAGCTCTACGCGGGCGGCCCGCTCGTGGGTACGCCGGAGCAGATCGTGGAACGGCTGAAGGAACTGGAAAGCCTCGGCATGACGTACGCGATCACGAACTTCATCGAAGGGGCGTACGACCGGTCCGGCATCGATCTGTTCACCAGCAAGGTGATTCCGGAGCTGCTCACCGCTTCGTGAGCACCACCAGGTAACGGCACGGCTGCCGCCCGGGGTTCTCGTAGGCGCAGTCCACCGGGCGGCCCAGCTGCAGGCAGTCACCTTCGGCGAGGTCGTGCACCGCGTCGCCCTCGTGGAACCGCAGCTGCCCGGACAGCACCCAGATCTGGTGGTCGGCGAAGAGGTAGGACCCGGCGGGGAACGCGGCTTTCGCGCCCGGCGGCAGGTCGACCTGCACGAGCTCGGTGGCGCCGTGCCCAGGCGGCGAAACCGCACGGCGCACGTACCCGGTCACCGGGTCCTGCCAGGTCGGCTGGTCAGCGTGCCGCGCGAGCTGCCGGTCGTCGCCCTCCGCACGGGCCACCAGCTCGGACAGCGTGAGCCCGAGCGCGGTCGCCAGCCGGCTGAGCAGCACGGCCGTGGGCTGCGCCTCCCCGCGTTCGATCTTGCCGATCATCGCGCGCGAGACGCTGGCGCGTTCGGCCAGCGTACCGGCGGAAAGGTCCTGGTCCTGGCGGGCTTTGCGCACCGCGGCGGCGAGGGAGACGGACAGGGGATCGGTCACAAAAGTCGACTATAGCAGCGGGCGTTGTCTACTATCGTGGACATGCTGATCCGACCTGCCGAGGAACGGGATGCCGAGGCGTGCGCGGCGATCTACGCGCCGTACGTCCGCGACACCACGATCACGTTCGAGACCGAACCGCCGTCTGCTGCCGAGATGGCCGTTCGCATTGCGCAGGCGGCGAAGTCGTACGCGTGGCTGGTGCTGGAGGTCGGCGGTCAGGTGGCCGGTTACGCCTACGGCAGCCCGCACAAGGAACGCGCGGCGTACCGCTGGTCGTGCGAGGTGAGTGTGTACCTGTCACCGGACCGACGGCGTTCGGGCGGCGGGAAAGCGTTGTACGAAGCCCTTTTCACGCGACTGGCCGAGCGCGGCTACCGGATAGCGGTGGCCGGGATGACGCAACCGAACGAGCCGAGCATGGGGTTGCACCGCGCGCTGGGCTTCGAACTGATCGGCACCTACCGGCGAATCGGCTGGAAACACGGCGCCTGGCGGGACGTGACCTGGATGCAGCGAACGCTCGGCCTCGACAGCGACGAAGCACCGGAAGGCCCGCACTAACCCAGGTCGAGCTCCTCGATGTCATGCTCGACCCGGGCCCGCCACGACCACTGCGGCTCCGTCCAGTCGGTGTCCGACGGCGGTGGTTCGCCCAGCGGGAGCGCCTGATCGGTGACGCCGTGGGTGACGCGGTAGGCCAGCGCCGAGGTCGCCGTGCGGATCCAGCGGTCACCGGCCGCGCCGGAGGGTGGGGCGACGCCGAACGCGTGCGTGAACCACACCGGCAGCAAGGCACTCGACCCGATCGCGCCGGTGATCCGCTCGCGCAGCCGGGAATGCAGGTCCTCCCAGTCTCGTTCGGCTTTCTCGATCTGCGGCAGCACGCGCGTGCTGGTGACCTCGTCGGCAGCCAGAACCTGGTGCGCCGCTTCGGCATCCTGCCGCGCCGCGGGCAACTGCCGGTCCAGTACCCCGCGGCGGCGCGCGACCACTTCGGACAGTCGCGACTCCGCGTCGTCCCGTTCCGGCGTGCCGCGTTCGGCCTTCGCCAGCACGTCCAGCACCGTAATCAGCGCCACTTCGCTCTGCGCCAACGCTTCCTGCGCCGCGGGTAGCCGGGCGACGTCCTCCTCGTACGGACGGCGCTGGCTCGGCGTGAGCAACTGCGCGGTGAGCGAATGCCGCCGTTCCGCCTCGGCGGCGAGCTGCCGCAACTGCGGTCCGACGTCGTCGAGGTCGACCACCGGCACCTTCTCCGACACCCGCACGGCGCGTTCGAGCACCAGCAATCTCTGCCGGAGCCGTTCGAGCTGCCGCGCCGTGTGGTCCAGCCGCGATTCGTGCCGGGCGTGGGTTTCGGTGAACGACTCGACGGTATCGCGCAGGTCCGACAATTCGCGGACCGTGCGGCTCTCCAGATCGTCGACCGTCTCCTGCATCCCGCCGACCGTGTCGGTGAGCGCAAGCAGCTCCGGGTCGTGTTCGACCTCCGGCTCGTCCTCGTCCGGGTAATACTCGGTGTCGCGGTAGTACTCGGAGTACGTCATCGCGCCTCCTGCACGAGGAACGCCACCGTCGCCGCGGTGGTGAGCGCAGCGACGATCACGAACACCGTCTGCACCCCCGTCCCGAAGAGCGCGACGACAGTGCACACCGCAGCGAGCGCGGAGCTGTACGCAGCGCGAAGCCGGCGGCTGACCATCAGCGGCGTCGGCCCGAGCGGGCCGAACGCGATCCGCAACCCGGCGACCAGCAGCGGCAACACCAGCAGCAGCCACCCCACGCCGAGTGCGCCGAACAGCATCAGCGCCCCGCTCACCATCCCGACCGCGACCGGCGCGACCGCCAGGTACAACGTCGTCCGCTGCGCCTTCCCGCGCCGCGTCTCCAGCCGGGCGAGCCGGACCTGCTCGATGGCCGCGTCGACCTCGTGCTCGGTGCGCAGCAGCGTCTCCGCCCGCTCGACGAGCGCGTCGAGGGTCTGCGTGCGCTCGGCGTCCGCCTGGTCCGGCAGCTGCGCCAGGCCTGCCCGCAGATCGCGGCGAAGCGCGGACACGCGGGCCATCGCGTGGTCGCGCTGGTCTTCGGCAGGCGTAGTCACCCGGCCACTGTAGGTACGAATCGCGCCCGAACCCGGGAACGACGCGACTTTTGCACCCCGGACCTCGAACTCAGGGCGATCTCCGGGGCATCCCCGAGGCAGCGCGGGCCCGGACCGGGCATCATCGAGCGGTGCGGATCGGCTTGCTGGGACCGCTCGAGGTCCGGAACGACGACGGCGCCGCGATGGAGGTCGCGGGCGCCCGGCTGCGGACGTTGCTGAGCGCGCTCGCGCTGGAGCCCGGACGCGTCGTCGCGGCCGGGCGGCTCGTCGACGCGGTCTGGGGCGAACATCCGCCGGCCACGGCGAACGCATTGCAGGCACTCGTTTCCCGGCTGCGCCGGGCGGGCGCGACCCTCGACTCCACCCCGTCCGGCTACCGGCTGCCCGAGGCGACGGTCGACGCGGCCCGGTTCGAGGAGCTCGTCACCGCAGCGCGGGCGGCATCCGGCGACGCGGCGCGCGTCCGGCTGCTGCGGGAGGCCCTCGACCTGTGGCGCGGACCGGCCCTCGGCGACTTCGCCCACGAGCAGTTCTTCCAGGCCCCCATCGCGCGGCTCACCGAACTCCGGCTCACCGCGACCGAGGAATACGCAGAGGCCGCGCTGAGGCTGGGTCAGGGCGCAGACCTCACCGGCGAGCTGTCCGCGCTGCTCGCCGAACACCCGCTGCGCGAACGGCTCGCCGCCGCGTTGATGCGCGCTCTGCAAGCAGCGGGTCGGCCCGCCGAGGCGTTACAGGTGTTCGCCCGCATTCGCGCGGCGCTGTCGGACGAGCTGGGTACCGACCCGTCCGCCGAACTTTCCGCGGTGCACACCCAGCTCCTGCGCGACACGGCCACCGCGGCGGCCGAGCCGCGCACCAATCTGCGGGCCGGGCTCACCAGTTTCGTCGGCCGGGACACCGAGGTCACGTGCGTGGCCAAGCTCGTCGCGGAGTACCGGCTCACCACGCTCACCGGCCACGGCGGCGCGGGAAAAACACGGCTGGCCACGGAAACCGCACACCGGCTGCTCGGGGAAACCGGTGGCGTGTGGTTTGCCGAACTGGCCCCGATCACCGACGGCGCCGACGTCGCGCAAGCCGTGCTCGGCGCGCTGGGTACCCAGATGCTCGCCGGGCTGCTCACCAGCGGTGCGCCCCGCGAACGCGCCGTGACGGCGTTGCGCGGGCGGGATGCGTTGCTGGTACTGGACAATTGCGAGCACGTGATCGACGCCGCGGCGGAGCTGGCCGAGTACCTGCTCGGCGAATGCCCGCGGCTGCGCATCCTGGCGACGAGCCGGGAACCGCTTGCCGTCACCGGCGAAGCGTTGTGGCCGGTCGAACCCCTCACGCTCCCGGCTGAAGGAGCGAATCCGGCCGAAGCGATGTCGTGTTCCTCGGTGCGGCTGTTCGCCGACCGGGCCGCCGCGGTCCGGCCGGGGTTCGCCGTGCACGAGTCCACTGTGGACCACGTGGTGCGGATCTGCCGGTCGCTCGACGGGATGCCGCTGGCGGTGGAGCTCGCCGCGGCCCGGCTGCGTTCGCTGAGCGTGCCGCAGCTGGCCGCCCGCCTCGACGACCGGTTCCGCCTGCTCACCGCGGGCAGCCGGACCGCCCGGCCGCGGCACCGCACGCTGCGCGCGGTGGTGGACTGGAGCTGGGACCTGCTGGAACCCGAGGAACGGCAGCTCCTGCGCCGCCTCGCGGTGTTCTCCGGCGGCGCGACGGCCGAAGCCGCCGAGGCGATCTGCGGGGGTACCTCCGACCTGCTCACCGCGCTGGTCGACAAATCGCTCCTCACCGTCTCCGGCGACCCCGAACCCCGGTACGGCATGCTCGAGACCATCAAGGCGTACGGCCTCGAACGGCTCGCCGAAGCGGGCGAACGCGACCAGCTGCGCGAGGCACACGCGGAGTGGTTCGCCCGGCTCGCGGAAACCGGCGACGAACGCCTGCGCGGCGCCGAGCAGATCGAGTGGCTGTCCCGGTTCGCGGCCGAGCAAGGAAACCTGATCGCGGCCGTGCGGGGCGCCATCGCGGCCGGAGACGCGACGACCTCGCTGCGGCTGGCGTCGTCGTGCACGTGGTTCTGGATGCTGATCGGGAACAAGACCGAGGGTCAGGAGCTGGTCAAGGCGGCGCTGGCGGTCCCCGGCGAGGTGGACGACGAGCTGCGCGCGGTCGGGTATGCGATGGCCGCGCTCCTGATCACCGCCGGGGTCACCGACGACCAGGCCGCGGACGAGTGGGTCCGGACCGCGCTGGAGCTGAGCCGGGGCAGCACGACACATCCGGTGCTGCGATTCATGATCCCGCTGTACGAGCAGCTCAGCGCCAGCCGCCGCGGTACCCCGCCGAAGATGTCCGCGCTGGACGAGCTCGTGGCCGACGAGGACCCGTGGCTGCGTGCGCAGGCCCGGTTGCACCGGTCGCGGCTGATGCTGAACATCCACCACGATCCGGTCGCGGAAGAAGCGGATGTGCGTGAATCCGTGCGGTTGTTCCGGCTGAGCGGCGAGCGCTGGGGTCTTTCGCTGGCGCTCAGCGGGCTCGCCGAGCTCCTCGCCCGGCGCGGCGATCTGGTCGAAGCCACCGCGTGTCACGAGGAGTCGATCAAGGTCGTCGCGGAAATCGGTGCGGTGGAAGACGTCATGTACGGGCGCGGCCGCCAGGCGCAGGTGCTGTGGCAGCTGGGGGACGAGGCGGGCGCGGTGGCCGCGCTGGCCACCGCGGAACGCGAAGCGGCACCGGTCGCGTTCCCCGATTCGCTGGCCTGTCTGGCGCAGGCAAAGGGAGACCTGGCCCGCTGGCGCGGCAACGCGGCGGAAGCGCGGGTGGAGCTGGACCGGGCCGAAGCGTTGCTCAGCGAAACCCCGGCACACCCGCTGTTCCGCTCGATGCTCCTGCATTCCCATGCGTACCTCGACGCGCAAGCCGGCGACCTCGCGTCCGCCCGCGCCCGGCGCCTCGAAGCGTTACGGCTGGTCTACGAGTCCGGCGAAGCGCTGTACCAGGCGACGGTGCTGGTCGGCGTCGCGGACCACGCGCTGCGTTCCGACCGTCCCGCCGCGGCGGCCGGTCTCCTGGCCGCGGCAAACGCCCTCCGTGGCGGCCCCGATCTCGGCCTGCCGGACGCGACGACCGCGGACGCCCAGGTCCGGGTCCGTGGGTACCGGCCGGAACCGGTACCCACGAGCCCGCTGGAGCTGGCGTACGACGTGCTCAGCGCACCACGTTGCGGTTGAACAGCCGCCGCGCCCACAGGTACCCGCCGAGGCTGAGGACGACGCACCAACCCAGCCCCAGCACGAGGTTCGACCCCACCGGCGTCCCGTGCAGCAACCCGCGGATCGTCTCCATCACCGGGGTGAACGGCTGGTAGTCGGCAAACCAGCGCAACCCGGCGGGCATCGAATCGGTCGGGACGAAACCGCTGCCCAGGAACGGCAGCAGGATCAGCGGCATGGGCAGGTTGCTCGCGCCCTCGACGGTCTTCGTGACCATCCCCAGCGCCACGGTGAGCCAGGTCAGCGCGAAGGAAAGCAGCACCAGCATGCCCACCGCGCCGAGCCACTGGAGCGGGTTCGCGGACGAGCGGAAGCCGATCAGCAACGCCAGCCCGAGCGTCGCCGCAACGCACAGCATCGCCTGGATGACGCTGCCCACCACGTGCCCGGTGAGCACCGAACCGCGGCTGATCGCCATGGTCCGGAACCGCGCGATGATGCCCTGGGTCATGTCCATTGCCACGGCGACCGCAGTTCCTTGTACCGCACCGGAAATCGCCATCAGGAGGATTCCGGGCGTGACGTAGTTGACGTACGCGTCTCGCCCGCCGGACGCGCCGCCCAGGCCTGCGCCAAGCGTACCGCCGAAGACGAACACGAACAGCAGCAGGAAGATCATCGGGATTGCGACCAGCAGCAGGGTCATCGACGGGTACCGCAGCATGTGTTTGAGGTTGCGGCGCAACATGATGGTGGAGTCGCGCAGGGCGTAGGTCATCGGGCGCTCCGTTCGGTGAGAGCGAGGAAGACGTCATCGAGATCGGGCAGGTGCACGGAAAGCTCGGCGACGTCCACGTCGGCGGAGTCGAGCCGGTCCAGCAGTTTCCGCAGCGAGTGGACGCCGCCGTCGCTCGGCACTTGGAGGGTGAGCGCGTCCTCGTCGCGGACGACGTCGTCGAACAGCCGCGCGCCGGTGTCGAGGGTTCGTTGGTCGGCAAAGCGCAGCAGGACGTGCCCGCCGGGGACGAGCCGTTTGAGCTCCTCTGCAGTGCCCTCGGCGACGAGCTTGCCGTCGTGAAGCACGGCGATGCGGTCGGCGAGCTGGTCGGCCTCTTCGAGGTACTGCGTGGTCAGGAACACCGTGACCCCACCGGCGACCAGTTCGCGGATGATCGACCACATCGTGCGCCGGCTGCGTGGGTCGAGCCCGGTGGTCGGCTCGTCGAGGAAGATGATGTCCGGCACGCCGACGAGGCTCATCGCGAGGTCGAGCCGCCGCCGCATCCCGCCGGAGTACGTGCTCGCGAGCCGGCGCGCGGCCTCGGCGAGGTCGAACTGCTCCAGCAGCCGGGCGACCCGCGCGCGGCCTTCGGCGCGGCCGAGGTGCCGCAGGTCGGCCATCAGTTGCAGATTTTCCTCGCCGGTGAGCAGGTCGTCGACCGCCGAGAACTGCCCGGTGACGCCGATCGCGTGCCGGACCGCATCCGGGTCACGCACCACGTCGTGCCCGGCCACGCTCGCTTCGCCGCCGTCGGGGGCGAGCAGGGTGGACAGGATCTGGACGGTCGTGGTCTTGCCCGCGCCGTTGGGTCCGAGCAACGCGAAAACCGACCCGGTTTCGACGCGGAGGTCGATGCCGTCGAGGACGGTGTGGTCGCCGTACGCCTTGCGCAGCCCGGTGATGCCGATCGCCGGGGTCGAGGTGGCCATGGTGGATTCCCCTTTCTCCACCGATCAGCGTGGCGACCCCCGCTGACACCGGGCTGACACGGCGTCACCCAGCGCGCCGGAGCACCTCCACCGGGACCTGCTCGTCCGGCAGCGGCGGCCCGGGCGGGGTGCCGTCCCCGAACGGACGGCCGCCGAGGTCCTCCCGGCCGTGCGGCGTGAGCCAGCCGGTGAGGTCGGGCCCGAGCGGGACGATGCCGGTCGGGTTCACCTGGCGATGCACCACGTAGTAATGCTCTTTGATCTGCCCGAAATCGATGGTGTCGCCGAATCCGGGTGTCTGGAACAAGTCCCGCGCATAGGCCCACAGCACCGGCATTTCTGTGAGCTTCTGCCGGTTGCACTTGAAATGCCCGTGATACACCGGGTCGAAGCGGACCAGCGTGGTGAACAATCGCACGTCGGCCTCGGTGATGGTGTCGCCCACGAGGTACCGCTGCCCGGCGAGCCGCTCGGACAGCCAATCCAGCCGGGCGAACAACGCGTGGTACGCCTCTTCGTACGCCTGCTGGGTACCGGCGAAACCCGATTTGTACACGCCATTGTTCACGTCTCGGAATACCTTCTCCGCGACGTCGTCGATCTCGTCGCGCAACGGTTCCGGATACAATTCGGGCGCGCCTTCGCGGTGGTAAGCGCCCCATTCCAGGGACAGATCCAGGGTGATCTGCTGGAAGTCGTTGGTGACCACCTGCCCGGTGGGCATGTCCACAATGGCCGGAACGGTGATGCCGCGCGGGTAGTCCGGGTACCGTGCGAGAAACGCCTCCTGCAGCCGTTCGATGCCGAGCACCGGGTCGCGCCCGCCCGGGTCGAGGTCGAAGGTCCAGCTGCGCGCGTCGTGCGTCGGACCGCAGATACCCATCGACAGCACGTCCTCGAGCCCGAGCAACCGCCGCACGATCGACGCACGGTTCGCCCACGGGCACGCCCGCGCGATCACCAGCCGGTAGCGGCCGGGTTCCACCGGCCAGCCGTCCCGTCCGTCGGCAGTGATGCGATCGGCGATGTAGTTGGTGTCGCGCTTGAACTCGCCCTGATCGGGCATCGTCACCCTGCTTTCTCGTCGTCGTCTTTGTCGTCCGGGCATTCCGGTGGTTCCAGCGCGGTGGCCAGCCGGGCGAGGATCGGACCCGCGGCGCGGACCTCCTCGGGCGAAAGGTGGTCGAACAGATGCGCACGCACGCGCGCCAGATGCCCGGGGTACGCAGCGGCGAGCTTCGCGTGACCGCGCTCGGTGAGCATGGCGTGCGCAGCGCGGCGGTCCTCCGGGCACTTCACCTTCTGCACCAGACCACGGCGCACCATGCTCTCCACGACCCGGCTGATCCGGCTGAGCGACAGCGCGGTGTCCTTCGCCAGGTCAGTGAGCCGCAGGCGGCCTTCAGGCGCCTCGGACAGCGAGACCAGCACGGTGTAGTCGGTGAGCGAGACGCCGGTGTCGTGCACGAACTGGTCGTCGAGTGTCCTGGGCAACACCGTGATGATGCGCGTGAGCGGCCGCCACAACGCCTCTTCTTCGCTGGTCAGCGGGTCTCGGTCCACCACGTGACCAGGGTACCCGACACTTGCTCGCGCAATCAGTTAATCTGCGTTACAGTGGTTGTTGAGCCCTCAATCAATCCGCACAGCAGAAGGAAGAGACATGACCAGCGCGACCACGTACCCCCAGCTCACCGGCGAGTACACGATCGACGGCGCCCACAGCCGCATCGGTTTCGTCGCTCGCCACGCGATGGTGACCAAGGTCCGCGGCTCGTTCAACGAGTTCGAGGGCACCTTCAGCCTCAACGGCGACGACCCGGCCAAGTCGAGCGCGAAGGTCGTCATCCAGACCAAGAGCATCGACACCCGCAACGCCGACCGAGACGGCCACCTGCGCACCAACGACTTCCTCTCCTGCGACGAGCACCCGACCATCACCTTCACGTCCACGTCGATCAACCAGGCTGACGAGGCGAGCTTCGACGTGACCGGCGACCTGACCATCAAGGGCGTCACGAAGACGGTCACCATCCCGTTCTCCTACGAGGGCACGGCAAAGGACCCGTTCGGCAACGACCGAGTCGGCTTCGAAGGCTCGACGGCAATCAACCGCCGCGACTACGGCGTGTCCTTCAACGCCCCACTCGAAACCGGCGGCGTGCTGGTGTCGGACAAGGTGACCCTGGAGTTCGAGATCTCGGCCATCAAGAGCGCTTGACCGTTTCGGCGTGCTGACCCCCAGTGGTCGTGCGCCTGCCCGGCCCCCCGTGGTCGACAGTCCGTGAAGGGAACCCTGCTTCGGTCAGGGTTCCCTTCACGGATTTCTGGTATCCGGTGGATCGGGTTCCGCCTCTGCTGACGCTACTTCTTGGGCCGCGCCCGTTGCGCGTGATCGCCCACTCTCACCGCGTTGTCCTGCTTTCTCTTTGCAGGACAACACACTTCCGCAGTCGACGACCCACTGCCGCAAGGAATCGCGGACGCCCCCCGCGCCACCATCTCAGGCCCCCCGCACGCCCGCTTGCGACACGGCCCGGTGTGCCCCGGTTGCGGCCGGATGCGCCCGACTGCGGCCGAATGTCCCCGGTTGCGGCCGAATCTCGCACTGAACCCGGGCCACGCAGAATCCGTTCACCCGCCCCGCACCCGCATGCCCATCGCACAGTCCCCGCGCGCTCACGCGTCCGATTCCCCATCACGCAATCCCCGCACACGCAGATCCCCACCATGCCAGCCCGCACACACCTGTCCGCAGATCCCCCACCACGCCAGCCCGCACGCACCCCTTCCGCCGACTCCCCACGCCAGCCCGCCCACACCGTTCCGCCGACTCCCCACGCCAGCCCGCCCACTCCCCTCCGCAGGATCCCACCGCGTCACCCCACCGCGCATTCCCGCTGTCCGGTGCATCAACCGCCCCTTCCCCGGCCGCCTTCCACCCCGGCACCCCGCCCCGACCTCCACGCCGACCTGCGAAACCCCACCCTCACCACGTCCACATATGTGAACATAAGTCACGTGACTGAATAGTTATCAGCCCGCATATTGATCGTCGATGGTCGGCGTGTGACGGTGTACCGCGAAGTTCCTGACGCGGCCGGTACGCCCGCAACGAGGAAAGGCCTTGCGCGGCGGGGGAATCGGCCGTTCCGCAGTGCTGAGCGCTAGCACGCCCGATGATCGCCCCACGCACCCGGCCCGGACGGCGCCGCCTCCCCGGCAGCGGACCAGGACCGGCCGCCCATCCCGGAAAGAGACGGCTCGGCACATGACACAGACAGCCGCGGCGCGGCGGCCCATCGGCAGGACGACGCTGTACTTCTTCGGCGCCCTCGGCGGCATCCTGTTCGGTTACGACCTCGGGGTCATTTCCGGCGTATTGCCGTTCATCGGCAAACTCTGGGGTCTGTCCGGGTGGGACAAGGGCGTGATCACTGCGAGCATTTCGGTGGGCGCGATCGTCGGCGCGATATTCTCCGCGCGGCTCAACGAAATACTCGGCAGGCGGCGGACGATCATGGTCGCCGCGGTCATCGTGATCGTCGGCACCGCCGCGGCGACGTTCTCGCCGACGTTCGTGTTGCTGATCGTGTCGCGGCTGGTGATCGGGGTCGGGATCGGGCTGTCGTCGTCGACGGTGCCGACTTACCTGTCGGAGCTCGCCCCCGCCCGCCTGCGCGGCGCGATGGGGGCGCTGAACCAGATTTTCATCGTGCTTGGCATCCTGATCGCGTTCCTGGTGAGCTACGGACTCGGCACGTCGGGCAACTGGCGGCTGATGTTCGCCGGTGCGGTCGTGCCGGCGGTGATCCTGGTGGCGGGCTTGGTGTTCCTGCCGGAAACCCCGCGCTGGCTGATCGCGAACGGCCAGGAGGAACAGGCGCGGACAGTGCTGGTCAGCTCGCACGGCGGCGGCGTGGATGTCGACGAGGAGGTCCGGACAATCCGCGAGGTGATCCGGCTGGACTCGGAGTCGGCGAAGACGAGGTTCCGCGACCTGCTCACGCCGATGGTGCGCCCGATGCTCGTGGTGGCGCTGCTGCTCGCGATCGGCCAGCAGTTCAGCGGCGTGAACGCGGTGAACGCGTACTTCCCGACGATGCTGATCGGGCTCGGATTCGCCACCCAGGCCGCGCTGCTGTCAGGCGTGCTGCTGGGCGTGACGAAGTTCGTGTTCACCGCGTGGGTCGTGTTCGTGGTCGACCGGTGGGGCCGCAAGCCGCTGCTGCTGATCGGCAACGTGATCATGGTGGTGACGCTGGTGGCCGCGGGGTTCGTGGTGCTGGAGGTACGCGACACCGGGACCAAGGGTGTCCTGATGCTGATTGCGATGGTGCTGTACCTGGTCGGCTACGAACTCGGCTGGGGCGCGGTGGTGTGGGTGATGATGTCGGAGGTGTTCCCGCTGAAGGTCCGGGCCGCGGGCATGGGAGTGAGCAGCGTCGTGCTGTGGGCTGCGACCGGCATCATCAGCGCCGTGTTCCCCATCATCGCGGACCCGGGAGCCCTCGGTATCGGCGGCTCGATGTTCCTCTTCGCAGGGATCAACGTGGTTCTGTTCGCCCTCACGAAGTGGCTGGTACCGGAAACAAAGGGCCGGACGCTGGAACAAATCGAACTGGACCTCCGCGGCCGCACGCACGCCAAAACCACCGCCTGACGCTCTGCCTCGACGGCGCTGTCGGCCGGGTTTCCGCTTTCGTGTTCGCCTCCCTGCCGCATTCGGCCTCCACCCCCGGTCCACATCGGACGCCTTCCGTTTGGCACCCACCCGCATCCGGTGCTGTACTGCGAAGAGCAGCCCGTCGTGGGAGGAGGTGCCCCGGCAGTGCCCGAGCCGGACCCCCAAGGGACGGACCAGTCTCCCCCAGCCCGGGCCACCCCGGGCCGATCTCCCTCGGATCCCCCCTACGCGAGCCCATCTTCGCCGGAGGATCCGCAGCCGAACTCAACTCCACCGGAGCACTCGCACCTGAGCGCAACTCCACCGGAGCATTCACAGCCGAACTCAACTCCACCGGAGCACTCGCACCTGAGCGCAACTCCACCGGAGCATCCGCAGCCGAACTCATCTCCGACTGAGCACTCGCGCCCGAGCCAACCTCCGGCGGAGGGCTCATCTCCGAGCCAAGCTCCGCCGGTTCACCGCCACCCGACGTCAGCGGAATCGCCGAGCCAGCCGGAGTCACCGGAGCAGCCCGAGCCGCCAAACGCATGGCCCCCGCTCGCCGAGACGGTGTCGCCGGACCGTCTTGCCTGGCCCGGCAACTCCGCCCCGCCCTCACCGGACCAACCCCGTCCACCGAACCAGCCGGGCACGCCCACGCCAGCCCGACCGACCACACCAGCCCGACCGATCACGCGAGAACAGCCGGGCACGCCGGAACAGGCGGGCACGCCAGAACAGGCGGGCACGCCAGAACAGCTGGGCACGCCACACCGCACGATCTCGCCAGCCCCGTCCAACGGGCAAGATCCACCGGACCAGCCGAGGCCGGGCCGTCATCGGGTGCCGGACCCCGACCCACCCACGCCACACCAGCCCGACCCACACGCAGGCCAGCAGGCTGGTCTGCCGGGGTGGCAACGGTCGGACTCAACTGCATGGCAGCAGCCCGACCCACTGTCATCGCAAGAACCCGAACCATCCGCACAGCCGACGACCAACTCGCCAACGCCGCGGCAACCGGGCCAATCCGCACCGTCAACAGCCTGGCCGCCAACGCCACAGCAATCCGAACCACCCGCAACCGTCCGACCGGGGTCGCGGCAGCCCGAACCAGCCACGCAACCCACGACCGACCCACCGACATCGCAGCAACCCGAACCAGCTGCCCAGTCCGCAGCCGACCCACTGACGTGGTGGCAGGCCGGGGCATCCGCGCGTCGGGTGTCCGAGCCACCGGTGTGGAGGGAACTCGAGCCGATTCACCGGCCCGGCATCGCAGGAACCGACTCCGCAGCCGAAACCGACACCGGCACGGGCACGGGCACGGGCACGGGCACCGGCACCGGCACCGGCACCGGCACGGGTAGCGGCACGGGCGCCAGCACGGACACGGACACCAGCGCGGGCACCGGCACCGGCACGGGCACGAGTACGGGCATCGACACCAGCACGGGCACGGGCACCGACACCAGCGCGGGCGACGAAACCGGCATCAAGCCCGTCTCAGGGATCGCTCTCGAAGGGCTCCTGTCCACCACTTCCCTGGGAAAGCGGGTGAAGGAACTGCTGCGGGAGCCGTACGCGGGTGCCTGCGAGCTATGCGTCGACACGATCGCGCTGGCTGAGCTCGCGGCTCGGCTGCAGCTGACGATCGATGCCGTCCGCGTGGTTGTCGCGGAGCTTCTCCGGGCGGAGCTCCTTCGCGCGCATGACCCGATCAGTGTTTATTCTCCGGATGACCGTCGCCGCGTGGTTGAACACCTCCTTTCTGCACTTCATCGGCTCTGACCGGCTACTCGGGAATCGACTCAGTCCGGCAGCATGGGCATCTCCATTCCTGCGTCGTGGTGCAGCAATGCGGCGCGGGTGACAGCCGCCGAGCCGAAGCGGTCTCGGACGGTGTCCATTGCTGCGTCCAGGGCTTTCGGTTCCGGCGCTGGTAATCGACCTGGTGGACGACTGCTCGTCAGGTCGATCGGCGGCCGGTCGGTGCCGTGCGCTGCTGCTCTCGATGCCAGGTCCGGGAGATCGTCCAAGGCCAGCGGTAATGCGAGCTGCACCGCGCCCCGGTCGTCGAGGTTGGCGAAGGACAGGCCCAGCAAGGTCAGTCCACAGTCGTATATCAGGGACTGCGCTACCTCCAGCAAACTGCGCGCTGCCGACAGCAGGGTTTCCGTGTGGTCGGTACTTTCCGGGAGGGTGCGGGACCTTGTCGCACGGGTGAAGTCTGCGAACCTCATCCGCAGCACCACCGTGCGGCACACGCGTGACGCGCCGCGCAGCCGTCTCGCCAAACGGTCCACAATGGACACCAGGATCTCGTCCAGCTCGGACATCGTGCGGCGACGGCGGCCGAGGGCGCGTTGGGAACCGACGGAACGTCTGCGTCTGCCGGGCTGGACCGGACGCGGGTCGCGACCGAGGGCAAGGGCGTGCAGATGCCGACCGGCGCCAGGGCCGAGCAGGGAGACCAGATCGGCTTCCGGCAGTTGCGCGACCTGCCGCACGGTGCGGATTCCGCGCTCGCGCAACTTCGCCGACGTCACCTTTCCCACTCCCCACAGCCGCTCCACCGGCAACGGGTGCAGGAACTCCAGCTCCCGGTCGGGCGGCACCACCAGGAGCCCGTCCGGTTTCGCGACACCGCTGGCGACCTTCGCGAGGAACTTCGTGCGCGCCACTCCGACCGTGATCGGCAGCCCGACCTGCGCCAGCACCTCCGCGCGCAGCCGTACCGCAATCTCCGACGGCCGGCCTGCGATCCGGCGCAGACCGCCTACATCGAGGAACGCTTCGTCGATGGACACTCCCTCCACTACCGGCGTCGTCTGCCGGAAGACCTCGAACACCGCCTTGCTCGCCGCGCTGTAGACCGACATCCGCGGCGGCACCACCACGGCATGCGGGCACAGCCGCCTTGCCTGCACACCGCCCATCGCAGTGCGCACGCCAAGCGCCTTGGCCTCATAACTCGCCGCCAGCACCACGCCACCACCGACGATCACCGGCCTGCCGCGGAGCCGGGGATCGTCTCGCTGCTCGACCGACGCGTAGAACGCGTCGAGGTCGGCGTGCAGGATCGGTCCTTCGTTCGTCACGAACATATGTTCGCATCAACCACCGACAAAAACCGGGGTTCCTTCACTCGAACGGAGTAAAAACGTCTCCCGGAGGCGGTGGCCGCGGCGCTAGTCTGGCCCGGTGCGGCTGGTGTTGTTCCACCTCGAGACCACGCTCGTCGACCGAGCCGAGGGGTTCCGGCGATGGGCGTGGGAGTTCTGCGCAGAACACCGTCTGACCAGGGAAGACGCCGACTGGCTCAGCACCGCCGACGACCACGGGCGCGCGAATCGCGCGGTGTTCTTCAAGGAGGTCCACGACCGTTTCGGGTTGCGCCACAACGAAACCGAGCTACTGGAGGCGTACCGCGAACGCCATCCGGCACTGATCCCGGCCGCTCCCGGGGTGCTCACCGGCCTGCCCCGGCTGCGCGCGGCGGGCTGGCGGATCGGCGTCCTCGGGGAGAGTGACTACCACCTGTCGACGTTGCTGTGCACCGGAATCGCCGGGCTGGTGGACGGATGGGCGCTGGCCGGGACGGAGGGAGTGTCTACATCGGACACTCGGCTGCTGGGGATTGCGGCTGGACGATGCGAGGCGCCGATGGAGGGCGGGTGGCTGGTCGCTGGCGCGGGACGGAGCGCTGATTTCGGCGGGGGCGCAAGCGCTGGTCCGGGCGCCGACCCCAGTGCGAGCCGGACCAGTGGCGGCGGGGTGAGCAGCGACAGCCCCAGCGCGGGGAAGGCGAGTGGCGGCGGAGTGAGCAGCGACGACCCCAGCGCGGGGAAGGCCAGTGACGGCGGAGTGAGCAGCGACGGCCCCAGCACCGGGAGGGCCGTTCACGGCGAGGTGAGCAGCGACCGCCCCAGCGCGGAAAGGACCAGCGGTTGGGTGAGCAGCGACTGCCTCAGCGCGGGGCGGGCTGCTGGCCTGCACACCGTCTGGGTGGGGCCGCGCACGGAGGAGGTCGTGGATCGGGCCGTGCCGGACACCGCTGCGGCGATTGGCTTGTTGCTGGGGTGACTGCGGACGTTGCGTGCTCGGATGAGCGGTCAGTTCTCGACGTCTATTTGCCACGTTCCGTTGCGCTGCAGCATGGTGTAGTTGTGGCGCTCGGTGGTCGAGTGGCCGTCGGTGCGCTGGTAGGTGATTTGGGCGCTGAGGGTGTTGTCGCCAGTGACCTTGATGTCGTTCGCGGTCACTGATTTGAACCTGGTCCACCATGATTGGTACCGGTTGAATGTCTGGTTGTGCCGGGCGCGGAAACCGTCGCTGAGCATGGCCCAGCCGCGGTCCAGGTTGCCGGGGAGGTAGGAGAAGTAGTCGCGCAGGGCGGCGACCATCGCTTCGGGGGTGGCGGGGGTGGACGGGGCGCTGCTTGGAGGGGAGGTCGGGGGTGGGGACGGCGGTGGGCTGCTGGGGGCAGGGCTGCCGGCGGATGCGGGGATTTCCGCGGCCGGAGTCGGCTGGCCCTGGTTGCGGGTGAGGACGACGGTGAGGATCACGGCCAGCACGACGATCAGTGCGCCTACTCCGGAGAAGATCATTCCGCGACGTCTTCGGTCTACTGGCGAGGCAGGGGCGGTGGAAGCGGCCGGAGTTGTTGCGGCGGAGGTTCCATCAGCCGTTCCGGGACCCGGTGTACCGGCGGAGATGCCAGAACCGGCGGCACCGGAACTGCCAGCCGCACCGGTGGCGAATCCAGCGGCGCCCGGACCAGCGGCGGCGGAATCCGTAGTACCCGGACCGCCAGCACCGGAACCAGCAGTACCCAAACCACCAGCGCCGGAACCACCGGCAGCGCTGTGACCAGCGGCACCAGAATCGCCAGCGGCACCGAAACCGGCCGCACGGGAACCACTGGCAGCACCAAGACCGCCGGCACCAAGACCACCGGCCGCACCGGCACCGTAACCGGCAGCGCCGTAACCACCGCCGGCCCCGGGACCGCCACCAGCCGCTCCGGCCGAGCCGGCAGCCGTGCCACCAGAGCCAGAACCAGAGCCAGAACCAGCGCCGGACCCAGTAACAGCGGAATCCTCACCGGAAGCACCAGAATCGGCAACGGAACCGTCGCCAGACAAGACACTCGCACCGAATCCCGCACCAGGCGTGCCGGGTACGAGCACGCTCGTCGGTACCACGGGTGGTTTCGTTTCCGGCAGGGTCGGCGGTTCGGGGACCGTCGCGACCGGGGTGACGCCTCCGTCCAGTTTGCTCAGCTCGGCGGCCACCTCGGCCATCGACGGGCGGTCCGCCGGGTTGAGTTCCAGCAGTTTCTGCAGCAGCGGTTCCAGCTTCCCGGCCTGCTTCGGCGGCGTGATCGAACCGCTGGATACCCGGTACAGCAAGGCAATTGCGTTGTCCGCGGTACCGAACGGTGGCACGCCTTCCACCGCCATGTACAGCGTGGCGCCCAGAGCGAAAACGTCCGAGGCGAAGGTTGCGTCCTCGCCGCGGGCGACCTCCGGGGCCAGGAACGCCGGGGTGCCGGAAATTTCTCCGGTGGCGGTGAGGGTGACGTCACCGACCGCGCGGGAAATGCCGAAATCCGTGACCTTCACGGTGCCGTCCTCGCCGAGGAGGATGTTGCCCGGCTTGACGTCCCGGTGCACGATCCCGGCCCGGTGCGCCGCGGTGAGCACACCGGCGAGCTGGACTGCGATCGGGATCACCTCGTCGACCGTCAGCGGGCCGTCGTCGTGCAGTTTCGCCGACAGGCTGCGCGAAGGCAGGTACTCCATGATCAGCCACGGCCGGTCCTCGTACTCGACCACGTTGAACACCGAAATCGCGTTCGGATGCTGCAGCCGGGCGGCGATGCGGGCCTCGCGCATGGCGCGGTGCCGGGCTTCGTCGACCTTCTCCGGACCCTGGTTCAGCGGCATGAGAAGTTCCTTGACCGCGACGACACGGCCGAGAATCCGATCCTCCCCGCGCCACACCATGCCCATCGCGCCGCTGCCGACCAGTTCGACGAGCTTGTAGCGTCCGGCGACCTGCCGGCTCTCCTCGGTCAACGGAAAAACCCCTCGGTGCGACATCATCCACGGACGGCGATCACCCAGTTTTCCACGGAACCACCCGGGCCGGGTCGACGCCCCACCCTGGCCCGCCGGGGTTGCTCCGGGTGGCCGGATCACGACAGGCTGAGCACATGACCACGACGGCGCCGTCCTTCCGGAAGGTCTTCGGCGTGGCCGAATTCCGGGCGCTGTGGCTTGCGCACGTACTGTCGGTCGCGGGAGATCAGCTGGCGCGCGTCGCGTTGACGGTACTGGTGTTCGACCGTACGGCGTCCGCGGGATGGGCCGCCGGGACGTACGCGCTCACCTACTTGCCCGACCTCCTCGGCGGCGCACTCGGCGGCCTCGCCGACCGATTTCCGCGGCGTACGGTGCTCGTGGTTGCGGATGTCGTACGCGCGTTGCTCGTCGCGTTGATGGCGATTCCCGGGGTGCCGTGGCCGGTCGCCGCCGGATTGCTGGTGGTGGTCCAGCTGGCGGCCGGACCGTTCCAGGCCGCGCGACAGGCCGTGCTGCCGGATCTGCTCGGCGCGGAACGGCTGGCGACCGGGCAGGCGATCCTGTCCTCGACGTACCAGGCAGCTCTCGTGATCGGGTTCGGCGCGGGCGCCGCGGTGGTTGCGTGGCTGGGAGTTTCGGGCGCGTTGTGGGCGGACGCGGTGACGTTCGCGGTGTCGGCCGCGGCGCTGCGCTGGGGTCTGCGGCCGTACCCGGTGTCGACGGTGGCGGAACGCACGCCGCAGTGGGCGTCGCTGGTGGCCGGGTGCCGGCTGGTGGTACGGGACCGGAAACTGCGGTCGTTGCTGGCAATCGCGTGCTGCTGCGGGTTTTACGTGGTGCCGGAAGGGCTCGCGGTACCGGTGGCCGCGCAGCTCGGCGGTACCGGGGTGCTGGCCTGGCTGCTGGTGGCGAACCCGGTCGGGACGCTGCTCGGGGCGTTGCTGATCAGCCGGTTGCCGCGCGCCCGGCAGATGCGGTGGCTGGGTCCGCTTGCGGTGGCGAGCAGCCTGGTGCTGCTGCCGACGGGCTGGACGCCCGCGTTGCCGGTGATCGTCGCGCTGTGGACGGTGTCCGGGATGTTCTCCGCGCACGATTTGATCACGCAGGTGCAGTACAGCCTCGCCGCGCCGCCGGAGCAGCGCGGCCAGGTGATCGGGGTCGCGATCGCGGCATTGCGCGCGGCACAGGGCCTGACGATCGCGGGCGCGGGCGCATTGGCACTGGCATTCGCGCCGACGACGGTGGTCGCCATCGCGGCGGTCGTCGGCGCCGGATGCGCTTTCGCCGCCGCAACCGCATGGACCCGCGCGGTGCGGCCCCGCCGAACTCCCCTCGACGGGGCCACCCCACCTCCCGCCCGGTGATCCGCGGGCTCGGCTCAGGTCCAGTTGTTGTCACGCACGCCCTCTCACCTCCTCGGGGACGGACCTGGGGGCGTCGGGTCAGTGAATCCAGTTGTTGTCACGCATCGCGGGTGGTCACTTCCTCTCGGTGACGTGGCGTTCGGGGGTGTGGTCAGCGGGTCCAGTTGTTGTCGCGCATCGCTTCGGGCACCTCCTTCTCGGTTGGCGTGGGTTCGGGTCGGGTCAGCGAGTCCAGTTGTTGTCACGCATTTGCGGCACCTCCTCCCGGTTGGCATGGGTTCGGGTCGGGTCAACGAGTCCAGTTGTTGTCACGCACTTGCGGCACCTCCCCTTCGGTTGGCATGGGTTCGGGTCGGGTCAACGGATCCAGTTGTTGTCACGCACTTGCGGCACCTCCCCTTCGGTTGGCATGGGTTCGGGTCAGGTCAACGAGTCCAGTTGTTGTCACGCACTTGCGGCACCTCCTCCCCGGACGACGCGGGTTCGGGTCGGGTCAACGGATCCAGTTGTTGTCACGCATAACTGCGGGCACCTCCTCTCGGGCAGGGCTCAATCGCGGGGCCTTGGTCAACGGGTCCAGTTGTTGTCGCGCATGTGGGGCACCTCCTCCCCGGTCGACGTGGGTACGGGTCGGATCAGCGGGTCCAGTTGTTGTCACGCACGGGCCACACCTCCTCTCCTGCAGACGCGGATTCCGGGCTGATCAGCGGGTCCAGTTGTTGTCACGCATAACCCGTCCACCTCCTCCACAAGCCGCATTTCCCCAGGTCACCGAGTCCAGTTGTTGTCCCGCATCTCGACACCCCCTTCCGAAATCCCCGAAATCCCCGGATCCCCCGGGCTCCCGATCACGCCTCTCCTGTCACCAGTTGTTGTCACGCATGCCGCGTCTCCCTCCGCTCACCTGGGCCTCAACCCCAGTCACTGTCACCACCCGTTGACACGTCTCAGCGCGTCCAGTTGTTGTCTCGCACCGTGGACACCTCCTCTCACGAAGAAAGAGCGAAGTCTCGACCTCCAGTCGAGACTCAACGCGGGAAAGAAGCAGCCCAGTTGTTGTCGCGCACGGTGGTCGCCTCCGTTTCAGGGTCGCTCTTCCGGGGGTTTTTGCACGTCATCGGGGGTCCAACGGTCACCGAATGTGCCCGGGATCTGCGGCCGGACGGGTGGGCCCATCCCCTGGTCCGTCACGAATTCGTGGCGGCCCGCCACTACCCACAGTGGTCACCTCCCCTCGCCGACGAGCGGGCGCTGGGCTGTCCGGGCGAAATTGCCTTGGCCACTCCCAGAGTCCGGACAACGGCCAGCACACGACGCGCCTCGTCGTTTACGGTAGAAGCCAACCGGGTGAGGTGAAGAGTGCGCGGACGAGTTGCCGGGTGGTTCACGGGCTGGCGCCTTTGGCGGTTGCCTTCCCACGTCCGCACCTACGTGCTCCTCGTGAACGCCGTCGCGGTCGGCGCGACACTGGCTACCGCCTGGCTTGCGCCCGTGCACCGGATGGACCTGATCCGCTTCGGCGTCCTCGCCGTGTGCGCGGCGCTCGCGATCGAGGCGACCCGGCACATCGAGCGACAGCGCGAATACAACCGGGCACCCACCGTGGCGTACGTCGACACCAAGGCCGTGTGGAGCATCGCCGCCGTCGTCGCGCTACCTGCCGTCCTCGCGTCGGCGATGGTCGTGTTCACCTACGCCATCGCGTGGTGGCGGATCTGGCCGCGGGAACGCCCGGTCCTGCCGCACCGCTGGATCTTCTCCGCCGCGACCGTCCTGTGCGGCACCCAAGCCGCCGTCGCTGTGCTCGCGCTCGGCATGCACGAGTACCCCGGCGTGCTCGCGCACGGCTTCGCGCCAGGGCTGCTCGACCTCGCGGTCTTCATCCTCGCCGCCGGGCTGCGCTGGGCGATCAACACCGCGCTCGTGATGGTGGCGATCGCGCTGTCGAGCCCGCCGCGGTCGTTCTCCGACCTGTTCTCCGGCTTCGGCGACCAGCTGCTCGAAGCGGGCGCAATCGGGCTCGGCCTGGTCACCGCGGCCTTGCTGCTGCTGGCCAACCCGCTGATCCTCGCCGGGGTCGTGATCGCGCTGGTGGCCCTGCACCGCGGACTGCTGCTCACCCAGTTCCAGCACGACGCCCGCACCGACGTCACCACCGGCCTCGCCACCAAACGCTGGTGGCGCACGGTCACCGAGCGGTACCTCGAACGCGCCCGCGTCACCCAGGGCACGGTCGGCGTCCTGCTGCTCGACCTCGACCACTTCAAGTCCATCAACGACACCTACGGCCACCCCACCGGCGACCTGGTGCTGCGCGAGATCGCGATGTCGCTGCGGGCCGAGGTGCGGGACCAGGACGTGTGCGGCCGCTGGGGAGGCGAGGAGTTCGCGATCGTGCTGCCGGACATCCCTAGCGCGGACCACCTCGGCCACATCGCTGACCGCATCCGCCGCCGGATCCCGCAGGTGGCCGTTCCGCTGCCGGATCGCGACACGGTGATCAGCGACCTCACCATCTCCATCGGCTGTGTGCTCTACCCGGCCTCCCACCTCGCCGGCGTCGACGACGTGCTGGTCGCCGCCGACGCCGCGCTGTACCGGGCGAAGCAGGCCGGCCGCAACCGGGTCGAACTCGCCAGCTGCTGACCGCCGGTTCCGCGTGCCACGATGGAGGGCAGCGGGGACGAGGAGGTCCGGGTGCCCGAATGGGAGCTGCCGGTCGCGCAGGCCCGGGTCGACCGGGCCGCGTCCTCCGGGCTGTCCACGTCACTGCTGAGCGTGCCCGGGGCGGTCGGCGCCGAGGCCGCCGGGTTCGTCGCCACCGGTGAGGTGATGGGCTGCGTGGTCCAGCGGCTCGGCTGGGGCTCCGGGATCGGGATCACGCCGACACAGCAGCTCTCGATGTACGGCGACGTCATGCGCACCGGCTACCGCGTCGCGCTCGAACGGCTGCGCGCCGAGGCAAGGGCCATCAACGCCGACGGCGTCCTCGGCATCCAGCTCTCGGTGACCCACCTCGACGAGACCCTGCGCGAGTTCGTCGCGCTCGGCACGGCGGTGCGGGCGCTTTCCGCGCAGCGGCCCGGTTTCGTGTTCACCACCGAGCTGTCCGGGCCGGACGCCGGCAAGCTCGTCCAGGCCGGATGGGTGCCCGCGACGGTGGTGATCGGCGTCGGCGCGCACACCACGTACGACTACAACCTCCAGTACCAAACCACGGTGTGGGCCGGAAACACCGAGGTCGACGCGCACACGAAGCTCGTCACCGACATCCGTGCGAGGGCTCGCGCCGAGTTCCGCGAAGCCGTCCGCGCCAGCGGTGCCGACGGCGCGATCGTGTCCCGGATGACGCTCGACAGCTGGCCACTCGGCGAGGTGGGCGTGGCCGGGCTGGCGAGCGTGTTCGGCACCGCCGTCGCGCGTTTCCACGCCGAGGCCGCCGTACCGACGTCCGCGCTCACCGTCCTCCCGTTGCAGTCGAAGGAGAAGCCGTGACCACCGCGCCGCAGATCCCCGACGATGCGATGCGCCGGCTCGCCGAAATGCGGCCGGGGCAGGCGACCAGTCTCTTTACCTCCGACCTGAGCGTGAACGAGTTCCTGCTCGTGCGGGAGGCCGGGTTCCGCCCGCTGGGGCTCGTGCTCGGGTCGAGCATCTACCACGTCGGCTTCCAGATGGGGCGGTGGAGCCGCAACCAGGAGCTGGACCGGCTGTCCGCGGCGATGTACCACGCGCGCGAGCTCGCGATGACCCGGATGGAGGCCGAGGCGGACCTGCTCGGCGCGGACGGGATCGTCGCGGTGCGGCTGGAAATCGAGTTCAAGGAGTTCGGCAACGACCTCGCGGAGTTCATCGCCGTCGGTACCGCGGTGAAGGCCGACGAACCCGGGGAATGGCGGACCGGCAAGGGAAAACCGTTCACCAGCGACCTGTCCGGCCAGGATTTCTGGACCCTCGTGCAGGCCGGGTACGCGCCGCTGGGCATGGTGATGGGCTCGTGCGTCTACCACATCGCGCACCAGCGATTCCGCCAAGCGGTCGGGAACATCGGGCAGAACGTGGAAATCCCGCAGTACACCGAGGCGCTGTACGACGCGCGTGAGCTGGCGATGGCGCGGATGCAGGCGGAGGCCGAGCAGCTGCACGCAGAAGGCATTGTCGGGGTACAGCTGCTGTCGCTTCCGCATCGCTGGGGCGGCCACACCACGGAATTCTTCGCGATCGGCACCGCGGTCAAGCCGTTGCGCGCGGACCATCACATCACCAAGCCGCAGCTCGTGCTGCCGCTCACGGACTGATGTCCGGCTCCGGGTTGAGCGGCCCGTCCGGCGAGTTCCACCTCCTGCTCGCCGCGCTTCGCACCGACCGCGCCGACGTCGCGTCGTACAGCCGCGTACTGTCCGAAACCCTCGGCGACGCGCTGCCACCGGGCATGGTGGAAATCGAGCGGCGGCGCAGTTTTGCCGACCGCGTCGCGGGTCGCGCGGGCCAGCCCATCGAGGTGCGCGTGCTGACGCCCGACCGGCACCTCGTGCTCAGCGCGGCAGCGGACGGCACCGTCCGCGGCGAGGTGCGGATGGTCGTGCGCGGCGTGGTGATCAGCCGCCGGGAGACCGACGTGGACGAATGGCTCACCACCCTCGTGCACGAGCTGCAAGCCCTCGCCCGGCGCGACGCCCAAGCGCGGCAAGCACTCTCGCGGCTGCTCGGCGGAACTTGACCGGCCGCGCGGGTCCCGCTAGAACTCGGGGATGGACTGGACTCTCGAGGTCGTCGTCGTTCCGGTGTCCGATGTGGACCGGGCGAAAGCGTTCTACACCGACCAGGTCGGCTTCCACCTCGACCACGACGTCACGCCCGGCCCGGGGTTGCGTCTCGTGCAGCTGACGCCGCCCGGGTCGGGCTGCTCGATCGTGCTCGGCAAGGGCGTGGTGCCGGACATGCCGCCGGGGTCGCTGAAGGGCCTGCAGCTCGTCGTCGCCGACGTGCGGAAGGCGCGGGAGGAGCTCGTCGCCCGCGGGGTCGACGTCGGCGAAGTCCAGCTGTACGGCCCGGATCCCGGCACCGGAGCGTTGAGCGACCTCGACAACATCGGGTTCGTCCACTTCAGCGACCCGGACGGCAATGCATGGGCGGTACAGCAGATTTCCGCCCGTGCCAAGCCGTGAAGGTCCGTGAAGGGAACCATCACGGAATCTGATTCCGTGATGGTTCCCTTCACGGACTTCAATCCACCAGCGCACCGCAGCTGACGTTCACTGTGGCGGCGGTCATCGTGCGGGCCTTGTCCGACGCGGCGAATGCAGCGACGGCGCCGACGTCGGACAGGGTGGCGGTACGCCCGAGCATGGTCATCTTCGCGAGCTCCGCGCCAAGAGCTTCCGCACCGGCGAAATCGGCCGGGATCGTCTCGGGTACGCCGCCGGTGCGCAGGGTCACCGTACGCACGCCGTGCGGGCCGAGCTCCGCGGCGAGCTGCCGGCGCATTGCTTCCAGCGCAGCAAAACCGACCTGCAGGCCGCCGACCGCGTGGTTGCGCACGGGTTCTCCGTCGCCGCCGAAAAGCAGCACGACCCCGGACCCCTGCCGCTTCATGTGCCGTCCGGCCGCGCGCATCGTGAGGAACGTCGTCCGCACACCGGTGACCACGGGTTGTTCGTAATCCGCCATGGACATCTCGATCATCGGCGTACCCTGGACGTCGCCGTGGGTGATCACGTTCACCGAAATGTCCAGGCTGCCGCCCGCTTCGACCACCGCGTCCGCGTGGGCGTCCACGGCCTGCTCGTCGAGCGCGTCGACCACCGCGACGTCCGCGGTTCCGCCTGCCGCCCGGATGTCCGCCGCCACCCGCTCCAGCTTCTCGCGCGTGCGCCCGGCAAGGAAAACCCGCGCGCCCTCCTCGGCGAATCCACGCGCGATCGCGCCGCCGATTCCCCCGCCACCGCCGTACACGACCGCGTTCTTGCCTTCGAGCAACATCCGACCTCCTGGTGTTCCGGGCTTCCACCAGTGCGTCGAACGGGGGACCCGGATTTCGACCAGCGACCTACGGCCGGGTCGCCCCCATCGGATTCGGGATCGGCAGCCCGCCGCTGTCGACTACCTGCCTGCTGAGCGGCGTGACCAGCTCCACTACCCGATCGACCGCCACCGGGCCGAGCGCCTCCAGCGGATCGGCCGCGAGCTGGTCCGTCATTTCCTCGATCGTGCGGCGGACGTCCGCGCCCGCCGGAGTCAGCGCGCCGCCGTCGAGAAGGCCCCGCGCGACCAGGCGTTCCGTGGCTGTTTCCCACTCGTCGTCGGTCCAGCCACGGGCCGGTTGCACCAGCTCGCGGGTGGTCGCTCCGGTCGCGATGTGCGTGAGCGACGCTTCGAGACCGCTCAACCCGGACGCCACCGCGGCCAGCACGTGACCGTCGCCGCGGTGCTCGCGCAAGGCCGCGGTCGCGAGCCACAACCGCGCCAGCGGACGGTCCGGGCGAGCTGCAGCCGCCCAGGCCGCCGCAAGCGGACGTCCGTCGAAACGGCACCCGGCGACGGCTTGCTCCAGCAGCGACACGAGCTCGTCCAGCTCGACCGGACCCAGCAGCCGGGTCAAGGCCTCCTCGACGGCCTCGATCCGGGTCCGCAATACGTCGCCGGGCGCGGCGAACGTCCAGGCGTCCGGCAGCGCCCGCGCGACCATCCGCGGGGCGAAACCGTAGAACATCGAGGTGACGGGTTCCGGCCCGATCGGACCCAGTGGCGCCGCACGGCCCGCGAAATAGCCCATCCACCAGCCGCGCAGGCCCACCGCCTTCGCAGCGGCCGCCGGTTCGGGGGCGAAGTACACCACCGCGTGCACGGGTTCGAGCGCCGCCCACAGACGCCGCGCCGGATTCGGCTCCATTCCGGTGACCCTAGGCCAGAAAACGGCCCGCCGCCCCGGGAAACCGGGACGGCGGGCCGCTGAAGAAAAAACTCAGGCGAGCTCGAGGTTGTAGGACTGCAGTTCCAGCGTCAGCGGGTAGAAGTAGCTGGTCTGGGTGTCGCCGCCGGACAGCGTGCCGAGGCCCTTCGACCCGTCGTAGGCCGGGCCGCCGGAGTCGCCGTGGTCAGTGTGCGCGGTGGTGCCGAACTCGTGGTTCAGCACGCCGACGTCGAAGTTCACCGATTCGTCGACCGACGTGACCTCGCCACTGCCACCGCCGGTGGTCTGGCCCATCTTCTGGATCTGCTCGCCGACCGTCGGCGTGCCGGCACTGGTGATCTGCTGGCCGGTGTTGATCGCGCCGGGACCGGTGCCGTTCGGGCGGGTCAGCAGGCCGGAGTCGGCGCCGGGGCAGTCGCTCTCCACGATCTGCGCGCCGGACACGTCGCCGCCGGACCAGGTACCGCCGGTGTTGGTGCAGTGGCCCGCGGTCAGCATGAACGGCTGTCCGCCGCGGGTCACGTTGAAGCCGAGCGAGCAGGTGTACTGGCCGTTGTTGATCGAATCGCCGTCGGAGATGAAGGTGGACAGCTTGCCCGCGCGGTGCTCGACCCGCGCCGCATCACCCAGCTTGGCCGCGGCCGCCGTGACCTTCGCCGCGGTGGCCGGCGAAGCGGCGTCGTAGATCTTCACCACGACCTGGTTGGTCTTGGTGTCGATCCCCCACGCCGTCTGCGGCACGTTCTTGACCGCGTCCATGCTGTTCTTCGCGCCGGTGAGCGCGGTGAAACTGTGCTTCACCAGCTTGGTCGTGAAGCCGGCGGCCTTGGCCTTCTCCTGCGCCGCGGCGTCGGTGACGTTCAGCACCGCCTTGCCGCGTTCGAGGTGGATGCCGCCGTTGCCGGCACCGAGGGTGTCGGCGACCTGGGTGGCCTGGGTGATGGACTCCGCCTGCATCTTGGCGAAGGCGAGCGGGCTGGCCGACGCGGCGTTCACGCACATGCCCGCGGTCAGCGCCGCGGCCGACAACGCGGTGAGACCCGTAACGAGCGTCTTCCGGGAAGCCATTCTTCCTCCAGGTGAGCTGGACCGACCGTGCGCGGCCGGGCCGCGCACCACGGGGGGACGCCCCACACTGTTGTTGCCCGGCAACCAACGCGGAACCGACGAAGGTTGGTTAATCACCAAGCGATGAGGACAAATCGGACCCGTTGGACCGTTCGGACCAGCGCGGATGCCCGAACAGGGTCAGTGCTCGCCCGGCCACCGGACATGCTCGGCGTACTCATCGGTCTTGCGCAGGTACCCGGCGATGAACGGGCACACCGGAACGATCACGCCGCCGCGCGCCACGACGTCGTCGAGCGCGGCCTTCGCGAGCACCTTGCCGAGGCCGCGGCCGCCGAACTCGTCCCCGATCTCGGTGTGGGTGAAGACGGTCTCGGAGTCTTTCGGGGTGAACTCGGCGAACCCGGCGAGCTTGCCGTCGGCGTACACCTCGTAGCGGTTCTCGCCGTCGTTGCGGACCACGCGGGTTTCGTCGCTCATTCCACACTCCTCGTTCCCGACCGCCCGGATGTCGGCTCGCGCTTCACCATCGAGCGACGCGGCGGTACTCAGCGCCCATCAAAACAGGCGGCCCCCTCGGCTGCACGGGCGATGGGGCGGAATCGCCCGGGTGGCAGGGGTTCCGCCACGCCGGTCGGGTCTGTTTGCCTCGGGGGGTCGCCAACGGAAGGCAAGGGATGCAGCCGTTCGTCCTGCCCGAGTTCTACCTGCCCCATCCCGCCCGGCTGAGCCCGCACCTGGCGGGCGCGCGGGCGCACAGCAAGGCGTGGGCGTACACGATGGACATGATCGACGTGCCCCAGCACGGCACGGTGATCTGGGACGAACGCGACTTCGATTCCCACGACTACGCACTGCTCTGCGCGTACACCCATCCGGACGCCGGGGCGGCGGAACTCGACCTCGTCACCGACTGGTACGTCTGGGTCTTCTACTTCGACGACCACTTCCTCGAGCTCTTCAAGCGCACTGGCGACATCGAGCACGCCCGCGGGTACCTCGACCGGCTCGGGCACTTCATGCCTGCCGCGGGGGCAATCACCGAAACGCCGCAGAATCCGGTGGAACGCGGGCTGACCGACCTGTGGAACCGCACCGTGCCGCAGCGGTCGGCGGGCTGGCGGCGGCGGTTCCGGGAGAGCACGCGCAACCTGCTCGACGAATCGCTGTGGGAGCTGGCCAATATCAACGAGGGCCGCGTTGCGAATCCGATCGAGTACATCGAGATGCGGCGCAAGGTCGGCGGCGCGCCGTGGTCGGCGAACCTGATCGAGCATTCGGTACACGCCGAGGTACCGGACGAAATCGCGGCGAAGCGCCCGATGCAGGTACTGCGCGACTGTTTCGCCGACGCTGTCCACCTCCGCAACGACCTGTTCTCCTACCAGCGCGAGGTCGAGGACGAAGGCGAGCTGTCCAACGGCGTGCTGGTGTTCGAGAAGTTCCTCGGCTGCCGCACGCAGGAGGCCGCGGACGCGGTGAACGACCTGCTCACGTCGCGGCTGCACCAGTTCGAGCACACCGCGCTCACCGAGGTACCCGCGCTGTTCGACGAGCATGGCGTACGGCTCTCCGGACGGGCCGAGACGTTCGCGTACGTCAAGGGTTTGCAGGACTGGCAATCCGGCGGACACGAATGGCATCTGCGGTCGAGCCGGTACATGAACGAGGGCGCGCTGTCCCCGCGGGGCGGGCTCGGGATGTCCGCCATCCGGATGTTCAGCTCGATCGCGTCGACGGCCCCGCAACGGGCGCGGGCGTTCACGCACCGGCCGTTCGAGCGGGTAGGACCGGTGACGCTGCCGGAAATCCCGATGCCGTACCCGCTGCGACTGAGCCCGCATCTGGCCGGAGCGCGGGAGAACGTCGTCGGCTGGGCGCGGCGGATGGGTTTCCTGTCGGAGTCGCTGTGGGACGAACGCCGGCTGCGCGCAATCGACCTGCCGTTGTGCGGCGCAGGCATCCACCCGGACGCGTCACCGGAGCAACTGGACCTCACCAGCGCATGGCTGACCTGGGGCACCTACGGCGACGACTATTACCCGGCCGTCTTCGGCGCCCGGCGCGACCTGCCCGGCGCCAAGCTGATGACCTCGCGGTTGAAACTCTTCACTCCCACCGACTGCGAGCCCGTACCGCCGCCGCTCAACCCACTGGAAGCAGGCCTCGCCGACCTGTGGCAACGCACCGCAGGCCCGATGACCCCGGCCGCGCGACGGACGTTCCGCGCCTCGATCGAGGACATGACCGAGAGCTGGTTGTGGGAGCTGGTGAACCAGGCGCAGAACCGCATCCCGGACCCGATCGACTACGTCGAGATGCGCCGCCGGACCTTCGGTGCCGACCTGACCATGAGCCTGTCCGACCACGTCGTAATCCCGCCGGAACTCCACCGCACCCGGGTACTGCAGGCCATGAAACACTCCGCGACCGACTACGCCTGCCTGGTGAACGACGTATTCTCGTACCGCAAGGAGATCGAGTACGAGGGCGAACTGCACAACGCGGTGCTGGTGGTGCGCTCCTTCCTGGACGTCGGGCAGGACCGCGCCTTCACCATCGTGGGCGACCTGATCGCCGCGCGAATGGCGGAATTCCAGCATGCGGTGGACGTCGGGCTTCCTTCCCTGCAAGCTGACGCCGCACTCGCCGAGTACGCGGAGAGCCTGCAGCACTGGATGTCCGGGATCCTTCACTGGCACCGCAACTGCCAGCGCTACGCGGAACCGCCGACCCACTTCCGTGAAGGGAACCTTCACGGAAGCAGATTCCCTCATGGTTCCCTTCACGGACCTAGATTCCGTGAAGGTGGCCTTCACGGAATACTCCACAGGTGACCCAGCGGGTGCAACCCACCACTCCGCCGAGCATTCCCCGCACCACCCCGCAATACTCGACACGTGCGCACCTTGAACCTCCACTTCCTGGGCCACGCCACCACCCGCGTGGAACTCGGCGGCCGGGTGGCGCTCACCGACCCCGTGCTCACCCGCTGGATCGGGCCCCTCACCCGGGTAGCCCCGCGCCCGGACGTCGCCGCCTGGTCCGGCGTGGACATCGTCCTCGTCTCGCATCTCCACAGCGACCACCTGCACCTCCCCTCGCTCAAACTCCTCGGCCGCAACACCCGCATCGTCGTCCCGAGGGGCGCCGGCAGCTGGGTGGCCCGGCACGGCTTCACCGGCGTCGAGGAGATCTCCCCCGGCCAGACGATCACCGACGGCGACCTCCGCGTCACCGCCACCGAGGCCGACCATTCCGGCCACCGCTGGGGTCCCCGGCTCACCCACGGACCGCAGAGTCCCGCGCTCGGTCACCTCCTCGAAGCCGACGGCAAGCGGGTCTACTCCGCAGGCGACACCGACCTCTTCCCCGGGATGGCCGACCTCGGCCCGGTCGACGTCGCGTTGCTGCCGGTGTGGGGCTGGGGTCCGAACCTCGGCCCCGGGCACCTCACGCCCGCCCGCGCCGCCGAGGCTGCCGCGCTCGTCCAAGCTCGCGCCGCGGTGCCGGTGCACTGGGGGACCCTGGCGGTACCCGGCATCCACCGCACCGCGCGGATGCGGCAGCTGCTCGTCGAACCGCCCCGAACGTTCGCGCATCACGTGCGCTGCGCCGGGCTCGAGACCGAGGTGCTGCACACCCGTCCTGGCACGGACGTCCTGCTTCCGGCGCCCGAGGAGCGCGAGTGAACTGGACGGATCCGTCGGCGATCGGGTACCCGGCGCTGTTCGGCGGAGTGCTGCTGGGCTCGGTGATCCCGATCGTGCCGACCGGCGCGGTCGTGGGCGCGGCGGCCGCGGTCGCGATGACCACCGACCATCTGTCGCTGCCGCTGGTGATCGTGCTGGCCGTGCTTGGCGCGTACCTGGGTGACGTGATCACCTTCGCCGTCCCCCGGTTCGGCAGTGAAGTGCTGCTGCGGTTCGTCGAGCGGCGGCAGCAGGCCGAGCGGCTCGCGAAAGGCCGCGAGCAGTTCGCCCGGCGCGGCTGGCAGCTCGTGGTGATCGGCAGGCTGGTCCCGGCCGGACGGATTCCCGTGCTGCTCGCCGCCGGGACGCTCGGCTATCCGTGGCGCAAGTTCCTGCCCGCCGGGCTGCTCGCGTGCGTGCTGTGGGCGGTCGCGTATGCGCTGCTGGGCATCGTCAGCGGCGGTATTTTCGACTCGCCGCTGATCGCGACCCTGCTTGCCACCGTGCTGGTGCTGGTGGTGACCGTCGTGACCACGTTGATTTCCAAGCGCCGTGCCGCACGCCAAACGGGAGGAACCCGGTGACCACACCCGCCCCGGCGAAGGGCCGGTTGCTGCGCGGCGGACGCGTCGTCGCGCGCGTGCTCCTCGTCTGGGTCGCGGTCACGGGCGCGCTGCGACTGCTCGACGCATGGCTCGACGGCTTCGCCATGCACTCGTGGTGGCAGGCCACGGTGTGCGCGCTCATCCTCGGGTTGCTCATCGCCGTGGTGTGGCCGCTCGTGCTGCGCGTGGCGTGGCCGATCGCGTACTTCACCCTCGGCGTCGGCACGTACATCCTGCTCAGCGCGGCGACCCTGGCGATCCTGCAGGCGGTACCCGGGGTGGAACTGCACGGCCTGTCCACCGCGATCGTGGTCACCGTCGCGATGTCCGCGGTGGGTGCGGTGATCTCCAGCGCGCTGGCCGTCGACGAGGACGAGATCTTCTTCCGCCGCGCGGCCCGGCGCCGACGGAAAGCCAGCCCTGACCCGGGTAAGGCCGACGAGCCGCCCGGAGTGGTGTTCCTGCAGATCGACGGGCTCGGGTACGACACCGTCCGCCGCGCGATCCGCGACGGCGACATGCCGACGTTCGCCGCGTGGCTCGCCGACGGCACGCATTCGCTCACCCGCTGGCACACCGACTGGAGCTCACAGACCGGCGCGAGCGTGTGCGGCATCCTGCACGGCTCGAACCACGACATCCTCGGTTTCCGTTGGTACGAAAAGGATCGCGACCACGTGATGGCGTGCGCGCACCCGTCCGACGCCGCCGAGATCGAGCGACGGCACAGCAACGGCCGCGGCCTGCTGTCGATCGACGGCGCCAGCCACGGCAACCTCTTCTCCGGCGACGCCGAGCACGTCAGCCTCACCATGAGTTCCGTGCCGGTGCTGGTGCCACGCAAGCTGCGCAGCCGCCGCCGGGACGGGGTCGGCGCCGGCTATCGCGAATACTTCGCCAATCCGGTGAACGTGTTGCGGACGTTGGGCGTCGCGCTCGCTGACATCGTCCGCGAGCTGTCCGCGGCGGCGAAGCAGCGTCGGGCCGGGGTGGTGCCGCGGATCCCGCGCGGCGGTTTCTACCCGCTCGCCCGAGCGGGTACCACGGTGATCGCGCGCGACGTCGTGGTGTCCGCGATCATCGGCGACATGCTCGCCGGGCGGCCGGTGGTGTACGCGGATTTCCTGGGCTACGACGAGGTCGCGCACCATTCCGGCATCGAACGGTTCGACACGCTGGAGGTGCTGCGGTCGATCGACCAGCAGTTCGCGCGGCTGCTGCGGGCCGGACGGCTCGCCCCGCGGCGGTACCACCTCGTCGGGCTTTCGGACCACGGGCAAACGCAGGGACAGGCGTTCGTCGACCGGTTCGGCGAGACGATCGAGGCGCTCGTCGGACGGCTGTGTGGCGGAGAACCCGTTGCGGAGCAAGGCAAACGGCGGCAGGCGGAGAGCTGGCAGGTGAACGCGGCGCTGGCTGAGGCAACGGCGACTGGTGGCCTGATCGCCCGACGGCTGCGCGCCCGGGTCGAGGACGCCGAATGCGCCGAGGACCGGCCGCGTACCACGAGCGGGTCGCCGGGGGAGGTCACGCGCGTGGCGCCCGGGGTGGTCGTGGTGGTGTCCGGGCATCTGGCGATGGTGTCGTTCACCGAGCACGAGGGCCGGGTGGAGCTGGAGACGATCGAACGCGAGTACCCGGATCTGCTGCCGACGCTCGTCGACCACGACGGCGTCGGGTTCCTGCTGGTCCGCAGCCGGGAGTTCGGTCCGGTGGTGCTCGGCCGCGACGGGCTCAAGCGGCTGGCCACCGGCGTGGTGATCGGCGAGGACCCGCTGGCCGGTTACGGGCCATCCGCGGCCGACCTGGTGGCGCGCGTCGACACCTTCCCGCACTGTGCCGACATCATGATCAACAGCCGCCACGACCCGGATTCGGACCAGTCGTCGCCGTTCGAGCGGCACGTCGGGTCGCACGGCGGGCTAGGCGGACCGCAGCAGCGCGGGTTTCTCTTGTACCCAAGGGAATTCCCGGCGCCCGGCGAACCCGTCGGCGCGGAGGCCGTCCACCACGTGTTCCGTGACTGGCTCACGTTCCTCGGCCACCCGCAACCCGGTACGGCGGAAGTGGCTCCGGTGCCATCGGAGGTCGCGTCGTGATCCCGCTGGGTACCCGGGTCGTGGTGCGCTACCGGATCGAAGGCGGGTTCACCGACGCGCTCGGCCCGCTCGTTGCCCGGGACGACGAAACCTGCACGGTGGAAACGAAACGCGGGCCGGTGGTCATCCCGCTGGCTGCGGTGGTCGCGGCGAAACCCGTGCCGCCACCGCCCGTCCGCCGGAAAACGAGTGGCCCGCCGACGCCGGATCTGTGACGATCACCGGATGCGCACTTTCGACGACCTGGTGGACGAGGCCGCCACCACATCCGTGTCCGGCTGGGATTTCTCGTGGCTCGACGGGCGGGCCACCGAGCAACGGCCCTCCTGGGGGTACCAGCGGGTGCTCGGCGAGCGGCTGCGGTCCGTCGAGTCCGTTGTGGACATTCAGACCGGCGGCGGCGAGGTGCTGGCCGGGGTGCCGGTGCTGCCGCCGCTCACCGTCGCGACGGAATCGTGGCCACCGAACGTCGCCAAGGCCGCCGCAGTGCTCGAACCGCGCGGTGCGACGGTCGTCGCGGACACCGATGAGCCGCCGCTTCCGTTCCGGGACAACGTGTTCGACCTGGTGGTGAGCCGTCATCCGGTCACGGTGTGGTGGGACGAGATTGCGCGCGTGCTGCGTCCGGGCGGCAGTTATCTGTCGCAGCAGGTCGGGCCGTGGAGTGTGTTCGAGCTGGTCGAGTACTTCCTCGGGCCGCAGCCGCCGGAGGTGCGCAACGGCAGGCATCCGGACCGCGCGCGGGCCGCCGCCGCGCAGGCCGGTCTCGAAGTGCTCGACCTTCGGTTCGAAGAACTGCGTACCGAGTTCCACGACATCGGCGCGGTGATTTACTTCCTGCGCAAGGTGATCTGGATGGTCCCGGGGTTCACTGTGGACGGATACCTGCCGCAATTGCGTGAGCTGCACCGGAAACTCCAGGACGGACCTTTCGTCGCCACCACCACGCGGTATCTCATCGAGGCGCGGAAGCCCGGCTGATCGCCGTTTCGATGCCGTCGGCGAGCACGGCAACCGCAGCGTCCAGGCTGAGTCGCGCCTCGTGTTCGAGGTACGAGACCCCCGGTGGAGGCGGCGTGGGGTTTTCGCTCAGCCGCGCGACGTGCGGGTACCGAGCGGCCAGGTCCGGCGCCAGTTCGCCGAGCGCCGTGGTTCTGGCGTGCCACCAGTCCTCATCGGACAGTCCGGTTTCCTTCAGCGCCTGCCGGGATTCCGCGGCGATCTGCACCGTTCCCCGCACCACGTTCAGCAGCGCACCGACCAGCCGGCGCACCTGTCCGGCGGGCAACCCGGTGGCAAACAGCACCCGCAGCACGGTTTCCTGCATCCGGAACTCCCCCGGACCCAGCACCGGGCGTGCGTACGACATCTGCAGCAGCCACGGATGCCGCAGGTGGAAGTCCCAGAGGTCGGCGGCCAGCTCGAGCATCGCAGGTCGCCAGCCCGCGGACAGGTCGTGGTCGGCTCGCAGGTCGCCGAACACCTGGTCGCACATCAGGTCGATCAGCTCGGTTTTGCTGGGCACGTAGGTGTACAACGCCATCGCCGTGCGCCCGAGGCGCTCCCCGACCGCGCGCATCGACAGCGCGGACATCCCCTCGGTGTCGGCGAGCTCGATTGCCGCCCGGACGATCAGGTCCACACTCAGCGCAGGTTTCGGCCCCGGCGCGGTGCGCGGTTCGGCTCCGGCGCGCCACAGCAGCTCCATCGAACGGCGGGCGTCACCCTGCCCCGCGAACACGACCACCGGCAGCCCCTTTCTCCTTACAGCATAAAGGACTACGTCGTGGCCGCGAAAACGAGGGAGACGAGCTCGTCGGCGAAGGTCACCACGGCGTCCGGGCTGGCGTGCCGGGCGGACGAGTGGAACAGCGCGACCCGTCCGTGCACGCCGACGAACGCGATCACCCCGGCCCGTTCGGCGGGGACCCGGAGGGCGACCCCGGCGTCGGCGCAGTTCGTGAATCCGCTGGTGAGCAGGCCGATCACGTCGATCATCGGACCACGCGGGCGCGTGCCGTTGGCGGTCATCAGCCGGTAATGTCCGGGATTGTCCATGGCGAACCGGCAGTACGAATGCAGCAGCGCACGCACGCGGGCCACGACGTCGCGCGCCGGGATGCGTGCTTCGGCGGTCTCCATCGCGGTGCGCAGCCGGGCGAACTCGTACTCGGTGAGCCCCGCGACGAGCGCCGCCCGGTCGCTGAAGTGCTGGTAAATGCTGGCCGGGGCAATGCCGACGGCCCGCGCGACGCCGCGGATGGTGAGCGCGTCCTCGCCGTCGAGCTCCGACAGCAACCTGCTGGCCGCGGCGAGGATCTCCCCGCGCAGCCGCTCGCCCTCGCCCCAGCGGTTGCGGGTGCGACCGCCGGCCTGGACCTCTCCGGACACCCGCTCAGTTCTACTACCCCCGGCGCCCGCCCGGGGCTCCGGCCCGCCGCGGATGTCGACCGTTTCGTCGCCCGGCGGCCATCCGCGGTTCACCGGGAGGGACCGGCCGGATGGATACCGTTCGCCGGTGGACGATCAAGGGTGGCTGGACGACTTCCAGCGGCGAGTGGACGACATGCAGGCGAAAAGTGTTGCCCTGCAAGAGAAACTGAACGAGGCGGAAGGCAGGGCCCGCTCGAGGGACGGCCTCGTCACGGTCGCGGTTACGCCGAACGGGGCACTCAAAGACCTGCAGATCGACGACCGCGCCCTGCGCCACTCCACCGGAGCCCGCCTGACGGCGTCGATCATGGACGCGTTCGGAAAGGCGCAACGCCAGGTCTCGCGTGACGTCCTGGCCGCGTTCGAGCCGCTCGCGGGCGGCAGCGAGATGATGGAAGTGGTGCGGTCGTTCCTGCCATCTCCGGAGGAGGATTCGGACGAAACCCCATCGGGGGATGCCGGGCAGAGTGACGGATCTCCGGCCGCCCGGCGGGGTGGAGCTCCGGTCAGTGGCCCGGGGAGCACGCCACCTGGCTACGCTCCGCGCGGCGGCACCGGGCCCCGTGACGGCACCCCGCCTGGCCACACCCCGCGCGGCAACACCCCATCGCGCGGCGGCGCCGCATCGCGTGGCAACACTGCGTCGCGTGGCGGCGCCGCACCGCGTGACAGCAACCCGCCCGGCTACACCTCGCCGCCCGGCCACACCTCGCCGCCCGGCAGCACCGGGCCGCATGGCGACACTCCACCCGGCCACACCCCGCGCGGCAACACCGGGCAACGTGACAGCAACCCGCGCGGCAACACCGGGCCGCATGACAGCTCCCCGCCCGGCCACACCCCGCGCGGCGGCACGGCATCCCGTGGCGGCGCCGCACCCCGTGGCAGCACTCCGCCGCCCGCGCAACCAGGTGGCCCCGCCGTCCCGCCGCACGCGCGCGGTGGCACCCGCCCAATCCCATCCCGTGGCACCCCTCCTGCCCCACCGACCGGCAACCAGCCCGTCCCGCCTGCGCACGGTGGCGTCCCGCCCGCGTCGCCCGGTTCGGTTTCCCCGCCGCAGCCCACCTCCGGGCCGCACCGCCGCCGGGCCCATGACGAGGACGATGACGAGTTGCAGCCGTGGTGACCTGCCTGTCAACCCGTCGTTGGTGTTGGTAAATCACCATTTGCCGGACAGTACGAAAGTCGGGTCACAGTTTCGGATCTTCTGCCTACGTTGGGTCGAGCGCGCGCAAACCAGGCAAACTCCCCAACCCCCAGGAGCTTTCCGATGTCCAGGAAGTTCGTGCTGTCCGGCGCGGTCGCACTCGCCTTCGCCGTCACGCCGGTCGCCGCCACTGCCGCCACCGCGGCCCCGGCCGCGACCACCACGGTGTACTACACCACGTCGGGCGCACCGACGTTCCGCGCCGAGATCAACGCGGGCGCGGCGAACTGGAACCGCGCGGTGAGCAACGTCAAGCTGGTGGAGAGGTCGTCCGGGGCGTCGCTGGAGTACGTCGAGGGCAACGACCCGCAAGGCTCCTACGCCCAGACCGACGGCCACGGCAACGGCACCATCTTCATCGACTACACCCAGGCCCAGCAGTACAACAAAACCCGCATCACCGCCCACGAAACAGGGCACGTCCTAGGCCTCCCGGACCACTACTCGGGCCCGTGCTCGGAACTCATGTCAGGCGGCGGCCCCGGCCCGTCCTGCACGAACGCCAACCCGAACGCCCAGGAAACCGCCCGCGTGCAACAACTGTGGGCCAACGGATTCCGCACCGCAGGCGGCCCACAGGAACGAATTTACGAGAAGCTCCCCGCCCCGGTCGGCTGATCCGACTCCACAGCCGATCGGTACCGCGGCGGCCGGGCAAATCCCGGCCGCCGCAGCCATCTCCACCCCGCAAGACCGGCGACCCCCGGCCGCCGCTGCCACCGCCACTGCCCGAACCGGCGACTCACGACGGCCGTTGCCACCTCCGCTGCCCGGTGCCGCGAACCCCGGCCGCACTGCCACCTCCACCGCCCAGGACCGGTGAACACCAACCACCGCTGCCATCTCCACCGCCCGAGACCGGCGGTCCCCGCTCGCCACCTCCACCAACCGAAACCGAACGCCACCACCCCACCGCCCAGCGCCCGCGAACCCCAACCACCACCCGAGACCGGCAAACCCCACCCGCCACCTCCACTAACCGAAACCGAACGCCACCACCACCCCCACCGCCCAGCACCCGCAAACCCCAACCACCGCAGCCGCCGCAGCCGCCGCCACCTCCACTAACCGGGACCGGCGAAACCCAACCACCGCCGCCCTCTCCACTAAGGACCGGCGAACCCCAGGCCCCAGCGAACGGCAGATCCCGCCCCGGCACCGCAACCGCAACCGGGGCGAAAATCGCTTGCCCCCCATCAACCCCACCGCGCAGAATTCCCACCATGACCACCGAAACCACCCCGCCCTTCCCGACCCGCCGCGACGCGGAGTGCGGGAAGCAGCAGCGTGGCGGCGAAAGGACCCGTCTGGCGCATCGATGAGCGCCGCGGTCGTTGCGGGGCTCGTTGCCGGGTACGGGATCGCCATGCCGGTCGGTGCGGTGGGCGTCTACCTGGTCGGCCTGACTGCGCGTACGTCGTGGCGGGTAGGCGCGGCCGCGGCGATGGGGGTGGCCACTGCGGACGGGGTGTACGCCATCATCGCGACCGTCGGCGGCGCCGTGCTCGCTCCGCTTCTCGCGCCGGTCACTACACCACTGCGCTGGATCTCCGCCACAGCGCTCTTCGTCCTTGCCGCCTGGACTGCAACGAGGGCCGTCCGCCGTTACCGGGCCACCGAAAACCCCATCGCGGCAACGGATCCACGTCCGCTCCGCGCGTACGCGACCCTGCTCGGCCTCACCCTGTTGAACCCGGCGACGATCGTCTACTTCACCGCACTCGTGCTCGGCGAGGTACCGGCGGACGGCGTCGTGTTCGCCGCCGCCGCCTTTGCTGCGTCGGCGAGTTGGCAGCTGCTGCTTGCGATCGGCGGTGCGCTGCTCGGCCGCACGCTCACCGGCGCGCGCGGGCGGCTGATCACCGCGTTGCTGTCCAGCGCAGTGATCATCGTGCTGGCGGCCCGACTCGTCACCTGAGGACCGTGCTTTCCCTGATCTCCAAGGAAAACGGCGGCTGTACCTCGCGTGGTGGAGCGTTCTCCGTACCGGTGAGCCTGCCGTGGATGAGGTCGATCGCGGCCTCGGCGATGGCGGCCTTGTCCGGCGAGATCGTGGTGAGTGCGGGCAGGCTGAACGCGCTTTCCTCGGTGTTGTCGAACCCCACGATCGCGATGTCGTGGGGTACCCGGAGACCGTGCTCGGCCACCGAACGCAACGCGCCGACGGCCAGCAAGTCGTTGAAACAGAACACCGCATCCGGCGGTTCTTCCCGTGCCAGCAACCGTTTCATCGCCGCCGCGCCCTCCGACCGGTGATACTTCGCGACCGGCTCAACGAGCGACTCCGACGAAGGCAGACCAGCATCCTCCAGCGCCGCAAGGTATCCCGCCAGCCGGAGCGACGACGTACCCCGCTTCGGGTTCGCGCCGATCGCCGCGATCCGCCGGTGGCCCAGCGAAACCAGATGCGACACGGCCAGATGCGCGGCCTGTACGTTGTCGATCGCCACCCGGTCGAGCGCGACGTCCACCGCGTGCTCGCCCAGCAGCACCAGCGGAATCTCGCCGTCCGGGAAATCCCCTGCCTCAAGGGCTTCCGGATGCAGCAACGCACCGTCGACGAGATGCGGACCCAGTGAGTCCACAGTGGCCCGTTCCCGATCGCGGGTACCTTGCGTCTGCTCGATCAGCACACTCCAGCCGCGTCGTTGCGCAGCGGTGATCACCAGCCCGGCCATCTCGCCGAAGTACGGAATGCTCAGCTCCGGCACCATCAACGCGAGGAACCCGGTCCTGCCGCGGCGCAGGTTCCGGGCGCCGACGTTCGGCCGGTAACCCGTCGCGGCCAGCGCTTCCTCGACCCGCCGCCGGTTCTCGGGCTTCACGAACGCGTACCCGTTCACGACGTTCGACACGGTCTTCACCGAAACGCCCGCCATCGTCGCGACGTCTTTCAGGGTCACGGCCACGCCGACTCCTCATCTTCTCGCCCAGAGCCCACCACGAGCCCGCGAGGCTTCCGGCACCAGCCCCGGCGACCACGAAGTGTAGCGACGTTTTGCCTGTTTACAACGTTGTTCCAACGATGTAAAAATAGCGCCAGCTCGGTGCCGTGACGACGATCACGGCACTGAGCGGGTTACCCCAGTCGCCGGCTGTGAGGAGTCCGCCGTGTCCCCGTCCGTCCCCGTCCGCGCCGCCCTGGTCGCCGGTACCGCCACGGCACTCGTGCTCGCCGGGTGCACCAGCCGCGAGGAAACGCCCGCCGCGCAGAGCAACGGCGCAGGTCCGGCGGCGTCGGCTGCCTCGAACGCGCCGAGTGCCGACGGCTGCACGCTGGCCAAGACCGGCTACCCGAAGGTCGACCCGAAGACCGCGGTCATCGGCTTCTCGCAATCGGAGAAGGAAGCCAACCCGTTCCGCATCGCCGAGACCCAGTCGATCCGCGACGAGGCCAAGAAGCTCGGCATTCCGGCCGACCACCTGCTCACCACCAACGCGCAGAGTGACCTCAACAAGCAGATCAGCGACATCAAATCGCTGCTCGACAGAGGGGCGCAGCTGCTCGTCGTGGCGCCGCTGAACTCCGACGGCCTGCAACCGGCCCTCGACGCGGCGAAGGCGAAGAAGGTCCCGGTGATCACCATCGACCGCAAGGTCACGTCGAAACCGTGCACCGACTACCTCACCTTCATCGGCTCCAACTTCGTGGAACAGGGGCAGCGCGCGGCTGCCGCGCTGGTCAAGGCCACCGGCGGCAACGGGAAGGTCGCGATCCTGCTCGGCTCGTCGGGCAACAACGTGACCACCGACCGCACGCAGGGCTTCAAGGACGAGCTGGCCAAGACCCCCGGTCTCACCGTGGTCGCCGAGCAGACCGGCGAGTTCGACCGGTCCAAGGGCCAGTCGGTGATGGAGCAGCTGATCCAGAGCCACCCCGACCTCACCGCGGTGTACGCGGAGAACGACGAGATGGGCATCGGCGCGGTCAACGCGCTCAAGACCGCGGGCAAAAACCCCGGCAAGGACGTCAAGGTCGTGTCCATCGACGGCACGCGCAACGCGGTGCAGCTGATCGCCGACGGCAGTTACAACGCGGTCATCGAGTCGAACCCGCGGTTCGGGCAGCTGGCGTTCCAGACGTTGCAGCAGTTCGGAGACGGGCAGGCCATCCCGCCGAGCATCGTGATCACCGACGACGCCTACGACGAGTCGAACGCGGCGCAGAAGGTCGGGAACGCGTACTGATGACGAGCACGGCCGACATGGACGTGACCACCACGACCGCACCGGTCCTCGAGGTGACCGGGGTGACCAAACGGTTCCCCGGCACCGTCGCGCTCGACGACGTATCCTTCGCCCTTCGCCGCGGCGAGGTCCACGCGCTGGTCGGCGAAAACGGCGCCGGAAAGTCCACTTTGATCAAGGTACTGACCGGCGTCTACCGGCCCGACGAGGGCGAGATCCGCCACCTCGGCGAGCCGGTGGAGTTCCGCCGCCCGATCGACGCGCAGCGGGCCGGGATCTCCACGATCTACCAGGAGGTCAACCTCGTCCCGCTGATGAGCGTGGCGAGCAACGTCTTTCTCGGCCGGGAACCGCGTACGCGCGCCGGGCTGGTGAACTGGTCGGCGATGAACGAGCAGGCCCGCGAACTGCTCGGCGGGTACGGTATCGACACCGACGTGCGACGGCCGCTGCACACGCTCGCGGTCGGCGCACAGCAGATGGTCGCGCTGGCCCGCGCAGTGTCCACAAAGGCCGGTGTGGTCGTGATGGACGAGCCGACGTCGTCGCTCGAACCGCGCGAAGTGGACACGCTGTTCGAGGTGCTGGCGCGGTTGCACGCGCAGGACATCTCGGTGATCTACGTGAGCCACCGGATGGACGAGCTGTATCGGGTATGCGACAGCGTAACCGTGCTGCGGGACGGCCGGGTAGTCCACAGTGGACCGTTGAAGCCGTTACCGCGCATCGAACTCGTGTCGATGATGCTCGGCCGGGAGATCCGGCAGATCCGCGCCGAGGGCGTCACCGCGTTCGGCGAGGAGCATCACGCCGAGGCGGAACCGTTGCTGCAGGCGGAAAACCTGTCCGGCGGTCACAAGCTTCGGGGCGTTTCGGTGAGCGTGCGGCCGGGTGAGGTCGTCGGGCTGGCCGGGCTGCTCGGGTCCGGACGCAGTGAAACCGCCCGCGCGGTGGTCGGCGCGTTCCCGCTCGACGGCGGGTCCGTGCTGCTCGCCGGGAAACCCTTGAAACGCGGGCGGATCTCGGCCGCGATGCGCTCCGGCATCGCACTGCTGGCCGAGGACCGTAAGGCCGACGGGATCATCCCGAACCTGTCCGTGCGCGAGAACATCGTACTCGCTGCCCTGCCGCGACTGTCCACTTTGGGCTTCGTCAACCGGTCCAAACAGGACCGCGTGGTGAAGACGTTCATGGATCGCTTGCGGATCAAGGCGTCGAGCCCGGAGCAGAAGGTGTCCGAGCTGTCCGGCGGCAACCAGCAGAAGGTCCTGCTCGCGCGCTGGCTCGCCACCGGGCCGAAGGTGTTGCTGCTGGACGAGCCGACGCGCGGCATCGACGTCGGCGCCAAAGCCGAGGTGCAGGCGCTCATCGACGAGCTCGCGCAGGAAGGCTTGGGCGTGCTGCTGATCTCGTCCGAGCTGGAGGAGCTGCTCGACGGCGCCGACCGCGTGGTCGTCCTCCGCGACGGCGCGGTGGCCGGGGAGCTGACCGGCGAGGCCGTCACCGAGGACAACGTGCTGGCCGCCATTGCCGCAGGAGGTGACCACGATGTCGACACTGACGAGACCTGACCGAGTCCGCCTCACGAGCTGGCTGCAGAGCTACGGCGTGTACCTGGCCGTGGTCGTCCTGCTGCTGTTCAACATCGCCTTCACCGACAACTTCCTGTCCGGCGCCAACTTCCGCACGCAGCTCGTGCAGGCCGCACCGGTGTGCATCGTCGCGCTGGGCATGGCGCTGGTGATCGGCACCGAGGGCATCGACCTGTCGGTGGGCTCGGTGATGTCGGTCGCCGCCGCGCTCATCCCGCTGTACCTCGGCGCCGGTCCGCTCACGGCAATCGTCGTCGCGCTGATCGCCGGAGTGGTTTCCGGGCTGTTCAGCGGTTTCCTGGTGGCACACCTGGGGATTCAGCCGATCATCGCTACCCTGGCCTTGCTGGTCGGCGGGCGCGGGCTCGCTCTCGTGATCGCGCACGGACAGCTGGTCCAGCTGCACAACGCCGACTTCCTCGCCCTCGGCACCGGTGACCTCTTCGGCATCCCGATCATGGTGCTGGTCGCGGCAGTTCTCGCGGTGCTGGCCGGTTTGCTGGTACAACGCACCACTTTCGGCCGCCACCTGGTCGCAGTCGGCGGCAACCGGCCTGCCGCAACGCTCGCCGGGCTGCCGGTGAAACGCGTGCTGATCGGCGTGTACGCCATCTCGGGCGTGCTGGCCGCAATCGCCGGAGTGCTGGCCACCGCGCGACTTGGTGCAAGTGACCCCAACGATCTCGGGATGCTGATGGAACTTTCCGCGATCACCGCCGTGGTGGTCGGCGGGACCCCGCTCACCGGTGGACGCGTGCGCGTGGTCGGCACGGTGTTCGGCGCGCTGCTCATGCAGCTGGTGCACGCCACGCTGATCAAGCACAACCTGCCCGATTCCGCCGCGCAGATGGTGCAAGCCGCCATCATCGTCGCCGCGGTGTACGTCGCCAGGGAACGGAGCACGCGATGACCGCGACCACCGCGCCGCCGTCGGAACGCAACGCGACGTTTGCGGCGGTCCTGCAACGGCAAGGCGCCGCGGTGGTGCTCGTGCTCGGGGTGCTCGCCGCGTGGTTTGCCTTCCCGCGCTTCGGATCCGCGGACAACCTCCGCGACCTTGCGTTGCAAAGTTCCTTCCTGGCCGTGGTCGCGCTGGGGATGACGTTCGTGATCATCTCCGGCGGGATCGACCTCTCAGTCGGATCGGTGTACGCGCTCGGCGGCGTGCTGGCCGCGTACGGCTCGCGGTACGGCCTGGTGGTGGCGATTCTGTTGCCCCTGGCCGTTTGCGGGCTCATCGGGTTCATCAACGGCCTCCTCATCGCCCGTACCCGAATGGCGCCGTTCATCGTCACCCTCGCGTCGCTACTGTTCGCCCGCGGCCTCCTGCTCGCGCTCACCAACGAAGGCGCGACGACGTACAAAGTGGAGCCTGGCTCGGCCCTGCTTTGGCTGGGGCAAGGCAAAATCCTCGGCGTCGGCGTACCGGTGTACCTCGCTTTGGTCCTTTTCGGACTCGGTGGCGTACTGCTTCGCCGGACCCGGTTCGGGCAGTCGGTGTTCGCGCTCGGTGGCGCGGAGCAGTCCGCGCTGCTGATGGGACTTCCGGTGGCCCGCACCAAAATCACCCTCTACACCCTCAGCGGCACGCTCGCCGGGTTCGCCGGGGTGCTGACCGCGGCGTACCTGCAGTCCGGCGTCACCGTGCTCGGCGTCGGCATGGAACTCGACGCGATCTCGGTCGTCGTGATCGGCGGCACCCTGCTCACCGGCGGCGCCGGCACGGTCATCGGCACGCTCGTCGGCGTGCTGCTGAAGACTCTGATCCAGAACGTCATCAACCAGGTCGGCACTCTCGATTCCAACTACCAGACGGTGGTCAGCGGGGCATTCCTGCTGGTCGTCGTCGTGATCCAGCGGCTATTGGCTCGTTCTCGCCGTTCCTGACCCCCGCAAGAGGAGGTTCGACGATGTCCCGTCCTGTCCGCAGACCCGGCCGCTTGGCCACGGTGGGCGCCGCGCTCGCCGTGGTCGTGTCCGGGTTGTCGAGTATTCCGGCGTCCGCCGCCGACCCACCACAGTGGCACCGGCAGAATCCGCCGCTGACCACGCCGTGGACCGACCAGGTGTCCCCCGGCAACGCCCTTCCCGAGTACCCGCGGCCGCAGATGACCCGCGACCAGTGGCAGAACCTCAACGGGGTATGGGAGTTCGCCGCCGCCAAACCGGGTGACTCGCCGCCCTTCAAACGCGGTCTCGGCGAACGCATCCTGGTGCCGTACCCGGTGGAATCGGCGCTGTCCGGGATCATGCGGCACGAGACGTCGATGTGGTACCGGCGCACGTTCCAGGTCCCGCAGAACTGGCGCGTCGGCCGGGACCAGCGGCTGATCCTGCACTTCCAGGCGGTGGACTACGACACCACGGTGTGGGTCAACGGCCGCCAGGTCGCCCGCCACACCGGCGGGTATGACGCGTTCTCCGCGGACGTCACCAACGCACTGACCACCGCGAAGGACCAGGAAGTCGTCGTCGGCGTCACCGATCCGAACGACGCGGGCGAACAACCGCTCGGCAAACAACGCAAGCCAGGTGACGGGATTTTCTACACCCCGTCCTCGGGAATCTGGCAGACCGTGTGGATGGAACCGGTGACCCCGGCGCACATCTCGCGCGTGGACACGACTCCGGACGCGGCGAGCGGCACGGTGACGGTGAACGCGCAGGTGGGCGGCCCGATACCGCAACGCGTGGAAGCGGTGGCGTATGACCACGGCCGCGTCGTCGGCCGCGTGTCCGGACCGGCGAACACGCCGTTGAAGCTCAAGGTGAACCGGCCGCACCTGTGGTCACCGGACGATCCGTTCCTCTACGACCTGCGCGTGTCACTGTCCTCAGGAGACAGTGTGGGCTCGTACTTCGGGCTGCGGTCGGTGTCGATCGGCAAGACGGCCGACGGCAGGCAGCGGATGATGCTCAACGGCAAGTTCGTGATGCAGCTCGGCCCGCTCGACCAGGGCTTCTGGCCGGACGGCATCTACACCGCGCCCACCGACGCGGCGCTGCGGTTCGACCTGGAGCAGACGAAGGAACTCGGCTTCAACATGGTGCGCAAGCACATCAAGGTCGAACCGGATCGCTGGTACTACCACGCGGACAAGCTCGGCCTGCTCGTGTGGCAGGACATGCCCGCGATGAAGGACGACATCGATGCTTCGCCTGCGGCACAGGCGAACTTCGAGTCCGAGATGCACCGGATGATCGACCAGCACCGGAGTTTCCCGTCGATCGTCACGTGGGTGCCGTTCAACGAGGGCTGGGGCGACTACGCCGTCGGCCGGATCGCGGACCAGGTCAAGGCCTGGGATCCGACGCGGCTCGTCAACGCCGAATCCGGGGTGAACTGCTGCCGGTCGGAACCGGACAGCGGCCGCGGTGACCTCTTCGACGACCACACCTACACCGGTCCCGGCACCCCGTCGCCGGACGCGACCCGAGCGGCCGTCGACGGCGAGTACGGCGGGCTCGGCCTGAAGGTCGACGGGCACCAGTTCGATCCGGCGGGCAGCTTCGCCTACGAGATGGAACCGGACAGCGCCACGCTCACCCGGCGGTACGGCGAGCTGCAGCAACGGCTTCTGCTCGCCGGACGGCAATGTGGGGTGTCGGCAGGCGTGTACACGCAGACGACGGACGTCGAGAAGGAGGTCAACGGCTTCCTCACCTACGACCGCCGGGTGAAGAAGATGGACTTCGCAGCCGTGCGGGCGGCGAACCAGTCGGTGATCAAGGGCGTCGACGGCGCACCGCAGCAAGGTCCGGTGATCCCACCGGGCACACCGGGCATCGACGGCATCGCGGCGTACCCGTTCGACGAAAACACCGGTACGAAGGCCGCAGACGCAGTGGGCGACCACGACGCGACACTGATCGGCGGCGCTTCCTGGACGGCCGGGCACCGGGGTTCGGCACTGGCGGTGAACGGGTCAGGGCAGTTCGCCGACGCCGGTGCGCCGCTGGTCAAGACCGACCTGAGCTACAGCGTGTCGGCATGGGTGAAGTTCGCGTCGGTCGGCGACGGATTCCAGACCGTGGTGAGCCAGGACGGCAACGACCACAGCGCGTTCTACCTGCAGTACTCGGGCGCGGATCACAAGCTGGCGTTCAGCTTCATCGGCACCCGGGCGCTGGCGCCGACAACGCCGGAGGCCGGGCGTTGGTACCACCTGGTCGGCGTACGTGACGCCGCAACCGGGCAGCTGGCCCTGTACGTGGACGGCCAGCTGGCGGCCACCCGGAACGTCTGCCTCGGCGAAACGTCGAGCGGACACACCGTGATCGGCCGCGGCAAGTACGGCGGCAACCCGGTCGACTTCCTGAACGGCGCAGTCGACCAGGTGCACGTGTACGACCGGGCCCTCTCCGCCGGGGAGGTGAGCCAGCTCTACACCTCAGGCGCCTGAGGTCGTGAGAAGTCCGTGAAGGGAACCATCAGGGAATCTGATTCCGTGATGGTTCCCTTCACGGCTTTCGCTCGCGCTGCCGGGCAGGAGCCGGGAGTTGACGGCACACTGGGTTGATGGGAGTCGGCAAGCCGGTGCGGCGGGTGCTCATCGCGGGTGCCGGTGGCGTGCTCGTGGCGGTCGGGGTGGTTTTGCTCGTGTTGCCCGGACCTGGGTTGTTGCTGGTACTGGCCGGGTTGCTCCTGCTGGCAGCGGAGTTCCCGGCGTTGGAGCGATACGTCGACCCAGTACGGACGCGGGCGATGAAAGCCGCGGAGGACAGCGTCGCTTCTCCCTTGCGGATCGCCGGTTCCGTACTCGCCGGGCTGGCGCTGCTGGCCGCGGGCGTCGTATGGGGGACGGTGCGCTGGCTGCCACTGAGCGGCTGGAGCACCGGAACCAGCCTGATCCTCTCCAGCGTGATTCTCTTCGCCCTGCTGATCTGGAGCTACCGCCGGGTACACGCACGGCGCAACCCGTGACGCTCACTCGCCAGCCAGCAACTCCTCGAACGACACCGAAGAATACTCGTCCGCCGGTTTCGCTTCGGGAGCAGCCGAAACCACCTCCGCCAACTCCCGGGCGGCCCGCTCCACCCGATCCTGCAACGCTCCGCTTCCCCAATCCGACGAAGCCGCGTACACGCCCGTCGCAACCGGCGTCGCGCGAAGGTACGCGAAGAGCGGCCGCAGCGCGAAGTCCAGTACGAGCGAATGCCGCTCCGTACCGCCGGTCGCCGCCACCAACACCGGCTTACCGTCGAGCGCGTCCTTGTCCAGCACGTCGAAGAACGACTTGAACAACCCGCTGTACGAAGCCGTGAACACCGGCGTGACCGCGATCAACCCGTCGGCACGCGTGACGGTGTCGATCGCCGCCCGCAACTGCGGACTGGGAAACCCGGTCACCAGATTGTTCGCCACGTCCACCGCCAGATCACGCAGCTCGATCACCTCGACGCGAACGTCATCCAGAACGGCCGCAGTGGCCTCGGCGAGCCGGTCGGCCAGCAGCCGCGTGGACGACGGCTGGCTCAACCCGGCACTGACCACCGCAATACTCCGCACCGCCATGATCAACCGACCCTTCAACCGACCGGCAAGGCCGAAGCCTTGAGCGACTCGTGCGTAGGCGCATCCGGCACCCCTGCCGGACGCATCGCGGCCAATTCCTTGCGCAGCACCGGAACGACCTGCTCGCCCAGCAGATCCAGCTGCTCCAGCACCGTCTTCAACGGCAACCCGGCGTGGTCGAGCAGGAACAGCTGCCGCTGGTAGTCGCCGAAGTGCTCGCGGAACGTCAGCGTCTTGTCGATGACCTCCTGCGGGCTGCCGACGGTAAGCGGCGTCTGCTCGGTGAAGTCCTCCATCGACGGGCCGTGCCCGTACACCGGCGCGTTGTCGAAGTACGGCCGGAACTCGTTCCACGCGTCCTGCGACCGCGGCCGGATGAACGCCTGGCCGCCGAGCCCGACGATCGCCTGGTCGGCCTTGCCGTGCCCGTAGTGCTCGTAGCGCTTGCGGTAGAACGCGATCAGCTGCTGGAAGTGCTCCTTCGGCCAGAAGATGTGGTTGGCGAAGAAACCGTCGCCGTAGTACGCGGCCTGTTCGGCGATCTCCGGGCTGCGGATCGAGCCGTGCCACACGAACGGCGGCACGCCGTCCAGCGGGCGCGGCGTCGAGGTGAAGCCCTGCAGCGGGGTGCGGAACTTGCCCTGCCAGTCGACCACGTCCTCGCGCCACAGCCTGTGCAGCAGCGCGTAGTTCTCGACCGCCAGCGGGATGCCGTCGCGGATGTCCTTGCCGAACCACGGGTAGACCGGGCCGGTGTTGCCGCGGCCGAGCATCAGGTCGAGCCGCCCGTCGGACAGGTGCTGCAGCATGGCGTAGTCCTCGGCCAGCCGCACCGGGTCGTTCGTGGTGACGAGCGTTGTCGACGTCGAGAGGATGATCTTCTTCGTCTGCGCGGCGATGTTCGCGAGCAGCACCGGCGGGTTGGCCGGCGCGGCGAACGGCGGGTTGTGGTGCTCACCGGTCGCGAAGACGTCGAGCCCGACCTCCTCGGCCTTGAGCGCAATCGCGACCATCGCCTTGATGCGCTCGTGCTCCGTGGGCGTGACGCCCGTGGCAGGGTCCGTCGTGACGTCGCCCACCGTGAAGATTCCGAACTGCATGACCGCTCCTCAGCCGGTTCCGTTTCTTCCTTGCCAGCACAACTACTCGTGCGCAAGATGTATTCCTCCAGGACCATACCGGTGACCTGGGACACGCTGTCCGGCCACATCCGGGACAGAGCACCCCGATCCTGTCGGGGGGTGCGGATATCCTGCAGTACGGTGTCGGCCCGGGGCCCCCGCTCCCGCCGCCCGTTAGCCTGCCCACAGCTCGCCTCGATCCAGGAGAACGCCCTCGTGACCGCTGAGACTCTGTACGGGGCCGACGACCTGACCCACCTCGAAGGACTCGAGGCGGTCCGCAAGCGTCCCGGGATGTACATCGGCTCCACCGACAGCCGGGGCATCAACCATCTCTTCACCGAGGTCGTCGACAACTCCACCGACGAGGGCGTGGCCGGACACGCCACGCGCGTCGTCGTCACCCTGCACGCCGACGGCAGCGTGCAGGTCGACGACGACGGCCGCGGCATTCCCACCGGGGTGCACGCGAAGTCCGGATTGTCCGGCGTCGAGCTGGTGCTCACGCGGCTGCACGCGGGCGGCAAGTTCGGCGGGTCGGGGTACAAGACGTCGGGCGGCCTGCACGGCGTCGGCGCGTCGGCGGTCAACGCGCTGTCGCACCGCTTCGACGTCACGGTGAAGCAGAACGGCAAGGTCCACCAGATGTCGTTCGCGCACGGCGTGCCCGGCGTGTTCGACGGACCGGGTCCCAAGGCGAAGTTCACCCGGCACTCGGGGCTGAACCTCGTCGGCAAGATGAAGCGCGGCGAGCGCAGCGGCACGTCGATCAGGTACTGGTACGACACGCGGTACTTCGAGACCGGCGCGGCGCTCGACGTCGACGGTGTCCGCGCGAAGCTGCGGCACACGGCGTTTCTCGTGCCGGGTGTCACGTACGTGCTGCGTACGGCGTTCGAGGACACCATCAACGAGGAGACCTTCCACTACCCCAGCGGGCTGGCGGACATGGTCGAGTTCCTCACGCCGACCGGCGAGAAACCGGTGTGCGGCACGCTGATCATCACCGGCGAAGGCACGTACAAGGAGAACGCGGCCGACGCCAACGGCGTGATGCAGTCCAATGTGGAGCGGCACGCGGAGATCGAGGTCGCGCTGCGCTGGGGCACCGGGTACGAGCGCACGGTGGAATGCTTCACCAACACCATCCGCAACGTGCACGGCGGTACCCACCGCCGCGGTTTCGACCGCGCGGTCACCAGGGCGTTGCAGGACACGATCGGCAAAACGCGCGGGCTGCTCAAGCCCAAGGAAGACCCGCCGACGCTCGAGGACGTCCTCGAAGGCATGACCGCGGTGATCCACGTCCGGCTGCCGGAACCGCAGTTCACCTCGCAGACCAAGGACGAGCTGTCCACGGCGGGCATCACGCGGGTGATCCAGGGCGTCGTGGACAAGAAGATCCGCGCCTGGACCGAGGACCGCAAAACCAAGTCCGAGGCGAAGATCGTGCTGCAGAAGGTGGTCGACGCGGCGCGCGTACGGCTCACCCAGAAGCAGCAGAAGGACGCCGCCCGCCGCAAGACCGCGCTGGAAGGCGCGGCAATGCCGCCGAAGCTGGTGGATTGCCGCACCACGGGCGTGGCGCGCAGCGAGCTGTTCCTGGTGGAGGGCGACAGCGCCCTCGGCTCGGCGCGAATGGCGCGGGTGTCGGAGTACCAGGCGCTGCTTCCGTTGCGGGGCAAGATCCTCAACGTGCAGAAGGCGTCGCTGGGGGACACGCTCAAGAACGCCGAGATCGCGTCGATCGTGCAGGTGCTCGGGGCGGGCACCGGGCGCACGTTCGACCTCACGACGATGCGGTACGGCCGGGTGATCCTGATGGCCGACGCGGACGTCGACGGCTCGCACATCCGCACGCTGCTGATCACGCTGTTCGCCAAGTACATGCGGCCGGTCATCGAGGACGGCAGGCTTTACGCCGCCATGCCGCCGTTGCACAAGATCACCACGAAGGGCCGCGGGTCGGAGACCGTCTTCACGTTCACCCAGCGGGAGATGGAGCAGAAGCTCGCCGAGCTGGAAGCCGCGGGCAAGCAGGTCGTCACGCCGGTACCGCGGTTCAAGGGCCTCGGCGAGATGGACGCCGACGAGCTGTGGGAAACCACGATGAACCCGGCCACGCGCTCGGTCCGCCGCATCACGCTCGAGGACGTGGAGGCCGCGGAGCTGGCGCTCGAACTGCTGATGGGCGAGAAGGTGGAGCCCCGCCGCAACTGGCTCGTCGAATCCTCCGACCGCGTCGACCGCGACGCCATCGACGTCTGAGTTCTCTTTAGGCACAAGGAGTTTCTGCCGTGGCACGCCGCAAGGGCCCCACCACCAAGGTCGACCCGTCCGCGTTCGACTCCGCGGGCGCACAGGTCTTCGACAACCCGCTGAAGACGGAAATCGAGGACTCGTACCTGGAGTACGCGTACTCGGTCATCCACTCGCGAGCCCTCCCGGACGCCCGCGACGGCCTGAAGCCGGTCCACCGCCGGATCCTCTTCTCGATGAACGAGAACGGCTACCGGCCGACGCATGCGTACGTGAAGTCGTCCCGCGTGGTCGGCGACTGCTTCGTCCGCGGCGCGCTGGTGTCGACGCCGGACGGCCTGCGGCCGATCGAAAGCATCGAAATCGGCGACCGGGCGCTCGACAGCCACGGCACTGTCGTGCCGGTCACCGAGGTCTACGAGAACCCGCCGGCCGAGCTCGTGCGCGTGACCTGGTCGAACGGCCACACGATGACGGTCACCCCAGGCCAGCGCTTCCGCACGGTGGCCGACGATTCCACCCTCACGTGGACCGCCGCACGCGACCTCCCGGGACGGCTCACGGTCGGATACGGCCGAGGGCGCCGCGCCGCTCTGCCGGTAGGCGGCGATCGCTACGGGTACCTGCTCGGCCTGATCACCGCCGAAGGATTCGCCGTCGACCGGAGCCGTGCGGCGGACGGCCGAGTCCGCATCCACATGTGTGACCTCGAACCGCTCGATGCGGTGTACGAATGGGCGACGGCCAACGGAGTGGGTGTCACGCGGGGAAGGCGCGCTGCGGCGAAACCAGGGTGGCGTGATCAGGACATTCTCACCTTCTCCCGGCATGACGGCCTACTCGCGGCCGGAAGCCCGCTCAGCGATGCGAAGCAGGTGCCCGCCGAGGTTCTCGCTGACCGATCGGCCTGGGCACCATTCCTCGCGGGCCTGTTCGACGGTGACGGCTACATCCGGAAGAGCCACCGGGAGATCGTCTACGTCAGCACGAGCAGCGAGCTCATCCGGCAGGTCTACGCAGTCCTCGCGGACCTCGGCATCCACGGCCACCATTGGCGCAACGCCAAGCAGGACGGCCACAAAACCCTGCTGGGCCTGTCCATCAGCGGAGCCGACGCGGCGGAGCTGGCACGCGTTCTTCTCCCGTGGATCACGATCGGCTACAAGAAGAGCAGCCTCGAAAAGCTCACCGAAATCGCCTACGGCTACGGCGGTAAGCAAGGTAACGACCGGCTGCCGAACAAACAGATCATGGCCGAATTCTCCGGCGCCCACCTCGGCGGTGGCTGGTTCCGCGACACCGCCGGAAACGCATTCCGGGCGTCGCTGTCGGCGGTGAGCGGGGCCAAGGTCCGCTATGGGAAGGACCGGCACGGCACGGCGCTGGCTGAGCGTTCGTTCCCGCTTTCCCGGGCGTACCAGGACGGATGGATCGACAAACTGCGCCGCATCGGTTCGCCCTTCGCGGAGCGGCTCGATGCGCTGAACGGGTTCTCGTTCCTCGAAGTGGTCGCAGTCGAGCAGGTCGAACCGGACGTCACCTACGACATCCAGGTCGGCACCGCGGAACACGAGTTCACGGTCGAAGGCTTCGCCGTCCACAACTGCATGGGCAAGTACCACCCCCACGGCGACGTGGCGATCTACGACGCGATGGTCCGGCTGGCACAAGACTTCTCGCTGAACGCGCCGCTCATCGACGGGCACGGAAATTTTGGGAGCCCAGACGACGGACCGGCGGCAAGCCGTTATACCGAAGCGCGGATGTCCCCCGAAGCGATGCTGCTCGTCGGGGAGCTGGGCGAAGACACGGTCGACTTCCGGCCCAACTACGACGGTTCCCTCGAAGAGCCATCGGTGCTCCCCGCGGCGTACCCGAACCTCCTGGTCAACGGCACTTCCGGCATTGCCGTCGGGATGGCCACCAACATGATTCCGCACAATCTCGGTGAGGTCATCGGGGCCGCACGGTGGCTGATCAACCATCCGACGGCCACGCTCGACAAGCTGATGGAGTTCGTTCCCGGACCCGACCTGCCCACCGGTGGGTCGCTGCTCGGGCTCGACGAGGTGCGCAAGGCGTACGAGACCGGGCGCGGGGTCGTGCGGATGCGGGCGAATGTCGAGACCGGGCCGCTCGAAGGCAGCCGTGGGCGGCAGGCCATCACGGTCAGCGAGCTGCCGTACGGCGTGGGTCCCGAGAAGGTGATCGAGAAGATCACCGACGAGGTCAACAAGTCCAAGCGGCTCACCGGGATCGCGGACGTCAAGGACCTCACCGACCGCGAGAACGGCACCCGGCTCGTGATCGAGTGCAAGGTCGGGGTCAACCCGCAGGCGCTGCTGGCCGACCTGTACCGGCTCACGCCGCTGGAGCAGTCGTTCGGCATCAACAACCTCGTGCTCGTCGACGGGCAGCCGCAGACGCTCGGCCTCAAAGCCCTGCTCGAGGTCTTCCTGCGGCACCGGTACGAGGTCGTCACGCGGCGCACGCGGTACCGCCGCCGCAAGCGCGAAGAGCGGCTGCATCTCGTCGAGGGTCTGCTCATCGCGCTGCTGAACATCGACAAGGTCATCCGGCTCATCCGCGAGAGCGAGAACGCGCAGGCCGCCAAGGACGGCCTGATGAAACGCTTCAAGCTCACCGATATCCAGGCCACCTACATCCTCGACACCCCGCTGCGCCGGCTCACCAAATACGACCGGATCGAGCTGGAAAGCGAGCAGGACCGGCTGCGCGAAGAGATCGCGGAGCTCACCACGATCCTCGACGACGAGTCCGTGCTGAAGAAGCTCGTGTCGGCCGAGCTGGCGAAGATCGCCAAGGACTTCCCCACCGAGCGGCGCACCCGGCTCATCGACGGTGACCTCAAGGAGGTGCTGGCGGCGTCCAAGCCGTCCGGTCCGCTGGAGGTCGCCGACGATCCGTGTCAGGTGATCCTTTCCGCCACCGGTCTCGTCGCGCGGACGGCGGCGGAATCCGAGGAGGCGTCGGAGGTTCGCCGTCGCAATGGCCGGGTCAAACACGACACCGTGTCCGCATTGGTACATACCACCGCACGCGGGCAGGTTCTGCTGATCACCAGCCGCGGACGCGCGTTCAAGACCGAAGTGCTGCCGTTGCCGGTGCTGCCGGAACAAGCGGGCACGGTCTCGCTGCGCGGCGGAATGGCCGCGAAAGAGCTGGTGCCGCTGGAAAAGGGTGAGCACGTCGTCGGCATTGCGCCGCTGGGGGAACAGGCGGCGGGCTCGCCGGGGCTGGCCATTGGTACCCGCGGCGGCGTGGTGAAGGTGTGCGCCCCGGAGTGGCCGGTCCGCTCGGACGAGTTCGAGGTGATCAGCCTCAAACCGGGTGACGAGGTCGTCGGCGCCACCTGGCTCACCGACGGCAACGAAACGCTGGCCTTTGTCTCGTCCGACTCGTCGATGCTGCGGTTCACGGCCTCGCTCGTCCGCCCGCAAGGCGTCAAGAGCGGCGGGATGGCAGGCATCAACCTGACAAAGGATGCGAACGCGGTCTTCTTCGGCGCCATCCGCACCGACGACGAGGAACACGGCGAACCGATGGTCGTCACGGCCACCGGGCAAAGCGTGAAGGTCACGCCGTTCAGCGAGTACCCGGCGAAGGGGCGGGCGACCGGCGGGGTACGGGCGCACCGGTTCCTCAAGGGGGAAACGCAGGTGCTGGTCGCGTGGATCGGGCCGCGGCCGGCCGGGGCAGCGCGGAACGGCGACCCGGTGGAGCTGCCGGAAATCGACCTGCGCCGCGACGGTTCCGGGCACGCCCACCCCGGTCCCGATGTGGTGGGCCACGTCATCGAACGCGACTGAACCCGGGATATCCGGGCACCTCGGGTTCCCGGACAGGCGCCATCTCACGCTCGGTGCCTGTCCGGACACCCTGGCGGATCATAGGATGCGGGTACTGCATGACGTACCGCACTGTCCGCACGAAGAGGAATGCTTGATGTCGCAGGCAATCGGCTGGAACAACTTCGTCGACACCACGGCGCTGCCGGAGTATCGGCGCCTGCGGCTGCTGGAGGAGCTTTTCGACCCGTTCAGCCTCCGGCAGCTGGACTGCGTCGGCATCCAGCCGGGCTGGCAATGCCTGGAAATCGGGGCCGGTGCGGGATCGATCGCCGAACGGCTGGCCGAGCTGGCCGGGCCGGCGAACGTGGTGGCGACCGACCTCAACCTCACGTTCCTCGACCCGATCGCCGACCTCGGGGTCACCGTCCTGCACCATGACGTCACCGTCGACGAAGCGCCGGGGCGGTTCGACCTCATCCACACCCGGTTCGTGCTCGATCACCTCCCCGAACGTGAGGCGGTGATCAGGAAACTCGCGTCCTGGCTCAAGCCCGGTGGCTGGCTGATGCTGGAAATCGGCACCACGCTCCCCGCGCTGTCGTCGCATCCGGCGAACCAGCGGTCGATGACCGTGCTGGCCGACGTGATGGCCGAACGGGTCGGGACCGCCCCGGAGTGGGCCCGTACGCTGCCGGTGCCGCTGGAGGAGGCAGGTCTGACCGACTGCGCCGCGGAAGGCATGATCATGCCCGCGCGGGGCGGCGGACCGCTCGCGCACTGGCTCAAGTGCACCACGAAACTCGTCGAGGAACACGCCGTCGCCACCGGGATGATCACCCGCGACGAGCTGGCCGAGGCGTACGCGAACTACGATCAGCCGTCCTTTGTGGACTACACCTGGATGACCGTGGCGGCCCGGGGGCGCCGGGTCTGAGCTCAGGCCGCCGGGGTCAGCCGCACGGGCAGATGCCGGACCCCCCAGGTGAAGTTCGACGCCGTGTAGGCCGGTTCCCCGAGCTGCTCGACCGACCCGACGCAAGCGGACAGCTCCGCCAGGAACACCGCGAGCTCCATCCGGGCGAGGCGGGCGCCGAGGCATTGGTGCCGTCCGCCGCCGAACGCGAGATGCTGGTTCGGGGTGCGGCCGAGATCGAACCGCTCCGGGGCCGGGAACGCAGTCTCGTCCCGGTTGGCCGAAACGTTCCATACGGTGACCCGGTCCCCGGCCGCGATGTCGGTACCGGCAATCCGCGACGGCCGGGTGGCCGTACGCAGGACGTGCACCCCCGGGGTCGTCCATCGGAGCACTTCCTCGACCCCGTTCCGCACGACGTCGAGCCCTCCGGCGCGAAGCACGTCCCACTGCGCCGGGTTCTCCAGCAAGGCGAGTACCGCTCCGGCGGCCGAGTACCGGGTGGTCTCGTTGCCCCCGGCGAGCACGCCGTTGCAGTTGACGACCACCTCCTCGTCGGTCAGCAACCGGGTCTCCCCCGGGACCTTGGTGGACCGCCGGCTGTGCGCGAGGTGGCTCACGAAGTCGTCTTCCGGGGATTTCCGCCGCTGCTCCACCAGATCCGAGAAGTACAGGAAGATGTCCGCGTGCGCGGCGCGCCGGCTCGCCGCGTCCGCCCCCTCGAACGCCGCGTTCATCGTGCCGCCCAGCCAGTCCCATTCCGGGCGGGGAACGCCCATCAGCGCGCAGACGACGCGAGTCGGGACCCGCCGCACCACCTCGACGATGTCCACCTCCCGTTCCCGCACCGCCTCGGCGAGCAGTTCCCGGACCACCCGCCGGACCAGATCCTCGGCATGCGGAATCCGGGCGGCCGAAAACCCTTGCGCCAGCACGCGTTTGAGGTGCGAGTGGTCGGGCGCGTCCGACACGATCAGCATGCGCTGGGTCACCGCGGCCACCGCCTGCGGGTTCGTGTCCAGCCGCATCCCGTTGCGGGAACTGTAGGTCTCGGAATCGCGGTAGACGCTCAGCGCATCCGCGTACCTGGTCACCGCCCAGAAACCCGGCCCGCCGGGTTCGCGATGCCAGTGCACCGGATCGTTTTCCCGCAGCCAGGCCAGCGGCTTGCGGTAACCGGTGCCGGAGAACGCGCGGTCGTCGGTGAGATCGATCAGCACGCCGGTACCCCGAGCAGCTTCGCCAGCGCGGGAAGGGTGGTCTCGGACAGCTCGGTGCCGAACATGTGGCCACCGTCGAACTGGCGCCGGGCGAACTCCCTGGTGGTGTAGCCACTCCAGCCATCGAGGGACGCTGCGGTGACGAGCTCGTCGGCGTCTCCGCCCCACGCGTGCACCGCGAAGTCCAGGCGGTGTTCCGGGGGAAGATCGAAGGTCGCGGCCAGCGCGCCGTCGCGGCGCAGCAGGGTCAGCACGTAGTTCCGGGTGTCCCGATCGAGGTCCCGGACCGTGGCGGAACCCGCGTCGAGAAGCCGGTGGAGGACTGCCTCGCTGCCGTAATCATGATGGGTGGACGCCCACTCGTGCGGAGGTTCGCTGGCCGCGACGACGAGTGCGACGGGCGGCCGTCCGCGTTCGCCCAGCCGGCGGGCGACCTCGTAGCCCAGCAGACCGCCGAAGCTCTCCCCGAACACGACCAGCGGCGCAGCCGGCTCGATCAGGCCGGCGACCTCCGCGACCACGGCTTCGGCCGCGTCGGCCAAAGTGTCCGGATGCTTGTCCGGCCACCGGTTCTCGCGGCCGGGCAGCTGGACGCCGACCACCGACACGCGGTCGCCGAGCCGCTCCTGCCACGGCCGGTATCGCCCGCAACCCGCGCCGCCGTGCGGCAAACACAGCAGCGTCGGCCGCCGGGCGGGCTCCGGATGCCAGGTGACCAGCCAGGAACCGGGACGGCCGGTCCCGGACCCGGTCGCCGTCCCGGTCCGCCGGTCGAGCTCCCGCGCCAGCTTGGCCGGGGTCGGATGGGACAGCAGCACGGTGATGGAGAACCGGATCCCGGTCGACCGGCGCAGTGCCGCCACGGCCTGCGCGGCGAGCAGCGAATGGCCGCCCAGCTCGAAGAAATCGGCATCGACGTCGACGACCGGACGTTCCAGCAGCTCACTCCACGCCGCACAGACTTCCGATTCCCGCGGCGTACTCGGCGCTCTCCCGCCGCCGGTACCCGTTGCGCCAGACGCCTGGCTGAGCGCGTCGCGGTCGACCTTGCCGTTGCCGGTGGTGGGCAGTACCAGCACGAGGTCGACCACCGACGGAACCGCGTGACCGGGCAGCTTGGCGAGACAGTGTTCGCGGATCGCCCCGGCATCAATGTGGTTCCCGGGCGCGACGACGGCAGCAATGCCAAGCGCCGCACCGGATTCCAGGACGAACGCGGCCGCCGACGTGATCGCCGGAAGCTCTTCGACGACCTGCTCCACCTCCGCGAGCTCGATCCGGAAACCACGCACCTTGACCTGGTCATCGGTGCGGCCGAGGTAGTCGAGCTGACCGTCCGGGCGCGCCGAGACCAGGTCGCCGGTCCGGTAAAGCCGTTCGCCACCGGCAATCCCCGGCACCGGGCCGAACCGGTCGGCGGTGAGCGCAGGCTGGTTGCGGTACCCGCGAGCCAGCGCAGGCCCGCCGACGTACAGCTCACCCGGTGTCCCCGGCAGCACCGGACAGCGGTGCTCGTCGAGCACGAACGTCCGGTACCCGGGGAGTGCGCGGCCGATGGTGACCGGGTCGTCGCCGCAGGCGGTGTCGGCCCAGGTCGCGGCGATCGTGGTTTCGGTCGGCCCGTAGACGTTGAGCATCCGGCGGCCGGTCGCGAGCCGTTCGGCGAGGTCGCCCGGGCAGCGTTCGCCTGCAGTGACCACGAGCTCCACTGTGGACAGTGCGTCGGTACAGGTGGCCAGCAGTGATGGCGTCAGGCACACCGTACGCGGTTTGATCGCGGCGAGGTGTCCGGCAAGGTCGGTGTCGTCCGCGGCAAGGTCGATGATGGCGGTGCCCTGTCCGTGCAACAGGTGCAGCAAGGTGCACCACAGCCAGCCGTCGAAGGCCGGGGACAGCGCGTTCACCCCCAGCCCACCGGGCGGAATTGACAGTTCGGCCAGCGCTGCCACCAAAAGGTCCAAACCACGATAGGTGACCTCCACCCCTTTGGGCCGCCCGGTGGTACCAGAGGTGTAGACCAAATAGGCGAGGTCACCAGCGGCAGGCGGCGGTGCCGGATTTTCCGTTGCGCCAACGGGATCAACTCGAATGAGCCCGGTCGTCGTAGCGAATTCTTCCGTCGCCAGAAGCACTTCCACCCCGGCGTCGTCGAGAACGAAGTTGAGCCGTTCGGCCGGATGCCGTTCGTCCAGCAGGACCGCCGTCGCGCCGAGCCACCACGCGGCCAGCAAACTGGTTGGGGCGTAACAGGATCGTCCGGTGGCCACGCCGACCATCGTGCCCGCCCCGGCCCCGGCGGCGGCCAGCGCGGCAGCCGTCACCCGGAATTGCCTGGCCTGCCCTCGGAAATCGAGGGTGCCGTCGGATGCGGTGAAGGCGACCGCGGAAGGAGTTTCGGCAGCCCACCGGTCGGCTGCGGCAAACAGGCGAACCGGCATCGGGGCAGCAGTAACGGACATCCGGTCTCCCGCTCAGTAATGGACGGAACCGGCGAACCGCGCCGGGAACAATGCCCGACAGAGTACGGTCCGGCCACCGGGAAAACAACGGAGCACCGGATCCTGTCCACCCGGATTTCCGGACAGCCGCCCGAAAATGGTGCTGCCGTGAGGGATTCCCCCCTTCTTCCCTCGAACCGGATTGCTCATTCGTTTTTCGGTCCGCAAAAGAATTGCTCCCCTGCTCAGGTGAGCACCCGCTATCGATCCGGATCGAATCTCGGATCGAGCAGGCACGACGGCGCCGGATCCCGGATCGGAGCGGTGTACCCCAGCCCCGATCCTTCGGCGTGCGGACGGACGCCGAGCAGGATGGTGTAGCCGTCCGGAACCTTGCCGATGGTCACGGTGCCGGCGCGGTCGACCCGGAGCCCCAGGTTGCTGCCGCGGTACGTTTCGGCGCGGTCGAGGCTCGCGCAGTCCGGGGTCATCGGCACCGCCTTCGCCCGCACCCCGAACTGCCGGAGCTTCGCGTTCGCCGGACCGAGCGCCTCGACCTCCCGCACCGACACAGTTACCGAGCCGTCGGTATTCCGGGTCACCGCGTAAGCCTGCGGAACGGCCCCGCACAAGACAGCGAGCACGACACCCGCGGCCCCGGCAATCCAGTGCGGACCCCGGCGGACCCGCTTCCGGCGAACCTCTTCGAGCCCGGCGCCGTACCTGGTCAGCAGGTCGTCGAGCAACCGATCCTCGAAGTCACTCATCACCGGCTCCGACCAGCTTGCGCAGCTTGCCGCGGGCCCGGAACAACCTGATCCGCAGGGCACCGGGCGACACCTCGAGCACCTTCGCCGCCTCGCTCGGCGTCAGGCCGGTGAGGTCGACCAGCTCGATCGCTTCCCGGTCGATCTGCGGCAAAGTCTGCAGCAGGTCGATCAAGGCGCGGCCGGCGCGCTCCGCGTCGATCCGGGCGTCCAGTTCGGCGAGTTCGTCCGGACCGAGCACGCGCCGCCCGCCGAGCCGGACCACGACGTCGCGTCCCCTGGTCACCGCCTCGCAGTGCCCGGCGAAAACGCGGCGGGCGATCCCGAAGAGCCAGGCCCGCGCAGTGCCCTTCGCCGGGTCGAAGGTGCCGAACGAGGTGATCGCCGCGACGAACGTGTCCGCGGTGAGGTCCGCGGTCGTCTGCGGGTCTCCGGTCCGGCGGGCGAAGTACGCCGTCACCACGCCGACCTGCGCCCGGTAGATCTCTTCGAAGGCGCCCGCCGTGCGCCGCACCCGGCGGGCCGGGGCGTACCGCAGTTCGGTCATGGGACGGCTCACTCCTCCTGGTTGCCGGTTTCCGGGAAGTGCGTTACACCTTCGCCGGTGCCGGTCCGCGCCACGTAACGGAACCGTCCGCAGCCCGCAACAACCGGATATGACCTTCACCAAAGCTGTCGGCATCGCTCTGCTCAGCGCCGCTCTGCTACCGATAGCCGCACCGGCCGCCCGGGCGGACAGCGTCTCCTGGTCGCCATGCGCGGAGGACCAGACCGCGGAATGCGGAACCCTGACCCTGCCCGTCGACTGGGCGAAACCGGCCGGGGAGAAGTTCCGGCTCGCGGTGGCCCGCCGGAAGGCGACGGATCCGTCCCGCCGGATCGGCGTCCTCCTGGTGAACCCCGGCGGACCGGGCGGGCTCGGGCGGAGCTACGCGATTTTCGGCGGCAAGCGCTTCGGCCCGGAAGTACAGGCGAGATTCGACATCGTCGGATGGGACCCCCGGGGCGCCGGGGAGAGTACGCAGATCAAGTGTTCCTCGGACCTGTTCTACAAGCAGGTCTCCGAGTACCCCGCGGACGCGGCCGCGTTCGACGCGCTGGTCCGGCACAACCGGGAGCTGCGCGACGACTGCCGGGCCCGCAGCGGCCCGATCGCCGACCACGCCGACACCGGGTCGACCATCCAGGACATGGACGCGCTCCGGCAGGCCCTCGGCGAACAGCAGATCAACTACTACGGCCTGTCTTACGGAACGCTGTTCGGCGAGCAGTACGCCGAGCGCTACGGCCGGAAGATCCGGTCCATGGTCCTCGACAGCACGATGGACCACAGCCAGGGCGTGGCCCAGTTCGCTGCCTCGGCCGCGGAAAGCTCGGAGGCTTCGTTCACCGAGTTGGTCAAGTGGTGCGAACGAACCACTGCATGCGCCCTGCACGGCCAGGACGTCCGGAAGTTCTGGGCCGACCTGCTCGCCGACGCCGACCGCGGGCAGGTCCGCGACCCCGAAGATCTCAGCCGCCCGCTCAGCTCCCGCACGATCATCGGACTGACCTCGGACGCCTTCTACGGTCCGTCATTCGGGGAACTCGCGACGTGGCTCAAGGGCCTTCGCCGCGGGACGCCGGTCACCCTGCGCGCTGCCGGAGGGGAAACCGCGGTCCCGGGACCAGCGATCCTCTGCTCCGACTGGAACCTCTCGGTGAACGATTTTGCCAGCTACCAAGCACTTGCCGCGCTGGAAAACGCCCGTGCCCCGCAGATGCGCGGCGGTGCCATCGGGCACCGTTCGATCGCGCAATGCATCGGCCGCGCGGCGGACGTGAAGAATCCACAACGCCCGCTCGTCATCCGAGACGCGCCGAAGATCCTGATGCTCAACTCCCGCTTCGACCCGGCAACGCCGTACTCGTGGGCGAAATCCGTGCACGAACAGACCGCGGATACGACAGTTCTCCTTACCTACCAAGGCTGGGGACACGGGATCTACCACCGGAACAAGTGCACCGAAACCGCCGTCGACACGTATTTGACAACCCTCAAGACTCCCGCACCGGAATGCGCGGCAGTGGAACCGAACTGACGTTTCAGCGGTCGGAACGCAACGTCGCCGGGTCGAAGGATTCCCAGTCGTCGTCGGCAACCGGAGCGCGCGGAAACCGCCGTTCCCCCAGCCGTTCGGCACGCAACCGCTGGAACTCCGCCACGGTCATCCCGGGATCGTCGTCGGCGGCACGGGCCGGGGCAGGCTGCCCGGACAGCTGTTCCACCAGCTGAGCCTGCTCCTCGCCCAGCCGCAACGCGACCTTGTTGTAGCAATCCTGCGTCGCCTCGGCCATCGCGACCCGCACGACCTCCAGCACCAGCGCCGCCACCCGCGACGGATCGCCGTTGACCACCGAAGGCGCGAGCCACAACCGCTGCAACGCCCCGAGCGCATCCACGGTGACCTCGACCGTGCCATCCAGCGCATGCGCCGACCCGCGCGCCTCCGCCATCAACGACGCCACCTGCGACAGCGCTTCCTCCCGCGCCCGCGCCTGCGCGATCAACTCCCGCGTATTCACGGCATCTCCACCGCATCGTCATAGTCCGGATCATCCGGGGTCAGTGCGGCGTACCCGAGCGCGGCCAACTGCCCAGGCTCCAACACCGGCGACAACACCTCGTACATCCGATCCCCCGCCCGCCGCGTCGCGCGGCGCGACAGCTCCATGACCTGCGCCGCCACCGCGTCCGAGCCGCTGCGCAGCGCCGACCGCGTCAACGTGAGCCCGGTGAGCAACCCGCCGGGCGCGACTTCCACCGACACCCCGGGGGCCGAAGCTTTCCCCACCACCGGCCCGGAGCGCGCGAACCGGGCCGCGGCGTCGTCGCCCGCGCGCTCGGCCCGCTCCGTCATCCGCTGTACGGCGAGATCCACGTCGAACTCAGTCACCATTCACCCCGTCGGCCGGTAGAACCCGATGAACTGCTGCCCGGCATTCGTGGTGCGGATCTTGCTGATCTGCACCGGATCCCCGGCCTCGACCATCTGCCCGTCGCCGATCACCATCGCCACGTGCCCGGACCACACCACGAGGTCACCGGGCAACAGCTGGTCGATGGACGGCACTTCGGCGCCGACGGTCTGCTGCCGGGCCGTGCGCGGCAATTGCAGCCCGGCATCCTGGTACGACGTCATGGTGAGCCCGCTGCAGTCGAGCCCCTGCCCGCGCGCGGTGCCGCCCCACACGTACGGCACGCCGAGCTGCGACAGCGCCGCCCGCACCGCTTTCGCCGCGGTTTCGTTGGGCGCCATCACGGTTTTCCCGCCCGGCAGGTTGATCCCGACCCCGCTGCCCGGCTGCGGCGGGACGGCCACCGGCAGCCGTGGCTTGATCGCAACGCCACCACCGCCGTCTCCCCCACCGCCGCCGCTGGGAGCCACGTGCGCGCCATTGTTGTTGTACGCCTGGGGAACTGTGGTGGCGGACGAGGTGGTGGTGGCATCCGACCCGCCGAGCCGGGTGCCGAGGTCGGTGAGCTTGCCGAGCGTTGCCTCGGTGAACGTGGCCGCCTGACCGGTGAGCTGCCCGATTTTGGTCTGCAGCTGCAGCAAAATCTGCCGCGCCGCCGCCGCGCGGCTCTCCGGCGGCTGGATGCCGTTCACCGCCGCGAGGGCTTTCATCGACGATGCGAGCTCGCGCAGGATCTGGTCGCGGACCTGGTCGTTGCGGATCTCGCCGACGTGCAGCGTCTCCGCTGCCTCGGCCACCGCCCGCTCGATTTCCGCGCTCTCGTCCAGCAGGTCCTGGACTTCCTTCTCCAGCCCCTTCGACGTCGCGACGGCGCGGTCGGTGGTGGCGCCGGAACTGGCGCCCGCCAGATTCACCCGCTGCCCGCCCGCGTGCGCATTGGCCTGCCCGACGGACGCCTGTAGCGCGACATGCCCGTCGCGGGCGCCGCCGATGGCCGCCGGGTCGTGCTTCAGCTTGACGGCGAACTGGTTCGTGGTTTCCAGGCTGCCGCGAACCAGATGGTCGACCGCGTTCACGTAAGCCTGCGCAGTGCGTCGCCGTGTTCCTGCTCGACCGCGGCGTAGTTGCCCTGGGTGCGCCGCGCCGCCTCGCCGACCTGGTGCCAGCCGCCGCCGAGCGCGTGCAGCCGTTCCTGCAACGCCCGCATCCGCGCGCCGTACGCACCGGCGAACCCGGATTCGTCGCCGATCGCCGAGAATCCATGGCCGGACAGCGTCACGTGCGGCCCGACGTGCTGCCACGCGGCGGCACGCACCTCGTCGCCGAGTGGATCGACCTGCCGTGCGTAGCGCTCATACGCGCCGTCATCGACGTGAAAACCGGACACAACCCGCCCCTCCCCTGAGCCGTAAGCCCAGGTTAGCGGACGGGTTGTGGTCGATCAGGCGAATTGACCGGATCAGGCGGTGCCGTCGAGGACCTTCGCGAGCCAGTCGCCGGAAGCGGAGATGGCCTTGCCGTTCACTGCGACCGTGGGCGTACCGAAGCCGACCTGGCCGCCGCCGAAGTCCTGCTTGAGCTTCGGGTCGTTCTCGATCTGCTGGAACGCGGCCTGCAGCTGCTGGTTGTACGTGCCGGCGTTGACCGTCTGCGCGAACTTCGGGTCGGTGATCCCCAGGTCCTGGCCGAGCTTGACCAGCTGGGCCTTGTCGTACCCGCGACCGCCTTCGGTTGGCTGGCTCTTGAAGAGCGCGTCGTGGAACGCGGTGAACTTCTGCTCGTCCGCAGCGGCGAGCGCGGCGTTGGCCGAGTCCACCGAGTACCCCGGCGGGTCCGAACGCTCGTTGAGCAGCGTCACCATGTGGTATCGCACGGTGAGCTGGCCGTCGTTGATCGCCTTCTCCATCCGCGGCCCGTAGTCCTTCTGCAGCTGAGCGCAGTACGGGCACAGGAAATCGGCGTACACGTCGACCGTCTTCGGCGCACCCGGCTTGCCGACCGACACCACGACGCCGTCCCGCTTCTCCACCACGCCCGGGCCGAGCGTGGCGGTGCCAGCCGGGATGGCGCTGTCCTGTGTCGCGTTCTTGCTCGAGTTGATCCACAGCACGCCGCCGATCACGAGCCCGGCGAGGACCACGACGGCCACCACCACGGCGATGACCTTCTTGCGGTCCCCGCCCGACGAACCCCTCGCCTGGGCGACCGACCTCGCGGCTGCCGCCTGCTGCCGGCTCTTCCGCGCGCTGCGCTCCGCTCCACCCACTGTTACCGATTCCCTTCCGCGATGCTCGTGGGGTAGTCGTCCGAGACCTCACCGGAGTTCCCGGGCTTCTTCCCACGGCCCCACCCGAGCCAGCCGTCGAGTGATGCCCAAGTGCGCGGCCGTACCAGCAGCCACAGCGCGAGCAGGGCGAAGCCGGTGTCCCGCAGGATTTCCTGCGGGTACTGCGTCTGCCCCGCGGCCACCCGTCCGCCGCCGCCGAAGCACCCGCAGTCGATGCTGAGCCCGCGGGCCCACGACTGCGCGATCCCGGCGATGAGCACAGCCAGCAGCAGGAGCGAAACGCCCGCCACCCAGCGCGTGGCCAGCCCGGCGAGCAGCAGCAGCCCGAGGGCCAGCTCGAGCAGCGGCAGCGCGGTGGCGGCCGGTCGCACGAGCGCCTGTGGCAGCACGTCGTAGGCCTGCACGGCGATGTACGTCTGCCCCGGATCGGCGATCTTCACGCCCCCGGACACGAGCCACACGGCAGCCAGCCCGAGACGGGCCAGGGTGCCGATGGTGTCGAGCACGGGTTGGGGCAGACGGCGCACGAGCCTAGGCTAGCCGTCTGACCTGAGAACTCTGTGAGCAGGCAGGCTGGCGTCGGGGAGGCGGACATGCGGGCACGGCGAGCGCTCGCCACGCTGTTCGTGCTGGTCACGTGCGTTTCGTGCGGGGCGGGGACGGTGTCGCGCGACGATCCGCTGCCCACCAGGGCGCGTGACGGCGACCACCTGACGATCGGCATCCGGTTCGACGCACCCGGCCTTTCACAGCGGACCATCGACGGCCGGTTCACCGGATTCGACGTCGACGTCGCCACGTTCGTGGCCCGTGAGCTGGGCGTGGAGCCGGACCGGATCACCTGGCACGAGACCACGCCGGCCAGCCGCGAGACCGACCTGTCGTCCGGCGCGGTGGACCTCGTGGTGGCCACGTACTCGATCACCGACAAGCGCAAGCAGCAGGTGACCTTCGCCGGGCCGTACTTCGTCACCGGACAGGATCTGCTGGTGCGGCGCACGTCGGCGGACATCACCGGCCCGGAGAGCCTCAACGGACGGCGGCTGTGCTCGGTGACCGGGTCGACGCCCGCGCAGATGGTGAAGGACAGGTTCGCGCAGCGAGTGCAGCTCGTCGAGTACCCGCGGTACCCGGACTGCGTCACCGCGCTGCTGGCCGGCCAGGTCGACGCGGTCACCACCGACGCGGTGATCCTCGCCGGGTACGTCGTGCAGAACCCCGAGCTGCTGCGCGTCGTCGGACGCACGTTCTCCACCGAGCGCTACGGCGTCGGCCTGCGCAAGGGCGACACCACCGGGCAGCGGGCGGTGGACGACGCCATCCGGAAGATGGTGTCGAGCGGCGCGTGGCTGAAGTCGCTGCAGGCCAACATCGGCCCGTCGAACTACCCGCTGCCGAACCCACCGGAGATCACCGAGCAGTGACCGACCTGCCTGACCTGCCTGTTCGCGCGGTACTGCCGTCGGTGCTCGCGGCGCTCGACGACCACGGCACCGCGGTGCTCGTCGCGCCGCCCGGTACCGGCAAGACCACGCTCGTGCCGCTCGCACTGAACCGCGGCGACGGACGCGTGGTGGTGGCCGAACCGCGGCGGCTGGCGGCCCGAGCTGCCGCCTCGCGCATGGCAGCCCTGCTGGGCGAACCCGTCGGCGAGACGGTCGGGTACGCGGTGCGCGGCGACCGGAAGGTGTCGGCGCGCACGCGGATCGAGGTCGTGACGTCGGGCCTGCTCGTACGACGGGTGCAGCACGATCCGGAGCTGGCCGGGGTGTCGACGGTGCTGCTCGACGAATGCCACGAACGCCACCTCGACGCCGATCTGCTGCTCGCCCTGCTCCTCGACGTCCGCGCCGGACTGCGGGCCGACCTGCGGCTGCTCGCGACGTCGGCGACTGTCGCGGCCGGACGGCTCGCCACACTGCTCGGTGACGCGCCGGTGATCACCGCGGTTGCCCGTACGTATCCGGTGTCGTTGACCTATGGCGCGCGGGGTGAACGCATCGAAGCCACGGTGGCGTCGACCGTCCGAAAAGCACTGTCCGAAGGGGACGGTGATGTCCTCGCCTTTCTACCTGGCGCTGGGGAAATCGCGCGTACCTCGGCGTTACTGGGCTCGCTCGATGCCGACGTGCTACCCCTGCACGGACGGCTTTCGGCGGCCCGGCAAGACGAAGCGTTACGACCACGTGAGCGTCGCCGAGTCGTGCTGGCGACGGCCGTCGCGGAGTCGAGCCTGACGGTTCCGGGCGTGCGCGCGGTGGTGGATTCCGGCCTCGCGCGGGTCCCGCGGGTCGACCATCGGCGCGGTCTCGCCGGGCTGGCCACCGTGCGGGTTTCGGCGGCGGTGGCCGAACAACGCGCCGGACGGGCCGGGCGGGAGGCGCCGGGTCGCGCGTACCGCTGCTGGCCGGAGCACGAACAGGCGACGCTACCGGCGTATCCCGAGCCGGAAATCCGGACCGCCGAACTTGCGCGGTTTGCGTTGGAGCTGGCGTGTTGGTCCACTCCGGACGGTAGCGCGCTGTCCTGGTGGGACCCGCCCGGCGAAGGCGCGCTCGCCGCCGCGCGAAAGCTGCTGCACGCCCTGGGCGCGACCACCGCGGACGGCGCCATCACGCCACGCGGCCGGAAGATGGCAGACCTGGGCCTGCATCCCCGGCTGGCACGCGCATTGCTGGACGGCGCCGCCGCGGTGGGCGCGCGAACGGCCGCGGAAGTGGTGGCACTGCTGGATGCGGGGTCGACCCTCACCGACGTAGAAGCCGAATTGCGGCGGCTCCGCTCCGCGCCCGACGATGCCGCCCGACGGTGGCAACGCGAGGTCCGGCGGCTCAGCAGGTTGGTCGATTCCGGAGGGGCTTCTTCGGACGCTGCGCTGGTCGTCGCGCTCGCGCATCCGGAACGCTTGGCGCGACGGCGAACCGGGTCCGCGCCGGTGTACCTGATGGCCAATGGCACCGCGGCCGAGCTGCCGGGCAGCCTGGGTAACGCGGAATGGCTGGCCGTCGCCGAAGCCACCCGTGACCCGGGCCGCGCGCACGGCACGATCCGGCTTGCCGCGACAGCCGACGAGGCACTCGCCGTCCGCGCGGCGCCGACGCTGGTGTCCGAAGTGGACGAAGTGCACTGGGACGGCGATGTGGTGGCACGGCAGGTCCGGCGGCTGGGCGCGATCGTGCTGTCCGAACGGCCACTGCGGAATCCGGACCCACAGCTGGTGCACGATGCGGTAGTCGCCGGGTTGCGCGCGGAAGGCCTCGGATTACTGCGCTGGAGCCAGGACGGTACCCGGCTGCGCGAGCGGCTGGCGTTCCTGCACCGGGTACTGGGTCCGCCGTGGCCGCCGGTGGACGACGAGACGCTGCTGTCCTCCATGGACACCTGGCTGGACCTTTCCCGGGTCCGCCGTCGTGCCGACCTGGCCGCCCTCGACGCCGGTACCGCCCTGCGCGGCCTGCTGCCATGGCCCGAGGCGGCGCGGCTCGACGAACTCGCGCCGGACCGGCTGGCAGTCCCGTCGGGTTCGCACTACCGCGTGGACTACCGCGGCGACCAGCCGGTGCTCGCGGTGAAACTGCAGGAGACATTCGGCTGGACCGCGACGCCGTCGCTCGCCGGAGTGCCGATCGTGCTGCACCTGCTGTCCCCGGCGGGCCGTCCGGCCGCGGTGACCGCCGATCTGGCGTCCTTCTGGCGCACCGGGTATCCCGCAGTCCGCGCCGACCTGCGTGGCCGTTACCCGAAACACCCCTGGCCGGAGGACCCGGCCACCGCCACCCCCACGCGGCACACCACCCGCCGCGCGTCGTCGTGACCCCTGCCGAAAGTCGGGGTCGGGCCGGGCCGGTCGGCTGATGTCCGCGATGGCCGTGCGGGCGCAGACTTCACCCTATGATCACGTTTCGCGGAGTGACGAAGCGCTACGGCCGGAAGACGGTGGTCGACCGGCTCACCTCGGTGGTCGAACCGGGCGCGGTGACCGGGTTTCTGGGGCCCAACGGCGCGGGGAAGTCCACCACCATGCGGATGACCGTCGGGCTCGACCACCCCGACTCCGGCGACGTCCTGATCCGTGGCAAACCGTATGCGGAACTACGGTTTCCGCTGCGCGAGGTCGGGGCGTTGCTGGATGCGAAAGCCGTCCATCCCGGCCGGAGTGCGGGCAAGCATCTGCTCGCGATGGCGCGCAGCAACGGGATTGCCGCGAGCCGCGTCGAGGAGGTGCTGGCGACCGTCGGGTTGAGCGACGTCGCAGGCAAACGCGCTGGGACGTTCTCGCTCGGCATGAGCCAGCGGCTCGGCATCGCGGGCGCCCTGCTCGGCGACCCCGGCGTGCTGATGTTCGACGAGCCGGTGAACGGCCTCGACCCGGACGGCGTCCGCTGGGTCCGGCAGCTCATGCGCTCGCTCGCCGCCGAGGGGCGCACGGTGTTCGTGTCGAGTCACCTGATGAGCGAAATGCAGCTGACGGCCGACCATCTGCTGGTGATCGGCAAGGGCGCCATCCTCGCCGACGCGGCAATCGGCGACTTCATCGCAGGCAACTCACGCAGTTCAGTGGCCGTGCGGGTGCCGGAACCGGGCGAGCGCGAGAAGCTCACCGCACGGTTGCGCGCCGATGGTCGTGCGGTGCGGTTGGGCGAAGACGGCGAGTTGCTCGTCGATGACGCCGTTTCCGCCGAAGTCGGGGATCTGGCGTACGAACTGGGGATCCGGCTGCACGGGCTGGGCGAGCGGACTGCGTCGCTGGAACAGGCGTACATGGAACTCACTGCGGGATCGGTGGAATACGGGGTGACGGCATGACGAGGCTCGCGATTTCCGCGGAGTGGACCAAGTTCTGGTCGGTCCGCGCGACATGGTGGTGCCTGATCGGCGGGGCCGCGCTGATGACGATGTACGCCGTGATCGCGGCGCTGTCCGACCCGAGGCCCCCGCACGCGATCGTCGCCGGCGGGGCGGTGTACCTGGTCGAATTCTGCGTGATCTCGGTCGCGACGCTCTTCGTGACCAGCGAATACACGAGCGGCTCCATCCGATCGACCCTGCAGTGGGTACCAGTGCGCTCACGCGTGACGGCCGCGAAAGCCGCGGTGCTGGTGCCGGTGCTGTTCGCGTACGGCATCTTGACGGCGATGCTGGGCATGGCGGTGTCGAAGATATTCGCCTGGGACGGTGCGTCGACGTCATTCTCGCAAGGCACGATCGCCGCACTGGGAATGGGCGCGTACTTCGCGTTGCTCGGCGTGCTCTGCCTCGGCGTGGCCTTCGCCCTGCGCAGCGCAGCAGGCACCCTGGTGACCGTGATGGTGCTGCTTCTGCCGTTGCCACTGCTGCTCGCGTCGGCCATTTCCCCCGCGATTGCCACGGTTTTCCCGTCTTTTGCGGGGATGAACGCAATGGTCCCGCCCGGCGAACCGAACGCGGTGATCGGCGGATTGCCCCCGTACGGCCCCTGGGTAGCCGTGCTGATCTGCGCCTGCTGGGCAGTAGCCGGAGCCATCGGCGGCACCACGATCCTCAACCGCCGCGACGCCTGACCCGGTTGCCCGGCAGGATGGGGTCGTGCCTGAGCCGCTGACCCTGCCCGAAGAGTTCGCCCTGCTGTCGCTCTCCAGCAGCGGCAAGGTGATCGACGCAGGTCAGGCGGAGGTCGGCTGCGCAGTCGCCGAACTGGCCGAACTGGCCCTCCGCGGGCGGTTGGTGGTCGAGGCACGGAAGTCGCGGGTCTTGGGCCTGGACGTACACCACCTGCGCAACACCACGATCACCGTCCTCGACCCCACCCCGACCGGCCTGCCGTGGGCCGACTCCGCACTGTCCGCCCTCGCTACGCCGACGGCCCCGCACAAATGGGTGCGGGCCGCTCGGCGTTCCCCCGCCACCGGGGCGCCCTGCTCATCCGAGGCCTGCTCCACCAGGTCCCAGGACGCGGCTTGCTCCACCGCGACCGCTACCCACCGGACCCAGTGGTCTGGACCAGCCTGATCGAAACGATCGCCGCCACGACCCCGTCCCCGCCGGACGCACACCTGATGTTCCTGACGGACCTGGCCCTGTCCGGCGAGCTGTTCAAAGACCTCGGCCTCCCCCGGCCGTCCTGGAAACAGCTCCGCTCCCTGATCCCGCCCCGCACCCGCCACCACGACAGCTGACCGCAATGCCCATGTCCGTGAAGGCCACCTTCACGGAATCTGATTCCCTCATGGTTCCCTTCACAGCCCTTCACCCAACGCACCGCCGCGCACCCCGGTGCCGCTAGTCGGCCAGCAGCGCGCGGAGCCGGGGAAAGAGGTCGAGCGCGGAGCCGCGGGCGACCTGGTCGAACTGGTCACCGGTGAACCCGCGGTAGTCGCGCAGGCCGTTCGCGTTCTCCAGGGCCAGCTCGGCGGGCATGAACGGGAAGTCGCTGCCGAACAACATCTGGAGCGGGTCGACCAGCTCCCGCAGCCCGTGCAGCTGCCCCGGGTTGGCCGACACGGCCAGGTCGTAGTGCAGCCGCTGCAGTGAGGCGAGCACGTCCGTCGAGGGGTTCTCGCGCAGACCTGGATAGATCACCGACGAGAGGGCGAACCGGTGCGCCAAGGCGGGGATGGCCCCGCCGGCATGCGTAAAGATCAGCTGAAGGCCTGGGTGCCGGTCCAGGGTGCCCGAGAACAGGACGTTGGCCACCGCCCTGGTGGTCTCGATCGGGAACTCCAGCACCGAACCAGGCAGCGAGTGCGGCACGCCGCCACGCTCCGGCAGCGCGGGGTGGACAAAGACCGGCACCCTTCGTTCGGCCAGCACTGACATCAGCGGCTCGAGCCGGGGGTCGCCGAGGTAGAGCCCCCCGGCGTTGGTGTACATCCCGACCCCATCCAGCCCGAGCTCGTCGAGGGCGTACTCCACCTCGCGCACTGCCCCGTCCACGTCCGGCAGCGGCAGCAGCGCGAACGCGCCGAACCTGGCCGGATAGCGCGCCACCAGCTCGGCCAGGTAGACGTTCACCATGCGGGCGATCCGCCGGGCATCCTCGCCGCGCACGCCCGCCATTCCGGGAGCGATGGAAAGGATCGCGGCCTGGATACCGCCCTTTTCCATCAGGGCCAGGCTGTCCTCGGGCGTCCAGGCCGGAAACGGGACGCCGGGGATCGACGATTTCACCCCGGCCTCGGACAACGCCGTGACATAGTCCGCCGGGATGGCGTGATGATGCAGGTCGATGAGCTGTTGTCGTTCCATCGGTCGCCTTTCGCCGGGGCGCCGTCGAGCGCCGTCAGGGTCAACTCGGTGGTCCGCGAGAGGCGAGCAGGGCCACCGCTCAGTCGACACCGCCCTCACCACAACGCAAGCCTACTTGCGATAAAGCCAAGAACGCAAGGAGACTTGCGTTGAATCTTCCCTGGTCTTATCGTCGACCAACATCGCAGGTCGACTTGCGATAGGCGTGAACGGTGCGCCGGACATGGAGGATCGCGAAATGACATCCAGGCACGCCACCGTCCTCGGCGGGGGAATCGGCGGGTTGACCGCCGCCGCCGCGCTCGCCCGCCACGGATGGAGTGTCCGTCTGCACGAGCGTCAGCCGGAGATCCGCGCGCTGGGCGCGGGAATCTACCTGTGGGACAACGGGCTTTTCGCCCTGGACACGATCGGCGCGCTCACCGAGGCGGCCGATGGGGCGCACAAGGGGCCCGCGTTCGAGGTACGGGCGGGTTCGGGCAAGCAGCTGTATCGCATCCCGGTCAACGGCGAAGGCCAGCCTCGCAACTACGCACTGCTGCGCGACAAGCTCATCACCGCCCTGCACAAGGTCGCTCGTGACGTCGGAGTGGACCTCGTGACCAGCTCGGCGGCCGTCGCCGCACGGCCCGACGGCACCGTCGAGTTCGAGGGCGGCGGGTCCGAGTCCGCCGATCTGGTCGTCGTTGCCGACGGGGTGCATTCCCGGGTCCGGGACAGCCTCGATCTGCCCTACCGGCGGATCCGCATGACGCAGGGCGCGGCCCGCGCCCTCGTGCCCTCATCGCCGGACTACCTTCCCCAAGCGGATGCCGCGAAGTCCCTCGAGTACTTCCACGGACGCCGCCGCTTCCTCTACACGCCGATGACCTCGGAGTCCGCCTACCTGGCCTTCACCTGCGACCAGAACGACGCGGCGATGGCAGGCGGACACCTCGATGTCCGCGCGTGGAGCCGCAGCTTTCCGCAAGCGGCCCGCTTGGTCGAGGCCGCGGCGGAGGTCCCGCTTCGGTGGGACACCTTCGAGTTCATCCAGCTCGCCGGCTGGTCGCGCGGCAAGGTGGCCCTGCTCGGGGATGCCGCGCACGCCCAGCCGCCGTACCTCGGCCAGGGCGGTGGTACGGCGATGACGAACGCGATCGCGCTGGCCGAGAACGTGAGCCGGCGCCACGTGTCGCTGAACGAGGCTCTCCGGTCCTGGGAAGCGAGCAACCGGCCTGCCGTCGAGAAAACGCAGCGCTCCTCGTACCGGATGCGCCTGCTGAATCCGCTGCCGGACCGGCTGCGTGATCCGTTGCTGACCGCGATCGGCAGGTCACGAGGGTTCATCGATTCGCAGGTGCGGTCCTCGCACATGCGGCCCCGGTCGAGCGGCAACTGAGAAGAACCGGCTGGCGCTCAAGAACATCACCCTGCTCACCGTCAACGAAAGCCGTCCAGCACATCGCAAAGGAGCGACGATGCCGACGACACCATCCGGATCCCTGCCCACCGATGGGGAACCCACCGAAGTCCCGCGCGACCAGCCCGTCGAACCGACGTCACCAGCGCCGCGCCGTCCAGCCGGGCAACGGAGAACGTTGCTGGCCATCGGCCTGGGAACGTCCATCGAGTGGTTCGAGTTCGGCCTCTACTCCATCTTCGCCCCCTTCTTCGCAGGCCAGGTCTTCTCCTCGGCCGACCCGGCGGCGGCGCTGCTGGCGGCATTCGCGGTGTTCGGTGCCGGTTTCGCGATCCGGCCGTTCGGCGGATGGCTCTTCGGCTGGCTCGCCGACCGGCACGGGCGGCGGGTTTCGCTGCTGTGGTCGGTGGTGTGCGCGACCTTCGGCACGCTCCTGATCGCGGTCGTGCCGACCTACGCGTCGGTCGGCATCCTTGCGCCGATCGTCCTGCTCCTGGCCAGGATGCTCCAGAGCATGGCGCACACCGGAGAGGCCAGCGCCGCTTACACCTACATGTCGGAAGCCGCCCCGGACCACCGCAGGGGCCTCTGGGCCAGCTCGATCCTCTGCTTCGGGGTCGGTGCCTCGCTGGTCGCCTCCCTCATCGGCGCCGCATTGACCTCGCTGCTCAGCCATGACCAGATGACGGCGTGGGGCTGGCGGCTCCCGTTCGTACTCGGCGCACTGGTCGGTCTGCTCACGGTGTTCCTGCGGCGCGGACTGCAGGAGACCACGGCATTCACCCGCGAGACCCAGGCCAGCGGCCTGGCGCGGCGGCCGTCGTTGCTGCGGGTCCTGTGGCTGCACCGCATCGCCGTCGGCAAAGTCTTCCTGCTGATGGGCGCCGGTGGGGTGCTCTACTACTCCTGGGCGGTCGCCCGCCCCGCCTGGGCGATCAGCGTCCTGCACCTCGACCCGTCCGCGGTGTACCTGGGCAGCGCACTCTCCGACCTGCTCTTCGTCATCTTCCTCCCGATCTGCGGTGCCTTGTCGGACCGTTTCGGCCGGAAGCTGAACTTCTACTTGTTCGCGATCGGCGTCGTAGCACTGTCGTTCCCCCTCGAAGCGCTGTCCCGCGGGGGCGCGGTGTGGCAGTTCGCCCTCGCCAAGGCGATCGCGCTGATCGTCTTCGCACTCGCCGGGTCGGTCACTCCGGCGATCCTGGCGGAACTTCTCCCGACCGGCGTCCGCGGCATCGGCATCGGCATCCCGTACGCGTTCGCCGCGATCGTCTTCGGCGGGTTGACGCCCTATCTCTGGACGTCGCTCGACCGCGCAGGCCACTCCAGCCTGTTCCTGATCTACGCATCGGCGGTCGCGGTGGGCGGAGCACTCGTCATGTACTTCGGCCGCGAGACGCGCGGCATCGACCTCTCGGACGTGCCCACCAAAGGCAATTAGCTGCGGGGAGCGATACCGGTCAGCACGATGTCGACCGCCGAGACCAGCGACGAATGTTCCAGCTTGGCACTGACGTGCGTGACGTGGATGTGGATCAGCCCGCCGAGAAGGTAGAGGACGAGATCGGTGTCGGTGTCCGGGTCGACGTCGCCTCGCTGCTTGCCGCGCTCGATGATCGCGCCGGCCGCCTCGAACCGGCGCGTGAAGAACTCGCTCAGCGCTTCGTTGACCTCGGGATCATTGGTCGAGAGCATGAAACCGGTGAACACCGTCGCTCCCGTCGGGTCCCCGGCGAGCGAGTTCAGCTCCTCGAAGAAGGTCAGCAGGTCGGTCCGGGTGGAGCCGGTGTCGGGCACTGGAACCGAGCGCTGGTGGTAGGTCAGCACCGCATCGGCGAGCAGCCGGGGTCGCGTCTTCCAGCGCCGGTAGATCGAGGTTTCGTGAACGCCGACCGCATCGGCGATGTCGGCAACCTTCGTGTCCTCGGCGCCGACGGCCTGGATGCGGGCCACGGTCGCGTCCAGCACCGCATCGTGCAACCGCCGCCCTCGCAGCGCGCGGGTGGGCGAGCCGGCCGATGTCGACATGAGTCCCCCGCCACGTTGGTCCTTGCCCGGTATCTCCCGGGCACCATCGACGATACCAACATCGCAACTCCAGTGGCGTTCCAGGAAGCGTCGCCATCATCGGAGCGGGCGTGCGCGGTGGCGGCGGCGCACGGAGAGGTCCATCGGGATCACGAGCCCGCGTAGGTCACCCTGCCACCGGCCATCGTCCAGGTCACCTCGGTGTCCGGCAGCGCGTCCGGGTCCCGCACTACGTTGTGGGACAGGCAGGTGAGGTCGGCCGCCCGCCCGGCCGACAGAGTCCCGACATGGTCTTCCTCGAAGGCGCACCACGCGCTCGACGAGGTGTACATGCGCAGCGCCTCCGCCACAGTGATTGCCCATTCCGGCCCGACGACGCCCGCGGACCTGGTGGAGCGCGTGACCGAGCTCTGAATCCCGAGGAGGGGGCTGAACGGTGCCACCGGGCTGTCCGATCCCCCGCCCACCGGGAGCGAAACCTCGGTCAGATACTGGCGCAGCGGCTCGATGTCGTGCGCTCGCTCGGCACCGAGGTAGTGCTGGAACCCGGCGGCCAAGGCGTAGTGCAGCGGCTGCTGCGCCGTGACGGTGAGGCCAAGGGCGCGGACGCGGGACCAGTGGTCCGGCCGCGGGTACATCATGTGGATGAGCGTCCAGCGGCGGTCGGCAATGGAATGCGTGCGGTGCGCAGCCTCGAACGCCGTGAGCACCTCGTCGATCGCCGCATCTCCCACGCAGTGCACGCCCACGTGCCAGCCGGTCGGCGCGGCCGCCTCACACAGTTCCCGGAGCTCCTCACCCCCGATGAGTGCCTTGCCGTGTGGATGCTCCGGGTCGTCGGGGTGCTCGTACGGGTCGCGATAGCATCCGGTCTCCACGCCCCCGTCGACCCCGACCTTGAGACCGAAGAGACTGGTCCAGTCCTCCCGGTACGGCTGCGGGCCGATGCCGTACCGAACCGCCCGCACTGCTTCGCCGATGTCCCTGTTGCTCTGGGCCACCCGCCACATCATGCGAACCCGGAGCGGGAGCGCCCCCTCGTTTCCGAGCCGCCGGATGAGCTCGATGTCGCCGGGCTGCAAGCCGGGCTCGATCACGCTGGTGATCCCCGCCCTGGCGTAGGCCTCCCCGGTCGCAGCAAGCGCCTGCCGCTTGCGGAGTTCCGGCACGGCAGGCAGCCGGGCCGCCAGCCGAGCGACGTAGGCGGTACCGACCACGTGGCCGGTCGGGCGGTCGCCGGCACCGCGCACGACGGTGGTACCCGGCTCCTCGCCGCTGGTCCGCTCCACCTCCAGCACTTCGAGCGCGCGGGTGTTGAGGACGACGTTGTGCCCCCCTCTCCGCATGAACACCGGGCGGCCGAGGGACACGGTGTCCAGTTCCTCCGCGGTGGGCATCCGTTGCTCCGCAAGGGCGGATTCGTGCCAGGCGGCGGAGGTGACAATCCATTCACCGGGCGCACCGGTACCGGCTGCCGACCGGACCACGTCGAGAATCTCCGCGATCGAACGGCACTCCGCAAGGCTGGGCTGGAGCATGGCCATGCCCGTCATGAGCAGGTGGTTGTGCGAGTCGAAGAACCCGGGAACCAGCAGACCCCCGAGCCGCTGCACGTCCGTTTTCGGGCCCCGCAAAGCATGCATCTCGTCGAGCCGCCCCAGCGCGAGGATGCGGCCGTCCCGGATGGCAACGGCATGGTCCGGCAGGACATCACCCGGTGCGACCACCGCGTCGGCCGCCACGATGGTGTCCGCTTGCTGAGTTTCCACTGACCTCTCCTGTTGTCATCAGCACTACTGGCCCGGGATCAGCCTGCTGAGGATCGGGTACAGCACGCCCGCGACGACGCCTGCACTCAGCCAGCTCAGGTTGACCCCGTTCGCCAGCATGCTCCACGGCCCGCTGAAAACTGAACTGCGGTAGAACATCAGACCTACCACGCTTCCGGCCACCCACGCCGTCATCCCCGCCGCGTTGACTCCGCCCCAGTACCAATACTTTCCGCCACGGCGTCCCTCGTTGAACACTTGGAGGTCCCGGACGTCGTAGTCGCCTCGCTGGCGAATCAGGCCCGCGATGACGATGCCCGCCCACGCGGCGGTCACGACACCGAGAATGGTCACCAACGCTTCGACGCTGCTCTTGATATTCCACACCAGCCCGCCGAGGTAGACGAAAACGACGGCGACGCCGCTGAGGATCAGCGTGGCGACCGGGCGGCTGATCCGGCGCAGGATCGACGCCAGATCGAGTCCGCTGCCGTAAAGGCAAAGCGCCCCCTGGCCAAGCGTTCCAGCGAACCCGATGAGGATGACGGGGACCATGAACGCTGTCGGCGTAATGCCCATCAGGCCGGAGATGTAGTCCGAATTCAGGTTCCCGATCGCATAAGCGGTGAAGGCGCCGAAGGTCATGGAGAAGGCGACGCCGAGAAAGCCGCCGAGCCCGAGGGCACCGGCCACCCGAAGGTCGCTGTGCCGCCGGCGGGAGATGTAGCGCGTCCAGTCATTGGTGAAGATGGAGTAGCCGAAGACCGATGCGGCGCCGATGGTCATCGCCAAGGTCCAGGTCGGCCAATAGCCGCCGAGAGCGTAGCTCGGCGAAAGCTGGTGGTTGTGGAAACGACCGGCGTAGACGAAGAACCCGATCAGTATCAAAGTGCCTGCGGTCGGGATCAGCCACCTGTTCAGCCGCACCAGGTGATCGTGGCCCACGATGGTCGTGTAAGCGCAGACGATGGCCATCAATGCGTAGCTGATCGCAAGCGCGACCTTGCCGTCGGACATGCCGAAGAGCTGGTGGCCGCCGTAGACGATGACCTGCCCGCCGGTCCATACCGAAATGGCGAAGAAGCCGACCGAGGCGCACACCGAGATCAGCGTGCCGTTGAGCCGCCCGATGACGCCGAAGAAGACCCCCGCACTGACCGGACCGTTCGTACCGGTCCGTGGCCCGAGAAGTGCTGTCGGGGCAAGGATCACGGCGCCGACGGCAGTCCCCGCGATGATCGCGGAGAACGTCGCCCACCAGGAGAGCCCCAGCGTGGCCTGGACGTAGCCGAGGAGGATGGCGGCAAAGGTGAGATTCGAGCCGAACAAGTTGGTGAAGAGGTTGAGGGGCCGGGATGTGCGATCCTCCTCGGGGATGTATTCCACGCCGTACTGTTCGACCGCAGTGCGTGCTCGATCGTCGGTGTCTGCGGACATCATTTTGAATCAGCGCAGGGATTCGACGAAGCGACCGAGCTCGACGCACACCGTGTCGGGGAGCTCGACCGTGGGGAAATGCGTCACGCCATGCAGCCGCCGCCAGCTGAACCACGGATTCCCGGCCGCGAACTGCTCGTGCAGCTCGTCGTACCCGGACGCCGGCTCCTGGGAGAAGAGGTGCCGGATCGGCCGCGGCGAGGCGATCTTCTCCATCCGCGCCATCGGCGAACCCCAGGTGACGTAGGCCTTCTCCACGGCCTTGTTCCCGCTGAGCCACGTTTCGAAGCTGTGCCCGGGGAATGTGTTGCTGAGCCACATGTCCTGCAACGCCGGGTGCGTGGTCCCGCCTGCCCACTGAGCGAAGATCTTCGCCCGTGCCTCCCGCCACGTCTCGCGATGCTGCATCGCGTGCACCAGCTCGATGAACTCTTGCGGCGGTGAGGTCATGATCAGGTCGACGAGCATGACCCCCGGGACCCGCGCGGCTCCGAGCTGATCGGCGATGTCCAGCGCCGCCCACCCGCCCTGGGAGATCGAGACCGGCACGAACCGCTCCACCTCGAGGATGTCCAGCAGGGCCACGGTGTCAGCGACCTGCTCCTCCCTGCCGAACTCGGCGATCGGTGTCCGGTCCGGCCCGTGCGCCCGCCAGTTCACCCGGATCACGCGATACCCGGCGGCGATCAACGGAGTCATCATGCGGTCGAAAACGCGGTGATCACCGCCCCAGCCACTGAGGAGCACCAGCGCCGGCCGTTCGAGGTCGTGGCCGTGCTCGTCGAAGGCGATCTGCATCCCGTTGATCGTCATCGTGTACAGCATCAGAATCGTTCTCCCATCACTCACCGGCGAACACATCCCGCGTATCGCAGGTCGACTTGCGATACGGGCAGAAAGCTAGCACCTGGGCAGCTCGCTTCGCAAGTAGACTTGCGTTCGGGCCAAACCGTCGCGCAGGCGAGCCGGAATGCAGCCGCGAGGACGGCGAGAATTCTCTTTGCGTGCCGGGGAAGTCGGGCTTGGACAAAGGGGCCGGTTTTCCCGATATGAAAGGCATCCCGTGGTCGCGCGTCCGGCCCCCGACGTGGTAGGTCTGTGGCATGACGACGCGCATCGACCGGGTGGCCGGATTCGACCTGCCGGTGTGGCTGCCCGAGGGCGGCACCGGACCCGGACTGCTGCTAGTGCATGAGATCTTCGGGCTGGACGGGTACCTGCGCTCAGTGGCCGAGGAACTGGCCGCCGACGGGTACGTGGTGGCGGTGCCCGACCTGTTCTGGCGGACCCATCCGGGCTGGTCCTCGGCGCACGACGACCAGGGGGTGGCCGCCTCGATGGCCGTGGCGGACAAGTTCGACCATGCCGACGGGATCACGGACCTCACCTCGGCACTCGCGCATTTGCGCGGGCTGCCGGAGGTCTCCGGGAAAGTGGGCGCCCTCGGGTTCTGCCTTGGCGGCTCGCTGAGCTTCCAGCTGGCCGCGCAGGCCGACCCGGATGCAGTGGTGTCGTACTACGGCTTCACGGTGTCGGCCAACCTGCACCTGCTGCCCCAGATCAGTTGCCCGGTGCAGATCCAGTTCGGCGGCAAAGACCAGTTCATCCCGCGCGACGCAGTCGCCGAGGTGGAGCGGGCGGTCGCAGGCCGGGCGAACATCGAGATGTACGTGGAGGAACTGGCCGGGCACGCCTTCCTCAACCACAGCGCCCCGCAGTTCCACCAGCCCGAGCCGGCCGCGCGCGCGTGGCAGCGCACTCAGGAGTTCCTGACCAGGACCCTGAGGTCATGAAGGTGCGGGACACCCAGATCCCCAGCCGCTGCCCTGGTCGGTCGTGGCGCCACGTTCACCGCGCACGCCACCGACGTGCGGTCGGCCGGCTTCGGCTACGGTTCGTTCATGGACCTTGTGCGCCGCATCGACCGCGCCACGGGTGAGTTCCTGCTGTTTGCCCTGACGCCGCCGCGCCTGGCCACCGCTCACGCACGCGTTCAAGAGATCGCCGACGCCACCATGGCTCGCTTGCGCCCGTTGAATCTCGACGGCCTGATCCTCTACGACATCGACGACGAAGCAGCTCGTAACCCCGCACAGCGCCCGTTCCCGTTCTCGTCGACCCTCGACCCGGCGCACTATCTCGCGAACAACTTCACGAGCTGGCAGACCCCGGTCATCGTCTACCGAGCGGTCGGAAAGTACGCACCGTCGGAGCTGCGGTCATGGTTGGCGGCCCAGGACCCGGCGCGCGTGATGACAGTTCTCGTCGGCGCGTCGTCCAGCAAGGTCGACGGCCGGACCTCACTCGCGGATGCTCAAGCACTGCGACGGGACGCCAACCCCGGTATGTCGCTCGGCGGCGTCGCGATACCAGAACGGCACAGCCGCCGGGACGACGAACATCTGCGACTGCTGGCGAAGCAGGCTGCCGGTTGCCGATTCTTCGTGACTCAGGTGGTCTACGACGTCAACGCAGCGAAGAACCTCGTCTCCGACTACCACTACGAATGCGTCGCACGCGGACGAGCACCCGTTCCGATCGTCTTCACCTTCTCGGTCTGCGGATCGTTGAAAACACTCGACTTTCTGCGGTGGCTGGGCGTCGATGTACCGCGGTGGATAGAGAACGACCTCAGGCACGCGGCCGACACCCTCGAAATGTCGTATCAGGTGGCCGTCGCGGCGGCTACCGAACTGATGACCTACTGCCGCAGCCTGAACGTTCCGTTCGGCATCAACGTCGAAAGCGTCTCGATCAGGCGCGAAGAGATCGAAGCATCCGTGCGACTTGCCGCACAACTTCGGACGGAGATCAAGGGCTGATCGCGGGTCCGGCTGAAACTCTCAGGCAGAACCCAGCCCAAGCCCGCTCAACACAACCCGAGCCCCCCGGACCAGCTCCTCCTCATCAGGCGGCCGTACCGACCCGGTCCCGGCCAGTGCGTCGAAAATCGACCCCTCGATCCACCCGATCACCACCCGCGTATCCGCCTCCGGCGTCAAAGACCCAGCCGCCGCAAGGACTTCCGCGCACCGACGCCGAAGCTCGGCCCCACCCGCGTCATACCGCCCCCGCAACTCCGGCCGCCGGGTGGCCTCGAGCGCGAACTCGTACCGCGCCAGCATCCGCGTCCGCCCACGGGTGATCGACGCATGCACCACCCCACCGAGAAACTCCGCCAACCGCCCCGCCGGCGGCGCCACCGCCACCTGGTCAAGCTCGACCATCCGATCCGCCGCCAGCTCCAGCAACGCCACCCGGGTCCGCGCGTAATACGACGTCGACCCCGCAGGCAACCCGGCCGCCCGATCGACCGCCCGATGTGTCAGCCCCCGCATCCCCTCGGCCGCGATCACCTCGAGCGCCGCGTCACCAATGACCGCAATGCGTTCCACCCCCAGGACACTACCGGTGTAGAGTCCTCTACAAAAGTAGAGGAGGTCGGCAATGGCACGGCACGCAGTAGTGGTCGGCGGCGGCATCGGCGGTCTGGGCGCAGCAATCGGCCTGCACCGCGTCGGCTGGCAGGTCACCGTGCTGGAACGCGCCCCCGAACTCATCGCCATCGGAGCAGGAATCTCGTTGTGGCCCAACGCGCAACGCGCCCTTACCGCACTGGGTGTAGCCGCCCGAATCGAACCACAGCACGGCGGCGGCCTGCTCGACTGGCGCGGCCGCCGCCTGGCCCGCTGGAACGCCGACGCATACGTGCGCCGCCACGGCCTCCCCCTCGGCGCGATCCACCGGGCAAACCTCATCGATGCCCTGCGGTCGGCATTGCCATCGGACTGCCTCAAGACCGGCGTCGAGGTGACGAGCGTCGAACCGGACGGCGTGGTACACCACGCTTCCGGCTCACTCGAAGCCGACCTGGTCGTAGCCGCCGACGGCATCAACAGCCCGATCCGCCAGTCGTTGTATCCATCCGCCCGAGTCACCTACTCAGGCGGCGCCGCCTTCCGCGGCGTCGCCCGGCTGCCGACGACTCCGCAACTGAGCACAACCTGGGCCGCCGGAACGGAAATCGGCGTCCTCCCCCTGCCTGACGACCAGGTGTACTGGTGGGTCTCCGAAGCCCGCCCGGCCGGAATCCGCCACGACGACGTCCGCGAATACCTGGCCACGAAGTACGCCAGCTGGCACGCCCCGATCCCGCAACTGATCGCCGCCACGAAGGAAATCCTGCTCCACGACACCCACCACCTGGCGACCCCGCTACCCACCTACGTCCGCGGCCACGTCGCCCTCCTCGGCGACGCCGCCCACGCCATGCCCCCATTCCTCGGCCAAGGCGGCTGCCAGGCCTTGGAAGACGCCGTGGTACTGGCCAGCGCCGCTGCGACCGAGTCCACAGTGGACAATGCGCTGCGCCGTTACGACGCGGAACGCCGCCCCCGCAGCCAGCACGTCGCCCGCGCATCAATCAAGGCCGGAGCCAGCGGACCACTGCTGCGCAACCCGGTCGCCGTCACTCTGCGCGCCGGGCTCACCCGGCTCCTCCCGGCCACCATCACCACGCGCGTCGGGTCGGGCATCAGCCGCTGGCAACCCCCAGTCCTCACGCCAGCCCAGCCTCATACGCCGTAACCGCCGCTCGCACCCGATCAGCCGCCGCCCCTCACACCAGCCCAGCCTCATACGCCGTAATCGCCGCCTGCACCCGATTCCGCGCGTCCAGCCGGGTCAAGATCGTGCTCACATGCGCCTTCACCGTGCCCTCCACCACAAAAATCCGAGCCGCAATGTCCGCATTGGACAGTCCCTCGGCCAGCAGCGCCAGCACTTCCCGCTCGCGCGTGGTCAGCGCGTCCACCCGCGAACGAGCCGTCGCGGCACGGCTCAGCCTGCTGCCGGACAAGCGGGTGATCACCCGGTGCGCGACCTTCGGCGAAAGAAACGCCGCGCCGTCCGCCACCGCGTGCACTCCGGCCAGCAGCTCGCGCGGATCGCCTGCCTTCAGAAGGAATCCGCTCGCGCCGAGGGCCAGCGCGCGTTCGATGTAGTCGTCCTCGCCGAAGGTCGTCAGGATCAGCACCCCGGTGTCCGGCAGCAGCCGCCGGATCTCCTCGGCTGCGGCCAGCCCGTCGAGGCCGGGCATGCGGATGTCGAGCAACGCGACGTCCGGCCGGTTCGCCCGCGCCAGCTCGATCGCCTCGCGTCCGTCCGCGGCCTCTGCGACCACCTCGATGTCCTTGTCCGACCCCAGAATCGCGGCCACCCCGGCCCGGATCATCGCTTCGTCGTCGGCGAGCAGCACACGGATCACTGGGTGTCCTCACTGTAGAAGTCCTTGCTGACCAGCTTTCCATCGGCGAAGCACAGCCGGTACGCGGCATACTCCCCGTCGACCCACGACCGTCCCGTCCCGTAGTACTCGCATGTCGCCCCCGGCGGCTGCGGCGGTTCCGGGTACGGCCGCGCGCTGCGTTGCCGCTTGGGCAGCAGCGCGGCGAAATCGGCCCGCGGGGTGCCGACAGTGATCCGCGCGTAGTCCTCCGGCGACAGCTCGGACGTCGACCACTGCACGAGGAACGTCACCCCGGCGCCGCCGAGCACCACGCCGAACAGCAACAGCGGCACCACGATCGCCTGTACCAGACTCCACCGCACGCTGCGGCGGGCGAGCTCGAGCTCCCGCGCCGCCTGCCCGACCACCTCGTCGTCCGGCTCCGGCGCGGGCGCTGCGTCGTGCGGCAGCCGCGCAGCCACTTCGAAACCACCGCCAGACGGTTCCGCCTGCAAGCTTCCGCCAACCAGCCGTACGCGCTCGCGCAACCCGATCAAGCCACGTTGCCCCGACGCACCAGGCAGCGGACCCGCGGGCGGCGCGGCGTTGCGTACGCGTACGTCGGTCGCTTCGGCGGTACTCGTGACCGTAACCGACACCGCGGCACCAGGCGCATGCTTCGCTGCGTTGGTGAGCGCTTCCTGCACAACGCGATACACGGCGCGCGCGACCATCGGAGGGGCACCGTCGAGACTGTCAAGCCGCGCGTCGATCTCGATCCCCGAAGCACGCGCGCGGTCGACAAGCTCCCCCGGGTCGCCCTGCACCGGCTCGACCGGCGCGGCGTCCTCGCGCAGCACGCCGATGATCTCGCGCAGCCGTTCCGTCGCTGTCGCCGCGCCCGCGCGCAGTTGACCCGCGGCCTCGCGCTGATCGTCATCGAGTCCGCCGGCCACCTCCAGCGCGGCGGCCCGCACCGCGATGAGGCTGAGCTCGTGTCCCAGCGAATCGTGCATGTCGCTGGCGATCCGCGCGCGTTCACGCAGCCGCGCTTCCTGCGCGACGAGCCGGTGCCGGCTCTCCATCTCCCCGGCGCGTCGCCATCCGGCGCGCGCGAGTTCCTTCCGCAGCCGCACGTGCCGGCCGAGCAGACACGGCGCGACGCCCGCGAACGCGAGCACGCCGAGCATCGCGCCCCAGGCGTCGAACCCGGCCGGAGGCAGCAGCAACGACAGGAGCAGCCCGCCGACCGCAAACACGAAGAAGCTGAGCACGACCGCCCGCACGCGGGTCAGCCGCAGCCCGGCGAGGTAGGACACCACGACCATGAGGAAGAACTCCCACACGGCCACCCGCCCGCCCCAGCCGAACGCGACGACCAGCGCCGTCGCCATCCCCACTGCCAGCGAAAACGCCGGGTACGCGCGAGCGGTGACCATCGCCAGCGTCACCGAGACGAGGCCGTAGACGAGCTCCCATGGGTGCGGGTTGAGTGGCGCGTCGAGCGCGACGCAGCCGCTCAGGAACGCCCAGAGCAGCACGTCGAACGTCACGCGCCACCGGCGCCGGGTCACCTCCCTCATCCCGTCGACGCTACAAGGGCCGCGCGTGTCGTCACCACTGCCGAAAGTCAAGGTCAGCCCCGCGGGTGCATGATGAGCGGCATGGCTGAGCGCACTCTGGCCGACCAGCTCGGCGGCCCGCTGCCGGACGGCATCGAAACCTTGCCTGAGCAGCACAAACAGGACCTCGCGGCGGCACTGCGAGACGCCCGGCACCGGCAGGCGCAAGCCCTCGCCCGCGCGGGTGAGGAAAGCCTGAAATACGTACCTGCCCTGCTGCGGGGCGCGGTGCGGAAAGCGGTCGGCCTGTGAACCCGGAGATCCTCAAGCTCGCCCGGGTACTCGACGTCGCCCCCGAGCGGCTCGGCTACCTCGCCGACGTCGACCAGGGCGAGGTACGGCTGCTGCGCGAACAGGTCACCACGACGCTGTTCGACGCGAACGTCGTCGTGCTCGAACGAATGGCGCTGGCGAGCAGACTGCTTCCGGCGCCGATCGTCGCGAAGATCGCGGAGAAGGTGTTCGGCCCGCTGCTGTGCGCGCGGATCGCCGGGCTGGTCGACGTGTCCCGCGGAATCGACGTGGCGAAACGGCTGTCACCGAAGTTCCTCGCGTCGGTAGCAGCCGAAATCGACCCGCGGCGCGCGACGGCGATCATCACGCGGATCCCAGTGCCGACAGTCGTGGCGGTGGCCGAGGAACTCACGCGCCGGGAAGATTGGATCACGCTGGGCCGGTTCGTCGGACACCTGCCGGACGACACGGTCCGCCGCTGCATCGGCCTGCTGGACGACGCCGGTCTACTGCACACCGCGTACGTACTGGACGACAAGGACCGTGCCGACCACGTACTCGGCTTACTCGCCGACGGACGGCTGACTGACCTGGTACGCACGGCCGCCGCGGACGAGTCGCTGTGGGAACCGGCGCTGGACGTGCTGGCGCACCTTGGTGAAGCCCGCCGCGCTGCAGTTCGGCCGCTGCTGGACGAGCTGCCAGACGGTCTGCGAGCCCGCGTTCAGGCCATGATCAGGTAGATCCCGTACCCGATCACGGCAGCACAGACGGCAAAACACACGACGGCGCCGGTGAGCTGCATCGTGCCGGTCCCACCGTTCGCGCGGGCGGTGACGCGCTCGGACAGGCCGCGCACACCGTACGCGAACAGCCCAGTGAGCACGACGGCCGCGGCGAGCGCAACGACGAACACGATGCCGAGGCCGCTCCAGTTGATGTTCACGTGGTTGCTCCTTCAGGCTGTCCGGTTGCGGTCCACGCTGTGTGCTGCTCGGTTGATGCGCACGCTGCGAGCTTTTCGGCTGTCCGGGTTGATGCGGGCGCCGCGTTCTTTCAGACCGGCCCGGTTGATGCTCACGCCGTCTTCCTTCAGACCGGCCCAACCGATACTCACGCCGCGTTCCCTCAAACCCGCCCGATCGATACTCACGCCGGATTCCCTCAAACCCGCCCAACCGATACTCACGCCGGATTCCCTCAAACCCGCCCAACCGATACTCACGCCGGATTCCCTCAAACCCGCCCAACCGATACTCACGCCGGATATCGTGCCCCAGCTGCCCCGGGTGGACACCGCGGCAGCGACGGCGCCGACGATCGCCGCGGCGGGCAGCGTCAGCGCCCAGGCGATCACCATCTTGCCCGCGACGCCCCAGCGGACCTCGGCGAGCTTGCGGCCCAGCCCGGACCCGATGATGCCACCCGACGTGACGTGCGTGGTGGACAGCGCGAACCCGAGGTGCGACGAGGCCAGAATGACCGCCGCGGAGCTCGTCTCGGCCGCGAACCCTTGCGGCGTCTGGATTTCCGTGAGCTTCTTGCCCATCGTCTGGATGATCCGCCACCCGCCGAAGTACGTGCCGAGCGCAATTGCCGCCCCGGAAGCGAGGATGACCCAGAGCGGCGGGTTCGAGCCGGGAGCGAGCGTGCCGCCGGCGATCAGGGTGAGCGTGATGACGCCCATGGTCTTCTGTGCGTCGTTGGTGCCGTGCGCGAGGGAAACCAGGCTGGCCGAAAGGACCTGCCCGGTCTTGAACCCCTTGCCGACGACGTCCTGGCGCGCCCGCGCGGTGATCCGGTAAGTGAGAAAAGTCCCGACGAGCGCAACGATTCCCGCCACCACCGGCGAGGCCAGCGCCGGAATCAGCACTTTTTCCACGACCTTCGCGAAGTGCACGGCGTCCGCACCGGACGCAATCCAGGTCGCGCCGATCAACCCACCGAACAGCGCATGCGAAGAACTGGACGGCAACCCGACGAGCCACGTCACCAAATTCCAGACGATCGCCCCGATCAACCCGGCGAAAATCACCACCGGCGTGACTTTGGCGTCGTCGACGATGCCACCGGAAATCGTCTTGGCGACCTCGATCGAGAGAAACGCCCCGACGAGATTCAGGACCGCCGAGATCGCCACCGCAACCCGCGGCTTGAGCGCCCCGGTGGCAATCGAGGTGGCCATCGCATTCGCCGTGTCGTGGAACCCGTTGGTGAAGTCGAACGCCAGCGCCGCGACGATCACCACCAGGACGATCAGAGAAAAGTCCATGCCCGCGTCTCCAGTCCGGAGTGTCCTGCAGCTCCTGACGCTACCGATCAGCCCCAGACACCCAGATCCCTCGACGAGTGGCGAGTGGTTGAACTCTGCATGAACCGGCGCGCGCAAATGAGCGGGTCTCCGGCTGTTCACCTGCCGGTCGGCAACCGGCCGGGATCCGCCGGTCCGGTGAAGGCGTGACTGCCAGGCAGGATCGGCATGGCGAGACCGGCACGGCGGGATTGGGCTTGGCGGGATTGGGCTTGGCGGGATCGACACGGCCGGGTCGGCACTGCCGGTTCGGCTTCGCGGGAGTCGGCTGACGGCGGTCGGCGCGGCACCGGAACCGGAACTGCCGAGCCGCCCGAAGACCGGCCTGGCAACACTCGATGGGGCACCTGCCCCGCGGAGCAGCTAGCAACGTTCGGCGCAGCACCCGACACCGCCGAACCTCGCGAACCGGCCCGGCAACACACAACGCACCGCCCGAAACCCCGAACCTCCCGCGGACCAGCCCAGCGACGCTCGCCGCACCGGGCGCCCGAAAACACCGCACGTCACGCAGAACCAGCCCAGCCACACTCGCCGCACCGGCCACCGAAACCGCACGTCACGCGGAACCAGCCCGGCAACACTCCCGCAGACCCGGAAACCCCGTCACCCGGCGTCCCGGCTGCGGATTACCTCATCCGCACTCCCTTCCGCCACACTGCGTGGGTCAGCGGTACCCCTGGGCGGTACGCGAGGTGGGTCGTCGATGGGGCGGCCAGGACGTGCACGTCGGCGCGGGCGCCTGGGCGCAGGTAACCCACGTCGCCTCGGCGGAGGGCTTGGGCGCCGCCTGCGGTTGCGGACCATACGGCCTCGTCGATGGTCATTCGCATTTGCAGTACTGCCGTCGTCACGCAAAAGGCCATCGACGTCGTGTACGAGCTGCCTGGGTTTGCGTTGCTTGCCACCGCGACCGTCGCGCCTGCGTCGAGCAAGCGTCGCGCCGGGGCTAGGGGGTGGCGGGTCGACAAATCGCACGCGGGGAGCACCGTTGCGACCGTGCTGGACGACGCGAGTGCCTCGACGTCTGCATCGCTCAGGTACGTGCAGTGGTCGACGCTCGCTGCATCCAGCTCCACTGCCAGCTGGACACCCGGGCCCTCACCGAGCTGGTTGCCGTGCACCCGAAGCCCGAGACCCCGTTGCGCGGCGGCCTTGAGCACCCGCGCCGACTGGGCCTCGTCGAATGCGCCGGTCTCGCAGAACACGTCCGCCCACCGGACGTGCGGCGCGACTGCGTCCAGCATCTTCCCGCACACGAGGTCCACATAGGACTCGGCGTCGGCGCCTGGCGGCACGAGGTGCGCACCGAGGAACGTCACCTCGTCGGCAACCGTCGCGGCGATCCGGGCCGAGCGGGCCTCGTCGGCGACCGTCAGGCCGTACCCGGTTTTCGTTTCCAGGCAGGTGGTTCCCTGCGCGGTCGCTTCCTCGACATGTCGACAAAGATTCGCCAAAAGCTGGTCGTCCGACGCGGCCCGCGTTGCCTCGACGGTGACGGCGATTCCGCCTGCGGCGTAAGCCTGTCCGGCCATCCGTGCTTCGAACTCGGCCGTACGGTCGCCTGCGAACACGAGGTGCGTGTGGCTGTCGACCCAGCCCGGCAGCACCGCCCGGCCCTCGACGTCCACGCGCTCGTCGGCATCCGGCGCCTGCGCGGCCGGACCGACCCACGCGACCGTGTCACCGTCCAGCACCAATGCGGCGTTGCGCAGCTTGCCGAGCTCCGGGTCGTTCGTGGTGAGCTCGCCGATTCCGGTGATCAGAATTGCCACAGCGCCTCGATCTCCTTGGCCAGTACGGTCTCCGGTCGTTCGATCAGCACGTGCACCCCATCGCGCACCACTTCGCGGCCTGCCACCACGACCGTCCGGACGTCGGCCGCCGTTGCCGCGAACAACACTCCCGACGGTTCGATTCCGGCGGTCCGCACGGTGCCCAGCGCGACGGTCACGAGATCAGCCCCGGCACCAACCGCAATTGCGCCGTTCTCCGGCCAGCCCGCGGCGACGTGGTCGGTCCCGGCGGCGAGCAGCTCGTCCGCGGTGAACCGGCCGCGTTCCTCGCTGGCCAGCCGCTCGTCGAGTTCGAGCGCTCGGGTTTCCTCGAACGCGTCGACCACCGCGTTGCTGTCGCTCCCGACGCCGAGCCGGACCCCCTCGTCGAGCAGGCTCCGTGCCGGGCCGATGCCGTCGCCGAGGTCCCGTTCGGTGGTCGGGCAGAAACACGCGCCCGCCCGGGATTCGCCCAGCCACTTGATGTCTTGCGTCGTGAGATGGGTGGCATGGACCGCGGTGAGCCGCTCGTCGAGCAGGCCGTAGTCCCACAGCATCCCGGTGGGTGTCCAGCCGTAGGCCGCTTCGCACTGCTCGTTTTCCGCCCGCTGCTCCGACAGGTGGATGTGCAGCGGACGGTCTCGCGGCACCGCGTTGCCGACCTCCGGCAGCTCGTGCTCCGGCACCGCACGCACCGAGTGAATCGCCCCGCCGACGCGGAACAACTCGTCCTCCTTCAGCAACGCGACCCGTTCCGCCCACCTTTCGGCGGAACCATCGGAAAACCGCTGCTGTACCTCGTCCGGTGGCTGGCCGATTCCGCCCGCGAGATAACAGGTGTCGAGCAGCGTCAGCCGAATCCCGGCGTCACGGGCGGCTTTCCGCAGCGCATCGCCCATTGCGTTGGGCGACGCGTACGGCGCGCCGCCCGGCCCATGGTGCAGGTAGTGGAATTCGGCGACGCCCGTGTACCCGGCCAATACCATTTCCGCATACACGCCCCGCGCGAGCCGGTAGTACGCGTCGGGATCGAGCCTCGCAGCCAGCGAGTACATCCGCTCCCGCCAGGTCCAGAACGTGCCCCGCCCGTGGTGCGTCCGGCCACGCAGCGCGCGATGGAACGCGTGCGAATGCCCGTTGGCGAACCCGGGCAGCGTAAGTCCGTTGAGGACGGTCCCGGCTCGCTCCGCCCCAAGGGTCACCGAGCCGATCCGGCCGTCGAGCACCTCGATCCGGACCGCCTCCGCGATCCCGCCGGGCAGCCAAGCCCGTTCGCACCAGTACGTGGTCATTTCGCGAGCCGCTCCAGCACGTCGGCGAGCGCGCGGGCACCAGCCTCGACGTCGTCGACCTCGGCGAATTCCTCCGGCGCATGACTGATTCCCGTCGGATTTCGCACGTAAAGCATTCCGCACGGCACGAATCCGGCCAGAATCGCCGCGTCGTGCCCGGCGCCGGTGGGCAGCTCGGGCGGACTGCCGAGCCACTCCCCCAGCGACCGCCGCAACGCCTCGTCGAACACCACGTCGTCGGAGTACGACTCACGCGTGACCGCCAGCGTGCACCCCTCCTCCTCGGCCGCCTGCCGCGCTGCCCGCGTGATCTCCTCGACCAGCTCCGGCGTCGAAGTACCGGGTACGCGGGCATCCAGCCAAAGGTCCACAGTGGACGCAATCACGTTGGTACCACCTGGTGTGGGCACCAGCCTGCCGACGGTCGCCCGCGCATCCGGCCGCGTCCGTGCCTGCCGCCGTACCGCCAGTACCGTCTCCGCAGCAGGCAACATCGGATCGACCCGATCCGCCAGCAATGTGGCACCGGCGTGATTGCCCTGTCCAGCGAACGAAAACCGCCACCGGCCATGCGCGATCACGGTGTTGCCCACGGCCACCGGCGACCCGAGGTCGATCAGCCCTCGCCCTTGCTCGACGTGCAGCTCCAGGAACTGCCCGATCAACCCCAGCCGCTCCGGATCCGCACCGGCCCGCTCGACGTCCAGCCCGGCCTTCGCCGCCGCCTCGGCGAACGTGACCCCGTCCGGATCACGCAACCCGCGAGCCCGGCCGGCATCGATCGTCCCGGTGAGCAGCCGCGAGCCGAGGCACGGTACCCCGAACCGGCCGCCCTCCTCCTCGGCGAACACCACCACGGCGAACGGCCTTCCCGGCCGAAAGCCCTTGACCTGCAATGCTTCCACCGCAGCCAGCGCGCTGACGACCCCGAGCGGCCCGTCAAAGGCACCACCGCCCGGTACCGAGTCCAGATGACTGCCGGTCACCAAGGCGTCCGGACCGGGCGCGCCCCACCATGCCCACAGATTGCCGTTGCGATCGGTCTCGACGTCGAGGCCCAGCTGCTGCGCGCGTTCGACGAACCAGGTACGCAGGTCGTGCTCCGGCGAGTCGAACGCGTGCCGCGAGTACCCACCGCGCCGCGCGTCGCGGCCGACGTCGGCGATCTCGCCGAGCAACCCGGATGCGGTCATGCCTGCTCCCGCATCGGAATCCGTACCCCGCGCTCGTCGGCGACCTCGGCCGCCCGGTCGTAACCGGCATCGACGTGCCGGATCACGCCCATGCCCGGGTCGTTCGTGAGCACCCGTTCGAGCTTCTGCGCGGCCAGTGGCGTGCCATCCGCGACCGACACCTGACCCGCATGGATCGACCGGCCCATGCCGACGCCGCCACCGTGATGGATCGACACCCAGCTCGCCCCGGACGACGTGTTGACCAGCGCGTTCAGCAACGGCCAGTCCGCGATCGCGTCCGACCCGTCGGCCATTCCCTCGGTCTCGCGATAGGGCGAGGCCACGCTGCCCGAGTCGAGGTGGTCACGGCCGATCACCACCGGCGCCTTCAGCTCTCCGCTGGCCACCATCTCGTTGAACCGCAGCCCGGCCAGATGCCGTTCGCCGTAACCCAGCCAGCAGATCCGGGCGGGCAGCCCCTGGAATGCGACCCGCTCCCCGGCCAGCCGGATCCAGCGGGCGAGCGACTCGTTCTCCGGGAACAGCTCGAGCATCGCGCGGTCGGTGGCTGCGATGTCGTCGGAGTCCCCGGACAGCGCGGCCCAGCGGAACGGCCCGTTGCCCTCGCAGAACAGCGGCCGGATGTAAGCGGGCACGAATCCGGGGAAGTCGAACGCGCGCTCGCAGCCGCCGAGTTTTGCCTCACCACGCAGGGAGTTGCCGTAGTCGAACACCTCGGCGCCGCGGTCGAGGAACCCGAGCATGGCGTCCACGTGGTCGGCCATCGAGTCCCGCGCGCGGTCGGTGAACTCGTCCGGCTTCTTGGCCGCGTAGTCGGGCCAGTCGTCCACACTGACGCCCTTCGGCAGATACGACAGCGGATCGTGCGCCGACGTCTGATCCGTGACGATGTCCACCTCGACTCCGCGACGCAGCAACTCCGGCAACACCTCGGCGGCATTTCCCACCACCGCAACAGAAAGCGCCCGCCGCTCCTTCTTCGCCGATGTGACGCGGTTGATCGCGTCGTCGAGGTCGTCGGCCACCTCGTCGAGGTACCGCGTTTCGACCCGCCGGTGCGCTCGCTGCGGATCGCACTCCACCACGAGCGCCACGCCGTCGTTCATCGTGACGGCCAGCGGCTGCGCACCACCCATCCCGCCCAGCCCGGCGGTGACCGTGAGCGTGCCGCGCAGCGTGCCGCCGAAACGCTTCTTCGCCACCGCGGCGAACGTTTCGTACGTACCCTGCAAAATGCCCTGCGTGCCGATGTAGATCCATGACCCGGCCGTCATCTGGCCGTACATGGTGAGGCCCTGCTGCTCCAGCCGGCGGAACTCCGGCCAGGTTGCCCAATCGCCCACCAGGTTCGAGTTCGCGATCAGCACCCGTGGCGCCCACTCGTGCGTGCGGAACACGCCGACCGGCTTGCCGGACTGCACCAGCAGCGTCTCGTCCAGGTCCAAAGTGGTCAGTTCGCGGGTGATCGCGTCGAAGCTCGCCCAGTTGCGCGCGGCCCGGCCGGTCCCGCCGTAGACCACCAGGTCGTCGGGCCGCTCGGCGACCTCGGGGTCGAGGTTGTTGTGGAACATCCGCAGCGCGGCCTCGGTCTGCCAGCTCTTCGCGGTGAGCGTGGTACCCCGGGCGGCGCGGACGGTGCGGGCGGTGCTCATCGAACCTCCAGTTCGGCCGCGGCCAGGACAGCGCCCGACCGCACGAGTTCTTCGGCGGCCGCGATCTCCGGCGCCAGATGACGGTCCGGCCCCGGGCCGGGAACCTTGGTACGCAACAGATCCCGCACGCGTCCGGTGACCGGCGACGGCGCGAGCGGCGCCCGCATGTCGAGCGCACGGGCGGCGGTGAGCAGTTCGACCGCGAGCACGGTGGTGAGCCCGTCGACCGCCTTGCGCAGCTTTCGCGCGGCCGACCAGCCCATCGACACGTGGTCCTCCTGCATGGCGCTGCTCGGGATCGAATCCACCGACGCCGGCACGGCCAGCCGCTTCAGCTCGCTCACCACCGCAGCTTGTGTGTACTGCGCGATCATGTGCCCGGAATCGACCCCCGGGTCGTTCGCGAGGAACGGCGGCAGCCCGTGCGACCGAGCCTGGTCGAGCATGCGGTCGGTGCGCCGTTCGGCGATGCTCGCGACGTCGGCGACCGGGATGGCCAGGAAATCGAGCACATACGCGACCGGCGCGCCGTGGAAGTTCCCGTTCGACTCCACCCGGCCGTCAGCCAACACCACCGGATTGTCCACCGCGGACCGAAGTTCCCGGTCCGCGACCAGTTCCGCATGCGCCAGCGTGTCCCGCGCCGCCCCGTGTACCTGCGGTGCGCAGCGCAGCGAGTACGCGTCCTGTACCCGGTTGCAATCCGGACCACGGTGGCTTTCCACGATTTTCGAACCCTGCAACGCCGCGAACATCCGTGCGGCACTGGTCGCCTGGCCCGGATGCGGCCGTAACGCCTGCAGATCGGCAGCAAAAGCCCGATCAGTACCCAGCAATGCCTCGACGCTCATCGCCGCCGTGAGGTCCGCGATGTCCAGCAACCGATGCAGATCGACTGCAGCGAGCAGGAGCATGCCGAGCATCCCGTCGGTGCCGTTGGTGAGCGCCAGCCCCTCCTTCTCGGCCAGCACGATCGGCGTGATCCCGGCCGCACGCAACGCATCCGCAGCCGGTTTCTGCACTCCCTCGTGCACGACCTCGCCCTCACCCATCAACGCCAGCGCGACGGCCGCCAGCGGAGCAAGATCGCCGGAACACCCGAGCGAACCGTACTCGTGGACGATCGGCGTGATACCGGCATTGAGCAGCGCCGCAAGCGTTTGCGCCGTTTGCGGGCGCACGCCGGTGTACCCGCTGGCCAGCGTGCGCAAGCGCAGCACCATCAACGCCCGCACCACTTCCGGCTCCACCGCTGGCCCGGCGCCCGCGGCGTGCGAACGGATCAGGCTGCGTTGCAGCGCAGTGCGGCTCTCCACGGGGATGTGGCGCGTGGCGAGCGCGCCGAAGCCCGTGGAGACGCCATAGGTCGGCGACGTAGCGTCGGCCAGCTTCTCGATGTGCTGGCGGGTGGCGGTGAGGTTCTTCTCGACCGCTTCGGCGAGCCCGACGTGCGCGTGTCCGCGGACGACGTCGACGACCTCTGCCGCGGTCATCGGCTGCGAGCTCAGAAGGACTGATTCCGGCATGCCGCCATTGCACCCTCCGGCAAGCCCCGGCGACAGGGCGGGTTTCCGGGTAGTGTCTGGTATCCAAGACAATACGTGGCGGGAGCCTCGGCGCCCGGAGCGAGAGTCCCCTTCGCTCCGCTTTCGGATGGTGCGAGGGTCCCCTTCGCTCCACCCGGAAGGACCCGACGTGAGCAGTTCCGACGTCCCCGCGCTGCGCAACGGCCTCGCCATGCTGCGGCTGCTCGCCGGGCACGCCGGTCCGGTGTCTGCCGCAGCCATCGCCCGCGACCTCGCACTGCCGCGCTCCACGACGTATCACCTGCTCAACGAGCTGACCGCGGCAGGTTTCGTGACGCATCTGCCGTCCGAACGGCGCTACGGCCTCGGCATCGCCGCGTTCGAACTCGGCTCGGCCTACCTGCGGCACGACCCGCTGGAGCGACTGGCCGGGCCACTCCTGCGCAAGCTCGTCGACCGCGTCGGCCACACCGCGCACCTGGGCATCCTGCACGGCAACGAATCGCTGTACCTGATCAAGGAACGCCCGGCCCGCCCGGAAACGCTGGTCACCGACGTCGGCGTCCGCTTGCCCGCGCACCTGACGGCGTCGGGACGGGCAATGCTGCAACATCTGCCCGCCGCGCACGTCCGCGCCCTGTTCCCGGCCTCGACGTCGTTCGTGCTGCGCACCGAGCGCGGTCCCGACTCCCTGTCCGCCCTCCGCCGCACGCTCGCCGCCGAACAACGAAGAGGCTGGTCGGTGGAAGACGGCCACGTCACGGCCGGTTTTGCGTCCGTGGCGGCGCCGGTTTTCGACCACGGCGCCCGCCCGATGGCCGCGATCAGCGTGACCCTGCGCCACCTCTGCCCCGACGACGGCCCCTGCCAGGAAACCTTCCCTGACCTGGCAGAAGCCGTCGCCGCGACCGCGGCCACGCTCACCACCCACATCGGTGGCACGCGACCGGCGTGAGGTCAGGGTTCGAGGACCACCTTGATCGCCCCGGACGCCCGGTCGCCCGCGACGCGGAACGCTTCCCGCGCGTCCGCGATCGGGTACCGGTGCGTGATGATCGTCCGTGCCAGCTCCGGGTTTCCGGCCAGCATTCCGGCCACCTCCTCGACCTCGCGGACCCCTTGGTACCGGCCATACGCGACGCTGTTCACGTACGTCAGCTCCTTGACCTGGCTCACCGCGCTGCCCGGTACCGGCATCCGCTCCAGGTAGACGCCCAGCGACACGATCCGAGCGCCCGGCCGGGCAACTTCCGCGGCCCGATCGAGACTGGTCGCGCTCCCGGCGGCATCGATGACCACGTCATACGCCCCGCTCGGCCGGCCGAATCCGAGCCGCTCGGCCGCCGCCAGCTGCGCGGGATGCCGTGCCTCCAGGTCGACGTCGATCCCCTGGTGGCGCGCGGCAGCGGCGGCCAGCAAGCCGATCGAACCACCGCCGATCACGAGCACCCGCTCCCCCTCGCGCACCTGTGCGCGCCGGACCGCGTGCCACGCGACCGCACCCGGCTCGATCAGGCAGGCGTCGCGGACCGGCAGTTGCGGCGGCAGCGGCAGAAGGGTGTAAGAGGGCACCACGATGCGCTCGGTCATCCCGCCGTCGGTGAAGATCCCCAGGTTCCCGTGGCCGTCTTCAGTGCACCGCTGCGGATTGCCTGCCCGGCATTCGTCGCAGGTCGCGCCGTAAATTGTCGGTTCGATGAAGTAGCCTTGGCCCATCTCATCCAGTCCGGCGAACTCGTGGCCATACACGAATCCGGTCAGACCGATTCCGGCGAACAGCACGTCCGTGCCGCAGATCCCGGCGGACGCGACCGAAATCCGTACGCCCTCCCCGTCCGGTTCGCCGACCTGCACGGTCCGGATTCCCTCGTCGGTGTTCACGACTGCCTGCACGTACTCTCCCTGTGTCCGATTGGTTCGACCTCAGCTTCCGCGGGCCCGGGGTGAGCCACCCTCACCCCGTTCGGGTGGTTTGATCACGACCATGAGAGTCGTGCTGCGACCGGCGCTGTTCGACCGGCTCGCGACGGCAGGCCGGGTGACTGTGGTGTCTGCCCCGCCTGGCAGCGGAAAGAGCGTGCTGGTCCGGTCGTGGATCGAGGACACTGGCCTGGCCGAGCGGGTGGGATGGGTCAGCGTCGTCGATCCGCCGCAGTTCTGGCCTGCGGTGCTCGACGCTCTCACGGACCGCCCGGTCACTCCGGCGCCGAATCCGGACGCCTGGGCCATCGTCGAACGGCTGCTCGGCGACCTCGCACCGCTGGCGGAACGCCGCTGGCTCGTGATCGACGACGTGCACGAACTCTCCCCCGAAACCCGTCGTCAGCTCGAACTGCTCGTCCTGCGCGCACCAGCTGAGCTGCGGTTCATCCTGCTGACCCGGGAGGATGTCCGTGGTCTGCACCGCTTGCGGCTGGACGGTGACCTCACCGAAATCCGCGACCTCCGGTTCACCCCCGACGAGGCCAGGCAACTGCTCGACGACGTGCCGCTGCCGGAGAAATCGCTGACCTTGCTCCTGGAGCGCACCGAAGGCTGGGTCGCGGGCCTGCGGCTGGCCGCGCTGTCGCTCGCCGGGCATCCGGACCCGGAGCGGTTCGTCGCCGAATTCTCCGGCAGCGAGCGCACCGTCGCGGAGTACCTGGTGGCCGAAGTGCTGGAGCGGCAGCCGGACGACGTGCGGAACCTGCTGCTGCGGACGTCGATCCTCGAGCAGGTGAACGGCGATCTGGCCGACCTGCTCACCGGTGGTGGTGGCGGTGCGCGGATCCTGCAGGATCTGGAGCAGGCAAACGCTTTCGTACAGGCTCAGGACACCGGCCGGACCTGGTTTCGCTACCACCGGATGTTCGCCGACCTGCTGCGCCTGCACCTGCGCCGGACCGCCGCGGACGAAGCCGCACTGCACCGGACTGCAGCGGAATGGCTGTCGCAGCACGGTTTTCCGGTCGAAGCGATCCGGCAGGCCCAGGCCGCGCGGGAATGGCCGCTCGCCACGCGGCTGCTCGTCGGGCATTGGCCGGCCCTGCTGCTCGACGGTCAAGCCGCGACGGCACACGATCTGCTCGCCGGATTTCCCCCGGACGGAGTAACCGGAGAGCTGGCCGTTCTGCTTGCCGCGGATGAGCTTGCGCACGGCTCGGTCGAAGTGGCACAACGGTATTTGGAACAGGCGGCCGAATCACCGGTACGGGAGGTCGTCCGGCTGATGCTGGCCCGGCGCCTCGGCGACCTGCCGACCGTGGACGAGCTCGTCCGGCAGCAGTCTGCGCTCGACGAAGACCTGCGCGCGCTCGCCCTGATCAGCCTCGACAGCACCGAGTACTGGACTGCGGATTTCGCCGAGGCACAACGTCATCTGGAACGCGGACGTGCGCCGAACCAGCGGCCGTACCTGGAATTCGCAAGCCTCGCCTACCAGGCGGCGAACGAGTTCTTCCTGTCTTTTGACCAGGCCGTCGACCACGGATTGCAAGCAGTCGAACTCGCGCAGCGCCACGGCTGGACGGACGAACCGCCCGCCGGCGCCGCGTACATGACGCTCGGCGCGGTCCGGGCGTGGCAGGGGCGGCTCGACGAATCAGAGCCGTGGGTCAAGCGCGCCGAACGGACGATCCGGCCCGAGGCCCATCCGCTGGCGGGAATGGGAATCGCGCACGTCCGCGCGACGCTCGCAATGGCCCGCGGCCGCAACACTGAGGCCGTCGCAGCCTTCGGCACCGCCGAGCGACTGTCCCGGCTGGTGACCGCGCCGAACCCGGTAACGCTTGCCATGCAAGGCTTCCAGCTGCAAGCCCTGGTGCGACTAGGTGACATCGAGCGCGTCGAACAGGTAATCGCCGGATTCGACCCGCGGCACCGCAACCACAGCGAAGTGCGGATCGTCCAAGCGATGCTACGGCTCGCCGACTCCGAACCGCTTGCCGCGTCGGACGTTCTCGCGCCGGTGCTGGACCATTCCGCACCGGTGCTGTGGCCGGCTTGGCGGACCCAGGCCTACCTGCTGGAAGCCGTTGCCAGAGATGCACTCGGCCACCCGGCGGCCGCCGGGCACGCTCTCGAACGCGCGCTGGACCTGGCCGAACCGGACGGTGCGCTGATCTGGTTCCTCCTCCACCCGGTCCCGGACCTGCTCGCCCGGCACGCCACGCACCGCACCCGGCACGCGGGTCTCATCGCGGACCTCCGAAGCCTGCTGGCCGGGCGGACGCCCCCGTCCTCCTCGGTCGAGCCACTGCTGGACCCGTTGAGCGAGAGCGAAATCCGCGTGCTGCGGTACCTGCCGACGAACCTGTCGATCCCGGAGGTCGCTGGCGCGCTCACGGTCTCGCGCAACACGGTGAAGACGCACATCCGCAATCTGTACCGGAAACTCGGGGTACATCGGCGGAGTACGGCCGTTGATCGGGCGCGGGCGTTGGGGTTGCTGGCGCCTTCGACGGGTCCGCAGGCCATCAGACCGCGGCAGTGATCTGAGCGAGCACGGTGATCACGACCGCAGCCACGGACAGCACCATCCCGACCCCGGCGAGGACCTTCCGGCTCCCGAACAGCCCGATCACGCCGAGCGTGAACCCGGCAACCGCGGCGAGATCGTCGAGAAAGACCACCGGCGACCCGACCACGCCGACGACCCCGAAAACCACCGAAGCCCAAGCCAGCGCGACAAACCTGGCCTGCGACACGTCGGACGGCGGCGCGTAGGACATGACAACGGTCTCCCAGGCACTTTTCGGACAAACGGGCCGCCAAGATCTTCGCCTGCCGAGAGCCGTCCGTTACCTGGGCTTGGGCAGCGTGATCAGATCGTCACCAGAGGCCACCAACCCGCGGGCCGGGACGGTGGTGTTACGAAACGGAAAGTCAGATGACTCGAGTCAGAGAAACCCAGCCTGAACAGGCAAGACGCGCCACCGGAACCGGCCATAAATAGCCCCTTGCCGCCTGCTAGACTCCTTCCCGTGGGGCAGATTTCTGCCCGCAAAGCCCAGCGGCCCATGCCGACTGGGCTTTTTTGTTTCCAGGGCCTCCGTGTTCCACGAACGGAGGCCCTTTTTTCGTAAGGAGACCCAATGACCGACACCGCCGCCTTGTCCGCTGTCATAGTGATGGGCATGTGGTGCGTCACCGCCGCAGTTGCACTGCGCACCTTTCGAGCCGTCACCACCACGGCGATCAACCGGGCGAAGCCGTGCGATCTGGCCGCAGTACTCGGCGCCCTGCCTGGGGTGGTCGGCGGGATCAACCGCATCCGCCTGACTGCGAGAGGGCTCGCATGAGCCCGGCGGACCCCACCGCCAAAGCAGCACTCCACTCCGGCGACAACGACATACTCGGCGCAGCCCTGGCGCAACTGAATGAGCGGGACGCGGTCTACGTCGCCCTCCACTACGGCTTCGACGTGCCCGTGGCAGCGCTGGTCCGGCTCTTCAAAGCGCGTAGCACCAGGCTGATCCACAACTACGACTACCTCGGGCATATGCACGACGTCCTGGCCACCGGACGGAACCGGCTGGGCGAGCTACTCCGAGACAGCGGCCTGACTCCGGGCGACCTCGACTGGCAACGGTCCCGTGCGGTGCGCGACATCGGAACTCAGCACCGGGTCGAGCAGCTCGTTCCATGCATGCATTGCCGTCAGCAGAAGCTCCCTCTCATCACCAGCAGCGGCAGGCCGCGCAGATACTGCTCCGACTCCTGCAGACAAGCCGCCTACCGGAAACGTCGCGCCGACCCGCCCTCACGTGACGACCCCGAACACGGAATGCTGCCCTGCTTTGCCGGAATCGAACAGCGGATTCCCATCGAAATCCGCCGCGGGCTCATCGACCTGCAATGCCGCGGCGCCATCCGGATGGAGCAACTCACCCTCGACAACCCTGGCATCACCGACCTCGAACGCTACCTCGCAAGACGTTGGTCACCCACCAGCCCACTCATCCGCGCAGCCCGGATCGCCTTGGCCTACCTCGAACAGCGCGGCGCAAACCTGTACGAAGTGTTCCTCCACGGGAAGGACATCCGCAGCCGGATGACGCCCTACTCGGTGGGATTCGAATGCCGGTACCTCCGCGCGATGCCCCGCGTCTTCACCGAGTTCGGCGGTACCGAATGGCTCGAAATCCCCCGCCCATCCCCCACCGAACCACTGATCGCGCTGCGGATCCAAGCCCTGGATCGCAAGCACCTCGCCAAGTTTCACTGGGACTGACAAAACGAAAGGTGCCCCCGCAGATCGCGGGGGCACCTTCCTCCAAGGGGTGGAGGTGCCGGGAATTGAACCCGGGTCCTCCAGCGCCTCCTCAAGGCTTCTCCGTGCGCAGTCCACACTGTCTCTACTCGACCCCTTCAGTCACGTGAACAAGCTGAAGTGACGGGCCCAGCCACTGTTTGCTTCCCTACCAGGCCCCGTGGCCGGGACTGGCGGTAAGCCTCCTAGCTGATGCCGGCGACCGGGTCGGAGGCGACCCCGGGCCGACAGACTTGCTCTACTGCGATCAGGCAGCGAGAGCGAAGTCGCGCTGGCTATTGGCCTTGGCGCTTATTAGGTTGCGATGACGCTTGCGGTGGTCTCTCGCCTGCACCGGCACGCTTCCCTTGACTCGACGTCCAGAGTCGAAACCGTTCACCCCCTTGTAGGTGTTCGTAACCTGCCCATCATAACGCCCCCGGCAACCGGATAGTTCCACCCCGGGGTAGGGCTGGCCCCACCTCCGAGATGCCCGCGCGCCCCCTGGCAGGTGACCACCTCGGCAGCGATGCTGAACAGGTCGGATTCAGTCGAGAGGGAGCCCCGCCATGGTCACCGTGCCTGCCACCCGCCGCTTCGGGCGCCGTACCCCGCCGCTGGGCGGGTCGCTGGCGTATCTGCTGCTCAACCTGCCGCTGGGCATCCTGACGTTCACGCTGATCATCACGCTGGCCTCGGCCGGGGCGGGGACGCTCGTCGTCTGGGTCGGGGTTCCGCTGCTCGGTCTGCTCGTGCTCTTCGCCAGGGCCGCCGGGCGCGTCGAGCGAGGACGGCTGTACGCCCTGCTCGACGTGTACATCGACAGCCCGTACCTGCCGCTCCCGCCGTCCGGGCAGAAAAGCCGCTGGACGACCCGGCTGAAGGACAGCGCGACCTGGCGCGACCTCGCGTATCTCTTCCTGCTGTTCCCGCTCGGGGTGGTCGAGTTCGTGCTGGTCGTGGTGGCCTGGTCGGTGAGCCTCGGGCTGGTCGCGCTGCCGATCTACTACCGCTTCCTTCCCGACGGCGTGTACGCGTTCCCGAGCTACGATGTGCGGTGGTTCACCGTCGACTCGACGGTGACCGCGTTGCCGTGGGCAGCGCTGGGGGTGCTGCTCGCCGCGGTCGCCGTCGCCCTCACCAAGGGCCTGGCCTCGCTGCACGCAGGTTTCGCGGGTGCACTGCTCCGCCCGACGGTCGCCCAGCGCCGCCGCATGGAGCGCTCGTGGAACGAGATCGACGGAATCACGGTGGCCGGATGACCTCGCAAGACCAGCTTCCGGAGCACCCGCGGCCGAATCCGGCGCGCACGATCGCGTACATGGTCCTCACGTTCGTGCTGCGGCTCCTGCAGTTCGTGCTGATCGTCGTGGGCGCGACGGTCGGGACCGCGACGGTCGTGGTCTGGATCGGCTTCCCGATCCTGCTTGCCACCACCGCGTTCGTCCGCTGGTCGGGCGACGTGGAGCGGCGCTGGGCGCGGAAGATGCTCGGCACTCCGCTCGGCCCGATCGAACGGCTTCCGCTGGACGGGCAGTCGCTCACCCGCCGCTGGCTCACCCGGCTGTCGGACCCCACGACCTGGCGTGACCTCTCCTACCTGCTGCTCGCGTTCCCGCTGGCGGTCGTCGAGTTCCCGATCGCGCTCGCGTCGATCGTGCTGCTGCCGATGGCCATCTGGGTCGTCCCGTGGCTTGGCTGGCTGCACGGGACCCTGGCGCTGTCCATGCTGGGCCCCAACCGCGCGCGGAAGCTCGAGAAGAAGGCCGAGCACCTTCAGGCGTCGCGGGCCAGGGGGGTGGACGCGGCGGAAGCCGAGCGGCGCCGCATCGAGCGGGACCTGCACGACGGCGCCCAGCAGCGGCTCGTGGCCGTCGCGATGAGCCTTGGCCGGGCGAAGTCGAAGTTCGACCAGGACCCCAACGCCGTGCGCGAGCTCATCGACGAAGCGCATTCCGACGCCAAGCTGGCCGTCTCCGAACTGCGTGACCTCGCCCGCGGGATCTACCCGGCGGTGCTGGGCGACCGCGGTCTCGACGCAGCGTTGTCCGCGCAGGCCGCAAAAACGCCCATCCCGGTGAACGTGCAGGTGGACGTGGAGCCGCGGCCACCGGCTGCGGTCGAGACGACGGCGTACTTCATCGTCGGCGAGACGCTCACCAACGTCGCCAAGCACTCCGGCGCCACCGAGGCGAGCGTGCGGGTTTGGCGGAGCGACACGCATGTGATTGCGGAAATCACCGACAACGGCCACGGCGGCGCCGAAGTCCGTCCCGGCGGCGGGCTCGCCGGGCTGGCCGACCGCGCGGCCACCATCGACGGCGTGATCACCGTCGTGAGCCCGGACGGCGGTCCGACCGTCATCAGAGCTGACCTGCCGTGCCAGTGGTAACCCGTTCGTGAGTGAATAGGCCCCAGGGAGCTTCACTCACGAACCTGGGGGCCTGATGCGGGTAGTGATCGCCGAGGACGCCGTGCTGCTGCGGGCCGGGGTCACCCGGTTGCTCGCCGACGAGGGCATCGACACCGTCGCCGCCGTCGACAACGGGGACGACCTGCTCGGCGCGGTCACCGAACACCGGCCCGACCTGGCGATCGTCGACGTCCGGATGCCGCCGACGTTCACCGACGAAGGCCTGCGCGCCGCCCTCGCGGCCCGCAAGGAGGTCCCCGGGCTGCCGGTGCTCGTGCTTTCCCAGTATGTCGAGGAAAGCTACGCCGTGGAGCTGCTGTCCGCGGGCGCAGGCGGCGTCGGATACCTGCTGAAGGAGCGCGTCGCCGACGTCGCCGAGTTCCTGGACGCGGTCCGCCGCGTCGCGGGCGGCGGCACGGCCATCGACCCGGACGTCATCGCCCAGCTGATGGCACGCGGACGGCGTAATCCGCTCGACTCGCTCACCGCGCGCGAGTCGGAGGTACTCGGCCTGATGGCGCAAGGACTTTCGAACACCGCGATCGCCGGGTCGCTCGTGGTTTCGCACGGGGCCGTCGAAAAACACATCGGCAACATTTTCGCGAAGCTCGGGCTCGAAGCCAGCGCGGAAGAACACCGCCGGGTACGGGCGGTACTCACCTATCTGGGCCGCTGACCCTCACCCGAACTGACGGCAGCACACGCGCCGGTCCCTCGCCTACCATGGACGAATGCCGCCCGAACCGAGCGAGGAGAGCCCGATGACCGACCGCAGCGTCCGCTTCTTCGGCGGGCCGCTCGACGGCCGGGTCCAGGAGCTCACCGACGACGAACCGGTTCCGGGCACCGTGGTCCGCCACATCCACCTGCACGGCGGCCCGAAAATCGAGACACGCTACGAGCTCGGCCTCACCGAGAACGGCTGGGAATACCGCGTGCAGGCCCACGAAACCAGCCACGAGCCGGACGGTCTGCGTTAGCGCGCCTGGATCTTCGGCCACCGCCAATCTGCAGCTTCGTCGTCCAGCATTCACCCGACCCAGGGAGTAGCAGAAGTCTCACTCTCCGTGTACGATCGAACGTATGTTCGCTCACATGACATGGTCGTCACTACGCCGGGAACTCGTGGCTTTCGGCAACATTGTGAACACCTGTGACACACTTGAACACGGCGCAACGACTGACCAAGTGGCCGGCCCAAGACCGAAGGAGGGAAGCGATGGACGCACCATATAGCGCAAGAACAATTGCCAAGTGGTTCATCGCTTGGGCCGAGGCAGAAGAGGCCGATCTATCGAACCTCAAGTTGCAGAAGCTCTTGTACTACGCACAAGGTCACTACGTTGCGCTCCATCGGAAGCCACTCTTCAAAGAAGATATCCAAGCATGGTCTCATGGCCCCGTTGTGCCAGCCGTCTACCACGAGTGGAAGGGCTACGGATCAGCTGACTTGCACCTCGAACCAGCCGACCCTTTCAACTGGGCAGACGTCAGCGGAGAAGACTCGCAATTCCTGGGACAGGTTTGGAATTCTTATGGATGGTACGCTGCCTGGCATCTGCGCAACATGACACACGACGAACCTCCGTGGCAGAAGAACTGGCGAGGCGACCAGTTCAGAGGAATCGTGATCAGCGTTCCCGACCTCGAGGAACACTTCACCCCCCTCACCAAGAAGTAGATCATGGCGCGGAGCGCTCGAGGAACCCGGCCTTCGAAACCTGCGACGTCCATCCAGGTATCTGCCCCGGCTCAACCGACGAGCTACGATGAGGAAACTCCTAAGTTCCGCCTTCACCATGTGAGCAAAGAGCTCGACGTAGGAAACCTTGACCCTGCCCGGCGCGCAGCGTTTGCAACGACTCTTCAAAAGCTGTCGAGTCTGCAATGGAAGCAGATCCTCACTGCTCCTCGGCACGGCTCAGGAACCGAATGGATGCCCAAAGACAGCATTACTGAGAAAATTCCGGTCAGGTTTCAGGATGTCGACAGATTTCTCGTCTTCCGGTACCTCGGCAAACTCCCCATGGTGGGCGTGCGAGTAAGAGATGTGCTGCACATCCTGTGGATAGCGCCCGACTTCCGCCGTATTTACCAGCACTAGAATCCGGATTCGGATACCGGCCACGCCCGTCGGATGGGACAGCGAACCGGACTCCGAATGACAGCAGGGGCGATGGGCACGAGGGTGAGGTAGGGCCAGCCCCCGGAAGCGGGACCCGGCTGGCCGGAGGGTGAAGTCGGCGGTCTGCACCGCTGTTTCCGGGGCCCCGGAACGACAGGCTCGTCGGTATGACGACGAGCCAGCTGCATACCGGCAGCACGAGAACCGGACGGGACAAGTTCCTCGACGTGGTGCGCGCCGGGGCGATCATCGCCGTGGTCGCCCAGCACTGGGTCATGCCGGTGCTTTCCTTCTCCGGCACCACGGTCACCACCGGAAACGCCCTCGCCACCCCCGGTTGGTGGATCATCACCTGGGCCTCGCAGGTCATGCCCCTCGTATTCTTCGCCGGTGGTGCGGCGAACCTGATTTCCTTGCGCCGCGCGGAATCCACCCGTGCCTGGTTCGCCGGACGCGTACGTCGCCTGCTCATTCCCGTGCTGCCGCTCATGGCCGTCTGGCTCGTAGTCCCGGACCTCTTGCTGGGCATGGGAATTCCCGCGCAACCCGTGCAGGTCGCCAGCTCGATTGCCGCCCAGTTGCTCTGGTTCCTGTCGGTCTACCTGCTCACCGTGCTGCTCACGCCGTTGATGGTCGCCGCGCATCGGCGCTGGGGCATCGCCGTCCCGGTGGTACTGGCCGGTCTCGGCGTTCTCGTCGACGTCGCCCGCTTCTCCGACCTCGGTCTCATCGGCTACGCCAACGCCGTCATCGTCTGGGTTGCCGTGCACCAGCTCGGTTTCCACTACGTCGAAGGACGCCTCGGCACCCTCACCCGCCGCGCCGCGCTTGCCGTGTCCGCCGCCGGGTTCGGGGTGACCGCGCTGCTCGTCGCGTTCGGGCCGTACCCGGCCAGCATGATCGGCATGCCGGGTGCGCCGGTGTCCAACATGAGCCCGCCCACCGTGTTGCTGCTGTTCCTCGCGCTCGGGCAGATCGGCTTCCTGCTGGCGTTCCGGGACAAGCTCGCGTCCCCTCGCCTGGATGCCGCCATCGGCTGGCTCGGCCCGCGCTTCATGTCGGTGTACCTGTGGCACATGCCGGCGCTGGTCGTGGTGTCCGGAGTGACCGTGCTCGGCCTGCGTTACGCGACGCCGGAACCCGGGTCGAGCCTGTGGTTCCTGATGGTGCCCGCCTGGGTCTTCGCCTGCGGCGTGGTGCTCCTGGGCCTGCTGCGGCTGTTCGAGCGCTTCGAAACCCAGCCCGACGACCTGGTGGTGACCGCGAAAACGCCGCAGCTCGTCATCGCGGGCCTGCTCGCCTCCGGCGGTCTCCTGGGCTTGGCCGCACACGGGTTCGCGCCGCTCAGCGAAAGCCTCCTGCACGGTCCGGTGCCCTGGGTCGCGCTTACCGCGGCTGGGTTCGTGCTGGCCGGACGACAGGCCCCTCGCCTGACCCCGGCGCCGGTCAAAGGCTGAGCAGCTTCGCAGGCGTGTCGTGCAGCACGGCACGCAGGAACGGTTCGCCCAGGCGATCGTCGGCTGCCCAGCCGGCGATCGCCTGCAGCTGTGTGGCGTAGGAGTACGGAATGTTCGGGAAATCGGTGCCGAGCACCACCCGGTCGGCGACCGCAGCGAGACGCGCCGTCCAGTCCGGCGGCAACGGAGACATCGCCTCCGCAAACGGCACGCCGACCATGGTGGTGTCCAGATGCACCCGCGGGTAGCGGTCCATCAGCTCGAACGCCGTGGTGAACTCCGGCATCGCGGAGTGCGCGAGGACCGCGGTGAGCCGCGGATGCCGTTCGAGCACCTCAGCAAACACTGACAGCCCGGTGAAATCACCCCGCAGCGGACCGTGTCCACAGTGGACGACCACCGGCACCCCGGCGTCAGACAGCGCGCCCCACACCGGGGTGAGCAGCTCGCTTCGCGGATCGTACGCACCCACCTGCACGTGCGCCTTGAAGCAGCGGGCACCGGCCCGCAGCGCAGCGTCCACAGAGGACGCCGCACCCGGCTCCGGGTAGAACGTGCCGGTGGGCACCGCTTCCGGCACCTGCTCGCCGAACTCCAGCGCCCACGACGTGAGCCACTCCGCCATACCCGCCTTGTGCGGGTACACCAGCGGCGCGAAGCACTTCACGCCCAGCGTGCGCAGCGTTTCGAGGCGCTGCTCCTCGGACGTGCGGTAGTGGATCGGCCACGGCGTGCCGTAATGTTGCTCGGCGCGGTCGAAGTACGCCCAGACCTTGTCCAGCACGGGTTTCGGCAGGAAGTGGACGTGCAGGTCGACGATCCCGTCGAGGCCGAGGCCCGCGACCCAGCTCGCTACCTCGGCGTCGGTGGCCGGGCCCGCCGTCACTCCGTGAACCGGCCCTTGAGCGCCCGCCCCATCGCGCGGCTGATGTCCTTCTGCGCGTCGCGTTTGGCCAGCGACTGCCGCTTGTCGTAGGCCTTCTTGCCCTTCGCCAGCGCAATCTCGACCTTGACCTTGCCGTCCTTGAAGTACATCGACAGCGGCACGAGCGACAGCCCGCTCTCCTTGGTCTTGCCGATCAGCCGCTCGATCTCGCTGCGGTGCAGCAGCAGCTTCCGCGTGCGCCGCGGCATGTGGTTGGTCCAGGTGCCCTGCGTGTACTCCGGGATGTGCACGTTGCGCAGCCACACCTCCCCGTCGTCGACCGTGGCGAACGCGTCCACGAGCGACGCCTTGCCCGCGCGGAGGCTCTTGACCTCGGTGCCCTGGAGCACCAGTCCGGCTTCGTAGGTGTCCAGGATGGAGTAATCGTGCCGAGCCTTGCGGTTCGACGCGATGACCTTCTGTCCACGTTCCTTGGGCATACCGACCACTTTACGTGAGGAGACCGGGATCGAGCAGCCGATTTGCCGCCGCTCAGTGACGGACGTAGAGCCGCAGCGTGACGTACCCGGTGATCGCCGAGATCACGATCGACACCGCGAGCAGGATCGGCGCGACCGGGAACAGCACTTCGAGCGTGGTGATCTGCGGGAACACCTCGCCGGTGAACACCGTGTCGAGGAACGACAGCTTCGTCGCCAGCAGGAACACCACCCCGAGCACGGCACCGACCGTGCCGGCGACCACCGCCTCCAGCAGGAACGGCAGCTGGGTATACCAGCGTGTGGCGCCCACCAGGCGCATGATGCCGACTTCCGTCCGCCTCGTGAACGCCGACACCTGGATCGTGTTCGCGATCAGCAGCAAGGCGGCCACGGCCATGATGAGCGCCATCACGAACGCGATGTTCCGGACGCCGTTGAAGACGTTGAACACCCGATCGAGGAACTTCTTCTGGTCGTCGACCTTCTTGACGCCGGGCTGGCCGGTGTACTGCTTGATGATCGCGTCGGAGCGGTCCGGGTCCTTGAGCTTCACCTGCAGCGACGCGGGCAGCGCCTCGGGACCGGTGAGCTCGAGCAGCTCGGGCTGGCTCGCGAAGATCTTCTTGAACCGCTCGTAGGCCTGGTCGCGGTTCTCGTACACCACCGACTCCACGCCAGGGTTGTTCTGCAGCGACTGGCGAAGCCCGCCGCAGAGCGCCTGCGTGCAGTTCTTGTCGTTGGTGCTCACGTCGTCGACCAGCGCGATCGAAACCTCGACCTCGGCGAGGAAGTTCGCCTTCATCTTGTCGATCGTGCGGACGGCGAGCAGCCCGCCGCCGAGCATGGCGAGCGAGACCGCGGTGGTGAGGATCATCGCGATGGTCATCGTGACGTTCCGGCGCAACCCGGTGACGACCTCGCTGAAGACGAAACTGGCTCGCATCGCTCTCGTGTTTCCTTGGTTCGGGGGAAAAGGGCGGGGGCAGTGTCAGCGGCCGATGCCGTAGACACCGCGGGCGTCGTCGCGGATCACGCGACCGAGCTGCAGCTCGACGACCCGCCGCCGCATCGAGTCCACGATGGAATGGTCGTGCGTGGCCATCAGCACGGTGGTGCCGGTGCGGTTGATCCGCTCCAGCAGCAGCATGATGTCCTGGCTCGTGTCCGGGTCGAGGTTCCCGGTGGGCTCGTCGGCGAGCAGCACGAGCGGGCGGTTCACGAACGCGCGGGCGATCGCCACGCGCTGCTGCTCACCGCCGGACAGCTCGTTGGGCAGCCGGTCGGCCTTGCCGTCGAGGCCGACGAGCTCGAGCACCTCGGGCACGACCTTGCGGATCGTCGGCCGCGGCTTGCCGATCACCTCGAGCGCGAACGCCACGTTCTCCGCGACGGTCTTGTTGGCCAGCAGCCGGAAGTCCTGGAACACGCAGCCGATGGTCTGGCGCAGGCGGGGGACCCGGCGCCGGGCGAGCTTCGCGACGTCGAAGTTCGACACCATGACCCGTCCCTTGGTGGGTACCTCCTCCCGCAGCAAGAGCCGCAGGAACGTCGACTTCCCGGAGCCGGACGGGCCGATGAGGAAGACGAACTCACCCTTGTCGACCTCGACCGACACCCGTTCGAGGGCGGGGCGGGTCGAGGTCTTGTAGACCTTGGAAACCTCTTCGAGCCGGATCACGGTTCGGCATCCTACCCATGAGCCTCGTTAAGCCCTGGTTGCCGGTGTCCTGGGACACTCCGGCCCGGCGCGGATCAGACCGCGCTTGCCTGCCTGCGCCAGCGGATCCCTGCCTCGAGGAACCCGTCGATGTCGCCGTCGAGCACCCCGGACGGGTTGCCGACCTCGTACTCGGTGCGCAGGTCCTTCACCATCTGGTACGGGTGCAGCACATAGGAGCGCATCTGGTTGCCCCAGCTGGAGCCGCCGTCCTTGAGCGCGTCCATTTCGGCCCGCTCCTCCTCCTTCTTGCGCTGCAGCAGGCGCGACTGGAGGACCTTCATCGCCGCCGCTTTGTTCTGCAGCTGCGATTTCTCGTTCTGGCAGGACACGACGATGCCGGAGGGCAGGTGGGTGATGCGGACCGCGGAGTCGGTGGTGTTCACGCTCTGTCCACCGGGTCCGGACGACCGGTACACGTCGACGCGGATGTCCTTCTCCGGAATGTCGACGTGGTCGACCTCTTCGACCTCGGGCAGCACCTCGACGTGCGCGAACGACGTCTGGCGGCGGCTCTGGTTGTCGAACGGCGAGATGCGCACGAGGCGGTGGGTGCCTTGCTCGACCGAGAGCGTGCCGTAGACGTACGGGGCGGACACTTTGAAGGTGGCGGACTTGATGCCCGCTTCCTCGGCGTAGGAGATGTCGTAGACGTCCGTGGGGTACCCGTGGCGCTCGGCCCAGCGCAGGTACATCCGCAGCAGCATCTCGGCCCAGTCGGCCGCGTCGACGCCGCCTGCTTCGGAGCGGATGGTGACGACGGCGTTGCGGTCGTCGTAGTCGCCGGACAGCAGCGTGCGGACCTCGAGGGCGTCGATGTCCTTGGTGAGGTCGGTGAGCTCGCCCTCGGCCTCGTTCATGCTGCCGGTGTCGCCTTCGGCGCCGGCGAGCTCGTACAGCACGCCCAGGTCGTCGAGGCGCTGGCGCAGCTCGGAGACGCGGCGCAGCTCGCTCTGCCGGTGGGACAGCTGGCTGGTGACCTTCTGGGCTTCCTCGGGGTTGTCCCAGAGGGTGGGGCTGGAGGCCTGCTCCTCGAGCTCGGCGACCTGCGCGCGCAGCGCATCGAGGTCCATCACCGACTCGATCTGGGTCAGCTTGCCGGTCAGGTCCTTCAGCGCCGCATCGAACTCATCACTCACGTCTGACCACGTTACGGCAAAACCCACGACCGGTTGCGCACCGGTCGTGGGCCGCGGGGGTGCTCAGGCCTGCGGAACCGAGTCGAGCAGCTTGAGGGCGGCCTTGGCCTGCGCCTGTGCGAACTCGGCGACGGCCTTGGCGTACGGGCCCTCGGCGGACTTGCCGGTGTTCTTGGCCTCTTCGAGCTGGGCCTGGTAGGTGGTGCGCGCGCTGTCGACGAGGGCGCTGCGCTGCTTTGCCGTCAGCGAGCCGGCGTGCACGAGCCGCAGGATGAGCGGGCTGCGCAGGTGGTCGGGGCCAGCCTCGGACGTGAGCCACGTCTTGAAGGCCTTCTTGCCTGCCGCGGTGAGCACGTACTGCTGGCTCGAACGAGGCCCCTGCTTGCCGAGTTTGACGAGTCCTTCTTTGGACAGCGCCGGGAGCTCGCGGTAGACCTGACTGCGCGTGACACTGAAGAAGGCGCCGAATCGCTCGTCGGCTCCCGAGACGAGCTGCCCGCCCGTGGCGGGGCCGTCGTGGAGCAGACCGAGCAGAGCGGCGGCTGTTGCATTCAATTCGGACACCCCTCTACCGTCCCACTTAATCGCTTCTGTGTCCACAGTGGTCAGGCGATCTGTCCATTGTGGCCAGTAAGCCCCACCGATCGGCCCAAGTCCACAATGGACTCCGAGGACTCCGGCCACCCTCCGCAACCACAACCACCCCGGGCCGCACCTGACAACCCCCACCCGGGCGACAAAAAAGAACCCGGCCCGTGCCACCGCACGAACCGGGTCCTTCTCACATTGGTAGCGGGGACAGGATTTGAACCTGCGACCTCTGGGTTATGAGCCCAGCGAGCTACCGAGCTGCTCCACCCCGCGTCGTTGTAAACACAACCCTACACACCCGAAAACACTCCCCCACACCCACCCCCCAAACACCCCTGACCAGCACCAACACCAACCAAGGGGAAACCAACCCAACCGGACACACCACCACCCAACCCGCGCCAACCGGGGGGTCCAGGGGGGCTTGCCCCCCTGGCGGGGGTCTGGGGGTCCGACCCCCAGGACATGCGAAAGAGGCCCATGCTTGCGCGTTCCGCAAGCACAGGCCTCCCAAGCTCTGTAGCGGGGACAGGATTTGAACCTGCGACCTCTGGGTTATGAGCCCAGCGAGCTACCGAGCTGCTCCACCCCGCGTCGGTGACACCTACCTTACGCCGTGGTTTCCCACGGGCGCAAAGCAGGTGCCTTCTACGTAACCGGCGTCACCCGCCCGGCTTCGCAGTCGCGGCCTTGGCGGTCTCGTACTCCTTCGCCGCCTGGTCGAGTGCGGCGAGCGCCGCGCCCTGGTCGGTGAAGTTGCCGGACTGCTGAGCCGCCTTGAGCTTGGCGAGCGCCGACTGGATGTCGGCGACGGCCTTGTCGAGCGCCGGGTTGCTGCCGCCGGAACTCGGCGGCGCGCTGGGCGGGTTGCTGGTGCTCGGCGTGCTCGGCGGGGTGCCGGTGTCGCCTTCCTTCGGCGTGGTCGCCGCCGCGCCGGTGCCTTTGCCGAACACTTGGTCCAGCGCCTCGTTGAGCGTGGACGCGAAGCCGATCTTGGCGCCGTAGGACACGAGCACGCGCGCCAGCTGCGGGTAGCTGAGCTGGTTGCGCTGGCGGATGTAGACCGGTTCGACGTACAGGAACCCGTCGGCTACCGGCAACGTGATCAGGTTGCCGTAAATCGGGATGACGTTGGGGTTGTTCAGCAGGGTGCGGTCTTGTGCGACGCGCGGGTCGCTCTGGAACCGGTTCTGTACCTGGACGGGTCCGTCGACCTGGTTGGCCCCGCTTGCCGGGGGTAGCCGGAGGACGCGGATGGTGCCGTAGTCCTCGGGGTCGGAGGAAATGGACATCCAGGACGCCAGGTACTGCCGTTGCAGACCGGTGAGCGCGCTGGTGAGCTGGAACGTCGGTTTGCCTTCGCCCGCCGCGTTCGCGAGGACGTAATAACCGGGCTGGTTCGTGACGTTCGCCGCCGTCGTGGTGGAGCTGCCGTCCTCCGTCGGATCCTGCGGAACGCTCCAGAACGCTTGCTGTGCATAGAATTCCTGCGGGCTGTCCACGTGGTAGCGGGCAAGCAGCTCACGCTGGATCTTGAACAGGTCCTCCGGGTACCGGAAGTGCGCGCGCAGTTCGGGCGAGATCTCGGAGCTGGGCTTCACCAGCCCCGGGAACACCTTCTTCCACGCGTTCAGCACAGGTTCGTTGTCGTCGATCGAGTACAGCGTGACGGTGCCGTCGAACGCGTCGACGGTGGCCTTCACCGAGTTGCGGATGTAGTTGATCGAGTTGTTGGCCTGTTTGGTGACGCCGTTGAGCGAGTCGTTCGTGGCTGCGCCGAGCTGCGTCTGCTGCGCGTACGGGTAGTTGTCGAGGGTGGTGTACCCGTCGACGATCCACTGGATGCGGCCGTTGACCACCGCGGGGTACGGGTCGCCGTCGAGCGTGAGCCACGGGGCGACCTTGCTTACGCGGTCGCGTGGCTCGCGGTTGTACATGATCTTCGAGTTGTCGCCGATGGCGTCGGAGAAGAGGATCTTCGGTTCGCGGTACTCGGCGGCGAACATGAGCCGGTTGAACCAGTTGTCGAGCGAGACGCCACCCTTGCCCTCGTAGAGATAGCCGCGCTGGGCGTCGGTGTCGTACTCGCCGGGTGCCTTGCCCGGAGTGCCGCCGACGATCGCGTATTCGGCTTGGTTGGCCAGTTCGCCGTAGTAGATGCGCGGCTGGTCGACCCGGATCCCGGGCTGGCCGTTGACCGAACCGGCGCCGGTGGGGTTGGTGGTGTCGCTCGTGGTGGCGATCGGGTAGCCGCCGTCGGAGTTCGAGTCCTTCACCGCACGGTCGATGGTGTTGGCGGGCGCGGCCACGAACCCGTTGCCGTGGGTGTAGACCAGATGCTTGTTGATCCAGTTGGTCTGGTTGCCGGTGAGCCCGTCGGTCTTCATTTCCTTGGCAGCCACGATGTAGTCCTGCGTGGTGCCGCCGATGGTGTACCGGTCGATGTCGAGCTTCGCCGGGAAACCGTAGAAGTTCTCGCGGCCGACGCGCTGGGTGAAGGTGTCGCTCAGGATGTTCGGGTCGAGCAGCCGGATGTTGGACACGGTGCCGGTGTCGGCCTTCACCGCTTCGGCCGTGGTCTCGGTTTTGCCGGGGTACTGCTCGTATTTGACCTTGGTGAGGCCGTACGCCGACCGCGTCGCGTCCATGTTGCGCTGGATCGACGGGGCCTCCTTCTCGTTCGCGTTCGGCTTCACCGAGAACTGGTCGAGGATCGCCGGCCACGCCACGCCGACGAGCACGCCGGACAGGATCAGCAGCACGAGCGAGATCGCGGGCAGCTGCAGATTCCGCAGGAATGCGCCCGCGAAGAACGCGATTGCGCAGATCACCGAGATGCACAGCAGGATCAGCTTCGCCGGCAGCACCGCGTTGAGGTCGGTGTACGTGGCGCCGCTGAAGAGCGGCATGTCGCGATCGGACAGCAGCAGGTTGTACCGGTCGAAGAAGTACTCGACGGCCTTCAGCAGCACGAAAAGCCCGACGGTGATCGCGAGCTGCGCCCGCGTGGGACCGGCCAGCTGCCCGCCGCGGCCGGCGAGCCGGATGCCGCCGAAGATGTAGTGCGCGATCAGCGCGCCGAAGAACGAGATGACGACGGAGATGAAGAGCCAGCCGAGGAGCCAGTTCACGAACGGCAGGCTGAAGACGTAGAAGCCGATGTCGATCCCGAACTCGGGGTCCTTCTGGCCGAACGACGTGCCGTTGAGGAAGAGCTGGATCGTCTGCCAGTCACCGGTGGCCGACGCGCCGGAGATGATTCCGGTGAGCGCCGGGATGCCGATGCCGAACAGCCGGATGTGGCCGACGATCACCGAGCGGTAGCGCGACAGCGGATCGTCGCGGCCGGAGACCGGGACGAACACCGGGCGGGTGCGGTAGGCGATGATCAGGCTGATCGCGAGCGTGCCGCCGACCAGCAGCCCGACGGCGAGGAAGAGGATGATCCGGGTGACCAGCTCGGTGGTGAACACCGAACGCGCCCCCACCTCGCCGAACCACAGCCAGTCCACATAGGTGTCGAGCAGCCGGACGCCCGCCAGCAGCGCCAGGATGATCACCGCGGCGATGATGAGGAGGATCCTGCTGCGGCGGGACAGCTTCAGGCTCACCGGGGGCCGAGTCGCCACGGCACTGCTCCTGTCTTCGTGAACTCGTTCGCGAGGGGACGGCAGCGTCCCCCTTGACCTCTAACTCTACGGATGGGTGCCGGAGTTCCCGGGACCGCCCGAACGAGACGCGTGCGACCATGGTCGCCATGCCATCGAGTAAGCCGCCCGCAGTCCAGCAGATCGCCGGTCTGGCGCGGGAAGTCGAAGAGTTCGTCGCGTCCGCGGGATGGGACCAGCCGCCGCAGCTGTTCGCGCTGGTACCGACCGCGGCGCTGCTGGACGAGCAGCCCGAGCTGGCCGGTCAGCTGGACCGGGCGAACCCGCTGACCCCGGTGGCACAGGAAGCGCTGCCCGAAGGCGACCTCGCCGAGTCGCTCGGCCGGATCGCGTGGCCGGAGATCGTGGTGGGCTGTGCGCTCGCGCAGGAGATCATCGTGCTGCCCCCGGACGCGGAGGCCGAGCTGGAGGGGCTGGCCGACGCCGACCGCCTCCGCCGCGCCGCGGCCGACCACCCTCGCCGCACCGAGGCCCGTCTGGTCGCAGCTGTCCTCCGCGAGGGCGACGCGGCCTGCGTGATGCGGCTGCGCGGCATCCAGCCGGGGGCGGAGGAGACCGACGAGTCGGTGGACGAGCTGGTGGAGAGCCCCGATCTGGCGCCGAACCTGCTGGACGCGCTCAGGACGACCTTTCAACCCTGATCAGCAGTGCGCCACCGCGCGGCCGGACTTCAGGTTCTCGAGCTGGGTGAGCGCGTCGTCGAGGGTGGACACCTTGATCAGGTTCAGCCCTTCGGGTGCGGCCGAGCGCGCCTCGGGGCAGTTGTGCTCGGGCACGAGGAAGTCGGTCGCCCCGGCTTCCCGTGCGCCGATGACCTTGAACGAGATGCCGCCGATCGGCCCGACCTGGCCGGTCTCGCTGATCTCGCCGGTACCCGCGATGTGCCTGCCCGCGGCGAGGTCGCTGCCCGGTTTCCCGGGCGGCGTGAGGCGGTCGATGATCGCGAGGGTGAACATCAGCCCGGCCGACGGGCCGCCGACGTCCTGCAGGGAGATGTCGACGGTGAACGGCGCCGCGGCCCGGTCGACGGCGGTCAGCCCGAGGAAGCCCTGGGTCCGGTCGTCGCGGTGACCGAGCGTCACCGGAACGGTGCGTTCCGGTGAGCCGGGGTGCTGGAAGGTGACCTGGACGGTGTCGCCCGGCTTGGTGCCGGTGAGCGCCGCGGCGACCTCGGTGGCCTCGCGCACCTGCTTGCCGTTCACCACGACGAGCTTGTCGCCGGGGGCGAGCACGTGGTCGGCGGGGCTGCCGGACACGATTTCCTTCGCGACGACCTGCACCGGGTAGCCGAGGTGGCGCAGCGCGGCGACCTGCGCGTTGCTCTGCGAGTCCTGCAGCTGCTGGATGTTCTCCTGCTTGACCTGCTCGTTCGTCTCGCCGGGCTTGTAGTACTCCTCGCGCGGCGCGAGCGCGTAGCGGCCGCTGGCCCAGAGACCGAGCGCGGTGAAGAGGTTGATCCCGTCGTTGAGCGACACGGTGGTCATCCGCAGCTCGCCGGTGGTGCCGTAGGTCTGCTGCCCCTTGACCTGGATCACCGGGTTGCCCGCGACGTCGCGGCCGAGCGTGTCGTAGGTCGGACCGGGGCTGATCGCGACGTAGGGCACCTGGACCAGGAACCCGGCCACGACGAACACCAGGAACAACGCACCGCTGACCACCATGGTCCAGCCGCGGCGGGTCATCCGCCGGTCGGCGCGGGCCGGGGCACGGGGCGGCTCGGCCCGGCGGGACTGGTGCGCGGTCTCCTCGTCGGGTTTGGTCACGAGCGACAGCGTACGGTGACCGTGTTCGCTTCCCGGTGAAGGCCATGGTTGACGCGCTGAACCGGGCGTCACCCGCGTACGGTGGACATATGAGCAATCCCCCGTTCGGCTTCGGACCGCCCGATCCCGACAAACGCGGCGACGGTGACCCTTCGGACCCCTCCGGCCAGTCCGGCGCGGAGGCGTTCAACCAGCTCGGCCAGATGCTGAGCCAGCTTGGTCAGATGATGAGCCAGGCGGGTACGTCGAGCGGTCCGGTCAACTACGACCTGGCGAAACAGATTGCACTGCAGAACCTGAGCGGTCGCGACGACGCCAAGATCGGCTTCTCGTCCTCGGGTTCGGGGGACTCGGCCACGGCGGTGCGCGACGCCGCACACCTGGCGGAACTGTGGCTCGACGCGGCCACCATCCTGCCCGCGGGCGCCACCACCACGGTGTCGTGGTCCGCGCGTAGCTGGGTGGAGAAGACGCTGCCGACCTGGCAACGGCTGTTCGATCCGGTCGCACAGCAGGTGTCCAGCGCGTGGATGCAGGCGCTGCCAGAGGAGGCCAAGCAGGCCGCCGGTCCGCTGCTGTCGATGATGGGTCAGATGGGCGGGATGGCCTTCGGGTCCCAGCTCGGCAACGCGCTGGCGCAGCTCGCGCAGGAGGTGCTCACCTCCACGGACGTGGGCCTGCCGCTCGGCCCGGCGGCCACGTCGGCGCTGCTGCCCGCGAACATCGAGAAGTTCACCGAGGGCCTGGAGCTGCCGGCCAGCGAGGTACTGGTGTTCCTCGCCGCCCGCGAGGCCGCGCACCAGCGCCTGTTCGCACACGTGCCGTGGCTCGGCCCGCGTCTGCTGGCAACGGTCGAGGAGTTCGCGCGCGGGATCACGGTCGACACGTCCGCGCTGGAGTCGCTGGCCGGCCGCATCGACCCGGCCAACCCGGCGAGCATCGAAGAGGCGATGTCGTCCGGGCTGCTGGAACCGCAGACCACGCCGGAGCAGCACGCCGCGCTGAAGCGCATGGAAACCCTGCTGGCGCTGGTGGAAGGCTGGGTGGACGTGGTGGTGGCCGAGGCAATCGGCGACCGTCTCCCGGGTGCGGGCGCGCTCCGCGAGACGCTGCGCCGCCGCCGCGCCACGGGCGGTCCGGCCGAGCAGACGTTCGCCACGCTCGTCGGCCTGGAGCTGCGCCCCCGCCGCATGCGCGCGGCGTCGTCCCTGTGGAAGCTCGTGGGAGACCGTCACGGCCTCGAGAAGCGCGACGGCCTGTGGTCCCACCCGGATCTCATGCCCACCAGCGAGGACCTCGACGAGCCCCTTGACTTCGCCGACCGGATGACGGAGGTGACGTCCCTCCCGGACGACCTCGACCCGATCGCCGAACTGGAACGAACGGAACGCTCCGCCAAGCCGGACGAGGAGACCGACAAGGACTCCTGATGCGTTTCGCCGGGCGTTGGCTGCAGTTCTGGCGGGCGTTACCGCTGGATCAACGGCGCACGCGATAACTCAGGTGAAGCACCCGGTCGCCCTGAATCACGTCCGGGTCCTCCAGCAGGTGCTGCGCGTCGACTGACCCGAAGAAGCGCTTGCCGGACCCGAACACCACGGGTACGACGTCCATGCGCACCTCGTCGACCAGGCCCGCGGCAAGCATCTGGCCACCGACGTCACCGGCGGCGACCTCCACGATCCGGTCACCCGCAAGTTCCTGCGCCTTGGCCATGGCAGCCTCGACGCCGTCGACGAAGTGAAACGGCGCCGAGGGGTCCCAGCCCTCCGGCGCCGGTCGGCGCGTCACGACGACGACGTGGTCGATTCCGCCCGGCGGCTTCCCGTCCCAGCCGTCGGTCATGTCGAAAACGTGACGACCGGCGATGGTCACCCCGATCCGGTCCCAGTACGCCCGGGTGTAGTCGTAGGACACCTGCGACACCTTGATCACGCCGCTCTCGTCGAGCGGAACGTCACCGCTGGTCAACCAGTCGAACAGCGGCCCAGGCTGATCGTTCTCGTCCGCGACGAAGCCGTCCACCGACACCGAGCTATACATGACCACCTTGCCCACCGGGGCCCTCCTCTGCTTGCGGGTGGCCCCAAATTAGCGCGCCACGAGCGGTCGCTCTTGTAAGAAATCAATCGACCGGCAGCGGCCAGCCGTCCAGCGTGTGGCCGGGATGCTCACGCAGAAACCGCCGCCGGACCTCGAGGTACCGGGTCGGCGTGAGCCCGGTGAACGCCCGAAACTCGTGGCCGAAGTGAGCCTGGTCGAAGTAGCCCGCGCCACCGGCGAGCTCCCCCCCAGTCGATCGGCCCGGCGGGGTCGATCGAGAACACCGTGGCGGTGAACCGGTAGGTGCGGGCCAGCCGCTTCGGCGTGACGCCGATGAGCTCCTTGAACCGCTGTGCCAGATGCGTACTGCTGACCCCGGCTGCCACGGTGAGGTCACCGATCGCCGCCGCCCCACGGGTCGCCGCGATGACGCTGCTCGTATGGCGGACCAGCCCAAGGCCAGTCGTCTCGGAAAGCCGCCGCATCAGCTCCGCTTCGAGCAACGTGAGCATCTGATGCGGCCCGTCCGCCGTGGCCAGCCGGTCACGCAGCTCGGCAACAGCGGCCCGACCCCAAACCTGCTCGATCGTCACGGGCCGGTCACACAGCTCGGCCGCAGGCATGGACAGGAACGGCGCCAGCCCCCACGGCTTGACGTGCACGCCGACGGACCGCGTCCAAGGTGGGTAACCGAACTCGAAAGCACGGGTGGACATGGTGACAACGCAACCATCGACGTACTCAGCCGCCGCGATATCGGTACCGCCCCGAATCCGGAACGGCGCCCCAAGATTGACAATAAGCAACGCCGACGGCGAAGGCGGCAACATCAGCCGTGCGTAAGGAGGCGCGCCCTCCAGGTAGTAGAGGTCGTAGACGAGCCCATCCAGCGGCGGCCGCGGCACTCTGGACACGTACTCCACACGTCACAGCATCGCCGACCCCAGGCCGACATCACACGCCGGGACGGGTCCAGCTCGGCCGCCGCACCGCCCCAGCGCTGCTACGACGCTCAGCGTCGCCGCCATCCCAACGTCACCGCACAGCCCAGCGTCGCCGCACAGCCCAGCGTCGCCGCACAGCCCAACGTCACCGCACAGCCCAACGTCACCGCACCGCCCGGTGTCACCACCGCCCGGCTCTGCCGCAACGGCCAACACCACCGCACTACCCAACGCCGCACAGCCCGACCTCACCGCACCGCCCAACGCGGTCGCACTGCCGAACGCTGCCGCAATGGCCAAACGCCACTGCTCCACCCAGTGCCGCCGCACTGACCAACGTCACTGCACTGCCCAACGCCGACTACTCAGCGCCGCTGCACAACCCGGCGCCACCGCAACGGCCCGACCTCGCCGCACAGCCCAACCTCACCACAGCCCAGTGCCTCCCCGCACCGCCCAACGCCGCACCGCCCGTCGCTGCCGCCATCCCAACGCCGCCGCACAGACCCAGCGTCACCGCACAGCCCAGCGCCGCCGTGTCCGCCTCAGCCCATTGCCACCCCTCGCCTCGCAACCTCGTCCCAGCAGCGCCCCGCCTCGGCACCGCCCTTTGCTCAGGTCCGCCCTCCGCCCCAGCTCAGCCCATCCGGCAGCGGCTTCCCAGCCCTCCTCGGAAACCCACCCGGTCCCAGGGAGTCACGAGCCGCCCACGGCCCACCCCGAGCCACCTCGGAGGGGCCCCACCCGAACCCGCCCAGTACCCCAGCCCGAGTCCCGAGCCCTGAGTCCCAAGCCCGTGCCCCGGAGCCCCGAGTCCCAGGCCCGAGGCCCGAGGCCCAGGCCCGAAGACGACCCAACCTGCAACCCGAAGCCGAGCCAAACCCCCACCTCAGCAGTCCTCAGTCCTCAGTCCTCCTCCGAAATCCCCCATCCCGCCGCCGCTGAAAGCCCCTCGAGGTAACCGATCGCCCGCTCGGTTTTCGGGTAGCGGTTGACCAATGTCCAGAACGCCGGGTCGTGCCCGGGTTCGCGCAGGTGTGCCAGCTCGTGCACCAGCACGTAGTCCAGCACCCACTGCGGCACGCGCTGGAGCCGGTCACTGACCCGGATCGTCGCGTCCACCGGCGTGCACGACGCCCACCGGGTGCGCATCGGCGGCACCCATCGCACGCTGGCGGGTAACGCTTTCCCGTCCAGGTACTTGGCCCCGAGCAGCGCACACCGCGTCAATAACGCCGCGTCCGACGCCTTGGGCGGGGCCATCTTGCGCGGTTCGGCGCGCTGCAGCTTGCGCTCCATCTCCGCTACCCAGTGTTTTTCTTCTGCGCGGGTCATGCGTGCCGGGATGAGCACCACCAGGGTGTCGTCGTTCCAGTACGCGGTGACCGTCCGGTGCCTGCGCTGGCTGCGCCGCACCTCGACCTTGTGTTGAGGAGTGTCCGACGGGGCATTCGCGCCCCGGCCCCTCAGCGAGGGCATCCGTGCTTCGACCACTCGACAACGGTAAGGCCCGGCACCGACAACTTGGAGCGCCGAAAGGTCACAGCCCTGAGTTGTCCACAACAAGATTTCCCTGTGGACAACTCGGCTTCTCACCCTCCTGGGTCGGACCGGAGCTGCCAAGCTGGCCGCATGACCTTGTCCGATGTTCCGCCGCCGGACGTGCTCCTCCCGGCGTACCCCACGTTGCTTCCGGGCATCCACGTGCTCGAACGCGACGGCAACGAGATCCAGTTCGGCCTCGACGCCCGTCACGGCGTGATCGCCGGCGGGCTGCCCGCGCCGATCGTCGACGTCGTCCGCCGGCTCGACGGCCGGCGTGCCCTCGACGACGTCCTGCTCGCTGTGGGCGAACACCGGGACCAATTCCAGCTGCTGCTGAAACAACTGACCGCGCTCGGTCTGGTCACGGAAGCGGCCCGGCACAGTGCGAAGCGTGTCGAAACCGGTTTGTGGTCACTGCGCGCGCGGCACTACCAACCTGCCCTCACCGACCGTCGCCGCCAGAGCCTGATCGCGATCCAGGGCAACGGGCGGATCGCCGTGGCAGTCGCCGTGCTGCTCGCGACCGCGGGCGTCGGGCACCTCGACATCCGCGCGGCGGGCACCGTCACCGAAGCCGATCTCGGCTCCGGGCTCACCCCCACCGAGCTGGGTCAGCCGCGGCAGCGCGCGATCCGCACGGTGGTCGCGCGGGTGGCCCCCGAGGTCTCCACCGCGCGGAACCAGCGGCGCGTCCCTGATCTCGTGCTGCTCACCGACACCCTCGTCCCGCCGCCCGAGGAAGTCGCAGAACTGGTCGATGCGGGCATTTCGCATCTGCCGGCCCGAGTGTGTGAGGGCACCGGAGTGGTCGGGCCGCTCGTGGAACCCGGCCGCAGTGCCTGCCTCCGATGCTGTGACCTGCACCGGACCGACGAGGATTCATCGTGGCCGCGGATCGCGACCCAGCTCGTCGGCCGCGTGCCACGGCCCGATCTAGGCGCAGTGCAAGCTTGCGCAGCGCTCGCCGTCGCACAGGCGATGCGTGTCTTTTCGCCGAGTGAAACACGGCCGCCGGCATGGAACACCACGTTGGAGATCGACAGCTACGACGGGGAACTGCGGCGCCAGATCTGGGAGCCGCACCCCGACTGTGGCTGCGGCGCCCCGGTGCCTGTCGGAGAAGCATTCGACGCCACGGAGGAGCCCCCGGCCGAACGAGAGGAGGTACTGCAGGAGACGTAGCCCACACGCACGCCCTGAGCGGGCTGCGGCCATCGAGCCGACCAAGGCAGAATCGCAGGCGTGACCGACTTCCGCGACCGCACCGGAGACCGCGATTCCGCCATGCCGCGCCGAGGCGCTGCCCGCACCGCGAAGCTGGCGAGCCTTCCACTCGGCATCGCGGGACGAGCCGTGGGCGGATGGGGCAAGCGGCTGGCCGGGCACAGCGCTGAGCAGGTGAGCGCGACGCTCTCGGCGAAGGCGGCCGAGCAGCTCTTCGAGGTACTGGGCACGCTCAAGGGCGGCGCGATGAAGTTCGGCCAGGCCCTGAGTGTGTTCGAGGCCGCGGTGCCGGACGAAATGGCGCAGCCGTACCGGGAAGCGCTCACCAAGCTGCAGTCGGCGGCGCCGCCGATGCCTGCCCGGCAGACGCACCGGGTGCTCGCAGAACAGCTGGGCCGGTCGTGGGTCGGCAGGTTCGCGCACTTCGACGACGAGCCGGCCGCCGCCGCGAGCATCGGACAGGTGCATCGGGCGACCTGGCACGACGGTCGCGAGGTCGCGGTCAAGGTCCAGTACCCGGGCGCGGACGAGGCGCTGCGCAGCGACCTGCGTCAGCTGCAGCGGTTCAGCAGGCTGTTCCAGGCATTCGTGCCCGGCACCGACGTGAAACCGCTGCTCGCGGAGCTGGCCGAGCGGATGGACGAGGAACTCGACTACCTCGCCGAGGCCGACAACCAGCGAGCGTTCGTGAAGGCGTTCGAGGGTGACCCCGAGTTCCTGATCCCGCGGGTCGTGGCGAGCGCACCGAGGGTCGTCGTCACCGAGTGGGCCACCGGCACCCCGCTGGCGGAGATCATCGCGAACGGCGACGCGGCCACCCGGAACCTCGCCGGACGGCTGCTCGCGGAGTTCCACTACTCGTCGCCGGTGCGGGCGCACCTGCTGCATTCCGACCCGCACCCCGGCAACTTCATGCTGACCTCCGACGGCCGCCTCTGTGTGATCGACTTCGGCGGCGTCGCCAAGCTGCCACAAGGCATTCCGCGCCACCTTGGCGAAATCACGCGGTTGGCCCTAGACGGCCACTCCGCCGACCTGATGCGCCTGCTGCGCGAAAACGGCTTCGTACGCCCGGATTCGCCGTTGTCGTCGGACGAGGTGCTGGCGTATCTCTCGCCGTTCACCGAGCCGCTGGCCACGCCCACGTTCCACTTCACGCGCCGCTGGATGCAGCGGCAAGCCGGACGCGTCGGCGACTCCCGGGGCAACGACTTCCACGTCGGCCGTTCTCTCAACCTGCCGCCGGAGTACCTGATGATCCACCGCGTCACGGCCGGCTCCACCGGCATCCTCTGCCAGCTCGACGCCGAGATCCCGGCTCGCGGCATCGTGGAACGGTGGCAGCCCGGATTCGCCGTCTGAGTTGTCCACAGGCAAAGCGGGTTTTGATGGAATAACACGGAGTTGTCCACAGATTGCTCAGAGTGGTTCCGCTCGGTTGATCGAGCCGCCATGCTCGAAACATGGTGACTACGACAAGCACTGACTCCATCGCATTCGGTGACCTGGTCTCGCACGGCGTGCTGCATCGGCGACATCTCCGCGTCGCCGGGATCTCCGACCGAAGAGCCGCGCAGCTGTCCGGTCCGGGCGGTCCGTGGCGGCAGGTGTATTCCGGGGTGTACCTCGTGCACGACAAACCGCCGAGCAGAGAACAACTTCTGCACGCGACGATCGCCCGGTACGGCTCCGGGACCATCATCACCGGCACGGACGCGTTGGGTGCGCACGGCATCAGCCATCCGCGGACAGAGGAGATCCATCTGCTGGTGCCGCACAATCGCAGGCTCGCGAACCAGCCGGGTGTACTCACGTGCCGCACAGCCCGGATGCCCGACCCGATCCTGATCGACGGCTTGCCATACGCAAGCGCTGCCCGCGCCGCGCTCGATTTGGCCCGTCGGGCAGCCGATCCCGACGAGATCGCGAGGCTCGTGTCGCTGCCGCTGTACTGGGGGCTCGCGGACCGCGCCGAACTCTTGGCCGAGCTCGACGCAGGCAACCAGCGCGGTACGGCGGCGGTCCGCGCAGTCCTCCGCGACCTCGACGACGACGAAACATTCGCGCACGGCCAAGCACTCCGGGTCCTCCGGCAGACGCCGCTGCCCACCCCGCAATGGAACGTCACGGTCTGCGACCTGCGCGGCCGACGGGTCGGCACCGCGGACGCTTGGTGGGATCAAGTCGGCCTGGCTTGGCGGTACCGCACCGCAGCCGGCCCGACCGACTTCAGCCACCTCGCCCTGGCCGCGACGGGCACAGTCCTGTTCCGATGCACGCCACAACAACTGCGATCCTCACCCGACGAGATGAGCCGCGAACTGCTCCGCGCCTACCGCCAAGCCACCCGCACACCCCGCCCGAAAGTACGAGCGGTCTACCGAACGGGGAATGCCGCATGACTCCACGCTGACTAGGAGATCGGCTGCCCGCACACGGTTTCAGACACGTGATCGCTATCCGCCCACGATTCGAGGTACGTGATCCTCTGCCTGCCTGCGGTTCCGGGCACGTGATCCACTGCCCGTCTACCGTTCCGGACCCGTGATCCTCTGCCTGCTTACCGTTCCAGGCAGGTGATCCACTGCCTGCTTACCGTTCCAGGCACGTGATCCACTGCCTGCTCACCGTTCCAGGCACAGGATCGGCCGCCCGCGCACGGTTTCAGGCATGCGATCCACTGCCTGCCTATGGTTCCAGGCACGCGATCTACTGCCCGCCCACGGTTCCGGACGCGGGATCGGCTGCCCTCCCACCGTTCCAGGCACGCGATCTACTGCCCGCCCGCCGTTCAGGCACGTGGTTCGCAGCATGCTCCCGAGTCATGGCCGGAGCCGATCCGTTGCAGACCCGGGGTTCCGGCCGTGGCCGCCTGGCCCATCGCAGGTGTCAGGTTCCGGCCGGAAGCAGCGGGGTCACCAGTACTCGTCTGGCAGTTTGCCCTCGATGGCACGGACGTGGTCGCGCGCGCCGTCGGGGCAAAGCCAGCGCTGGGCGCCGTTCTCCTTGGAGGTCACCCACGCCAAGGTGGCAAGCGGATCGGTCTCGGCGGCGCGGGACCGTCCGCACCGCACGCACGCCGGGCCCGGCGCGGTCATGTGCGGCGGCCGTGGTGAACGGTGCGGACGCCGAGCAGATAGAGGTCGCGGCGCTTGGCGAGGGAGTGCTCGCCGTCCGGGTCGAGAAGGGTAGCCAGGGTGGCGCGGTCGTCGGCGGTGAGGAAGTCGGCGCCATGATCGGCAAGACGGGAAAGGTGGTGGTGCACATAGTCAGTGAGACCGTCGGGCCCCGGGGCGGGATGGTCTACGAGCGCGCTGAACGAGCTGACGTCGGCGAGCCCAGCGCGTTCGAGTGCGATCGGCCAGCCATACGGCATCGGCACGGCGCCGTCGATGCCCTCGCGCATGCCGACGAACCACTCGGCCTGCGCAGCCTGCAGCCGGTCCTCCAGCCCAGGCCGGCCGACACCGAGATCCCAAGGGAGGCAAGAGAAATTCAACCCGCCCTCGGCAAGCGCGACAACGCCACCGTCCCGCGCAACGGCCGAGAGCGTGCCAATAGCCGCCTGCTGGTCCGGCAGGTGGTGCACCACGCGCGAGGCCCACACGAGGTCGGCGGCCGGAAGCAGCCCAGGCAACCCGGCGTCCGCAAGGTCGGCGACCACCGCCCGAACCTCGACGGTCTGCACGGAATCCGCTTCCGCCTGCCTACCGCCATCGGCTGGGGTGCGAACAGCCCGCTCGGCCTCCGGGCGAACAACACCGTCGACGGCGGGGTGAATGGCATGCTCACGTGCTGGGCCAACGACACGCTCTGCCGCCGAGCGGACGGCACGCCCTGCCGCTGGACCAACGGCACCGTCGACAGCGGATCGGACGGCACCCCCTGCCGCTGGGCCAACAGCACCGTCGACAGCGGACCGGACAGCATGCTCTGCTGCAGAGCGAACAGCCCGCTCCGCTTCGTGGAGTAGCTCAGGCGTTGCGTCGACCAGGATGACCGTGCCGCCGTCTCGGGTCGCGAGGGCTTGGGCGAAGTGTGTGCTCATCCCGCCTGCGCCGCAGCCGAGGTCGATCACCGTCGGGTGCGGGGGAAGCTTCGCGACGAGACGCTCGGCTATCGAGGCCTGCGCGGGTGCGTCGAGGGTGTCGGCCGCACGGAGGAGAGCCAGCCGGTCAGCCCAGTCGATGTGGTCGTGCGTATGTCCGGACACGAGTTCATTCAACACCAACCCGGACTGCCACGAACGAGAACGAGCCTGGAAGGGCCCCCGACGGAACCTTCCAGGCTCGACCAACCGGGTGATCGACGTCGCCAGCGACCGGCGTCCGGATCGGGCGCAACGGCTGCAGCCAGCCGACCTCAGTCAGGTCGGAACCGAGCCTCGGGCGGTGCCTCCCGTCGGGAGATCGGCGGGAGGCACCAGCCTTTGGAGAGGCGAGCGTCAGTTCGGTGGCAGGTAGCGCTCCGCTCGTTTTGTTGCCCAGCGGGCAAGTCTCGACCAGCGGCGGGCTGCTCGGGCTCGGCGCCATGGGCGTTCGGCTTCGTGTTCGGTGATGAGTTCGCGTATTCGTGCTCTGGACAGTTCTTCGTGAAGCAACATCATCGTGATCTCCTGAGACTTGTTCTGCTTGGGTTTTGCCTGCACGCGGGGCGTTTTTCCGCTGCGGGCCTCGTAATCGCGCGTGGTCATGACAGTGGCGGTCATGCGGCGGCGCTCCGGGATGCGGTGGCGGAGCCGGTCACGGCGGTTCCCCGGACACCGGCGGCACTGCGGGCGACACCAGTGCTACCGGCAACACCGGCGCGCCCAGCGACACCGGCGCTACCAGCGACACCAGCGCTACCGGCAACACCGGCACGCCCGGCGACACCGGCGACTCCGGCGCTCCCGGAGACACCAGCCGTGCGGGTGGCAGCGGCGGGCTCGAGGGTGGAGTTCTTGCGCGGACGACCCCGGGGACGCTTGCGCGCGATCACGACACCGCGCTCGAAGATCTCGCCTCCCCAGACTCCCCACGGCTCGCGCCGGGCCAGTGCGCCCGCGAGGCACGCCTCGCGGACCGGGCAGGTTGCGCAGAACGCCTTGGCTCGCTCCAATTCCGCGGGCGACTCGGCGAACCACAGGTCCGCGTCGCGCGAGCGGCAGGGCAGCTCCGGCTCGGCGACCCCGTCAAGCAGGTCGCCGATGTCGAAGCCGTCGGCCACGGCTCCCTCGGCCAGGGCGATGGCGGATGACATGTCCGTGCTCCTTTGCGGTGAGGTGGAGGTGGTGGTGGGACTGGCGATCGAACTGGACAACTTGTTCCTTCTGTTGTGCAGCCAAAAAAACACGAAGGCCGCGGATCCGGTTACCGGTTCCGCGGCCTTCGTGAGCCTCGTGTCCTGACGCTGGTCAGGAACTTCGCTCCCGTATCGACAACGGAACACGGAACTGCTTGATGGTCGGCAGATCGGCATCAACCTGCGGGTACGCAACGACGGCGGCGCTCGCCAGAGCGATGCCATCCCGGGTCCAGGTGCGCTCGACACGGCGCGTTCCGCCGAAGTGCGCAGCCATGAACACACCGGTGTCCTGGCGCAGGGTCGAGCAGACGGGCAGACCGGTGCCAGGAATCGTGAGCTTCGTGTTGCTGGTCATTTCACTGGCACCGCCTTTCTCTCTCGGACGTTCACCGCTGCGGGCGGCAACCATCGGACCCCAGACCGGGCGCTTCCCACCCGGGTACCTCTGCAGGCTATTCGTCCCCGCGCGACCGGGGCAACTTATTTTCCCAAATCTCTGCCGAAGCGACGAAGATCGCGTCCGGGCAGCAGCTTCGCCGCATCGATCACGGCGTGGACGCGGTCAAGACCGCATCGACGAGCGCACCACGCCGAGTACCTCCTCGCCGAACCGCTCCAGTTTCGTGGCCCCGATGCCGGAGATCGACACGAGCCCTGCGTCGTCGGTCGGTCGCTGTTCGGCGATGGCCATCAGGGTCGCGTCGGTGAAGACGACGAACGCCGGCACCTTCAGCTCCCGCGAACGTTCTCCCCGCCACGCCCGCAGCTTCTCCAGCAGGTCCTCATCCACTGTGGACGGGCATTTCCCGCACCGGCCCAGCTTGACCTCCATGGTCTGGATCAGCGGACCGTCGCACAACCGGCAGCGGGCGACCTTGCCCCCGGCCTTCGGCGCGTGCTGCGACCGCGCGATCCGCGCCGCCGGGTGGTCTTCCGGGATCAGCCCGTACAGGAACCGCGACCGCCGCCGGTTGCGCCTGCTGCCCGGCCCGCGCGAAAGGGACCAGGACAACGACAGATGTTCACGCGCACGGGTGACGCCGACGTAGAACAGCCGCCGTTCCTCCTCGATTGCCGCGTCGTCGCCGTCCGCGTGCAAGATCGGCATCGTGCCCTCGGCGAGCCCGACTAGGAACACTGCGTCCCACTCGAGCCCCTTCGCCGCGTGCAGCGACGCGAGCGTTACGCCCTCGACAGTGGGCGGGTGCTGGGCCGCCGCGCGCTGCTCGAGCTCTGCGACGAACCGCGGCAGGTCTGCGTCCTCGACCGTCGCCGCCAGCTCCTCGGCCAGTTCCACGATCGCGAGCAGCGCGTCCCACCGCTCCTTCGCCGCTCCGCCCGACGGCGGCTGCTCGGTGAGCCCCACTCGCGAAAGGACCGATCGCACCGCGGTGACCAGCTCGAGGCTCGTCGGATCCGCCGACGCCGTGCGCAGCGCCGCCATCGCCTGCCGCACCTCGGTGCGCTGGAAGAACCGCTCGCCACCGCGGACCAGGTACGGGATCCCGGCCTCGGTGAGCGCCTGCTCGTACGCCTCCGACTGCGCATTGATCCGGAAGAGCACGGCGACCTCACTCGCCGTGACCCCCTCGTCCAGCAGCTCGCGGACCCGCTTCGCGGCGGCTCCCGCCTCGGCGGCTTCGTCCTCGTACTCGGCGAACCGCGGGTCCGGCCCCTCCGATCGCTGGCCGATGAGCTTGAGCCGCGACCCGGCCGGACGTCCGCGCGCGGCGCCGATCACGCGGTTCGCCAGCGCCACGACCTGCGGCGTGGACCGATAGTCGCGTTCGAGGCGGACGACCGTCGCCTCCGGGAACCGCCGCGTGAACTCCAGCAGCGACTTCGGCGACGCCCCGCCGAAGGAGTAGATGGTCTGGTTGGCGTCGCCGACCACGGTGAGGTCGTCGCGGCCGCCGAGCCACGCGTCGAGCAGCCGCTGCTGCAACGGCGTGACGTCTTGGTACTCGTCGACCACGAAGCAGCGGTACCGGTCGCGGAACTCAGCGGCGACCGCGTCGTGTTTCTCCAGGACAGCGGTGGTGTGCAGCAGCAGATCGTCGAAATCGAGGACCTGCGCCTCGTTCTTCAGCTGCTCGTATCGCCGGTACACCTCGGCGACCTGCGCGACCGGCGCTGGCGTGTCCCGCTGCATGCGCGCCGCGACCGACGGGTATTCATCCGGCGAAACCAGCGACGCCTTACTCCACTCGATCTCGCTCGCCAGGTCGCGCAGTACTTCGGTCTCGGTGCTCAGCCGCAGCCGCTGGGCGGCCTGCGCGACGAGGCGGAACTTGTTGTCGATCAGGTCCCAGGGCCGGTCGCCGACCACGCGCGGCCAGAAGTAGCGGAGCTGGCGCCGGGCGGCGGCGTGGAAGGTGAGCGCCTGCGCCGCGTCGACGCCGAGGCCGCGCAGCCGGGTGCGCATCTCCCCCGCGGCCCGCGTGGTGAACGTGACCGCAAGCACCTGACCTGGGGAGACATGCCCCGATTGGACGAGGTGCGCAATGCGGTGCGTGATCGTGCGCGTCTTGCCGGTGCCTGCGCCGGCGAGGACGCAGACCGGACCGCGAGGGGCCGCCGCGGCGGCACGTTGCTCGGGATCGAGCCCGTCGAGCAGCCCGGCACGACCCGGACGAGCGGGGGAAGACGATGCGGTGGCCACCCCGCGATCCTCGCAGAGGGGGCCGACAGAATCCCGGCCGGGCACGCGGCCGTATCCTGGTCAGATGGCGGGAAAGCAGGACAAGGAAGCGGCCAAGCAGGCCAAGCGGGAGAAGCGCGCGGCGAGCAAGGCCCGGCGCGGGCAGTTCTACGAGGCGTTCAAGATGCAGCGCCGCGAAGACAAGATGCTCATCCCCTGGATGGCCGGCTCGATCATCGTCGTGGCGGGCGTGCTGTTCGGGGTCGGGTTCTTCTTCGACATGCAGTGGGCGCTGCTGCCGCTCGGCGTCGTGCTCGGCATCCTGCTCGCCGTGATCATCTTCGGCAGGCGCGTGCAGCGCACCGTCTACGGCAAGGCCGACGGGCAGCCGGGCGCCGCCGCCTGGGCACTCGAGAACCTGCGCGGTAAGTGGAAGGTCACGCCGACCGTCGCGGCGACGACCCAGCTCGACGCCGTCCACCGCGTGCTCGGCCACCCCGGCGTGATCCTCGTGGCCGAAGGCGCCCCGCACCGGGTGAAGGGCCTGCTCGCGCAGGAGAAGAAGCGCGTATCGCGGCTGATCGGCGACACGCCGATCTACGACGTCACGATCGGCCACGACGACCAGCAGGTACCGCTCAAGAAGCTGCAGAGCCACCTCACGAAGCTCCCGCGCAACCTCAAGCCCGCCCAGGTCGACGCGCTCGAGGCGAAGCTGGCCGCGCTCGGCACGCGCGGTGCGGCGATGCCGAAGGGCCCGATGCCCGCCGGCGCGAAGATGCGGAACGTGCAGCGCACCATCCGCCGTCGCTGACGTTGTTTCAAGTCCGTGAAGGGAACCATCACGGAATCTGCTGGCCTGATGGTTCCCTTCACGGACTTCAGCGCATCCGGATGACGACGGTGCCGGTGGCGCGGTCGAGCCAGCTGCGGCCGTCGGCGTTGCGGACCAGCGGGGGCAGTAGCAGGACGGTCAGCGCCATCCGCACGAGGGCACGCCACGCGCCGACCATCGTCGCGCCGTCCAGGCGGGCGACGCGGATGCCCACCACGGCCATGCCCGGGGTGATGCCGAAGAACGTGACCGGCACCACGGTGATCAGTGCCCAGGCCGCACCCGCCCAGAGGTTGAACGTCTGCATGGCGGCGACGTTCTGCAGGTCATACGGGACGAACAGGGCGGTGATGAGCGCGCCGAGCACCAGGTCGACGAGCAGCGCGACCAGCCTGATGCCGCCGCCGGCCACCGAGCCGGCTCCGGTTTCCGGCAGGCCGAACGATTCGCCACGCCATTTCGGGGCCTCGCCCCGGGCCGTGGTGGAGCCGTCGCCTGCTCCCGGCAGCCATTCACCCGTCCATCTCGCCACCCGTCCAGGGTATGCCGGTGGCGGGGACCACATTCCTCCTGGTCGACTGGGCAGTGGCGGCGGCCCGTTAACACCGGCGAAACATTCGGGTGACGGTCGGGCAACACCGCCCTCTTAGCGTGAGCCGAAGAGAGTACTGCCGCCGGTAACGAACGAGAAGGAGTCACCGAGGGTGCCCACTACTCCAGACGACATTCAGCGCCTCATCGCCGATGAGAAGGTGGAGTCCATCGACGTCAGGTTCTGCGACCTGCCGGGCGTCATGCAGCACTTCACGGTGCCCGCGAAGGCGTTCGACCTGGAGGCCTACGAAGAGGGCCTGGCCTTCGACGGCTCCTCGGTGCGCGGCTTCCAGTCGATCCACGAGTCCGACATGCTGCTGCTGCCGGACCCGGAGACCGCCCGGATCGACCCGTTCCGCAAGACGAAGACGCTCTCGCTGAACTTCTTCGTGCACGACCCCTTCACCCGCGAGGCCTACAGCCGCGACCCGCGCAACATCGCGCGCAAGGCCGAGCAGTACATCGCGGAGTACGGCGTCGCGGACAACGTGTTCTTCGGCCCGGAGGCGGAGTTCTACATCTTCGACTCGGTCCGGTTCGAGGACGCCGAGCACGCTTCGTTCCACGAGATCGACTCGGTCGAGGGCTGGTGGAACACCGGCGCCGACGAGCCGGGCGGCAACCAGGGCTACAAGACGAAGTTCAAGGGCGGCTACTTCCCGGTCCCGCCGGTCGACCACTTCGCCGACCTGCGTGACGACATCGTGCGCGAGCTGCAGAACTCGGGCTTCGAGATCGAGCGCGCGCACCACGAGGTGGGTACCGCCGGGCAAACCGAGATCAACTACAAGTTCAACACACTGCTGCACGCTGCCGACGACCTGCAGCTGTTCAAGTACATCGTGAAGAACACCGTGTTCGCCGCGGGCAAGACCGCGACGTTCATGCCGAAGCCGCTCGCCGGCGACAACGGCTCGGGCATGCACTGCCACCAGTCGCTGTGGAAGGACGGTCAGCCGCTGTTCCACGACGAGTCCGGCTACGCGGGCCTGTCCGACACGGCGCGGCACTACATCGGCGGCCTGCTCAAGCACGCGCCGAGCCTGCTGGCCTTCACGAACCCGACGGTGAACTCGTACCACCGCCTGGTGCCGGGCTTCGAGGCGCCGGTTTCGCTGGTGTACTCGCAGCGCAACCGGTCCGCGTGTGTGCGCATCCCGATCACCGGCAACAACGCGAAGGCCAAGCGCGCCGAGTTCCGCTGCCCGGACTCGTCGGGCAACCCGTACCTCGCGTTCTCGGCGATGATGATGGCCGGCCTCGACGGCATCAAGAACAAGATCGAGCCGCCGGAGCCGATCGACAAGGACCTGTACGAGCTGCCGCCCGAGGAGGCGAAGAACGTCAAGCTCGTCCCGGGCGACCTGGGTACCGTGCTGGACACTTTGGAGCAGGACCACGACTTCCTGCTGGAGGGCGGGGTGTTCACGCCCGACGTGATCGAGACTTGGGTGCAGTACAAGCGGGAACACGAGATCGACCCGCTGCGTCTTCGCCCGCACCCGTACGAGTTCTCGCTCTATTACGACGTGTGATCTGAGTCGGGACAAAGGACGGCGGTCGGGGGAATTCCTCGACCGCCGTCCTTTTGTGCGAACGCCGGTGCGTTGTTTCGCCGGAAGCGCGCATGGTTTGTTTGGGGGATGAAATTCGACGGGCACGCGTGTCGACGGCGACGGCTTCAACCAGCCTTCTACTCTGGCGACGAAGCCGTCTCAGTCGCTCCCTCGCACGGCCGTCGAGGAAGCGCCCCTGGCTCTCGACGCTGCCGGGTACGTTGCCCGCGCTGTGCCTCAGGGGATGAGGTAGGTGAAGGCCCATGTCTCGACGGGGCCGGAATAAGCGGTTCACCGGCAGCATCACCGGCAAGGTGACACTGGCGGCGAACCACGCGGTAACCGTGGTCGTGCTGGTCCTGCTAGGCGTCGCAACCTGGTACCAGCGCTGACCTGCGGTGATTCGTCGCCGGGGCGGTGCACTCGAAACGGCTCCGGCGATGGTCTTCCGAGGTTTGTACTCAAACTCGGCTGCATCACTGTAGCTCCGGGCGGGTACCTACACACTCAACTCGCCCGGCATGTTTGACCTGATTTGACGTTAATTGATGTCAAATGACATGCAATGACGCATCGCGGATCACGATCGACGCGCGAACAGAAGGCTAAAGACTCTGTCCCCCGTTGAGTTCGATCACCCCGCCCGTCGCCCAGCCGAATTCCGCGGACAGCAGGGCCGGTACAGCCGCACCGAGGTCGTCCGCGGTGCCCATTCTGCCTAGTGCGATGGCTTTCACCGCCAGGTCCTTGACGTGTTCCGTGCGCATGATGCCGTCGCCGAAGTCGCCGTCTGTTGCGCCTCCCTGGATGGTGTTCACGCGGATTCCGCGGTCGGCCAGTTCGACGGCCAGGTACCTCGTCAGCACCTCCACCGCCCCCTTGGTCGCCGCGTAGGCCGAGCCCGTGGCGACGACTCCTCTGGTCAGCGCGGTGGACAGGTTCAGGATGCGGCCGCCGTCGGCCAGTAGCGGCAGCAAGCGCTGGGTGAGGAAGTACGGCGCTTTCAGGTTCACCGCCACCAGTTCGTCGAACTGCTCCTCGGTCGTCGTGGCGAATGGGGCGAAGGATCCGATGCCTGCGTTGTTGACCAGGTAGTCGAAACGCTGCGCGCCCCAGCCGGACAGCACGTCCGATACGCGTACCGCGAAGGCCGCGAACAGGTCGGTGCGCGCCGCGTCGAACTGGAGGAACGCAATCCTCCCACCGTTTTCCTCGACCTCGGTCACCAGTTCCTCGGCCGCTTCGGTGCTGCGGTGGTACGTGCCGATGACCGACACCCCGGCCTTGGCCAGGTGGGTCGCCATGCTGCGGCCGAAGCCACGGCTTGCCCCGGTGATCAGGGCGATCTTCGAATCGTTCACCAGTGCATCGTTTCCACGCGACCGACGCGCGCGCCACCGGGCGGCCGCTCAGTGGCCACCGGTCCCGCGAGAGGCGAGTGCCTCGATGGTGTTGGCCGCACGCTGGACGGGTCCGGCGAAGTTCTCCGCTCGCGTCCGTGCCGACGTTGCGATCTGCAGCGCGGCCCGCTGCCCGTGCGGCAGGGTGAGCAGCCGCGCGTAGCAGGTGAGCCCCGCCATCAGGTCCTGGTCGTCGACGGCGGCGGCGAACTGCCGAAGCCGATGCGGCTGCCCGTGCGCCGGATCGAGTACCAGTGACGCGGCGGCCTGGTCGGGCATCTCGATTCCCGGGTACGAGTCGATGGGCAGGATCTCCCGGCCGGGGACCATCTCGATCGCCACGAGCGAGGCCTCCGCTGGAACGACCAACGAGACCGTGGCGCCGGTCTGGTCCCGCAAGGCTTGGAGGACCCTGCTGACGCCGGTGCGCTGCCCGGCGAGCGGCTGGGCGCGACCTGCGAGGTCGAGCAGGTGGGGCGACACCGTCCACCGGCCGTCGGGGTGGAGGTCGACCGCTTTGCTTCGCCGGAGCTGGTGCAGTAGCCGGCGAACCGTCGAGCGGGGAATCGAGGTCAGTTCCGCCAGGCTCGACATCTGGCGGCGCTCGTCCGCCTCGGGCAGCGCGCGAAGGATGCGGAAACCACCTTCGAGCACCCCACGTCCGTCGTCACCTGCCATCGCCTGCTCCGTTCCGATCACCGGAATCGATCGTCTCACCTCCGGCCGCCCGGACCGCCGACAACGCTGCTTCGCTGCCCTTGCATACCGCCGGAGCAGTACCCGGATGACCAGAATTGGTCTAGACTTTTCGTCCCGGAAGCAGGGGAAGGGACGGCTCATGCGCGGGACCACGGTGGCACCGGGAACCGCCTGTGCGCCCGTCGGAGCGGGTGAGTTGCCGTTGCACCGGCTGGAGGTACCGGGGCCTGGGGCGATGCCGTTCGCGGTCGGGACGTTCGATGCGGTCGGACCCTTGTCTCGGGCGGCGTTTCCGCATCGGCACACCTTTCACGAGATCGTGCTGGTCACCGGTGGGTCCGGGGCGCACGTCGTCGACCTGACGCGCTGGCCGTTGCAGCCGCCACAGTTTGGCGTGGTCACCCCTGGGCAGGTGCACCACTGGGAGGCCCGCGGGCTCACCGGGTCGCTCGTGCTGTTCACCGACGATTTCCTGCTCGACCATCCGGCCGATCGCGAGACCCTGCGGCGGCTGCGGGACCGGCCGTGGCTGCCGCTCGACGAGCCGGAAGGCTCCCGCACTGCCCGGCTGATTGCCGAGCTAGAGGAGGAATTCCGGCGTGGTGGCGCGGACAGTGAGTCGGTGTTGCGCGCGTTGCTGCACGTGCTCATCGTGCGCGCCGGGCGCCTTCCCGGTACCCCGGCGACTCCGGCGCGCGCCCGGGCGGTTGCGGCGGAGTTCGCCGAGCTGGCCGAACAACCTGAGCTGGGCTTGTGGTCGGTGCGCGCGCATGCGGAACGGCTCGGCGTCACCCCGGGGTATCTCACCGAGGCGGTGAAAGCGGCGACCGGCCGGACTGCCGCGGAGCTCGTACGGGAAGCGCGAACCGGTGAGGCGAAACGGTTTCTGCTGCGCACCGACCTTTCGGTACGGCAGATCGCCAGCCGCGTCGGGTTTGCGGATCCGGCCTACTTCTGCCGGTTCTTCCGCCGGGAGACCGGCTTGAGCCCCGGGGGATTCCGCCGCACGGGCGACACCGCCCCGGAGATTCACCACGACTGCCGACCTCCGTCCATCGCCCGCGGCTGACCGCTTCCCTAGCGTGGGGAATCCCCCCACAAGGAGCGGAAAATGGACGAAAACCGGATGCTCAGCCGCAAAACGGTGCTGCGCGCCGCATTTGCCGCGGGAGTCGCGGCGCCCGTCGCGCTCGTCGGCGGGCCTGCGCTGGCGCGGACGACGTTCGCCGGCGGGCAGGTGGCCGAGCCGACCCCGGCGTGCCACGACGGCGACGATCCGACTCCCGACCAGACCGAAGGTCCGTACTTCAAACCGAATTCCCCCGAGCGGACAGTGCTCGTCGAACCGGGCACGCAAGGCACGCGGCTGACCGTGACCGGGTACGTGTTCGGGCTTGCCTGCCAGCCGATTTCGCGTGCGCTGCTGGACTTCTGGCAGGCCGACGTGAACGGCGCGTACGACAACGTCGGCTTCACGTTCCGCGGTCACCAGTACACGAACAGCCTCGGCGAGTTCACCCTGAGCACCATCGTGCCCGGTCTCTACCCCGGCCGGACGCGCCACATTCACGTGAAAGTGCAAGCGCCGGGACGGCCGATCCTCACGACGCAGCTGTACTTCCCCAACGAACCCCGCAACAACACCGACACGATCTTCGACCCACGGCTGCTGATGACCGTCCGCGACGCTCCGAGCGGTGGCAAGGAAGCCGCGTTCGACTTCGTGCTGAACGTGCCGCAATCCCCGACCAGCACGCCTCCTCCGGGCGGGACCACATGGACCGCAGGCACGGCGTATGCGGCAGGCGCACGGGTTACGTATCGCGGGATCGGTTACGTGTGCCTGCAGGGCCACACCGCCCAACCCGGCTGGGAACCGCCGAATGCGCCGGCGTTGTGGCAGGTGGGCTGACGCGGCAGAAGAGCCGGTGCCGAACGGCACCGGCTCACCCGCGGGATCACTTACGGGGTGTAGATCTCCTTGACCGAGGTGATCTGGTCGTCGCGGTCGACCTTGATCTCGGCGAGCGGCGGGTGGTCGCCCTTGAGCGCCTTCACCAGGTCGTCCTGGTCGCACCACTTCGTGCCGCGGCCGTTGCTGTCGACGGTGGGGGTGCCGCCCGAGCACAGGTCGAGCGCGCTGTAGGTCTCGCTGTGCGCGTCGAGCGGCAGCCGATAGGTCTTGGTGTCACCGGGGACCTCGACCCAGTGGCCGTTGTTGGCGCCGCCCGGCTGGAACTGCATCAGTTTGAACGTCGCCATGTACTCCTTCGCGTCCCACCCGGTGAACGCGACGGTCTGCGTGGTGTTCGGGAACTTCCGCTGCGGTGCAGGCTTCTTCTCGGGCACCGTGCCGGAGTCGGCGCCCGGCGCGGTCCGCATCCGCATGCCGGTCTTGTCACTGCACTGCACGATCCCGCGGGAACCCTGGGGCTCCGGGGCTTCCTCGCAGTCCCAGACGAACTTGAGGCCCGGACCGGAAATGTTGCGGACCCGGCGCACGTCGCCCTCGCCCTGCGGCGCCTTCTTGAAGTACTCGTCGAAGACGGTCCACGCTTCGACGCAGCCGGGGTTTCCGGCCGCGGTCTCCATGGTGATCACGTCCACGAGCGGTCCGCCGGGACGGCCGGTCTGGTACTCGGCCTGGCCCTTGCTGCAGTTGACGTCCCCCGCCCGGTCACCGCCCGACGCTCCCCCAGCGCCCCCCTGGTTCGCCTTCGGGGCCGACTTGACGGCAGCCGCGTCCTTCACCGGAGAACCCTGTCCGGCGACATTGTTTCCGCTACACGCGGAAAGCAATGCGATCGCGGCAACGGCGCCGCCGACAATGACCAGCTTCATCGACTTCTTCGCGGTGAATCCCATTTCGGCTCCCCTTATTCCCCGTCTTTGGTGAATCTCTGTGACTGAAGACGTGACAGCCGGAATGGCGTTGCCCGGAAATTGCGTCCGGATCCGGTATTGCCCTCGCATCCGGCCCGGCCTGCCCACGAGGGCACGGGTTGCGACGGCCTCGCAACCCCCGGCACAGCACAACGCCGGTGCCCAGGGTTTCCCCTGGACACCGGCGTCGTGTCCGGCTCAGAAGTAAAGCGCCGTGACCCGGGTGATGCGGTCGGCCCCATCGACGTTGAGCTCGGCGCTGGTGGTGTCACCCCGGTTCAGCGCGGCGATCAGGTCCTTCGCCCCGCAGCGCATCGGGCTGTGGTTCGAGTCGTCCAAGCTGGGCGAACCTTCCGGGCACAGTCCGACGTAGCTGATCACCGTGGCGTTCTTGTCCAGCGGCAGCCGGTGCACCTTCTGGTCGGTCACCGATTCGGCGTACCCGCCGGTCGGCAGCTTGTCCATCACCCGGAACTGGACCATACCGAGCTTGGCGTCGTAGCCGATCATCGAGACCACCGGCGTGGTGTTCGGGAACCGGAGCTTCGGCTGCCCGGCCCGGAGGCCACCGCCGCCCGCTCCGCCCTGACCCACCTGCGCCGATTCCTGCGCTTTCGGCGCCGCATTTCCGTCGACGCTGTTCGCACTGCAAGCCGAAAGAAGCGCAATCGCGGCAACCGCCCCACCGATAATTGCCAGCTTCATCGGCTTCATCGCTGCGAACCCCATTTCGAAACCCCTCTCGTTTGTTCCCCGCTCGAAAGGACGCGAAACGCGGGCCGACGTTGCTTACGGCCGAAGTCTTGCCCTCGGCGACCCGGTGGTGCGGTCGCGAGGGCAGGACTTCGGATGGCCGGTCAACCGCGCGGCGATCAGCCGACGTACGCGGTGAACGAATGCCGCGCCCGGTACCAGATCGAGATGCCGACCGCGCCCGCCGCGGCGGCGTTGCGCAGGTCGAGCGGTCCGGGGCGGTCGGAGAGGAAGGTGAAGTTCAGCAGCTGGGCGCCGGGGACGAAGTCGCCCTCGGTGCCTTCCTTGCTCGGTCGCACGAAGTCCATCTGCTTGACCTCGACCGTGTCGCCGTAGCCGGCGAACAGGTACAGGTACGGCGGGCGGCCGGCGAGCGGGATGTAGAAGTGGTCGCCGTCCGGGGCAGCGGGAATCAGCATCAGGGTCTCCTCGTCGGTGCTGCCGGCGACGGGCGCGGCGCCGCCGGTGGGTAAGGGGAGGTACTCCTCGTTGATGTCACAGGGAATTCCGGCGACGCTGACCGTGCCGTCGTTGCGTTGCCACAGGTTGGTCCAGGTGCGCTCGGCGGCGGTGGGTTGCGAGCCGCAGCGCCAGTACCAGGAGACGATGCCGGCGTCGTGCACCGCGCGGAGCGTCTCGGAGAAGCCGTAGAACCCGGCGCGGTTGCGGCCGACGACGCTGGTGAACCCGCGGGCGAACTGCACGACGTCGTCGAGCTGATGCGGAGCCGCGTGCTGGTCGGCGGCACAGGCCATGAGGACCGAGTCGGGAATGCCCATCCCGCGCGCGTCCGCGAGACCGGCCTGCCCGAACGCGACGCCGCGGGCGAAGTCGTCGTCGCCGGGACTGCCCCACGCGTCGTCGGTCCCCTGCTCGATCACCAGCGCGACGGTGACCCCGCCGTCGACGAGCTCCCGGTACTCGCCCCCAGTCAGCCGCTTGGGCCCGCGCCCGAGCCCGGCGTAACGGATCGCGCCGCCGAACCCGGCCGACCGCAGCGCGGAGGAACCCGGCCGTCCGGCGGAGTAGTCAGCCCAGCGCATGCTCGACCCCCGCGGCGTAGCTGGGTGGCCGGTTCGAGCCGAGGAGAAGCCGGGTGAGCCAGGGCGGCAGTCCGGCTTCGACGCGGCGGAGCAGCGCATAGAGGACGGCCAGCGCCACGGGCACGATGACCAGGCTGCCGAGACCGGACACCGCCCCGGTCACCGCGGTGGGCAACCCGAGGGAGACGAGCCAGGCGACGAGCGCGGACCACAGTCCGGGGACGACGGTGCGAAGCCAGGAGGTGAGCTGGTCGCCCAGGCGGGTTTTGGGTGCGGTCGGTTGCTCGGGGGTGGTGGGTTGCTCGGGGGTGGGGGTGGTTGGTGGCTGGGGGACGGGTTCTTGGGCGGTGGTGTCGGCGACGGGCGGGCGCGGGATTGGGCTCGAAGCGGGCTCGGCGGGGGATGGGCGCGGGGTTGGGCTCGGAGCGGGCTCGGCGGGGGATGGCAGCGGTGCAGTGACGGGAGCTCCTTGCGGAGGGGCGTCGACGACCATCGAGTGGGCCGAAGCTCCGGCGGGCTGCGCTGAAGTAGCAACGGAACCGGAGGCGTCGTGCGGATTCCCCGTCGAGGGTGCCGGTGTTTCGATCGAACCGGTGCCTGGCGGTAGTGAGACCACCGAATCCGCCGTGGGTGCCGGTGCGACGGCGGAAACAGTGCCTGGTACCGGGTCCGCCACGCCGCCCGGGTTCTCCGGCGGCGCGGGGGCGGCGGGGTTGGTGAGGTTGGCAGGGTTGGTGAGGTTGGCGGGGTTGACGGGGGCAGCAGGGTCGGCAGGGGTCGGCGCGCTTTCCCCGGTCCCCCGCGGGGTGGACAACTCGGGCAGCGGTTCGAATGTTGCCGGTGGGTGGGTCACGGTGCCGTCCGCGGCGACGATGCCCAGGATTGCGTAGTGGTACTCGACCCCGTGTGGCTTGACCAGCGACGGGCCGTTCTCGCCGCGGGGCCATTCGACGTCGCCCGTTGTCGTGCGCGCCGGGATTTGCCAGTAGTCGCCGCGGCGGTAGGTGCCGGACGTGCGGGCAGCGGTCGCGGTCGTCCTCGGTGGGGCCTCGAAGCGGACCTGGACGCCGTCCTCCAGGTCGATCCACGTGTCCTCCACCAGTGGGACCGCACCGTCGGCGCTGGTGGCGCGATGGTCCCACCGGCGCAGGAAGGGGTGGGCGCCGGAGTGGCAGTGGTCGGCGTCGGCGTCGGCGTCCAGGGTGATCAGGCGGTCGGCCGGGTCGATTGCCACGACCTTCCGCAGCGCCGGGACCGCGCCCGGGACGTCGTCGGCGACGCGGGCGGACCAGGCGTCGTCGAGAAGCTCGACGTAGTCGCCGACGTCCAGGTCCAGTTTGCTGTCCCGGCCCAGCGTCGCGACGGTCACTGTCGCGCCGGAAGCCGACACGACCGGGAACACCACCGAAGCGTTCTCCCGCGACCATTTGAACGTCGCGCCGGGTGCCGATTCGGTCGACGCCCGGCCGCCGGTGTGGATCTCGACGCGATAGAGCTGGTTTTCCGGGCCGCGGAAACTCGCTTCCGGGGAGAGGTGACAGACCGCCACGTCGTCCGGACGTTTTGCCTGCGCGGCGAGCAAGCCGGGTGATGGGTTCAGTGAATCGCGGAACACGGCGAAATCGTCGGCGCTCTGCCCGGTGCACCACGCCACCTGCCAGACGACTTTCGCGCGCGCCGCGGTGTCCGGGCCGGGATCGCCGAGCGCGACCTCGCGGATCGCCGGGTCCTGCAGTGCGGTGACCAGCCGTTCCCACACCCGCAGGTACACCACGAACGGCCCGGTTGCCGGAAGCGAGTCCTTCTCCGGGTCGAGGTATCCGTCGGGCTGGTTCCAGTACGTCGCCGGGGGGAACTGATCGTTTTCCACCAGAATACCGTCGACGTACAACCGGCCGCGGGAGATTCTCAGGTCGAGCAGTTTCGCCGTCCGGCTGTCTTTCACCGGCTGAATGCGGAATCCGCTCGCCCCGGCCGGTGCGGCGGCGGCGCCGAGCAGGTCGGCCACCGTGGTTCGCAGGTGGTGCAACAGAATTGCGGCCTGCTCGTTCGCATCGGCGTCGAGCTGCACCCGGCCCTGCTGCGACAGCACGGCCGAGAAATGCTTCAGCGGATCGAAAGTACGACGCGAGAAGTCGGCTTGCATCACGGTCTCCTAAGTGGCGAAAAGAATGCCGGCGTCGGTACCGGCCGGGGTGTACTCGGCGAGCCGCAGCCGGAGACTGTCCTCGCGTTGCGGGTGGAACAGATCGTGGAACGCGCCCATTTCCGACCCGTCCTCGGCGCCTCGGCTGATTTCGCCGGGACAATGCCGGTCGAGCTGCGCGTACCCCGGGGTGCCGTAGCGAACCGACGTGAACCGCGGGACGACGCGCAGCGGATCCCCGGAATGTTCCGGTTCACAATGGAATCGCGGTGGGGTACGCGACTCCTCCGGCAGCCAGGTGAAGCGAACACACCCCCGCTGCCGCCGGACGATCCGCATTGGACTGTCCACAATGGAGTTCTCGACCAGTCCGACTCCGTGGGTGAAAACGGAACCGAACACCGTGCACCGGCGCGCGGTCAGTACCGCATGCGCACAGCCGTCGTCCGGGGCACACAGTGCAGCGAGACCGTCACCACCAGCGTCGAGAATGCTGTCGCTCAAGCGGATCTGGTTCGGTTCCCGGTGTACCTCGTCGGCGGTCACGAGAATCGTGCCGAGAATGCTGCGCTCCACCTCGAGACACGCCTCCGTGTCGACCAGCTCCAGGCTCGCCTCCTCGGGACGGCAATGCTCGCCGAGCGACCAGCCGGGGACCAAAGTGGACTGTCGCAGCACGACTTCCCCGACCGCGCCGCTGACCTGTACGCTTCGGCCGGAGATCAGCAAGCCGTCGAAGACCACCCGGGGCAATGGGTCCTCTGCCGAACCCTGACCGGTTCCATTTATTCGCAACGAATCCGGCCGATTGCTGTGCCAGTCGAGCAATCGCAGCACCGGACGTGCCCCGCTTGCCGCGCGAAGGGTCAGCCGGTCGCCGCGGTCCACCGGCAGCTCGATTTGTTCCTGGTAAACCCCGCTGTCGGTGAACTCGATGGTCGCTTCCCGCGCGGTCGGATCAGCCGCTTTGTCCCGACGCCACTCCTCGATCGCGTCCATGACCGATCCGTGGAATCCGGGTCCGACCCGGTACACCTTTCCCGAAACAGCCCGGCGTGGATATTCCCCGGCACCGATGTCGGCGGAGAACCCGTAATGATACGTAACCCACACGCCGGACTCCGGTGCGTGCCGCGCGGGAAATGCAATCCGGCCCAGTACCGGGTCGATTGCCACTTTCCCGCGCGTCGGACGATAACGCCAACCCGACAGATCCGCGGGTACGATATCGGCCAGCGGCACCGGCTTTCCGTCCGCGAGGTAGACGCACAGGCTCTTCCCGGGTCCATAGTAGACAGCAGGGCGTTCGAATAACGCTTGCCGCCGAATGAAAGCGGGTACGTTCGTCTCGTCCGCGATGTGGTTCGGCGACGGTTCCCGCACCGGCCGGACCATCAGCGGAGTGTCGTTACCCAGAATGCTGAACGTGTAATGCGTGCGCGCCCGATCCTCGCAATACGCCGGTGCGTGAGTGATCGAATACGGCTTCAACCGCCATCCATACAAGCCGATCTCCGGAATGCCGTACCGCCCCGTTCCGCGAGACGACGTGATCCGCCGGACGTCGATCGAATGCGCCAGTTCGTCGAACGGGCCGTCGAGCCGGTCGAGAGCATCGACGCCGTGGAGATCGACCGACCGGCCCCGCGTCAATCGCCGCCGATCCGCTCGCCGGTCGCGGCCGTGTAGCCGGATGGCCTGCGAGACCGCGAGTAGCTGCCGGAATTCGACCGCGCGGGCGGGCCAATCCGCGACGTCGGCCGCAAGGTCTTCCAGCAACGCCAACGTACCTTTGCGCCGCCGATTACCCACCGTGTGCGCGACATCCCGCCGCGGTGCGAGGACGGACAGCAGTCGCCGCGCCTCGGGCGAACCCGTCGCGAGCGCCTCGTCCGCGCCCGGGAGGAGCCGGTATCCGACCAAGTCACCAATGTAGGGCGCAACCCAGTCCTGGCAGGTCTCGATGAACCAGTCGCGGTACTGCGCGTCAAGATCCGCGCCGATCAGGTCGGCCTGCTCGGTGATCACGGCCAGCAACGCCTTCAGCTGGCCTGCGTTTTCCTCGTCGCGCCGCCGGTACACCGACGGAAGCAGGTCGTAGAGCCGGTCGCTGTTCATGGAATCCTCACCAGGGTCAGGGCCTCCGGCACGTCGGGAGGGAGCACGGCGAGCCGGGCGGGGCGAATACCACGCGACACCGCCAATTTCTGGTGCAGCTTCAACGTTGTGGACGACAGCCGCGGGTTCAGCCGGACCAATTCGTCGACCGTAAGGCCGTGCCGCAACGCGATTGTGGTCAACGTATCGGTGCCGAAATCGTCTACATACCCGACTTCATCGAAAGCTTCCTCGAACCGTGCCCCTGACGCCTCCACGCACGCCCGCGCGCCGGACAGCCGGTCCACCATGGTCGCCAGCTCGATCGGCGTGACATCGCCACGGATGCCGTCGAACACGTCGATATCGGCATAATCGACGCCCGGTACCTTCTGGATGGCCGCGAACGCCTCGCTGAGGAACGCGGGTTCGCCGAGTTCCCTATGAGTAAAGGAAAACTCGTCAAGCAAAGCCGCTCGCACCGCCGGTTCCACCAAATCCCACGAATAGTCCGGCAGCACCTTGATCCCGGCTCGCAGCACGAGAAGCACCCGCTCCCGCACCGCTACCCGCACCTCGATCCCACGATCGCCGAAGCCGGCCAGTGCCTCCTCGAGTGCAATGACCAAACCGGACGACATGTCGATCCGCGCGTCCCCGATCGCTGCGACGGTCACGTGCACCACTCGCCGGCCACCGTCCGAAAGCTTGACCGCCTTGGCTTTCCCGATTCCCGCACGCGCTCGGGTGAAGTCCTCGTAGTCGCGAATGGACACCAGCCGGTCGAGCGCCAGCATCCGCAGCGGAATCGTGGCGCGCGCGTCAGCCGGGCCGTCACCATCCGCTCCGCCGCCGGATGCCAGCGGGTTGGTCACCGCACGCACGCCGGGCGGCCGTCCGGACGCCTGGTTGATCTGCCCGGCCGCCACATTCCCATCATGGCCAGCGCCGACCCGGTACCTCGCCGTCACGTTCTCCACTCCGGCTGGAATGCGAGCACCGTGTACCCCGTCGCCAAAGCGAAGCGTGCGGGTCCCGTCTTGGCCAGTGTCCATTTCGTACTCGTGACTCGTCGGCCCCGACCAGACCAGCCCGTCGGTCTCGTGCCAGCGGACCCCCGACACGCGCGCGGCGAGAGTACTTTCGGCACCGGAAGCGTTGGCAGAGGGCAGGAACGTGAGGGGATTGTCCACAGTGCTCTGTCGCAACGGAAAGGTCTGGCTGGGCACACCCGGGTCGCCACTGCCCAAGACCTCGGTGCGCGTTTCCCCCTGGTTGGCCTCCACGACATTGCCGTGGACGGTCACGGTATCCCGCCGATATCGGTACGACAAGCTGGTGGTCAGAGAAAGGAACGTCCGCACCCGATCACCGGCACGGTCCGGATTGACCCGCTGGCGGATGCCCGCCACCATCGTCAGTTCCGCGGCCTGGACCCCGCTGGTGTGCGGCACGTCGGTACGCTCACCGGACACCACCAGCCATCGACCGGGCCGGAGACCGTCGTAGAGCCGGGCGAGCTCGATTTCGTCGCCGTGAACGTCCTCGGTGATCGGATCGCCGATTGCGGCCAGCATTTCGCCCCGCGCCCACACCACGGTGCCTGCCACCGGAACCGGCGACACGACGTCGTTCAACGTGATCACCGTGACCTGCTTGGTCCCCGCCGGTTTGCCGTCCGGCAGCTTCACGTCGACCGCCTCCTGCCGCACGGACAACACACGCGCGGCCGACTGTTCCCCCGTCGCTGCCTCCAGCACCACCCAGCTGTCGCGGGCAATGCCGTCGTACACCGCGTCCAGCCAGACCGCGGTCGTGTCCGCGGCATCCGCGATCGCACCTACCGGGCGTGCCTCGGCAACCGCACGAACCCGCAGCACCTGCACATCGGAAAGCTTGGGTGGTGGTGAGATCTGCTCGTTCGCCCATGCCTTGTGCAAGCTGGGCGCCAGCCGCTGGTCTGCCGCGACGAGCAGCTTCGGGTGCACGTCGGAACTCGGGTGGAAAAGCTCGTCTACTGTGGACTGCAAGTCGACCGCACGACGTGGTGGCCGCGATGGTTCGCGACGCAACCACGGCAGTACCGGCGTGAGCCCGATCAACGCGGCAGCCCGGTCACATCCGGTCTGGGGGCCGTCGGAAAATGCGAACGCGGGCGGTGTGCAGTACAGGCCCTTCGCAAGGTTGTTCAGATACCGGACTTCCGGATCGTTTTCCCGCCTTGCGGCAACACACAGTTTACGCAACACCGCAGTCGCGTCCTCGACGGGTTTCAGCGAGTACTTGAACCAATCCCGGATCGGGCAGCTCGCGTGCGCGCGGGCGAGCGCCGCTTGTTCCGCCAGCTCGGTGCCCAGGTCGTAAATCGTGCGGAGAAGGACGTACGTCACGGTGCGCACGGAACCGAGACCATCCAAATAGGACTTGGCCGCGGTGAGCGAGTCGATCGTGTCGTCGATCCACGGCGACGGTCCGGGGTGGTGACCGAGGGCGAGAGTGATCGTCCACGACAGGTCGATGATCGCCCGGTTGAGCTCGTCCGGAAATCCGCCCGGCGTGGTGAGCGTGACGGAAGTTCTCCCGGCCGGGAAGTCCGTCGTTGCGTCGGCGACCACCCGGACCACCGGCGAGAAAGTGCCGAACAGCAACAACAATCGGTCTCCGGCCTTGAGTCCGGCGGTGGTTCCCTCGATACCGAGCCGACCGACGATCCGGGCGGTATCGCTCGTGATGTCCACCGGCTCGGCGGTGGCGACCCGAAGGGCGTTCCACTCCTCGCGGGCCTGAATTTCGGAAACCGTCTCGAAGGTTTGCGGCAGTTGGTTCTGCCCGGGCACACTCTTCGCGCCGGTGCCCGCGGGAATCACCGTCTTGGCGCCGGGGTCCAATGTGTACGCCAGGTAGGTCGTCGCCGATAGCGCCGGCCGCGGCGTGTAGCCGACCAGTTTACCCAGATGCGTGAGCGACTCGGGTTCGGTGGCCGTGCGCAGATATCCTTCGTTGGCAATGCGTTCCTGGTAGAACGTCAGCACATCGCCGACGATCGCCCAGCAGTCCAGTAACGCGATGGACGGATCGTCCGAGTCCCTTGTGGTCAAAGCGGGGATGGTGGCGAGACGGTCCATCATGGACTGACGGAACCTCGCGTACGTGCCGATCCGGCGGGAGATCGCGGGCAGTCCTGGCCGGTTGTACAGGGTGCTCATCGTCCACCTGCCAGGTCGAGAGTGAGGCGTCCGTTCTCCGGACGGCTCGGATCGTCGTCGAGTTGCGCCACCTCGAGCTCCCCGATCGGCAGCACCCCGGTGTCGAGCGCTGTACCGGGCGGGCCGTACAGCCGCTCCAACCTGGTCACCTCCACGTGCCGCACCCCCGGCACCGCGGCGGCAGCAGCGACGACCTGCGCAACCCGCACCGGGGTGCCGAAGGTGAGGTTGTCCGGCTGGAAGAACGCGCCGAGCGCCCGCCGCAGCGCCGCACGCACGTGCCCGGCGATGTAGTCGGGCCGTACCTCGACGTGCAGCGTCAGGTCGATCGGGACCAGCGTTGCGCTGAATACCGACAGGTCGTGGCCGATCCGGCGGTAGCGGTACAGCGCCGCGCGGGTCTCGTCGAGCAGCCACTCCGGCGCGACCTCCGTGCCGAGCGCGTCGAGCGCGACCTGCGCCTCGTACCAGCTACCGGTCCAGCGCAGGTCACCAGCGGCACGCTGCACGCTCGGTGAGGCGGTGGCCAACTTTGCGTAATCGTCCGCGGTGATGGCCCGCAACAACCGGCGCCGGACTTCCTGCGGAGCACGCTGCCGGACCTCCGACACCGGCTCCGGGTCAGTCCCGCCGCTCGCGGGCAACGGATTGCGGACGCGGCGGATACCCGGAACAACGGTCTGGCAGAACACAATGCTGCTAATCGCTTCCCGGCCGACATTTCCAGCGGTCCCCGTGCCGACTCGCAGTGCCGCCGTCAGCTTCCCGTCCGGCGGAAAAGTGTCGCCGAAACGCAGCACCGTCACGCCGTCGTCGGTGAGTTCGCCGACAAAGTGCCGGTCCGCCGGTCCGCTTTCCAGCAGATCCCGTTGCGGGAACCACTGGTCGCCGTTCTGATCGGTCAGGGTGACCGCGGGCAGTGCGGTCCGCGGATCCGGTTGCGTATTCGCCGGGCCGCGGAAGGCCGGACGGTTCTCGCCGATCGCCGCGCCCTCGGCGGCACCCCAGCTCTGCGCAATCTCCCAGCCCTCGTTCGCGGCGGTGAGGACATACCCCGCACGCGCCTGGCGGATCAGGTCCTTCAGCCGCGTGAGCTGGGTTTCGAGCAGATCGTCGAATCGGGCGAGCAGGTACCGCAAAGCCCGCCGGGGATGGTCGCGCAGGCCCAGCTTGTCCACTAGGGACGCTCCGAAAAGGACGGTGACGAACGTGACGTCCTCTTCGGACAGTCGACCGGCGCGCCACAGCGTGGTCAATCGCGCGCGAATCCGGCCGGGGAGCCCCACCAGCCAGCGAGCCTGCGCCGCGGCCGGTGACGGTACCGGCGTACTTTGCGTGATCGGCCGATTCCGCAACTCCCGGCCGTGCACCACCTCGGGTGCCTTGCCACACCAGTCGATCCGGCGGCCGTGCTCGACCTGTACCACGTTCCCCCGGGCAATCCCGATCTCCAACGACGACGTCAAGGCGTCCTCGCGCGCCCAAGTCACTTCGAGCAGCGGCTGCTGATACAACTCGTCGACCGCTTCAGTCGCCGAAGTCAGCCGCACCGCTTGCCGACGCGAGCCGGATTCCTCCTCGAACACCAGCACATCCCCCGCCGCGAGCCGCAATACGCGACCGCTGTCGACGAGCGTCGCCGACGTCGTCCCGGCCGGAAGGCGGCAGTCACGATCACCCCACGTCCACAGGCTGATCCGGTTGTGCGCGGGATTCAGCGCAACCGGTTCGTCATACACCGGCTCGAAAATCTCCGGCGTACCCCGCAGATCAGCCTCCGACAACACCGTCCCGGACAGGGTAGAAAACCGGAACGTCCCCGCCGGAAGGGTGACCTGCTCATCCACCTCGACACACACCCACGCGCGCGCCGAACATCCATCGTGCATGGGGTAATCGACCAGTCGCGCATGCCGCCGCACTGAGACCCGCAGCCGCGCGGTGTCCAGGTACGCCTCGGTGGCGACGGCATCCTGCTGATAGCTCAGCCGGTCACCCTCGTAGGCAAGCAGTTCGACCAGCGCAATGCCGACGTCCGGAACGTGCCGTTCGGTCCACGACGGCATGGTCAGCCGGAGCCGGTCCAGCAGAAGCTGCCGGAAGCTGGCGTAATCCTTGCTCAAGTAATCGATTTCAACGGCGGGATCAGTCTGCTGTGGACTCTCCGAAACCGGCACGCAGTCCACCTCGCCGCAGCTGCCGAACGTGAAGTCCACACAGGAATACCGCGGATCAAAGCCCGGATACGGCTTCGTACCTGGCTTTCCGACCGCGGTGGCCTCCACAATGCACAGCCGGTACGTCGACAAGTCACCGGTGCGAGACAGCTTCAGCCGGATCTCGTCGGCAAGATCGGGATCCTCGGAGCTGCACACCGAAACTGCGACGACCTTGATTCCGGTGACCCGGCGTCCGCCGTCGATCCGGAAGTTCGCCGGTACCAAGCCTTCCGGCGCCTTACCGAACAGGCCAACGATCAGGCCGTCGTCCGTCACACCGACCGAGTCGATCCCATTGCGCCCGGCCGCTCGCACGTCCACCCGGCGGCGCTCGTCCGCACAGCCGATCATGCCGCTCTCCCCCTGATGACGTCCTCGCGCCGCTCACCGGTCGCGAGAATCACGTACCCGATCTCGATCCGCAGGGTGCTCTCCTCGGCGGTGACTTCCAGCGACTGCACCGTGATCAGGTCACCGAGCCAGCGCTGCAATGACCCCTCCGCCGACACCTGCACCGCTGCCGCCAGCTCCGGACTGTCCGGTTCGAACACCAGGTCCAGCAGCCCGCAGCCGAAGTCCGGGCGCATCACGCGTTCTCCCGGTGTGGTGAAGAGCAACTGCTCGATGAGGTCGAGGATATGGTCGGCGTAGCCGGTTTCGGCGGTCCGGCCGCGACCGTCGAAATGGAACGGGAAGTCGATGTCCACAGTGGTCACCTCCCGGTCACGAGCTGTTGCATGGAAACGACCAGCGGCGGTCCGGAACCGACGCACACACCGCCACCCGGACCGGCCGGAGTGGTCTGCGTCAAGACTGGCGAGCCATCGGCGAGCAGTGACGAGACATTCGTCCACTGCACCTTCGCGCACGGCGGAGTGAAGGTACAGCCGCCGACAATGAGCTGGTCCTTCGAGGTGAGCACCGGCATCCCGTTCACCAGCGCCGCGGGCGGACCGGCCGGTACCGCGGTGACCTTGCCGCCGTGCGGGCAGGTCATCGACATTCCACTGTGGAGCAAGAAGCCCGGCATGCCCATCCCCTACTTCGGAACGACGAAAGTGCCGTTGTTGATCACGACGGAGGTCCCGGTGAGCCGGATCGACGCCAGCCCCGGCCCGCAGGACAGCTCGATACCGGTCTCGTTCATCTTCACGTACGGTCCCGACGGGCCCTGGATCTGCAGCTGGATCCCGCCGGTCGGACCGGGTTGTTGGGTGATCAGCAGGTAGTTCTGCGGCGGCGCACCCACCGTGGTCAACGGGGTGCCGATCACCACCTGCGGCACGCCCGGCAGGATGCTGGACGAGATCGGCGGCCCCTCCGCGGCGACGTCACGCCGGAACCCGGTCCACACTGCCCGGCCGAGATCGCCGTCCTGGAACTCGATCCACACGCCGGACCCGATCAGCGGTACCACGTTCATTCCCGGCGCCGCCATGCTCGCCCGCGCCCAGATGGCGTTGTCCCCCAGTACATCGCCCACGCGCACCAGCAACCGGTCGAGGCCCAATGGGTCCACATTGGACACAACCTCGCCCTGATAGGTGCCGTCGAACCGATCCGTCATACGCTCACCTGCTGAGAGAAGGGGACGAAACCGTCCCTGGTCAGTCCGAAACTCTGCTTGTATTCACCACGTTTGATCTCATGCGTGACCCGGTTGACGTAATAGAGCCCGTCGTACGCCGGCCCGGCGCCACGCACCCCGACGAGCGACCGGGCTTGTAGGACGTGGCCGTACCGCAGCACGTCGAGTTTTCCCTGTCCGGACACCGCATCCGCGGCTTTCGTGGTTTGGCTCAGGCCGCGGAGCAAAACGTCCGAGACCGACAGCCCGGTCAAATTGGGTAATGGCTGCTCGCTCAGGGCCACCGCGGGACGCGCGGCGAGCGGAGGCCGGAGCAGCGCAATATCCGGGACCGGGATGGAAACCCCGAGCTTCGTGACCGGCTCGGTGAGGCGCATCGTGTACTGCTTCCGCGACATCCCGTCGAAGCTGAACGAAAGGGATTCCACATTGGTCACCGGCCCGGAATCGACAGTGAGCGCCGGTTGCACGACACCCGCCCGCACCTCCGGACCCCAATACGCGGTGCTCACCCCCGGCCGCGGTCCAGGGATCAGATAGAAGGAATAGCCGGCGTCACGGGCAAGGTACCGCAGATAGGCGAGGTCCGACCCCGCCTGGCCGGAGATTTTCTCCTGCGGCAGCTCGGGTTCCCAGAACAGCACGGGAACCGGCGCCGGGATGATCCCGTACATCGCATACTTGGCAAGGATCTTCAGCACCCGGACGTGCAGCGGCATCCCGGGGAAGACCTCCCGCTCGTGTCGCAGGTCCATCAGCGCGGTGAGATCCTCGCCGGTCACTGTGAGCGTCGACTCGCCCGGTCCGGAGCCCGGGCTCATCTCGTGCCGGGTAATCACGCCGTCCATCAGCACCTCGGACGAACCGCCGACGATCGCGGACAGCACCACCCGCGCGGGCGGATCGAGCAGCCCGGACGGCAGCAACGTCCGGGTGAGCACCGATTTCTTGCTCACCGCGAACGTCAGCTGAAAGCCACTGCGCTCCCCCGCGGCAGACGTGACCTGCACCGACTGCAGGGCGTCGACGAGCTCGCGCGGGACCGGCGCGGCCAGTACGCGGCCGATCATCAGCTGAAGCCGGAAACTCTTACCCACCAGCGGTTCCTCCCGCCGGAATACCAGGCGGCAACGTGATCCGCAGGCGTCGGCCGGGTTCCGCGGTGAGCTCATCCGGGTCCATCGCCCGGTTTGCGTCCGCGATTCGCCAATACTGCTCGGCGTCGCCGAAGACCTCGCCGGCAATGCGGTCGAGCCGATCGCCGGGCGCCACCACGCGTTCGCCGATTTGCGCGAGCTGTTCGGGATGCGGCAGGAACCGCCGCCGGACGTAGGTGACCTTGCGCCCGTCGGGAAGGTCGTGGACCGCGGTGGGCAGGCCGTAGTAGCGGCTCGTGGCGGAGAACATCGTCCACCTCCTATACGGTCGGCACGCCGACGTCGGTGATCGGACGGTTCACGGTGTCGGCAAACCGTTCCTTCTGCTGGAGATGCGTGAGGTAGAGCGCTCCGCCCTTGGCGCGGGCGCCCGGATCACCGGGATGCGGGTAGCCGAGATCGTCCACAGTGAGCACTCGAACGGACACGCTGACCTTCGCCCGGATCGGATTCAGTGCGGCGTCGAAGGCTTCCTCCGTGACGCTGAAATCGGTGATCCGCACCGGCAGTACCCGTTTCGGACCCAGCACGAGTACGGTCAGCGGCGCTTCCACCGGCACGATTTCGAGTTGTCCTTGACCGGCTTGCGAATCCTCGTCACGCAACTGCTGGTAGGTCGGAGACAGGCTTTTCTCGAGCAGGCACAGCACCGGAAACAGGCCATCGGGGAATTTCGACGGTGCATCCGTCGCGTCGAATTCCGCGTCGAACCGGTAGGTTTCGTGCGCTGGTCCCTTGAGCCGCAACGCTTCCAGCCGGTCACCCGGCTCGGCACCGATTCCCTGCATTTGCACGGTGCGGGTGAGCGTATCGGGGTTGTACTGGAACGGAATGGTCTTGCCCGGCCGCCCGCTGTCCGGGTCCACCAGCACGAACCCGCCCCGGACGGGATTGAGGCTCCGTGGAAAGGTGGTCATCGTCGTGGTCCTCCCGAGTGAACGCCGTGATGGCAGAGTGCCGTCAGGGCGTCACCGAGGCGTCACCGATCCCGTGATGAATGGACCGGGCAATAGCCTCGGCAATCGCAGGTACCGAAAAAGAGTCCAGCTCCGGCCCCACGACCTTGCGCCGCCGGAGTTCCCGCCAGCTCGATTCCCCGGTGACCAGACTCGACAACGCCGCCTCCACCGCGTCGCGAAGGGCGCGGGCCTGCCCCGGTGACAGATCCACCCCGTCGAGCACGATCCGGTCGATCCTGATTTCGATCACCGGAAATCCCGCTCCGGCACCGGAAGTTCGAGTTTCCGGAATTCGGTCCGCGCCGCGTCCAGCACAGTCTGCATCGTGATCCCGGTCCCCGCCGCGGCCGCGAGGTAAGCCGCGTTCACTGCGATGTTCCTGGTCATCCCACCACTGACCGGTAGCTGCGCAAGCCGCTCGAAATCCAGGTCGGCGCACGGCGCCCGCGTCGGAAAAGCCTTCTGCCACATCAGCTTGCGCTCAGCAGGTCCGGGGAAAGTGAACTCGACCACGAACCGCAGCCGACGCAGGAACGCAGTGTCCAAAGCAGACCGCATGTTGGTGGCCAGAATCGCCAGCCCGCGATGGGATTCCATGCGCTGCAACAGATAGTCGACCTCGATGTTCGCGTACCGGTCGTGCGCATCACGGACTTCGCTGCGCTTGCCGAACATCGACTCCGCTTCGTCGAAGAACAGAATCGCACCCTCGGCCGCGTCGAACAGCTGGCGCAGATTCTTCTCGGTCTCGCCGATGTATTTGCTGACCACTGTGGACAGATCAATCCGGAACAGGTCCAGCGACAACGCATTCGCCAGCACCTCGGCCGCCATCGTCTTACCGGTGCCGCTAGGGCCACAGAACAGCACGCTCAGCCCGTGCCCGCCGAATCCCCACGTGTCCTGCACGGTCGTCCGAAGCCGTACCTGGTCCGCAATCTCCGCGAGCAGCCGCCGGGCAGGCGACGGCAGCACGAGATCGTCCCAGCCGACCTTCGGTTCGAGCCGCTGCGCAAGCCCCGCCAGCCGAGGCCGCGTCCGGACCCGGCATTCGTGCCACACCTTCGCCGGGTCGGCGCCCGCGACCACCGCGACCTCCGCGATCGCGGACAGGTCGAGCGCGAACTGCGCGGCCAGCGCGTCGACGACCGTCTGGTCCACGCCGAGCACCTCACGCCAAGCAAGCGCCCGCTCCTTCGAAGTCGGCGGACCGACCTCGACCGGACGGCGTCCCGGCCGCGGCTCCCGCGCCGCCAGCACCACCGGCCCGGTGATCCGGTCGGCAAAGCGATCGGCCTGGCTTTCCTCGTCGGCATCGAGGTACAACGCCAGCGGCAGCAAGGCGGCCTCGCGCTGCCACAGCCGGGCCAGTTCGTCCAGCTCAGCCGGTTGCGCGGGCAGTGCCGACAGCCGGTACGCCACCCGCCCCGACGCCGCTGCCGCCTGCGCCGTGACCAGTCGCTTGGCTGACTCGTCGGGCCCGGTCAGCAGCACCGGCCGCGGCCACTGGCTCGCGACCTCCTCCGCCGCCCGCCGCTGCGACTCCGCCACCTCCCCCGTCGGCAACGACGTGACCAGCGGGTTCAGCCGGTCATCGAGACAGGTCAGGCCCTTCAGGTAATGCACCACCCGCTCGTCGGCCCGCAGCGGCGCGGACACCCCGCCCACGCCCTCGACCAACCGCCAGTACCGCAACCCACCCTGTGGCGACACCGCTTCCCAGGCCGGATCCGGCAAAACGCTGAGCGCCAAGCCGAACGTCGGATACGTCATCTGCGCATTGCCGTGCGCCTCGGCACAAAGCCGGGCAATCGACGGGTCCAGTTCAACCGACGCACACAACAGCAAGGCGTCCCGTTCGAAGGGCGACAACCCGAGCCGCGTCGCCAGCACCGCCAGCTCAGGCGGGTCCGGCGGATGCGGCGCGGGGTGACCACGCAGCGTCTCGCGTACCCATTCCAGCGACGCAGCCAACGCCTCGGTCACGTGATCGTCACCGTCTGTGCGGGGTCGAACCCAGGCTTGTCCCCACTCCGGTCGACCAGCCGACTGTCCACTCCCCCGACACGCAGTCGGGCGAGATGCGTACCAGGCGGCGCGTCGGGCACGTCGAACGTCAGTTTCGTGCCGGTCGCGTGGCTCGCGCGCCGCTCCGGAATCGCGCGGGACCCGAGCACCAGCAGCACCGGCTGCCCGGCTCGCACCGGCGGACGGCACGTGAGCTGGACAACCGCATTCGACCCGGTCCGCCGCACGGTCATCGGCATCTTGCTGGTGATCTGCGGCCCGATGGCCAGCGGAACCTCGTTCGTCACCGTCTCGTCGACCGCCACCACGGACACCGACCACAGCCCGGCCAGGTACGAGCCGGTCAGCTGGAGCCGCACCTCGGTCTCGCTGACCGGCTCGGCGGCGACGGTGACCGGCGCCGCCAGCAGCGGATGCGCGAGCCGGATGTCGCGCGCCTTCGCCAGATTCGCACCGCGCAGGATGACCCGTTCACCGACCCGAGCCGCTTGTCCGTCGACCGGCACCGCCGCGGCCAGCTCCGGAAACGGCGACTCGACACTCCCGAACGCCTCGGGACCACGGTCCTGCGCGCCCCGGCGCAACACCGGAACGGGTGTCCGCGGCGGCCGTCGGCTGTCGATGAGCACCGGCCCGGCTTCGAACGCGACGGTGAGCCGGTAGCTGGTCTGAAACGCCGACCACAGCGAGTGAATGTCTTTCTCCCCCAACGGTTGCCAGGTGAGCCGGACGAGTTCGGACTGCTCCGACACGTCACTGCGCGACGGCACCTGCCGCAGCCGATCGCGGCTGAGCAACGGATGTTCGTGCAACGTCCGCATCGCGGCGCCGAGCATCCGGTGCGCGGTGATGTCGTGTCCGCCGGGCACGTACGCGGTGACCAGGTACCGCAGGACGAGCGGCAGCTGCGGATCGCCGTGTTCGCCGGGCCGCAGCCACGCCGGGTCCTCGTTGCGCAGTCCCGCATCGACGCCGACCTGGTACAGGAACAGGTTGAGCTGCGGGTCGCCGCTCGGCCCCGGCGTGTCCTGCGGCGGCCGTGCCTCGACCTTCGCCCCGCTCTCGACCTCCCGCGTCCCTTCCGAGATCAGCTGGACCAGCGCCTCGGTCACCGCTTCGATGGCGTGGGCGTCACTCATCTCCGCTCCCGCAGGTAGTCGTCCAGGCTGAGCAAGGGTTTCCGCTTCGGCGCCGGACGCGGCTCCGGCGCGGTCCGGGCTTTGATCTCGACCCGTCCGATGCTGATGTGCACGTCCGGAGGCGGTGCCGGTTTGTCCCGGCGGGTCACTACCGGTGGCACCGGCATTTCACGCTGCTCGGTGTGCTCGACGGGATACGCCGTCACCGTCGTCGTGTTTTCCGTTACCACCGTTGAATTGTCTGCCGGCGCTTTGAGCTCCGTCGGGACCGGCGCCGTCACGACGTCCTGCCGGTGGGTTTCCGCACGCACCTCGCGGTCGAAGATTGTCTCGGTAGCGTGGTCCATTGTGGACTCGACGATGACCCGCTCTGCCTCGGTCCGGAGTTCCGTGTTGATCTCCCGGGCCACAGTGGACAGCCGCTCGGTGTCCACTCGCGACACCGGATCCGTCGGGTGCTCCACCACCGGCGGCGGTGCCGCGGGGATTTCCACCGGCCTCGACGTCGTAAAGGTCCCCATCGGCAACGGGCTCTCCACCGGGGTGACCGGCTCGAACAAGGTCGGCACCATCGGCCGGATCGGGGGCGCATCGCCATGGCCGAGCAGCCGGTCCACGAAATCGTTCATGCCGTTTTCCCTGCCAGTTCCAGGTAGTACCGCCGTCGCGCCGGGCTCACCGCGAGCACGTCCGCCTCCGCCCAGCCGTACGCCGTCGCCAGCGCATGGACGTCGTACAACAGCCGCCGCGCGTGGGTCTCCAGCTCCGTCCACAGGTACCTCGCGATGTCGAACGGCGACGTCCACCGATGTCCGCACGAAGCGCAATCGAGATCGATCCGGACGTCCGCCTGAGGGTCGCAAGTGGACAGTGCCACTGCCGGAACCTCACCTTCTGGTGACGGCGCCGAAACCACACACCGTGCCAGTAATTCCCGCCGAGTGCGCACTTCCAGCAGATCCCGACTCGTCACCGGACGCACCTCGTAACCGGCCGTCGTCGCAGTTCCACCGGACGCGCGTAAATCGTCACCGGTCAATTCGAGTTCGAGATCCTCCCCGCACGCCGGGCACGTGACCAGGCACGGGTAAGTGGTACCGAAACACCGTTCCCGCAACGCCAGCAGGAATTCGTCCCGGCGGCCGAGCGCGAGATCGGCGACCGACGCCGGTTCCGCACCACCCGCGACGGCCAACGCGAGCGCCCGCCGTACCCCGGCGAACCCCAACGCCGCTTCCCACGCGGCCAGCAGCACGGCTTCCGGGAACGCCGCCATCACGTCACGCCGGGTCCTCGAAGGACACGTCCTTCGGCTCGGTCACCTCCTCGGCCACCCACCCCTCGTTCTCGACCTTGAGGTGCTGCACGGCGACCGCGTTCGCATTGGCGTCCAAATCGGACACCGGCTGCCACTCGGACACCCAGCAGTTGAAAACCTGGTAGGACAACACCTTCTGGCCGCCCTCGTCGAACACGTCGACGATGAGGTCGCGGCGGAAGTCCTTGAGCGAGGTCTCCAGGCCCTGCCCGGCATTGGCGAAACTCCACACGCGATTCGCCCATTGCTCGAAGACTTTGTCCGCGGTCACGCCACGCTCGAGCGTGATCGCGTCGTACTCGGTGCGACCGGGCAGTTTGAAACTGGTCGCCGGATCGCCGCCGGAACGGTGCTTGATCACCTCGGTGGTCCGTTTGAACCCGGTGATCTTGCTGACGCCGAGCATGTAGTCGCCGCCGCTGAACTTGACCCGGAACCGGAAGTTCTTGTACGGGTCGCGCCGTTTCGTCTTGCTGTCGGACATGACGGTCTGCCTCCTGCTAAACCTGGATCTGGCCGGCGAGCTGCTGGATGTGGATGAGCACGAACTCGGCGGGCTTCAGCGGGGCGAACCCGACCAGTACGTTCACGATCCCACGGTCGATGTCGTTCTGCGGGTTGTTCGTCGCGTCGCATTTCACCAGGTAAGCGTCCTTCGGAGTGCGGCCCTGGAAAGCACCCTGCCGGAACAGCGTGTTCATGAACGCACCCACGTTGAGCCGGATCGACGACCACAACGGCTCGTCATTCGGTTCGAACACGACCCATTGCGTACCGCGGTAAAGGCTTTCCTCGACGTACAGCGCAAGCCGCCGCACCGGCAGGTATTTCCATTGGTTCGCAAGAATGTCCGCGCCGCGTTGCGTCCGCGCACCCCACACCACATTCCCGACTGACGGCAACCCGCGCAAGCAGTTGACGCCGAGTGGGTTGAGCACGCCATTCTGCCGATCGGTGAGCTGCACGGAAAGCGCACTGACGCCATTGAGCGTCGCCTCGGTTCCGGCCGGCGCCTTCCAAACGCCACGCTGGACATCCGTACGTGCCCACGTTCCGGCGATCACCCCGCACGGCGGGAATTCCCGGACCGCGTTCTCCTGATGGGGGTCCGGCTGCTTCACCCGCGGGAAATACAATGCCGCGTTGCGCGCGGAATCCGTGTTCAGTACGAATCCGGACGCCTTTACCGCCGTCGCAACGGCATTGGGCGCCTGCCAGTTCGGGTCCGGGTCCACGATGAGCATTGCCCGGCGTTCCACGCACAATTCGAGCGCGGCGGACAGGATGTTCGCCGTACCACCGATCAGCCCCGGCTCGCCGGGAAGGCACAGCATGTTGAAGATGTCGGTCTTCAAGAGCGCGTACAGCCCGGTCTGGGCGGCACGGTCACCGAGGTAGTCCTCGCTTCTCGGCGCGGGACCGTCCGCGCCTTGCGCCGCCGCGGTGTACCAGACGTCTTTCTTGTCGTCCGGGAACGGGTCCTGCCCTTCGGCCAAACCGGTGGAAGAATGCGCGGTCGGGCGCTTTTCGCCGTTCTCGATCTTTCCGATCAGCCGTGACGAAGCGAGGACGTTTTTCAGCGCACGCGAGCTCGTCACGTCGCTGCTCACATTGAGGTAATGCTCGGTGGCATTCCGGGCCGAGTCGCGAATGGTGAGGTTGTACAGCTTGCCGTCCGGATCGGGGGCAGTTTCGTAATCGACACGGGCGCGCAGGGTTCCGTTCGCCCACGTTCCCGGACCGGTCGCGTACAGGGTCGGTCCGTTCGGCAGGGCAATCGACGCGGGCGCGGCCTTGGGCGGCGCAGCTTCCTCAGCGTCCCCGGCATTCCCAGCCTCACCGGCATTCCCGGCGTCCCTGGCGTCGGCGGGCGCCGGAGCTGGCGGTGAAGTCCCCACCACCCGCACGATTTCCGCTTCACTGCCGCCATTCTGGTAGAACTGGTAGACCGCGTAGCTGAGCGCGCTCCCCGCGTCCAGGCCGCCGAACTCCTGCTCGTAGTCCTCCCAGCTCGTGATGTGCACGGCCTGGTCGGCCGCCCCGCGCGGGGCGGTGCCGAGGAAAGCCGCAATCGAGGTGGGCACCCCGGTGATGGTGCGAACCGCGCTCGGCAGCTCGTCGATGTAGACACCCGGAAAGGTGGGCGTGATGGGCATGGCCGTCTCCCTCCGCGGCCGCTCGGCCGTGGTCCGTGAGCGTGCACTGGTTCCGTCACCGCGGCGTCACGTCGCCGTCTGCGGGGCCGATCCGGCGGAGCCAGCGGGCTACCGAAGCAAGCACTTGGTCGTGCGTGGTGAGCACCACCGACGTCACCGCGGCGGTACGCACGTCGGTGGTGGTCGTGATGCGGACCCGCAGCAGTCCGTCAGGAGTCCGCCACGCCCGAAGGACGTGCAACGCGACCTGCTCCGGGTCCGCACCTTCCATGTGGTGCAGTACAACGGTTTCCCGTCACCGCGCCGTCACCCGAGCAGGGCGCGTACCTCCGGGCCCGGCGACACCCCGAGCTCGGCCCGCAGCATTTCCGCCAGCGCACGATAAACCCGCACGGCCTCGCCGCGATTCCCTTCGAGCAAATGCACGCGGATCAGGCAGCGGTGCGCGCTTTCCCGCAACGGCTCACCTTCCACGGCGGTGAGTGCCGCGTCGACCGCCTCGGAAAACCGGCCCGCCTCCGCGAGCCGTTCGGCCAGGCATTCCAGGGCGTGCAAGCGAAGCTGCCGCCAGCGCTCGCGGTAGACGAACAGCCAATCGTCGTACCAATCCGGCAGCAGATCGGTGGCCAGCAGGCCGATCACCGGCTCGCTGTCCTCCGGCAATTCACCGCCGGAAGTGGTGAGCGAGCGCGCGAGGCTCACGGCGGCCCGCGCGTCGACGGCCACCGTATCGGCCAGCGAAAGCCAATCCGAAGCCGCACTCACCAGATCCCGATGCACCCGGCCGACCCGCCACAAGGTGGTCCGGAGGCTGGCCGCCCCGTGTTCTTCCGACGAATCGACCCACAACGCGTGCGCGACCTCGGCGCGGCGCACGGGTCTGTCGCGGAGCGCGAGATACGTCACCAATCGTTGTGCAGCACGGGAAATCGGCCGCTCACCCACTGCGAAGGTCGGCAGCAGCTGCACGACGAGCACCGATTCTACTTCTCCCACCGTTTTCATCTGTGAAACGACCATGCGAACCGAACACCCTCCCCCTCGATCTTCGACTATCGATGATCGTCATCGGCCCCCGGCCGCGCCATCCGTGCTACCACGTAACTTCAGCCCAGCAGCCGCTGCTCCCGCAGGAAGGCGAGGAACTGCAGGTACGTGCGATCGGTGAAGGCATTCGCCGGCCAGATCTCGTCACCCGGCCGCACCGCGGGGCCAGCCATTCGGCGGTACCGGGCATTGATCGCCTCGGACACGCGGATGAACACGCCCACGTCCCCCACCGATGCGATCCGCCGCGCCACCGGCACGCCCTGGGACTCCCCGGCGAGAAACCGGTCCAGCGTCGTGGCCGCGATCACCCGCGTCAGGTACCCGCCGAACTCTCGCCACGCCTGCTGCTCGACCGGCGTGTATCCAGTGAGGTTCCAGCCTGCCGGGTCGAGGATGCCGACCACGCTGCCGAACAGCTGCGCTACCGCGCCACCGATCCCGCGTCCGATCGCGCCTGCGGTCTGCGTGCCGGACGCGAGACCGGTCGCGACCGACTGGGTCCACGCGGCAATGGCCGGGGCAACTGTGTCCACCGCGCTGACCCCGTAACTGCCGGACACCCGCGCGCCCGCCTCGGCGCCGAGGCTGAACGCCGCCGCCACCCAGCCCTCCTCTCCCGAGAAGAGGCCGGTACTGACCGAAAATCCCACTCCCGCCAGTAGTTTCACCGCGACGTTAAGGCTCCCGCCCGCGTACGCGCCGGAGACGTTGCCCGCCTGCCCGAGCGGGCCGAGCCGGACCGCCACGACGACCGATTCACTGCCGCCCGCGGTCACCCCGAGGCCGAGTTCGGCGTAACCGATGATGTCGGTGGTGACCTCGCCGGATTCGAGGTTGACGAAGACCATCGTGTCCTGTCCGGCGCCCACCCCGACCCCCGCACCGGCGTTGCCCGACGCCCGCAGCCCCAGCGCCGTGCCCGTGACCGCCCACCCCAGCAGGTGAAGCACCGAGGTCAAGGTGGTGACCGCGGCGCGCGCGGCTTCGAACACCGGCCGGCCACGGAGATTCGTGACGACCACCTTCGAGTCGGCCTGTCGTGCGAGACCGGGGGCGCTGGCCCCGGCCACCGGCACGGGCCCGCCGGTGCCGCGGACCACCTCGGCCGCCGCCTCGTCCGCCGACCGGTCGAGCGAATGGCCGACGGCGAACCCGGGTGCGGCACCACCGCCGCGACGTTGCTGCACGACGTGCGCCAGCTCGTGCGCGAGCGTGTATCTGCCGGGTTCAGACTCCGGCCGGTATTCGCCAGGGTCGAAAACGATCTGCTCGCCGACGGTGTACGCCTTCGCCCCAAGCTGCGTCGCGGCCGGGTCCGAATGCACCCGTACCCGGCTGAAGTCCTGGCCGAACCGCTGTTCCATGAACTGCCGGACTTCCGGTTCGAGGGGATGCCCGCCCACCGGCTCGGGACCGGCGGGCACCGGCTCACCGGCCATCCGGATCCGCTCCACCTGCGACCCCTCCCGATCACTGGACCACCGCCGCAGTGTGATCGGGAAGCGTCACCGCCCCGTCACCGCCGGTCGCGGGCCCACTGCGCGAGCCGGACGCGCGATTTCAGGCCGAGTTTGCGGTAGACGTTGCGCAGGTGCGTTTCCACCGTCCGCTCGCTGAGGAACAAGGCGGTCGCAATGTCCGCATTGGACAGTCCTTGGCCGACCAGCTTCGCGATCTCGGTTTCCCTTCGGGTGAGCGGGCCCGAGCGCGGCGCCGGGATCGAATGTCCTTGTTTGGCAATCCGATGCGGCCAGGGAACACTCCCGGCGGCGGTGAACGCAGCCGTCGCAGCGGCGGCGACCACGTCCGCTTCGGACGGTTCCAGCAGCTCGGCAAGTTCCAGTTCAGCTTGGGCGGCAAGTAAAATCATGCCGAGGTCTCGCAAGGCGGTGGCGGCCGACCGCAGCCGCGCCACCGCTTCGTCCTGCTTTCCCTGCGCTGCATCGATGAATCCCTGCTGCCGATCCGCAAGCGCGTGCAGTACCGGCGAACTGCCGCCCCCGGCACGGAGAATTCCGGCGATCCGGTCGGCCTCGGTGAAATCGCTCAGCTGTACCGCGGCGTACCCGGCGAACGCGATCCGGAGGCAGTTGAGCTGGGTGTCCCCGAACGGCGGCGTGTCAGCAAGCGCCGGAGCTTCCGCCGCGACCCCGCGGCGCAAGGCCAGCGACGTGGCCGCCAGGTCGAGCGCGTCGACGAGGTCGATCTGCGAAGGGTCGTAATGCCGACGTGCGCCGGCCAGATCCTCGGCCGCCTCGGCGAGAGCGCCGCGCTCGGCGCGGATGAACGCCCGCCCGGCCAAAGTGCGTCCCACCAACCGATCCTGCCCGACCCGGCGGGCCTCCGCCACCGAACTGTCCATTTCGGACAACGCCGTACGCAAGTCCCCGGCGAAGTACCGGGTGGTGGCCAGCATCGTCTGCAGGTAACAGGTGGCCGACGGAAGCCATTGCCGGACCGGCGGTGTACTGCTGACGTCCGCGACCCGGATCGCGGTAGCGAGGTCACCGCTCAAAGTGGACAGTCCATTGAGCATCATCCGCGGAGCGAACGCGAGATGTGGCGCCTCGTCTCCACACCGTGCGGCGAGTTCCAGCGCGCTGCTCAGCTCGGCGGCGGCAGTCCCGACGTCGCCGGACAACGCGGCAAGCGAACCCGCCCCGAGGTGCGCCACCGAACGCGCGCTCGGAGTGTCGCTTGTGGACGGTAACGCCACGAGCTCTTGGGAAATCAAGGCCAGCTCGGGAAAATCGCCGTGCCGCAACGCGATGATCCAGTGAATCATCAGCCGCATCGGCGGATCGGTCTCCGGGCGGCGGCCGCTGGCCCGCGCGAGACCGACCGCCGCGGGCAGGTTTCCCCGTTCGACTTCGAGCACCGCTTGCAGATGCCGCCACGCCCGCCGTCCCTCGGCGTCCTGCCCGCGACGCTCGCTGAGCGCGACCGCGTCCCGCAACAACTCGGCGGCCTCGTCCAACCGGCCTCGCCCTTGCTGCAGCCGAGCCAGGTCGACGAGCAACGCAGGCACCGCATCGGGCCGCGTGTCACGCGCCCGGCGCAACGCAGCGGACAGGTACTCGGCGGCTTCGGTCAAATCCCCCACCGTGAGCGCACGATTCCCGGCGGCACTGAACACCTCGATCGCGCGGTCCACCGGAACGCTGTCACCCCCGGCCGCGTAATGCGGCGCGGCGGCCACCGTGCGATCGGCGTTGTGCAGCGCCGCGCCGATGGCCGCGTGCAGCGTCCGCCGTTCGGCGAGGAGGAGCTCGTAATAGACCGCCTCGGCGTAAAGCGGATGCGCCACTTGGTAATGCGGCTCGGCATCGGGCCGTCGCTCGGTGACCAGCCGCCTGCTGACGAGCCGCCGCAACGCCGCGTGCAGGGCCCCGAGATCCAGCCCCGACACGTCGGCCAGCACCTCCGAGCGCCCGTGCGTCCCCGCGACCGCGACCACTTCGAGCAGCCGCCGGTCGAGGTCGCCGAGGTGCGAAATCTGCTCCCGCACCACGTCCCGGATCACCTCGGGCAGCGGACCGGACATCCGGCGCGCGGCAAGATGCCTGGTCAGCGCAACCGCGAACAAGGCGACCCCGGACGCCCTCGAGGTGACCGCCCGCAGCAGCGCGACCGGCGGCGGCGTACCCATGACGTGCCGCACCAGATCCCGTACCGCACGGTCGCTGAGCGGGGCGAGGTCGAGCAGCCGCCCCGACGGATGCCGCCGGGTCGCCTCGGCCATCGCGTCGAGCGCGTCGTTGCCCACCCCCGACCGGAAACACGCGAGCACGAGCAACGGCAGATCGTCCGCGTTCCGGCCGAGGTAATGCAGGAGTTCGATCGTCCCCCGATCAGCGCAATGCAGATCGTCGAGCACGAGCAGTACCGGGTTGCGGTCCGCGAGCCGGCGCGTGACGGCGAGCACCGATTCGTACATCCGGGTGCGTTGCAGTCCGGGATCGCCGGTGTCCGTGGCCCGCAGGTCAGGGAACAAGGCCGCAAGGTTTCCGCTGTCCGGCCCGGAACGCAGCTGCCCGCGGAAAGCCTGGACGACCGGCGCGTAGGAAAGCCCCGACAGCAATGGGTCCGCCCGGCCCTCGATCACCGTGAATCCCTTGCCCCGCGCCACCCCGACGGCCTCGGCCGCCAGCCGCGACTTGCCGATCCCGGGCTGCCCGCACACCAGCACGGTGCCACCGCGCCCGGTGCCGGCGGCCGCAATCGCCTCGGTCAGCACGGCGAATTCGGCATTGCGCCCGACCAACGGCGCCTGCGTTTCGGTTTCCCGGCACGCGACGATGGACCCACCCTCTCCCCGGAATGAGTCCGCTCTGCCAGCCGGTGCCGCCTCCATGTGCCAGCCTCCCCGGAACAGCTCCCGACGAATCGTACCGCCGAACAGCGCAGCGACGAGTGAATTTCTCACCGCGCTGAATGGCTGCCAATGATCGCTGCGACATTCGGGTAGGTCGGTCCGGCGGCTGTTGCGGACCGTGGAGCAACAGCGCCAACCGATTGGCGTAACGGCCCGGAATCCGGCGGCGAGATCAAACCTGGTTCGGCTCGTCCTCCGCGCAGCTGATCAGCAACTGCGCCGTGTGCGCGATGTGGTCCCGAAGCAGTTCCGCCGCCAGCTCGCCATTGCGGGACAACGCCGCGTCGAGCAACGCCTTGTGCTCGCCGGGGAGATCACGGTCCGGTTCGTCGCCGAAGGTTACCGACCACCGCAGGTACAGCTCCGCCTCCTCGCGCAGGGTGCGGGCGGTGGTGAGCAGCCGCCGGTTACTGCAGCCGTCGAGCAGCGCCAGATGGAAGGCGGCATGGGCTTCGGACCAGGCGTCGCTGGGGCGGTCTGGAGCATCGGGGTCGGCGAGCGGCGTGCGTTCGAGCAGATGGTGCGCGGCCACCGCGCGCGCCTCCCACTGCACATCGCCCTCGAACACCGACAACCGCAGCACGAGAGATTCGATCTCCACGCGCGCCTTGGTCAGGTCGGCGAGATCCTCGTGCGACAGCGGCGTGACCGTGTACCCCAAGTGCGGCTTGGTCTTCACCAGCCCCTCGGCGGTCAGCCGGGTGAGCGCCTCCCGCGCCGCGCCGACGCTCGTGGAGTACCGCTCGGACAGCTCGGGGAACTTCAGCCGCTGACCCGGCGTCATCCGGCCGCCCAGGATGTCGGCGCGCAGATCCCGGTAGACGCCCTCGGCGCGCGTGTTGCCCGCTGGTTCCCGTGCCATGGACTCCATGGTAGTCAATACGAATCTAGGTGCAACTTTCGAAAGTTTATTGCGTCATCGAATCTCGGCGGGTACAACTGGGAGGCATCGAAGCCGGAAGCAAGGGAGCCCTCGCATGAAAGTCGCCAACGTGGACGGACGTCTCGCCCTGGTCACCGCGCCGGGCAAGGCCGTGGACGTCGCCGAGGCCAGCGACGGGCGGTTCGGCCCCGACGTGCAGCAGGCGTACTCGCGATGGGCCGAGCTGACCGAATTCGCCGCCACCATCGGCGCGGGCCACGCGCTCGAACGGCCGGTGCGCGACGAACAGCTCGGCAACCCGGTCCCGGCGCCGAGCCAGGTGTTCGCCATCGGGCTGAACTACGCCGACCACGCGGCCGAATCGCCGTTCCCGGTGCCCGAGGCCCCGCCGGTGTTCACGAAGTTCGCGACCAGCCTGTCCGGGCCGTACACCGACGTCACGATCCCGTCCGGCGGGAACGTCGACTGGGAGGTCGAGCTCGTCGCGGTGATCGGCAAGCGCGCCGAGCACGTCGGCGAGGACACGGCGTGGGACTACGTGGCCGGGCTGACGGTCGGACAGGACATTTCGGAGCGCCTGCTGCAGCTGGCCGGTCCGGCACCGCAGTTCAGCCTCGGCAAGTCGTACCCCGGTTTCGGCCCGCTCGGCCCGGTGGTGGTGACGCCCGGCGAGCTGCCGGACCGCGACGACGTCGAACTCGGCACCCTGATCAACGGCGAGCAGGTGCAGAAGGGCCGGACGTCCGCGATGGTGTTTTCGGTGCCGTCACTGATTTCCCGGCTGTCCGCGGTGACCCCGCTGCTACCCGGCGACGTCATTTTCACCGGTACCCCGGCCGGCGTCGGCATGGGCCGCACGCCGCAGCGTTTTCTCCAGGCGGGCGACGAGCTCGTCAGCTACGTCCACGGCATCGGCGAACTGCGGCAGCGGATGGTCGCCGCATAGCGGAAAGGGATGAGCCATGGCTCTGCACCGGTTGAACTCCCTGGTCGTCGGCGTCCCCGACGTCGCAGCCACCACCCGGTACTACCGCGATTTCGGGCTCGGCGAAGAAGCCGGCGGATGGTTCAGCACCCGGGACGGCGGACGGCAGCTCAAGATCGTGCACTCGCCGCAGCGCCGGTTGATGGAGCTGAGCATCGGCGCGGACGACCCTGACGACCTCGACCGCATCGGCCGTCAACTGTCCTCTTTGGACATCGCGGCGGAGATCACCGGCGACACGCTGATCACGCAGGAACCGGCCACCGGATTCCAGGTGATCGTGCGGGTTGCACCACGGCTGCACCAGGACCCGGAGCCGCCGACGCCGTACAACGGCCCCGGCCGGCTCGAGCGTCCGGACTCGCGCGCGCCCGGCGTGTTGCGCACGAGCCCGGTCCGCCCGCGCAAGCTCGGGCACGTCGTCGTCGGCTCCACCGACCACGAGCGCACCATCCGGTTCTTCACCGCGGGGCTGGGGTTCAAGACCAGCGACGCGATCAAGGGCCACGGTGCGTTCCTGCGGTGCTCCACCGACCACCACAACGTGCTCGTGCTCGCCGCGCCGGTCGGGTTCCTGCACCACACGTCGTGGCAGGTCGAGGACGTCGACGAGGTCGGCCGCGGCGCGACCACGATGCTGGAGGACCACCCGGAGCGGCACGTGTGGGGTCTCGGGCGGCACCACGCCGGGTCCAATTTCTTCTGGTATCTCAAGGATCCGGCGGGCAATTTCTCCGAGTACTACTCCGACATGGACAGCATTCTCGACGACCAGCTGTGGACACCGGAGACGCTCGAAGGCGCGCGCGGGCTGTTCAACTGGGGTCCGCCGCCCCCTCCGTCGTTCCTGCGTCCCGAGGACCTCGCCGCGCTGATGACCGGTGCGCACCAGGCGGGATCATGATCGACGTACTCGTCGTGGGTGCCGGCCCGGCCGGACTGACGGCGTCCGCCTTGCTCGCCGCGCAGGGCGTCGACGCCGTCACGATCACCAAGTACCCGGGCACCGCGCATTCGCCGCGGGCGCACATCACCAACCAGCGCACCATGGAGGTGTTCCGCGACCTCGGGATCGAAGACGCCGTCCGCGAGGTCGCGGTACCCAACGAGCTGATGGGCGACAACGTGTGGGCCACCGGTTTCGCCGGGCAGGAACTCGCCCGCCTGAAGACCTGGGGCAGCGGCACCGCGCGGCACGCCGACTACGCCGCAGCCAGCCCGAGCGCGATGTGCAACATCCCGCAGCACATCCTGGAACCGGTCCTCCTCGACGGCGCCCGCCGCCAAGGCGCCGACCTGCAGTTTTCCACCGAGCTGCGACAGATCTCGCAGACCCCGGACGCCGTGCACGCAGTGGTCGCCGACCGCGAGACCGGGGCCGAACGCGAGATCGTCGCCCGCTATGTAATCGGCGCGGACGGCGGCCGGAGCACGGTCGCTTCGCAACTCGGCTTCACCTTCGACGGCGAGTCCGGGCTCGGTTACGCCGCGAACGTGTGGCTGGAGGCCGACCTCACGCGGTACACGGCGCACCGGCCGGGCACGCTGTACTGGATGTGCCGCCCAGGCAACGACTTCTGGGTGGGCTCCGGCACGTTCATCTGCGTGAAACCGTGGACCGACTGGGTGATGCTCTTCATGTACAACCCCGCCGAAGGCACGCCCGACCTCTCCCCGGACGCCGTCCGCTCCCGCGCCGCGACCCTCATCGGCGACCCGGACGTGGACATCCGCATCAAGGCCGTCAGCGAATGGCAGATCAACCACCTGGTAGCACACGAATACCGCCGCGGCCGGGTCTTCCTGGCCGGAGACGCCGCCCACCGGCACCCACCGGCGAACGGGCTGGGTACGAACACCTCGGTACAGGATGCGTTCAACCTGGCGTGGAAACTCGCAGCCGTGGTACGCGGCCAGGCGGGGGAAGCTTTGCTGGACAGCTACCACTCGGAGCGTCAGCCAGTCGGCCAGCAGGTCGTCGACCGGGCAATGCGCAGCGTGCAAGACATGCTGCCCCTGTCGAACGCCTTCGGTTTCCGCCCAGGCCAAACGACTGCGGAGGGTTGGCGCGCGCTGACGGGGTTGTCCGAGGATTCCCCGGAAGGCCGAGCCCGCCGAACGGAACTCCGCGAGGCCGTCGAGTTGCAGAACTACCAGTTCAACGCCCATGGCGTGGAACTGGGCCAGCACTACACGTCCACCGCAGTAGTGCCCGACGGCACTCCCCGGCCGACCCCCACCCGCGACCCGGAGCTGTACTACGAAGCCACCAGCCACCCCGGCGCGCGCCTCCCTCACGCGTGGCTGGAACGCGCCGCCGTGCGAGTGTCCACTTTGGACCTTACCGGCCACGGGAGGTTCACGGTGCTGACCGGTATCGGCGGACAGGAGTGGCTGTCAGCGGCGGACAAGGTGGCTGCTGAGCTGGGCGTGGAGGTTGCTGGTCACCAAATCGGCCTGGGCTGCGAATACACCGACCCACTCGGCGAGTGGGCCGCGGTCAGGGAGATTTCCGACGGAGGCTGCCTGCTGATCCGCCCAGACCACCACGTGGCATGGCGAAGCCATACCCTCCCGACCGATGCGGTGGCCGCCTTGCGAACCGCTTTGCGGCGGGTACTGGACCGGTAAGGGGCGGGTGGAGTAGGGGCCACGGTCGGCTCGACACGGGTCGGCTCGGCGTGGATCGGCACAGCAAGGCCCGTCTCGGCGTGGGTCGCCGCAGCAAAGCCCGTCTCGACCCAGCCCGGCTCGTCCATCTCGGCACAGCTCAGCTCGTCTTCTCCCCAGCCCGGCACGTCTCAGCACAACACGCCGCACCACGGCCCGTCCCGGCTCGGCCCGGCTCGCCCAGTCCGGCCCGGCTCCTGGCACGGCACGGCCCGGCACGGCTCGCGCGGCCCGGCCCGGGGCTCCCGGCCCAGCACGGCTCGGCGCAGCCCGGCTCGGTGTGGGTCAGCCGGGGCGGGTCCGCGCCCGAGCCAGACGCCGCCCCGGCGAAGAGGCTGCGAGGCCAACAAGCCACTGGCGCCACCTGGCCCCGACCGAGCGCCGCCGACGAGGCACAGGCCCGACCCGCCGAGCGCATCCGCCGCGCCGCGCCGCGCCAGGCTGGGCCGCCGGGATCGCACCCGGCCGGTCTCGCCCCTGCCCGACTCACCCCAGCCCAGCTACCTTCGACGCAGTCCGCGGCTCAACCCGAACCCCAGCCGCCCCCAAACTTCAGCCAGCCCACCTCCACAAGTGCTACTCCACCAGCAGGTCCTCAATCGTGATCGGGATATGCCGCACGCGAATGCCCGTAGCATTGAAGACCGCGTTCGCGATCGCCGCCGCTACCCCCACCACGCCGATCTCGCCCAGGCCTCGGGCTCCGACGGCGTTGTGCAGGGTGTCCGGGTATTGCACGAACTGGACGTCCACCTCCGGGATGTCCGCGTTGACCGGCACCAGGTAACTCGCGAAGTCGGCGTTCGCGAAGCGGCCGTCCGGTTCGACCTCCAAGCCCTCGTGCAAGGCTGCCGACACGCCCCAGATCATGCCGCCCGACAGCTGGCTTCTGGCCTGCATCTCGTTGATGACCCGGCCGCCGTCGAAGACGCCCAGCAGGCGCGACACGCGGACCTCCCGGGTGAGGCGGTGTACCCGGACCTCGCAGAACTGTGCGCCGAACGAGCTGAACGAATGCTTCGTCAGCTCCTCGCCCGGTGCCGAGGAACCCTTGGCGGACAACGATTCCCGACCGACCGCACGCAGTAGCTCACCGAACGGCATCGTGCCGTGGTCGCCGTGGACGAGGCCGTCGGCGTACGTGACGACCTGGCTCTCGAACGGTGCACCCGGCTCGGCGGCCAGCGCGACCAGTTCGTCGAGCACTGCGGTTGCGGCCAGCATGATCGCGGTACCCGCGCTCGCCGTCGCGGTGGAACCGCCCGACATGCCACCCGGTGCGTACCGGGAATCGCCCAGCTGCGGCGTGATCCGGCCGGCCGGGATGTCGAGCGATTCGGCGCCGATCGTGGACAGCACGGTGAGCAGGCCGGTACCCGGATCGGACCCGCTGGTCGAGACCACCGCGGTCTCGTCCGCGTTGAGCGTGATCTCCACCGTCGCCGGGAAACGCAGCGCCGGGAACATCGCCGTGGCGGTGCCCACACCGACGAGCCAGTCGCCGTCCACGTGGCCGCGCGGCGACCGGTTCGCCCAGCCGAACCGTTGCGCGCCGATGCTGTAGCACTCGTCGAGGTGCTTGCTCGACCACTGCAGGTCGTTGCCCGGCGGCGCGACCGAACTGTTGCGCTGCCGCAGCTCGATCGGGTCGAGGTCGAGCGCGACAGCCAGCTCGTCGATGGCACTTTCCAGCGCGAACGACCCGGGTGCCTCGCCCGGCGCCCGCATGAACGTGCCCGCCGGGATGTTGAGCGGCACCATCTTCTGGCTGATCGCCAGGTTCTGCGTGGCGTACCACTCGCGCGACGTGCCGTGCGACGTCGGCTCCACGAACGACCGGCTGATCGACGTGGTGGACCACGAGTCGTGCCGCAATGCGATCAACGTGCCATTGCGATCCGCTCCCAGCGCGACCTTCTGCACCGTAGCCGGCCGGGTCGCCGTGGCGGTGAACACCTGCTCGCGGGTGAGCGCGCACTTCACCGGACGGTCGAGCGCCCTGGCGGCGGCCGCCGCGAGCAGCCCGGGCACCGAGGTGCCCGCCTTACCGCCGAACGCGCCACCCACGTAGGGATTCACCGCGTGCACCGCGGCCGGATCGACCCCCAGCACCGACGACATCTCCGCCGACTGGAGGTGACTGCCCTGGTTTCCGCTGTAGATAGTGAACTCGCCGCCATCCCACACCGCGACCGCGGAATGCGGCTCCATCGCGGCGTGGTTCTGCATTGCCGTGCGGTACGTGGCCTCGACAACCACCGGGCTCGCCGCGAGAGCGTCCTCAATGGACTCGACATCCGGCGCCAGCACCTCGATGGACGGCGGATTGCCGCGACTCTCGGGCGCGTCCTCGGCCGCCGCCAGACCGTCCTCGAACGACGTGAGCGCAGGCTTCACCTGGTACGACACCTCGATGAGACCGGCCGCGTCCCGCGCCTGTTCGAACGTCTCCGCGACCACCATCCCGATCGGCTGCCCGTAGAACTGGACGTCCCGATCCTGCAACGGCAACCACAGTTCACCCATCATCGGCGACGTGGTGGGCCGCAGCTCCAGCGGATCGAACGGCGTGTAGACACCGATGACCCCGGGAGCACTCTTGGCCGCCGTGACGTCCATGGCCTCGATCTCGCCGTGCGCGATCGTGCTGAGCACCACGTAGCCGTAGACCATGCCGGGGAAGTTGTTGTCCAGTGCGTATTTGGCCAGCCCGGTGACCTTCTGCGGGGCGTCCAGCCTGGCACTCATGCCCGGCTCCCTTCGGTGAGTTCGAGCAGCGCGCGGACGATGGTGCGCTTCAGCAGCGAAGGCTTGAACGCGTTGCCGGACAACGGACTTGCACCGGCCACCGCCGCGGAAGCCGCTTCCTCGAACGACTTCTCGGTGAGCGCCGCGCCACGCAACGCCTCCTCGACCGCCGGAAGCCGCCACGGCACCGTCGCAACGCCACCGGCAGCCACGCGCGCGTCGACGATCTTCCCGCCTTGGATGTCCAGCGCGACCGCCGCAGAACACAGCGCGAACTCGTACGACTGCCGGTCACGGATTTTGACGTACGTGGAGTTCTGCGCCCAATCCAGCTGCGGTACGCGCACCTCGGTGATCAGCTCGCCGGGGCGCAGGTCGTGCTCCACCTCGGGAGTATCGCCTGGCTCCCGGTAGAAATCGGCCAGCGCAACGGTGCGGCTGCCGGACGCACTGGCGAGCACCACCTCCGCGTCGAGCGCGACCAGCGCGACCGCGACGTCACTAGCGTGCGTGGCCACACACGAATCACTCGTGCCGAGAATCGCGTGCATCCGGTTGGCACCCGAGATCGCCGAACAGCCGCTGCCAGGAGACCGCCGGTTGCACGGCATCGCCACATCCCGGAAGTACGAGCATCGCGTGCGCTGCATCAGGTTTCCGCCGATGCTCGCCATGTTCCGCAGCTGCTGCGACGCGCTGAGCAGCAACGCGCGCGAAATCGCCGGGTACACGCCGGGGTGCGCGGCGATGTCCCCCATCCGCTCGAGAGCGCCGAACCGCATCCCGGCGGCCGTGTCGATCCCGCGCAATGGCAGATCATTGATGTCCAGCACCCGTTGCGGGGTAAGGACGTCCAGCTTCATCAGGTCGACGAGCGTGGTGCCCCCGGCCAGGTAGGTGCCACCGGCGCCGAGCGCCTCCTCGACGGTGGCGGGTGCGGTGAGCTCAAACGGTCGCATCGGCCTGCCTCGCCTGCTCCACGGCCGCGACGATGTTCGGGTACGCCGAACACCGGCACAGGTTGCCGGACATGAACTCCCGGACGTCCGCCACGTCGTCGCGCACCGCGGCGACCGCGGACATGACCTGCCCGGACGTGCAGAATCCGCACTGCAGCGCGTCCTGATCGACGAACGCCCGCTGCACCGGATGCAGTTCGTCCTCTGTGGACAGTCCTTCGACCGTGGTGACGGGACGGCGCACGGTGGCCGCGAGGGTGAGACACGAGAGGACCGGCTTGCCGTCGACGTGCACGGTGCAGGCACCGCACTGGCCGCGGTCGCAGCCCTTCTTCGGCCCGGTGATGCCGAGCCGCTCGCGCAGCGCATCGAGGAGGGTGACTCCCGGCTCCACGCTGAGCTGCTCGGTTCTGCCGTTGACTTCTAGGGAAATGTCCACTGGGTTCTCTCTCCGGCAGGCGATGGACGCCTGCGGCATGATTGTGGTGGTGGTGACGGCCCTCAGGAACACGAGCCGCCCGGGGATACCGGATATTCATCCGCTTGGCTCGCTTCTCCGAGGCTAGCGGATTAGAATCCGCTACGCAACGAACTGGAGTAGCTCCAGGGCGTTGCGGACACGCCAGCAGGACCCAGGAGGCACGATGCCGGTCAGCCCGCGGCGGGCGGACACCCGGCGCAACCACGAGCGGATCTTGGCCGTGGCAGCGGAAACGGTGAGCCGCTCCGGCGACGTTTCGTTCAACGCCGTCGCCAAGGAAGCAGGCGTCGGCGTCGGCACCGTGTACCGGCATTTCCCCACGCCGGAAGCGCTGATCCTCGCCGTCTACGAACGCGAGGTGCGCCATCTCATCGAGATCGTGCCGGACCTGCTCGACCACCATTCACCCGAACAGGCGTTACGTGTCTGGATCGTCGACCACCTGGCGCACTACATGATGACGAAACGAGGGCTGGCCAACGCCTTGCGCACCACGCGCAGCGAACTGCCGACACAGGCGTACTCGCGGATGCTCGCCGCGCTGGACATCCTGCGGAAGGCGAACGCGGAGGCGGGCACCATCCGGCCGGACCTCACCACGGAAACGCTGATGCGTGGGCTGGGCGGGCTGTTCTTCCTCAGCCCGGACGGCAACTGGAAGGCAGAGACGGAGGGGGTGGTCGACCTGGTGTGGCACGGAATGGGAATGCGGATCGAGCTGTGAACGTCACGCCCCGGTCGAGAGCACCTTCAGGTCCACGCCGGCCTGCTCGAACCGCCCGCGCGGATCGGCGACGAGCTTGCGCTTGTCCAGGTCCATCAGGCCGCAGGTGCACTTGATCTCCGCGGACAGCGTGCCGTCGAGCTTCGTGATGAGGTTGGTCGCCCAGAAGACCTTGCCGTCGCCGAAGGTCAGGTCGCACGACACGTCGACCTCGTCCCCGGCCCGCAGTTCACGGCGGTACACGATGTGCGACTCCAGCAGCACCACCGCGAGGCCGGAGGCGCGCAGGTCGGCGTCGCCGGACGCTTCGAACGCCTCCAGCCGCGCCACCTCGCCGTACGAGTGGTACACGGCGTGGTTGACGTGGCCGAGCACGTCGAGTTCGTACGTGCGCACCTTGAGGTGAGTGCGGAACGGTTCGCGGTCGGTCACGGGCCCAGGCTAGTTGTCGTAGAAGAGTTCTTCGACCACGGCGTGGGCGTGCCTCGTCACACGGCGGTAGGCGTCGAGGAACTCGCCCGGGTCGTCGTCCACGGAGTAGCCGAACACGCGCGCCACCGCGGCGAGGTCACGGCCCGAACCGGGTACCTCGTCGGCTGCCTTGCCGCGCACCAGCATCGTCGCGTTGCGCACGCGCGTGGCCAGCAACCACGCCTCGCGCAGCGACTCCACCGAGTCCTCCGGTGCGAGACCGGCTTCGGCGAGCGCGGTGAGGGCGTCGAGGGTCGACGTGGTGCGCAGGCCAGGCACTTCGTGCGCGTGCTGGAGCTGCAGGAGCTGCACGGTCCACTCGACGTCGGCGAGCCCGCCGCGGCCGAGCTTCGTGTGCCGCGTCGGGTCGGCGCCGCGCGGAAGGCGCTCGGTCTCCACGCGCGCCTTGATGCGCCGGATTTCGCGTGCGTCCGTGGGGTCGAGGCCGCCTTCGGGGTAGCGGAGCGGGTCGATCAGCTCGATGAACCGGCGGCCGAGCTCCTCGTCCCCGGCCACGAACCGCGCCCGCAGCAGCGCCTGTGACTCCCACACCTCGCCCCAGCGCTGGTAGTACGCGCGGTACGACTCCAGCGTGCGCACGAGCGGTCCGCTGCGGCCCTCCGGACGCAGGTCGGCGTCCACGACCAGGGCCGGGTCCGTGCTCGGCGCGCCAAGGATCTTCCGTACCGTCTCGGCGACCGACGACGCGAACCGCACCGCGTCGGCGTCCGGCACCCCGTCGGCCGGTTCGCAGACGAACAGCACGTCGGCGTCGGAACCGTAGCCGAGTTCCGCGCCGCCGAGCCGCCCCATCCCGATCACCGCGATGGTCGCCGGAGTGCGCCCCAGCTCGGCCTGCCGCTGCCGGTACGCGGCCGACAACGCGCCCTGCAACACCGCCACCCACACGCTCGAAAGCGCCGCGCAGACCGCCGGAACATCCAGCAAGCCCAGCAAATCCGCGCACGCAACCCGCAGCAGCTCATGCCGCCGCAACGACCGCGCAGCCGTCACCGCAGCGCTCAACCCGGGTTGCCGACGTACGGCCGCGCGCAGCGACGTCGCCACGTCAGCCGGGGTACGCCCGGTCAATCGGGCCGGATCGCCCAGCAGCTGCAGCACTTCCGGCGCGCGGACCAGCAGGTCCGGCACCAGATGCGACGTCCCGAGCAGGAACGCGAGCCGCTCCACGACCGTGCCCTCGTCGCGCAGCACCCGCAGGTACCACGGCGTTTCCTCAAGTGCTTCGGACACCTTGCGATACGAAAGCAAGCCGCCATCCGGGTCGGGCGTATCGGCGAGGAAGTCGAGGAGTACCGGAAGCAGCGCCTGCTGGATCGCCGCGCGCCGGGAAACTCCCGCGGTGAGTGCTTTGATGTGCTGCAACGCGCCTTCCGGCGCCGCGTACCCGAGCGCGGCGAGCCGGCTGGCGGCCTGTTTCGTGGTGAGCCGCAAGGCTTCTGTCGGCACGTTCGCGACCGACTGCAGCAGCGGCCGGTAGAACACCTTCTCGTGCAGCCGCCGGATCCCCTGCGCGTGGCGGCGGAACTCGGCGAGCAGCGCCTCGCCCTGGCTCCGGCCGCGGCCCGGCCGGATTCCGCAGGCGCGCGCGAGAACCCGCAGCTCAGTCGTGTCCGTGGCCTCGGGGAACAGGTGCGTCCGACGCAGCCGCCGCAGCTGCAGCCGGTGCTCGACGGTACGCAGGAACTCATACGACGAACTCATCTCGGCAGCGTCAGCGCGGCCGACGTACCCGCCTTCGCCGAGCGCCGCCAAAGCGTCCAAAGTGGACGGTGAGTGCAGCACCGGGTCCACCCGTCCGTGCACGAGCTGCAGCAGCTGCACGGCGAACTCGACGTCCCGCAGCCCGCCCCGGCCCAGCTTCAGCTCGCGTTCGAGGTGTTCCGACGCGACGTGGTCCTCCACCCGGCGGCGCATCTGCTGCACCTCGGTGACGAAGTTCTCGCGATCCGCGGCCGACCACACCATCGGCGCGACCATCTCCGCGTACTGCCTGCCCAGCTCGACATCACCGGCCACCGGCCGCGCCTTCAGCAGAGCCTGGAATTCCCAGGTCTTCGCCCATTTCCGGTAGTACGCGGTGTGGCCCTCGAGCGTGCGCACCAGCGCGCCGCTCTTGCCCTCGGGCCGCAACGCCGCGTCGACCTCGAAGCATGCGTTGCCGACCACCCGCATCATCGCGGCAGCCAGCCGGGTCGCGACGCCGAGGTCACCAGCGCCGACGAAGATGACGTCGACGTCGCTCACGTAGTTCAGTTCGCGACCACCGGTCTTGCCCATCGCGATCACCGCGAGCGCACCCTCGGCCGACGCGCCGACCTCCTGCTCAGCCACCTTCAGCCCGGCGGTCAACGCGGCTTCGGCAAGCTCGGTCAGCTCACTCGCGACCTCCCGGAACTGCGGATGCTCGAGCCCGGGCTCCACGAGATGCCCGAGATCCGCGGCGGCGACGCCGAGCAGCAGCCCGCGGTACCCGGCGCGTAACGCCTGTTCGGCTGCCGGTCCGGTCGCGTAGCCGTCGTCCTGCCGGACGCGCTCGATCAGCCGGTCGGCGAATTTCGCTGGCTCGGTGCAGCGGTTGTCGGCGAGGCAATGCCACTCGTCCGGGTGGGCGGCCAGGAAATCGGCCAACGCGGTGGACGTGCCGAGGACCCCGAGCAAGCGCCCGCGGAACGTACGGTTCTGGCGGAGGGTGCGGTCGAGCTCGGGCCAGCCGGATTCGTCGGCCTCGCGGATGCGGTCGAGTCCGGCAAGAGCCAGGTCGGGGTCGGCCGCGCGGGACAGCGCGGTGAGGACATCTGCGGCACCCTCGGTGGGTCCGTCGACGCTCCACCAGCCTGCTGCGCGCAGCTGAGTCTCGGCCCGGGGGTCGGTGAAGCCGTACCTGGCCGCCGAAGCTGTCGTGCGAGCGCGTTCTGCCATCGCTCACACCGTAGCCCGGGGCGAGCCGGTTCAGGCAGCCAGGCGGTCGGGTTCCGTACCGGCCGGCGAGGGCTCCGGAACCCGGAAGCTGTGCGCGGTGACGGGTTTGCGGCGTGACAGCAGGTAAATCCCGGCGGCGAAGAGGATGCCGAGCACCCCGACCGCGATCGTCCCGGCAGCGCCGAGGGAAGCGAGCTTGCCCGCGGCCGCGCCGACAACGCCTGCCGCAGGCAACGTGAACAGCCACGCGAGCACCATCCGCCCGGCCATCCGCCACCGCACCGGCGCCTCGCGACGGCCGACGCCGGACCCGACGATGCCACCGGAGCACACGTGCGTGGTGGAGAGCGGGAACCCGAGGTGGGAGGACAGCAGGATCACCGCGGCACTGCTGGTCTGCGCGGAAAAGCCCTGTGGACCTTCGATGTCGGTGAGGCCTTTGCCCAGGGTGTGGGTGATCCGCCAGCCACCGAGGTACGTGCCGAGCGCGAGCGCGGACGCGGCACTGATGATCACCCACACCGGTGGTCCGGCGCCGGCGGGCAGGTTGCCCGCGGCGACCAGGGTGAGGGTGATCACGCCCATGGTCTTCTGTGCGTCGTTGGTGCCGTGGGCGAGCGAGACGAGCGAGGCGGACACGATTTGCCCGATCCGGAACCCACGCCCGCCGCTTCGACGGACGAAGAACTTGTAGACGAGGTACGTGACCACGGCGGCAGCGACCCCGGCGATGACCGGCGAGGCGGCGGCCGGGACGAGCACTTTGTCCACGATTTTGCCGAAGTGCACGGAATCCGTGCCTGCCGAAACCCAGGTCGCGCCGATCAACCCGCCGAAGAGGGCGTGCGAGGAACTGGAGGGCAGGCCGACGTACCAGGTGAAGAGGTTCCAGACGATCGCGCCGATGAGCCCGCCGAACACGATGGCGGGCCCGATCCTGGTCTCGTCGACGAGGCCGCTGGAAATCGTTTTCGCAACCTCGACCGACAGGAACGCGCCCGCCAGGTTGAGGACCGCGGAGATGGCCACGGCGACGCGGGGCCGGAGTGCTCCGGTGGCGATCGACGTCGCCATCGCGTTTGCCGTGTCGTGGAAGCCGTTGGTGAAGTCGAATACGAGTGCCGTGCAGATCACGACAGCGACGAGCAGCGAGGGGTCCACCCCGACCTCCGAACCCTACGGAAACACCCCTCGCAAGGTACCTGACCGATCGGGTGACGTGTTAACGCGCCGTAAGTGATTCCGACGGCATCTGTTAAGCAAGTGGCAACCGGCGTTGACTCTCTGCCGCCGGCTCGAGCTCCCCGGCCGCCAACCGGACGAACCGCTGTGCAAAGGGACGCCACGTCTCGGCGATGTCCGCGTGCGCTGCGATCAGCGCCTCCGGCTCCAGCGCGCCCGGACGGGTGAGTTCTGCCATTTCGGGTTCGGCTTCCGCCCAGGCCCGCACGACGTCCGGAGTGGTCTCGATGTGGAACTGGACACCGTAGACACAACGGTTCATCCGGAACGCCTGATGCAGGTACCGCGGCGAGGACGCGAGCAGGTCGGCGTTGGGCGGCAGGAAGGTGATGACGTCGCGGTGGAACTGCAGAACGTCCGGGATGAACGGCATCTCGGCGAAGAGCGGATCGGACCAGGCGGCGTCCTTCTTCGACACAAGCCCCGGCCCGACCTCAGGCCCGTCCTCGCCTTCCGCGATCTGCCCCCCGGTCGCGACGGCGAGCAGCTGAGCGCCGAGACAGATCCCCAACGTGGGCAAGGCTTTCCCGGCTGCGGTGGCAAGGAGCTTGCGGACGTCGCGCAGCCACGGATGGGCCGTGTCGTCGAGCGCACCCATCCCGCCGCCGAGGCAGATGAGCCCGTGGTACCCGTCGAGACCGGACGGCAGCTCCTGCTCCGGCGGCAGCCGCACGTCAAGCTCGGCCCCGGCCTCGGCAAGCCACTCCCCCAACGGCCCGGCGGGGTCGGTGACGTCGGGTTGGATGATCAGTAGGCGGGTCACGGTCCCAGGGTACGACCGGGGTACGACGATCTTCGGGGCGGCTGCTGGGTTGCTTCCCTGGGCTGCTGCGGGTTGCCGCTTCCCTGGGGTTGCAGGGTTGCCGGGGGCGCCCCGCGGGCTGGGTGGTCAGGTGGCTGGGTTGCCGTTTCCTTGGGTAGCCGCGGGTGCCGATTCCCCTGGGTTGCCAGGGTGCTGGGGTTTGCCGGGGTCTTGGGTTGCCGGGTTGTGCGATTGTCGGGTGGAGGTTGCGGCAGGGTTGCTGGACCGGAGCGGGGCTCGGAAGAGCTGTTGCCGGGTGCTGGACCAAGGCCCGGGCCCGACCGCGGATGGCGGGCAGGCGAAAGGGGCCAGCCCCTGCTCGGACTGGCCCACTGTTCTGGCCGCAGACACAAAAAGGCTGGGCCCCGGGAGCACCCCCGTGTGTGGGGGTTCTCGACCGGGGCCCAGCCCTGATGTTGAGTTCGGCGGTGTCCTACTCTCCCACAACCC
>NZ_JNYZ01000011.1 GCF_000717335.1 Amycolatopsis jejuensis
GCCCCAAGGGTGTAGTGTCAGCGGTGTCCGAGAACATTCCGTGTGTGAGCGTCCGAGCCCGCACCGTCCTCGGTTCTCATCCGGATACCTGCGCCCGGGACGGAAGCACGGCAGGTAGCCGGGCCACGGCACGCCATGACCGTACCAGCGGCAATGATGCCGCAGAGCTGCTCCGACCGGGTTCGAACTCCGCCGGTAGCGCCCACCCGGAACGACCATGACGCGCCGTGACCCGCGCCATGCCAGGGGACCCTCCACGCTGCGGAAAGGACAATCCGATCGAAGCCGCTGCGCACCAGGCTTTCGGCACGCCGCAACGGCGCCGGTCGGCCGCCGCGTGGCCGGCGCCGGTTTCCCGCTGTGCCCTCCGCCGGGCAGCCGGGCGAAGAGCCGAATTCGCAGCGGCCGCAGATCCCGGTTCCGGAGTAGCCTGACGGTATCGGCCCCCATCCGCAGGCATCCGCCACCGGGACGGTCCCGGACCGGCCCGACGGGAGCACTGCGATGACGTTCACTGCAGACCGGGCGGCAGGCACCGTCCTCGATTCATTGCCGGTCGGCCGCCGCTTGCGGCTCAAGCGATCGGGCGCCGAGAAGGGCTGTTTCGACGGGGCCTGGTGGCCACGGTCCCGGGACCCGGTCACGGAATTCAGCGCTCTCGTCACCGCACTGGCCGAGCGTTTCGGACGAGTCGACCGCATCGGGTTCAACCCGGCCGCGTGGGATCTCGCCCCTTCCCGGCTCCGCCACGGGCCGGATCTGGTCCGCCTCGCCGGATTTTCCGGTCTCCAACGGCACACCGTTGTCGTCATCGGCCCACACATCCGCCACCTGACACTCCTGGCCATCCCGCCGGACACCGATCCAGCGGCCGCGGACCGCGCCCTGGCCGCGGCAGCCGCGGCCGAAAGCACCGGAACCGCAACGGAAATCCTGGCCGACAGCGGGTTCGGCGAGCCGTCCTTGCCGACGCACGGCGATCGTCCCGTTCGTCACGACGAGGCCACCTGAGGCCCTGCGGAGCGGCAGAAACCAGCCTTCGGCCCGTCAACCCGATGCCCGGCTGGGAAGAAATAACGCCGGGAGGGTGTCACCGTCACCCCACCGGGTACTTCGCTCAAGTGACGACAACACTACCGGCACGCTGCACCCCTCGCCCGAGCCTGCCGACGGGCACTGATCGTGGCGAATGAGCAGGGCCGCACGGGCGACGGCCGCCCGCGGACCCTCGACGTGCGCGGGACGAATGCCTCGAATGTGCCCGCGGTCCGTGCCTGGGCGGCCGGCGCGCTCGCCGATCTCAGCCGCGGCCGTCGGCTCGACGTGCTCCTGGTGCTCGACGAACTCGTGACGAACGCTCACGTGCACACGCTCGGCCCGACGAGGCTCCGCCTGACTGAACTCGCACGGCCTTGCCTGGTCATCGTGGAAGCCGATGACCTCTCGCACGTCCGCCCGGTAGTCCGCCGACCGGCCGCGGGCGCACCGCACGGAAGGGGCATGCAGCTCGTCGACCGGCTCGCCGAGGCATGGGGCGTCCACGACAATCCGGACGGCAAAACGGTGTGGGCACGCCTCCGCTGGCCTTACCCGCCCGGCGAGCGTTCGCGCCCGGGAGGCCCGGATTCAGCTCGGTGGAGTCCATTGTAGACAATGAGCTCGGCGAATGGGCCGCGGGGAAGCACCGGCACAGCCGACGTGCGGCGGCCCTGCTCGCCGGGATCGGGAGCGGGCAGGTCGCCCGTCAGTGCTCGTGCGTACCCGGGAAATTAGAGTGATCGGTGATCGACGCCGCTGTGGGCCGAGTCGTTTGACCGCCACTCATCGGACCGGTCGCCACGGCACGTGATCCGGAGGCGACCGGTCCGGAGGCAGGGGGAGGAAATGTGAGCGCCGGGATGATCGAGCTAGCCGTGCTCAACAGCATGGTCTCGCTCATCGGTATCGGATTCGGAATAGTGGCCGCCGTTCGCCCCGCAGCCTTGAGCCACGACCCGAACCCCACTGCAGGGGAGCATTTCTATGCCAGGGCATACGCGGTGCGAGCCGTGCCCTTGGGGCTCCTCGCCGGATTGACTCCGTTCATCGCACACAGTCCTGTCAGCACTTTCGCGCTGGTCGTCGCCGCGGTCGCCCAGGCCGGGGACGCCGTATTCGGCGCTCGATGCCGGGAAGCGGTCATGATTGCCGGGCCCGCATTCGCGTGCGTCATCCACATGATTACCGCGATTGCGCTCGCATGGAAGAGGCGGATCCGACAGTGCGCATCGCCGCACTGTTCGTGCACCTGGCCTGCCTGGTCCTCGGGTTCGGCGCGGTACTGGTCGCCGACTACCACGGCCTGCCGTAGGCGATCCGCCGCTGCACGCTCGCCGAGCTCATTACCAGCACCGCCCAGCTCCACCTGCCGATCTGGCTCGGGCTGACGGGGCTGATCCTCAGCGGAACCCTGCTGCGCCCGGACTTGGCCTCCCCGCTCACCCAGATCAAACTCGGCCTGGTCGCTGTGCTCACCATCAACGGCATGCAGGCGTGCCTGCTCACCCAGCGGATGCGCCGGCACCTCCGGCCGCGCTGCCGCCGAGCGTACTGGCCTGGGGAGCGGCCACCGCGCTGATCTCCCAGGCCGGCTGGTGGAGTGCCATGTTCATCGGCCTCGTCAACAACGAAACCTGCCCCCACGACCATCAACCGCAGCCGGTTGCCCGAACATATCAACGTACGTTCGATTGATCCGGTGAGTGATGACCGGGGCGAGCTGTTGTGTATCGACTTCGACCACGCCGAGGCCTTGCGTATCGCCCTGCCCGACGATGACGTGATCGTTCGGCGCGCCGAACAGCTGCGGGCGCTGGGAGATCCGACCCGGATGCGGGTCGCCCGCGCACTGCAGGTCGGTGACGAGCTGTGCGTGTGCGACCTGGCCTGGATCGTCGGCTCGTCTCAGGGGCTCGTTTCGCATCACCTGCGGCAGCTGCGCTATAACAAATTGACCGTGACATCGGGGCCGTCGTAGATGGCACCCCGGTAGTACCCACTCGGCGAGGCCTGCTCACGCCCTGTTCCAGTCGCGACAGCCTTGTTCATCGCAAGATCCAGCTGCAGACGAGACCCGATTGAGTGCAGCACACCATGGCCGATCAACCGACGACCCTGGTGACGCACTACAACAGAGTTCCCTAGTTCTGCAGGACGGGAGAACCTGCGGCCAGCGACGCTGGCCGCTGACCACCGGCCCGCGCAAACCCACCAGTCAAAGTGCATGCGCCCGAACCCTGCGATTCAGGATTTCCCGAGCATCGTCACCTTCGGCGGCGACCTTCCACAACGCAGCCACGTAGTCGCAGTACAGCTGCACATCTTCGGAATCGCGAGTGACAATGTCAGTGTGGATCGCCTCGGCACTGAGTAACTCGTCGTCGAACAGCCAGAATCCGTGCAGTGGCGGGAATTCCAGCTCGGCATCGAGCGGCACGATCCCCACTCGCACGTTGCGCAGGTGCGTGACGGCGATGAGGCGGTCGATCTGGCCTGCCATCGTCTCCGGCGGCACGAACCGACTGTGCAAAGCAGCTTCGAACATCAGCAGTTCGATGGTTTTCGTCTCGTCGTAGAGAATCTGCTGCCGCTGCATGCGCGCAGCTACAGCCGCGGCGACATCTCCACCCGCACCCTTGAACCGGGCGAGCTTCTCGAATGCGACGCGCGCATACGCGGGTGTCTGCACCGGCCCGGGCACGATCGCGGTCTCCACATCGACGATCTTCTGCGCGGCGTGCTCCAGTTCGGCGAACGACTTCTGCGCACCCTCATGGCCGCTTGTGCGCAGCCGAGCCTTCCAGCGGGCTTGGTCGAGCCGGATCGCTTTCAGTTCCTGCTGCAGTGCATCGAGTTCCTTGGCGGGCACGCCGAGAACCCGAGTCCACTCGGTGAGCTCGGGTTCGGTGATCGCCTGTTTGCCGCGTTCGATGAGCGAGACCTTCATCTCCCGCCAGCCGAGCAGCTCGGCGAGAGCTTTCTGCGTCGTCACCGGAGCATGGGCGATCCGTCGCTGCCGCAGGCCGTCGGCGAACTCCAACAGCCGGACGTTCGGGTCTTCGTTCACGGGCTCCTCGTCGTCGGCGCGAGCTGCTTGTCGTGTGGCACGGCGACCGACCAGACGGTGTCGCGCCACTGCTGATGGGAAGCGACGGTAGCCGGATCGTCGGTCACTTCCGCACCGACCACGCCGTTGCCATCGAAATGCATCGTGGCGACGACCCGGTCGTCGAGCAAATAGAAGTCCTCACTCGGCGCACCCAGCCGACGGGCACGATCTTCACCAATCCACCGGATGTCCTCGCCTGCCTCGATGTTCAGGTGCGTCAGCTCGAACAGCCACTGCAAATACTCCGTCGGCGGATCGGTCAGCAGCCGGACCCGTTCGAACGTCTTGCCGGCCGCACGCTGGGCGCGGATTTGGTCAAACCAGGGTTGAAGGAACGCGTAGTCCGGATGCCCGTCGCGCCACGACTGTAGCGGCTCCTGCTCGTCCGGCTCGCGGTAAGTGCCCTGGCACTCCCACCGCCACGCCGACCGCTCGAAGCTGCGCAGCAGCTCAGCGAACTCGCTCCCGGCCTTGACCCAGGCCATCAGCGGTTGCTCACCGCGGCGGCCAGCTCGCGCAGCTTGCCCGCCGACGCCGGGTCGATCACGAACTCCGGCCGATCCTCGTCAGCGAACGCGATGCGCTCCAGCGCCTCGATATCGACGAAGGGCAGCAGCTCGGCCGGAATCTCGACCGCCGACTCGTAAGCCGGCAGACCGTTGCCGCGCTCCCGCATCGTCTCCAGGGCAACCGGATCGGTCACGGTCGCGCCCTGGACGACCACCGTGCCGCGCTTCGTAACGAACAGCGTCGGACAACCCCCGCTCGCTGACACCGTGCCAGCGAACGCCATATCGCGGTCAGACATCCACGTCTCCCTGCTCATGCCGAAGGACCCATCTAGATCTGACCATAGCGCAATATCTCATCAACCGAGAGTCAGGCGGCGAAATATAGCCCACCATCTATCCAATGTCGTACTCCATTCGAGTTCTTGTCTAATATTTCGCGCTATCTCTCTTGTCAAGGCCAGGGTGTGGAGGCACGGTACCTGCATGCGGACATGGCGCGAGGAACGTACGTCGCCGACCACCGGCACGGTCGGTGGTGCCGTCGACCTAGCCACCAGCTACGACGACAAATGCCCTCCAACGCTCGCGGCCATCGATTTCCCCCCCGCGGCCGCCAGCGAGGTGCGTGGTGGGCTCAAGGTCCGATCAGCTCTCGGCCAGCGAGGCGGAGTACGAGGTGCACCGGTCAGCGGACGGCCGAAATCACCGGTACGAGCGTCGCCAGTTCCTGCCGGGCGTACAGGTGTTCTGGCCGAAGTGCACGCGCGGCAAAGCCATGCCGCAGCGAATCGCGTTCCACGGCGAGCTCAGCACTGAGCTTGGCGAGAACCGTGACCGGTCCGCAGACTGCCGCCCCTGCTTCTCCGCCATCCCGCACGCGGCCGTGCAGACGGCGTGGTGAGGCCGATGAGCTGGTGGATGGACGACCACGGCACCGAGATCGTCATCGACCCCGACACTGGCGACATCATCGTTACCACAAGCGAAAGCACCGGCGAGTGACCCGACCCAACCACCAAGAGCAACCCCGCGTCACCGTCCTGGGTGCTGCTCTGCGCGACGCGCGCCTCGCTGCCCACTTCGGGCTGCGGGAGCTCGCCCGCAAGATCGGCACCAACCCGGCGTTCTTGTCGAACTGGGAACTCGGTGAACGCACCCCCAGTCTGGAAAACGTCGCCATCATCCTGGGCGCGCTCGGGGTCACCGGCGCGGCCCGCAGCCATATTCTCGACCTCGCCCGGACCACCGAACCAGGTATCACCATCCTCGGTAACCAGTGCCATCCCGACCACCTCGCGGCGCTGCAGGCGTGTGAAGCGAGCGCGAAAGCCATGACTGACTGGCACCCGACCCTGGTCCCCGACCTGCTTCAGGTACCCGCCTACACCGTCGCCGCCCTCACCGCACAAGGCCTCGGCGACAGCGACATCGATCGGCTCGTCACCACCCGCGCGGAACGCGGCAACCTGATAGTCGGCCCCTTCGCCAAGCCCATCACCGCGTTCCTCGGTGAGGCCGCGTTGACCAATCCCGTCGCATCACCGCGGGTCATGAGTATCCAGCTGCGGTTCCTCAACGACCTCGCCGCCACCGCGCGCCGTATCACCGTCCGCGTTGTCCCGGCCCACACCGGCTGGCACGGAGGATTGTTCGGGCCGTTCACGGTCTACACGATGGGCCAGCCCGTCGTCTACCTCGCCCACCAGGGCGCCGGCACGTTCGTGCCCGACCGCGGCGACTACACCCGCGTCATCAACCAGCTGCACGACAAAGCACTGACCCCAGCGGAATCCGCCGAGACCATCGAACACTTCGCGACACAGTTCGATTCGGCAGTCACGGCCCCCGACCCACGCCAACCGGCGCTGGGCAGTTCACGATGAAGGGAATCCGTATGGGCGGCAAGCACGACGGCAGCGACGACAAGAAGACCGACCACACCGGCCAAGGCTCGGACGGTCACGACACCATCAGCGGAGACGACAAGTGACACTCCCGGGCGTCCGCGCCCTCATCGGGGAACTGGACGCGGCCGGCGATCTGCCGGCCGCGTTCGGCCCGCTGCTCGACGCGATCCCGCGTGAGCAGTTCATCCCCGACCGTGCCGCGGTCGACCGGGTCCCGATCGACCGCGGCACCGACCCGCAGGCGTGGCTGGCCGCGGTCTACTCCGACCGATCGATCGTGACCCAATTCGACGACGGCCGCACCCCTTGGCCCGACGTCGACGACCGCCCCACCAGCTCTGCCTCCCAACCGTCGGTCGTGCTCGGCATGCTCGATGCATTGCAGGTCACCGAAGGACTCGACATCCTCGAGATCGACACCGGCACCGGATACAACGCGGCGCTCCTGCGCCATCTGGTCGGCCCGACCGGGTCCGTCACCACGATCGACATCGATCCTGACGTGACAGGCCACGCCGCTGCTCGGCTCACGGCCGCCGGGTTCGGCGACGTGGACGTCCTGACACAGGGCGGTGCGATCAGCGCGGCGTCCGGCGGCGAGGGACGCAGCTTCGACCGCGTCATCGCCACCATGGCAGTCCCGCTCGGCCGGATCCCCCATGCATGGGTCGCGCAATGCCGTGTCGGTGGGCAGATCCTCACCCGGTCCGCGCCGACCTGCGCAGCGGCCCGCTGGTCCGTTTCGACGTCACCGAACCGGGCCACGCGACCGGACATGCCTTGCCGATGAGCGTCGCGTCCATGGAATCCCGCACCGCCCGCTCCCCAGACCGCCCACCGCCGCCGACACGATGGACTGGGAGCAGGACGGCACCGACGAATCCATCAGCACCATCGTGCCCTGGCCATTCCTCGGCGAGCCAGACTCCGGATGGGCCCTCGCGATCGCACTCCCCTCCTGCCGCTACAACATCGAACCCAGCACCCCGGACCGCGACCACAAACTCGCCTGGCTCTACGATCCGCTGACCGGATCATGGGCCTCCGTCGTGCCGCTCGGCGAGCGTCGGTATCTCGTCCCCAAACCGGTATCCGACGCCTCTGGGACGAGGCCGAAACCGTGTACAAGTGGTGGCACGCTCACGGACAACCACACGTGCAGGACTGGCGTTGGTCCATCACCCCCGACAATCAGTCGATCACCATCAACGTCCCATCCACAACAGGTTGACCGAACGGTTCAGGCGGCGCGCCGGACCATGCCATCCCGCAACACGAGCCTCGCCAGCCGACCAACCTGCGCGCGTTGCGCCTCGACATCCACATCCAGCGGATCCGTCTCCGCTCTGATGTCCAGCGCCCCGCTGGTCGTGCGTGCCGCGCCGGGATTCCGCACCGCCGAACGCAGTTCGACCGCGTCCACGAACTCGTCTCGACCAGGTCGGCCCAAACCTGCCGCCTCGGCGACGAGGGCAGCCCTGGCACGCACTCGTCCATCGCTGCACTGGCGCGCAAGCAGGAGCGCGTCGTAGATGTCGATGATCTGGCGGGACGAGATACCGCCCGAGATTGGGCGATGAGTCATCGTCTCCCGGATCGGCTTGATGTAGCGCCACAATCGCCGGATTCTCGAGTTCTCGCGCCTGCGACGGAGAGCCATAACGAGATTGACCGCCTCGCCGTAACACGATCCCGCAGCGACGAGCACGCCGCCACCACCAGTGAACACGAGAGCGCTGCACGAACCTCCGCTCGCAAGTCCGGGTGTCCCGGCGAGTGCGATGAGGCCAGCCACGCAGGTGAGGCAGCCGGTGGCCGTCAGGAGCCCAGCGATCCGGACGCGGCCTGTCGCCCGCAGCGAAACCTCACCGATCCGCACCACGTACACGACGCACACCAGCCCGGGGACAACTCCGCTGATCCAGAACGCCTCGGCGAGTAACCGAGGGTCGCCGGGCTGACGCATAGTGCCAAGTACGAGCCCCGCCAGCAACACCACCCCGGCAACGACGATCACCACGGCGTAGCGGACCCGCAGCCACGTGCACCCGCTGAGTTCGATCAACCCGGCCAGCCCGATGATCACTCCCAACGTGCACGACGCACGGACGAGCAACATCAGGTTCGGTACTCCGATGGCACCGAAGACGATGGCGTCCGCTTGCGGCGCGTACAGCAGCACCGACACACCGAACAACGCGAGAGTCATGCCGAGGTACGCCTTGCCTGTCGCGCGTCGGTACCGGGTGAAGACAATCAATGTCCGTACGCCTTCGCCGGAGATCAGCGTTCCCGTCACGAGCGCGAACCATCCTTGTGCTTCACGCACGGACGCCGCGCAGGTCCCGCGCGGCGGCGAAGGTCCCGTTCAGCGCGGCTTGCGGCAGCTGATCCGTGACCACGTTTGCGTCGACCCGCTCAGCCAGCTGGTGCGCGAACTCCTCGGCGATCGCCTCGTCGATCTCGCGATGCTCCGGGTCCTCGGCCGACGAGCACCGCCCTGCCACGCCGGCGTCCTCGAGAAGGAGATGGCCGAGTTCGTGGAAGTGGATATGCCGAGCGTGCCCGCGGAGAATGTCGCGGATCACGACGATGTAGTCCGCGGTCGCGGTCCGCACTACCATCCCGGTCGGCATTGCGCTGTTCAGATTGCCGCGCATCAACCGGATGGGTTTGTCGCGCTGCCGATTCAATCGTTCAATGAGGCCGTTGATACTGAATGGCCGGGGGATCCGGATATCGTTCACGATTCTCGTGACCTGGCCGACCATGACGTGGTCCAGAGTGAATTTCTCCGGCGGCTTGGTGCTCATTGCCCACCCTCGTGCTTCCTGGCCTGGAGTGCCGGTCTGGCCACAGGCGCGCCCGGTCGTGTCTGCCGGGCGGGGCCCGGGGAGGCCGCCTGCTCCTGGCGCCGCACCCCGAGCCCCGCGATTCTGTGTGCTGCCAGGCGGTCTGTCCCGGCTGCCGCTTGTCTACCAGGGGATCTCCCGACTCAGGGAAGTCATGGGCGCCGACTCACGCAGGGGTGTTCCGGGCATCATTCACTCGTTCGGCCCACCGGGTCGAGGATCCGCGCGTTACCGAGACAGCCCGCGGGCGGATGGTGTTAGCTGAGATCGTGTCGAGGCAGAACGTGTCGTACCAGAAACATTTCGAGTCGGCGTTCGAGATTCTCCGCGGGCGATGGATGATTGTGGTGCTGGCCGCGCTCGCCACCGAGGACCAGCTGCAATACCGGGACATCCGGGATCGGGTGAACCAGGGCGAAGTACGACCGGGAAATGGCACGGACGTCAGTCCGCTGTCGGATCAAAGCCTCACCAAAACGCTCAAACGAGCACAAGATCATGGCCTTGTTCGCTTATTCGCCGACGAAGGTCAATTCAAGCCGACGTGGTACGAACTCACCCGGAAAGGCGCCGAAGCCCTGCGGGCCGTTCGCCCGATCATCGAGTGGATGCACCGGTATGACACCGGCCAATGACAGCTCAGCGGGCGCGCCGCAGGTACCCGGCGCTGATCCGGTCACGTCCCTGGCCCTTGGCGAAGAACAGCCGGTTGTCTGCGGAGAGCAGCAGGACCCCGAGATCGACCTCGTCGTCGGCATAGCCGGTGTCGCATGCCACCCCGACGGTGACCCGGACCGACACCGGCGCCGGGCCGTCTGCCTGACCGGGGACGATCTCCAGGGCAGCGACGGCAGTGCGGATGCGTTCGGCGATCTCGACGGCCCGTTCGAGAGTCACGTCGGTGAGGAACACGACGAACTCCTCTCCCCCGAACCGGCCGACGAGGTCGGTGCGGCGAACCTCGTTGCTGATCACCCGTGAGACGGCGCGGAGGACGTCGTCGCCGACGAGGTGGCCGTGGGTGTCGTTGATGCGCTTGAAAAAATCCAGGTCGAGCATGAGAACAGCCACCGGGACGTGATGGCGCCTCGCCTTCCGCAACCCGGCTTCGGCCAGGCACCGCCAGGTTTCCATGTTCAGCAGGCCGGTCTTGTGATCCGTACTGGCCGCGATTTCGAGATGCTTGACCGAATCGCTGCGGTGCAGGACATACACCAGAGGAAGGAAGAACAGCGCCAGCCATGGCTTCAGTTCCATGATGACGGCAGTCATCGCGCCCAGGAAGAGCGTCACGATCTCCAGGGCGTTCGCGCTCCAGCCACCCAGAAGTCCCGCGATCGATCGTTCATGCTCGGCCGCCGCGATGGCCGCGCCGACAATCACGGTGTTCACGAGCCAGAAGGTCGCGATCGCGGCCGCCAACGCTGGCGCGCTGATTTCACTGGGCGCACTCAGGACATCGTCAGGAGCGATGAGGCGAAGGACGCCATACGCCGCGCACGCCGGGATGATCATGGCGCTGGTGTTGAAGACGGCACGATAGGGCGCGAGCCCGCTGGTCCACCGCGACGCCCTCCACCACAAATGCAGATACAGCACCACTGCGGCGGCAGCTCCGGCCACCGGACCGTCCAGCAAGGTGACAGCGAGGATCACGACCGACGTCATGTTGACGTGCGGGGTGTCCGCGAGTTGCCGGCGTTGCCGTTCGAGGCGCCAGGTCAATTCGGTGCTGAGCAGCCCACCTGCTACGACGAGCGCGGCTCGGCCGACGCCGACCGGCAGCGGCTCACTCCACAGCCAGCTGAGCACAGACACGACGGCCAGAACGTCCACGAGCACGACCGTTACGACAATCGGATGCGGTGCCGTCCACAACCGCGATCTCCGATCATCAGGTCGTCGCCGATCAACGAATTTCGCCGCTCCTGGCTGTGGTGATCGCTTATCGGCCATACTGGCTCCCGTGTGTTGCCGGCCGGGTCGGCGCTGTGTCGAAGCGCGCGACCCGGCTGGTCCGGCGGTCCTGATCCCGGGGGGAGGTGCCCGACGTGCAGGGTAAGGAATGGTGATCGAGGTCCTGTTCGACTGAGTTCGGCTCGCTCCCGGTTGCTCCCCGGGAGCGAGCCACCCACCATCCCGCCCCGACGACGAGCGCCGCACCTGCCGCGACCGCTCCCGCCGCAGCCGTCGCCCGGAACGGACCGAGGCGATCGGCAACCGCTCCGCCGGCCACGATCATCAGGCCCTGCGAGCAGTACATGACGGTGCCCATCCGGCCCATCACGCCACCAAGCCGATGGTTCGGCACGACCGCGACCACCAGCGCCTGCGTCTTGATCAGGAACACCTGCGCCATCGCGCCCGACAGCGCCCACAACATCAGGGTCAGCGCCAGACCCGGTCTGGCCGCGCAGATCGCCAGCGGCAGTCCCGCCAGCACTGCCGAGGCCACCACCGTCGGCAACCGGGTCGGTAACGAGATCCTCGTCGACGCCCAGGCACCAACCGCGCTCCCGACCGGGTCCGCCGCCAGCAGCAACCCGACCCCGACTGCACCAGCACCTACCTGATGTCCATACGGGGCAGCCAATCCCTCCGGAACGATGTACAGGCCGAGCAGCAGCACCATCCCGAACAGCACCCCGACCAGACCGCGATTGCCGCCAGCGCCACGGCCGTCACCGGACGCGGCAGGTTGCGTTGCGCCGCGCGCGGCCGGCCGTCGACGCACGCCGAGCAGCACCAGCACGGTGCTCACCACGAACGTGCCGGCGTTGAGACCCATCGCGACGTGCGGCTCCAGCCACGCCAGCAGCAACCCTCCCCCGGCGAAACCGGCGAGCTGCGCGAGCTGCGTCGTGAACTGCCGCAACGCCAGCCCGGCCTCGTACCGCTCGCCTCGCCCCAAAACCTCCGGCAACAGCGACATCTGCGCCGCTTTGAACGGTCCGGCCGCAAAACTCAGCAACCCGACACTGGCCCACAGCACCGGAAGCGGCAGACCGGGCACCGCCATCGCCACCGCGAACAATGCCCGCGCAATGTCGGCCACGATCATGACGCCCCGCCGCGAAAACCGATCGGCCAGGCCCGAGAGGAGCATTCCCCCGAGCAGGCTCGGAACCAGTGTCAGGCCGTACGTCAGCGCAGTCAGGAACGCCGACGACGTCTGCGCGTACACGACCAGCGCGAGCGCGACACGCGCCAGCTGATCCCCGACGACCGAGATCAGCTCAGCCAGCCACAGCGCCCGAAACTCGCTGTTGCGCAGCGGCTCGGCGAAGCCGGGCCTACGTCGTGCAGACATCATTCCTCGCGATGGTCGTGCGGCACCGACACCGGACACCCACGTACATCGGGCCGGTTGTTCGGACGATCAAAGAGACGAGGCTGTTTTCAGCCCCGTCCCACGGCACCTGTCACAAATCGCGATCGCGACACCAGCGGCCACGCATATCCGGAGACAACGCTCGGCACACGACAATGTCATTCATACGGCCTCCCCTGCCGAAATGACTTCATGAAGGCGACTCCACCCACCGCCTCCAAGTGGATCAAGCTATTACCACTGAGTGCCCGGGTGTATGCAGAACGCGACACTTCACCCGAATGGCCCAGCGCTTTCGTCAGAGCTGCACGACGCCGCGACACATGGTTCGCGACGACCGCCGTGCATCTCATTTGACTTCAGATGAATCCGTACGCCCGGGAGACGGCGCCCTCCCCGACAACCGTCTCCCGGACCGGACCGCAGCTGCCACCGAGGGGGAATGAGGGTCGGAGCTACTGCCCGGAAGGTGCCACCGTGACCACTCCGGTCCGGGCCGACGGCTTGATCACCTTCTGCATCTACAGTGCCCAGCTTCAGCAGATCTGTCAACAGGTGAAGTCAAATAATAGGTTGGCGAGCGATCCATCGGGGGTCCGGCCGTGCCGAGACGGCCCCCGCCACTCAAGCACCCGCGCTGCGGCGCGCAAGCCCGATCTCGCGGTCGACGCGCAGCCAGCCGGGAGCGGGCTTGCCCGCCCGCGACGCGCGGGTGCAGGGCGGAGCGGGTCCGTCACCCGGCACGAAGGACCTCACTCATGCACCGATTCCGACGCAATTCAACGACGTCCTCCTCCGCGCTATCGAGCAGCCGCACTGCACTGTGGGCGATAGAGCACTACTCGGACCTGTTCCGCCAGCGCCATGCCCTGCGGGTGCTGGTCTGCTGCCAAGCTGCGGGCCTCCCAGAACAGCAACTTCTTGCCCACCGCGCGCCGCAGCACTCCTACAAATTCGTCAGCGTCTCGGCCGCTTCCCCCACACTCCAGCACTTCATGGAAGCGCGTTGCGCGCTGTTCGACACCCTCGTCGTCGATCTCATCCCCCAACCCGACTGGGCCGAGGCCATCCTCCGCGCATGGCCGCTGCTCTCCCCCGGTGGGCGGCTCATCGCGCTCGCACGGAAGAGCTGGGACCGCGCCGCGACACCACACGCACGTGCCGCACACGTCATCCTCGACCGGTTCGGTCACCGCAGCACGCCTTCCTGGCACGCGAGGAGGGCAGGAATACCGGCAGACACCGTCGTCTTCTGGTGCACACGACCGGGCTCGCGAGCATTGGCGATGCAGAACCGTCCAATGTGGAGCGAAGAATGAACCGCCGACGGTCACTTACTCCGCAGGAACTGGTGATTCTTGCGCATGTCGCACGTGGACAGTCCAACAAGCGGATTGCACAGATCGAGTACCTGTCCCCCGAGACCGTCAAGGCGCACTTGCACAATGCGTACAAGAAGCTCCGCGCCCGTAACCGCGCGCATGCCGTCGCGATCGCGTACCACACCGGCATTTTCGCGACTCAAAGCTCGTCCGTAGATCCGGACAACTCGGCCCACCTCGTGCCGCTTCACCGACCCGGCAGCTGATCTTGGGAGCCCTTCTGATGAACGCTGATCACCCACCCATTCCCGCGTGGTTGTCCGGCCGCCCGCTCGCGGGCGGCCTCGTCGTCCCGTGGATCACGCCTCAACTGCCCGATGGACGCCACCTCTTCGGTAGCATCGAGCAAACATCCTCCGAACACGCTCTCATCCACCGGCTGTGCGGAGTGTGCGGGCGTCGGATTGCGCCCCAGCCCCTGGTTCTCCTGCTCCGCATGTCCGATATTCCCCGGCAGTGCACGAACGAACCTGCGTTGCACCCGCAGTGCGCGGCGTACACGGCAGTCGCTTGCCCAATGATCAACGGAACGCTCAAGACCTACCGCAGCACACAGCCACCGGGAGTGCCGCTCACGGAGGACTCCGCGGCCCGTCGCGGTTCTCCGGCCGAGCCTTGGTTCGCGGTGTGGGTGTCGGACTACGACCTGGTCATCGACCACGGCAACTTGTGTGCCTCGTATCGGAGGATTCGAACACGCCGGATCCGTCCGATCACGTGGTCGTCTCAGCGGCTGACGCCCTGACCTGCGACCGTCATGCACGCTGGAAGCGGTATCCGTTTACGTTCCACAGCAGTCACGGCTACGGCGTGCGCCGTCGCGGCGCCAGCAGACGTGGACCGCAACAACCGTAGCGCGGGCAGGGTGCAGCGGGCGGCTCCCAGCTAACCGAACCTCCGGCAACGAGGGCCCGCCGCACCCTGCCCGCGCTTGATCGGCGCGCAGCCCACGCCCGTGGGCTGCCGGCGTCGCCGGCCCATCCCGTCCTGCCGACCACGTCCGCATCACCAGGCGACGGCAGACGGCTGGCCTCAGGGAGCCAAGTTGGCAGCCGTTATTGAAGATGAGGATTCCTGCGTTCATTGTTATACCGAAGTCACCCGTGCGATCACCCGGGTCAATTGCGACGAGGAATTCGTCTGCGACCACTGTGTGTCGTTGCACTACGTTCGTTGCGATCAATGCGACAACATTTATCGATATCTCTCGGTAGCCGACGACAGCGGCTATCGGCTGTGTGAGGAATGCGCAGCTGCGTCGGGTTACCGGGAATGCCTCGACTGTGCAACCTTGGTATGCGAGCGCACCAGGTGTCACGACTGCCACTCCGCAATCATTGAACACTGGGAAGAGCACCTTCACTGGTCCGGTTACCAGCCCGAACCGAATTTCCTTGGCACCGGGCCACTCTTCCTCGGCTTGGAATTGGAAATCAACACGCCGGAACGAGACGCACAGCTCTGCCAACTCTGCAATGACCAGCTCGCTGGCGTCGCTTATCTCAAGGAGGACAGCTCTATCCAGGTCGGCTTCGAGCTCGTGACCCACCCGATGTCCTTTGCCTGGGCACAGCAGAACTTCCCGTGGACACTGCTGGACGAGCTCGCCCAACGAGGCTGCGACGGCACCGACGTCGGTCTCCACGTCCACGTCAGCCGCGACGCATTCAGCGGACCGCCGCACGTATTTCGGTGGATGAAGTTCATTTACCGGAACGCTCGTGAGGTGCAGCTGCTCGCCCGCCGGTACAACTCGCACTGGGCAGCCTTCTCCCCTGCCGAACGCGCCGACGTCAAAGACGTCTGCAAGGGCGATCGCGACCGCCCACGCCACCTGGCGATCAACGTCCAGAACTCGACGACCTTCGAGCTGCGCATGTTCGCCAGCAGCATGAAACCTCAGGAAGTACAGGCGGCACTCGGGTTCGCCGACGCCAGCGTCCGCTACACCGAGCAACTCACCGTCGGCGCCATCCTGCAGAACGACGGCTGGTCGTGGAACGCGTTCCACGACTGGGCAAACGCGCGGCCCGAATACTCCGCCCTGTCACGCGAATCCGAGGTCCTCGCATGTGCATGCTGACCTACCTTCCCGCGGGACTCCTGCCCGATCCCGAAGCGCTGGCCCGCGGCGCTGACTTCAATGGCGACGGGCATGGCTACGCCATCGTCACCACGCGGGGAATCCTCATCGGCAAGTCCTTCAACTTCGACGAATCACTCGAGAAATTCACCGCCCTTCGCCGCCAGCACCCCAACGGACCGGCACTGTTCCACAGCAGGCTCGGCACCCACGGGAAAATCACGAAAGCCAACATCCACCCGTTCCGGGTCAATCGGCAGGCAAGCACGGTCCTGGCACACAACGGAATCCTCGACCGCAGCGTCCAGCCCGGGCCTCGCCACACCAGGTCGGACACTCGCATCTTCGCTGAAGACCACCTCGGCACGACAATTCCCAGTTCCTTCGACAACCTGCCCGCTCGGCTTGACCTCGAGCGATGGCTCGGTGAGGACGTTCGACATCTCGTACGAACCGGCGCAGAAGCCGCCCCGTTCGGAGAGTTGAGCGGGCATCGCCCGGAGCCGGATTTCGGGGGACGAGGACCTGCCGTCCGAGGAAATGCCGTCATCGCACTCTCGGCGGCGGAGCTGCTGAGCGGGAGCTACGCTGAATCCGGGCTCGGTGATCAACCGTTAAGGAAGAATCAGAAGTGCGTGTACAGGTTCAGGCTCACCCTGACCCGCTCCAGCCTGCGCTTCCGGTCTGCCCGCAGCTGCAGTGCCCGGTCGATTCCCACCGGTTCGAAGGTGATCTGGTCCGGGGCTTTCAGCTGGGCTAGTACGTCTATGTCGGTGGACACGATGGTGCCAAGAGTGGCATAGCCGCCGCCGGTCACGGCGTCTCTGAGGAGGCAGATCACCTGGTCTCCGTTGGGTACTTGGAGGGAGCCGACCGGGTATCCGACGTCGACGACGTTGCTCGGGTTGTCTCCGGCGCCGAAGGGGGGTGTGCGGTCGGCAAAGTCCAGCTTCGGTCCTTCGAGGCGGTAACCCGTCCGGTCGGAGACCGGGGTGACGGTGAATGCCTGGTCGCGGAAGGCCGTCACCGACTCTGGCCGGAATCGGTGGTGGCACAGCCCTTCGACGAACCGGATGGGGCTTGCCGCACCCGGACACGGCCGCAGGCGGTGGTCGATCGATACTCCGCACGGTGGTTCGCGGCCCGCGAGGTCGTCGCCGCACGGCAGGACGTCACCGGCGTGCAGCGCAGTTCCGGTCGGGCCGCCGATGCCCGCGGAAACATAGGTCGACCGGCTACCCAGAACCGGCGGGGTGCCGATCCCGCCGCGGACCGCGAGATACGCTCGCGCGCCGGCGCTGATCGGTCCGATGTGGACTGTCTCGTCCGGACCGACTGCGTGCGTGGTCCAGCCCGGACGGGGGCAACCGCTGATCCGGAGGTCCGCGGTGCCGCCGGTGACCGCGATGGTGGTGCGGTCCCGGAAATGCAGTTCGGGGCCGGTCATGGTGATTTCGAGGGTGGCGGCGCCGGGGGCGTTGCCGACGAGGGCGTTGGCACACAGGTGGGAGTACCGGTCGAGCGCGCCGGAGGGCGGCAGTCCCATCGAGTAGTAGCCGCCGCGCCCCAGGTCCTGTACCAGCGTGTGCAGACCGGGGGTGAGCACGGTGATCATCGCAGCAGTTCCTTGAGGGTCCGTGCATATCCGGCCGGGTCTTCGGTGAATGCGGGCAATGAGAAGTCCACCGGATGCTCGGCGACTGCATAAGCACCGGCCGCCACGCGTTCCCGGATGTCGTCGTATTCCGGCCGGTCGACGGCGCGGAACTGGATCAGCGTGGAGATCGGGGTGAGGACCACCGAATCCTCGAAACCGGGCTGACTGCCGGTGAGGTCGACGACCGGGATCGCGGCCCGGCCGAGCAGCTGGTACCCACCCACGCCGCCGGTTGGGTACACCACGGTGAAGCAACCGCCATGGGCGACCGCGCGTTCCGGGGTTTCGGTGCGCGGGCTCAGGTACTTCGGGGCCTGGAGCTGCCGGTCCCGGGGCACGAGCTGGAACGACTCGGCGTTGCCCGGCTTGAAACAGGGGAACGTGACGATGAACGGCGCGACGGTGTGCGCGGCGATCAGCCCTGCCGGGTCCGAGAACCCGTTGACCTGCGCGGTGTACTCGAGGTCGGTCCCGGTGGCGGACTGGTGCCCGGCCCGGAACCGCAGGCAGACCTCGCGCGTCCACGGATCGTCGTAGTGGACCGGGATTTCGACGATCCGGGTCGTGATCACTCCGTCCGCTCCCCCGCCGTCGTCGTGCAGTTCGGTGAGCGCGTCCATGACCGCGGCCGGGGCGACGACGTCCGGGTCGAGGTGAAGCAGGTAGCTCGTGTTGGCGGGGGCGACGTCGACGATGCCGGGGAACCAGGAGCGCCGGATCCGGCCGGTGATCGTCTGCACGCGAAAGGCCGTCTGGAGGCTCATCTCCTCGCAGATCTCGACGAAGAGGAACTCGTCCCCGCCGTAGCTGGCGCGGCTGCCGTCGGGCAGTTCCCGGTAGACGCTACTGCTCATGCGCGGACCTCGATTCCCTCCGCCTGCAGCCGCGCGACGACCGCCGCCGCGATCTCCGGGGCGTTCGGCCGGTCACCGTGCACACAGATCGACCGCACCGGCATGGCGATCACCCGGCCGGACACGGTGGTGGCCCGGCCATGGGCTGCCTCGAGCGCGCAGCGGGCCACTCGGTCGGGGTCCTTGGCCGCCGGCCTCGGCTCGACCACGTTGAGGCCGTCGTCGCCGAAGTCGAGGTCGACGGCGTTCTCCGGGATCACCGGCAGGCCGGCGGCACGCACCGCGTCGAGGGCGGGCGAGGGCGCGAACATCAGCGGAATACCCGGCTGCATCTCCTGCAGCCGGGTGGCGATGGCGAGTGCGAGCGTGGGGTCCCGGCACACCGCACCCATGAGTGCGCCGTGCGGCTTGACATGGGACAACACCACCCCTTCACCGGCCGCGATCGCCGATAAGGCCCCGACCTGGTAGACGAGGTAGTCGACGGTTTCCTCGTGCGACACGGCCATCGCCCGCCTGCCGAACCCGAGCTTGTCCGGATATCCCGGATGCGCGCCGATGGCCAGCCCGGCTTGCTTGGCACCCGCCACGGTCTGCCGCATCGTCGATGGGTCCCCGGCGTGGAACCCGCACGCGACGTTCACGCTCGAGATGGAGCGGAAGAGCCGGACGTCGTCGCCGAGGGACCAGCGGCCGTAGCTCTCCCCCGCGTCGGCGTTCAGGTCGATCCGGCCGGTCATCGCGCCCACTCCGCGCGGAGAACGAGATCGAGCGCTTCGAGAAGGCGGTCAACGTGCTCCGGCCGGAACGTCAGCGGTGGCCGGATCTTGAGCACATTGCCGTCCGGCCCGGAGGCGGAGATCAGCACGTGCCGGTGCCGGAGCGCGTTGACGAGGTCACGGGCATGCGCACCGTCGGGCTGCGCGGTCTCCGGATTCACGATCTCGACCCCGTAGAAGAGGCCGGTCCCGCGAATCTCGGACACGAACGGGCTCTCGGCGGCGAGGTCCACCAGCCCGGATCGGAGGTGCGCGCCGACGACGCGGGCATTGCGGATGAGGTCCTGCTCCTCGATGACGTTCCAGACCGCCTGTGCGGCTGCGATCGCCGCGGTGCTGCCGCCGAAGGTGTTGAAGTACCGGACAGTGCGATCGAACTCCCGCCCGACGCGCTCCTGCAGGACCACCGCCGACACCGGGTATCCGTTGCCGATCGGCTTGCCGAGCGTGACGAGGTCGGGTATCACCCGGTGCCGACGGAATCCCCACCAATCCTCGCCGGTACGGCCGAACCCGGCCTGCACTTCGTCGGCGATGTAGAGCCCGCCGGCCGCATGCACCTCGTCGGCGACGCCGTCGAGCACCGGCACCGGATGCGTACGCACACCGTCGGACGAAAAGACGCTGTCGGCGATGAAGGCGCACAGCTTGATCCCGTGCCGCGCCAGATCTGCGATCGCGGCGCGGACCTGGTTCCGCATCGGCTCCCCGGCGCCCGGTGCGCCGACGAGCCGCACGTGGGTACCCAGTGCATTTCCGGGCCCCAGCGAAGGAGAGAACTCGGCGACGGTCGCCGTGACCCCGTGGTAGGCGTTGGCGGTGACGATGAGCCCGGTACCGCCGGTGTGCTGCCGGGCGATCCGGACGGCGAGGTCGTTGGCCTCGGAACCGGTGCAGGTATAGGTGACGCGGTCGAGTTCCGGGGGAAACGTCGCGAGCAACCGCTCGGAGAACTCGAGGATGCCGTCCTGCAGGTACCTCGTGTTCGTGTTGACCACGGAAAGCTGCCGCGATACCGCTGCCGCGACAGCGGGGTGGGCGTGCCCGACCGAGGCGACATTGTTGTAGGCATCCAGGTATTCCTCGCCGTGCGGACCGTAGAGGTGGACGTCGCGCGCATGGGAGATCTCGACCGGATCGGCGTAGAAGAGCTGGTACCCCGGTCCGAGCAGGGCGGCGCGCCGGTCGAGTTTCGCCTTGGTCCCGGCAGTCTGCCGCTCCCGGTCGGCCAGGGTGTAGCCGTTGACCATGCCCACCGGGCTCACCCCGCTGCGCGAGGTCGTCATGATGCGTTCCCTTCGGCGAGAGCGGCAAACCGGCCGGCGGCCTCGGACACCGTCGAGAAGGCGGCTTCGAGGTCGGCCCAGTCGTGCCGGGCGTGGTCCAGCACGTAGGCGGCCCGGTCCGGGACCTGCCGGGCGCGCCACCCGGCGATCAGCGCACGCTGCAGGGTACGCGCGGCGGCCGCCACCGGAACGAGCTCGATTTCGCTGCCGGGCAACGGCATTTCAGTCACGAATCCGGTGACGTGCCCGTCCGCGTACTGCCACGGATCGGGGTGCCGGTGATCGAGCAGGCCGGACGCGGCGACGGCGACGTCGAACATGACCGGGCCGTGGTGGACGTCGCCGAAGTCGATGATTCCGGTGACATACCGGGTGCCCGCCGGATCGGCGAGGATGTTGTACGGGCTGAAATCCCCGTGCACCACCTGGGATCGCAGATGCGGCCGCTGCGGGACGACCGTGTCCCGGAAGGCCTTCAGCACCGCGGTGGCCAGGTTCCGGCGCGGCCGATCGGGGAGGTCGTCGATCAGTCCGGCCAGCACCGGAAGATGCGTGAGGTCCCACGGAAGCCGCCGGTGCGCGGCAGGATGGGCGAACGACGCGAGCCCGCGGAGCAGCTCGCCGTGCCGGGCCCCGATGACCTGCGGCCGCCACGATGCCCAATCCTGCGCGGCAAGGCTTGTCCCGGGCAGGAACTCCATCACGTGCACCACCTGGTCCCCCGCAAGGACCGTCTCCGCGCTGCCGGCGCGAGTGCGCAGCACCCGCGGCACCGGGAGCGACGTCGTGTTGGCGGCGAGGATCATGGCCGAGGTCTGCAGTTCCACCACCGCACGGGTTTCCTGAACCGGCGCGACCTTGACGACGAACTCGGCCTCGGCGGTGGTGAGGACGGACGTCTCGTCCTTCTCCGACGCCAGGCGGCGCAGCTGCCCGGTCAAGCCGTATTCGCGGTACAGCACGGCTTTCAGCGCACCGGGATCGACGTCTCCGGTCGCGGTGAGCCCGCCACCGGTGAGGAGTTCGTTGATCTGCGTGGCGCGAGCCGGCATCAGCTCGCCACCCATCCGCCATCCACGAGCAGGCTGGTTCCGTGGATGTAGGCCGCTGCGGGTGAGGCCAGGAACACCACTGCCGGCGCGATGTCCTCGACCTCGCCGATCCGGCCGGCCGGCGTCGACGCGAGCATCTGCTTCTCGTAGTCCGCATCGGCGAGGAGATGCGCGTTGATGTCGGTGCGGACATTGCCGGGGGCGACCGCGTTGACCCGCACTCCCTTCGGCGCCAGCTCCGCGGTCAGAGATTTGACCAGCAGCTCCACCGCGCCCTTCGTGGCGCAGTACGCGCTGGAGTTCGGGAAGCCGACGTATCCGCAGATCGACGACACGAAGATGATCGAGCTGCCTTCGCGCAGATGCCCGGCCGCCGCGCGCGCCAGGCGGAACGGAGCGCGGACATTCACCTGCCATTGCTCGTCCAGCGACTGGTCAGTGGTTTCGGTGAACGGAGCCGGCGCGAACACCCCGGCGGCGTTCACGAGAATGTCCAGCCTGCCGAACGCTTCCAGCGCGCAGGTGACGATGTCCGCCGGCGCGGTGTCCGCCGTTACGTCGACGCCGAGCCAGGCAGCGTCCCCGCCCAGCTCCGCAGCCAAGTGTCCGAGCCGCTCGGTCCGGCGGCCGACCAGCAGCACGCGGGCACCCGCGGCGCTGAGCTCGCGGGCGATCTGTGCCCCGATCCCCGAACTGGCACCGGTGACGACGGCGGCTCGCCCTGCGAGCGTGGTGCCGGAGTAGCTCATGCCGATCCCTTCTCGTTAAATGCAAGTTTTCCTGCATTTGTGAGCTCCAGTATGCCCACGCTCCGGCCATTAATGCAAGAGCCATGTCATTAGACTCGCGTGTCGGCACCGCCCGGGTCCGGCGGCCGCTACGGTGAGGGCATGAGCACGGCTTCCTCCGCCCCGCAGCGGCGACCCGGCGGACGCACCGCGCGCACCCGCGCTTCGGTGCACGCGGCCGTCCGGAAGCTGCTCGCCGCGGGGACCACCGATCCGACCGTGCGCGAGGTCGCCGACCTCTCCGGGGTGCACGAGGTGACGATCTACCGCCGGTGGGGCTCGATGGAAACGCTGCTCCTCGACGTCGCCACGACGCAGCTCAACGAGGAAGCACCGTTCCCCGACACCGGCGACCTGCGCACCGACTTGATCACCTGGGCGAGCGCCGTGGTCGAACAACTGCACCGGGGCGAAGGATTCGCGTTCTTCAAGGCCATGGCGACCGCCATGTCACCGGCGTTCGGCGGGGCGCCCGAGGCCGACCGGCAGCACGCGACGGACTACCTGCAGAGCCGGCTCGCGCAGATCCAGCGCGGCTTGGACCGCGACGCGGACCAGGGCGGGCATCCGCCGACCGCGGACATGGTGCTCGACCTGATCCTCGCCCCGCTCTACCTGCGTGCGCTGTGGGGGTATGCCCCGCACACCGACATCGAGGAGCTCGTCGACCGCGCGCTGGCGGCCGGTCACTCCTGCAAGTGAGCCTCCAGCTGCACGTCCCGGCGGCGCCGCTGTGCGATGGCCCCGTAGGCCGCGCCGACGACCAGGATCGCCGGCATGAACGCGACGTACCCGGAGTCGCTCCCGGTGACTTCCCGGTAGTGCAGCACGATGATCACCCCGATCGCGATCAGGCCGGCCGCCGCCACCATCGGCGCCACCCGCACCGGCCACGCGCCGCCGGGCAGGATACCCCGGAACGACGCGACCGCGGCACTGATCGCCGCGCCCGCCATCAGTCCGGTGACCGCCAGCGAGGTCACGCCCGACACGGCCGGGAAAAGGTTCGTCAGCGGGTCCATCCCGGTCAGCACGAACGGCAGCAGCACCACCACGCACACCACGATCTGCACCAGCGACGCGGCCGCCGGAGTCCCGAACCGACGGTGTACCACCGAAAGCTTGCGCGGCAGCAGCCCGGCCCGCGACAGCGAGAAGTGGTAGCGCGCCGCCATGTTGTGGAACGACACGGAAGCAGCAAGGAAGCTCACCGCCAGCAGCAAGCTGATCGCGACTACCGCCCAGCTGCCGAGATAGTGCTGCGCCGCACGCATCACGAGCGTGCCGGGATCTTCTTGTGCCGCAGTGGCCACGTCCTCGAACGCAGCGACCAATGACCAGGTGGAAAACAGGAAGACGACGATGAGGAGCGCGAGCGCGAGATACGTCGCACGTTTGATGCTGCGTCCGGGCGCAGCGCACTCCTCACCGTAGATCGCGGCGGCTTCGTATCCGGCGAAGGACAGCATGCAGAACACCAGAGCCAGTGCGTAATTCCCGTCGAACATCACTGACGGCGAGTAACCCTCGAACGTGAATCCACCCGGCTGCCGCACCAGAATCGCCACCGCCAGGACGGCGAGAAGGAGGAACTGCGTGACGCAGATGACCGCAGTCGCGCGCGAGGCGATCCGGACCCCGAAGAACCCCAGCGCCCAGACGACGGCCAGCGCGACCGCGGCATAGACGTACCAGCCGAGGTGGACGTCGAAGTACGTGGCGAACCCGATCGACGCGAAGTACCCGGTGGCCGCAGCCATCGCCGCGGCAGCCATGTTGTAGGCGATGCCGGCGATGAACGCCGCAGCGGACCCAGCAGACCGGCCGAGCCCGAAACCGATGAACGCGTAGTACGCACCGGCATTCACCACCCGGCGGCTCAGCGCGACGTACCCGGTGGTGAAAACGGCGAGCAGGACGCCGACGATCAGCAGCCAGCCGAGGGTACCCGAGCCGACCCCGAGACCGAGGCTGAGCGAGAGGTTCGACGCCATCGCGGTGAGCGGCGCGGTGGCGGCGACGACCATGAACACCATGCCGGCCACGCCGACGGAGTTCTGCCGTAAGCCGGGGGAAGCTGCTTGCCGGAGCGGGGTTTCGGTCATGTCGGACCGCTTTCTGTGCAGGGGGTCAGCGCGCACCGGAGGAACCGGCCGCGTACTTGTCGCGCAACACGTTCTTCTGGAGCTTGCCGGTAGCGGTACGGACCAGGCGGTCCACGAAGACCACCCGCTTCGGGCACTTGTACCCGGCCAGATGTGCCCGGCAATGCTCGATCAGGTCCGCTTCGGCAGGTGCCGGATCACCCGGCACCACCAGCGCGGTGACGAGTTCCCCCCATTTCTCGTCGGGCGTGCCGATGACCGCGGCCTCGTGCACCGCAGGGTGCGCGGTGAGCACGTCCTCGACCTCGACCGAAGCCACGTTCTCCCCGCCGGAGATCACGATGTCCTTCTTCCGGTCGGTGATCACGAGGTGCCCGTCCGGGTCCACGTGCCCGACGTCGCCGGTGCGGACCCAGGTCGCCGCACCGGATTCGGCGGTCGCCTGCTCGTTGCGCCAGTAGCCGGTGAGGTTGTGATTCGAGCGAGTCAGCACCTCCCCTGCCGGGCTGATCCGCACCTTCACCCCGAGCGCCGGGACACCGGCCCGGCGCAACCGCTGTGCCCGCTCGCGCGGAGTCAGCGGATCCCATTCCGCGCGGGTGCGCGTGACGGTAATCAGCGGGGACGTCTCGGTCTGGCCGAAGATCTGGATGAGTTCCCAGCCCAGCACCGTTTCGACGCGTTCGACGGTGCCGGTGCGCGGCGGTGCACCGGCCACGACCACCCGGACCCGGCCGCGTCCGGGTATTTCGCCCGGCCAAGTCTCGGCTGCGGCCAGCACCGACTCGACCACGGTGGGGGCCGCGCAGAGGAGCGTGACCCCGTGCTGCTCGATCCGGCGGAGGATCTCGGCACCGTCGACCTGCCGCAGGACGACGTGCTTCGCACCGGCCGCGGTGACCGCGTAGGGCATACCCCAGCCGTTGACGTGGAACATGGGCAGTGTGTGCAGGTAGACATCGCGGTCGCTCAGCCCGGTGTGCAGCCCGAACGTGGCCGCGTTGAGCCAGAGGCTCCGGTGGCTGAGCACCACCCCTTTCGGGGCGCCGGTGGTGCCCGACGTGTAGTTGAGCGTCGCCGGCGCGAGCTCGTCCGCCTCGGCCCATTCGGCGGGTTCCCGGCCGGGCTGCCGGAAATCGTCGTCGGCGCCGAGCACGAACCGGTGCGGTACACCGGTGTTCTGCACCAGCTCCGCGCACGACGGATCGGTGAACAGCACCTGCGCCCCGCTGTGGTCCAGGATCTGCTCGATTTCCGGCCGGGCGAGCCGGTAGTTGACCGGGACGAGCACGCGTCCCCATCCGGACACCCCGAAGAATGCGGCGAGCAGCCGGGCCGAATTCTGCGACAGGAAGGCGACCCGCGCACCCCGTTCGACACCGAGGTCGTCGAGGCGGGCGGCGAGTCCGCGGGCGGCCGCGGCGAAGGCGCCGTAGGTCAGCTCGCCCCAAGGCGGGGCGGGTTGCACAGGTTCGTCGACCGCAGCGATGCGCGCGGCGAACCCGGCTTCCGCCCGGTCGAGGAAATCCCTGATGTTCAAGGGAACCGGCACAGTACGTCCTCCTTCAGCGGTTCACCGGCGTGCGGTCTTCGAGCCAGTCGAGCATCCGGGCGAACGCGTAACGCTGGCCGCCGAGATGGCAGTGCGCGTCAGCACCTTCCTCCTCGGTGAACCGCAGCCACGTCTTGTCCGAAGTGGTCAGTGCGTCGTAGACCTGCTCGGGCTGGCCACGGAAGAACAGGTCCTCGGCGGCCTCGCAGATCAGCACCGCGCACGACACCCGGGCGGCAATCCCGTCCCGTACGTGGTAATCCAGCGTTTTCGCGGCAAACTCCCGTGGCGTGCTCCCGCCCATCACGAACTGACCGTGCTCGAACGCCCAGCGGGCACTCGGGTTGGCCGCCATCGCCGCGGCGATGGCGGCGTCGGTCTCCGGGGCCGATTCGGCCGTCACCGCATGTTCCACTGCGGCGCGGTCGCCGTCGACGAATTTCATGGCGAACGCACCGAAGTCGTACACCCCGTCGTTCGCGATCACCGCCTTCAGCCGCGGTTCGAAAGCTGCCGCGCGGAGGCACAATTCCCCGCCGAGGCTGACCCCGTACAGGCTGACCTTCTCCGGATCGACGTCCTCGCGGGTGAGCGCATGGTCGAGCACCGGACCGACGACGTTCTCCCAATCCGGCCGGAACAGCAGCCCTTGCGGATGCCGGGTACCGGGCTGTCCGGGACCGTCGAAGCACAGCACGTGGTAACCGCGCTCCTGTGCTGCGAGCGCGCCGAAGAATCGCAGCTCCTCAGCGGTGCCGTCGAATCCGTTGTGCATCACGACGAGTGGCTGCCGGCCCGGCAGCGGGCTGCGGTAGAAGTACCCGGGCAGCGTCGTGTCCTCGTACGGGATCGCCACCCGCTCGATCTCCGGCCCGGACAGCTCCACGAACCGGTGGAACGCCTCGATCGACTTACCGTAAGCCGAGCTGATCCGCGGATCGTCCGGGGTGCCGTGCAGGAAGAACTCGGCGGTCCGGTAGTAGTTGGACGCACGCAGGTACGTATCGCGCGCGGTGACGACGTGCCCGCCGCCCTGCGCCTCGACGGCGACCTGCCACAGCCGCTCCGCCGTCGCGGACCACTCGTCGTACCAGCTGTCATAGTCCCCGGCTTTGATCCGGTCGGCCGTCACCAGCACCTCGCCGAGATCTGCGCCGCCGTACGCGATGTGTCCCAGCGACCGCAACGTCTCGAACCAGAAGTTCTCGTTGTCGGCGAAGAACAGCTGTTTCACCACTGCACCCCTAATGTAAGTTATCTTGCATTAGTGAGCGAGTATGCACGTTGGTGCGATCTAATGCAAGGGGTCTTGCATCAGGCAGCCTTGTCTGGTCAACCGAGCCAGGTCGGCCTCGCAGCGCTGCCGTCGACTGCTACAACCTGAACCCTGACCTGGCAACCTCCGCTCTGCGTGGCGATGAGAGGCACCACCGCTCCGATGGCCTCCCCACCGATGGAGGTCCTTAGCTTGGGCCAACTCAAGTGCGCGCCGGGTCCCCGGCAGGTGCTGTGTCCCTCGTATAGCGATCCTTGAGCTCACCCGAACCGACTGGCTTGTGGGTGTCGGTGAGGCAGTGTGGGTGAACCCATTCTGCGGCAAGGCGTTCGGTGAAGGCGGGGCGCCATCGGTCGTGCCAGTATTGGGCGTCCCGGGCGTTGGCGTGGCGGCCGAGGTGGGCGGCGCGCCAGGTGTAGGTGAGTGTGGCGAGTTCGGCGAGCAGGCCGGGGTGGTTGAGCCAGCAGTCGGGGATGGCGACGGCGTGGCTTCCGGTGCGTCCGACGTAGACCTGGTTGTAGTACTGGACGAAGCAAGCGATGGTGAATAGCGGCGTCTCGCCTTGATACTCGGGGTCTTCCGCGGCGGGTGGGGGTGGGAAGGTGAGCCAGGGGGCGAGGTGCTGGGGGTTCGATGCGTCGTCGGCTTCGAGTGCGAGCAGGCGTTCGTGGAGGTGTTCGAGGCGGGCGGTGTGGGCTTGGGCCGCGGACCAGAGCCGTTCGACCATCGCGGCGATTTCTGCGTTGGTGCGTGCCGGGTCCTCAGGGATCGGGATGTCGTCGTCGTCGGTCACGTCGGGTCCGTGATGCGGTCGAGTGCGGCCTGAGCGTTGCCGGTGCGGATGGTGGTGACGTCGGCGTCGAGGCAGGGCCAGTCGGGGCGGTGGGTGATGTCGATGGTGCGGGCGAGGATGGGTTTGAGGTTGCCGTGCAGGAGGAGGACTCGGTTGCGGTCCAGGGTGCGGATGTCGCCGGGGCGGTAGGTCGGGGTGTCTTCGCTGCCGATGGAGCCGCGGCCGGTGCTGAGCAGGCCGTCGGCGTGGTGCTGGTAGGTGCGGCGGCGGTGTTGCCCGCTGATGGTGGACAGCCATTCCAGGGTGTGGTCGTCTTTGATGCCGGGGAAGATCGACAGGGTCAACGTGTTGTCGATCAGGGTTTTGCGGCCATGTTCACCGTAGAGTTCGTCGAGCTGGCCGCGGGATTGGGCGGACCAGTGGATGGGGCCGCCGCGGCCGGCGATGTCGGAGATGAACCCGGGCAGCCGCGGGACGGGTGTGCCTTCGTAGAGTTCGTCGAGGATCGTGGTCACCGGGGGCGTGTTGCGGCGATATTCCTGCCGTAGTGCGCGGTCTTGGACGCGGCTGAGGAATTCTTCGGCGAACGCGCTGAGCACAGGGCGGGCTTGGGGTGCTTGGTGCTGGCCGGCGATGACGAACACGCTGCCGCCGGTGTCGAGGACGGTGTCGATGTCGAACGGGTCCTCTGTGGCAGGGGTGCAGAGGGCGCGGATGTCGGGGTTCATGAACGCTTCGAGGGCGCGGCGGACACTCATCCAGACGGCGTCGGCGGTTTCGGCGACCATCCCGGTTTCCGTGCGCAGGTTGTAGGCCAGGTGCGGGTAGTCGCGTTGCAGGAGGTCGGCGGGTTCCTGGTCGGCGGGTTTGGTGAGGGCCCAGGTGATGATGTCGTCGATGCCGCGGTGATATCTGGCGGCGGCGAGGAGGTAGGCCTGCAGGACGATGCGGGCGCGGCCGCGGAAGACTTTGTCGTTGCCGCCGACCTCGTCCATGCCGAGCACGGAGGTTTCGATCAGGGTTTCGGCGCGGCGGAGCGCGACGGCGGGGTCGTTGCAGCCGGCGATGGGGTTCCAGCGGACGTGGCGGGGCCAGGTGACGGTGCCGGTCATGTCCAGCAGCCACGCCACCCCGCCACGGGCGCGGCGGGAGCGGGCGAGCAGGCACCATTCGGCGAGGTCGTCCTTGGTGGTGGACACGAATAAGGCGCCGGGTGCGTCGAGTGCTTTGTGGACAAGGTCGGTGCGGGATTTCCCGGACCGGGTCGGGGCGATCGTGCCGGTCGGCGTTTCGAGGGAGACGACGAGCTTTTCTTTGTGGGGTCCGCGCGGGAGGGGTGCGGAGATCTGGGTGATCGGCGCGTGGCGGCGTTGGGCGGGGGTGAGGTCGGGGCGGGTCCAGGCGGCGGTGCGCCGTGCCGCGGCTGGGGTGAGGGTGCGGCGGACCTGGCGGCGGGTGGCGTGGCCGGGGCCGTGGGGGGCGAGGCGGCGCCAGGTGGGGATGGAGACGCCGACGGTCAGGCTCGCGAGGACCATGACGACCGCGGTGGTGTAGGCGTAGAAGGCCAGTTCCCGGCCGGAGACGCCGTGTGCCCATGGGTCGGCGAGGCCGTGGGCGGGGTGGCCGGGGTCGGTGACGACCTGCACAGCCAGCCGGAGAATCCCGGGTGCCGGTGGCCAGGCCCAGACCCCGGTGGCGAACCCGGTGGTCAGGGTCGCGGCTGCCGTGAACGCCACGACGATGGCACAGACAACACCACCCGCGGCGACCAGCAATGCTCCGAGCATGACGTCTCGATCGACGCCGGGTTCGGTGCGGTGACGAGACACAGCAGTACCCCTCCCAGACAAGGAGGGGCCGGGCAGTTGGGCATCAGCGTGGGCTCCCTCCTGGTGGTGGGGAGGGATTCGTGATCCGGCGGATCGCGACGATCCGGGAGGACCAGTCGGTGAGCCGTTCGACGATTACGCCGTGGTGCTCGTCGTAGGCGTCGACGATCAGCCCGGCACCGACATACATCCCGACATGGCGAGGATTCGTGGCGGTGCCGAGCGATCCGGGGATGAACAGCAGATCGCCCGGCTGCAGCTGCGATTGGTCGGGGACGGCGTGCCCGGCATGGACCTGGCCCAGAGTGGAGGCGGGAATGCCGATCCCAGCGGCGGCCCAGGAAGCGAGCATCAACCCGGAGCAGTCGAACACGTCCGGCCCCTTCCCTCCCCACACGTACCGTTTTCCCAGCTGTGCCACCGCGTACCCGACTGCCGCTTTCTGCTGCGGGTCGGCGGGCAGCGTGAATCCGTCCGGCATCCGGCCGTCGCCGGGTGGCAGGGGGACATCGGATGCGCCCTCGTCGCGGCATCCGGTCGATGCGGGTGTGGGGTTGTCCGGGCCGATCCAGAGGGTGGTGACGATCTGGGTGGCTTCGGGTTCGCGGGGTCCGTAGCGGCCGGGGAACCCGCTGTGCTGCACGGCTTGTTCGGCCTGCCCGGGTGGCAGGGTGTCCCAGCCGGGGATGGCGATCAGGTGGTCGAGGAAGGTGTTGGTGGCGTGGACGGGGTTCAGGATGTCCGCGGGGCTGCCCCAGCCTTGGGATGGTCGTTGCTGGAACACGCCGAGGGAGTCGCGGTCGCCGTGGTCGAGGTTGCGCAGCCCGGATTCGACCAGGCCGGTCGCGATCGCGATCACCGCCGCCCGCCGCGGTAACCGGCGTTCCTGGACGACGCCGATGATGGTGCGGGCGATGTCGGTCGCGTCCGCATCCAGCGTGTCGTGGACGATGCGTCCGGTTCCGTCCGCGGGTGTGCCGCAGCTGGTGAGCGCGACCGCGGTGCCGGGTTGTGCCCGGCGATGATCGCGGCTCCGGCCAGCAGGCCGCCGAGCACCATCACCGCGACGATCACCACGATCGTCGAGGTTGTCGTGCTGGCGCGGCTCATCGGCGCCGCCGCGGCGCGGGCATGGTCAGTATCCCAGGCCCTCGCCGAGCTGGTCGTCCTCGCGGAGGAGGTCCTCGTCGATCTGGCGTTCTTCCTCCGCGAGGCGGGCGCTTTCCGCGGCGCGTGCGGACTCGCTGCGGAGGTAGTCCAGTTCCGTGCTCCAGGTTCCGTCAATGGGGTCGGTCATCGCGTGTTCCTTTCCTGATACGGGGTGGTCGGAGTTGGGCGTTGGTGTCGAAGAGGCGTTTTTCGAAGCTGGACAACACGGTCTGCACCAAGTGCGCCGGGTGGTTCTCGGTTTTCCAGAGCGCCCGCCCGCGGCGTTCATTCACCGATCCGGTCAGCCGCTGCTGTTCCGGCCGGGTGAGGGCGAGCGCGTCGGCGAGGTCGTCGGCGACCCGGGTCGACTGTCCGAACAGGACTCTGGTCGAGCACAATGCGATGAGGTCTTTCGCGATCGCGGCGGCCTGGGACCCGGATGCGCCGACCGACAACAGGTCGGACAGCTTGTGCAGCACCAGAATCTGGATGGTTTGCTCAAGACGCGACAGCCGCAGTTCGGCGTCGATCGTGGCGACCGCGCGGGGCCCGAGCCGCAGCTGACGCCAGGACTCGTCGCGCACGACGATGCGGATGTCGCCGTCGCTGCGCAGGTCGGTGGCCAGTGACGACCAGGCGCCGAGGCAGGTCAGCGCGACCGCGACGGCAGTGTCACCGCGGGAACGCAACCGGGACAAGTCCATGCTCTGCACCGGAGCGTGCCAGTCGATGTCGACGGTGGTGGGTCCGTCGAACAGGCCGGCGAGGGCTCCGGAGATGAGGTTGGCCAGGGCGTCGGTGACCGGGCGCAGCTGGTCGAGGAAGTCGTGGCGCCCGGCGTAGCGCAGGTCGTGCCACAGCTGCGGGTCGGGGTTGGCGAGTTCGTGGTGGACGTGCGGGATGGTGATGGGCCGGAGCCGGGTGTTGGCGTCGGTGGCGCCGACGAGGCGGTGCAGGACGGCGGCGAGGGCGGCTTCGTCGGTGACGGTCGGGGGGTGACCTTGGGATTCGGTCAGCGCGGTCAGCAGCTGGACCCAGCGGCCCAGCACGCTGGTGAGTTCGTCGCGTTGCCGTTGCGGGGTCCAGGTGTCCCAGCGGGTGGTGAGTGGTCCGAGGTCGAGGGCGTTGATCCGGGCGTGGTTGCCGGCGCCGAGTTCGATCGGGGTGGCGCCCAGGGCGCGGACGACGGGGGTGTATTCGCCTTTGACGTCGCCGCTGATCAGGGTACGGACGCCGAAGTTGAGCATCCTCAGCACGAACGCGACGACGGTCGAGGATTTCCCGCGGCCGGGTTCGCCGAACAGGGCGATGTTGGGGTTGGTCGCCAGCCCGCTGCGCAGGACCCATTCGATGGGGTGGCAGTAGAACGCGCCGCCGGAGAGGACGTCGTAGCCGATGCGGGCACCGACCGCGGGCATCGGGCTGGCCACCAGCAACGGGAAGAGCCCGCCGATGTCGTGGGTGCTTGCGTGATACACCGGCAGCGGCGCGAGCACCGGTGACCAGCCGTGCCCGGCACGGGCGTGTCCACGCAGCGGCGCGACGGCGCGGTTGATCCGCTCCTGCGCGTGCCCGGCCGGCAACGGTGGGGTGGGAGCGGGGGTGGGGGTGTGGCCGAAGGTCGCCAGGAGGTCGGCGGCGGTGCGTTCCGGGACGCGGGCGGGCATCAGGTGACCCCGCCGCGCAACCGGGGCAGGCCGATCCCGACCGGGAGCACGGCCGTGACGAACCCGGAATCCTGCGCCAGATCCAGGCGCAGCAGCTGGAACCGCCCGGCGATGTCGTTCTCCATCCGCGCGGCATGATCCTCGACACTCCACTCCCCCGGCACCGTGACCGCGGTCGCGACCGCGAACCGCACCAGCCCATGCCCCGCCGCGACCGCCTGCTCCTGCGCACGGGCACTGGCCGCGGCCCGGGTGTCGGACGCGGCGGCGCTGAATCCCTTCGAGCGTTTCCAGTCCCGGACCGCTCCGGCACGGAACCGGCCCGCCCGGACCGCGCTGCGGGCCCGGCGCGGGGACAACGCTTCGTAGTGGATCGCCAACGCCCGCCGTTCCCCCGCCGTCCGCACCGCCAGCAACCCGCTCAGGGAGCCGAAGGTGGTGCCGGTGTCGGGCATCAGGACCGCATACGACACGGTGGCGAATCCGTCGTGCCGGTAGACCCGCGCGGTCGGCGCGGGCGCCCGGCCGGGGCCTGCGGCCGCCCACGCGACCCCGTGCTGGCGCCGGGCGTCCAGGGCGCTCGCGGATCCGGGGTTGAACCCGGTCCGGATCGCCTCGGCCAGTCCGGCACCCGACAGCCAGGTGACCCGCTGCGCGCCGAGGGTCCGCAGCGTTTCGGTGAGCCCGTCCAGCACCCGGTACAGCACGACCGCGCGTCCGTCGACCCCGCCTCCCGCCGCGGCAGCCGGGCGCCGCAAGGCGTGTTCGGGGCCGGTGAAGGTCACGAAGACCTCATGCCGGACCGACACCGCACCCACGGTGCGGTCCAGCTCGCGCGCCACCCGGCGGGCAGCGGCGGGCGCGTCGGCGCGTTCGTGAGCGGCGCGCCACGCCTCGTACTCGGCGCCGGTGTCCGGGACAGTGCGCACCAGCAACGACATCCGGTCGACCACCTCGCGGTGCGCCAGCGTCGCCAGCAGCGTGCCCAACCGGTGGGCCAGGCGCTGGCATTGGGCGTCCGACAGCATCCCGACGCCGCCGTGGGTGAGCTTCGCGGTCGCGCCCCAGCGGGCCTCGCCGGTGTCGTGGATCAGGCAGACCCGGCCCAGGTCGCGCATCGGCGGGCCGTCCGGGAACCGCAACCGGGCCAGCGTCCCGGGCAGATCCGGGGTTGCAGGGTCCACCGCGGCGCCGGTCGCGGCGCGCGACTGCCACCGCGACCAGCCGAACGCCACCCCCACCTGGAACAGCAGCAGATGCACCAGCCACCGCAACGCCGGACGCCCCCGGACCGGAACCACCACCAAACCGATCAACGGCACCGCGACCACAGCGGCGACCAGCGCGCCACGGAGGTCGCCTCGGGCCAGCGGCAGCACGACCGGCAGCGCCAGCACCACACAGGTCACGGCCTGCCCGGGCCGCACACCCAGCAGCCACCCGGCATGCTCACGCTGCCCGAGACCGGTATACACGCGAGGCCCGCTCACGGGACCACCTCCGTCCCGGGCGGGACCTCGTCATCGTCATCATCGTCGTCTGGCGAGTCGTCGTCGGATGCCACGGCGGCGACCGGGTCGGCCACCGCCTCTGCTTCCGGCGGAACGACCTCGTCGTCCGGCGCGAGGTCCTCGAACTCCGCCTCCAGGGGCTCCTCGTCGCTCTGGCCCGGGTCCTCGGCGTCCTGCGCGGACTGGTCGTCGTCGCGGGCCTGGTCCTCGCTGGGCTCGGGGTCGGGGTCGAGGTCGGCGGTGTCGAAGCGTTCGGTGTTGGCGTGTTCCTGGGTGTCGCCGCCGTCCTCGTCGTCGTCGCGGGATTTCCAGTCCTGCCATGCTTTTTTCGCCTTGTCGAACGCGCTCGTGTATTGGCGGCCGGGCAGGCTGTCCGGGCCATAGCTGTCGGCGCCGAGCTCCGAGAGCTGCCCGCGCAGCGCGCCCCCGGCGTTCGGGTCGATGAACGCGAACAGCTTGAACAGCACCAGCGGAACGAACAACGCGAGCAGCAACGTCACCACCCCGGACAGCAGCCCGAACAAGCCCTGCCGCCCGGCCATCGTCGACACGCCGATGACGATCACCAGCGCGATCGCCGGTTTGAGAAAGATGAGCGCCAGCACCGCCCGGACGCCTTTCCAGAACCAGCGCGAGGTGGTGTTGGCCAGCAACCCGGCAGCCAGGATCGGGATCGTCGCGACGATCACGTAAATCCCCGCCTGGCGCAGGATCATCTCGAACGCCATCCCGAACCCGGCCGGGAAAACGCCGAAGATCGCGGCCGCGCCGAGCACGATCGCGGTCAACGTCTTCGACACCGCGTCCGGGAAGTTGAGCGCGTGCATGGCGTCGGCGAACCGGTCGCTGTGCAGCCCATAGCCCAGCAGCACGGTCGTAAGCCCGTCGGCCGCAGCGAGCAACGCGGCAACGATCCCGACCGACGCCGCCAGCGCCACGCAATACTGCATCGGCCCCAGCAGCAACCTGGCGAAGCCCTTGCCGCCGCGCAATACCGCCCACAGGATCTGCCAGAAGAACAGTCCCAGCGCAAGAACACCGCTGATCCACAGCATCAACGGCCACATCACCCCGGTCGGACCGTCCGTGGTGGACACCGTGAACCGCGAGAACTCGTCGATGCCCTCCAGGACGAGCCGGAGCGCGAGCAGCCCGGAACCCCAGATCCCGAACATGATGGTGTCGAACACGTTCCCGGCGATCACCGCCAGGCCCTTGCCCGCCGCGTCACCGGCCAGCTTGCCCAGCTGCCCGATCTGGCCGAGCCAATCCAGCGGGTTCACCGGGCACCGTCCAGTGCCCGGTACCCGGCGTCGACCGCCTCGCTGGTGCCCGGCCACGCCGAGGCCGCGTACGCGGCGCGCGCGCCGGGACTGATCCGCCAGCCCGCGCCGGTCCAGCGCAGCGCCTGGCAATCCCCGACACCGACACTGGTGCCGTAGCCGTGATAGTCCGCGGTGAACTGCCCGAGCGTGCACGCCACCACATACCGGCCGTCCTCGGCGCTGCCCTTGATCAGGCCGTGGGTGATCTCGTACCGCACCACCAGCCCCTCGGCCATCTCGCCCGGGTCCAGGTGCGCGGCGGCGCGGAACTCGCGCAGCAGCACATGTAATCCCGCCTCGGCCACCGGTGGCGCACCCGGCAGCGCCAGCACGGCATAGGCGCGGTCGTAGGTGTCCGGGTCGCCACCGGACACTCCGGCCTGGTTGAACGCGACCAGTTGCGCCAGCGCGCCTTCCGGGGTTGCGGGGAAGCCGTCCGGGATCCAGCGGCCCTCCCGCAGCGACGGCGCGGGCAGCGTGATCGACGGCCCGGCGGTGCGGGTGGTCTGCGAATGGGGTTGCGCGGCCTGGGCTGGGAGCCAGGTCATCGGGCGGGTGGCGAGCGTGGTCGCGGCATCGCCGGGCGGCCGGCCGGTGCCGACAGCAGCGGAGGGCGGCAGCGGCGGTGAAGGAGTGCCGGGTGGCGTCGTGCGATGGTGCGCGACGACGACCAGCGCGGCGACGGCGGCCAGGCTCGCGAGGACCGCGATCAGCAGCCGCACGCGGGCGCGGCTGCTGGCACGGTGGTCGGGGTCGCGGGTCATTTCGCCGACCCCGCGAAGCCGTTGATGACCGTCCAGCCGATGCCGTACAGCAGGGCGCCGCCGACCGCGCACAGCATCATGACCAGCCCGATCTTGCCCGCGCGGTGGTGATCGACCCAGCGGCCGCCCGCCCACACCACCAGGCCCATGAAAAACCCGATCAGCAACGCGATCCCGGCCGCCCATTTCACATTGCCGACCAGACCCAGGATCTGGTCCGCCCCCGGCGGCTGGGTCGGCTCGGGGTTCGGAAGGTCGGCAAGGTGGATCGTCCATCCCCAGACGAGGTGGCTGAGCATCGCAACTCCCTGCTCACGCCCCGGGCACAGCCGGGACACCGAAGAGGGAGGGCTTCCAGCGGAACTACGCGGATGTCGTACTGCCTGGCCGCGGTGGCGGCCCGGCTGCCGCGCGCCAGCGCTCCAGCAACGGCGCGAAGGCGGCGCGGATCTTCTCAGGCGTGACGTCGGCGGTGACCCCGGTCGTGGCAATGCCGGGATCGTGCGGCACGAAGATCGCGTGCTCCAGCATGGATGCAGTCCGGCGCCCGGCCGCGGCCGCGACCCGGGGCGGCCACCGCCGCGCACCCGCCACCACCAGGTGCGATATGGGCGGGATCACGCGGGTCAGCACCCATGGCTCCAGCCGCGCCAGCACCTGCTCTGCCTGCACCAGCCCGGGCATCGTCGGACGCACCACCAGCAGCGGACACGCCGCCAGCGTCAGCCACCGACCGGCGCCCAGCCGCACATCCGCCGCCAATTCCCACGCATCGCCCGCCAGGTCCACCACCGTGGCCTGCACCCGCCGGTCACCCGGCAGCCACCACGACGACGGCGCCACCGACCGAGCCGCCCCGCCATCCTCCACCCGCCCGAGCAGCGCCTGCGCCCGCCAGGAAAACCGCACCCGGCCGGTCGGTGCCGGCACCCGGACGACCGGGCCGTCCACCCGCGCAGCCTTCCCGAGCCCGGACCGCACCGGGTGCGCCGTGTCGGCCAGCAACACCGAATACCCGGCCAGCTGCAGCACATCCGAGACCGCGGCAGCAACCACGCTGGCCCCCGCGCCACCGGACGCGCCTGCGACCGGGACCACCAGCCCGAACCGGGCCGACAGCGATGCGTCCCGCGCCCCAGCCGCGCTGGCCCCGGCGAGCCGTGGACCGGTCGCGCTGGACGAGATCACCATGCCGCGCCTCCCGTCTGACCACGTCACACCCCCGTTCGAGGGCATGACGCATTCAGCTGTTGTCAAGGAGGGCTGATCATGGGATATTTGTCGCGCTCTGTTGTCACGACAGAAGCCAGAGTATCGGCGCACCAGAGCTTGTCAAGCACGACGGAGGGGATCCATGACCGAGCAGCGCGACGACGCACCCGCGCCGTCCGACTCGCCGATCCCCCGGCGATCCCCCGCACAGCAGGCCGAACTGCACCGGAAACTGCTGTCCTTCGACACCTTCGCCGGACGCCTGAAACACCTGCTGGCCGAGGAATCGCGCGTCCACTACCGCAAAGACGGCGCCGTCGTGACCGACCCCGACGTCATCGCGGCCAGCGGATCGGCACTGCGGCAACGACGAGCCTCGGCCCAAGCGGTAGCCACCTGGCTGCTCGATCAGCGCGGCATCACGATCAGCCGCCAGCAGATCAACAACATCGGAGCCGGCATCCGCCCGATGCCCCGCGCATCCATCGTGAACGGGTTCGCCGACTTCTGGCGCATCGACGCGCGCGTGCTCGACCCCGCCACCCCCGCCGAGCACCTTGCCGGCACCCTGGACACCGACACGAAACTCGCAGCCTCCGACTGGCGCATCCTGGAGCTGATGAACGACATCGGCCTGGAAAGCGTCCAGGCACGGGAAATCGGCCCCGCCCTCGACCGCTCCACCCGCGCCCACAAGCAAGCCCTCATCGAGATCCTGTCGGCCATCTCCCAGGACCAGAAGGCCTCCACCGAGCACGACTGACCACCACCCCAAGTCATTTTGACTTCACCTGTTGACATTTGACGGTCGCTCGGTAGGTTTACTGCCAGTTGGCCGCCGCGGCCGTCGTATCAGGGAGGGTGCGACACGTCAGGCCCGGCAGCCGCCGACCCAGGAGTTGTCGTGCCGACTGACGTCGGGCCGATGACGCATGCCCGCACCCCGACGGACTGCCCGTTTCCGGCTGATCCGTGGTGTCCGCAGTGCGCCGTCGAGCCACCACAAAATTATCCGGGCGATACGAGAGAGCGCAGCCACTCGCCTCGCCGCACGCGAGCACCGCCCACAACGGACCGCGCACTTCATGTTCCGCCGCAACGGTCCTCGTGCCCGCGTATGTCCTGAGTGGACGATCCATTCTCCGCCGTGCAACCGGCGAACCATTCCCATTTCCTGCGCCCATTAACCGGCGCTGTTTGCCCTGCCCAGAAATCGACCGTAAGGATACCCATGCGCTTCTCACCGCCCGCCGCGGCTTTGGCCGCGGCGCTGGCGTTCACCTCCGCAGCTGTCGCACCGGCGATCGCCGCCGGTCCCGCGGAGGGAACGAACGACCGGAGTGTCGTCGCCGGCAGCACCCCGGCCTGGGCCACGCCATCGGCGAAGGTCGGCACGGCCGATGCGTCCGCGGTACGTCACGTCCAGGTTGCCTTGTCCTTGCGCGACGTCCACGGTGCCGAGCGGCTGGCCGCAGCCGTGTCCACGCCCGGCAATGCCGACCGTGGCCATTTCCTGACCGCTGCGCAGTTCACCGACCGGTTCGGCCCAACCGACGATGCCGTTCGCCAGGTACGGAACTGGCTGGCACACACCGGGTTGACGGTGACCGGCGTCAGCGCGAACCGGCTCCTCCTCGACGTGTCGGCCACCACCGGTGACCTCGAACGCGCCTTCGGGACGCATCTCGCCTCCTATCGCAGCACCGTCAGCGGTCGCACGCACACGCTCACCGCACCCGAGACGCCGATCACGATTCCCCGCTCCCTGCACGGCATTGTCAGCGCGGTCATCGGACTGGACGACAGCGGCGCCACGATCCGGCCACAGCACACCACCCCCAACGCCACCAGCGCCGAGCAGCAGTGTGCTCGCTGGTGGGGCGAAAAGAACAACACCGACGTCCCCCAGAAATACCCGGCCGGAGCGCAGTCGAACGCGTTGTGCGGCTACACCGGCACCTCGCTGCGCGCCATGTACGGGCTCGGCTCGGGCGAGCAGGGGTCCGGCACCACCATCGGCATCGTCGGCGCCTACAACTTCGCCACCGTCGCCGACGACACCAACCGCGCCGCCACCCAGCTCGGCGTCCCGCCGCTCAAGGCCGGGCAGTACTCCGCGGTCCTGCCGCCGGGCGGATTCACCGATCAGCAGCAATGCAACCCGGACTCCTGGACCGGCGAGCAAACCCTGGACGTTCAGGCATCACACACGATCGCGCCGGACGCGAAGATCCGCTACTACGCCGCGAAGTCCTGCCTCGGCGGGCTGTACGACGCGGTCACCCAAGCCGTGACCGAGAACACCGCGGACGTGCTGTCGTTCTCCTGGGGCAACGCCGACGGGGAGCGGAGCCTGCCGCCCGCGGTGCGGGACCAGTTCAACTCGATCGCGCTGCAGGCCGCGATCCAGGGCCAGTCGCTCATGGTGTCCTCCGGCGACGCCGGCACCAACGCCGGAGTCACCGGTACCGCGACGGTGAGTTTCCCGGCGTCCAGCCCGTGGGTGACTGCGGTCGGTGGCACCAGTGTCGGGCTCGATCAGCAGAACACGCCGGTCGTGGTCACCGGCTGGGAAAACAGCGGCAACACCCTGACCGGCGGCCGCTGGACTCCGCAGCAGGACGCCGACGGCCCGTTCGCCGGCGGCGCCGGGGGCGGCACCTCCGCCCTCTACGGCACGCCGGACTGGCAGAACGGGGTCGTGCCCACCGCAGCCAGCCACGGGCACCGCGCGGTGCCCGACATCGCAGCCCTCGCCGACTCCTACACCGGATTCCTGGTGGGACAGACGGTCAAGGGACAGTTCGATCTCTACTCCTTCGGCGGCACCTCCCTGGCCGCACCGATCCTGGCCGGATTGTCCGCCGACGCCCAGCAGACCCGAGGCTCCCGCGGAGGACTTCTGACACCCGCGATCTATGGGCTGCGCAACGGAATCAAGGACGTCACCCCCGTCAAGGCCGGGGTGTTCACGCCGGCGATGCACGGGCTGTCCGGGGTGGCGGTGCCGGGCAAACAGGGCGACTACCTGATCGACTTCGACGCCCGCCCGCAGACGCTGCAAAGCGGACCGGGCTGGGACAACGTCACCGGCGTCGGCACCCCCGACCCCGGCTTCGTCGCAGCGCTCGCCGCGAAGTGAACCGGTGGTGCGGGCCCGGCCAGGGGGCTGGCCCGCACCACCCACCTTTCCCAGACCGGAGACCGATTCCCGTGCTCTCAATTCGACGCAGAACCTGGCCGTACGGTGTGCTGTTCGTCGTCGGCGGATTCGCGGTCGGCCTGGCAGTGAACAACATTGCCGACCACCCCACGGTCCCGGACAACGCTCCCCCATCGACCACGAACACCGTCGTCGTGCCGCAACCCGTCACCCACCTCGAGCAACTCCCCCAGGCCACGACCTACAGCACCATCCCCGACGCACCCGCAGACGTAAACACCTCCGACGCCCCGGACGGAACCGTGGTCCATCCACAGCGACCGGTCCCGATCTACCGGGCACCCGGTGCCGCGGCGTTCGCGATACTGCCGATCCGGGAAATCACCTCCGACACGTGGGTACCCGTCGTCGCGCGCGAGGACGGATGGGTGCAAGTCCTGCTTCCCTCCCGCCCCAACAGCTCCACCGGCTGGCTGTCCACACAAGACGATTCACTGGCCACCGCACGGACCCCGGTGCGCATCGACATCGACCGCGCGGCGTTCCGCCTCGCCCTGATCCGCGACCACACCACACTCGCCGCCTGGACCATCGGAGTCGGCAAGGCATCCGCACCGACACCGGCCGGGCGCACGTTCGTGCTGGCGTCTCTCACTGACCCGAAGCAGACCTACAGCCCGGTGATCCTGCCCCTCGGGATCCACTCGACCAGCCACGACACCTTCGGCGGCGGACCCGGCACCACCGGCATCCACACCTGGCCCGACGCCAGCGTCTTCGGTACTCGCTCCAGCGACGGCTGTATCCGCGTTCCCGCCGATGCCCTGCACCGCCTGGCCACCGACGTACCCCTCGGCACCCCGGTCCTCATCCACTGAACACACCACCAAGGGAGACCCATGTCCACACCCGCCCACACACGGACCGTCCGGCTCGCCCTCACCAGCGTCGGTGCTCTCGTGATCGGTACTGCCGCCGGAATCGCGTCCCTGGCACCGAAACCCGTCGCACTCGCCGCCGATTCCGGCTCCAGCGCATCCGGCATCTCGGTCAGCGGCGGCGAGCATTTCGGCCCAGCACCCGCCGTCTCCAGCAGCGGCGCGATCACAACCGGTGGCGGATCCGCATCGTCGCCCAGCGGCGCCGTGGTCGCCAGCGGCATCAACCTGCGCGCCGGCGCGGGAATCGCCGAATCCACCGTTGCGAGTGTCCGAGTCGGCGGAACCAGCGTCGGCCCCTTCTCCGCGACCTGCCGCAACGGCGTCACCACCGTCAAGGCGCCGAAACACTCCACCGGCAACCTCACCGTCACCCCCGGCGCCTCCGGCGGACCGAAAGCCACCGCCGCCACCATCACGGTGAAAACCCCCGGCGGGCCGGCGATCACAGTGTCGGTCGCGACCGTGTCCTGCGGCACCGGCACCCCACCCACCGAACCGCCGCCCAGCACCCACCCCGGCCCCACCAGCACCCCCACCCAGCCCGGCCACCGGCCAGCCCCGCCGGAACAACCCGGCCCCAGCGGGCACCCCGCGGACCGCGGCCACGAACCACGACACCCCGGATACCAACCCGCACCCGCACCCACCCCACGCCCCGGCCACCTACCCGTGACCGGCTGACCCAGGTGCTCGTGGCCCGCGCGCGGACCACGAGCACCCCATCCGACGTGACGCCCTCCCCGTCACCGCACACCTTCGGGAGGACCCTCATGACCGCCACACAACCCGACACCCACACCACCGACACCGAGCACCCGCGCGCGATCCGGCTCCCTGCCACCGCACCTCGCACCCACCCCGCAGGCAGGCATGCAATGGATCCTCGACCACACCCTCGATCACGAGCTGACATCCCTGCCCTGCGACGCCGACCCACGCTGGATCGTCGACTGGCTCTACGTCCTCGACCACGTCGATGCCCTCCAACCCGTCCGCACCGGCGACGCCAGCAGCTACGACACCTACCCCCGCTACCGCATCACCCCCGGACACCGCCTCGCCCCCGAAGACGTATCCCTGCGCCGCACCGTCCACACCACGACCGTGATCGCCGCCCGCCGCACCCTCACCAGCCCCCGCGAACTGCCCCCTGCACAAGTCTCCATCCCCGGCACCCTCGACCTGGCCTACATCTGCTTCGGCACCCCACTGCGCACCCTCGCCCACCTGAACGTCCTGCGCGAAGCACTGCTGCACGACATCACCGAAATCCACCACCGCTGGCACGACGAGATCGTCTTCCAGCTCGAAACCCCCGCCACCCTCACCCTCCTCGACCGCATCCCCAGACCCCTGCAACCCGCCGCCGCCCGGCTCCTCGCCCACCAGATCACCCGCCTCATCCGCGCCAGCCCCGCCGAGACGGCGTGGATCCTGCACCTGTGCCACGGCGACCTCAACCACGAACCCCTCGTCATCCCACCCACCCTCGCCCCTGCGGTCCGCATCATCCGCGCCGTCCACCGGCAGCTGGCCCGGATCGGACTGCCCATGCCCCCGGTCCACATCCCGATGTGCACCGGCACCACCGCACCAGCCGCCGGCGCCGCCTACTACCGACCCCTCACCCACCTCCCCGACGACGTCCAAGTCATCGCCGGACTCGTCGACGAGCACCACCGACCCGAATCCGCCCGCGCGCTCGAGCTGGCCGAGAACGCCCTCGACCGTCCCGTCACCGCCGTCGCCGCAGCCTGCGGACACGGCCGCCGCACCCCCGCCGACACCGAATCCAACGCCGCACTCGCCCGCACCCTCGCGGCCGCACCGCACCGCCGGTTCGCCCACCACCGCAAGACGGAGCGGACCGCATGAACACACCCAGGTTCGCCGTGCACTGCCGCCCCCGCGGCGCCGAAACCCGCCCCCTACCCGACGGCGCTCTCGCCACCCACATCCTCTATGCCCCGACCATCCCCGTCCGCGGCATCTCCGCAGTCCGCGCGCTCCTCCCCGGCGGCCGTGTCCTGCCGCCCCAGCGACACCGCACCGCAGAAACTGCGCTCATCGCGCTCAGCGGCTACCCCGCCGTCCTCTCCGGCCCCACGATGGTCCCCGCCCTGCCCGAACCCGGCGATCTCGTCTACGTCCCTGCCGACGTCCCCTACGCCGTGGTCAACCTCAGCCTCAACGCCGCCGTCCTGCTGCTAATCGTCACCACCGACCCCAGCATCGACAGCGGCACACTCCCCGCACCCGACCACGCCGGGCTCGTCGCAGACCGCGCAGTCGCCCTCCGCGCCGAACACCTCGAGCGCATCACCCAACGCCGAGCCAGCACCGCCCGCCGACGCCGCTGAACCCACCCACGCCAGCTACCCGCCCTCCCCGCTGACCCGACACCTCGCGAAAGCCTGGGAGGATACCTGTGCGCACCCACATCCTGCGCGCCGCCCGCGAACTACTCACGGCCCAATCCCCACCCTCGGCACCACCAGTCGCGCTCAACGACATCGCCGCACAAGCAGGCATCACCCTCCGCCAACTCCGCACCTACTACACCTCGATCGCCGCCATCGAAACCGACCTCCACACCCAAGACCGCAGCGAAGGACAAGCCTGATGCGCTGGCCATCCCTGCACCTGCGCGGCATCGGCGCCGCCCTCGGCGACCTCGTCCCCGTCGATCCGAAACACCCCACCGGTCAGCAATCCATCTCCATCGCCCACCGCACCACCGGCATGGACCTCGCCGTCCGCGCAGGCCACGCCGCACTCTCCACCCTCGCCCAGATCACCCACGGACCCCTGCCCGTCCCGGAACTACACCTCCACAGCGCCATCTGGCGCGGCAGCCGCGGCATCGACTTCTGGTCCCGCGCCACCTACATCCGCACCCGCCTCGGGCTGCCCGCCGGACCCGGTCTCACCGCCGAACTCAACGCCATGTCCAACTCCCTCATCGCCGGCATCGACCTCGCCGGACGCATCCTCGCCGGCAGCACCGACCTCGACCACATCCTGCTCACCGGCGGCGAAGTCTTCGGCCCACCCGCCTTCGACCACCTCACCGCCGACCACGGGATCGCCTACGGCGACGGCGGATCCGCCCTCATCCTCGGCCGCACCCCCGGACTCGCCCGCATCCTCGCCACCGCCTCCTACACCGACCCCACCCTCGAACAACTCCACCGCGGCCACCACCGCTTCCTCCCCGCCGGCACCACCGAACCCGGCCCCGAACGCATCCGCGAACGAAAACACCAATACCTCGCCACCGTCGGCACCCACTCCATCAACACCCGCAACACCCACGGCATCCGCACCGCCACGAAAAACGCCCTCGCCGACGCCGACCTCACCCCCGACCAGTTGGCGTGGGTACTACTCCCCCACTACGGCAGGCAACTCCTCGACACCCACTGCCTCCGGCCACTCAACATCCCCGCCGAACGCACCCTCCACGACGCCGGAAACCACTGGGGCCACCTCGGACCCAACGACCAGATCGTCGGCCTCACCCACCACGCCGTCCACCCCGGCGACCACATCGCCCTCATCGGCATCGGAATCGGCATGACCTGGACCACCGCCATCCTCCGCATCGACCACATCCCCACGACACTCCCAGCGCCACCGCTGCACGCACCCTGGCGCACCCGAACAGCCTGACCCCCCAACGCAATCCGCGACCGCAAGCAGGCCACCCCCATGAGCATCGAAGCCATCAACTGGGCACTCAAACACGCCCACATCCCCCACCACCGCCGCGACGCATCCAGCCTCGCCGTCGTCCTCATCGGACTGGCCAACCACGCCGACCCCGACGGCCACAACGCCTTCCCCTCCCTCGCCACCCTCACCGCCTACACCCGCCTCACCGAACGATCCGTCCGCTACGCCCTGCGCCACCTCCAACAACTCGGCCTCATCACCCCCGCCGACCCCCGCATCGTCGCCGCCCACGTCCACCGAGCCGACCGCCGCCCCAACGGCTACGACCTCACCATGACAACCACCACCCCCAACCAGGGGCAAACCGTGCCGACCGCCGACCAGCACGAGGGGCACAACACCACCCCACGGGCGGCAAACAACACCCCAACGAGGGGCAACCACTGCCCCCGAAACATCCCTCAACCATCCATGAACCAACGCCCGCCCGCGCCCCGCGCACCGACGCACATCCCACCTCCCTGCGGCGGCTGCGACGCACGCCCCGGCGACCCCATCGCCACCCGCTCCACCACCGACGAGAACGGCAACGTCAAACGGTGCCCTGACTGCCATCCAGCAGAAATCCAGCACCTCGTGATGACGACTTATCCAGCCGCCAAGCAACCCGATTCGGTTTCGGGTCGCGCAGCCCGCACGCTCAGCCGAATCTGAACCGATCGAACGTCAGGTTCGACGAACGTCCTCCCCGCCACGCCCGCCGACGCTGGAGGACCGTATGGAAAACCATGACAAGCATGAGCGAGGTCTTACGCCCGTGCAGCGATCGATGCGCGCCCGGGCAGCCGCCCATGTGTCCTGGTCACGCACGACCGATCGAGCGGCTCGGACCGAGCCGGCACGCAGAGCCGCGCTGGACCGCTTCGAGAGGCAGGTCGACCCGGAAGGCATCTTGGACGAAGCAACGCGGCGGAAACAAGCAGAAGCGGCCAAGTGCGCGTACTTCCAAAGGCTCGCCTACCGCAGTTCCCGAGCGCGCGGGCGCCACCATCGCACCCAGCAAGACATCGCAGACTAGAGCAGCGCCTCGATGAGGTTCAGCTTCCGATGCGCCGCCTGCGCGCGTTCATCCGCCGCTGAGGCCCCGTAGCGTTCAAGCATCTGCCGACTTCGCCAGCCGGCGATCCGCATCATCGCTTCGTCGCTCATCCCCGCCAGCTTGCACCGGTGCGCCCACGTATGCCGGAAGAGGTGCGGGAACACCGGCCCGATGCCTGCCTGCTCCGCTCGACGATCAAGCATTGACCTGATGCCCCATTCGTTCAGCGCACCATAGCGGCCGAGCCAAGCCGCAGTGGTGCGCTTGCCATACGGATGACGCGCGCGGGAACGGAAGTAGCGTCTGAACGCCTCCCCCGTCGCCGGGTTGAAAGGCACATCGCGCGCACGACGGCCCTTTCCCAGAACCCGAATGACATCAACGTCGAAGTCGAAACTGCCGCGCTCACGTTCGACCGGGTTGGCGACACACAACGGTGCCAGCTCTCCGATGCGGACCCCGCAATCGGTCAACACCAGCATGATCGCTCGGTCCCGGAGTTCGACAAATCCCTTCCCTCTTGTGGTCGCCAGCAGCGCTTTCAGCTCGGGCTCCCGCAGCACCGTCGGCGGGTTGTCCGGGACTTGGGGAACCTCCATCTTGTAGAACGGGGACAGTTCGATGATTTCTTCCACGTCATCGAGCCATCGATAGAGCTGCTGCAAGTGCCGATACTGCTTGGCGATGTAGTTGTGCGAGAGCGACGCACCGGTGCGGAAATTCGGCCGTTGCCGGAGATATTCGAAATAGCGTTCGAGTTCCCTGCGCCCGACGTCGGTGGCCACCATCGAAACGTTTTCATCCTCGAGGTAATCGCAGAGCATGGCCACGCTCTCGAGGTAGGCGTCAATCGTGGAATCGGCGCGATTCTTGGCCCTCAGATGCGTTCTCCAGTCCGAAACCAGCTCCCTAAGGTCATCGGGCTCCAGCGCCTCTACGGGCGACTCCACGGCGGTCATGGAATCAGTCGTACTCCGAAGATCCCTTGGGTTCCAAGCGCTGTGCTCCACTCGGGCACTTTCGACGAGACGCACTCCAAGATCATCTATTGGCGCATTTTCCCTGGTCAGCAGCCTGTGCAAGACCACATGGTGGGCCGGGTCGGGCTCGAACCGACGGCCAAAGGATTATGAGTCCTCTGCTCTAACCAACTGAGCTACCGGCCCCAGGGTGCGCGTTCGCATACGCACATCATCCCCAGTTCGATTCAACCTATCACAGTGCTCCACCTGGTCCGATGCCGTAGGCCGATCAGGTCTACCTGCGCCGCGGGAAGGTCGCGGGCAGCTAGATTTGCAGGGTAGGCGCCCGCGAGGAGAGCAGGCATGGCCACCCCACCACGTGTCCCGCTTGCGCTCCTCGATGCGCTCGTCGTCGGGCTTGCGCTGGGGTATCTCGCCCGGCACTACCGCGATCTCCTGGTCGCACACGGCGCGGTCGCATCCCTCGCGGCGGTGGTCGCGGTCGGTGGGGCCGTTCTGCTACGTGCCGCGTACCGCGCATTCGGCACCGCAAACACCCGGCTGAACACAATCCTCGCCGAAGAACTGCCGCCGCGCCGCCCGTCGCCGCGGCCCCGCCGGTGAATTTCGACCGACGCCACCGAGTCCGCCGATTCGTGACGCGTTGTAACGGCACCCACCGAAACTGCGAGTAGTGGGGACTGCCTTCTCCTCGAAAGAGCACCCCAGATGACCACTCCACCCGTGCCGGACGATCTCCCCACCACCCCGATCCCCATTCCCCGCCAACACCGGAGCTGGCTGCTGCCCACCGCACTGGCCGCCGGAATCCTGACACTGGGCGGCGTCCTGGCGGTGGTCCTGACCCGCCAGCCCGACCCGCAACCGGCCGCAGCGCCGTACCACAGCATGTTCACCACCACCGCAACCCCGCCGACGTACACCTCCACTCCCCCGCCGACCGCCGCGGATTTCACGATGGACCTCAAGGTGATGTCGAAGCAGTGCTTCGGTTCCGCGGGCTGCAACGTGGTGGTGGAGCCGTCGTTCACGTACCAGGGCAGCCGCACCCTGAGCACCTTCACGTGCGACATCACGTACACCATCACCGGCGACGAATCAGGCGAACTCATCGAAACGGCGTACGGCACGGGCGGCACCGGTTTGCGGGTGGATCGCACCTCGCTCAGCACCCGGAGCTCGAAGACCAAGGTGACCGCCACGATCACGGACGTCAGCTGCCGATGAGTCAGCGATGGCCGGGTCGGCCGGTGAGTCAGCGATGGCCGGTGGCTACCGGTGAGTCAGCGATGGTCGGGTGAGCGGCCAGTGAGTCAGCGATGCTCGGGGTCGGCCGGTGAGTCAACGATGGCCGGTGGCTGCCGACAAGGTGGCTGCCCGACCGGCCGCAGGTGAGTTGGCTGCCACTGACGGAGCGGTAGCTGGGCAAGCTGCCGCCGAACTGGCCGCCACTGATCCAGCGACCGCCGAGTTGGCCGCCGCTGATCCAGTTGCCACTGAGCTCACCGCGGCCGAGTCAGCCACCCCGGCGTGCTGACTGCTGCCCAACCAATCAACCAACCAACCGCCGAGTCACCACCAAACCATCCGCCGCCAAGCCACCCCGCCGCTGAAATCCCCGAGGAGAGACCATGATCACCCGAACTGCCGCGAGCATTGCCATTGCCGTTGTCATTGCCGCGGTCGTCGTAGGTGGAGCCGCCGCCGGGGTCGCCTTTCTGAGCCGCGACCGGCCGGACCGCAGTGTCGAGCAGCGAGCCTCCTGGGCCGCAATCGTCGATGCGATGACCACCTCCTTCACCATTTCCGGCACCCAAACCGTGCACTGCCTCAGCTACTGCTCCGGGTACGGCGACTTCCACGAGGGCACGCAGGCCACCCTCGTCGACGAAACCGGCCGCACCATTGCCGTGACGACGTTGCGCCGCAACTCCTCGGCGTCGGCCGGATCCGCGGAGTACACGTTCACCTTCACCGGCGTGCCCAGGACACAGCGCTACGGATTCCACGCCGGCAACGCCAATCGCGGCGTGATCTGGATGGACCGCCAGGACGCCGTGCGCGAAGGATTCCACCTCGTGATCGGCAGCTGACGCCCGCTCGACGGCAGCTCCGTGCACGTCAAGCACAACAAGGGAAGTACGGTTATGTGCTTGCGGTCCCTGATTCGATCATACCAGCAAGCACCGGCAAAGCGAGCGCGTCAGCAAGCCCGTTCGGGGGAACCGGTTCGCGCAGCAGGTACAGCCAGGCGAAGACCGCACCGAGCAGAATCGCATGCACGGCAACCAGATCCGGGTGCCGGTCCAGCTCGCCGCGGGCGATCGCGCGGTCGAACACCTCCACGAGATACGCCCGTTCCCGCACCAGGAACAGCTCGCCGCGGCGGGGGTTCAGGGCGTTGTCGGCCTGAATGTCGGCCAGGAGCCCGGGTAGGGCGTTGCGTGCCTGCGGATTGTCCAAAGAGGACTGGATGTCGGCGATCACCCCGGCGACGTCGCCGCGCAACGTGCCGGTGTCCGGGGGCGGCGGGAGCGCATCGTCGTGCACGACCGCCGCGAACACGAGCTCCGCTTTCGACTTCCAGCGGCGGTAGAGCGCAGCCTTGCCGACCCCGGCCCGCGCGGCGATCGCATCGACCGTGCACCGCTGGTAACCGACCTCCTCCAGCAGCGCGTTCACCGCCGTCCGCACGGCCGCGTCGATGCCCTGTTCGCGCGGCCGCCCGCGCCGGTTGCCCGTCATGGATCACAGTTTACGAGACTGTCAGTTCCGTATATCTTCGGGGGATGACCTGGGACAGAATCTCGACCCGCACCCTGCCCGTCACCCCGGCCGCGCTGTGGGACGTACTCGCCGACGTCGAAGCCTGGCCGCGCTGGGACCCCGACCTCGCGCGCGTCGAACTCCACGCACCACCAGCCGCCGGCTCAGCCGGCTTCTTCCACCCGAGCGGCCGCGTCCGAGGCGGAGTACATGCGCGCATCGCCGACGGCTTCACCGTCACGACCTGGACCCCGGGTCTCGAGATCGGCCTGCGCCAGCCCGTCCCGCTGGGACACATGGATCTGGGTTTCGCCCTCGTCCCGGCGCCCGACGGCGCCACCGCGCTGACCCAGCACGTCACCCTGACCGGCCCCCTGCGCATGGTCATGGTGCAGATCATCGGCAGGGATGTGGTCCGGCATTTCGCGGAGAAGTGCGCCGCATTGGCCCAGCTGGCGACAGCAGCGGACCACCCAAGCCGGTAACCCCCTCAGCCCTCCGCGGCGAGGACCTGCTTACCCACGCCGAATTGCCAGTTGCGACGGGTATGCGTCAAGCCGACAACGCCTGCGGCACACAACAAGCACGCAGCAACAATCGGCACCGGATCCGGTGTGTGATGAAAAATGATCTCCCCGCCCTTTTCAAGATATAGCGCACCCCGGGGCTTGCCGCAAGCCCCGGTCCATGCCGCACAATCGCGACTCGCAACGAAATTCGAGGCGGGAGTCGAACAGTGCGAATCTTGCCGACAACACACGCTTGCCCACGGACGCCAACGGACACCACGACGCGGTCGGAACGGGCGCCGCCGATCGAGCAGCCCGCCAGAATGTGAGCGCGTGAGACCCGCGGCGCCGATGTGCGGGCGCGACGGGCCGGGCACACCACGGGCGGCACAGATGGGCGCGAACGGCCGAGCTCGCAAGAAATCGGGGCTCATGGGCCGGTGAGAGCTTCGCGGGACACCGCAGCTCTCGAGTCGAGGTGACAGGCAGGTGATGGGAAGTCACGATGACCCGTCGAACCTGGCGAGAGTCGAACCGCCGATCCGGCTCACCCGGCCGACGTCAGGCCGAGCCGGTCGGGTTGATTCCGACTGGGCGGGGTTGAGTGGATGGGGCAGGGCCGCGCAGGACGGCTTGGGTGAGTGGTCGGGCCGGGCTGATCGCGTTTCAGCCAGACCGGTTTGAACTCGATCGGGCCGGAAAGCCGAACTCCGCCGGACAGGCCTAACCAGTGGCCGGGTTGGGTCGAGCCAGTCGAACTCGGTCGGGCCAGCTGGACCATCGGCACCGGCGCCGTGGTCCGGCGTATCGCGAGGCGGAGGTGCGGTCGCCGAGATCGGGGTCGCGGCCGCATGAGTCGAGCTGGGGCCAGGTGATTCCGGATTGACCAGATGACCTCGGCCAGGGCCCGATTGGTTCCGAACTGAATCCGGCCGGTCCCGCCGACCCCAACCCGACCGATCCGACAAGTCCCCAAAAACCCAAACCCGCAGAGAAACCAGCACTTGACACCACTGGGACAATAAAAAATCGACACGTCTTCACAAACTACAAAGAAGTACGCGCCGAATCTAGGACAAGAATAACAGCAGCGAGGGGCATGTGTCAACTCAGGGGTACGAAGCGGAATTACTCGCCGAACAGCACTACGTCGCCGACCTCTATCGGCGGCTCGATGCCGAACGGGACCGCGCCGAACGGCAGTTCAACGCTGCTCTCAAGCGGAACGACGAGACTCCCGGCGAGCGGGACGTCGAGGTTCGCGCGATGGTCAAGGAGACCCGACGACTGTCCGTCGCCGATTCCGGGTTGTGTTTCGGGCGGCTCGACGCCCTTTCCGGCGAGCGTTCCTACATCGGGCGGATCGGGCTTTTCGACGAGGGCCACGATTACGCACCGGTATTGCTGGATTGGCGGGCACCGGCCTCCCGCCCATTCTACACCGCCACCGCGGCCCAACCGGAAGGGACGGAGCGGCGGCGGCAATTCCATACGAAAGGGCGAAGTCTCACCTCGTTCACCGATGAAAACTTCACCGGCCCAACCCCCACCGGGCCAACCTCCACCGAAGCAAACCCCACCGGAGAAAACTTCACCGAAACAAGCACCACCGAAAGCACCAGAACCGAAAACACCGCCCTCCTCGCCGCCCTCAACGCCCCCCGTGGCGAGGGGATGCGGGACATCGTCGCGACGATTCAGGCCGAGCAGGACCGGATCATCCGGCTCGACCACCCTGGCGTCGTCGTGATCGAGGGTGGTCCGGGCACCGGCAAGACTGTCGTCGCGCTGCATCGGGTCGCTTACCTGCTCTACACCCAGCGCGAGCGGATGGAGCGGCATGGCGTGCTCGTCGTCGGGCCGCATCCGTCGTTTCTCGGGCACATCGATCGCGTGCTGCCGTCGCTCGGCGAGTCCGACGTGGTGTTCACCACGCCGGGCGGCCTGGTGCCGGGGATGCACGTCACCGCCGAGGACGGGCCGGAAGCCGCGCGGCTCAAGGGATCGCGGAAGATGCTCGACGTCCTCGCCGCGGCCATCTCGGACCGGCAGCAGCTGCCACCCGAACCGGTCCACATCGGACTGCGCGACGTCACCGTGCGCATCGACGCCGAAACCGCCGAGTGGGCCCGCGACGAGGCCCGCGCGAGTGGCCTGCCGCACAACGAGGCCCGGTCCGTGTTCACCGAGATCGTGACGTACGTGCTCACCGAACGCGCCATCGCCCGCATCGGCAAGGGCTGGCTCACCCGCGACGACCGCGAGGCTTGGGAAGACCTCCGCTCCGACCTGCTCAAAGAGCTCGCCGCCGACCCCGTCTTCACGAAAGCCCTCGACGATCTCTGGCCCATCCTGACCCCGGAAACCCTGCTGTCCCAGCTGTATTCCTCCCCGGAAAAGCTCACCAAAGCAGGCGCCGACCCGAACCTGGCGCGCACCGACGGCGACGCGTGGACGGTGTCGGACGTCCCCCTCCTCGACGAGCTCGTCGACCTGCTTGGCACGAAACCGGACCACACGACCAAACGAAAATTCACCGAAGAGCAACAGGCCGAGGCGGAGTACGCCGCCGGCGTGATGGACATCCTCAAGCTCGACCGCGAGGAAATGGACGAGGACGTCATGCTCGCCCCGGAGCACCTGCTCTACGCCGAGGACCTGGCCGGCCGTTTCGTCGAGCGCGACACCCGTGACCTCGCCGAACGTGCCGCCGCGGACCGCGACTGGACCTACCGGCACGTGGTCGTCGACGAAGCCCAGGAACTGTCCGAAATGGACTGGCGGGTGCTGATGCGGCGGTGCCCGGCGCGGTCGTTCACCGTGGTCGGCGACCTGGCCCAGCGCCGGTCCGCGGCAGGCGCGACGTCGTGGGGCGCAATGCTGGATCCGTACGTGCCCGGCCGCTGGCTCTACCGATCCCTCACCGTCAACTACCGCACCCCGGCGGAAATCATGGCCGTCGCGGGGGCTCTGCTCGCCGAGTTCGCACCGGGGGTCGAACCGCCGGAATCGGTGCGCGCGTCCGGGACGAAGCCGTGGTCAAGGCAGGTCACGGACGACGAATTACCCATCGCCATCGAGGAATTCGCGCAAGAAGAGGCCGGTCGGGAAGGCACCAGCGTCGTGATCGGACCCGCGGGCATCAAGGGCGCGGTGCTGCCCACGGAAACGAAGGGATTGGAGTACGACGCTGTCCTCGTCGTGGACCCCGACCGCATCCTCGCCGACGGCCCGCGCGGTGCCGCGGACCTGTACGTCGCCCTCACCCGCGCGACCCAGCGGCTCGGCGTCCTGCACCGCAACCCCCTGCCGGAGGTGCTGACGAGTCTCGCGGCACGCTGAAGGTTCAGGCGCCGGGCAGCGGAACGCGCCCGGCGCCGAACCGCGAACTACGCGCGACGGCCTCCCACTGCCGGATGTTGCCGTCGATCGCTTCGAGCGCCTCGGTGATCCGCTCGAACGCGTCCACCCCGAGCGGGACCCGCAGCGGCGGACGGTCCAGCCCGGCCACGTCCACCACGATTTCCGCTGCCCGCTCCGGATCTCCCTCCTGTTTCCCGTGCAACCCGGTCACGAACTCCCGATTCGGCCCGACGACGTCCTCGTACGCGGGAATCCGCTGCTCGGTGCCGAGCCGGGCCGCGGAGAACACCGACGTCCGGTGCCCGCCCGGCTGCAGCACCACGACGCGGATGCCGAACGGCGCGACCTCCTGCGCGAGCGTCACGGAAAGCCCCTCCAGCGCGGCTTTCGTGGCCGTGTAAGCGGAAAGCCCGGGCGAGATGAAGAAACTGCCCATCGACGACATCTGCACGATCGTGCCGCTGCGCCGCTCCCGCATCTGCGGCAGCACCGCGCGGACGAGCTCGGCCGGCCCGAAGACGTTGACGTCGAACAGGTCCCGCAGCTCCCGGTCGCTGACCTCCTCCAGCGCGCCGAACTGCACGCGACCGGCGTTGTTCACCAGGACGTCGATGCCGCCGGTGCGGGCGGTGGCCTCGGCGACCACGGCCGGGGGCTGCCCGGCGCGCGCGACGTCGAGCTCGAGCGCAATCGCCTGGTCCGGCCACTCGCGCACCAGGTCGCCCAGGGTTTCGGGGTCGCGGGCAGTGGCGACCACCCGGTGTCCACGGCGGAGGGCCGCCTCCGCGATCGCCCGCCCGAATCCGGACGAACAGCCGGTGACGAGCCAGGTCTGGGGTCGCTGCGTCGCGTCCATGGAGGGCACAGTACCGCCAACTGTCATGATTGTCGATTCTCATCATGATTGACGACTCTTGCCGTCCGGCTTAGCCTCAGGAGGACGAAGGAGCCGCACATGCGTTTCGACGAAGCGACGTACGACGTGCTCGTCGCCGGCTACGGGCCGGTCGGGCAGATCCTCACCTCCCTCCTCGCCCGCGACGGGCACCGCATCGCGGTGGCCGAACGCTGGCCGGACCTCTACCCCCGGCCGCGGGCCGCGCATTTCGACCACGAGATCCACCGGACGCTCGACCGGCTCGGGGTCACCGCCGCCCTCGGCGACGACGTGGTCGAAATGCGCAGTTACGACTGGCGCGGCGCGGATGGTGAGCTGATCCTCGAAATCAAAGCCGACACGCTCGCGGCGAGCGGTCACGTCATCGGGCACCTCTTCTATCAGCCGACCCTGGAACGGACCCTGCACGCGCGCCTGCGCGAGGCGGAGCAGGTCGACCTGTTCCAGGGGTGGGAATTGGTCGCTTTGGAACAAGAACCTGACTACGTTACCGCAACCCTGGAACGCACTCGCCAGCTCGGCGAGGGCAGGTTGGAACGCACCGGCGAGCAACGCGTCGTACGGGCCCGTTACGTGGTGGGTGCGGACGGCGCGAACTCGCGGGTCCGCACACTGGCCGGGATCGGCGAGGACGATCTCGGCTTTGCCGTGCACTGGCTCGTCGCCGACGTCGGCTTCGATGATCCGGCCACGGCCGAGCGCCTGTTCGCGAAGCTCGGCGATTCGACCCAGTGGTGCGACCCCCGGCGGCCGCACATGTCGGCGCGGGTCGGCAAACACCATCGCCGGTGGGAATTCATGCTGCTGCCGGGAGAACGCCCGGAGGATTTCGCCGACGCCGACGCCGTGTGGCGAATGCTCGCTCCGTGGCTGGAACCCGGCGAGGCGAGGCTGGAGCGGCATGTCGTGTACCAGTTCAGTTCACGGCTTGCGGAAACCATGCGGGAGCGGCGGATTCTGCTTGCCGGGGACGCCGCGCACGTGATGCCGCCATTCATCGGGCAAGGGCTGTGCTCGGGAATTCGCGATGCGGCAAATCTGTCGTGGAAACTTGATCTCGTGCTCAAGGGGACCAGCCCGGACACCATTCTCGACAGCATTACCGAGGAACGGTACGGCCAAAACCGCCGCACCATCGAGGTTTCCCTGCGAATGGGCCAGGTCAGCTGCACGCTCGACCCGGAGGCCGCGGCCGAACGCGACCGTGCGTTCCGGTCCGGGCAAGCACCGCCGCCCGAGCCGATGCCGGGACTTTCCGGCGGCATCAGGCACGATGATCCACTGGCCGGTTCCCTTGGTGTACAAGGACTCATCGAGCACGACGGCAGGCAGGGTCTTGCCGATTCCGTTCTCGGAAACGGCTTCTGCCTCATCACCCGCGCCGAACCGCACCTGTCCACAACTGACCGTGAAACCGTGGCAGCCTTCGGCATCCGCACCCTTGCTCTTGGACACTCCACAGTGGACCTCGACGGACGGCTCACCGGCTGGCTGGTCGAGTCCGGAGTGGACGCAGTGCTGGTGCGCCCGGACTTCTACGTGTTCGGCTCGGTGCGCCGCATCGAAGACCTGTCCGCGCTGCTGGCCGATCTCCGGCAGCAGCTCGTCGTATCGGAGGATTCATGACGACCGTGCTCGGCCTCGCCGAGGGAGCCATCGACGTGCACACGCACTATCTGCCACCGTCCTATCGGGACGCGCTGGACGGACAAGGCCTGCCGGACAACATCCCCGCGCTGCCGACGTGGAGCGCGTCGGGCCAGATCGGTGGCATGGACACGCTCGGCATCGCCACCGCGATGCTGTCGATCTCCTCTCCGGGCGTGCTGCTACCGGACCCTGCGGCGACAATCACGTTGGCCCGCAAGGTGAACGACGACGGTGCCGAAGCGGCGCGAGACCGTCCGGACCGCTTCGGGTTGCTGGCGTCGCTGCCGCTGCCGGACGTCGACGCCGCGCTCGCGGAAATCCGTCGCGCATACGACGAACTCGGCGCGGATGGCATCACGATGGTGACCAACTACGCCGGGCGCTATCCGGCCGACCCGCTTTTCCGTCCGGTGCTGGCGGAACTCGACCGGCGCGAGGCCGTGGTACTGGTGCATCCGGTGGCGCCGCCGAACCATGAGTCCGTCTCCTTTGGACGGCCGATCCCGATGCTGGAATTCCCGTTCGAAACGACGCGGGCGTTCACCGACCTCGTCCTTTCCGGCGCCACCCGGGATTTCCCGCGGATCCGCTGGATCGTCTCGCACGCGGGCGCCCCGCTGCCGGTCCTGGCCGAACGCGTGGCCTGGGTGTCGCGGCTGCTGGGCGCGAACGGCAACGACGTCGACGTGCAGGCCGAATTCGCCAAGCTGTACTACGACCTCGCGGGCGCGCCACTGCCGACGCTCCTGCCCGCGCTGCTGTCCTGGGTCGGCCCCGACCGCGTTCTCTACGGCTCCGACATGACCTTCACACCTCTGGACGAGGTCATTCCGCTGGCCAGGAAGCTCCGCGAAAGCGAGCATCTGGACAGCGTCTACCAGGACGTTCTCCGCGGTCATGCCGGAAAGTTGTTCCCCCGCAAGCTGGGTCGCGGCTGATGGCGGCCATCGCATGGCTGACCGGGGCGTCGAGCGGAATCGGGGCGGCATGCGCCCAGTTCGCGCCTCAGGGGATCGACGTGACGGGGGTGTGCCGAGGCATTCCGGCCGCCGGTCGGCATCTGGCCGCGGATCTCTCGCGACCCGACGGCTGGGCCGTCACCCTGGACGACATCGAGGCCCACCTCAGCGGGGTCGACGAGGCCTATCTTCTCCATCTGGCCGGGGTCACCGCTCCGGTCGGGCCGGTGACCACTGTGGACTCAGCGTCCTATCTGGACTCCTTCCTCCTCAACGCAGGCTCCACTTTTGCCTTGGGGCAAGGGTTTCTGCAGAGGTGCGCGAAGGCAGGCGTGCGCGGAACACTCGTGGTGTGCTCGTCGCCGTCGGCCACCGATGTGATCCCTGGAATGTCGCAATACGGCGCCGCGAAGGCCGCCGTAGAGCACTGGGCACGCATTGTGGCGGCCGAAGGATCGCGGGTAGTGGCGGTGGTTCCGTACGCAGTGGACACTCCGATGTTGCGCGCGGTCATGGACAACGCGCCCGAGGACGACCCGCTGGCCGGGCATTTCCGGGAGCTGCACCGGCGTGGTGAGCTGGCGTCCGCAGTGGACACTGCGGAGCAGATCTGGGCTGCCGCGCTCAATCCGCCTGCGGATCCGGTGGTCGCCGTCGGAGCACGGCATTTGGCGGTCAAATAGGAAATCCCCGGGAGCCGGACTGAGAATCCAGTTCCGACTCCCGGGGAGCGTGCGGGCCCCTCGTATCTCAGGTACGACCGGCCCCCGGAACCCGCGGACCGAACGCCATCACCAGCAACGCCAGCACTGCCGGGATCACAAAGGCCACGAAATTCTGACTCGTACTGAACCCGCGCGCCAGCAACAACCCGCCGAAAGCCGGACCGGCGATCGCCCCCACGCGCCCGACCGCCAGCATGATTCCGAGGCCGGTACCGCGGTTGAATGCCGGGTAGTAAATCGCCGAATACGAGTTGATCAGGTTCTGCGTACCGGCCGCACCGAAGCCGACCAGCACCACGAGCACGTACACCACCGCGGCGGGCGGATGCAATGCCAGCAATCCCAACGACACCGCGGACGTCGTGAATCCCGCCAGTACCAACGGCTTCGGCCCACGGCGGTCAGCGAACCGGGACGCGATGAGCGACCCCGCCACCACCCCGACATTCAACGCAACCAGGAATGCCAGCGACGACTTCAAGCCGTACCCGGCCTTCATCATCAGCGTCGGCAACCACGTATTCGCGCCGAAGTTCAGCACCATGCAGAACACCGTCCCGAGGCAGAACACCGTTGTCGCGCCGACGAAACGCCGGGAGAACAGCGACCGCAGCGCGCCCTCGGCCCGCTCCCCCGGTTCACCGGCCGGAGCGTCCTCAAGGGACACGGCAAGCCGGTACCGTTCGATGGTCTGCCGGGCAAAGGAAATCCTTCCTCGGGCGACCAAATAGGACAGTGACTCCGGCAGTTTCGCGTACACCACCGGCAACAGCACCACCGCCGGGACCGCGCCGATCAGGAACATCGCGCGGTACCCGAATTCAGGCAGTACCCAGATGCCCAGCAACCCGACGGCAACCCCGCCGAGCCCGGCGCCGGTGAGGGCGAGCGAAACGTTGAAATTCCGCCGGGACAACGGGGAATACTCGACCACCGTCGCCAGTGCGGTCGGCATGAAACCACCGCAGCCGATGCCGACGAGCACCCGGAACACGAGCAAGGTCTCCGGCGTCGGCGCGATCGTGCTGAGCACCATGCCGAGGGAGAAGACCGTGACCGCGGCGAGGAACATCCGGCGGCGCCCGAGCAGGTCGGTGAGCAATCCGACGAGCAGTGCGCCGACGAGCATGCCGAAGGCTGCCCCCGACCCGATCACCCCGGCGAAAGCCGGGGAAAGCTGCCAATCAGCACGGCCGAGCAGGCTCGGCACGACCGCGCTGTAGACGAAAATGTCGTAACCCTCCAGGAACAGCGCCACCGCACAGAGCAGCAGCACCGTCTTCGGCGCGCGGTGGACGACGACCACCGGAAGCGTCGTGCCGGAACGATCGCGGACCGGACTGTTCATGCGTTTTCCTCCTCGTCGAGGAATGGGAAGGGAATCCCCCCAGGCCGGCTATTCGGCCTTGAGAACGGAAAAACCGCCGTCCACGGCGAGAATGTGCCCGGTGATGTACCCTGCTGCCGCCCCCAGCAGGAAGGCAATGGCCTGCGCGACCTCGGCGGGCGTACCGAGCCGCTTCATTGCGGTCCAGCCCGCGGCCACCGTGTCGTCCACCAGTCCGAGCCGTGCCACCTCCTTCATCATCGGGGTGCCGATGTAGCCCGGCGTCACGGCGTTCACGCGGATTCCGCGCGCCGCCCATTCCACGGCCAGCGTTTTCGTCATCGAATGGATGGCCGCTTTCGCTGCCGCATAGGCAATCCGGCGTGGATGCCCGAAAAGACCGGCAATCGAACCGAGGTTGACGACTGCGCCCGGCTGCCCGTCGGTGAGCACCCGCGCGAATTGCTGACACCACAACAGGGTTCCGTCGACGTGCACCGACATCATCCGCCGGAACGCCTCGATCGGGATCTCCGCACTCGGGTCATTGTGGACGGTCCCGGCTGCATTCACCAGCGAATCGGCCGGAGGAAACTCCGCGCCGGCAGCTTCGGCGACCGCAGCCACCGAAGCAGGATCGGTGACGTCACAGGGGTAAACCCGGACTCGTCCGGAGTGGACGGACAGGAGATCCGGCACCGCATCGGCATGCAGGTCGACGAGCGCGACGTGCCGGTCCGGCTGTGTGTCCAGCAGGTGTAACGCGGTCTCGGTACCGATTCCGCCGGTCCCGCCGGTGATGATCGTGGTGGGCATGACACCTCCTACGCTTTCCACACGGTTTTCGCGTTGCAGAACTCACGGATTCCGAACGCCGCCAGCTCCCGGCCGTACCCGGAGGCTTTCACTCCCCCGAACGGCAGTTCCGGATACGACGCCGTCATCCCGTTCACGAACACCGCCCCGGCCTCGAGTTCGTCGACCAGCCGGTCTTGTTCCCCGATATCGCGAGTCCAGGCAGCCGCGCCGAGCCCGAATTCCGTGCTGTTGGCGACCTCGATGGCCTCGTCGAGAGAATTGACCGAGATGATCGACGCCACCGGACCGAATGCTTCCTCGTGGTACAGCCGCATCTCGCTCGTGACCCCAGCGACCACCGTCGGCGGAAAGAACCGGCCTTCCGGCTTCCCTCCACAAAGGACCGCTGCACCAAGAGCAGCCGCATCCTCGACCAGCTCACCCAGCTCGTCCGTAGCGGTGGCCATCGGCCCCAGGTCGGTGTCCACTGCGGACGGATCGCCGACGCGTAACGCCGAAGCCCGACTCACCACCGCGGCGACGAATTCGTCGTGACAATCCCGATGCACGATGAACCGTTTCGCCGAGATACAGCTCTGTCCGGCATTCTGAAACCGTGATCGCACCGCGACAGACGCAGCTTGTTCGATATCCGCGGAAGGCAACACGATGAACGGGTCACTGCCGCCGAGTTCGAGAACCACCTTCTTGACCGCCCGCCCGGCCGCTTCGCCGACCGCGCGACCCGCGGCCCCGCTGCCGGTCAACGTCACCGCCGCAACGCGAGAATCCGCAATGACCGCCGAGACTGCCGCCGACCCGATCAGCAACGTCTGATACACCTGCGCGGGAAATCCGGCGTCGGCAAACAGTTTTTCCAGCGCGAGCGCACAACCCGGTACGTTCGACGCCGGTTTCACCAACGCCACATTCCCCGCCATCAACGCGGGCGCAGCGAACCGGACCACCTGCCAGAACGGGTAGTTCCACGGCATCACCGCGAGCACCGGTCCGAGCGGCTGCCACCGGACCCCGGCCTCCCCGGCGCCGACCGCAGCGGCATCAGCCGGTTCCGGCGCCAGAAACTTCTCCCCGTGCTCGGCGTAATACCGGCACGCTCGCGCACATTTGGAGACCTCGGCCCTGCCTTCGGCGAGAGGTTTACCCATTTCCCGGGCAGCCAGCACCGCGAATTCCTCGACCCGCGCATCGAGCAATTCCGCCGCGCGCACCAGCCACGCCCGCCGCTGCGCGAATCCGGTCCGCCGGTAACCGCGCCAGACCCGGTCCGCGTCCGCAAGCCGGCGCTCGATCGCCGACGCATCGAGTGCCGGGTAACGCGCCCACACCTCACCGGTGACCGGGTCGGTACTCGCGATGGTCACGCCGGTTCCCACGTCTCGTAAAACCAGCGTTCCCGCGATTCGAGCAGCGGAATGGCCGTACCGAAGCCCCATTTCTGGAAATGCTCCGAGCTGCCGTGCGCCTCATAGCCGGCTCGGTCGGCGTATTGCTCGTAGAAGAAGAACCGGCGCGGGTCCTCGGGATCCCGGTGCGGCTGGTAGAACAGATTGCCCGGTTCGGCCCGCGACGGTTCCACGAGCTGCGCGACCGCCGCCGCCACCTCGTCCTCCGCCCCGGCCTGCGCGGTCCACACCGCGGTCACGACGAATGCCATGTCGGCTGTCCTTTCTTCCCGATCTCGTTGGCGAGTACGCCGATTCCTTCGATCTCCATCTCGACGACGTCGCCGGGCCGGACCCAGCGGTCGATCTCGAGCCCGGACCCCGCCGCGGCCGTGCCCGAGCCGAGCAGTTCGCCGGGATACAGCGTCTGGCCACGGGAGACGTAGTCGATCAGCTCGGGAAACCCGTGCTGCATCGTCGACGACCGGTCACGACCCCATTCCTCGCCGTTCACCCGCACCGCCATGGCCAGGTCCGTGCCGTCCACCTCGTCGGCGGTCACGATGCACGGCCCGAGCACGTTCGAACCGTCCCAGTCCTTCGCCTTACCCGGCCCGAGCGCCAGCGGCAATTCCCGCGTCTGCACATCGCGTGCCGAGACGTCGTTCCAGATGGTCCAGCCGAAAATGTGCGAAGACGCGTCCGCCGCGGCAATATCCCGTCCCGCCGAACCGATCACACACGCCAGTTCCAGCTCGTGATCGAGCCGTTCGGTATAGGCAGGCCAAGGAATCACGTCTCCCGGGCCGATCACCGTGTCCGGCATTCCCTTGTAATACGCCGGAACCGTGTAGAACTCGGCGGGAATCTCGCGGCCGAGCCGGGCGAACGCATTGTCGAGATGTCCTTTGAACTGCAGGAAATCCCGCATCGACCGCGGCCGCAATGGCGCAAGCAATCGGACGGCACCCACCGAATGCCACTGCCCGGCGGGTGCGCCCGCCTCGATGAACTCCACCATGTCTCCGTCGAACCCCGCGTCGGCAACCTCGCCGTCCACCAGCACGCCGACCCGCGACGCCCCGCCGCCCGCCGGGGCATAACGCACGTACTTCACTGGTCCGCATCCCGCACGACGCGGTTGCGCATGACCCCGACGCCACCGATCCGGCTTTCGAGCACCTCGCCGTGCCGCAGGAATCGTTTCGGTTCACGCGCCGCCCCGACACCTTCCGGGGTGCCGGTGAAAATGACGTCCCCGGGCAGCAGCGGGCAAATCGACGACAGTTTCTCGATCAGTTCCGGCACCGGGAAGATCATCTGCGCGGTCCGCGAAGACTGGACGCTTTCGCCGTCGATCGTGCATTCGATCGTCAGGTCGTCGCGATCGGGCAGCTCGTCGGGTGTGACGAGTTCTGGACCGGTCGGCGAAAACCCGGGAAACGATTTGCCGAGCGAGAACTGGGGTACCGGCGGTCGCAATTGGACAGTCCGCTCGCTGAGGTCCTGCCCCACGGTGACCCCGGCGACGTGGTCCCAGCCGTGCGCGGCGGACACGCGGTGCGCCCGCGCCCCGAGCACGACGACCAGCTCGACCTCCCAGTCGACAGTGTCGCTCGGCAGGCCGATTTCGTGGTACGCCCCGGTGAACGACGTGGGGAACTTCGTGAAGGTGGCCGGGAACTCCGGCTCGGCGAGCGCGGATTCCTCCGCGTGCGCCCGGTAGTTCAGCCCGATCGCGAACACCTGACGCGGCCGGGGCGCCGGCGGGCCGAGTGTGCCGGGCGCGATCGGGAGCAGGTCACCGCCGGCCGTGCGGGCCCATTCGGTGAACTCCGCCCAGCGCTCGTAGACCTCCTGCGGGTCGGAGCCGAAGAGCCCCGAGCTCGCCTTCTCCACGTCGAGGCCCCCGCCGTCCCGCACGAGGACCAGCCGTCCGGCGTCGTTCGCGATCCGCATCCCGGCTCCTAGCGATTGTCGACCACAGAATCGATAGGAACGTAGCACGCGAACAAGCGACTGGGAAGAGTGTAATCGAGTAGAGTGTTAAGAATCGATTCTTACGAGGAGGTGTCCCGCAGCGCCGGGATGTTACGCATCGCGATCTCCCTGGTCCGCCGGATGTGCTCGCCGAGCAGCTTCTCCGCCAGTTCGGCGTTGTGATCGAGGGCAGCGGCGGAGAGATCGCGGTGCTCCTGCCCGACGTCACGGCCGGACGGATCACCGTTCTCGTTCCAGCGGCGGTAAAGCTCGGCCATGTCGAACAGCGACGAGCAGATCCCGCGCAGCAGATCGTTGCCGCACGCCTCCAGCAGCGCCGCATGGAACTCCCCGTGCACCGCCAGCCAAGCCGGGTTGACCTGGCCGTCGTCGAGCCGGATCGGCGTGCGGTCCAGCCGGTGGTGCACGGCGAGCACCCGCGATTCCCAGTCGACATCCCCGCGTTCCACCGACATCCGGAGCGTGAGACCTTCGATGGCGCACCGCGCTTCGACCAGCGTGCGCAGGTGCTCGGCCGACAGCGGGGCGACGGAAAACCCGAGGTTCGGCTCGGCGTGGACCAGCCGCTGTTCGGCCAGCCGGGTGAGCGCCTCGCGGACCACCGAGAGGCTCACCTCGTAGCGTTCCCGCAGCTCCGTCGGCTTCAGCTTGCTGCCGGGCTCCACCTGTCCGCTCAGGATCGCATCCCGCAACTGTGCGTAGACGTCCAAGCTCAGGGTGTTCGCAGATCCTCGTCGTGCCATCCGATAACGATATCAGCAAACCTCCAACGGCATGAAAAACGATACAGTCGCTAAAATCGATTGTGCAACGAAGGCTCGGTTGTTAGCGTCGGCGCAGGTTCGGATGACGGGAGAACAGCGATGGCCCTGCAGCGTTTGGTGGGGGTGACGATGGGAGTTCCCGACGTCGCCGCGACGCGGGAGTACTACCGGCAGTTCGGGCTCGACCCGCTGCCGGACGGTCGGCTCGCGACGGTGGACGGCGGCCCGCAGCTCACCGTGGTGCACGCGGACCGGCGGCGGCTGCTCGACCTGGTGGTCGGCGTCGACGACCAGGACGACCTCGACCGCATCACCCGGCAGCTGGCCGGGCTCGGCATCGACGCCACCAAGGGTGAAGACGCGGTACGGGCGGCCGATCCGGGCACTGGCCTCACCGTCACCGCCCGGATCGCCGAGCGGATCCCGCCCGCGCCGGTACCCGGAGCCGCGCGGCCGGACAACGAGCGCTCCCCCGCGGTCGAACGCACCGCGCAGGTCCGCCCGCGCAAGCTCGGGCACGTGGTGGTGGGCTCGCTCGACAACGAGGCCAGCGAGAAGTTCTTCCGCGAGGGCATCGGGTTCAAGCTGAGCGACTCGATCCGCGGCGAGGCGTCGTTCCTGCGGTGTTCCACCGACCACCACAACCTGCTGGTCGCGAAGGCGCCGGTGCGGTTCCTGCACCACACGGCGTGGGAGGTCGCCGATGCGGACGACGTCGGCCGCGGCGCCACCGCGATGCTCGACGGACACCCCGAGCGGCACGCGTGGGGCATGGGGCGCCACCACATCGGGTCGAACATGTTCTGGTACCTGCGCGATCCGGCGGGCAACTTCTCCGAGTACTACAGCGATCTGGACTGCATCCTCGACGACGTGCGCTGGACCCCGGACGTCTTCGAGGGCGCGCAGTCGCTCTACAGCTGGGGCCCGCCGCCGCCCGCGGACTGGATGCTGCCCGAGGACATCGCCGCCGGGATGATGGGCCTGCACAGCGGCGGCTGAGCGGGCTTGCGGTCCGGGGCATGGCTGGGCATGCTCGACGGGCACGGTCTTCGCGGCAGGAAGGAACCCAGTGAGCGCCGAGGAGATCTGCTTCCTTTCCGCCCGGCAGCTGGCCCGGCGGTTGCGCACGCGGCAGCTGTCCGCCCGCGAGGTGCTGCAGGCCCATCTCGACCGGATCGAGCAGGTCAACCCGCAGGTCAACGCCATCGTCACGCATACCGCCGAGCGCGCGATGGCCGAGGCCGCGGTTGCCGACGAGCGGCTCGCGCACCACGAGGAAGTCGGCCCGCTGCACGGGATTCCGGTGGCGCACAAGGACACGCACGACGTCGCCGGGGTGCGCACCACGTACGGGTCCCCAATTTTCACCGACCACGTACCGGAAAGCGACACGCTGGTCGTCGAACGGATGCGTGCGGCGGGCGCGATCTGCGTCGGCAAGACGAACGTGCCCGAGTTCGCTGCCGGATCGCACACGATGAACCCGGTGTTCGGGCCGACGCGCAATCCGTACCGGCTCGACCTGTCGGCGGGCGGCAGCAGCGGCGGGGCGGCCGCGGCGCTGGCGGCCGGGCTGGTCCCGCTGGCCGAGGGCAGCGACATGGGTGGCTCGCTGCGCAATCCGGCGTCGTTCTGCAACGTCGTCGGGCTGCGCCCGGCGCCCGGCCGCGTCCCGGCCTGGCCGGTTTCCCTTCCCTGGCAAGGGCTCGGCGTGCAAGGCCCGATGGGCCGGACGGTCGGCGACGTCGCGTTGCTCCTGTCGGCCATCGCCGGCCACGACGACCGCAACCCGATCGCGCTGGACCAGCCTGCCGAGCAGTTCGCCGGGCCGCTCGACGCCGACCTCACCGGCCTGCGCGTGGCGTGGGCCCCGGATCTGGGCGGTCTGCCGGTGGACCCGGCGGTGACCGCCGTGCTGGAACCGGCCGCGCGGGTGTTCACCGATCTGGGCTGCCGGGTGGAAGAAGCGTGCCCGGACCTGACGGCGGCCGACGAGGTGTTCCGCACCCTGCGCGGCTGGCTCTTCCAGGCCGAACTGGGCAGCGTACTCGAAGCGCATCCCGGGCGGATGAAGAAGACGTTGGCCGACAACATCGCTTACGGCGCAACGCTTTCCGGCGCCGACGTGGCCCGCGCGCAGATCCGCCAAGCCCAGCTCATGGCTGTGGCCAAGGCGTTCTTCGCGCAGTACGACCTGCTGCTCGCGCCGGTGAGCCAGGTACCACCGTTCCCGGTGGAGTGGGAGTACCCGGAAACCGTTGCCGGACAGCCGATGCAGGACTATCTGGAGTGGATGCGTTCAGCGTACAGCATTTCGGCGACCTTCTGCCCGGCCATGTCGGTACCGGCGGGCTTCACGGCCGACGGACGTCCGGTGGGATTGCAGATGATCGCGCCACATCGGGGTGAGCTGGGGCTGTTGCGCGCGGCGCACGCTTTCGAGCAGGCCACCGGGTACGGGAACCGGCGGCCTGCCCTCTGAACCCCGTCCGGCAGAGACCGCGGCGGGTTCGATGACCCCGATCAGTGCGTGGCCTCGCGGGCTTTCGCACTGCGCACCAGGCCGGCGACCGCCCGGCTGCCCGGTACGAAACGCACCACCGCCAACGGAATCAGGACGAGCACGGCAGACAGGAAGAATCCGGTCCGGAAGGACGCTTCGCTGGGAAGGTGCGTCGAAGGATCGGCGCCCGCCGAAATGATCACCGCCGACAACTGCACCCCCAGCGACAACCCGATCCCGCGGGCGATGCCGTTGATCGCCGTCGCGACCCCGGTGTCGGCTGCCTCGACCGCATCGATCACCCCGGTGTACAGCGCGGTGAACGCGGCCCCGACGCCCAGCCCGATCGTCAGCAGCATGCTGACCACGATGTGCCACGGCGCGCTGTGCCAGAACGCCGCGAACACGATCCCGCACCCCGTCACCACCAGCCCGCCCGCCACGACGGCCCGCGAACCGACCCGGCGCACCAGCAGCCCGGTCACCGGACCGACGAGTACCGCCACCGCAACCGCCGGGAACAGGTACAAACTGATGACGCTGGCCGACGCACCGAAACCGAATCCGGCCACCGACGGCGGCATCGCGAGCAGCTGCGGGAAGAGGAAGTACGGCACCGCGTACCCCACCCCCAGCACGGCCGCGACGACGCTCGAACTCCACACTCCCCGACGCCCCAGCATCCGCAGGTCCACCATCGGATCGGCGACCCGGCGTTCCACGACCACCCAGGCTGTGCCGAACACGAGCGTCAGCACCAGCAGAATCCCCGTCGGAGCGGAAAACCAGCCGTTCTGCGGAATCCACGCCAGATTCAACGTCAACGCCGCGAGCGCACCAGCCAGCAGCACAGCGCCCGCCCAGTCCAGCCGGGCCGCCGACCCGGGACGAGCCGCCCGCCGGAACGCGAACTGCGCGACGAACGCCAGTACCGTGACCAGCAACGTCGGCAGCAGGAACATCCAGCGCCGGGACCACGCGTCGGCCAGCGGTCCGGCGGACAGGACCCCGACCCCGCCACCGACCGTGAAACACCCGGTGATCACCCCGACCGCCACCGCCATCCGCTCCGGGAACAACTCCCGCACCACCACGAACGACACCGGCACGACGGCAATCCCGAGGCCCTGCATGAACTGCCCGAACACCATCAACGGCAGCGAACCGGCGAACGCGGACACCGCCCCGCCCACGACAATGCACCACGACAACGCCACCAGCACCCGCAACCCGCCGCGGGCGTCGGCAAGCTTGGCGATGATCGGCATCGTGACCGACCCGGTCAGCAGCAATGTCGTGGTGAGCAGCGCCGCCTGCGCCGGATCCAGCCCGAGCTCACGCTGGATCAGCGGCAAGGCAGGTATCGGCATGCTTTCCAGCGCACCGATCGCCACGGTGAGCGCGGCGAGCACGAAGATCGCCGCAGCTTTGGACCCCGAACGGGATTCAGGCACAATTCCTCCTCAGGAACGAACGGACCCCCCGTTTTCGGCCTCATTCAGCGCAAGCGGCAACCCAGTCCTCGACGTCCCCGGCGGACGTCGGCAATGCAGCGGTCAGCACCTCGATACCGTCGGCTTCCACGACGACGTTGTCCTCGATCCGCACGCCAATCCCGCGTAGCTGCTCGGGCACGTACTCGTCGAACGGCGAGAAGTACAGCCCCGGCTCGATCGCGAGGACGTGCCCCGGCTCGATCGTCCCGGCGGCGTATTCCCCTGCCACCACAAGGCTGTCGTGCACGTCGGCGCCGAGCATGTGACTCGTGACGTGCAACGTCCATCGCCAGGGACGTTCCCCGGCGGCGAGACCGTCGAAGGCCGGATGGGGCAACACACCGAGGCTGCGCAGGCCTTCTCCCAGCACGCTTTGCGCCGCGTGGTGCGGGTCCATAAAGGACTTTCCCGGCCGCGCAGCATCGAGCGCGGCCTGATGAGCCGCGTGGACGATGTCGTAGACGTCCCGCTGGACGGAGCTGTAGCGACCGGACACCGGCATCGTCCGGGCAACGTCGGCGGCGTACAGCTCGGGGCCTTCGACACCGGCGTCGAGCAGGAGCAACTCCCCGGGTCCGATCGGCTGATCGTTGCGCTGCCAGTGAAGAATCGTCGCCCGGTGCCCGCCTCCGACGACGGGCGTGTACGCAAGTCCGCGGCCTCGCGTCCGGGCTTGCTGGGTGAAAACGCCTTCGATGAAAGCTTCGCCATACCGGACCGCTTCGGGCAAGGCTCGGGCCACCGCCGCGAAACCCTCGACCGTCGCCTCTGCGGTCAAGCGCAGTTGCGCGATCTCGTACGCATCCTTGTGCAGCCGACGCCGGGCGAGCTGCTTCTCGAGTTCGCGGCCATCGTCCGCGACGAGGGCGTCGACGCGCGGATCGAGGCCGCGGACCGCCTTCGCCCCGGGGAGCCGCTGGTCGAGTTCGTCGAGCGGCCGGGTCTCGATCCCGAGCCGGATCGCCGCCGCCGCACGGGTCTCACGCGGGCCTTCGACGAGCGGTCCGTGCGCGCCGAGCACCGCCTTCGGGTCACCCAGCGGCGGTTGTTCGGCCAGGTAGAGCGCTTCGCCGTCCGGCCCGATGACCAGCACCGAGCCGGGTTCGGTCGGCCCGGCCAGCCACATGTGGTCCGTCCCCGGACGGAACGCGAAAGGCAGATCGTTCGTGCGCGTAGCCGGCCGCCCGGCCGGAACAACCAGCGTCGTCCCAGGGAAATCCGCCGCGATCAGCGCGCGCCGAGCCCGCCGGACGGCGGCGCCACTCCACTCCGTCGCGTCGCTCGCGGGTACCGACCAGCCTTGCGTCATGGCCCGCAGCAACCCCGGCGACATCCGGCCTGCCGCTGACGACTCTTCGAGCAGCGCGATGAGCTCGGCGTCACCCCAGATTTCCGGCATGGTCACGTTTTCCTCCCTTCGGGGTTCAGTTCAGTGCCGAATAGACGGCGTTCAACACCGCGGCCTGGCGTCGGTCGAAGACTTCCGATCCGTAGCGTGTGGCCATCCAGCACAGGGCGAAACCGGCGTCGGGATCAGCCATGGCAAGCGAACCTCCTGCGCCACCGTGCCCGAATGCGCGCGGGCTCCGGCCGAGCGGATAGGTGGTGCTGGGCTTCTGGAAAGCCAACGCGAACGCGGTCTCCTGCGACAGCACGACATCGGTACCGTGCACGATCTCGGTCGTGGCCCGTTCGACAGCTTCGCGGGACCAGAGTGGTGACGGCTCGCCGCTCAACGCGGTGTTCAACGCGCCATACAGGTGTGCGAAATCCCTTGCACTGGCGAACATGTTGGCCGCAGGCATGAAGGCCTCGCAGATGGCCTCGCCGTTGACCGCCGGCATCGGGTCGGGCAGTGACTCCGGGATGTTGCGCGCGATTCGCGCGAACAAGCTGTCCGGGTCGGCCTCGATCACCGCCATCAGCGGTTCCGCGATGGCCCCGCCGGGCGCACCGAGCACGCGCGCAGCCCGATGTCGTTGCCCCACCGGCAATCCGACGTACATTTCGGTCCCGAGCGCGCCGGTGATGTCCTGCAACAGGCCCGCGAAACCGGTGCCGGACGCTCGCTCGAAGAGGAAGTCGGCGTAGTTCCCGAACGTCTGCGGGCTGTACCCGATCTTGGTCCCCGGTTCCCATGCCGGAGCTTGCGCGATCAGCGCCGCGGCGAGTTTCTCGCGGTCCGCAGTGAGGCCGAGGGGCATCGTGTCGTCCAGGTAGAGCAGGCCGGTCTGATGCGAAAGCAGTTGGGACACCGTGATTTCCCGCTTGTCCGGGGTCCCGAACTCGGGCCAGTACGACGCCACCCGCGCGTCCGGATCGAGCTGCCCGCGGGAGATCAGGAGCGCCGCGACCGCCCCGACCACGCCTTTGCCCATGCTCTGGGCGATCTGCAGCGTGTCGGCGGTGTACGGCGTCTCAGCGCCCGCCAGCCCCCACGTCTCGTTGAGGACTTCGACCCCGCCGACCACAACGCACAGCGCCGCACCCCCTTCCGGGTCGCCCGCCAGCTGGGCGGCGGCGATCTCACGGACCTTCTCGGCATCGAATGTCATGCGGACTCCCGGCGTAGCGGCAACGGTCGTCCGATATTAACAGTGTAAATTTGAAGCGCAAGAGGGAACGACCGTCGATTCTTCAGTGCGGCAAAGGCTTCCAGCAGCCGGTCACCCGGCAGCGGACGGCATCAGCTCATGGAGGACGAGGTCCAGCTGCTTGTCGAAAGTCCGGGGATCTTCGGGCTGGGCCGCACTGCGCAGGTAGCCGTGGAGCACCGCGTACCGGTCGGCGTTCAAGTGGCGTTCGAGCCGGTCGTCAAGAGACACAGCACGAGGGCGCGCGTAGTTCGCGACACCGATCGCGTCACCGATGCACAGGGTCACGACGGCGCGATAGATCAGGATCACGCGGTCCGGCGCCGCGCCCGCCTCGAGCAGGTCCGAGACGATCAGCTGGGCACAGTCCATCTGCGCGGAAGGCACCTGCTCGGGGATGTAGCCGACGATCGCGGACAGGAGCCCCGGATGCTCGATCCCGGCCTTGCGCAGCCGCCGCGCAACCACCCGGACCCGCTCGAGCGGCTCCCCGGCCCGCGGAAGCCGCCGCAGCACCTTCCGGAACACGAACGCATCGGCGACGGCGTCGAGCAGCTCGTCCCGGTCACGGACGTGGTTGTAGATCGCGGGCGCGCTGACCCCAAGCTCGGCCGCAACGGCCCGCAGGGACAACTTGGCGACCCCGGACCGCTCGGCAACGACCTCCGCAGCCGCGACAATGGCCTCCCGGGTAAGCCCGGCAGACTCCCCTCTGGTCCGGCGCGCCGGTTCTGCCACAGTGCCCCCTCGGTGCCATGTCGGTGTCCACTGCACACCTTACGGACCGGCCCGGTGGCCCGATCCCAGGCGCTTTTCGGGGCACCGATCAGCAACTTCGACAGGAGGCGTTGTACCGGGCGGCCGAGCAACTCGGAGAGCGTCTCTGCCTGCCCGGTCCAGGAGCGCCCGGTCTTGTCGAGCCGATGCGGCTCCATCCTCGATGGCTGCTGGGATTGCCGCTCCTCTCCTGGCCACCTTTGTCGAATGGCCACCTTCCGGTTACTCCGAGTTACTGCTGGTGCCTGTCTCCTTCCTACTGAGGCAAACGGGCCGGGGAACGAGACGGGTCACGAAAGCGACGGTCTCCAACCACCCCATTCGCAGCCGGGGCGAGGTCGGTGCGCATTCTCACCGATTGTCCTCGCCGCTGCTGCGGTCGTCGTCATGGTCGGCCTCGCGGTCACACTCACCGTCGTCCTCACCAGCAGCGATGACGCTGTCGATGCCATCCCGACGAAGCTGGTGTGCGTAGTCACCGATTCCGATGGCACATTTCATCGGCCAGCGCGACGCCGAGACGACCAGCACACCGTGCGGATTCGACCTTCCTGCGATCAAGCGCGAGGGCGACTCCGCGCCTGGAGAGCTCGGTGCGACCATCACGCTCAAGCGGGTGCAGATCGGCCAGCCGCCGAGCCAGCTCACCAAACCCTGAACACGGCTTTCATACGGGTCCGACCGACGCCGAGGACGAGTTCGTCGGCAACCGGCGGCACCGCCGGGAATTCGTGCTGACGATGGGTTCCCGGATCGGCGAACTGCTGTCCGCAACGGGGGGAAACGTCATCGTCTAGGACGGCAAGGTGCGGGTCCTGATCCGCAAGCGCCTCGTTCGGCCGGACGGCCAAGGCCAGCGCGAGTTCGATTACCGGAGATTCGGCGACGAGAAATCTTGACCTTCTCGTTCCGGGATGGTCAGCGCCCACCTGACGACGCTTGAAGATCACAGACGACGCCAGCCCACTCTTCCCTTCGCCTGGAGTCGGATGGCAGGACCCACCAACGATGGGCCACCGGCTGCGCGGGGCGTTCGACCTGTGCGGCTTCGATGTTCTGAAGGCGGCTTGTCCGGTACGCCCCGAATGAGGTCACCACAGCCGCGCTCGACGTGATCATGGTCGGCCCCGGCGAAGATCACGGCGAGCCGGTTACGGGCCCAGCGATCTGGAGAGTTTCTGGAGAGTCCGGCCTGCGCGCAAAGAAAAAGCCCAGGCCGCCTGGCCTGGGCTTGCGCTCCCCCGCTTGGACTCGAACCAAGAACCCTCCGGTTAACAGCCGAATGCTCTGCCAGTTGAGCTACAGGGGATTGTCGCTCCGCCGCCTGGATCTCTCCGGGCTGACAGGAAAGACTTTAACGCATGCCCGGCAGCTCGCGCGCAGGGGGGTCCGGTGCGGAGAGGGCCCGCGCACACTGGACTGTGCTGGATAATGGACAGTCGGAAGTCCTGCTGACGAGAGGGGTGGCCGCCGATGAAGAAGTTCCTGCTGGGCGTGGGCCTGGGATACGTGCTGGGTACCAAGGCCGGCCGGGGACGGTACGAGCAGATCGTGCGCACCTACCGCAAACTGGCCGACCATCCGATGGTCCAGGGCGCCGCCGGAGTGGCGCGGGCGAAACTGGGCGAGAAGTTCAGCCGGGGAAACGGCTGACCGCACGACCGATCGGCCGGGCCAACGGCTGACCGGAGATCGCGCACCGATCGGCCGGGCCAACGGCTGACCGGAGATCGCGCACCGATCGGCCGGGCCAACGGCTGACCCGGGACCGCGCACCGTTCAGCCGGGCGGAACGGGCTGATCCCCGGGTCGCGGCGCGCGAAGGTCAGCCGGGCTTTTCCCAGGTCAGCGAGTACCGGCGGAGTACATGCCGCCGGTACCGCACGCCGGGCAGGAGCCGCGCAGCCGTCGACCGGACTTCGGCGTCGCTCATCTGCGGTGGCATCGCCGGCATGCCCTCCGGACCGCTGGCGCGGCGCACCACCTTGACCGTCCGCACGATCGGCGCCGCGGCGATCGTCACCGCCCAGTCCGCCACGCTTGCTTCCCGTGCGAGGCCGACCACCACCAGTCTGCCGCCGGGACGCAGCAGGTCGCGCATGCGCGACAGGGCGGCTTCGTAGTCCAGGTGATGGACGGTTGCCACCGAGCACACGAAGTCGTACCCCTCGACGGGCAGGTCAGCGGTCAGGAAATCGGCCTCGATGAACGTGCCGCCGAGTTCGCGGGCGCGGGCGATCATCTCGGGCGATTTGTCGATGCCGGTCACGTGCCGCGCCGGACCGGTCAGCTTGCGGACGAGCAGGCCGTCTCCGCAGCCGACGTCCAAGGCCGCGGCGCACTGCGCGGGTACGGCGCGCAGGATGTCCCGGTGCCGCGCGACGTTCGTGTTCCAGTACGGCATTCAGCCCGGAATCCGTGCCACGAAAAAGATCCGCCGGAATTCGAACCACGTCGTGCCGTCCGGGCGCGGCGGGTACGCCTCGTCGAGAAGCGGGGCGAGGTCGTCGCGGAATTCGTCCCACTCCGCGTCCCCGAGCGCGGCCCGGATGGGGCGCAGTGCGGTTCCGGTGATCCACTCCAGCACCGCCCGCGGGCCGGAAAGTTGTTGTACGTACGTGGTTTCCCACGCATCCACCACGCAGCCCGCGTCGGCGAGGAGGTCCGCGTAGTCCCGTGGCGTACCCACCGCGTCCTCGGCTCGCAGCGAAACGCCCGGCAGCCGCTCCGACCACTTCGGCGTGGCCGCCAGCTGACGGCTGATCGCGTGTGACGGAGCGGCGAAGTTACCCGGGACCTGCACCGCGAGCACCGCGTCCGGCGGCAGCTGCGTGGCCCAGCGGCGCAGCAGGTCCTCGTGTCCGGGCACCCACTGCAGGACCGCGTTCGACACCACCACGTCGGTGTCCGGCTTCGGCGTCCACGACCGCACGTCGCCGACCTCGGCGGCCACCCCGCGTTCCCGAGCCGCGGCGACCATCTCCGGCGAGCTGTCCACCGCCTCCAGCAGTGCGCCGGGCCAGCGGCGGGCCAGGTCGAGCGTGAGCGTGCCCGGACCGCAGCCCAGGTCCGTCACCCGTCGGGGGGCTTCCGCCGAAATCCGCCCGATCAGGTCAAAAAACGGCCGTCCGCGCAGGTCGGAGTAGTCGAGGTACTTCGCCGGATCCCACATCGCTGCCTCCCAGTACGAGCGTACTGCTATTCCGCCCGGGGAGCCAGCTTCTCCGCGACCTCCGCCGCGACCGCCTCGACCAGCGCCGGGTCGGTCCCCGGATCGGGCCGTACCTGCAGTTCGACGCCGTCGCGGCCGGGTACCTTGCGCTGCACGAACCACGCGCCGCCGTCGGGGAACTCGTGCCGGTGCCGCGACCGCACCGAACTGTCGACCCGCAGGCGGACCTGCTGCGGCAGCTTTCCCGGCTGTGGCAGCCGGAACCGCACCGGCTCGCGGTCGGCGAGGATCGCGACCGGCCCGGCCCGCCCGGTCTCCTCCGATTCGGTGAGCGTGAACACCCCGTCACCCCAGGTCGCCTTGCCCACCAGATGCCAGCCGACCCGGCGCGCGCCGTCGCCGGACGGGATCCACAGGCCCAGCGTGGTCACCACGAGGTGGCCGCCGGACTCCACCGCTGCCGTGGCGATCAGTTCCTCGCCCCGCACCAGTTCGCCGGGGAACCCGTCCGGGAGTCCCCGGCCCAGCAGCCGGTTCAGCAGGCCCACGTCACTCCCACCCGCTCGCCGCCTGCTCGCGCAGCGACTTCCGGTACTGCTCGAGCGCGACGAGGTCGCCGAACAGCGCGCGGTAGTCGTCCGGCGCCTCCACCGGGGACAGCCGCTGCAGCTTGGACTTGATCTCGCCGATCTGCCTGCCGACCAGGTTCTCCTGCACCCCGGCGAGCACGCCCGAGATGTAGCGCGAATCCACTTCTCCCAAGGCGCGCAACGGTTCCACGGCCAGTTCGCTGAGCACCCGGCGGACGGTCCCTTCCGCGCAGTGCTTGGCCGCGGCGTCGAGCAGCGCGGGCCCGGTGAGCCCCGACGCCGCCCCGCCCGCCTTCAGCACGGCCAGGTGCACCGCGATGTATACCGGATGCGTGAACGCCTCTTCCGGCAGCGAGTCGTACTCCGGGCCCGCGATCGCCGGTTGTTGCAGCGCGGCCTTGAGCGCCTCCCGCTGTCCGATGAACCGCGGGTCGTTCGGCGCCGGCCGTGGCAGATCCTGCTTCTCCGGCTCGGGCGCCGGGGCCTCCTGGCGCGCCGCCGCACGCCGCTGCTGCGGTTCGGCCGGACCTCGCCGCGCCGCCGCCCCGGCCGCGCCGCGCACCCGGTTGACCACCTGCGCGACGTCCTGCCAGCCCACCCACCAGGCGAGCTTCGAGGCGTACCCGTCACGGCTCGCCCGGTCCTTGATCGCCGCGACCATCGGCACCGTCCGCTGCAGCGCGGAAACTTGGCCGTCGACCGCGTCGAGGTCGAACTGCTTCAGCATGCTCTTGATCACGAACTCGAAGAGCGGCGTGCGCCGGGCCACGAGGTCGCGCACCGCCGCGTCACCCTTCGCGATGCGCAGCTCGCACGGGTCCATCCCGTCCGGCGCGACCGCGATGTAGGTCTGCCCGGCAAACGTCTGGTCGCCCTCGAACGCCTTGAGCGCGGCCTTCTGACCTGCCTCGTCGCCGTCGAAGGTGAAGATCACCTCGCCGCGGAAGGCGTCGTCGTCCATCATCAGCCGGCGCAGCACCTTCATGTGGTCCTCGCCGAACGCCGTGCCGGACGACGCGACCGCGGTCGGCACCCCTGCCGCATGCATCGCCATCACGTCGGTGTAGCCCTCGACCACCACGACCTGGTGCCGCTTCGCGATCTCGCGTTTGGCCTGGTCGAGGCCGAACATGACGTGCGATTTCTTGTAGATCTGCGTTTCGGCGGTGTTGAGGTACTTCGCCGAGATCCGGTCGTCGTCGAAGAGCCGCCGCGCACCGAAGCCGACGACGTCGTTGCCGACGTCCCGGATCGGCCACACGAGCCGCCGGTGGAACCGGTCCATCGGCCCGCGCTGGCCCTCTTTCGACAAGCCGGACGCGAGCAGTTCCTTGACCTCGAAACCGCGGTTGAGCAGGTGTTTCGTGAGCTTGTCCCAGCCGCCGGGGGCGAACCCGCAGCCGAACTGCTTGGCCGCGGCGGCGTCGAAGCCACGCTCGGACAGGAAGTCCCGCGCCGCCCGTGCGTCGTCGGTGACCAGCTGCTCGACGTAGAACTCCGCCGCCGCGCGGTGCGCCTCGATCAGCCGGGACCGGGTCCCTCGGTCGCGCTGGACCGAAGCGCCGCCGCCCTCGTACGTGAGCCGGATGCCGACCCGGTCCGCGAGCCGCTCGACCGCCTCGACGAACGAGATGAGGTCGATCTTCTGGATGAATTTGATGACGTCGCCGCCCTCGCCACAGCCGAAGCAGTGGAAGGTGCCGTGGGTGGGGCGCACGTTGAACGACGGGGTCTTCTCGTTGTGGAAGGGGCACAGGCCTTTCAGGCTGCCCCCGCCGGCGCGCCTGAGCGCGACGTACTCCCCCACGACCTCGTCGATCCGGTTGCGCTCACGCACCTCCGCGATGTCGCTCTCCCGAATCCGTCCTGCCACGGGAACCACAATAGTTCTCCCTCCCGTCCGGCCGTGCGGCACACTCGGGGACATGGGCACACCGACTGCACTGGAGGGGTACGCCGCCGAGTTCGCCGAGCACCGGCCGCACCTGATCGGGGTGGCCTACCGGCTCACCGGCACCCGCGCGGACGCCGAGGACGCCACGCAGGAAGCCTGGCTGCGGCTGTCCGGCCTCGACGACCCAGGCCGGGCCGCGATCCGCGACCTGCGCGGCTGGCTGACCACCGTGGTCGGCCGGATCTGCCTCGACCGGCTGCGCTCGGCGGCGGTGCAGCGGGAGCGGTACGTGGGCGAATGGCTGCCGGAGCCGATCGTCACGCCGCTCGGGGTACCGGCGTCGGAGGACCCGCTCGAGATCGCGGTGCGTGACGACGGGCTGCGGATGGCGGCGCTGGTGGTGCTCGATCGGTTGACGCCGGAACAGCGGGTGGCGTTCGTGCTGCATGACGCGTTCGCGCTGCCGTTCGCCGAGATCGCGGACATTCTGGGCTGCTCTCCGGCCGCTGCGCGCCAGCATGCGTCCCGGGGGCGACGGGCGGTCGATCATGCCGATCCGCCGCGCCGGGCGGACCTGGTGGAACAGCAGGAGGTGCTGGAGAAGTTCGTCGCGGCGCTGGTGGCCGGGGACATCGCGGCGGTGACCGAGCTGCTGCACCCGGAGGTGGTGATGATCGGCGATTCGAACGGGAAGGGGCGGACCACCCGGCGGCTTATCGCAGGGCCGGACAAGCTGGCTCGTTTCCTTGTCGGACTTGTGCGCAAATACGAACCGGGGCTGCTCACGCGGGGGCTGCCGGTGCTCGTCAACGGGGATCTCGGGCTGTGGCTGCCGAAGATGCCCGGACGGGAGGGGTTCCTGGCGGTCGACGAGCACGTCCAGGGGGTCAGTTTGCGGGACGGGCTCATCGTCGCGGTTTACGACGTCGTCAACCCGGAGAAGCTCACCCGGATCAACCGGCCCGCTTGACCTTGTCCCGGCGGGTGAACGTCCGTGAAGGGAACCATCACGGAATCAGATTCCCTCATGGTTCCCTTCACGGACTTCACGGGATCGGCACCCGGCAAGCGTCGCCGGAGGTGAAGCCCTGGTCGACGATGCCCAGTGCGCTGTTCATCCTCGCGCGGGAGTTCTCCAAGCCGATTTGGTAGGTCAGTTCCACAACGCCGTCCTCGCCGAATTCCCTTACCAGCTCGGCGATTTGTTCGTCCGTGACCGTGACGGTCGGACCCGACATTGCGTCGGCCAGTGCGATGGCCAAACGCTCTTGGCGGGTGAATGCGGGAGAAGTCGCGTATTCGTCGATGTGCTTCAGGCGTTCGATGTCCAGGCCTTCGTGGCGCTGGAGCATCGTGCCGAAGTCGACGCACCACGAGCAGCCGATCTGGATGGCGACGCGGTATACCGCCAGGTCACGCACGCTTGCGGGCAGATGCTTGGACGCCTTTTCCGCCATCAGCTCGTGGACGACGCTGGTGCGCAGCAAACCGCGGTGATGCGCCACCACGGCCATCGGTTCCGGCACCGCGCCGTACCGTTTCCCGGCGATCCGGTAGAAGAGCTTCAGCACCGGGCCGGCTTCGCCGGCTCGCTTGACCGCGATACGAGGCATGATGGGTCCTCCTTCTGAGTGGTTCGAGGAGGGAACGAGACGGCGCTTCCGGATGTGACAGCGTCAGCGCCGCGCTGTGAGCGGGCGCACATCCCAGATCCACACCCCGTCAATGTACTGCCCGGGTTTGCGCAGCAGCAGGTCGACAGTGGCGCGGTACGCATCTCCACGATCGCGCGGGATCAGCACCAGCACGCTGGCATTCCAGTACCGCAGGTCGGCGATTGCCTGGTCCCGGTCGGCGTCGGAAACCGCCTGGACCTGGCCGGAATCGCGGACCCGGTCGAACAGCAGCGACGTCGGGCGCTGGTACGAGCCGTAGCGGCCGCGTTTGTCGTTCGGGCCCTGCGGGCCGACGAAGTATCCCTCCGGCATCGCGTACTGCAGACCCGCATCCACCTGCCAATGCAGTGGCTCCGACTCCCCCGAGCTGGGCAGCGGGACCGGCACGACGGTGCCGCCGGGAGACACGTACGTGCGCCAGGTGCCGTCGGCGAAGAACGCCGGGGTGTGCGGCCGCTGCTGGACCACCAGCTGGGTCGGCGCGATCGGCAGCAGCACCGCCGCGACCGCGCCCAGCCAGATCAGCCGGATCGGCAAGCGCTGGTCGCGCTTGCCGGCCGCGGTGAAGACCCGGTCGGTCGCGATGGCCAGCAGCGCACCCACCGCGGGTACACAGGCCATCGCCAGCCGCGATTCCAGCAGCGACTCGAACAACGGCAGGTTCGCGAGCAGCTTCCACGGCCCGGCCAGGCCGATCTGCTCGTGCAGCACGGTGATCTCGGACCCGAGCGACAGCCAGGCCAGCAGGAACATCGAGATCGCGATCGAGCGGGCCACGACCTCGCGCCACAGCCACGCGGTGACCACGACCATCAGCACGATGAGCGGCCAGCCGAAGAACGCGTTCTCCTCGGTGCGGTTCATCGACACCGCGGCCGCCGCCTCCGGCTGCCCGGACACCGACTGCGTGGCGAACCGCGTGAACGCGGCGGTGTCGTTGCCGACCTGGCCGTGCTCCAGCGCCAGGTAGCTCTGCGGCCCGAAGAACTGCCACCACAGCGGGAACGCGACGAGCACCAGCGTGAGCACGACCGCAATCCCGCCGCCGAGCGCGACCGGGCGCACCATCGCCCGCACCTCGCCCGGACGCGAAACGCAGTACGCGATCGCGAAAACCAGGAACCCGAGCGCGAAGATCAGGAGCGGCTCTTCGCCGAGAAAGATCTGGTACGCGGTGAGCACGCCGAGCCAGATCCCGTTGCGCACCGGGCGTTTCCCTTGCGCGAGATGGATCACCTTGAGCGCGAGGAACGGCAAAACGAACCACGCGACGAAGTTCGGATGCGCGTTCGCGTGCGAGATCATCGGCGGCGCGAACCCGGCGAACGCGCCACCGACCGCCGCGGACACGCGGTGGCGCACCAGATGCCGCGAGAACACCCAGTACCAGGCGGCCGCGGTACCGGCGAGCCCGCCGGTGAGCGCGATCGCCCAGGTGACCGTGGGCCCGAAGGCGAGCGTGATCGGCGCGAGCGGGATCCCGAGGCCGAGCATGGCCGTGTTGGCCATCATGTTCACGCCGAGCGGGTAGTTCTGCAGTGCGCTGGTGAGCGGGTTTTCCAGGTGCTGCACGGATTTCGCGGTGGCCGCGAAGAACCATTCCCACAGGTTCTGGTCCGACGCGCTGTTCCACAGGTACCCCTGGCCGAGGTCGGTCCACAGCCCGCCGAACAGCAGCACCGCGAAGGCAAGGTACGCGCCGATGATCCCGGCATCGGCCCAGGAGCGGCGCATCCGCGGCTCGGCGATCCGGTGCTTCGGTTCGCGGGTGGTGGGGGGCACTTCGGTTTTCGCTTCCGGTCTCGCGACGCTCACGCGGGGCGCACCACCCGCGCGAAGAAGTACACCGCGCCGCTGCCCGCGTGCCGCACGAGCAGGAGGAACGGCCGGTCGACCGTCACTTCGAGCGGGTCGGCGACGGTGAGCGACATGGTGCGCATCTGGATCGCGGTGGCCGCGGCGCCTTCGAGACCCTGCTCATCGAGCCGCAGGACGGCCTGGTGCAGGATGCTGTCGACCCACAGCGGACGGTCCGGGGTGAGGCCGGTGAGGTCGGCGTCCTGGGTGAACAGCTCGTGCACGCCGAGGCCCTGCAACGCGCGCTCGAGGTCGGCCCGCAGGTCCAGGTCGATCTTCGGCAGTGACAGCCGGACCTTGCGCCGCTTCGGGCTTTCCAGGAGCCGCTGCAGCGTTTCGGGGTCGAGCGCGGCTTCGGCGGCTGCAAGGTCACCGTCGGGCAGCAGGATCACGGCCTCGACGCCGCCCTCCGCCGCGAGCGTGACCACCTGCCAGCCGTCTTCGTGCGCATGCCCGACGGTTTCTTCCAGGTGCATCGTGGGCACTTGGCGCACGCCGTCGGGGGTGTGGAAATCCGCCGGTGCAGTGGCGTGCTCGGCGAACGGGTGCCGCCAGGCAGTTTTGAGGTAGAGCGCGTTGACCAGGCTGGCGCGCGTGTACGCGTGAATCGACCCGGACGGCAGCAGCTCCGGGATCAGGCCGTGCGTGGTCTGGTCCACATCGGCGTTGATCCGCCTCCGCGCGTCCTCGGGGTCGGTGGCGAACGGCGCGGTCTCGGCTTTGCCGCCGGGCCAGCGGGTCAATTCTGTCCGGAAGCTGTCCTGGACGGTGATCGTGTCCGAGGCCCACAACGTGTTCGCGACGGCCAGCCGGACGTCGTCACCCAGCTCCGCCGCGACGCGCAACAGCTCGCTCTGATCGGCACCCAGCACCGCGCTCAACTCCTCGGCCGTCCGGCCTCGCGCGGCGCGTTCGGCCAGGCCAAGCGCACTGGCCGCGGAGTACGGCGACAGGCAGGCGTCGGCACCCGCCGGCGCGGTCGCGCCGTGCAGGGCCAGCGTGAAGGCGAGGTGGCTGTGCTGGGCCATGCGGCGACCGTACCGGAACGGGTGAGGCCCCGACTCACGGTTCGGCAGGCGGCGCCGTGCCGTGCCGCCCGGTGTGCCAGCGGTGCCACTCGTGCGCCTGCGCATCGGTGAGCGACGCCACCTGGTCGACCACCACCCGCAGCCGCGCCGCGTCGTCGGACGCCGCCTGCCAGGCCGGGACCAGCAGCGGGTCGAGCGCGTCCGGCGCGCGGCGGCACAGCGCGGCCACCAGCTCGGTGATCAGTTCCCGCTGCCCGTCCTGCATCGCGAGCCGCCGCCGGTCGCTCATCACATACCGCAGCGCCAGCGCCTTGAGCAGCGCGACCTCCGCCGCAACCTGGTCGGGCACCGCCAGCCGCGCGCCATACCGCGTGAGCGGGCCCTCGCCGTAACCCGCGCGCGTTCCGGTGACCGCCGCCGACGCGAACCGGCCGACCAGCTCGCTGGTGAGCCGTTTCAACGCGACCTGTGCCCTTAGTGACCCGTCCGGCGCCGTCTGCACCAGCTCCGCGACCACCGGCAGGTCGAGCAGTTCCTTCGCCGCACCCTCCAAAGTGGACACCGACAGCGTGGAGAAATGCCGGGCCGCGGCCTCGGCGACCGCGGCCCGCTCGTCCGGGTCGGCCAGCACCCGCAGCCGGATGCGCCCGGCCAGCACGCCGTCCTCGACGTCGTGCACCGAGTACGCCACGTCGTCGGCCCAGTCCATGATCTGCGCTTCCAGGCACCGGCGCAGGCCCGGCGCACCCTCGCGGATCCAGCCGAACACCGCCGTGTCATCCGGGTACACGCCGTACTTCGGCTCCCCGGACCGGCGCGGCCACGGGTATTTCGTGGTGGCGTCGAGGCATGCCCGGGTGAGGTTGAGCCCGGCCGTGACCATCTTGGGCTCCAGCCGGGTGAGGATGCGCAACGTCTGCGCATTGCCCTCGAACCCGCCGCACGGCTGGGCGACCTGGTCGAGCGCGTGTTCGCCGTTGTGCCCGAACGGCGGGTGCCCGATGTCGTGCGCCAGCCCCGCGGTGTCGACCAGATCCGGGTCGGCCCCCAGCTCCTCGGCGATCCCGCGGCCGATCTGCGCGACCTCCAGCGAATGCGTGAGCCGGGTGCGCGGCGCGCCGCTGACCTCCGCGCCCTCCCCCGGCCCGACGACCTGCGTTTTCCCCGCGAGCCGGCGCAGCGCGGCCGAATGCAGCACGCGCGCGCGGTCGCGGGCGAACGCACTGCGCCCGTCCGGGCGTGCGCCGTCCAGCGCCGCGCCCTTGGGTTCCTCGGCCAGCACGCGGGCGCGGTCGTGCTCGCGGTAGCCGTCGTTCACCCTGCCAGCTTAAGCGGGGGGTCTGACAATTCAGCTCATGCTCGTGCCGAACAGATCGTCCGCGGGCGACTTCGTCAGCTCGTAGAACAGCAAGGCGCCGGTCTCACGGAAGATGTAGCGCGCCTGGGTGGAGCGTTCCTGCACGACCGGCCCGCTGTGCGTCGGCGCGGCCCACGCGTCCAGCCCGAGGTCCTGGGCCATCGTCCGGGCGCGGTAGGAATGCCATGGGTCGCTCACGAGCACCACCGACCGCCAGCCGTGCGCCTTGACCTGGTCGGCGACCGCCCGGAGGCTGCGCAGGGTGTCGTTGCCCTCGCCGACCGGCAGCGTCGCCGCCTCGGGGACGCCGTGTTTGGTGAGCCAGCGCGCACCCGCCTGCGCCTCGGTGAAGTTGTCCGCCGCCTTCTTGCCCCCGGCGGTGACGATCGTCTTGGCGACCCCGCCGGCGTACAGCTGACGCGCTTTCTCCAGCCGCGCGGTGAAGATCTCCGACGGTTTCCCGTTGTACTGCGCGGCCCCCAGCACGACAATGGCGTCCGCCGGCGTGCGGTCGTTGTCCCGCGCGACCTGCCACACCCGGAACGCAGTCCCCGCAATCACCACGACGAGCACCAGAACCGCGCCGAACACGATCCGGCGCACCCAGTTCGCCGTCGACGGTCCCGTGCGCGCTTTCACGCCCGCCATCCTTACAGAGGTGGTGTTCGGACTTCGGGAGGCACCCCGCTCAGAGCCAGCCCCGTTCCTCCGACAACCGCACCGCCTCGGCCCGCGTACGCGCCCCGGTCTTGCCGATCGCGGACGACAGATGGTTGCGCACCGTCCCATCGGACAGGAAAAGCGCCTTGGCGATGTCCGCGACAGTGCGGCCGTCCTTGGCCGCACTGAGCACGTCCCGCTCCCGGCCGGTGAGCGGACTGGTGCCGGTGGCCAGCGATTCGGCCGCGAGCGCCGGGTCGACCACCCGCAGTCCACTGTGGACCCGCCGGACCGCCTCGACGAGCTGCTCCGGCGGCGCATCCTTGACCACGAACCCGGCGGCCCCCGCGGCCATCGCCCGCGCCAGGTATCCCGGACGGCCGAAGGTGGTGCAGATGATCACCCGGCAGGCCGGCAGCGCAGCCTTCAGCTCGGCGGCCGCGGTGAGGCCGTCGATCCCGGGCATTTGGACGTCGAGCAGCGCGAGATCAGGTCGCGACTGCCGGGCCGCGGCCACGACCTCGTCCCCACTGCCGACCTGGGCGACCACCTCGATGTCCGGCTCGAGGTCCAGCACCGTGGCCAGCGCGCCGCGCACCATGGCCTGATCGTCGGCGAGCAGTACCCGGATCACGCGCTTCCTCCCGCAGATTCGGCCGCTCCACTCGGGCCCGGCTCCGGGACCTCGGCCCGGACCACCCATCCTCCCCCGAGCCGCCGCCGGATCACGAGCGTGCCCCCGACAGCGGCGAGCCGCTCGGAAAGCCCCCGCAACCCGTTCCCGGGCACGACTTCCTGCCCGAGGCCGGTGGTGGCGCTGTCCTCGGTTGTCCCGTGTGGTGCCTCCTGCCCGGCAGCTTCGCTGTTGTGGGCCTGCTGGCTCACCCCATTCCGTACTTCTCGCCCGGCGACCCGTCCGCTGGCCGGCCCGCTCGCCCCATCCCGGTCCTCTCGCCCGGTAACCCGGCCGTCGCCGACCCTCTCGCCCACTCCTTCCCGGGCCTCTCGCCCAGCAACCCCGCCTTCCTCATCCCGGGCCTCCCGCCCCGCAACCCTGCCTTCCTCATCCCGGGCCTCCCGCCCAGCTCCGCCCTCCCCGCCCGGTTCCTCCCGCCCAGCACATCCGCCGTCACCGGCCCGCCCACGCACCCCGTCCCGGGCCTCTCGCCCGGCAACCCGGCCGCTGGCCAGCCCACTCACCACATCCCGGGCCTCCCGCCCAGCAACCCCGCCCTCCCCGGACCGCTCGCCCACTCCGCCCTGCGTTTCCTGCCCAACACCTCCGCCGTCCCTGCCTGACCTCTCCCATGCCTCTCGCCCGGCAACCCCGCCCTCCCCGGCCTGCTCGCCCACCCCGTCCTGCGTTTCCTCCCGAGCCACCCGGCGGTCACCGGCCTCGCCCACCCCACCCCGCACGTCCCGCCCGGCAACCCCACTCGCCAAGGCCTCCCGTCCAGCGCCGCCGTCGTCCTCCACCTCCAGCCAGTCACTCCCCAGCCGCACCCGCACCCGGTTCGCGCCCGAATGCCGCAGCACATTCGTGACCGCCTCGCGCAGCACGTAGCCGAACGTGCTCTGCAAGTCGGCGCGTACGTTGTCGGCCGCGTGTGGCAGTTCGGCGTCGATCTCGGCTGCGCGCAACGCCGCCCGCGCACCCGCGATCTCGGCAGGTAGCGAAACTTCCCGATATTCCGACACCGTAGCGCGCACGTCCGACAAAACCGTGCGCGTGAGCCCCTCGACCTCGCGGATCTCTTGCACCGCACGGGGAATGTCCCCGGAGCTCTCCAGCACCCGCCGCGCGACCCCGGCCTTCACGGTGATCGTGGTGAGGCTGTGCCCGAGCAGGTCGTGCAGATCGCGGGCGACGCGTTCGCGCTCGTTGGCCACCGCCAGCGCCGCGATCTCCCGGTTCGCCTGCTCGAGCCGGCGGATCGCCCGGACCAGGTTGGCCATGAAGAACATCGCGAGCGTGATCGACGCCACGCTGATCAGGTCACCCCAGCTGCCCGCGAGCCGCCCGTCGATCTGCAGCACCAGCGCGACCAGGACGAACGCCGACAGGTCCAGCATCGCCGCCCAGGCAGGCGGAAACAGGAACGCAAGGCAGGCCGTGGCGTAGAGCAGGACGTACGGGCTGGTGTCGACGACCAGCGTGCACAGCAGGCCCAGCGCCAGCATCACCACCCCGAACCGCAGCTTCACCTGCCGGGGCCTGCCGAACACCAACGGGAACACGATGTAGCACGCACCGTAGGTGTAGAGCACGAGCCCGAGCAGGACCCGCGCCCACAGCGGCCCGGTGTCGTGCACGAGGCCGCGGGTGGCCGGGATCAGGAAAGGCAGCAGGAACAAGACCGCGAAAATCGGCCAGCGGACCTTGTTCGGGCCGCCTTTCGGGTCCGGCGGCGGATCGTCCCACCAGGACTGCCTGCCGATGAGCGCGAACCGGAACCGGCCGATCCCGGTCGCGGCAGGATCCATGGGCCACACGCCGACCTACCCCTTCCCGTCCGGTCAGACCCGGGCGCTGTCCTTACGGTAACGCCTGATCACCAAGGTTCCGAGCACCACGGACCAGGCGCCGAGCACGGCCACCGCGGCCGGGAAGCCCACGAGCATCTCGCTCGTCACCGCGGGCCGGGCCAGCCCGATCACCCAGTAGGTCGGCATGAGCTGCGCGACGTCGTGCATCCACGACGGCATGCTCTCCACCGGAATCCACAGCCCGCCGAGGAAACCCATGCCCAGCATGACGATCATGCTGACCGGCTGCATCGACTCCGGTGTGCCGAACTGGCCGAGCACCAGCCCCAGCAGGACCAGCGGGATCGTGCCGAGCCAGATCCCCGCGACGATCCGCAGCCATGCCTCCGGGCCGAGGTGCACGCCCTGGGTGAGCGCCGCGAGCAGCGGGACCAGGATCAGTGCGGGCAGCCCGGCGAGCATTCCGGCCAGCGCCTTGCCGCCCAGGTAGGACATCCCGGACAGCGGTGTCAGCCGGAGCTGCCGCTGCCAGCCGCCTGCCCGTTCGACGGCGAGCCGCGTGCCGTTGGTCGTGGCCGCGGCGAACGTCCCGAACGCCATCATGTTGATCATCACCGCAGCCACCACCTGGACGTGGCCCGGGTCGCTTGCCTTGGTGAACACGTTGGCCTGCAACAAGAACATCAGGACCGGGAACGCGACGACGAAGATCAGGAACCGCGGCGAGCGCAGCAGCCGGCGGATTTCGGCGACCAGGTAGGCGGGGTTCATCGGACTGCTTCCGTTTCGTCTTCGGCGGTCAGGGAAAGGAAGGCGCCTTCGAGGCCGACGGCGCCGATTTCGATGTCGTGCACGGCAGGAGCGGCGCTGAGGAGGGCGCGGAGGGTGACGTCGGAGTCCGAACTGGACAGCGAAACCCGGTCGCCCCGCAGTTCGAAGGCGGTGACTGCAGGAAGAGCCGCGACCAGGCTGTCGGTGACTTCGGGCAGTACGGCACGAATGGTCCGTCCACCGGCGAGCGCGCGGACCTGCGCCACGGACCCGTCCGCGACGATCCGCCCGGCCCGCATCAGCACGACGCGGTCGGCGAATTCCTCCGCCTCCTCGAGGTAATGCGTCGCAAACAGCACCGTGCGGCCGGTGTCGGTGAAGGAATACATCGACTTCCAGAACTCGCGCCTGCTACCGACGTCCATCGCCGCGGTCGGCTCGTCGAGCACGAGCAGATCCGGGTCGGACACGAGGGCGACCGCAAACCGGACCCGCTGTTTCTGGCCGCCGGACAGCTTGTTCGCCCGCCGCTCGGCAATGTCCTCGATCCCGGCCCGGCGCAACGCATCCGGTACCGGCAGGGGCCGCCGGTGGAGCTTCGCGACGAGACCGACGGTTTCGCGCACGGTGAGGTCGTCGAGCAGCGTGCCGCCCTGCAGCATCGCCCCGATCATCCCGGCGCGCACCGCGTCGCCGGGCGCCCGGCCGAACACCGAAACGGTGCCGTCGTCCGGCTTCGTGAGCCCCAGCATCATGTCCACTGTGGTCGATTTGCCCGCCCCGTTGGGTCCGAGCAACGCCACGACTTCCCCCGGTGCGATGGTGAGGTCGACGCTCTCGACGGCCCGCACGTCGCCGTACCGCTTTGCCACGCCGCGCAGCCGGATCGCCGCTCCGTCCTGTGTGTTGTCCATGCTGAGCAGCGTGCCGGTGCGCGGTGGCCGAGACGCAGGCCGAGCGTCACGTCCTGACCGTGACAGGTGTCAGGGGTGCAGAACGGCCCTCCCCCGGATGTGGGAGAGGGCCGTTCGTCACGCGGTTTTCAGCAGCCGAGCAGGCGGCCCGCCAGGTACGACTCCACCTGGTCGATGCCGATGCGCTCCTGGCTCATGCTGTCGCGCTCGCGGACCGTGACGGCGTTGTCCTCGAGCGAGTCGAAGTCGACCGTGACGCAGTACGGCGTGCCGATCTCGTCCTGGCGGCGGTAGCGGCGGCCGATGGCCTGGGCGTCGTCGAAGTCGACGTTCCAGTGCTTGCGCAGCCGCGCGGCCAGGTCGCGGGCCTTGGGCGACAGGTCGGCGTTGCGTGACAGCGGCAGGACCGCGGCCTTGAACGGCGCCAGCCGCGGGTCGAGGTGCAGGACCGTGCGCTTGTCCGTGCCGCCCTTGGCGTTCGGCACCTCTTCCTCGTCGTACGCGTCGACCAGGAACGCCATCATCGAACGGCCGACGCCCGCGGCCGGCTCGATCACGAACGGACGGTAGCGCTGGCCCGAGGCCTGGTCGAAGAACGACAGGTCGACGCCCGAGTGGTTGGAGTGCGTGGTGAGGTCGAAGTCGGTGCGGTTGGCGATGCCCTCGAGCTCACCCCACTCCTGCCCGGCGTTGAACGCGAACCGGTACTCGATGTCGACGGTGCGCTTCGCGTAGTGCGACAGCTTTTCCTTCGGGTGCTCGAAGTGCCGCAGGTTTTCGCTCTTGATGCCGAGGTCGGTGTACCACTCGGTGCGCGCGTCGATCCAGTACTGGTGCCAGTGCTCGTCCTCGCCCGGCTCGACGAAGAACTCCATCTCCATCTGCTCGAACTCGCGCGTGCGGAAGATGAAGTTGCCCGGCGTGATCTCGTTGCGGAACGACTTGCCGATCTGGCCGATGCCGAACGGCGGCTTCTTGCGCGACGCGGTCTGCACGTTGAGGAAGTTCACGAAGATGCCCTGCGCCGTCTCCGGGCGGAGATAGTGCAGGCCCTCCTCGGTCTCGACCGGGCCGAGGTGGGTCTTCAGCATCATGTTGAAGTCGCGCGGCTCGGTGTACTTGCCGCGGGTGCCGCAGTTCGGGCACGGGACCTCGGACAGGTCGTCCTCGGTGGTGGCCTTGCCGGTGCGGGCCTCGAAGTCCTCGGCCAGCTGGTCGGCACGGAACCGCTTGTGGCACGACAGGCACTCGATCAGCGGGTCGGTGAACACGTTCACGTGCCCGGAGGCCACCCACACCTGCCGCGGCAGGATCACCGACGAGTCGATGCCGACCACGTCTTCACGGCCCTGCACGACGGTTTTCCACCACTGGCGCTTGATGTTGTCCTTCAGCTCGACGCCGAGCGGCCCGTAGTCCCACGCCGACCTGGTGCCTCCGTAGATCTCTCCCGAAGGGAAGACGAAGCCACGGCGCTTGCACAGACTGACGACGGTTTCGATGGTGTTGGCGGGCACTCCACGCTCCGGAAGCATGCGGGGACGGTTATCGGAAGGTCCAGCGTATCCGGCCGCCTCCGCGGGCCTCCGCCCAGGTCGCGGGTCACGAACGGGTGACCGGCGTCGCCGTCACCACCCGGTTGTCGTCGTAGCCCTCCTGACCGCCCACGTAGTCCCCGCCACAGGTCACGAGCACCAGCCGATGCGGCCCCTCGGGGGCGAAGAGCTTGGCGGACTCGGCGGCGAGGTCGGACTTGTGGATGGTGCGCACGTCGTCGACCCGGTACTCCCACGGTTTGCCCGACGTGTCGGTGACCGTGACGGTCTCCCCCGGTTTCATCCGCCAGAGCTGCTCGAACGGCCCGGTCTTGCCCTTCCAGTTGACGTGCCCGGACAGCAGCGTGACCCCCTGCTGCGCCCCCACGCCGGACCCCCACCAGGCCGCCTCGGCGAGACTCTTGGGAATCGGCAGAGCGCCGTCCTCGCCGACCTCCTCCGGGACGAGCGTCGCCTGCCCACCGGCGGGAAGCTTGACCGTGCCCGGGGTACTCCCGGGGTCGGTCTGATTGCTGTTTTGCCGATCTTGGCCGGTGCCGGTTTGCCCGGCCTGCTGACTGGTGTGCGCGTCGGCCGCCCCCGCGACAGCAGCGTCGTCCTTGCCGGTGAAGAAGATCAATATCGCGGCGACCACCGCCGCGATCACGGCAACCGCCACGACGATCAGCACCCCGCGGTTGCGCTTCGCCTGCTCCGGTGTCCCCTGCATCGTGCTCCCTGCGTCCGGTGAGTTCTCGAGGAGAGACATGCACCTGGGCGGGTGCGGGGTTGCATCGGAGTTCGGGCTGCGTTGGATTGGGCCGCGCGGGGGGTTGGGCGGCGGTTGGGCTGGGCCGCGCCGGGGGGTGGCAGCGGGGCGAGCTGAATCTGGGCGGGGGTGTGGGTTCGGCTGCGTGGGCTCGACCGCGTGGGCTCGACGGCAATCGGCACCGCACCAACGCCACCCGCACGAAGGGTCCCCTCGCAACGCACCACCCGCACGAAGGGTCCCCTCGCAACGCACCACCCGCACGAAGGGTCCCCTCGCGACACACCACCCGCACGAAGGGACCATTCGCAACTCCCCGCCCGCGAACGGACCACTCACAACCCACCACCCGCACGAACGGACCACTCGCGCCAAGCACCGTTCCCTCCGCGCGACTGGCTCACGCAACCGGCGCGACCCCGCCGCTCGCACGAGGGGACCTCTCGCGACCAACCATCCGGCAGCGCCACCCACACGAAGGAACCGCTCGCGATACGAGGGGACCACTCGCGATCGAGGTCACGCATTCGCGCGCAACGAGCCATTCGCGGACCGTCACCGGCCCCGGCATCCGCACGAAAGGTCCCTTCACAACCAACGCCGCCCCGGCCGCCGGGTGAGGGGGCCACTCGCGACCGGCTGGCCCACGCGGCCGCCACCGGGCCGGGACGACCAAGCCCCGGCAGTCGGTCAGTCCGGCCGGGAAACCAGGTCTGCGGTCACGATGCGGTTCTCGTCGTAGCCCTCGGTGCCGCCGACGTAGTCGCCGCCGCACGTCACCAGTACCAGGCGGTGCGGGCCGGTCTGCGCGAACCAGCCCGGGGCCTGTGCGGGGAGCTGCTCTTTCGGGATGGTCGTCGCGCCGGTGATGCGGTACAGCCAGCGGCCGCCGGATGCGTCGACGATGCTGACGTTGTCGCCGGTGCGCACGCGCCACAGGTCGTCGAACGGGCCCTTCGTGCCGGCCCAGTTCACGTGCCCGGACAGCACTGCCGCGCCCTGCGCCGCGCCCAGGCGGGCGCCCCACCAGGCGGCGTCGTCCAGGCCGCGCGGGATCGGCAGCACGCCTTCCTGGGTGACCTCCGTGCGCTTCAGCCGCGCTTCGGACCCGTCCGGCAGCCGCACGCTGCCGGGGCGTTGCTGGCCGACAGCCTGGCCGTCCGCGGGCAGTGCAGCGGGTGCGCCGTCCTCGCCCGGCAAGGAGCCGGGCGGGGGTTCGGCTGCGGCAGCCGGCACCGGCGCGGGAACCCAGGTCAGCACGATCACGCCCGCCGCAACCGCCAGGACGGCGATCACCGCCGACGCGATCGCCAGCGCGGTCCGCGGCACGGCCGGGACCTACTCGCCGCGCGTACGAGCCGCGCGGCTGCCCAGCACGATCTCGCCGCGCGAACGAACCGCGCGGCGGCGGCCCAGCACGATCGCGAGCGCGCCGAACACGAGCCCACCGCCCAGGAGTCCCAGGCCCAGCGGCACACGCAGGTCGTCGGCCGGTGCCGCGGCCGCTCCGAGGTAACCGGCCGGGACCTCGGTGGGCACCGACGGCTGTTGCACCGTGCCACCGGACCCGGTCCCGTTACCGGCCACCGGGACGAAGCTCTTCGGGATCGAGCAGCTGACCCCGCCGAGCACGATCGTGGTCTGCACGTCCTGGAGCTGCGTGTTCTTGGCGTCACGCGCGTGGGTGGTGAGCTGGACCCGCCAGCCGGCCTGGGTGGTGACGTCGCCGGAGCGCCAGCCGTCCTGCTTGATCAGCTGGTCGAAGCCGGTGACGCGGGAGAGGACGAGGTCCGTGCGGGTCGTCCCGTGGTCCGCCTGCGGCACGGCGCCGGGGGCACCCATCTTGAGGTTGGTGACGCTGAGTGACCCGCTCGCCGGCATCGCGACCTGGCGCAGCTGGTCGTCCTCGCCCCGCACCCAGACGCGCGCGACGGAGCTGGTGCCGGTGATCTTGCCGGGCCCTTCGCAGGCGACCGCAGAGCGCGCGCCTTCGAGGACGAGCATGGTGTTCTCGACCGGCTGGTCCTCGCCGCGGGCGTTGTCGCGCAGCGCGTAGTTCGTCTCGGCGACCGCGGTGGGCACGTCGTTGGGCTGCAATGCGGCGATGACCTGGTGGTCCCGGCTGGCGATGCCCTGCGGGTACGGGCTCACCCTGGCGTTGTCGTACTTGCCGAGGTCGATCTCGTAGTTGCCCCCGAAAGTGGCCCGCTCGCTGTCGTTCTTGGGTACGGCGACGCGATCGGTGCCGAGCTGCGACTGTCCAGGGCTGAGCGGGGACCGCTGGGTCTCGGTGATGAGCGCACCACCGTGCTGCGGGTCGCCGCCGAGCCGGACCGAGGCGACGTTGGCGAACGACACGGGACCGGTTTTCTCGTCCACGGCCTGGGAAGTCTGCGCCGCCGCGGCGGGAGCGAGCACCGGCAGTGCCACCAGTGCCGCCACCGCGGCCTTCGTCACGAAACGAGTCATGTCTCCCCACTGCCCTCCGGCACACCTCAGGCGAATCCGCCACCCTTGCGAGACGCGGCGAAACGCCCCCGCGACAACCTTGCACCGTCCGCTACGACTTGCGAAGCCGACAAGCCAAATCTTCACGAACTCACCCGATCGGGTCAATCCGGAATCCGGGTCGCCGCCGCCCCGGTGATCGCCGCCCCCGGCACCGGGAACACTACGATGGCGGTGACGGTTATCGGCAATGACATCCGCCTTCGGAAACGGCGTCCGCCCGGACGCCGGACCTGCGGCTGCACGACGTGCGGCACGCCGGGGGTGCCGAGGCAGGACGGCGGGACGCGAGTGGAGGCAGCGATGGCATCGGCAACCTCGAGCGCCCTGTCGGCAGGAACGGATCCCACGGACGCAACGTCGGCCGGATCGCCGGGCAGTGCTTCACCCACCGTGGGCCCGGCATCCAAGGGTCCGGCATCGACGACCGCAGCTCCGGCCGCACGCACCACCGGCCCGGGCGCCGCGGACAGCGCCGACGCCTCCGCGCAGGCCAGTGCCGCCGAGGGCCATGGCCATAGCGAACGGTCGGCGCTTCCTCCGGATCCGCCGCATCCGGCCGGTTCGGCCAGCCCCGGCTCCCCCAGCGCGGCTGGCACGCCCGACAACGCCGGCACGCCCGACAACGCTGGCATGCCCGGCGACGCTGGCATGCCCGGCGACGCTGGCATGCCCGGCGACGCTGGCATGCCCGGCGACGCTGGCATGCCCGGCGACGCTGGGATCGCTATCGTGCTCCAGTTGCGGGAGGCGGACCGGTGCGTGCACGAGCTCGTGGATGCGCTCGACGTCGCCCAGCCGTTGATCAGCCAGCACCTCCGTGTCCTCAAGACCGCGGGCGTGGTGCAGGGTGAGCGGCGTGGCCGCGAGGTCGTCTACCGGCTGGTGGACGATCACCTGGCGCACATCGTCGTCGATGCGGTCACTCACGTGCAGGAAGGGAAGTGACGATGTCCCCGGTCTCCAAACCGGCTCCGGTGCCCGGCCGGCGTTCGACGAAGCAGCGGGCGGCGGTGGTGGACCTGCTGAACGCCGTCGACGACTTCCGCTCCGCCCAGGAGCTGCACGACGAACTGCGCAAGCGCGGCGACGGCATCGGCCTGACGACCGTGTACCGGACACTGCAGTCGCTCTCCGAGGCCGGCGAGATCGACGTCCTGCGCACCGACTCCGGCGAGGCCATCTATCGCCGTTGTTCGTCACACCATCACCACCACCTCGTGTGCCGGGTGTGCGGCCGAACCGTGGAGGTGGAGGGTCCGGCGGTGGAGCGCTGGGCGGAAAAGATCGCGACGGACCACGGGTTCACCGACATCAGCCACACCGTGGAGATCACCGGTACCTGCGCCGAGCACGCGAGCTGACGTCGTCGGCGGTCCCCGCTCCGGAAAGGTCGCGCGTGGGCTCCTCCTCTCAGTACTCATAGGGATCCTTGGGTGCACTGATGCGCTCGACGGTCGCCGGGACGAGGTCGGGCGTGTAGCTGTTCGCCTCGGTCGCGGTGCCCGGGACGACCTGCCCGGTGACGCGCAGCCACGTATCGCTCGGGAACCGGTCCGCGCCCTGTTTGAGATGGACTGTGACCGGTGCCGCGTCGGCCGCGCAGCAGCTGATCACCAGGCGTGCCAACAGGGTTTGGCCTCCCGCGTGGACGACGAAGCCGGAGAGCTCGACGGTGCGCCCGTTCAATGTGCCGTTGGCATCCCAGCCGGCGCGCGTGACGACCTCGTTCATCGCCATCGGAACCACCGCCCCGGCGGGAAGCGGCGGGAACGCTGCCGCCGACGTGGTGGCGGCGCTCGCGGGCAGCCGCGCCTCGGTGCGGGTGACGGAATCCGCGCCGAGGGCGGGCGGCGCCACGAGGAAGACCGCGAGCACGGGGACGACGAGCAGCCACGCCGAGCGGGCCGGGTGGTGGTGGCCGTGTGTGTCGGTGGCTGGGTGCGTCACGTCGGTGGATAAGCGGGTCACGCTGCTGGCTGGGTGGGTCACGTCGGCGGACAGGTGCGTAACGTTGGTGGGTGAGTGGGTCTCGCCGGGTGGATGCGGGGTCGGGTCGGCAGGTGGGGGCTGTTGCAGCGGGTGCGCGCGGGGATGCTGGTCGGCGGCTGGATTTCCGGTGGGGGCATAGGTTTCCGCTGACTTGGCGGCGCTGCGTGCGGCGAGCAGGTCGCGGATGACGGCGGCTGCGCCCAGCAGGATCATGACTGCGCCACCCGCGATGATCCATGGTTGCTGGGCCGGTTTGACGTAGCGCAGGTAGTCGCCGTTGAGCGCGATCTTCACGAGGGCTCCGCCGAGCAGGATGAGGAGGACGTTCTGCGTTTCGCGTCTCATCGCACACCACCGAGGAACACCACGCCTGCGACGGTGCCGCAAGCGATCGCGACCACAAAGGTGACGGGAGCGAACCGTGCTGCGAACGAGCGGCCGAAAGTGCCTGCTTGCAAGGCGAACAGCTTGACGTCGATGGCAGGGCCGACCACCAGGAACACCAGTTTCGGCAGCAATGGCACCGCAGTGAGAGACGCGGCGACGAACGCGTCCGCTTCGCTGCAGAGGGCCAGCACCACGGCCAGCGTCGCCATCACCACGATGCCGACGATGACCTGTCCCGCCAATACTTCGAACCACTGTGCGGGCACGAGGACGTTGAGCGAAGCGGAAATCAGCGCGCCGAGGACGAGAAACCCGCCGGCTTCAACGAGATCGGTGCGGGCGGTTTCGGCGAAGACACGCCATCGCTGTCCTGGCGCGACATCAGGCAGCCGGCGCAGCGCGCGTTCGGTGATCCACGACAGTTTGCCCCAGCGCGCCCAGATCCAGCCCATCGCCATGGCCGTGGCGAGTGAGCCGGCGAACCGGGCGAACACCATTTCCGGGCGTCCGGGGAAGGCGACTGCCGTGGCCACGAGGACGACCGGGTTCACCGCAGGTGCGGCGAGGAGGAAGGTGAGCGCTGCGGCAGGCGCGACGCCCTGGCCGATCAGCCGCCGTGCCACCGGGACCGACGCACATTCGCAGCCGGGCAACGCCACTCCGGCGAGCCCCGCGACCCCGACCGCCGCCAACGCCCGCCGGGGCAGCACCCGTTCCAGCGCGCGGGCGGGCACGAAGGCCGCGATCGCACCGCTGATCAGCACGCCGAGTACGAGGAACGGCAGCGCTTGCACGCATACCGCGACGAACACGGTCGAGCCGGTGCGGAGAGCGGGCACGTCGAAGAGGTCCTGGAGCCGGCTTTGCGCGAGGATCGCGACGAGCAGCACGGCACACAGGATCTCGATCGAGCTGATCCGGAACCGCCGTGTGCGCGGCCGCTCCTGGGTGGCGTTGTTGGAAAGGGTTTCCACGAAGGCGATGATGCCAGCAGGGTCCGACAAAACCCCAGCCGCGGGTGGAGTGAGGGGACCCCTCGCGCCGGATTCACGCGGATGTCACCCGATCGGGAGGGAGGAAACGGCGGATTTCGGGCGAGTGCAGGGGGCGGGAGGGCGACGAGGCGCGGCTAGGGGGTTCGAGGGTGAAAGGTTGGTGGGGGCCGGAGGCCTGGAGGGCGAACACGGCAGGACCAAGGCTGGCGGCGGTGCGACTGAGCTGATCGCGGGGAAGCGGGGCGGAACGGAGCCCCGCGGAGCGGAGCAGGGCCGAGCGAGCAGAACCAGGCGGGACAGGTCCGGCGGGCCGGGCTGGCCCGCCGGGACAGGGCCTGGCGGGACAGGGGCCAGCGGAACGGGGTGCAAAGCGACGCGAGCGAAGCCGACGACAAATGGGGAACGGCGAGGCCTTGCCGAAGGAGCCCGGAGCGACACCAAACCCCCGTCAGGCGTCCACCCCGGGAAGTTCCGTCCGCAGTTGCGAAGCCGTTGACACCACCAGCATCAGCAACGTTCCCAGCGGTGACGGGTCCATTCCTTCCGCCGGGAATGCATAGCGCAGCGTCACATCCACCCCCCGGTCCGTGTGACCCACGCCCAGCGTGCCGAACAGGCCCTGTCCTGCCCGCTCGGCCACTGCGACGGCCAGTGCGGGGTCATCGGGGAGGTCCCAGGCCACCACGCAGGTCAGGCTGAGCACCGTGAGCCCGTCGGCAAGGCGGGTGGCCTGGATGACGCACGGGACGTCCGCGTGGGAGAACGTGATTGCGCCGTCGTCGTCGACGTGGACTTCCAGGTATCGCTCCAGCGCTTCCCGTGCGGCGGTCAGCAGGGCGCCGGTTTCGGCGGCTTCCGTTGTGCTCATGCCGGGCCTCCTGCTTGGTCCACTGCGGCGCCGAAACGGCGGTCTCGTTTGGCGAACTCCAGGCATGCGCGCCACAGATGAGTGCGGTCGAAGTCCGGGAACAGTGTGTCCTGGTACACCATTTCCGCGTACGCCGATTGCCACACCAGGAAGTTCGACGTGCGCTGCTCCCCCGATGGGCGCAGGAACAGGTCCACGTCAGGCATTTCCGGCTGGTACAGGTACTTCCCGATGGTGCGCTCGTCGATCTTGTCCGGGTTGATCTTGCCCGCTGCCACGTCCTGGCCGATGCGGCGCATGGCGTCGCCCAGTTCGGCGCGGCCGCCGTAGTTCACGCACATCGTCATGTTGAGCTTGGTGTTGTTCTTCGTCTTCTCTTCGGCGACCTGCAGTTCCTTGATCACGCTCGCCCACAGCTTCGGCCGCCGTCCCGCCCAGCGGATGCGGACGCCGATCGAGCCGAGGTAGTCGACCTGGCGGCGGATGGTGTCGCGGTTGAAGCCCATCAGGAACCGCACTTCTTCCGGGCTGCGCTTCCAGTTCTCCGTCGAGAACGCGTACACCGAAAGCCACTTCACGCCGAGCTCGACCGCGCCGCTCGCGACGTCGATCATCACCGCCTCGCCGCGTTTGTGGCCCTCGATCCGGGGCAGGCCGCGCTGGTTGGCCCAGCGGCCGTTGCCGTCCATGACGAGGGCGACGTGCTTCGGCACCAGGTCCGCGGGGATTTCCGGCGGTTTCGCCCCGGACGGATGCGGATCCGGCGCCCGCAGCTCGTACCCCGGCGACGCGGTCGCCCGTCCCCTGCGCAGCACTTCGCGGCCTCCCGAACGAGTGGACTTCCTACCCGGCCGACCCTACTGGGCCCGGCCCGGCGGTCTCCCGAGCCCGCCGCTCCACGAGCGGCAGCGACCGCAGCTGCCGTTCCAGATGCCACTGCAGATGCGCCGCGACCAGGCCGGATGCGTCCCGGCGGGTGATCCCCGGCGCGGCCTCGGCGACCGGCCACTCCCCGTGCAGCAACGCGTCCAGCAGGGTGAGCACCTCGGGCGCGGGATGCACCGACCCGGCGATCCGGCAGTCCGGGCACATCGAACCGCCCGCGGCGACGTTGAACGCGGCGTGCGGACCCGGCAGGCCGCACCGGGCGCATTCGGTGATCGCGGGCGCCCAGCCGGCGTACGCCATCGCGCGCAGGAAGAACGCGTCGAGCACCAGTGACGCGTCCCGCTCCCCCGCGGCCAGCGCGCGCAATGCGCCCACGACCAGCAGGTACAGCTTCAGTACCGGCTCACCCTCTTCGGCCGACAGCCGGTCGGCCGTCTCCGCGATGGCGCTCGCCGCGGTGTAGCGCTGGTAGTCGGCGACCAGCGGCAGCGCGAACGCGTCCACGGTCTCGACCTGGGTGATCACGTCCAGTGAACGCCCGGGGTAGAACTGCACGTCCACGTGCCCGAACGGCTCCAGCCGCGCCCCGAACCGCGACGACGTGCGCCGGACGCCCTTCGCCACGGCGCGGACCTTGCCGTGCCGCCGCGTGATCAGCGTGACGATCCGGTCGGCCTCGCCGAGCTTGTGCGTGCGCAGCACCACCCCGGTGTCGCGGTAGAGGTTCACCACCCCGACATCGTCCCACTTCGCAGGCGATGCCGGGGCGGGACACCCTGGTTCAGCAGTAATACCCGGTGCAGTACCGGTGCACCTCGGCCGCGGCGGTCAGCCCGATGATCAGGAACACGATGCCGAGCACCCATGCGACGGCACCGATGACGGTCGCGACGAGGCACAGCGTCTTCGTGGTGTCCGAGGCCTGCTGGGCCATCGCGTAGTTGCCCTGCATCTTGTACGTCTGGACTTCGTTCGACTTCATGATCGCGAAGATCGCGATGATCCACATCAGGAAGATGCAGCCGATCGCCCAGCCCTTGTAGTCCTTGATGGCGTTGGGGTCTCCGCCGGGCATCCCGTAGCCGGGCTGGCCGTACGGCTGCCCGTAAGGCTGGCCATACGGAGGCATCCCGCTGTAAGACTGCTGCGCGTACGGCTGCTGCCCGTAAGGCTGCTGGGGCTGTCCGTAGGGATTGGTCACGGTGGGTTCCCCCGAGTTTCTCGTACCGACAGTGATCGCGCGGGAGCGTACCCCGTCACGGAAAACGCGGCGAACTCAGACGAACAAGCCGGAAAACGGGGCGAACGGCAGGTTGCGTACCACGAACCACAGCGAGAACACCACGGCCACCACGTGCGGCGTCCAGCGCCACTGCAGCCACGTCCGGATCGGGTGACCCCGCACGCGACCCAGCGTCCACGCCACCCCGCTCCACGCGAACAGCCCGACGAACACCAGCGCGACGGCGTTGTAGTGCAGTGCCGCGGGAAAATCGCCGTGCAGCAAGCTGTATGCCATCCGGAGGCCGCCGCAGCCGGGGCAGTCGATGCCGAAGAGCAGCTTGGTGGGACACACCGGAAGCGGGCCGCCGGGCGTCGTCGGATCACCCAGCCACACCGCCACGCACGCGACGCCGAGCCCACCGACTACCGCGGCCGGAGCGGCGAGCGCACGGGCGACCCCGGGTGCTCCAGGGTGGCTCAATGCACCCACCAGATCGCCCGTCCCGCGACGAGCAGCACGATCAGCACCACCAGCAGGTACACCCCGATCAGGATGGCGATGCTGAGCGCAGACCACATCGCCCACTTGCGGGCCTCGTCCGCGGCCTGGTGCGCTTCCGCCGCGAAACCCTGGTACCACAGGGTGTTCACCTGGCTCGCCTTCACGATTGCGACGATGCCCAGCGGCAGGCAGCAGAAGACGGTGGCGAGGATCGCCCACACCAGGTTGCTGTCCGGCGGCGGGTAGTACCCGTACGGGCGGGGCGGGTACGGACCATAGGGCCCAGGCGGCGGGTACGGGCCGGTCATGCGGTTCCCCTCGGCGATCGGCGGCGGTCCGGGAAGACGCTACCCGGCAAACCGGGCATCCGTGGGTCAAAAGCCAAGACGGCGCAGTTGTTTCGGGTCACGCTGCCAGTCCTTGGCCACTTTCACGTGCAGGTCGAGGTACACCTTCGAGCCCAGCAGCCGCTCGATGTGCTGGCGTGCGGTCGCCCCCACCTCGCGCAGCCGCTCGCCCTTGTGCCCGAGGATGATCCCCTTCTGGCTGGGCCGTTCCACGTACAGCAGCGCGTGCACGTCGATGAGGTCGTCCCGGTCTTCCCGCGGCAGCATCTCCTCGACGGTCACGGCAATGGAGTGCGGCAGCTCGTCGCGCACGCCCTCCAGCGCGGCCTCGCGGATCAGCTCGGCGACCAGCGTCTGCTCGGGCTCGTCGGTGAGCTCGCCACCCGGGTACAACTGTGGTCCCTCGGGCAGCCGCTGCACCAGCAGGTCGGCGACCGTCTGCACCTGGAAACCGTCCACAGCGGACACCGGGACGAGGTCGGTGAAGTCCATTACCTGCTGCAGCGCAAGCAACTGCTCGGCGACCTGCTCGGGCTTCACCAGGTCGGTCTTCGTGACGACCCCGAGCACCGGCGTACGCCGCGCGATCTTCTTCAGCTCCGCGGCGATGAACCGGTCGCCGGGACCGATTTTCTCGTTCGCGGGCACGCACAACCCGACGACGTCCACTTCGGACCACGTCTCGTGCACGACGTCGTTGAGCCGCTGGCCGAGCAGCGTGCGCGGGCGGTGCAGGCCGGGCGTGTCGATGATCACGAGCTGCGCGTCCTCGCGGTGCACGATGCCGCGGATGGCGTGCCGGGTGGTCTGCGGCTTGCTGGACGTGATCGCGACCTTCGTGCCGACGAGCGCGTTCGTGAGCGTGGACTTCCCCGCGTTGGGCCGCCCGACGAAACAGGCGAAGCCGGACCGGTGCGGCCCGGTCACGGACGCAGCACCTCGACCACCGCACCGGCCGGGTCGGCGAAGATGATCGGCGCCGCCTTGGTGACGTCGCGGACCGCGTGCACGGACGCCTCGGCCACCAGCGCGTCGGCGGTCACCACGGCCGCTGCTTCAAGCCCTTCGGCACCGCTGGACAACGCCGCGGCGACAGCTGCCTGCACGGCGGTGAGCTGGAACGACGGCTGCTCGACGGTGGCGGCGGCGTACGTGCGGCCGTCGCTGTCGCGGACCGCGGCGCCTTCCGCCGCACCGGTGCGGGCGCGGGCCGAGCGGGCCAGCGTGACCAGCTTCTGGTCCTCGGCGTCGAGGTCAGGCATGTTCGACTCTCCTGTCGTGCTCTTCGGGCTGGGGTGGCCGGGTACGCGGGCGGGCGCCGGCCGGACGGACGACCACGGACGTGATCCGCATCCGGCCGCGGCGGTCCTTGCCCCCTTCGGCGAACAGCCGAAGACCGGCGACCTCGGCTTCGGCCCCCGGCAGCGGGACCCTACCCAGTCGCTCGGCGAGCAGCCCGCCCACGGTCTCCACATCGTGGTCTTCGAGGTCGACACCGAACAGCTCGCCGAGGTCGTCGACGCCGAGCCGGGACGACACGCGGACCGCCCCGTCGGCGAGCTCCTCGATCTCGGGCCGCTCGTCGGTGTCGGACTCGTCGGTGATCTCGCCGACGATCTCCTCGAGGATGTCCTCGATGGTGAGCAGACCGGCGGTGCCGCCGTACTCGTCGACCGCGATCGCCATGTGGTTGTGCGTGCGCTGCATTTCCTTGAGCAGCTCGTCGAGCCGCTTGGAGTCGGGCACGAAGCTCGCCGGGTTCATCACCGTGCCGACGACCGTGGCGGGTCCGTCCGGGTCCATGTAGGCGGGCATGAGGTCCTTGATGTTGACCACGCCGACGATGTCGTCCACCGAATCGTCGATCACCGGGACCCGGGTGAAACCGGTGCGCAACGCGAGTGCGAGCGCCTGCCGGACGGTCTTGGTGCGCTCGATCCACACGATTTCCGTACGCGGCACCATGACCTCGCGCGCGACCGTGTCGCCCAGCTCGAACACCGAGTGGATCATCTCGCGCTCGGAATCCTCGACGACGCCGCGTTCCTGCGCGAGGTCGACCAGTTCGCGCAGCTCGATCTCGGAGGTGAACGGGCCTTCGCGGAAGCCGCGGCCGGGCGTGATCGCGTTGCCGAGCACGATCAGCAGCCGCGACAGCGGGCCGAGCAGCGTCCCGAGCACCCGGACGAGCCCCGCGACCGTCGTGCCGACGCGGTACGGATGCTGGCGGCCGATGGTGCGCGGGCCGACGCCGATGAGGACGTAGCTGACCACCACCATGACCACCGCGGACAGCAGGATCGCGAGCCACAGCTCGGTGAGCCACGCGTCGAACGACATGGTGACCAGCACGGTCGCGGTGATCTCGCAGGTCAGCCGCAGCAGGAGCAGCAGGTTGATGTGCCTGCGGCGTTCGGCGACGACTGCGGCGAGCTGGCGGGCGCCGACGCGGCCGGCGCGCACGAGCCCGTCGACGCGCGCCTGCGACACCGTGCCGAGCGCGGCGTCGGCCGCCGCGAAGACGCCGGCGAGCAGCACGAGCGCCACCGCGATGACGAGCTGTGCCGTGGGACTGCCCATCACGGTGTCCTAGGGCGTTTCCCCGGGCGGCGGCGCATCGAGCCCGGCGATACCGAGGACGCGGTCGTCGGCGTCGCGCTGCGCGTCGCGGGCCTCGAGCGCGGCGACCGCGGACTGGAACTCGCCGAGAATGCGCTTCTGGAGCCCGAACATCTCGCGTTCCTCGGCGGGTTCGGCGTGGTCGTAGCCGAGGAGGTGCAGGCAGCCGTGGACGGTGAGCAGGTGCAGCTCGTCGATCAGCGCGTGCCCCGCGGTTTTCGCCTGGTCCTTCGCGAACGCCGGGCACAGCACGATGTCGCCGAGCAGCGCCGGGGACGAGTCGGGCGCGTCGGGGCGGCGGGACGAGTCGAGCTCGTCCATCGGGAACGCCATGACGTCGGTGGGCCCCGGCAGGTCCATCCAGCGTTCGTGGAGGTCTTCCATCACGTCGAGGGTGACGAGCAGGACGGACAGCTCGGCGATCGGGCTGACCTCCATCTTGTCGAGCGTGAACCGCGCGGCGGACACGATGGACGCCTCGTCGACGTCGACGCCGGACTCGTTGGCGATCTCGATGCTCATCGGCGGCCGCCTTTCCATCCGCCGTTCTGCTGCTCCTGCGCGTCCTGCACGGCCTGCCACTTCTCGTACGCGTCGACGATGTCGCCGACCAGCCGGTGCCGGACCACGTCCTGGCTGGTGAGCTCAGCGAAGTGGACGTCCTCGACCCCGTCGAGGATTTCGCGCACGACCCGCAGCCCGCTGCGCTGCCCACCCGGCAGGTCGATCTGGGTGATGTCCCCGGTGACGACGATCTTCGCCCCGAACCCGAGGCGGGTGAGGAACATCTTCATCTGCTCGGGCGTGGTGTTCTGCGCCTCGTCGAGGATGATGAAGGCGTCGTTCAGCGTGTTGTGCGTGACCAGGTAGTCCTCGGTCACGTAGAGCGAATCGGCGGCAGCCACCTGGATGCACACCGCCTCGGCGCGGCCGGCCGGTTCGATGCGGTCGATGAACCGCATAGGACGACCGCCGCCGCCTTCAGCGTGGTACCGCTCCCGTTTGCGCGCGAGACGGAATGGCTCGACGCCCTGCGGCAGCCGGATGTCGATGAGGTTCGCGGCACGGGTCTTGACCGAGGCAGTACCGCCCAGCGAGCGCACCAGCTCGATCACGGTGTCACGCAACCGGGGCGAGGCGGCGCGGTACTGGATACGGCCACGTCGCCCGATCGCGCCGACGGTGGAATCGAGAAGGCCTTGCAGCACCGCGAGCCGGATGGCTGCCGAATTGCGGAGGTAGAGCTCCGGGACCGAGTCCGGCAGCAACCGGGACGCGACCGGTTCCAGCGTCTGCAGCACACCGGCCACCTGCGTGGTACGCCCCCGGCGAGGTGCCGGATCGACGACGCGCGTTGCCTGCTCGGTGATGCATCCGTCACCGAGCAGGAGCCCCAGTGCGTAGGGGTCCATCGGGACTTCTCGCTCGGGATGGCAGGCCGGTGCGCTGAGCATCGGCAGTTCGTACCGGCGGGCGTGGGCCGCGCGGAGCTTGCCGAGCATCTGCTTGGTCTCGAGGACTCGCCACGGCTTGCCCCGGCGCTTGTCCGATGCGGTCTTGACCGCCCACAGGTGGTCGCCGCAGCAGAGGGTCGAGGAGCCATCGCCCGCGGTGAGCCGGTAGATGTCCTTCTCCCCCTGCGGGTAGACACCGAGGACCGGCGTGGGTTCGCCGTTCGAGCCGATCACCAGGTCACCCACCTGCAGTTCGCCGATGGGGCGGAAACCGTCCGGGGTGAGGACCGGCGTGCCGACCGGCTGCGCGCGCCCACGCATGTATGCCAATGGCGCGATCTCGATCGTGCCCGCTTGCATCAGGCGGGGGATCGACTCGGGTTCGACCATGTCGTGCAGGGCGTCGTACAGCGGGCGCAGGTACGGGTCGATCTTCTCGTTCAGCGTGCCCGGCAGGTAGCCGAGGCGTTCGCCTGCTTCGACGGCCGGGCGGGTGAGCACGATGCGGGTGACCTGTTTCGACTGCAGGGCCTGCACGGCTTTCGCCATCGCGAGGTACGTCTTTCCGGTGCCGGCGGGGCCGATGCCGAAGACGATGGTGTGCTTGTCGATGGCGTCGACGTAGCGTTTCTGGTTCAGCGTCTTCGGCCGGATCGTCTTGCCGCGGCGGGAGACGATGTTGAGGCTCAGCACTTCGGCCGGGGATGCGTCGCCGCTGGAGAGCATGCCGATGGTGCGGCGCACGGTGTCCGGCCCGACCTGCTGCCCGCCGGCGGCGAGCTGGACCAGTTCGGTGAAGACGCGTTCGGCGAAGGCGACGTCGGCGGGGGTGCCGGTGAGGGTCACCTCGTTGCCGCGGACGTGCACGTCGGCGGCCAGCAGGTCTTCGGCGACGCGCAGGTTCTCGTCGCGGGAGCCGAGCAGGCTGAGAGCGGCGGCGCCGGGGATCGGGAAGCGGGATTGGGCCACGCCGGTGGCCGGGGCGTCCTCGGACGCGACGTCGGGTCGGGCGGCTCCACCCGGTTCGGTTCCGGCCACGTGGCCTCTGGCCTGCTTTCTGCGCGGTTCGCTGGTCTTGGTTACCTGGACACTTCGATGCTACTGGGCGACGGTCCCGCCCCGCAGTCCGGTTTCCTACCGGTGCCCGCTCCCGAACAGCGCCAGCTGCTCCCCGCCAAGCACATGCGCATGGACGTGAAACACCGTCTGCCCAGCGTCAGCACCGGTGTTGAACACGACCCGATACCCGGATTCCCCGATCCCCTCGAGCTCCGCCACCTTGCGGCAGGCACTCAGCACATCCGCCAGCAACTGCGGATCCGCCGCCGCCAGCTCCCCCACGTTCCGGTACCTCTTCCGAGGCACCACGAGCACATGCACCCGCGCCTGCGGATTGATGTCCCGAAACGCAAACGTGGTCGCGTCCTGATGCACCACGTCAGCCGGAATCTCCCCGGCAATGATCCGCTCGAACAACGTCTCGGCGCCATCACTCATGAACACACCCTACAAACCCACAACGATGGTGACCGACGCACCACGCGGCTCCGCCGCTACGCGCTTTTCCGTCGCCACGCCGACTCGGCTCGGCCGCTCCGCGGCACGCCGCTCTTCGGCCGCCAGACCCTCACGCACCCACCGCACCACGCGGCTCCGCCACTACGCACCCTGCGGCTCCGCCACTACGCACTATGCGGCTCCGCCACTACGCAACCGACGCTCCACACGGCTCCGCCGCAACGCACCACGCGGCTCCGCCGCAACGCAACCGACCCTCGGGACGCAACCACCGCACCGTGGGGGTCCGGGGGGTCGCCCCCCGGAAAGATACGCGGAACAAGCGGCGGCGAAGGAGGGCCGCCAGGCCCTACGAAGACGCCGCGGCGCGGTGGAGCCTGGGGGTCGCTCCACCGCCGCCGCGGCTCCGCCGGACCGAGGGGGGAGGTGCCCGGCGGGGTTCGGGTTCGCGTTCCCGAGGGTAATGCCCACCGGGTGGCGGGGTGAAACCCTCGGGTTCGGACGTTGCCGTGCACAGTAGCTGGCGGGGGTGGGGTGCGCCATCTTCCGGCGTGATCCGGACGGGAGTTCTGTCACTTTCGCCCGGTTCAGCGCCAGCGTCCGGTGAGGACTCCCAGCGCGCCGAGGGCGACCGCCGCCGCCGTGGAAGTCCGCAGGACGGTGGGGCCGAGCCGGATCGGGATGGCGCCCGCGGCTTCCAGTGCAGCGAGCTCGTCGTCGGTGATGCCGCCTTCGGGGCCGACGATCAGCAGGACGTCGCCGCCGTCGGGCAGGTCGACGTCGGCGAGCCGTCCGGCGACGCCGGATTCCAGCACGAGCGTGCGTGACATCGTGGCGGCGAGCTGGGCGAGTTCGCGGGTGCCGACGGGTTCGGTGACGTCGGGCACGTGGGCGCGGCGAGCCTGTTTCGCGGCGGAGCGGGCGGTGGCCCGCCAGCGCGCGAGGGCTTTCTCGCCGCGTGGCCCGTCGTCCCAGCGCGCAACGCTGCGGGCGGCGCGCCAGGGCACGACGGAGTCCGCCCCGGCCTCGGTGGCCAGTTCGACGGCGAGTTCTCCACGGTCGCCCTTGGCGAGCGCCTGCGCCACGTGCACTCGCAGCGCCGGAGGTTCCTCGTTCCAGCGTTCGACCACGGTGAGCGTGACCGTCGCCGCCCGTCCGGTTTCGACGGCGTCCACGGTGCACCGTGCCATCGCACCCGCGCCGTCGGAGAGCACGAGCTGCTCCCCCACCCGCAGGCGGCGGACGGTGGCCGCATGCCGGGCTTCCTCACCCTCCAGCAGCGCCTGACCTGCGCCAGGCACCGCCGGGGCGAGGAAAACCGGCAGCGTGGTGTCCGGCACGGGTCAGCGGTTCTTCGCACGCAGCTTGGAGAACAGGCCGCCGTGCTTGCTGCCGTTGGCCGCCAGCGTCGGGACCTCCTCGCCGCGCTGCTGCGCCAGCTCCACCAGCAGGTCGCGCTGGGCCTCGTCGAGCTTGGTGGGCACCACCACGTCGATGTGCACGTGCAGGTCACCACGCCCGTCCACGCGTCCGGACGACCGCAGCCGCGGCATGCCCTTGCCGGTGAGCACGAGCTCGGTGTTGGGCTGGGTGCCGGGTTCGACGTCGAGCTCGTAATCGCCGTCGACGAGCGTGGTGATGGGGACCGTCGCGCCGAGGGCGGCGGTGGTCATCGGGATGCGGAAGTTGCAGTGCAGGTCGTTGCCCTCGCGGACGAACACCTCGTGCGGCGCCTCGTCGATCTCCACGTACAGGTCGCCGGCCGGGCCACCGCCGGGACCGACCTCGCCCTGCCCGGACAGCCGGATGCGCATGCCGTCGCCGACGCCCGGCGGGATCTTCGCCGTGACGTTGCGCCGGGCGCGGATCCGCCCGTCGCCGCCGCACTGGCGGCACGGATCGGGGATGACCTCGCCGAACCCGCGGCACACCGGGCACGGCCGCGCGGTGACGACCTGGCCGAGGAACGACCGCTGCACCGACTGGACCTCGCCCGCGCCGCCGCAGGTGTCGCACGTCTTGGTGCTGGTGCCCTCCGCCGTTCCGCCGCCGCGGCACAGGTCGCAGACGACCGCGGTGTCGACGGTGATCTCGCGGTCGGACCCGGTGGCGCATTCCTCCAGGCTGAGCCCCAGCCGGATGAGCGCGTCGGACCCGGGCTGCACGCGGCTGCGCGGCCCGCGGCCCCGTCCGCCGCCGCCACCGGCGGCGCCACCGGCGGCGCCGAAGAAGGCGTCCATGATGTCGCCGAGCCCGCCGAACCCGGCGAACGGGTCGCCGCCCCCGCCGCGCGCCCCCGAGTCCATCGGGTCGCCGCCGAGGTCGACGATCTTGCGCTTCTGCGGGTCGGAGAGCACCTCGTAGGCGGTGGTCACCTCGCCGAAGCGGTGCTGGGCGTCCTCCGACGGGTTCACGTCGGGGTGCAGCTCACGGGCCAGCTTGCGGTACGCGCGCTTGATCTCCTGATCGCTCGCGTTCTTGGCCACCCCGAGGATCCCGTAGTAGTCCCTCGCCACGTTGCTCTGCCTTCTCCTTCGTGTTCCGCCACGGCCGCCGGTCAGCGGCCGGACAGGATCTGCCCCACGTAGTTGGCGACCGCGCGGACCGCCGCGATGGTGCCGGGGTAGTCCATCCGGGTCGGCCCGACGACGCCCATCCCCCCGAGCAGCATGTCGTTCCGGCCGTAGCCGATCGACACGACCGAGGTGCTGCGCATCTGCTCGTCCTCATTTTCCTCACCGATGAGGACGGTGACCGCACCGGGGTTGCGCGCGGCGGCGAGCAGCTTGAGGACCACGACCTGTTCCTCGAGTGCTTCGAGCACCTGCCGCAGCGATCCGGGGAAGTCCGCGACGTTGCGCGTGAGGTTGCCGGTCCCGCCGAGCACGATCCGCTCCTCCGGGTGCTCGACCAGCGATTCGACGAGCGTGGTGCAGATCCGGGTGAGGTGGTCGCGCAGGTCGGCGGGCGCGGCTTCGGGCAGCTCGGCGACCGCCGTCGCGGCGTCCATCAGCCGCCGCCCGGACAGCGCGCCGTTCAGCACCGTACGCAGCCGCAGCACGGTCTCCTCGGTGACCACGTCGCCGAGGTCGACCGTGCGCTGGTCGACCCGGCCGGAGTCGGTGATCAGCACGAGCATCAGCCGCGCGGGCGTGAGCGGGACCACCTCGAGGTGGCGCGCCACGGTGTTGGTGAGCATCGGGTACTGCACCACCGCGACCTGCCGGGTGAGCTGCGCGAGCAGCCGGACCGAGCGGCGCAGCACGTCGTCGAGGTCGGTGCCGGAGTCGAGGAAGCTGGTGATGGCGCGCCGTTCGGCCGGGGACAGCGGCTTGATCTCCGAGAGCCGGTCCACGAAGAGCCGGTAGCCCTTGTCGGTGGGGATCCGCCCGGCGCTGGTGTGCGGCTGGGCGATGTACCCCTCTTCCTCGAGCACGGCCATGTCGTTGCGCACGGTGGCACTCGAAACGCCGAGGTTGTGCCGTTCGACGATCGTCTTCGACCCGACCGGCTCCTGGTTGGAGACGTAGTCGGCGACGATCGCGCGCAGCACCTCGAAGCGACGCTCGTCCGTGTTCGCCACCGGCACCTCCTTACGGTCCGCCTGACCCTCACAACGAGTTTACGGACCCGGGAGTGCCCGGCGCCGGACCCCGCCGCACCAGGCCCGGGTAAACGGCCGTTAAACGCTTGTCAATAAAGACCAATCGGGCAACTCGGATCTTCGCTTGCACCGGGAACCGGAACCCGGTTTTCTGCCTCGGAAAGACCATGAGCCGATCAATGCGAAAGCAGCCGCCGACATGAATGCACTTTCTCCCGAAATCGCCGAAATCCGGCAGCGGGCCCTCGATGCGCAGGAGCGGCTGAAACACGTCGCGGCGACCGCCACGAGCCAGGACGGCGCCGTGACCGTCACCGTCAACACCGCCGGAGCGCTGCAGAAACTCGAGTTCGGCAGCCGCGCGGACGAGCTGCCGCGGGCCGTGCTCGCCGCCGCGGTGGTGACGACCGCGCAGCGCGCACAGGCACAGGCGGCACAGCAGCTGACCGCGATCATGGCGCCGGTGATCGGCGAAAACAGCGACGCGATGAAATTCCTCGAGGAACAAATACCGGCACCGGAAATTCCGGACGAACCGGCCCCTTCGGAATCCGGGCGGCAATTCTTCGACACGACCGAGGAACCGGCTCCGCGGCCGGTCCGCCGTCCGGCTCCGGCCGCCGAGGACGACGACTACTACGGCGGCCCGCTCCTGGGGAGGGACTGATGACCGGTTCGAAGGTGGACCTCCCGGCGCTGCGGGCGCACCAGGGCGAGGTCGAGGACATCGCGGCGGGCGTGCACACCGCGGCGCAGGCGACCGCGTCCGGCCAGTCGTTCGGCGACGACGCGTTCGGTCTCGTCGGGCAGGTGTTCGCCGCGCCGCTGCAGATCTGGATGTCGGTGGCGACGTCGTTCGTGCAGGACGTGGCGGGTGCGGCCGACAGCATCGCGGACCGGCTGAAGCAGGCCCACGACCACTTCGACCACCACGAGAAGCAGACCGTCGGCCACATCAAAGGCCTCGGCAAGGAGCTGCCGGAATGACCGAGACGCAGGAGAACCCGCTGGTCGCGAAGGCCGAGTCGCCGAGCGGCCCGACCACGAACATGGGGTCGTCGGCGAACGAGCTGGACAACGTCAACGCCCAGACGTCCGGCGCCGGCATCTTCAACGACGCGGCGGCCACCCTCACCGACGCGCGCAAGGGCGACTGGGGCAACCTCGCGGTCGACGGCCTCACCGACGGACTCGACCTGCTCGGCGCGGCGATGGACCCGCTCGGCACCCTCGCCAGCGCGGGGGTCGGCTGGCTGATCGAGCACATCAGCTTCCTCAAGGAAGGCCTCGACCAGCTCGCGGGCAACCCGGAGGCGGTCACGGCCAAGGCGGTGACCTGGTCGAACATCTCGAAGCAGCTGTCCGAGAGCGCGGATCAGTACGAGCAGGCCGCGGGTAAGGTCGCGCCGCATTTCCAGGGCCAGGGCGGACAGGCGTACCAGGCCACCGCGAAGAGCTACGCCGAGACGCTGCGGGGCGCTGCCGGGCACGCGAGCAGCGCGTCCACTGGCATGAACGTCGCCGCCGCGCTGGTCGGCACGGAACGCGGGCTGATCCGCGACATGATCTCGTCGTTCGTCGGCGAGCTGATCATCAAGGGCCTGGCCGCGCTGGCGTCGTCGTGGTGCACCTTCGGCGGTACGGTGGCCGCGTTCATCGCCGACACCGTCATCGAGGGCGGGATTCTCGCGGAGAAGATCGGCACCCGGATCGCGAAGGTCGTGGCGAAGCTGGACAAGCTCGCGGAGAGCGCGGGCAAGTCGAAGGCCGCGATCGAGCAGGCGGCGAACGCGCTGCGGAAGGTCGGGAAGGCGGCGGGGAAGGTCACCGACAAGAGCGTCGACCTGGCTGCCGGGCTGGAGAAGAAGGCCGGGGACCTCAAGGAAGCCGGACGCGCGGAGTCGGCGGCGCAGAAGGCGGAGCGCTGGACCAACTCGGCCAAGGACAAGGTGCCGGGGCGCGAGCACTTCGAGGGGGCAGGCGAGAGTTACTCGGAGGACGGGCGCAAGTTCTTCAAGCTCCAGGAGTGGCAGAAGGAAGGCGGGCGGCCGCCGTTCACCTCGGCGGACTACACCGGCGCGGTCACCGAGGGGCGGCGGCAGGAGAACGAGCAGTACGACCGGTACGCCGAAGGGTCGGAGGCGTACGAGAAGGAACACGAGGAAGGCGAGTGACGCAGGAAGCCGTACAAGCAGCCGCTGACCAGGCCAACCGGGCTGGCCGGTTGCATCCGTCCCAACGCGGGAAGGTGCTGGACAGCACGTTCTGGGTGTGCGGGCTGCTCACGGCCGTCGCGATCGCGGCAGCCGTGCTCGCCCCGGTCGCCCTGGGAGTCAGCAGCGCGGAGCGGGCGAATCTGAACACGGTCAACGCGGCGATCGGGCGCGCGCCGGTGTCGTACTGGTCGCTGAACTGGCAGCTGTACCTGCTCACCGCACTGCTCCTGGCAGTCGCGGTGGTCCCCGGGCGGGCGGTCCGGCGGCGGCTGGCGGAAGTGCGCAGCGGCAAGCTCGACCAGGTCACCGGCTGGACGCACGATTACGGCCACGTCCACCAACGGCCCACCGGCGGCCGGCATGCGATGTACCTGTTCGAGGCGACCGACCGGATGACGTTCACCTACCTCGTCGTCAACGGCAAGACGTACCGGCTCGATCACGAGCTGACGAGCCGGGTGCTCGGCAATCGCACCAACACCGCGTTGTTCACGCCGCGGAGCAAGATCCTGGTGAACGTGATCCCGGCATGAGCGTCCACGTCGATCCCGGCGAGGTGGCGGCGGCCAACCTCGCCGGGCGGCTGCACCCGAGCCAGCGCGGGATGGTGCTGGACGGGCTCTTCTGGGGCCTCGCGGCGATCACCGGTTTCGTTGTGGTGACCACGGTTTTCGCCGTGGTCAAGACCGGCTTCACGGTGCCGGTGGTGATGGCGGTCGTGGCCTGCCTGGCGCTTCTGGCCGGGGCGATCCGCTTCGGTACCAAGCGGCTGGCCGAGTTCCGCGAGCCGCTGACCGTGATCACCGGACCGGCGCACGACTTCGGCACCGGTCCGATCACCGACGACCACCCGATCGGCATCAAGCACAGCAAGGGGAAATGGCTGGTGCGGGCGGGTGGCCGCACCTACCGCGCCGACCGCGAAAACCTGGTTGCCGGGCAGATCACTGCCGTCTGCATCCTGGCGAGCAGGCGGCTGGTCAACGTGCTCTGAAAATCAGGAATTCTTCGGGAAGCCCAGGTTCACGCCCGCATGCGAGGTGTCCGGCCACCTCGACGTGACCACCTTCGTGCGCGTGAAGAAGTGGAAGCCTTCCGGGCCGTACGCGTGCGTGTCGCCGAAGAGGGAGTCCTTCCAGCCGCCGAAGGAGTAGTAGCCGACGGGCACCGGGATCGGCACGTTGACGCCGACCATGCCCACCTCCACCTCGCTCTGGAAACGCCGCGCCGCACGGCCGTCGCCGGTGAAGATGGCGGTGCCGTTGCCGTACGGGTTGGCGTTGATGAGGGCGAGCGCGTCGTCGAAGCTCGCGGTGCGCGCGACGGACAGCACCGGGCCGAAGATCTCGTCGGTGTACACCTGCATCCCGGGCAGGACGCGGTCGAAAAGCGTGGGGCCGAGCCAGAAGCCGGCCTCGGCACCGTCGGCCTCGACGCCCCGGCCGTCCACCACCAGCTCGGCGCCTTCGGCCACTCCGGTGTCCACATAGGACGAAACCCGCTCGTGGTGCGCCCGCGTGACGAGCGGGCCCATCTCGGACTCCGGCTTGCGCCCGTCGCCGACGCGCAGCCGCCCCATCCGTTCGGCGATCTTGGCCACGAGCTCGTCGGCGATCGGATCGACCGCGACCACTACGGACACCGCCATGCACCGCTCCCCCGCCGACCCGAAACCGGCCGACACGGCGGCGTCCGCGGCGAGGTCGAGGTCGGCGTCCGGGAGAACGACCATGTGGTTCTTGGCGCCGCCGAGCGCCTGTACGCGCTTGCCGTGGCCGGTGCCGGTTTCGTAGACGTAGCGGGCAATCGGCGTGGATCCGACGAAGGAAATGGCCCTGACCTCCGGATGCGCCAGCAACCCGTCGACCGCGGCTTTGTCGCCCTGCAGCACGTTGAACGCGCCAGCCGGGAGCCCCGCCTCGGCGAGCAGTTCGGCGATGAACAGCGCCGCCGACGGGTCCTTCTCGCTCGGCTTGAGCACGACAGTGTTGCCGCACGCCAGCGCGTTGGGCACGAACCACAACGGCACCATCGCGGGGAAGTTGAACGGGGAAATCACGCCGACGACGCCGAGTGGCTGGGCGATCGAGTAGACGTCGACGCCGGTGGAAGCGTTCTCACTGAACCCACCCTTGAGCAATTGTGCTGCGCCACAAGCATATTCGACGTTCTCGATCGCGCGCGCGACCTCGCCCGCGGCATCGGATTCGACCTTGCCGTGCTCGCTCGTGACGATTTTCGCCAGCTCGTGCTTACGCGCCTGCAGCAGCTCGCGGAACGCGAACAACACGCGCGTGCGCCCGGCGAGCGACGTACCCTGCCAGCCCGGCAACGCAGCGGACGCGGCGGCCACCGCCTGGTCCACCTCGGCTGGTCCGGCGAAGTCGACCTGCGCGCGGACCTGCCCGGTGGCCGGGTCGAAGACGTCGCCGGTGCGTCCGGAGCCGGCGACCGGCTTGCCGTCGATCCAATGGCTGATGCGGTCGGTCACGACGTCCGCTCCTTCCGGTCGGGTGCCTCCCGAGTCTCCGGGCGAACGGCACGCGGACGCCATCGACAACGTGTACGGACTACCCCGTCCCGCCGTACAGTCTGTGCCCTGCCGGCCAGCAAGGGGGACCGATGTACCCGACCGTCGCCGACGTGCTCGCGCTGCCGGTGCTGCGCCAGGGCCATCCGCGGGTGGTCGCGGGCAGCGCCGGGCTCGACCGGCGCGTGCGCTGGGCCCATGCCGCCGAGGTGGCCGACATCGCGCACCTGCTGCGCGGCGGCGAGCTCGTGCTCACCACGGGGGTCGCGCTGCCCGACGACGCCGCCGCGCTGAGCCGGTACGTCACCGATCTGGCCGAGGTGGGCGTGTCCGGCGTGGTGATCGAACTGGTGCGGCACTGGAACGACCAGCTGCCGCGGGCGCTCGTGTCCGCGGCCGAGGAATGCGGGTTGCCGCTGGTCACGCTGTCCCGCGAGACGCGCTATGTGGCGGTGACCGAGGCGGTGAACGGCATGATCGTGGATGCGCAGGTCGCCGAACTGCGCGCCGCCGAACGCGTGCACGAGACGTTCACGTCGCTGACTGTCGCGGGCGCCGAGCCGAGCGCGGTGCTGGCCGAGGTCGCGCGGCTGACCGAGCAGCCGGTCGTCCTGGAGACGCTGGAACACGAGGTACTGGCCTACGACACCGCCGGTACCGACCCGGGCGAGCTGCTGACCGGCTGGCCCGCGCGGTCGCGAGTGGTGCAGGTCGGCGAGCGCACCGGGTACCACGCGGCGGCGGGCTGGCTGACCACCGTGGTCGGCGCCCGCGGCCACGACTGGGGACGGCTGGTGCTGGTCTGCGCCGAACCGCCGCCGCGCCGGTACCGAGTGGTCGCCGAACGGGCCGCGTCGGCGCTCGCGGTACACCGGCTGGTCACCCGGGATTCCGACACTCTCGAACGCCAAGCGCACCGCGCGGTTTTGGTGGAACTGCTGAATTCGCCTGCGCCGTCGGCGGAAATCCTGGCCCGGGCTTCCGCGCTGGCCGTCCCTTTGACCGGACGCCGCCTGGTCGGCTTGGCATTGCGCCCGCGGATCACGGCCACCACGCGGCCTTCGCTTTCCACGCCTCCGTTACTGCGGGAACTCGCCGAGACGACTGCCCTCGCGGCGCGGCGGGCGAAGGTGTCCGCGCTGGTGTCCACCGATGAGACCGCGGTACGCGCCCTTCTCGCGCTTTCCTTGGACGCCAACGTCGATGCGGTCCTGCACCGCCTCGCGACCGACATCCACGACGCCCGGCTGGCCGCTCCGGCAGTCCTCGGAGTCGGCACCACGGTCACCGGCCCGGCCGACGCACAACGCACTCTGGTCGAAGCCGCCCACGTGGCCGCCGCTGCCCTGGACGATGCCGTTCATCGCCCGCTGCACCACCTGAAGGACGTCCGCCTCCGTGGTCTACTCCACCTCCTGGCCGACGACGAACGCGTCCGCGCTTTCGCCGCCCGCGAGCTGGGCCCCCTGCTGGAGCGGGATGCCGCGTCGGGCAGCCGCCTGGTGTCGGCCCTGCGGCACTACTGCGCCCACGGCGGCAACAAGTCCGCCGCGGCCGTCGCCGCCCACACCTCGAGGACGGCGTACTACCAGCAGCTGGCCCGGATCGAACAGGTGCTGGGCGTGCGACTGGAAGATCCGGAGTCGATGCTGTCGCTGTACGTGGCTTTGCTGGCCCATGATCTCTCCGCGGCCACCCGTCCGAGCGAGGAAACCCCACCCGGACGAGGAGCACAGTGATCGGGTCCGGCGTGCCGATATCGATGGCATGGTGTTGACGTCTTTGGCTTCGGTTGCGGTGGTTGCGCTCGGACTGGGTGGGGCGGCTCCCGCGGCCGCGGTGGAGTCGGTTCCGGTGGAATCGCTGTCGCCGGGGTCTTCGTTCCTGCAGCCGATCCTGCCGGAATCCACCCTGCAGCTGACCATGCACGAAAACTCGGGCGCCGTCCGCAGCGCAACCCTGACCTGCCAGCCCACCGGCGGCACCCACCGCAACCGGGACGCCGCATGCGCCACCCTGACCACCGCAAACGGCGACTTCACCCGCATCACCCCGCGGCGCCAGAAGTGCACGATGATCTACTCCCCGGTGGACGTCACGGCAGTCGGCACCTGGCGGGGCACCCCGGTCGCCTTCCGCACGACCTATCCGAACAAATGCGCCGCCGACAGCCAGTCGGCCAGCGTCTTCGCGTTCTGACCACCTGCTCGTGGACCGGACCAGCAGGTGTGACGCAGGTCATGCACCCCCGCGCCGCTCGGCGCAATCGACAGACTGCGCCGAGGGCGGTGCAACAGTGAACAGTCTGTGTCTGCCCCCGCCCCCCGCCCGGCGCGCACCATTCCGCAATGGAGCCGACGACACGTGAGCACAGCCGGGTGGACCTCGGCGACGTGCGGGCGCTGCAAGGCAGCCGGTTCTTCAACGACGAACTGGCCCCGGTCCCGGTCGAAAAGCGAACCTGGACGACTTACAACTATTTTGCCCTCTGGATGGGCATGGCTCACAATATCCCGAGCTACGCCCTCGCGGCATCATTGATCGCGCTCGGCATGAATTGGCTGCAAGCGCTCATCACCATCACCATCGGGAACCTTGTCGTACTCGCTCCGATGCTGCTCAACAGCCATGCGGGCACGAAATACGGTATTCCGTTCCCGGTCTTCGCCCGCGCATTCTACGGCCTGCGCGGCGCCAATCTCGCGGCATTGCTGCGCGCATTCATCGCATGCGGCTGGTTCGGTATTCAGACGTGGGTCGGCGGCGAGGCGATTTATGTGATCGTCGGCAGGCTCGCCGGGTCCGGCTGGCGCGATTCCGCGATGATCGCCGGGCAGCATTGGACGCTGTGGCTGTCGTTCGCGGTGTTCTGGGTCGTGCAGATGCTGATCATCTGGCGCGGGATGGAGGCGGTCCGGCGGTTCGAGAACTGGACCGCGCCGCTGGTGTCGGTCGGGTTCCTGATCCTGCTCGGGTACGTGCTGGTGAAGGCGGGCGGCCTCGGCCCGATCCTGCAGGACAGCGGCAAGCTCGGCTGGGGACCGGACTTCTGGAAGGTCTTCGCCCCGTCCCTGATGGCGATGATCGCATTCTGGTCGACGCTGTCGCTCAACATGCCGGACTTCACGCGCTTCGGCGGCAGCCAGCGCAAGCAGATGCGCGGGCAGATCCTCGGCCTGCCGACCACGATGACGTTCATCGCGATCGTCGCCATCCTCACCACGTCCGGCGGGCACGTCCTCTACGGCCAGGACATCTGGGACCCCGCGCAGCTCGCGGACCGCTTCTCCAGCCCGGTCGTGGTGGTGGTCGCGCTGGTGGCGCTGGTGCTGGCCACGATCTCGGCGAACCTCGCGGCCAACGTCGTGAGCCCGTCGTACGACTTCTCCAACGCGTTCCCGAAGCGGATCACCTTCGCCCTCGGCGGGCTGATCACCGGCGTGATCGGCGTCGTGATCCAGCCGTGGCGCCTGTACTCCGACCCGGACATCTACATTTTCGCCTGGCTCGGGTTCTACGGCGGCGTGCTCGGCTCGGTCGCCGGGGTCCTCATCGCCGGGTACTGGGTGATCAACCGGACCCGGCTCAAGCTGGCCGATCTGTACCTGCCCGGCGGCGCGTACTGGTTCACCGCAGGCTGGCACTGGCGGGCGGTGGTCGCGACGCTGGTCGGCGCAGTGCTCGCGGTGGGCGGCGCGTACGGCGGGCCGTTCCCTGCCGACGGGCTGATCCCGTTCCTGAAGCCGCTGTACGACTACAACTGGGTGGTGGGCCTGGCCGGCGCCTTCATCAGCTACCTGCTGCTCAACACTCGCGCGAACAAGGAGGAAACCAGTGACCGAGACGGTCCGAGCCGGATTGATCCAGCAGCGGTGGACGGGTGACAAGGACTCGATGATCGCCAATGCCGTCGACGCGATCGGCAAGGCGGCCTCGCAGGGCGCCCAGGTGATCTGCCTGCAGGAACTGTTCTACGGCCCGTATTTCTGCCAGGTACAGGACGCGGACTTCTACTCCTACACCGAGGCGATCCCGGACGGTCCCACCACGAGGCTCATGCAGGAGGTCGCCGAGCGGCACGGCGTGGTGCTCGTGGTGCCGATGTACGAACAGGAACAGCCGGGCGTCTACTACAACACCGCAGCCGTGATCGACGCCGACGGCAAGTACCTCGGCATGCACCGCAAGAACCACATCCCGCAGGTCAAGGGGTTCTGGGAGAAGTTCTACTTCCGTCCCGGCAACCTCGGCTACCCGGTGTTCGACACCGCGGTCGGCCGGATCGGCGTGTACATCTGCTACGAGCGGCACTTCCCCGAGGGCTGGCGTGCGCTGGGGCTGGCCGGGGCGAAGATCGTGTTCAACCCGTCGGCGACGAGCCGCGGGCTGTCGGAGTACCTGTGGCGGCTGGAGCAGCCCGCCGCCGCGGTGGCGAACGAGTACTACGTCGGCACGATCAACCGGGTCGGCGTGGAACCCTTGGGAGACAACGACTTCTACGGTCAGTCGTACTTCGCGGACCCGCGCGGGCAGCTCGTCGGCGAGGCCGCGTCGGACACCGAGGAGGAGATCGTGGTGCGCGACCTCGACATGGGCCGCCTCGCCGAGGTCCGTGACCTCTGGGCGTTCTACCGCGACCGCCGCCCGGACAGCTACGGCCCGCTCACGGAGGCCTGATGACCACGCTGATCCGAGGCGGGCAGGTCGTCTCGCCGTCCGGCGCGGTCACCGCCGACGTGCTGGTGGACGGCGAGACCATCGCGGCGGTGGGCGCGCCCGGCACGCTCACCGGGGACGAGACGATCGACGCCACCGGGAAGTACGTGCTGCCCGGCGGCATCGACGCGCACACGCACATGGAAATGCCGTTCGGCGGCACGCATTCGGTGGACACCTTCGAGACCGGTACCACCGCCGCGGCATGGGGCGGGACCACGACGATCATCGACTTCGCCGTACAGGCCAAGGGCACGTCACTTCTGTCCACCTTGGACAAATGGCACTCCAAAGCGGACGGCAACTGCGCGATCGACTACGGGTTCCACATGATCGTGTCCGACGTCAACGATTCCACGCTCAAGGAAATGCAGGCGTGCGCGGACGGCGGGGTCGGCAGCTTCAAGATGTTCATGGCGTACCCGGGCGTTTTCTATTCCACCGACGGGGAAATCCTGCGTGCCATGCAGCAGGCCCGCGAAATCGGCGCGACGATCATGATGCACGCCGAGAACGGCATCGCGATCGACGAGCTGGCCGCGCAGGCGGTCGCGGCCGGACGCGTCGAGCCGGTACAGCACGGTCTCACCCGGCCGCCGGAGCTGGAGGGCGAGGCGACGTCGCGGGCAATCCGGCTCGCCCAGGTGACCGGATGTCCGCTGTACATCGTGCATTTGTCGGCGTCGCAGGCACTTGCCGCGGTTGCCGAGGCGCGGGACGACGGGCGGAACGTGTTCGCCGAAACCTGTCCGCAGTACCTCTATCTGTCCATTGAGGACCTCGCGAAGCCGGACTTCGAGGGGGCGAAGTACGTCGCTTCCCCGCCGCTCCGGGACAAATCGCACCAACCCGATTTGTGGCGCGGGCTCCGCACAAACGACCTGTCCGTGGTCTCGACCGACCATTGCCCGTTCTGTTTCAAGGACCAGAAAGAACTGGGCCGCGGCGATTTCCGTGCGATTCCCAACGGGATTCCGGGGGTCGAGCACCGGATGGATCTGCTGCACCAAGGGGTCGTGGCGGGTGAGATTTCGCTGGGCCGCTGGGTGGAGACGTGCTCCGCGACGCCCGCGCGGATGTTCGGCCTGTACCCGCGTAAAGGCGTGATCGCGGCGGGCTCGGACGCGGACATCGTGGTGTACGACCCGGCGGCGACCCAGACGTTGTCGGCGGAATCGCATCACATGAACGTGGATTACTCGGCGTACGAAGGCTTCGAGCTCGCCGGGAAGGTCCACACTGTCCTGTCGCGTGGCCGGGTCGTGGTGTCGCCGGACGGGTTCTCCGGGGCAGCCGGGCACGGGAAGTTCCTGTCCCGCGGGCTCAATCAGTACCTGAACTAGGGAGTCCGCCATGGATTTCGGCATCGTGCTGCAGACCGACCCGCCCGCGACGGAGGTCGTGCGGTTGATGAAGGCGGCCGAGGACGCCGGGTTCCGCTACGGCTGGACGTTCGACTCGTGCGTGCTGTGGCAGGAGCCGTTCGTGATCTACTCACGGATCCTGGCGGCGACGTCGGCGCTGGTGGTGGGCCCGATGGTGACCAGCCCGGGTACGCGGGACTGGTCGGTGATGGCCTCGACCTTCGCCACGCTCAACGACATGTACGGCAACCGCACGGTCTGCGGCATCGGCCGCGGCGACTCCGCGCACCGGGTGGTCGGCCGCCCACCGTCCACTTTGGCCACCGTACGCGACTGCATGCGCGTGGTGAAAGACCTCGCCGAGGGCCGCGAGGTCACAATGAACGACACCGCGGTGCGCATCCCGTGGATCCGCGGCGGGCGGCTGGAAATGTGGATGGCCGGGTACGGACCGAAAGCGCTGCAGACCGTCGGCGAACACGCGGACGGGTTCATCCTGCAGTGCGCGGACCCGGCAATCGCCCGCTGGACCATCGGCGCGGTCCGGGACGCCGCCCGGGCCGCCGGACGAGACCCGGGCGGGATCACGATCTGCGTCGCAGCTCCGGCATACGTCGGCGAAGACCTTGCGCATCAACGGGAACAGCTCCGCTGGTTCGGCGGGATGGTGGGGAATCACGTGGCCGATCTGGTGTCCCGCTACGGCTCGTCGGGCCCGGTGCCCCACGAGCTGACTGACTACATCCGCGAGCGCGAGGGCTACGACTACTCCCACCACGGCCGCGCGGGAAACCCGTCGACCGCCTTCGTACCGGACGAGATCGTCGACCGGTTCTGCCTGCTCGGCCCAGCCGCGGCGCACGTCGCACGGCTGGAAGAACTGGCGGACCTGGGCGTGGACCAGTTCGCGCTGTACCTGATGCACGACGAACGAGAGGAAACGCTGGCAAGCTACGGGACGCAGGTGATCTCGAAGCTCACCACGTAATGGCCTGGTACACCAGCTGCCGAAGCTGCTGCCGGATCGGGTGTGTGCTCGACGGCAGCAGCTGGGTGTAGAACGCCACCGTCAGGTCCTCGTCCGGATCCACCCAGAACGCCGTCGATGCCGCCCCGCCCCAGGCGTACTCCCCCGGCGTGGACAGGGTTTTCGCCTTCACCGAGTCGATCAGCACCGAAAAGCCCAGGCCGAACCCGTACCCGTCGAAGGGCATTTCGGCGAACAGCGGGCGGCCGTACTCCTCCAGGTCGACGTGGCCGGGCAGGTGGTTGGCCGTCATCAGGTCGACCGTGCGGGGGCTCAGCACGCGCACGCCGTCGAGCTCTCCGCGGCGCAGGAGCATTTGCGTGAACCGATGGTAGTCGGCGGCCGTGGACACCAGGCCGCCACCACCGGAGAAACATGCAGGCCGCGACGTGCCAAGCGCACCGAAGGCGTCGTTGCGGACCAGCTGTTTCGTCTTCGGCGCGGGCAGGTACAGGGCGGCCAGCCGGTCGGTGTCCTCGGTCCAGAAACCGGTGTCCGGCATGCCCAGCGGGTCGAAGATCCGCTCCGCGAACACCTCGTCGAGCGGCTTTCCGGCCAGCACCTCCACGAGTCGGCCGAGTACGTCGGTGGCCACCGAATAATTCCACTCACTGCCGGGCTGGAACACGAGCGGGAACTGCGCCCACGCGCGGGTGCACTCGGCGAGGTCCGCGCCCGGCGGCGTCCCCCATTCGTAGCCGCTGGCGCGGTAGATCGCGTCGACCGGATGTGCGTGGTGGAAGCCGTACGTGAGACCCGCGGTGTGCGAAAGCAGGTGCCACAAACGGATCGGCTCGATCGCCGGTTCCGTGAGCGGAGCCAGCGCCGAGCCCTTGACGTACACCTGCGGCTCGGCGAATTCCGGCAGCCAGCGCGAAATCGGGTCGGTGAGGTCGATCCGCCCCTCCTCGACGAACGTCAGCGCGGCCACCGAGGTGACCGGTTTCGTCATCGAGAAGATTCGCCAGATCGTGTCAGTCTCCACGGGCGCTCCCGCTTCGACGTCCCGCGCGCCGTGCGAGGCCACGTGCACGATCCGCCCGTGCCTGCTCACCACCGCGAGGAATCCGGGCAGCAACCCGTCTTCGACGTACCTGGTGAAATGCCGGTCGATCCGCCGCAGCCGTGCCTCGTCGAAACCCGCGCCGGCCGGATCGGCCTCCACCTTCACCTCGGTCGCCATGCCGGCGACATTACGCCGATTCCAGCGCCTTCCGCTCGGCTGCTTTCTCCTCGCGCCAGGCCTCGTCGGTCTTGCCCTCGCGCCAATATCCGGACAGCGACACCGAATCCCGTGCGACCCCGCGCTCGTCGAACAGGTACCGCCGCAGATCCCGGACGAAACCGGCCTCGCCGTGGACGAACGCGTGCACGTCGTCGCTCGGCCATGGCAGCGCCTTCACCGCCGCTACGAGGTCGTCGCCGCGCGAGCGGTGCAGCCACCGGACCTGCGCATCGGCCTTGGTCGCGAGCGGCTGGTGCTCCGCCTGATCCGAGACCAGCAGGAACACGTGCGCCGGTACCCCCGCGGGCAGCGCCTCCAGTGCCGTGGCAATGGCCGGCAACGCCGACTCGTCCCCCACCAGCAGGTGCCACCCAGCTTCGGCGCTCGGCGCGTACGCCCCGCCCGGACCGGCCAGCAGCAGCTCGTCGCCCGGTTGCGCCCGTTGCGCCCACGGCCCGGCCAGGCCCTCGTCGCCATGCACCACGAAGTCGAGCACCAGCTCACCGGCCGCCTCGTCGTACCCGCGGACGGTGTACGTGCGCATCCGTGGCGCGTGCTCACGCGGCAGTTCCTCGCGGATCCGCTGCACGTCGAACGGTTCCGGGTACTCGACGCCGGGGACCTTGAAGATCACCTTGACGTAGGCGTCGGTGAACTCGTTGGGACGGAAATCGCGCAACCCGGCGCCGCCGGCGACGATCCGGATCATGTGCGGGGTGAGGCTTTCCTTGCGCAGCACCTCGAGGCGCACGGCAGGCCTCGCCTTGCGTGCCGGAGCTCCGGCCATTCGAACACCGCCATTCAGATCAGTAAGGCTTACCTAAGCCACCGTACGCGCCTGTCCCCCATTTCGCCCAGTCCTCACCACGGCTTCGAGATCCGGGTGTTCTGGAACGCCGTGATCTGCCAGCCGTCACCACCCTTGACCAGCACATACGTGACCGTGCTCGCCCGGCCCTCGGCACTGCCGTCCACCGAAGAACCACCACCGGCGACCACGATCGCGACGTCCTGGCCGGGAAACCGCACGCTCGGCTCGCTGAACCCGGTGAGCTTCGACCCCTTCAGCGGGCCCTCGAACAGCTCCCGGTGCGAGGTCACGATCGCCTCGCGGCCCACCGCCCGGTAGCCGAAGAACGTGACGTAGTCGGCGTCCTCGGTGAACACCTCGCCATATGCCGTGGCATCGCCGCGGTTCCAGGCGTCGGTGAGGCGCGCGAGGACAGTGAGGACAGCTTCTTTCTCGGACATCTCGACTCCTTAACGAACGTCGTTCGCTTACGGACCCAGTCTCACTGACGAACACTGTTCGCGTCAAGGGGAGGTCGGCTAGGCTTCCGGGAATGACCGTCCCGCCCCCGCCGTGGCGCCGGACGCCGAGCCCGCGCCGGCGTGCCGCGAAGCCGATGCTGTCGCAGGAGCTGGTCGTGAAGACCGCGCTCGAAATCCTTGCGGCGGAAGGCATCGACGCCGTCTCGATGCGCCGGGTCGCCCAGCAGCTGGACACCGGACCGGCGTCGCTCTACGCGTACGTGGCGAACAAGGGCGAGCTCGACGAGCTGATGCTCGACGCCGCATTGGGCGAGGTGCCCTGTCCGGAACCGGATCCGGCGCGCTGGACCGAGCAGGTCAAGGAGCAGATACGGCACCAGATCAGCGCGATGATGGCGTACCCGGGGATCGCGAAGGTGGCGTGGCAGACCCCGATCCCGGTCACGCCGAATTCCTTGCTGCAGGGCGAAATCATGCTCCGGCTACTGCGTGCGGGCGGCCTGGATTTACGGCAGGCGACGTTCGCCGGGGACGCGTTGGGCACGTACGCCAAGGCTTTCGCCTACGAGGCGAGCGGCTGGACGTTCGGCGACTACGATCCGGCCGAGATGGACGAACGCGGACAGCAGATGTCGGCGTACATGCAGTCCTTGCCTGCGGATATGTTCGCGAACCTGTTGCAGGCCGGGCAGTTCTTCAACGCGGACACCAGCGAAGCCCGGCTCGAGTTCGCCCTGGAGGCGTTCGTGGCCGGGCTCGCGGCGATGGTCAAACGGTAAGGACGATCTTGCCGCGCGTGTGTCCCTTTTCCAGCTCGCGATAGGCGGCCTGGACCTCGCTCAGCGGGTACGTGGCGGCGATCGGCACGTCGAGCAATCCCTTGTCCACCAACGCCGCAACGTCGCGCAGCACCTCGGCGCTGGACGCGTCCTTGTTGCCCTCGGTCTTCACCTGATATTGCGCCGCAGCAGCGAAATCGGCGACGGTGTCGATCCGTCCAGGGTACACACCCAGCCGCAGCGCCAGATCCACGTAACCGTTGCCGGCGGTGTCGATGAACGCGTGCACCTGGTCGAGTTCGCGCAGCCGATCTTCAAGACCTTCGCCGTACGCGATCGGGACGACATCGTGCTCACGCAGCCACGCGTGGTTCGCTTCACTGGCAATGCCGATCACGGTGGCGCCGGTGAGTTTCGCCAGCTGCACCGCGAGCGACCCGACGCCGCCCGCCGCGCCCGACACCACCACTGTCTCGCCTTCGCGCGGGCACACCGCCCGGACCGCGGCGTACGCGGTGGTGCCGACCACGAACAACCCGCCCGCGACCTCCCAGGACACACCGCTCGGCTTCGGCGTGAGGTCCGCGGCCTCCACCACGACGTACTCCGCCTGGCTGGACCGGGTCTCCACGAAGCCGATGACCTCGTCCCCCACCTCGATCTCCACGACGTCCGCACCGAGTTCAGCGACGATTCCGGCCAGGTCACTGCCCTGGCCGGACGGGAAGGTCGACGGCCATCTCTCCGCGAACGCGCCTTGGCGGATCTTCGCTTCCCCCGGATTGATGCCTGCGGCCCGGACCTGCACGAGCACCTGCCCGGATCCCGGTGCCGGACGGGGCACCTCCGCCGTCTGCAGCACCTCGATCCCGCCGTGTTCGCTGTACCTGACCGCCTTCGGCATACGCGTCTCCCTCGCTCGTGTGCTTAGTTCAACAAACGATCGGCCGCGGTTATGCCCAGCGGGCGGGAATTCAGCCCGCGAGCCGCCGGACCACGCCGTCGGCCAGCAGCCGCCCGCGATCAGTGAGCACCACCCGACTGTCCACTTCGGACAGTTCGAGCAGCCCCTCGTCCGCGGCCGCGCGGGCCTGGGAGACCCCGGCGTCGTCGAGGGCGGACAGCGCGAGCCCGTCGGAAATGCGTAGTTCCAGCATGATCCGCTCCAGATGCCGGTCTTCGTCCGTGAGCACCTCGCGGTCGGCCTCCGGACTCTGTCCCTCCGCCAGCAGGCCCGCGTACTTCGCCGGATGCTTGACGTTCCACCAGCGCACCCCGCCGACGTGGCTGTGCGCGCCGGGACCGGCGCCCCACCAGTCGCCGCCGCGCCAGTAGCCGAGGTTGTGGCGGCAGCGCGCGGCCTCGCCGGTGGCCCAGTTCGACACCTCGTACCACGTGAGGCCCGCCGCCGAGAGAACCGAATCGATGAGCTCGTAGTCGGCAGCGAGGACGTCGTCGTCCGGCGCAGGCAGTTCGCCGCGGCGTACCCGGCGGGCCAGCGCGGTGCCGTCCTCCACGATCAGCGCGTACGCCGACACGTGGTCGACCCCGGCCGACAGCACCGCGTCGAGCGACGCGCGGAGGTCTTCGGTGCGCTCCCCCGGCGTGCCGTAGATGAGGTCGAGGTTGACGTGCTCGAAACCGGCGGCCCGGGCTTCGCGCGCCGCGTCGACCGGCCGGCCCGGCGTGTGTACCCGGTCGAGCACCTGGAGTACATGCCGGGCCGCGCTCTGCATCCCCAGCGACACGCGGGTGTACCCGGCCTCGCGGATGCCCGCGAAGAACTCCGGCGACGTCGATTCCGGGTTCGACTCGGTGGTCACCTCGGCATCGGGCGCGAGGCCGAACGCCGAGCGGACGCCGTCGAGCACCTCGGCGAGCCCATCCGCGCCGAGCAGCGACGGAGTTCCGCCGCCGACGAACACCGTGTCCGCCGCGGGCGCGTGCCTCAATACTTGCGCGCCCAGCTCCAGCTCCCGGCGCAGCGCGTCCAGCCACGACCGCGGCGAAGCGGCGGAGCCGAGCTCGCCCGCGGTGTAGGTGTTGAAGTCGCAGTACCCGCAGCGCGTGGCGCAGAACGGGACATGTACGTACACCCCGAACGGCCGGGTGCCGAGCCCGGTGAGCGCGGTCTCGGGAAGGTGGTGGGTGTCGGGAACAGGCACGGCACCATTCTCCTCTGCCCCCGCGATACGGCTGCGCCACCCGGGGGAAAGCTCGGCGGCCGAACGATACACCCGGCAGCGCACGCCCGGCAACCGCCCGGTTGCGACTGTCCCATCCGGTGTCCGAAGCGCGGGAAAGACCTGGCAGATCGTCCGGACAATGCACACTCACGGCCGAGATGCACCCCTGGCGTGAGCCTTCTCCCACCATCCGGACGCGCTTGGCTGATCTTCTGCCCGCGTGGCAATCTGGGCCGGTGAGTCCTGCCGGTGTCCTTCTCGTGGCGCGCCGCCACGTCGACCTTCTCCGGGTCGCGAGCGCGCTCTGCCGGCCTGCCCGCTGACTCCCGCCGCCCAGCCCACCACATCTGGACCACGGCGCCGTAGCCGAGGCCGTGCGCCGGACGGCCGGTGCCACCCGAACTCAAGCCCGGAGGACCTCCCATGGCCGCACCTGTGCGGGAAACTCCCCAGAAGGGCCGCCCGCCCCGCGCCCGCCAGAAGCGGGGCGAGGGACAGTGGGCGCTCGGTTACCGGGAGCCGCTGAACCCGAACGAGCAGTCCAAGAAGGACGACAACCCGCTCAACGTCCGCGCGCGGATCGAGAACATCTACGCGCACCGCGGTTTCGACGCGATCGACCCCGGCGACCTGCGCGGCCGCTTCCGCTGGTTCGGCCTCTACACCCAGCGCAAGCCCGGCATCGACGGCGGCCGCACCGCCCAGCTCGAGCCCGAGGAGCTGGAAGACAAGTACCTGATGATGCGCGTCCGCACCGACGGCGGCGCGCTCACCACCGAGCAGCTGCGGATCCTCGGCGAGATCTCGCAGGAGAACGCACGGGACACCGCCGACATCACCGACCGGCAGAACATCCAGTACCACTGGATCCGGATCGAGGACGTGCCGTCGATCTGGTCGCGGCTCGAGGCGGTGGGCCTGTCCACCACCGAGGCGTGCGGCGACAGCCCGCGCGGCATGCTCGGCTCGCCGGTCGCCGGGATCGCCGCGGACGAGGTGCTCGACGCCTCCCCCGCGCTCGCCGAGATCCGCCGCCGCTACATCGGCGACCCGCGGTTCTCGAACCTGCCGCGCAAGTTCAAGACCGCGATCTCCGGGCTGCCGGACATCGTGCACGAGATCAACGACATCTCGTTCGTCGGCGTGCACCACCCCGAGCACGGCCCCGGCCTCGACCTCTGGGTCGGCGGCGGGCTGTCCACCAACCCGATGCTCGCGCAGCGGCTCGGCGCGTGGATTCCGCTGGACGAGGCGCCGGACGTGTGGGAAGGCGTCGTCTCGATCTTCCGTGACTACGGTTACCGCCGGCTCCGCTCGCGGGCGCGGCTGAAGTTCCTCGTCAAGGACTGGGGTGCGGAGAAATTCCGTGAAGTTCTCGAGTCGGAGTACCTCAAGCGGAAGCTGATCGACGGACCGGCGGCCGAGAACCCCGCGCTGCCGGTGGACCACGTCGGCGTGCACCCGCAGAAGGACGGCAAGTTCTACGTCGGTGCGGCGCCGATCGCGGGCCGGGTGTCCGGCAGCACGATGGTCGCCGTCGCGAAGGCCGCCGAACGCGCCGGATCGAGCCGGGTGCGGCTGACGCCGTTGCAGAAGCTGGTCGTGCTCGACGTACCCCAGCCCGAGGTCGCGACCCTGCAGGCGGAACTGGCCGAGCTGGGCCTGCAGACCGAGCCGTCGCCGTGGCGGCGCAGCGTGATGGCCTGTACCGGGCTGGAGTTCTGCAAGCTCGCGATCGTCGAGACGAAGGTACGGGCGCAGCAGCTGGTCACCGACCTGGAGAAGTCGCTCGCCGACATCAACGCCCAGCTCGAAACGCCGGTCACGGTGCACCTCAACGGCTGCCCCAACTCCTGCGCCCGCGTGCAGACCGCGGACATCGGGCTGAAGGGCCAGATCGTCACCGACGCCGACGGCAACCAGGTCGAAGGTTTCCAGGTGCACCTTGGCGGCGGGCTCGGCCTCGACGCCGGGTTCGGCCGGAAGCTGCGCGGCCACAAGGTCACCGCGGGCGAGCTGGTCGACTACGTGGAGCGCGTGGTGCGGGCGTATGTCGCGGGCCGCGAGCCGGGCGAACGGTTCCCGCAGTGGGCGGCGCGGGCCGACGAAAGCGTGCTGCAGTGAGCACCGCGACGGACTACCGCTCGCTGGCCGAGCACGCGGAGAAGGAACTCGCGGAGGCGACCGCCGAAGAGGCGTTGCGCTGGACGGCCGAAACGTTCGGCGACGACTTCATCGTGGCGTCGAACATGCAGGACGCCGTCCTGATCGACTTGGCCACCAAGGTCAAGCCCGCGGTGGATGTGCTGTTCCTCGAAACCGGGTACCACTTCGCCGAGACGCTCGGCGTGCGGGACGCGGTGCAGACGGTGTACCCGGACGTGCGGATCGTCAACGCACAGGCCGAGCAGAGCGTCGCCGAGCAGGACGCGGAGTACGGCCCGAAGCTGCACGAGCGCGATCCGGGCCAGTGCTGCTTCCTGCGCAAGGTGGTACCGCTGCGCACGACGCTCGGCAAGTACTCCGCGTGGGTCACCGGCGTGCGCCGGGTGGACGCGCCGACCCGCGCGAACACCCCGATCGTCACCTGGGACGACCGCAACGGCCTGGTGAAGATCAACCCGATCGCGGCGTGGACCGACGACGAGTTCACCGGGTACCTGCACGAAAACGGGATCCTGGAGAACCCGCTCGTGTCGATCGGCTACCTCTCGATCGGCTGCGCCCCGTGCACGGCGAAGGTCGAGGCGGGGGCCGATCCGCGCAGTGGCCGCTGGGCAGGCCAGTCGAAGACCGAGTGCGGATTGCACGGCTGAGGGGAACGCATGACGACTCTGGAACCTGCGGTGGATGCCGCCGTGGACAATCTCGCTGCGCTGGAATCCGAAGCCATCCACATCTTCCGCGAGGTCGCGGGCGAGTTCGACCGGCCGGTGATCCTGTTCTCCGGCGGCAAGGACTCGACGTTGCTGCTGCACCTGGCGATCAAGGCGTTCTGGCCCGCGCCGGTGCCGTTCCCGCTGCTGCACGTGGACACCGGGCACAACTTCCGCGAGGTCCTCGAATTCCGTGACCGGGTGGTCGAGAAGCACGGGCTGCGCCTGGTCGTCGCGAAGGTGCAGGACTGGATCGACGACGGACGGCTAGAGGAACGCGCCGACGGCATGCGCAACCCGCTGCAGACCACGCCGCTGCTCGACACGATCTCGGAGAACAAGTTCGACGCGGTCTTCGGCGGCGGCCGCCGCGACGAGGAGCGAGCGCGGGCGAAGGAGCGGATCTTCAGTCTGCGCAACGCTTTCGGCCAGTGGGAGCCGCGGCGGCAGCGGCCCGAGCTGTGGAACCTGTACAACGGACGGCACCGCCCGGGCGAGCAGGTGCGCGTCTTCCCGCTGTCCAACTGGACCGAGGCGGACGTGTGGAACTACATCGCGCGGGAGAAGGTCGAACTGCCGTCGATCTACTACGCGCACCAGCGTGCGGTCTACCAGCGCGACGGCATGTGGCTCAGCGAAGGCCCGTGGGGCGGTCCGCGGCCGGATGAGGACGTGCGGGAGCTGAGCGTGCGGTACCGGACCGTCGGCGACGGATCCTGCACCGGCGCCATCGAGTCCACGGCGTCCACTGTGGACGAGGTGATCGCCGAGGTGCAGGCTTCGCGGCTCACCGAACGCGGTGCCACCCGCGCCGACGACCGGATGTCCGAGGCGGCCATGGAAGACCGCAAACGGGAGGGCTACTTCTGATGTCGAGCCTGCTGAGGCTGGCCACCGCGGGCAGCGTGGACGACGGGAAGTCCACTTTGGTAGGCCGGTTGCTGTACGACACGAAGTCGGTGCTCGCCGACCAGCTCGACGCGGTCACCCGCGCGTCCGTCGACAAAGGACTGTCCACTCCGGACCTTTCGCTGCTCGTCGACGGCCTGCGCTCGGAACGCGAGCAGGGCATCACCATCGACGTCGCGTACCGCTACTTCGCCACTCCCAAGCGGTCGTTCGTGCTCGCGGACACCCCTGGGCACGTGCAGTACACGCGCAACACGGTCACCGGCGCGTCCACTGCGCAGCTGGCCGTGCTGCTGGTCGACGCTCGCAATGGCGTCGTCGAGCAGACCCGGCGGCACGCGGCGGTCCTCGCGCTGCTCGGTGTGCCGCAGCTGGTGCTGGCGGTGAACAAGATCGACCTCGTCGGGTACGACGAGAACACGTTCACCGTGATCGCGAAGGAATTCACCGCGCACGCCGAATCGCTTGGCTACGACTCGGCGTCCGTGGTCACCATCCCGGTTTCCGCATTGCACGGCGACAACGTGGCCACCCGGTCCTCGCAGACCCCTTGGTACGACGGTCCTTCGCTGCTGGAGCACCTCGAAAACGTGCCCGTGGCACCGGATCCGCACGATTCCGCGCTGCGGTTCCCGGTGCAGTACGTGATCCGCCCGCGCACCGCCGAGCACCCGGACTATCGCGGGTACGCCGGGCAGATCGCGGCGGGCACGGTGCGTCCCGGTGACGAGATTGTCGTGCTGCCGCAAGGCATCCGCAGCCGGATCGAGCGGATCGACACCGCCGACGGCCCGCTCGAGGAAGCCGGTGCCGGTACGTCGGTGACGCTGCTGCTCACCGACGACATCGACATCAGCCGCGGCGATCTCATCGCGGCGGCCGACGCGCAGCCGGAGGTCACCGACGAGATCACCGGCACGCTGTGCTGGCTGTCGTCGAAGCCGCTGCGGGCAGGCGCGCGGGTGCTGATCAAGCACGGCACCCGCACTGTGCAGGGGCTTGCCAGCGAGCTGCACGCCCGGTTCGACGAGCAGACACTGTCCAGTGTGGACGCTCCGGAAACTTTGGAGCTCAACGACATCGGCCGGGTTTCGCTGCAGCTGTCGGAGGCACTGCCGGTGGACGACTACGGCGTGAGCCCGCGGACCGGCGCGTTCCTGGTGATCGACCCGAAGGACGGCGACACCCTCGCCGCCGGTCTGGTGGGTGAGCGGTTCTCGTGACGCCTCCCCTGGTCGCTGTCGCGCACGGCAGTCGTGATCCCCGCTCGGCAGCGACCGTGCGGGCACTCGTCGACGTCGTGCGCGCCCAAGCGCCGGGGCTGGACGTGCACGAAGCGTTCCTGGACCTTTCGGAGCCGCGCGTCACCGAGGTGCTCCGCGGGCTGTACACGCAGGGCCACCGCGCCGCGGTTGTCGTGCCGCTGTTGCTGGGCAGCGCTTTCCACGCCCGGGTCGACCTCCCGGCGCTCGTCGACGAGGTCACCGCCGAGTGCCCCGGGTTCCGGATCCAGGTGTCGGACGTCCTCGGCGCGGACCCGGCGCTGGAGGCCGTCGCACTCGACCGGCTGGCCGGGGCGCGCCGCCGCAGCGGAACGGGTGTGCTGCTCAGCGCGGTCGGTTCGTCGAATCCGCAGGCCAACGCTGTCGTCGCGGCAATGGCCGCGCGGTGGGAAAAGCGGCTCGGGCTGCCGGTGAGCGAAACGTTCGCCAGCGCTACACAGCCAGACATCCCGGCGGCTGCGGCGAGGCTGCGCGCGCGGGGGGTACGACACCTGATCGTCGCGACGTGGTTCCTCGCGCCCGGGCTCTTGCCGGACCGGATCGCGTTGCTCGCCCGCGACGCCGACCCCGGCGCCTTCCTCGCCGAACCGCTCGCCGACGACCCGCGCGTGGCGGACGTCGTGATCGCCCGGTACGCCACCGCGGTCACCGGGCTGCTGCGGACCGCCCAGCTCGTCTAGACCACTCAGCGTGGCCCGCCGCCGCCGTCCGGGCTCGCCACCACCGCCAAGCGGCCGGGTCTTATCGCCACTTTCCTCACTCCCCGCACATGGGAACGGGCAATCCTTGACGCACTACTTAACTTGCCGGTAACTCTCTAAGCACCGCGCGGCTCCCCCTCCAAAACCGCAGGTAGGTGCATACAGATGAAAACAGTTCGGCTTTCTCGTGCCCGCTTGGCCGCCGTCGCCACGTCGGTCGTCCTCCCACTGGCGCTCGCCACCCCGGCGCTGGCGGCCACCACCGTCACCTTCGACTGCCAGGCCGACGCACCCGTGGTCGGCCCGAAGCAGGTGACCCTCACCCAGGACGCAGACGTCACGGCGCCCGCGACGATCACCCCGGGCGGCGCGTTCGACGTGGTGATCGACCCGGCGCCGAACAAGGTGCCGTCGTCGGTGAGCGGGTACACGGTGAAGAACATCAACACCTTCGCGCTGAAGATCCCGATCCCGGCGAACTCGTCGTTCGTGAGCGCGGACCTCACGGGCGGGTCGGGCCTGGGCGACACGCCACCGAAGCTGACGGTCGACGGCGGCGTGGCAACACTGAGCTTCCCAGGCCCGATCGCAGGGGGCGCGACGTTCGAACTGCCGACGGTCACCGCGCACCTGAAGGCAGGCGACTCGGGCAAGATCGAGACGAAACTGGCCGGGACCAGCTACTCCGACCCCGGCCTGACCTTCAAGGCGGTGGTGAACAGCGTCCTGGGTGACGTGACCGCGCCGACGTCCTGCTTCCCGTCCCCGAGCCCGGTTTTCACCACGACGACCATCGGCTGACCCTCGGTGCCCGCTGCGTTGTGCCCGGAGTTACACCGCAGCGGGCCGCGGGAGTATGCGAAGGTGTTCGGCATGGTCGACGAACTGGTGCACTACGACGTCGTGGGCGGCATCGCCACGATCACGCTGGACTCCCCGCACAACCGCAACGCACTGTCGGCGCAGCTGCGGCGTGAGCTGAGCGCTTCGCTGGACAAAGCCCGCGAGGACGACGCAGTGCGCGTAGTGCAGCTGACGCACACCGGCCCGGTCTTCTGCGCAGGAATGGACCTGAAGGAAGCCCGCGGCGCAGGTGCAGGCGACCAGGGCGTGAACGAGTTCCCGAACATCCTGAACCAGCTGTGGACAAGCCCGAAACCGGTAGTCGCACGCCTGGCCGGACCAGCCCGCGCAGGCGGCATCGGCATGGTCGCCGCATGCGACATCGCAGTGGCCGTCCCGGAAGCGACGTTCTCCTTCTCGGAAGTCCGCATCGGCGTAATCCCGGCCCTGATCAGCCTGACGGTGCTCCCCAGGCTGAACGCCCGAGCCGCCCACGAACTGTTCCTGACCGGCGACGTCTTCGACGCCCAGCGCGCAGTGGAGATCGGCCTGCTGAACGCCTGCGTCCCGTCCGAAGACCTGGACGCTGCCGTACAGCGCTACCTGACCTCACTGACCCTGGGCGGCCCGAAAGCCCTGGCCGCCACCAAAGAACTCTTGGCCCGCCCCCGCCCAGCCACCCCCTCGGCCGGCTTCGCCGACATGAACACCTTGTCCGCCAGCTTCTTCGCCAGCGAAGAAGGCCAGGAAGGCATCAAGGCTTTCGCGGAGAAACGCAAACCAAACTGGGTCCCCCAGCCCTGACCCACTCCCCCAAGGCCGCATTCCGTGACGGGAACCATCACGGAATCAGATTCCCTCATGGTTCCCTTCACAGCCTTTCCCCACCCTCCAAAGCCGCACCCGCGCGCCCGACTCACGCCCGGCACCCAGACCCGGCCCTGCACCCCGATCCGAAGCTCAAACACGGTCACAATCCAGCTTCGGGGTGCCCCCACGCAACAGTTCCGGCCACCACAGAACCAACGCGGCAACCCTCAAGAATCAGCCAAAACCACCGTCAACCGCCACCCATCCGCCCCCCGCCCATCCCCCGGCCCCAACGCCCGCTGCGCATCCGACAGCACGCTCCGCACCGCCAGATAAGTCTTGGGCTCGGAACCCCGCAACCCCTCCGACCCCACCCAGATCAGCACGTGCTCCCCCCGCGGCAGCCACGACAGATCCGTCAGCATGTCGTACAGCGCATCCAGATTCCGCCCGAAATACTCCGGAAACGACAACGCCTCGGCAATCGCGTCCAACGTGGACGCCTTGTCCAGCATCCGCGCCCCGTCGACCCGATGCGGATACGCCCCCCGCGCGAAGGCCTGGTCCGCAGCGGCCTTCGCCTCCCCGTCCGCGCTCACCGGGCAGGATCCACGACGACGAACGACACGTAATGGTCGCCGGTGTAGTACAGCTCTTTCCCGGCCCCGGTGACGAGCCGCCGCGGTCCCCGGTCCGGGCTTCCCGGCGTCTTCACCGTGTACTCGTGGTAATACCCGTTCTTCTGGCTCGGCAGCACTTTCTCGCGATTCTGGAAGACGACGTCGTCGTTGCGCGGATACGGATACGGCCCGCCTTTTTCGATCAGCTGCCAGGTGTCCCGCGCCTGTGCAGGCAGCGAGGACAACGGCTTCACCGGCAGCCCGGACCCGGCGCCGGGCACCTTCCCGGCGGCGGCCGAACTCGCGGGCGGCGTGTCCGGACCCCCGGTGGCTTCCTTCACGAGCCAGCCACCGAGCACCAGCACGAGAAGACCGATGAGCGCGGCGGTGATCCGCCTACGGTTGACCATGGTGCGCCAGCTTAGGAGCGGCCGGGACGGTCGTCGTCACGGGCCGGGCCGAACCAGCGCGAGACGAGCTCCACCACCTTGTCGATCGCCCACGCGGCCAGCAGGCACAGCGGCACGAGCACCACCATCACCAGCACGAACTGCACCGGGAACCACGCCTGGGCAAGCCACAGCTCGACCCCGTCCCACCAGTCGGCCAGCCCGTTCAGCACGAGTGTGAGCCTACGCGCGCTCCACTGCGCCACGGCGGTGAGGGGAGGTAGGTTGCCCCCATGTTCGCCGTATACGCCAAGGAACCCAACGCCGAGTCCCCGCTCGACTCTCTGGTCGCCGGCGAGCGGCCCGAACCCGAAGTACCCGATGGCTGGGTCCGGGTCACCGTGAAGGCCGCCAGCCTCAACATGCACGACCTGTGGACCCTGCGGGGCGTCGGCATCAAGGCCGACCAGTTCCCGATGATCCTGGGCTGCGACGGTGCGGGCACGCTCGACGACGGGACCGAGGTCGTCCTGCACTCGGTCGTCAACGCGCCGGGCTGGCAGGGCGACGACACGCTCGACCCGAAGCGCACCCTGCTCACCGAGAAGCACCAGGGCTCGTTCGCGGACCAGATCGTGGTCCCGGCCCGCAACGCCGTACCCAAGCCGGCCGGGCTGAGCTTCTCCGAGGCCTCGACGATGGGCACGGCGTGGCTGACCGCGTACCGGATGCTGTTCGTGAAGTCGGGCCTGCGCCCCGGCCAGACGATGCTGGTACAGGGCGCTTCCGGCGGGGTGTCGACGGCGCTCATCGCGCTCGGCCGCGCCGCCGGGTTCCGCGTGTGGGTCACCGGGCGCAGCGAGGAGAAGCGGGCGCTGGCCGAGAGCGTCGGCGCGCACCAGACGTTCGAATCCGGCGCGCGGCTGCCCGAGCGGGTGGACGGCGTCTTCGAGACAGTCGGCAAGGCGACCTGGGGGCACACGCTCAAATCGCTGAAGCCGGGTGGCGTGGTCGTGGTGTCCGGGTCCACCAGCGGCCCCGACCCGTCGGCCGACCTGCAGCGCGTGTTCTTCCTGCAGCTGCGGGTCCTCGGGTCGACCATGGGTACCCGCGACGAGCTCGCCGACCTGCTCGCGTATCTCGACCTCAAGGGCATCAAGCCACAAATCGGTCTCGAACTCCCCCTCACCGAGGCCAGGGAAGGCTTCGCCGCGATGGCCGCCGGGGAGACCGCGGGCAAGATCGTCTTCACCCGCTGACCCGCGCTGGCCTGGGCTTTTCCATTTACGGACCAGCCCGGGCCGGTGCTTGTACCCGCTGTCTCGTGAATCGTCAACACTCCCGGTTCGCAATCAGGTCGTGACCCCCGAAGTTCCACCAGAAATCGACCTTGGGCAGCTAACCTGGAGAACATGACCGCGACGCAGCGGCCCGTACCCGCCGACCGGGGCGGCCGGCCCCCCACCGAACCGGACCCGGTCCGGGAGTCCTTCCGGCGGTTCGCCGGCGTGCGGACGCGGGTTCTCGAGGTCGGGCCGCCGTTTGCCGAGGGAGGCCCACCCAAGCGCACGCGCCGCAAAGGGGTCGAGAAGCCCCGTCCGCCGCGGCTCGTCCTGCTGCACGGGTATTGCGACAGTGCCGACACGTGGCGTCCGGTACTCGGGGAACTCGCCGCCGCGGGCGTCCCGGCGATCGCCGTGGACCTGCCCGGGTTCGGCGACGCACAGCCGCTGCGCCCCGGTCCGATGCTGCCGCAGCTCGACGCGTTCACCGCGGCGGTGGTGCGCGAGCAGGCCGTGCTCGGGCCGGTGGTGGTCGCGGGCAACTCGCTGGGCGGCACGATGAGCCTGCGGGCCGCGCAGAACCACCGGCTGCCGATCACCGGCGTGGTGTCGATCGCCGCGCCCGGGTTCGTCGATTCGTGGCTGGTGCGCACCGTCGGGCGCAACCCGCTGCCGCTGCGGCTGTACTCGTCGCTTCCCTTGCCAGTACCCGGTTTCCTGGTGCGCGCGGTCGCCGAGCAGGTGGTGCCGCGGATCCTGTACGCGAACTCGCGACACGCCGATGCCGGCCAGGTCCGCCGGTTCACCACACTCTTCCCCGATTACCGGGCCACCACGGCCCGGCTCGAACAGGCCCGTCAGCTCGTCGCCGAACTGGCCGACGCGTACCGGCTCGACCGCGTCCGGGTACCGCTGCTCGCGGTCGCGTGCGGCAAGGACAAGCTGGTCACGTCGGCGTCCGGGCGGAAGCTGCACACCCTCGTGCCGCACAGCAGGCTGGTCGTGCGCGAAGACTGGGGGCACTGCCCGCAGCTGGACGATCCGCCGGAAGTCGCGGAGCTGCTCACCTTCTTCGCCGCCGGAGCGGTGCGAACGGGAGGCCGCCCGTTGCCCGTACCCACCGTGATTGCTGCCCCCGAAGACACGGCAACCGGGTGACATCAGGCCTCAGCGACCGTCACACTCCGGAGTCGATGACAAGCGGGTTGTCGACCGGTACGGTGCCCAGCCAAGGCCCGTGACCCGGGCTCCCTCCGTTTGAGAAGCCTGAGGAGACAACGATGTCAGCTCCGCGCAGCCCGGGTGGCCTCGGCACCGGGTCCGGAATCTTCCGGCGCAAGCCGATCGACACCATCGAGGGCGCCGGTGAAAGCGGCCTCCAACGCACCCTCGGCCTGCGGCAGCTGACCGCGATCGGCGTCGGCGGCATCATCGGGGCGGGCATCTTCTCGCTCGCCGGCGCGGTCGCGAACAAGACCGCCGGACCCGCGGTGCTGATCTCGTTCCTGATCGCGGGCATCGCAAGCGCGGCGGCGGCCTTCTCGTACGCCGAGTTCGCGGGTCTCATCCCGCGCGCCGGCTCCGCTTACACCTACGGGTACGCGGTGCTGGGCGAGATCGTCGGCTGGTTCATCGGCTGGGACCTGCTGCTCGAGTACACCGCGATCGTGTCGGTGGTGGCGATCGGGATTTCCGGGTACTTCAACGATCTGCTGGGTTTCCTGCACGTGTCGCTACCCCAGTGGATGGCGGGCGCGCCAGGGACGGAACCGGCAGGCGTCGCGTCGGGGTCGTACAAGGTCAACCTGTTCGCCGTGCTGTTGTGCCTGCTGATCGCGTTCATCCTCAACCAGGGCATGAAGAACGCGGCCCGCTTCGAGACGCTGCTGGTGTATCTGAAGGTCGGCCTGGTGCTGCTGGTGATCGTGGTCGGCGCATTCCACATCCAGAGCGGCAACTACAGCAACTTCTTCCCGTTCGGCATCAGCGGCGCTTTCACCGGCGCCGCAACGGTCTTCTTCGCCGTCTTCGGCTACGACGCCATGTCCACCGCGGCGGAGGAATCGCAGGACTCCCAGAAGCACATGCCGAAGGCGATCATCTACTCGCTGGCCATCTCGATGGTGCTGTACGTGCTGGCCTGCCTGGTGCTGACGGGCATGGTGAAGTACACCGACATCAACCCGGAAGCCGCGTTCTCGAGCGCGTTCGCAAAGGTCGGACTGGGCTGGCTGGGCGCAATCATCGCGGTCGGCGCGATCATCGGCATCCTGACGGTGCTGTTCACCTTCCTGCTCGGCGCAACGCGAGTGGGCTACTCGATGAGCCGCGACGGCCTCCTGCCGAAGTGGTTCTCGAAGACCCACCCAGTACGCAAAGTCCCGAGCCGGATCACGTGGATCCTCGGCGGGGCATCCGCAGTGATCGCCGGGGTACTGCCGATCGGCGAGGCCGCGGAACTCACGAACATCGGCATCCTGCTGGCGTTCGTGGTGGTCTGCATCGCGGTGATCGTGCTGCGGTACAAGCGCCCCGAGCTGCCACGCACGTTCCGCACGCCGGGCATGCCGGTGGTCCCGATCATCGGCGTGGTGTTCTCGATCTGGCTGATCACCTTCCTGAAGCCGGAAACCTGGCTGCGCTTCGCGATCTGGTTCGTGATCGGGATGGTGGTGTACTTCGCATACAGCAAGCGCCATTCAGCCCTGGAACGCAGCGAGGACTCATCCCCAGGCGACGGCCCCACCTCGGGTGGAGTCCAGTCCACTTCGGACTGACCCGGATCTCTGCGGGGGACGCCTTTCGGGTGTCCCCTGCAGTGGTTTCTTACCGTGGTTTCCTACCGCCGCGATTCCTGACTCCCGCGATTCTGACCGCAGCCGGTCCGACCGCAGCGTTGCCGCGACCGTTCCAGCCGCGGGGGTCCTACCAACCATCCTTACCGCATTCTGTCCATACTGCAGCAGTTTCTCGCCGCGGTTCATGCCGACTGCGGTTTACCGCAGGGGTTTCACCACAACCGCCCCCAACCCCGCCGCCCTCACAGCAACCGTCCCCACTCCAGCGGTTACCGCAGGGGTCTCACCCCAACCGTCCTCACTCCAACCGCCGTCACCGCAGCGGCCCTCACCCCAGCCGCCCTCACCCTGCGGTCCTCACCGCAACCGCCCTCACCCCAGCCGCCCTCACCCCAGCCGCCCTCACCCCAGCCGTCCTCACCCCAGCGGTTCTCCCCGCAACCACCCTTGCCCCAACAGTCGCCGCAGGGGTTCAGTTCAACCGTCCTCACCGCAGCCGGTCGAGCCGTTCTGCGGCGCTCTTCGCCTCCGTGCGCAGCCGGGCCACGATCGACGCGACCGAGCCGTCTCCGGCGAGCGGGTACGTCTGCCCTGCCCACAGCGACATCGCCTCCGGGTCACCGGCTTTCGCGGCCGCCGCTCGTACCGGTTTGCTCAGGTGGTGCAGCTGCGGGTACGCGGCGGGCGCGTCGGCGGACAGGTCGCTCAGTACGCGGTTGACCAGGCCACGCGCCGGGCGTCCGCTGAAGGCGCGCGTGAACGCGGTCGCCCGTCCGGCTTCGGTGAGCGCACGTCGTTGCGTCTCGCCGGTACCCGCCTCCGTGGCCAGCAGGAACGCCGTTCCCAGCTGCGCCGCGGACGCACCCGCGGCAAGCACCGCGGCGACGTCCGCGCCGTTGACCAGTCCCCCGGCGGCGATCAGCGGCAGGCTCGTGCGCGCGTCGAGCAGCCGGAGCAGAGCGAGCAGGCCGTACTCCTGGCCGCCGGACGGAATACCGGGGTCGTCGGTGAACAGCCCGCGGTGCCCGCCCGCCTCGAACCCCTGTACCACCAGCGCGTCCGCCCCGCGGGCAGCGGCGAGGTCGGCCTCCTCGGGGTTCGTGACGGTGACCGCGACTTTGCCGCCCGCCTCGTGGATCCGGTGTACCTCCGCCGACGTCGGCGCGCCGAACGTGAACGACACCACCGGAACCCGGTGCCGTACCACGAGGTCCAGCTTCGCCGGGTACTCGTCGTCGTCCCAGACCGGGTCGCCGAGCTCGACGCCGTACCGCAGGGCCTCGGCGAGCATGCGCTCGCGGTGCGCGCCGAGGTCGGCCATCGAGCGCGTGCCGGGGACGAACAGGTTGACGCCGTAGCGGCCGCCGGTGAGGTCGGCAGTGTGCGCGATCCGGGCGTCCAGGGTCTCCGGGCTGAGGTACCCGGCCGCGAGGAAGCCGAACCCGCCCGCCATCGGCGCCGCGATCACCGGGAACTCGAGATCTTCGAACATACCGACGAGCCTAGTGCCGGAAGGGATTCGCGCCGGGCGGCGTTGGGGTGGGCATGACGGCAGACCTCGATCAGCTGCGCGCACTGACGCAGGAAGAAAACGGCCTCGCCACCGTCGCGACCACCCGCGCGGACGGCACGGTACACGCGTCGGTGGTGAACGCCGGCGTCCTCGACGACCCGGTCACCGGCAAGCCGAGCGTGGGCTTCGTCGCGATCGGCGGCGCGCACAAGCTCGCCCTGCTGCGCCGCACCGGCCACGCAACCGTGACGTTCCGCCGAGGCTGGCGCTGGCTGTCGGTGACCGGCCAGGTACACCTGATCGGCCCGGACGACCCCGACCCGGCCTTCCCGACCGACGGCTTGCCCACCCTGCTCCGCGAGGTCTTCCGAGCCGCCACCGGCACCCACGACAACTGGGCGGAGTACGACCGCGTGATGGCCGCCGAACGCCGGGCCGCGGTGTTCGTGACAGTGGGCAAGATCATCGGGAACGGCTGACTCGCCCCTGCAACCACCCCGGCCAACCACTCCAAGACCAACTGCGACACCCCACAACGGCCCCGGTGGCGTGCCCGGCCGACCATCCCGCGACCACCGGCGACTCTCCGCGACCACCCTGACCGACCATCCAGGACGACCGCCACGAGACCCACGACCAGCCGCACGGCTTCCCGAGCCGCTGGCGCAACTCCCTGTGATCGGCTCGTTTCGGTGACGCGGTTACGTGGCGGTGGTCGGCTGGATTCGGCCAAGTGTAGATCGGGGCTGTGGTTGGCTGGGTTCGGCAACCTGAGGCCGTCGCTGTGGTCGGCTCGTTTCGGCAACGTGGCTGTGGTCGGCTCGTTTCGGTGACGCGAGTGCGCGGCTGTGATCGGTCGCTTCGGGAGCGCGCGGCGTGGGGTGATCGGCTCGCTTCGGCTGCCTGGGACATGGCGGGCCATCGGCTCGCTTCGAGAGCGCGAAAACCGCGTCACCGAAACGAGCCGATCACAACGGCAGCCTCAGGTCGCCGACGCCAGCCCGACCCCAGCCGCGTCCTCGCGTTGCCGAACCCAGCCCACCACCGCCCCATTTCGCGTTGGCACAGCGAGCCCGTCGCCACAGTTCAGCTCCGTCCGGCAAGCACCCCCGGCACCACTCGCACCGGAAACGGCTGCTGTGCCTCGAAGGCCTCGTCTCCGGCGGCTTTGGCGATCTGCTGGTAGCAGCCGTCGTCGTCCAGTTCGAATACCGTCAGCTCGGGTGCGGCCGGGTCGATCACCCAGTAGCTCGGCACGCCCAGCCGTTCGTAGACGGCCTTCTTCGTGTTCAGGTCGTGGATCGACGTGCTCGGTGACAGGACCTCGACCGCGAGCAGCGGCGGTACCGGCAGGTCGACGTCGGTGAAATCCGACGCTCGGGCCACCAGCACATCCGGTTGCAGCTCCAGCCGATCACCGACGTGGACCGCGAACGGCGCGCCGACGACGTCGAACTCCGGCGGGCAGGCGGTCTCCAACGTGTGGTGGAGCCGGTACCCGATCTTCTGGTGCCGGTATCCGGGCGCCGGGCTCACGAGGAGTGTCCCGTCGATGAGTTCGTAACGGCGGCCATCCTGCGGCATCCCCTCGAGGTCGTGCACCGTCATGGGGCCGGACCCGGGCGGATACTGGCTTTCCGTCATGACCGTCATGGTGCTCTCCTTTCCGTGTTCGCACCAGAGCACATCACCCGCCACCGACAAAAACGGCGGCTCCGGAAAGCCCGGACCCGCCGTTCACCCGAACGTGTCTCGTGTCCTCAGTGGACAGTGCCGTGCAGGAACTGCTCGATTGCCGCTTCCACGATGCTGTCGAGCTGGTCCCGGCCGATCATCTTGTTGTTGACCATCATCGCGATGCCCTGCACGGTGGCATACAGGATGATCCCGATCCGGTCGGGATCGCCCGGCGCGAGGTCGCCGTGCGCCTGTCCCTCGTGGATCAGCTCGGCCATCTGCCCGAACGCTGCCTCCGCGGACCGGGTGACCGGGCCGGTTTCGGTGCGGTGCTTGCTGGAGTTCATCAGCTCGAGCAGCTCAGGATTGTCCACCGCGAAGTGCGCGAAGGCGGACGCAGTGCCGTGCACCCGCGAAGGAAAGTCGTCGGCTTCGGCCAGTGCGGTGCGGAAAACGGTGCCCAGCCGGAGAAAACCGGTTTCGGCAAGGGCGTCGAGCAATGCCTGCCGGTCTGCGAAATGGCGTCGCGGCGCCGCGTGGCTGACCCCGATCTCCCTGGCCAGATCCCGCAGCGACAGCTGGTCGGCACCTCGCTCGCGCAGGCCGCGCTCGGCCGCGTCGAGCAGCGCGGTACGGAGATTTCCGTGGTGGTAAGGGCGTTCCTCGGGCACGAGGCCAGCCTAGCAGACCGATGTTGCCATTGACATCATTGTTGTCAGTGACTACATTCGCTCACATGTCCTCCTTCACCGCACTCGACGTTCCGCCGCAGAACGGCCGCACGGTCGTCATCACAGGCGCGAACAGCGGGATCGGCAAGGCAACCGCGCAGGTCTTCGCCGCCCGCGGAGCGCGCGTCGTCATGGCCGTCCGCAATCTCGCGAAAGGCCAAGCCGCCGCCGCGACGATGACCGGCGCCGTCGAGGTCCGGGAACTGGATCTCGCGGATCTGTCGTCGGTCCGGGCTTTCGCGCACCACCTCACCGAACCCATCGACCTGCTGATCAACAACGCCGGGCTTTCCCTCCCCCCGCTTTCCCGGACCGCCGACGGTTTCGAAATGCAGTTCGGGACCAATCACCTCGGCCATTTCGCCTTGACGAACCGGCTCTTGCCACAGATCCGCGACCGGGTGGTCACCGTGGCTTCTCTCGGACATCTCATCGGCTCGATCGATTTCACCGATCTCAACTGGGAACGCAAGCCGTACCGGCCGAATCCCGCATACGGGCAGTCCAAACTCGCCAATCTGCTGTTCACCATCGAACTGCAGCGACGCCTCGAACGTGCCGGTTCCCCGGTGCTTTCCACCGCCGCACATCCCGGAATCTCGGCCACGAACCTGATGCGATCCGAGAAACAGAGCCTGCGGTTCCGGGCAGGTAAAGCCGTACTCGGGCGGATCGCGCAGCGCGAAGCCGACGGCGCCCTCCCCACGCTCTACGCGGCCACTGCAGACATTCCCGGCGACAGCTATGCCGGTCCCAGCCGATTGTGCGGAATGCGCGGAGCACCGGAATTGACCGGTCGCGCCGCAAAAGCACGCGACACCACGGTCGCCCGTAAATTGTGGGAGGTTTCCGAAGAACTCACCGGCGTCACCTTCCCCTTCGAAACCGTTTCCCGAAAGGAAAAGCCATGACCCTCGAGAACGAGCTCCGGCGACTGCTCGACCGAACAGAAATCAGCGACGTCCAGCTCCGCTACGCCACCGGAACCGATTCCCACGACTGGAAACTCTTCCGCAGCTGTTTCACCGACGAGGTCGAAATCGACTTCAGCGACGGCTTCGGACAGCCCGTGATGCGGGTGACCGCCGACGACTGGGTCGCCGGGACCGCGCCGAGGATGGAGTCCTTCAAAGCCACGCAGCACATGATCACCAACCACGTGATCACCTTCGACGACGACGATCACGCGACCTGTGTGGCCTACGTGCGGGCCACCCACCACCTGCCCAACAGCACCGGCGACAGCGACCAAACGTGTACGGCTACTACACGAACCGCTTCACCCGCACCCCGGACGGATGGCGGATCGCGAGCGTGAAGCTGACCGCGCGGTGGATGACCGGGAACTTCGGCATCTTCCAGTCCGCCCTCACCCACGAAAACACGGGCGGCTGACCGCTACTTCTTGTTCTTCCCGTTGTCCTCAGTGGACAGTGCGGCGACGAAAGCCTCCTGCGGGACCTCGACCCGGCCAACGGTCTTCATCCGCTTCTTGCCTTCCTTCTGCTTCTCCAGAAGCTTGCGCTTCCGGGAGATGTCGCCGCCGTAGCACTTGGCGAGCACGTCCTTGCGAATGGCACGGATCGTCTCGCGGGCGATGATCCGCGAGCCGATCGCCGCCTGGATCGGCACCTCGAACTGCTGGCGCGGAATCAGCTGACGCAACCGCGTCGCCATGCGGTTTCCGTAGGTGTACGCCGCGTCCTTGTGCACGATCGCGGAGAACGCGTCCACCGTCTCGCCCTGCAGCAGGATGTCGACCTTCACCAGGTCGGCAACCTGCTCGCCGGCCTCCTCGTAGTCGAGCGACGCATAACCGCGCGTACGCGACTTCAGCGTGTCGAAGAAGTCGAAGATGATCTCCGCGAGCGGGATCGTGTAGCGCAGCTCGACGCGGTCCTCGGACAGGTAGTCCATGCCCAGGAGGGTGCCCCGCTTCGCCTGGCACAGCTCCATGATCGTGCCGACGAACTCCGACGGCGCAAGGATGCTCACCTTGGACACCGGCTCGTGCACCTCGGCGATCTTGAGCCCAGTCGGCCAGTCCGACGGGTTCGTGACCACGACCTCGCTGCGGTCCTCCAGCACCACCCGGTACACCACGTTCGGCGCGGTGGAAATGAGGTCGAGACCGAACTCGCGCTCCAGCCGGTCGCGAGTGATCTCCAGGTGCAGCAGGCCGAGGAAGCCGCACCGGAACCCGAACCCGAGCGCCACCGACGTCTCCGGCTCGTACGCCAGCGCCGCGTCGTTGAGCTGCAGTTTCTCCAGCGCCTCGCGCAGCTCGGGGTAGTCCGAGCCGTCCACCGGGTACAGCCCGGAGAACACCATCGGCTTCGGCTCGCGGTACCCGGCCAGCGGTTCCTTCGCGCCGTTGCGCTCGGCCGTGACGGTGTCGCCGACCTTCGACTGCCGCACGTCCTTCACGCCGGTGATCAGGTAGCCGACCTCGCCGACGCCGAGGCCCTTGCTGGCCTTGGGCTCCGGCGAGATGATGCCGACCTCCAGCAGCTCGTGCGTGGCGCCGGTGGACATCATCTTGATCTTCTCGCGCGGCGTGATCTTGCCGTCCACCACGCGGATGTAGGTGACCACGCCGCGGTAGGTGTCGTAGACCGAGTCGAAGATCATCGCGCGGGCGGGCGCGTCCGCGTCGCCGACCGGCGGCGGGACCTGGCGTACGCACTCGTCGAGCAGCTCCGCGACGCCCATGCCGGTCTTCGCCGACACACGCAGCACGTCCGACGGCTCGCAGCCGATGATGTGCGCGATCTCGGCCGCGTACTTCTCCGGATCCGCCGAGGGCAGGTCGATCTTGTTCAGCACCGGGATGATGTGCAGGTCCTTCTCGAGCGCCAGGTACAGGTTGGCGAGCGTCTGCGCCTCGATCCCCTGCGCGGCGTCGACCAGCAGGATCGCACCCTCGCACGCCTCGAGCGCCCGGGAGACCTCGTACGTGAAGTCGACGTGGCCGGGCGTGTCGATGAGGTGCAGCACATAGTCCTTGCCGCCGGCCTGCCACGGCAGCCGGACGTTCTGTGCCTTGATCGTGATGCCGCGTTCCCGCTCGATGTCCATGCGGTCGAGGTACTGCGCGCGCATGGCCCGCTCCTCGACGACGCCGGTGAGCTGCAGCATGCGGTCCGCCAGCGTCGACTTGCCGTGGTCGATGTGGGCGATGATGCAGAAGTTGCGGATCTGCTCCGGCGGCGTGAAGGTGGTGTCGGCGAACGTCTTGGGCGCTGTCACTCGGGCTGTCCTCGGGATGGTCGGGGGTGTCGCCACTCCATCGTCCCATGGACCTCCGGGTGCCAGTGGGGGTCATCCCCGATGCGGGCCCGCGCGAGTCGTGGTGCCCTCGAAGGATGAGCACTCCGCACTCCCCCGCACCCGGTCCCGGCGCGCTCGACGCCGCGCTCGACCGGGCCTTCGGCCACCCCAGCGGCCTGCTGGGCAGGCTCGGCGGCAAGCTGATGTCCTGGAGCAACGCCGCCACCGAGCACCGCGTGGTCGATCTCGCGCGGCTCGAACCCGACGAGACCGTCGTCGTCGTCGGGCCCGGTCCCGGCGTCGGCCTCGACGCGGCCGGCAAGCTGGCCGGTGAGGTGATCGGCGTCGAACCGTCGCCCGAGATGCGCAGACTGTGCGTGGAACGCAGCGGCGACCGCGTCGAGGTCCGCGCCGGGCACGCCGCCCGCACGGGTTGCGCGGACGAATCGGTGGACGTGGTGCTGAGCGTGAACAACGTGCAGCTCTGGGACGACCGCGCAGCCGGGTTCGCCGAGCTGTACCGCGTGGTGCGCCCAGGTGGCCGGCTGTTGGTTTCGGCACACGAGAAGTGGCTGCCGGTCACCCGGCACGAGCTGGCCGACGAGGCCGCCGCCGCCGGGTTCGCCGACCTGCAGACCTGGACCTGGGACCCGCCCGGGTTCGCCGGTCTCGCCGCCCAGCTGCGCGCGGTGAAGCCGGGTTAGCGGCTGTCCCGGCGCAGGGGATGGTCCTCCGGGACCTCGACGAGGACGATCCGCAGCCCGTCCGGGTCGGCGATCCACGCTTCGTCGGTACCCCACGGCTCGCGGCGGGCCTCGCGCACCGGCTCGACGCCGCGCTCCGCCAGGTCCGCGAGCGCTTTCTGCAGGTCACGGACCTGCAGGAACAGGTTGACGTCCGTACCGGGTCCGGTTTCTCCCTTCCCGACGACCTCGATCGACCCGCCACCGGCGAAGAACCGGGTGCCGCCGGGGAACTCGCGCTCGATCGCTAGGCCGAGGGTGTCGCGGTAGAAGGCGGTGGAGACCTCGGGGTCGCGAGGGTGGATCAGCACCCGGCTGCTCAGTACGTCCATGGGTCCTGCCTACCCGAGCCGCTCAGGCCACCGCAATCGCGGCGATCCCGGCCAGCACCACCACCGATCCGGCAAGGCGGCGCACGGCGTTGTGCTCGCCGAGCACGAGCCACGCGGCAATCCCGCCGAACACGATCGACAACTCGCGCGCCGGCGCGACGAGACTCACCGGCGCGATCCGCAGGGCATACAGGACCAGCAGGTACGCGACCGGCGAAGCGAGGCCGACGATCAGCGCCTCCCGCCGGTGATCCCGCCACAGCCGCGTGACTGCCGGCCGGTTCCGCAGCGCCGCCGGAGCGAGCAGCAGGCTCTGGCCGAGCGCGCCGCCGCCGAAGTACACGACTGGCGGCACGTCGAGCGAGGTGACCGAATGCGCGTCCCACAGCGTGTACGCCGCGATCACCGCGCCGGTGAGGATGCCGTAGAACACCCCGGCGCGCCGGGCGACGGGGTTGTGGTTGCTGCCACCGAGACTGATCACGAGCACCCCGGCGACCACGAGAAATGCCCCGATGAGCCCGAGCACGCCCGGCCGTTCGTGCAGCACGAGAACCGCCACGACCACCGACAGCAGCGGGCCGGTGCCGCGCGCGAGCGGGTAGACGATGGACAGGTCGCCGACGTCGTAACCCCGCTGCAGCACGGTCCCGTACGCGACGTGCAGCACAGCGGTGCCCAGCGCGGCGACCAGCCAGGTCCACTGTGGACGTTCCGGTTCGAGCACCAGCGCAACGGCCACGACGGGCAGCATCGCCACGGCGGAAACCGTGTAGTACAGCCAGACGAACCGCGGCCCGCCGCCGGAAACCCGCTTGGCGGCAAGGTTCCACGCGGCGTGCACCACCGCGGCGACGAGAACCATGGCAAGAGCAGGGGGATTCATCCGGACCCTTTCAGGTCTTCCGCGCACGCCGAAGACCGGGTCCTCCAGGCTTTTGTCCCGTCAGATGAACGGCAGGGCACCCAGCCCGGCCGACGGTGCCGCTCGGACCAGGCCCGCCGTCCCTGATTGTGGAGGTGCTCTTCGCATGCGGAACGGCGGCGGAACCCTAGGCACTACCGGAGCCCACGGTAACGGAGAATGCGGCGGACCGGCCAGCGATTTTCGGCGGGGCTGGTGCAGGCGCCGCGAGCTGGGCTGTTAAGCTTCCGGATCGTTGCCGTGCGGCATTCCGTCAGGGAGGAAACCCGGCGGCCCTCCGGGGCACGCGGGAGCCACACGAACGCGGCGACGACCTTCACCGAGTGAAAGAGGAACGCCTCCATGGCCAACATCAAGTCGCAGGTCAAGCGCATCACCACGAACGAGAAGGCGCGGCAGCGCAACCTGGCGATCCGGTCCTCGGTGAAGACCGCGATCCGCAAGTTCCGCGAGGCCGCCGAAGCAGGCGACAAGGACAAGGCCCTCGAACTGCAGCGCGAAGCGGCCCGCAAGCTCGACAAGGCCGTCACCAAGGGCGTGATCCACGCCAACCAGGCCGCGAACAAGAAGTCGGCGATCGCGAAGCGCGCGAACCAGCTCTGAGCTGTTCGGATTTCGGAAGGCCCGGTGGCTTCGGCTGCCGGGCCTTTTCCGTTCCCTGGTGAGCCAGCCGCTCCTGCCACCCGATGGCAGGCCCAACGCGCCCGTCTCCTGGCGCGGCGCCCGGGCTGGGCGGGCCCACGCTCCCGCCGGGCTTCCCGCGTCCAGGTCCACACCATCTCCCGCGGAGAGACATCCGCCTGCCACCGGTTTACGCGGCGGCGAAGCAGGGCGGCCGCTCGATCGTGCTGTACTGCATACCGTTGCTCGTCATTTCCGGCCCACCGGCCGATCGCGGGTAGCCCGCTGATGTCCTCCGCCCGGGTCCGCTCCCTGACCGGTCAGCGGTCTCCCTTGGCGCTGATCACCTCGAGCACCGCGCGCTCCAGGGCGTAGTTCGCGTCCGCGGCGGCGCCCTTGACCTCGGCATTCAGGCGCGCCACGACGCGCATCGCGGTGGCCAGCCCGTCCTGGCCCCAGCCCCGGGACTGGCCCTGCGCCTTCCGGATCTTCCACGGCGGCATGCCCAGCTCACCCGCCATCTGGTTCGGGTTGCCGCGCCCGGCGGCCGACACGCGGGCGATCGTGCGGACCGCGTCGGCCAGTGCGTCGGCGACCAGGACATGCGGGACGCCCAGCTGCTCGGCCCAGCGCAACGACTCGAGCGCCGCCGCCCGGTCGCCTGCCACGGCCTTCTCCGCCACCGCGAAGCCGGTCACGTCGGCGCGGCCGGTGTGGTAGCGGCGTACCGCCTGCTCGTCGACGACTCCCCCGGTGTCAGCCACGAGCTGGGTTGCCGCGGACGACAGTTCGCGCAGATCCGAGCCGACCGAGTCGAGCAGCGCCATCAGGCCCGCGCCGTCGATCTTCCCACCCGCGCGGCGCACTTCGTTGCGGACGAACGCTTCGCGGTCGGCCGGCTTCGTGAGCTTCGGGCATTCGGTGATTTCCGCGCCCGCCTTTTTCAACGCGCCCGGCAGCGCCTTGGCGGCTTTGCTGCGCCCGCCACCGCTGTGCACGACCACCAGCACCACGCCGTCGGCCGGTGCCTTGAGGTAGGCCAGCACCGCGTCGGACAGCTCCTGCGAGATGTCCTGCGCCGACTCCAGCACGATCACGCGCCCCTCGGCGAACAGCGACGGGCTCACCAGCTCGGCCAGCGCAGGCGGTGTGAGATCCGACACCCGGACGCGCGTCAGGTCGGCTGTCGAGTCCACTGCTTTGGCCGCGTCGAGCGCGGCACGCACGGCCCGTTCGATGAGCAGTTCTTCCTCGCCCGTGACGAGGTGCAGCGGCGCGGGTGCGGTGGTCACCCCGCCATCCTCTCACCCGGGTGCGGCGACCCCCGCTCCGGTGATGTGGGCCGCCTCCGTGGCACGACCTGATCGCCATGTCGTACGGTATAGCCGAGGCCGCGCTCAGCGCGCCGACAACCGAATACCGCTCATCCAGAGGGGCAGAGGGAACGGCCCGACGAAGCCCCGGCAACCGGCGTACAGCCCGTCATCCTGCGATCGCGGGATAGCTGACGACCACGGTGCCAATTCCGGCCCGCCTCGGCGGGGCAGATGAGGAAAGGAACCTCGCGATGACTGCAGCCCTCGGAACCACCTCCACCAAGACGCTCGACCTCGGTCCGGCCGTCGAACTGGTGTCGAAGGAAGAGGGGCACCGGCAGCCGCTCGCCCCGGAATTCGTGTCCGCCGAAGACTTCTCACCGCTCGAGGTCGCCTACGACTTCGGCCGCGTGCGCCGCGAGGACATCGAAGCAGGCCCGCACAACATCTGGCGTTACAAGAAGCTCCTTCCCGTCCCCTCGACCGTCGAGGAGACTCCGAACACCGAACCCGGCTGTACGCGCCTCGTGCGCGCCGACCGGCTGGCCAAGGAACTCGGCCTCAAGCGCGTGTGGGTCAAGGACGACACCGGCAACCCCACGCACTCGTTCAAGGACCGCGTGGTCGCCGTCGCGCTCGCCGCCGCCCGTGAGTTCGGGTTCGAGGTCCTCGCGTGCCCCTCCACCGGCAACCTGGCCAACGCGACCGCCGCCGCGGCAGCCCGCGCGGGCTGGCGCTCGGTCGTGCTGATCCCGAAGAGCCTCGAGCGCGCGAAGATCCTCACCACCGCCGTGTACGACGGCGACCTCATCGCGGTCGACGGCAACTACGACGACGTGAACCGCCTCGCCACCGAACTCGCCGGCGAGCACCCGAAGTGGGCGTTCGTGAACGTGAACGTCCGCCCGTACTACTCCGAGGGCTCGAAGACGCTTGCCTACGAGGTCGCCGAGCAGCTCGGCTGGCGCATTCCGCCGCAGATCGTCGTACCCATCGCCTCCGGTTCCCAGCTCACCAAGGTGGACAAGGGATTCCGCGAACTCGGCCAGCTCGGCCTCGTGGACGCCAGCCCGTACCAGGTGTTCGGCGCACAGGCCACCGGCTGCTCGCCGGTGTCCACGGCCTTCCGCAACGGCCACGACGTGGTGCAGCCGGTGAAGCCGGACACCATCGCCCGCTCGCTCGCGATCGGCAACCCCGCCGACGGCCCGTACGTCCTCGACGTGGTCAACCGCACCGGCGGCGCGATCGAGGACGTCAGCGACGAAGAGGTCGTCGAGGGCATCCGGCTGCTCGCGCGCACCGAAGGCATCTTCACCGAGACCGCCGGCGGCGTCACCGTCGCGACCGCGAAGAAGCTCGTCGAAACCGGCAAGCTCGACCCGGACGCCGAGACCGTGCTGCTCATCACCGGCGACGGCCTCAAGACCCTCGACGCGGTGGAGAACCACATCGGCCCGAAGGCCACGGTCCCGCCGTCGGCCGCAGCCGTCGCCAAGGCACTGGGCTACTGAGCTGCCGGGTCCGCCGCCCTACCGCGGCGGACCCCGCGGCTCCCCTCGGCGCGCCACCGCAGGTCCGCTGCCGCCCGGCAACACCGCGGTGTCCCCGTCCACGTCGGTCCGGGTCACGAGAGCACCGAGCGTGCCGAGCACGTCCACTGTGGACTTACTCGGGTGCCCATAGCTGTTCCCCGCACCGACGCTGATCAGCGCAGTCCTCGGCCGCACGGCCGCGAGGAACTGCGGCAGCGAGTACCTCGATCCGTGGTGCGGCACTTTCAGCACATCAGCCCGTACCTCCGTCCCTTCCGCGAGCAAATCCGCCTGCGCGGCCAGTTCCACGTCTCCGGTGAGCAAGATCCGCCCGGCCGACGTGTCCGCGCGCAGGACCACTGAGCTGTTGTTGATCATCGTGCCGTCCTGGGCCGCCGGTGCCTGAGTGGTGGCGTAGCGCGGACCGAGCACGTCCAGCGTCAGTCCCGGCCACTGCAGCCGACGGCCTTCGCTGAGCTGCACGACCGGTACGCCACGGCGCTTCGCCTCACCGGACACCTGCTGCCACGCCCACGCAGGCGCCCGCCCCGGACCGACCGCAATCGCACCGACCGCCCGTCCGTCGAACACCGACGCGAGCCCCCCGATGTGGTCGGCATGCAGGTGGCTCAGCACGATCAAGGGCACCCGTTCGACGTCCAGTCGCCGCAAGCACTCGTCGACCGGCCCCGGTTCCGGCCCCGTGTCGACGACCACCGCGCGGCCGTGCTCCGCGGTCGCGAGCACGACTGCGTCACCCTGTCCGACGTCGCACTCCACCATCGCCCAACCGCCTGGCGGCCACCCAGGCAGCAGCACCTTGGCGGGCACGACGGTGAGCAGCACGACGACCAGACTGATCGCCACGAGCAGCCGCACCCGGCGGAACCGCACCGCCACCACGACGACGGCCAGCAGCCCAGCCGCGCACAACCCGCCCCACCAGCCACCCGGCCAATCGAGGACGGCACCGGGCGCCCGCGCACCGTGCCGGGCAACGGTGATCAGCCACCGCGCCTCCGGATCCGCGAGCCGGACCAGCACCTGCCCGGCACCCGGCCACCACGGCCCGACGACTGTCGCGAGCACGCCAAGCACAGTGACCGGCGCAACCACGGGCGCGGCAAGGACATTCGTGACGACCGAGACGATGCTCACCGTGCCCGCCATCCCGGCGATGATCGGCGCCGTGACCACGAACGCGGCCAGCGGCACGGCGAGCCCCTCGGCGTAACCGGGTGGAATTCCCCTTCGTACCAGCGATTCAGCCCATCTCGGGGCCAGCAGGACCAGCCCGGCGGTCGCCAGCACTGACAGCGCGAACCCGAAATCCGCTGCCATCGCCGGATCCCACGCCACCAGTACGCAGACCGCAAACGCCAGCGCGGGCAAGGCGGAGCGGCGCCGTCCGAGCGCCAAGGCGAGCAGGCCGATGCCACCCATCACCCCGGCGCGGACCACGCTCGGTTCAGGACCCACGAGCACCAGAAAGCCCACCAGACACGCTCCGGCCGCCGTCGCGGACAGCCGGGGACCTGCGCGTAGCAATCGACACAGCAGCAGGACGGCACCGCAGACGATGACGAGGTTCCCTCCGCTCACCGCCATCAAGTGGGTGAGCCCGGATGCAGTGAACTCCTCCTCGACCCGTTGCGTCAACGCACTCGTATCCCCCAGCACCAGCCCGGGGAGAAGCCCCGCGGGTTCGTCCGGGAGGACCGTGCACAGCGAATGCAGACCGTTCCGCAACGCCGCCGCCGCACGCTGCCACCACGGTGCCGGGCCGACGCCGACCGGCCCCGCGCGGACGGACAGGACCGCGACGGTCAACTCACCGCCACGCGCGGGCAGGAGCCGTCCGGACGCCGTCACCTCCTGGCCGGGCAACAGACCGCCCCACCCGTCGACCGGCGCCAGCACCAGGATTCGCGCAGTGGAATCGATCCGGTGACCGTCCACTGTGGCCATTTCGACCCGGGCAGGGATCGCCACCGATCGGGTACCGGCTTGCTGATCGGCGTATCCGGCACTGTGGATCGGGCGAGGACGTTCGCTGATCTCGACCAGCAGGGATGCGGTCCTCCCATGGGCAGCGGCAGGTCCGAGCGGGTCGACGCCAGCGTTGTGAATGCGCAACGCTGTTGGCCCGGCCGTGACGAGTCCGGCCAGCAGCAGCGCTCCCGCAGCACCGACGTATCGGCGGCGGCCTCGGCTCAGAAGTACCAGCGCGCCGACGATCGCCACCGAGCCGACCGCAACGGCGACCCACCACCCCAGCCGCAGGCCGGCAAGCGTCGCCGCCCATCCGGCGACGGCAGCGGGAACGAGGCGGAAATCGTGGTCACGCCACGACTTCTCCACCGTTTCGGTAGTCATCCGGTGGTCACCTGCTCGCGCAGTCTTTCGAATTTGCTTTCGCCGATCCCTTCGACATCGCGGAGTTGTTCGACGCTCGAGAACCCGCCGTGCTGTGTCCGCCAGTCGACAATCCGCCGGGCCGTGACCTCGCCGACGCCGGGGAGAGTGTCGAGCTGGTCGGGAGTGGCGGAGTTCAGATTGACCTTGCCCGGTGGGGCGCCTGCTCCGGCCGGTGCTGCCTGGGCCCCGGGGAGGCCGACCGCAAGTTGTTCCCCGTCGGTGAGTTTGCGGGCAAGGTTGAGGGCGGACAGGTCGGCGCCCGGGTCGGGACCACCGGCCGCACGCAGGGCGTCGTCCACCCGTGATCCCGGCGGAACGGTGACGAGACCCGGCGAGCGGACGTGCCCGATCACGCTGATCACCAGCTTCGCCGCCGCTCCGGACGGCTCCTTCGACGCGACCGGAACCTGCGCCCGTGCGGTGGGAAGCGGCGGGGCGACCTCCGCGGCAGGCGAGCGGCCGAAGATCGCGAACCCACCGGCCACGACCGCCGCGGCGGCCAGGAACGCCAAGGCGAAGAGCACTCCCCGGCGGCCGAGCAGGCCGGTCATGCCTTGCTCACTTCCACCGGGCAGCCAGCGACGGGCGAGCCGACCGTCGCCGCCACCGGGGAGCCAACGACGGGTTGTTCCCCCGCCGTTGCTGTCGGTCAGCCAGCCCATTGCAGACGGATCCGCGCTCTCGCCGGGCATCGATTCACCTGCGGCCCCGTCGAACGCGTCGCCTCGCATCAGGTCACCCCCTTCCTCCTCGGATACCGGCTGTCGCCTCAGGCGATCGCCGTCGTCGGGCAGCCAGCCCCGTACCAATCGACCTCCGCCACTCCGGCGGGCCGACCTGCCTTGGGCACCGAACAGCCACCGGCGCACCGGCCCGGTGGCGGACGGAGCGACGGCCAGCTGGTCGGCCAGCCAGGTGAGCCTGGCGTTGGGAGTGCCCGGATCACGGGCGGACTGCTCGAACACACGATCGACGCTAGAGGTCGAGCGAGCCGGAGGCGAGGGGGTCCGGCGGAATCTGTGGACAACCCACCTCTTGGGGACAACCCGGCCAGGCGACGGGCGGCGACCCGGATTTTGTCGGTGCGCCCTGCCATAATGGCGGATTTCGCCGGGCATGCTGCAGCTTTGTGCGCACTCGACGGTTTCGAAGGCCAAAGTGCCCAATCTCAGCCAAATTCGCCGACGGCCGAAATTCCCGCTGCTTCCATTCCCACAAGCGGGATCGATGCCCGCATGAAAGGGCAGGTTTCACGACCTCACGGGTCGATGACCGGCCAGGTTTCGCCGCCCCGGGCAACCGGCGTCATACGTTTCCCGGATGAAGGTACTTTTCTCGGCAACCCCTGCGTACGGCCACATCCTGCCGCTGGTGCCGCTGGCCCGTGCCCTTCGCGACGCCGGGCACACCGCCGGTTTCCTGACCGCCGCCGGGCTCTCCCCGGCCATTGATTCCGAGGGTTTCGATTTCCTTCCTGCCGGGCCGATGCCGGAAGTTTTGTTCGCCGACGTATTCGAGCGAACCGGTGCAAATCCGGCCGCCAACCCGACACCGGAATCCATTACCGACTTCTTCGTACGTAGCCGGCTCCAGCACGGCGCCGGAGAGGCACTGGCGGCTGGCCGCACGTGGGCGCCGGACGTCATCATCTCGGAACTCGACGATTTCATCGGCCCGCTGGTCGCCGCCGAACTCGGCATCCCGCTCGGCTCGCTCACCTTCGGTCCGGCCGTTCCGCCCGAGTTCTACGACCCGATGGTCGAGGCGGCGCACGCACATTACCGGGAGCTCGGCGCCACCCCGGTCGCCCCGTCGTGGCTCTTCGACACCTGCCCGCCGTCGCTGCAGGTCGACGGGTGGATCGCGCCGGGCAACCGGTGGGCCCTGCGCCCGGAGGCTCATCGTGGTGCGCGGCCGGCAAGCCCGGCAATACCCGCGAAAAGGCGCGTACTGGTCACTTTCGGCACTGTCTTCACCGAGCCCGAGGTGCTGAACCCAGTACTCGCTGAACTGTCCACTGTGGACGCTGAGCTGCTGGTCACCCTCGGCTTCGCCGCCAAGACCGAGGACTTCCCCGGCGCCGGGGCGAATGTGGCGTTCTCCCCATTCGCCCCGCTGTCCGAGCTCCTGACCGGTGTCGACGCGGTGGTCACGCACGGCGGCGCAGGAACCACCCTCGGCGCGCTGGCGCACGGGATTCCGCTCGTCGTGGTCCCGCAAGGAGCAGACCAGTTCGTTCAGGCCGATCGGGTGTCCGCGGCCGGCGCCGGGATTTCGTTCGGCCCGGGTACGGCTACTCCGGAGACCATCGCCGAAGCCGTTCGCACCGTACTCGCCGACGACGCGATCCGCGGCAGCGCGAAACGGATCGCCGACGACATCGCCGCGCTGCCATCACCGGCAGAGGTCGCCGCCCGGCTGGTGGAATCGGTCTCCACCAAGGGCTAGGAAGCGCGCTGCACCACCACGCCGAGCACCCCGGGTCCGGTGTGCGCGCCGATCACCGCACCGAGCTCCGACACCACACAGCCTCCAGCACAGCCGGGCACGGCTTCCTCAAGGCGGTTGGCCAGCTCGACGGCCCGCTCCGGAGACGCGAGGTGGTGCACCGCCAGTTCGACCGGTCCGTCACCGGCCGCCTGCACGGACAGCTCGACCAGCCGTCCGATCGCACGGTTCATCGTGCGCACCTTCTCCAGCGGCAGTATCCGGCCTTCGGACATGTGCAGCACCGGTTTCACCGCCAGTGCCGTACCGAGCAGCGCGGCGGCCGAGCCGATCCGGCCGCCGCGGCGGAGGTGTTCCAAAGTCTCGACCACGAAGAGGGTCGATGAGCGCGCGGCCGCATCCACGGCAGCGGCTTCGACTTCCGCGGCGCTCAATCCGTCGGCGGCCGCAACAGCCGCGTGCAGTGCCGCGAACCCCAAACCCATCGCAGTGGTACGGGAATCGACCACGCGCACGACGTCCGAACCCACTTCCTCGGCGGCCAGCACCGCGGCCTCCCACGTGCCCGACAGCTCGCGCGACAAATGCACCGACACCACGGCGTCCGCACCCGAATCCAGCGCGGCCCGGAACTCGGCAGCGAATTCGGCAGGCGTGGGCCGGGAAGTGGTGACGATCTTGCGCTCCCCCAGCGCCTCCGCAAGGGCGGCCGGACCCATTTCGACACCGTCGAGTGAGCACTCGCCGTCGACGAGGACATGCAGGGGCACTACGCGCACCGAGTGCCGCTCGGCGAAGCCTTCGGGCAGGTGCGCGGTGGAGTCCGTGACCACGGCGACCGACACGTCGTCAGCCTACGTCGCCAGTGCCGAGGTACGGCGCAACCAGCTTCGCCATCGCCGTGCCGACAGCTTCGTGTCCAGCCCATCCCCAGTGCATGCCATCGGGATTTCCTGCGCCGCTCAACACATGTTCGCCAACTACGCCGGGCGTGTCGAGTAACGGGACTTCGCAACGCGCGGCCCACGAAGACATCGCAGCAGCCGCTTCGGCGCGTCCTGTGTGTACGCGCCCGTACGCGTCCGCGCGGTGCACCGAAGGCAGCATCCCGACCACAGGCAGCTCGGGCCGCAACGCGCGCAACGCTTCGACGGACTGGTCCAGATAGCTCACACTCAACCGCGCAGGCAGCACCCTAGGACGCCCGCGCAGCACGACAGACAACCGTGGCTGCGCGGCGAGGTAGGCGCCACGTACGACGCGACGCACGCCGTCGGGGCGAAGGTAACGCAGTCCCTGGCGAAGGTACGTCGGCAGCGGAGACGGCAGCGTGTCCATACTGCCGACAGCGAGCACGACAGCATCGACGCGGCTCAGATCAGCCCACACTCGCGGGTCTCCGGTGAGCGACCACCACAGGTCGCGTGCGGTCCAGCCGATCCCGGCGACGAGGTCCGCGTGCCCGGACAGCGCACTGGCGGCAACGTTGGGCCACAACCGCGGATCGTCGGCCGCACAAGGGCCTTCGGGTCCGTGGAAGCTGAGCGAATCGCCGAAGACGAGCAGCTGCGGGCCCACCGGGTCAGCCGGTAATACCCGCGTTGTACGCGTGCAGGCGCCACTTCCCGGCGCGCCGGCCCAGCTCTACCCAATGGCAGTTCATGATCCCCCCGAGCGACGGCCACACCTCGACCGGCAGACCGAGCAGCCGCGCGGTGAGGGCGACGATCAGACCACCGTGCGTCGCGAGCAATACGGCTTCGCCGGTGTCGGCGTTCGGCTGCAGCAGATCGTCGACCACCTCGACGGCGCGAGCGGCGACGTCGACCCGCGATTCCCCGCCGGGCGGCGCCCACGCCGCGTCGGTGCTCCACCGGACACGATCACCCGGGTATGCCGCGTCGACCTCGGCTCCGGTCATCCCCTGCCATTCGCCGAGATGCGTTTCGCGGAGGCGCTTGTCGATGCGCAGCGGCACGCCGATGGCGTCGGTGAGCACGGTCGCGGTGTCCGTCGCGCGATGCAGGTCGGAGGCGATGACCAGGTCGGGGGCGAACCGCGACAGCGCGGGAACGGCGAACCGGGCCTGGTTCCAGCCGACCGGGGTCAGCGCGGAATCGAGGTGTCCCTGCATGCGGCCGGCGGCGTTGTAGTCCGTCTCGCCGTGCCGCCAGAGCAGCAGCCGCCGCGGGCTCACGCCTCCGGGCCGTCCGCGTCGTCGGCGGAGACGGTCGCCAGCCCTTCGACCTCGATCCGCGGGCAGTCCTTCCACAGCCGCTCGAGGCCGTAGAACGACCGTTCCTCCTGGTGCTGCACGTGGACGACGACGTCGACGTAGTCGAGCAGCACCCACCGGCCCTCACGGGCGCCTTCGCGCCGCACCGGCTTGTGCCCGTCGATGCGGAGCTTCTCCTCGACGTTGTCGACGATCGCACCGACCTGCCGCTCGTTCGCCGCGGACGCGATCACGAACGCGTCGGTGATCACGAGCTGGTCGGACACGTCCAGCACGACCACGTCGCTGGCCAGCTTGTCGGCTGCCGCGTGCGCGGCCGCCACCGCCAGGTCCCGTGCCTCGGACGTCGCTGCCACAGTGCTCCCTGCTTGCTCTTCCGGATTCTGGGTACGCCCGCACGAGGGTACCCGGTCAGGCCCCGGCGTCCTTGCGGTAGAGGTCCTTCTTGGCGATGTAGCGGACGACGCCGTCGGGCACGAGGTACCAGACCGGCTCGCCGCGCTCGACGCGCTCGCGGCATCCGGTGGACGAGATCGCCATCGCGGTGACCTCGACGAGGCTCACCTTGCCGCTCGGCAGATGGTGCGAGTTGAGCCGGTAACCGGGCCGGGTGACGCCGATGAAGTGCGCGAAGTCGAAGAGCTCGCCTGCTTTGTGCCAGGTGAGGATCTGCTCGAGGGCGTCCGCGCCGGTGATGAAGAAGAGTTCGTCGTCCGGGTATTCCTCGTGCAGGTCCCGCAGGGTGTCCACGGTGTAGGTCTGGCCGCCGCGGTCGATGTCGACGCGGCTCACGGAGAACACCGGGTTGGACGCGGTGGCGATGACCGTCATCAGGTAGCGGTCCTCGGCGCGGGTGACCCGGCGGCCGGACTTCTGCCACGGCTGCCCGGTGGGCACGAAGATGACCTCGTCGAGCGCGAACCGTGACTGGACCTCGCTGGCTGCGACGAGGTGGCCGTGGTGCACGGGGTCGAAGGTGCCGCCCATGACCCCGATCCGGCGTGGTGACATAGCCGGTGAGCCTAATACGCGCGGGCGCGCGCGGAGGCCGTCGCGGCTGCGACCTCGGTTACTCTCCGGCGCAATTGTGATATGAGTCACATAACTCTCTGTTTTGGGGTGCGAACGGTCCGTTCGCACCCGTTCCGGCTCCCACTTTGTCGGGGGGATGGGGTAGACGTGGGGACGTGAACACCACCGACACCTTGCGAACCCGCGCCGAGACCCTGCTGCGCGCGCTCGCCGGAGACACCGCAGCACTGCGCGAAGACCAGTGGACCGCCATCGAGGCGCTGGTCGCGCAGCATCGGCGGGCGCTCGTCGTGCAGCGCACCGGATGGGGCAAATCCGCGGTGTACTTCCTGGCCACGGCGCTGCTGCGGGAGCAAGGCGCGGGGCCGACGGTCATCGTGTCGCCGCTGCTTGCCTTGATGCGCAACCAGATCTCCGCCGCGGCGCGGGCGGGCATCCACGCGGCCACGATCAACTCGGCCAATGCACAGGAGTGGGACCAGGTGCAGGCGTCGGTGGCGGCAGGCGAGGTGGACGTGCTGCTGGTCAGCCCGGAACGGCTCAACAACCCGGACTTCCGGGACAGCGTGCTGCCGAAGCTCACCGCCAGCGCCGGGCTGCTCGTGGTGGACGAGGCACACTGCATTTCCGACTGGGGCCACGACTTCCGGCCGGACTACCGGCGGTTGCGGACCTTGCTCGGCGACCTGCCCGAAGGCGTTCCGGTGCTGGCCACCACGGCGACCGCGAACGACCGGGTGGCCACGGATGTCGCCGAGCAGCTCGGCATCGGCGACGAGGCGGGCACCCTCGTCCTCCGCGGTCCGCTCGATCGGGAAAGCCTGCGGCTGGCCGTGGCCGAGCTGCCCTCCGACGAGGCAAGGCTGGCGTGGCTCGCCGAACATCTGGCGGAGCTGCCCGGGTCGGGCATCATCTACACGCTCACGGTCGCCGCCGCGAACGACGTCACCGCGCTGCTGTCCGACCGTGGGTACGCGGTGTCCGCCTACACCGGCAAAACCGATCCGGCCGACCGCCAGGCCGCCGAGGACGACCTGCTGGCCAACCGGGTCAAGGCACTGGTGGCGACGTCGGCGCTCGGGATGGGGTTCGACAAGCCGGACCTCGGGTTCGTGGTGCACCTGGGCGCACCGTCGTCGCCGATCGCCTACTACCAGCAGGTCGGGCGCGCCGGCCGCGGCGTCGAGCGGGCGGAGGTCGTGCTGCTGCCGGGGCGGGAGGACAAGGCGATCTGGGCGTACTTCGGGTCGCTCGCGTTCCCGGACGAGCTGCGGGTCACGCAGGTACTCAACGCGCTCGAGTACGCCGACCGTCCACTTTCGACAGTCGCGCTGGAGCCGTCGGTCGAGCTTTCCCGGTCGCGGCTGGAGATGGTGCTGAAAGTGCTCGATGTGGACGGTGCGGTACGCCGGGTCCGCGGCGGCTGGGAGAGCACGGGGCAGCCGTGGGAGTACGACCGGGAGCGGTACGAACGCGTCGGTGCCGCGCGGGCCGCCGAGCAGGAGGCGATGCTCGGGTATCTGCGGACTGCCGGGTGCCGGATGGAATATCTGCGCACTCAGCTCGACGACCCGGACGCTGCGCCGTGCGGCCGCTGCGACAACTGCACCGGGCAGCATTGGGATACCTCGGTGTCGGACGAGGTCGCGGGTGCCACCCGGGAACGGCTCGATCGGCCCGGGGTGGAGGTGGCACCGCGCAAGCAGTGGCCGAGCGGGATGGGCGGGCTCGACGTACCCCTGTCGGGCCGGATCGCCGCGGGCGAGCAGGCCTCGGCGGGACAGGTGCTGGGCCGCCTCACCGACGTCGGCTGGGGCGGCCGGTTGCGCGATTTGCTCGGCCCGGGCGCGTCCGACACCGAGGTGCCCGACTCGGTGTTCGACGCCTGCGTGAAGGTCCTCGCGGGCTGGCAGTGGACGCAGCGACCGGTGGCGGTGGTGGCGATCCCGTCAGCGACCCGTCCGCAGCTGGTAGACAGCCTGGCCCTGCGACTGTCCGCCATCGGCCGGTTGGACTACCTGGGCGAACTGGCGTCGTCGGGCCCACCACCCCGGCAGGCGAACAGCGCCCAGCGCCTGGCCGACCTGTGGCGGAGGTTGAGCCTGCCGGAGGACGTGGCGGCGAGCGTCGCACAAACGCGAGGCCCGGTCCTGCTGGTGGACGACATCATCGACACCGGCTGGACGATGACCCTGGCGGCCCGCCTGCTACGGCAAGCAGGGGCGGAGGAGGTGTTGCCATTCGCGTTGGCCAGCACGGCGTGATGGGTTGGCGAGTCGAGATTTGGCTGGTCGAGACTTGGCGGGTCGAGATTGGCTGGTCGAGATTGGCGGGTCGAGATTGGCTGGTCGAGATTGGCTGGTCGAGATTGGAAACCGGGGCGCGCGCGGAAACTGCGGCGGCGATGGCGAGGTGAGGTCGGGCCGCCTGAGGCCGGACTGAGCTGAAGCCGCGAGCAGAAGTCAGGGCTGCACACGGCGACGAGCCACCGCCGCGAGCCACGGTTGCCGAAGGTGTGGTCTGAGCGCCTGTGCAGTCGCAACGCGCTCACCCGTCTCGGCCCGGCTTAGCCCTACCCGGGTCAAACCTGGCCCGGGCCAGCCCTGCCCGGGCCAGGTCAGGTCAGCTCTGCCCGGCTTAGCTCGGCTCAACCCCGGGCCAGCTCGGCCCGGATCCGATCAGATCAGGTCAGCCCTGCCCGGCTTGCCCGACCCGGGTCAAACCTGCCCGGGCCAGCCCTGCCCGGCCCTGCCCGGCCCTGCCAGGGTCAGGTCAGCCCTGCCCGGCTTAGCCCGGCTCAACCCCGGGCCAGCTCGGCCCAGCCCGAATCAGCCCGGGCCGGACCAGCCCGGGTCGGCTCAGCCCTGTCCGGATCAGACCGATTCGGCCCCGCCGACTACGGCTCGGGTCAGCTCAGCCTGGGTCAGCCCAGCCCAGCTCCGCCTGGCCCAAAACACGATCCGCCACCTGGCGCAAACGCCACCGCATCACCCCACGGTTGGACAACCACTCACCATCACATCCGGCAGAGATCTACCGATCTCCAGGCCTTTCTGGCAAAGTGCGCTTCCACCCGTGCGGACGTGGAGGTTGCTCGATGCCCGGTCCTACGACGCAAGCGCGGCATCGGCTGCCCGTGCGGAAGTTGTTCGCTGCCAGTGCCGGGAATGCGCTCGAGTGGTTCGACTGGACGATCTACGCCACGTTCAGCATCTACTTCGCGGCCGCGTTCTTCCCGCCTGGCAACGACGCCCTCGCGCTGATCAACACGTTCGCCACCTACGCGCTCGCGTTCTTCTTCCGGCCGCTCGGCGGGGTGCTGCTCGGGCGGTTCGCCGACGTGCACGGGCGCAAGCCGGCCATGATTCTCACCATCTCGCTCATGGCTGGGGGGTCCGTGGCGATCGGTATCTTGCCCACGTTCTCCCAGGTCGGCTGGCTGGCACCCGTCTTGCTGTTGCTCGCGAGGGTCGCGCAGGGGCTTTCGCTCGGGGGTGAGGTGTCCAATGCGTCCGCGTACCTCGGCGAAGTCGCGCCCAAGGAGCGGCGCGGGCGGTACTCCTCGTTCTTCTACATCTCCACCGGGTCGGCCGTGCTGATCGCCACCGTCCTCGGGTTCGTGCTCGCGCGCACGATGGGCAAGGCGGACCTCACCTCGTTCGGCTGGCGGATTCCGTTCCTGCTCGGCGGGGTGCTCGGGCTGGTCGGGCTGTGGCTGCGGCGCAGTCTCGAGGAAACCGAGCTGTACCAAGAGAAAAAGGAAACCGCGCGGCGGGTCGAGCGACCGCTGCTCACCACGCTCACCCGGCATCCGCGGGCGGTCGGCCAGCTCATCGGCTTCACGATGCTGTCCACGCTCTGCTACTACACGTTCTTCAGCGCCCTCACGTCCTTCGCGGTCAAAGGCCGCGGCGCCAACGACGTCGACACCTTCCTCGCGCTTTCGATCGCCACCGCATTGTTCGTCATCCTCCAGTACCCGATGGGCGCGCTCGCCGACCGTTACGGCCGGCGGCCGCAGCTGCTCGTCTGGTCCGGTTCGATGGCGCTCGTGATCGTGCCGCTTTCGTACCTCGTGCGGCCCGGGCTCGGGAATCTGCTCATCGTGTTCTGCGTCGGTCTCGCGCTCTACACCGCGCTGACCTCCGTCGCCCCGGCGATCATGAGCGAGCTCTTCCCCACCGAACTGCGCGGGCTCGGCATCGGGGCCTGGTACAACCTCACCGTCGCCGTGTTCGGGGGCACCGCTCCCCTCGTGCTCAGCGCGCTGTCCGCGGCCGGGGCGGCCACGGCGTTCTTCTGGTACGTCGCAGTCGCTGCCGCGATCGCGTTCGTCGTGGTCCTGCGCATGCCCGAGACGGCGGGCAGCGAACTGCCCTGACGCGCGCTCGGTACCCTTCAGCGATCGACGACGCGAAGGAGGGACACCGTGCAGCAGCTCGAGGTTAGTGAGGAACTCGCCCGACGCGTGGTCGCCGCTCTCCGCCGGGCCTTCGATCTCGACCTCGACCCGGCTGCGGCACTCGTCACGGTGTCCACTCGCGACGGTGTCGACTACCAGTGCAACCTCGCGATGAGTCTCGGCAAACGGCTCGGCAAACCGCCGCGCGAGGTGGCCGCCGGGATCGTCGGGCATCTCGATCTCGACGACGTCGCCGACCCGCCGGAGATCGCCGGACCCGGATTCCTCAACTTCGTACTGCGCCGCGAATGGCTCGAGCAGCGCGTCACCGGACTGGCCGGGGACGACCGGCTCGGCGTCCCGGAAGCCGCACAGCCCCGGCGCATCGCGCTCGACTACAGCAGTCCCAATGTCGCCAAGGAAATGCACGTCGGGCATCTGCGGTCGTCCGTGATCGGCGACGCGATCACGCGGCTGCTGCGGTTCGCCGGCCACGAAGTGCTGCCGCACAACCATCTCGGCGACTGGGGCACGCCGTTCGGCATGCTCATCGAGCACCTCCTCGACGAGCCACCGGCAGGCCACAGCGGGATCGGCGACCTCAACGCGTTCTACCAAGCAGCGCGGCAGAAATTCGACGCCGACGAAGCCTTCGCGACCCGGTCCCGCGAGCGGGTGGTCAAACTCCAAAGCGGCGACGCCGGCACCCTCGCCACCTGGCAAGAGCTCGTCGATGAGTCGACCCGCCACTTCAACGCCGTCTACCGCCAGCTCGGCATCACTCTCACCGACGCCGATATCTACGGCGAGAGTTTCTACAACCCGTACCTCGCGAAGGTCGTCGACGAGCTCGAAGCCGACGGCCTCACCGAAATCAGCGACGGCGCGGTTTGCGTGTTCCCCGAAGGATTCCGCAACCGCGAAGGCGACCGGCTCCCGCTGATCGTCCGCAAGCGCGACGGTGGCTACGGCTACGCGGCCACCGACCTCGCCACCGCGCGCTACTGGACCACCGAACGCGGCGCGACCGATCTCCTGTACGTCGTCGGCACGCCGCAGGCGCAGCATTTCGCGATGGTGTTCGCCGTGTGCCGCGCGGCGGGCTGGCTCGACGGAGTGCACGCCGAGCACATCGGTTTCGGTTCGGTCCTCGGCGCCGACGGCAAGGTGATGCGCACGCGCGCCGGTGAGACGATCAAGCTCGCCGACCTGCTCGACGAGGCCGTGGCGCAAGCTGCGGAGGTCGTCGCCGAGCGCAGTGAGCTCAGCGCCGACGAGCAGCGGGAAGTCGCGCGGGCAGTCGGCATCGGCGCGGTCAAGTACGCCGACCTCTCCGGCGACCGCGAGCGCGACTACGTCTTCGACTGGGACCGCATGCTTGCCAAGGAGGGCAACACTTCCGTGTACCTCCAGTACGCGCACGCGCGGATCGAGTCGATCCTCACGAAAGCCAACGGCGAAGCAGGCAACGCACCAGTGCTGCTCACCGAACCAGCGGAACGCGCGCTCGCCCTCACCCTGCTGCGCTTCGGCGAAGCAGTACACGCGGCGACAAAGTCCTACGCGCCACACAAGCTGTGTACGTACCTCTACGACACCGCGGTGACGTTCTCGCGCTTCTACGAGCAGTGTCCGGTCCTCGCTGCGGAAACACCGGAGCTGCGCGCTTCGCGGGTACAGCTGGCCACGCTGACGTCCCGCACTCTGGTCAAGGGCTTGGAACTACTCGGGATCGAGGCCCCGCCCCACCTTTGATGTGGACGAGTGCCATCAGCGTGTCGGCCACCTCGTCCACAGCTTTCCCCCGCGCGGCGGGCGGTAGTTCGGCACACCACGTCGGCGCCTGGCTCATCGCGGCGTGCATGCACTGCAGCACGGTGTCGATGCCGGTGACGGTGAACTCGCCGCTCGCCACGCCCTCCTCGATGATCTCGCGGAAGAACGCGTCGTGGCGGCGGCGGAGGTCCTTGATGCGGTCGCGCTGCGCGCTCGGCCACTCGCGGGGTACCAGGAAAAGCCGCAGCGCCGCCGGGTAGTCGCGGACCGCGATCGTGATGTGCTCGTGGATGAGCGCCCGCAGCCGGACCTCCGGCGGGCCTTCGGTGCGGTCGAGCAGGCGCTGGAGGCGAGCCGTCCATTCGTCGCCGAGGGTCTCGATCGCGGCCGTGCCGAGTTCGTCCTTGCTGGAGAAGTAGTAGTACAGCGAGCCCTTGGTGACGTCGAGCCGTTCGGCGACGTGCTCCAGGCTCACCGCGTCGTACCCGCGCTCGCCGAACAGCTCGGCCGCCGTGGTGAGGATCTCCTGGATCCGCTTGCCGCGCTTGCGCTGCACGCGCTCCGACGGCGGCCGCGCCTCGTTCACCGCCTGCGTGCCCATCCCGCTCCTCTCGGTCCCGCCCGTAGCCTACCGTCTGACTTTACATTCAACTCTTGACCTCAGAGTCAAATTTTGTCACCGTGGTCAGACACCACGAAGGGAGCGGCCATGGAGTACGAGGACATCCGGTACGAGCTCGACGGTGCGGCGGCCATCATCACCATCGACCGGCCCGAGCGCTACAACGCCTTCCGCGGGCGGACCGTCGACGAGCTGATCAGGGCCTTCCGCACGGCGTGGGCGGACAAGCGCGTGCAGGCCGTGATCCTCACCGGCGCCGGGGACAAGGCGTTCTGCACCGGTGGCGACGTGAAGCAGCGCGCCGAAACCGGTGACTACGGCCCGACCGAGAGCGGCCTGTTCGAGATCGGCAACCTGCACAAGCTCATCCGCGACATCCCGAAACCGGTGATCGCCGCGGTCAACGGCGTCGCGGTCGGCGGCGGGCACGTGCTGCACGTGCTGTGTGACGTCACGATCGCCAGCGAGACCGCGCGATTCGGCCAGGCCGGTCCGCGGGTCGGGTCGTTCGACGCCGGGTTCGGCTCGGCGTACCTGGCGCGGGTTGTCGGCGAGAAGAAGGCACGCGAGATCTGGTTCTTCTGCCGCCAGTACGACGCGGCCGAGGCCGAGCGGATGGGGCTCGTCAACGCCGTCGTCCCGGCCGGCGACCTGCTCAAAACCGCGAAAGCCTGGGCCGAGGAGGTCGCCGAAAAGAGCCCGACGGCGCTGCGGTTCCTCAAGCAGTCCTTCAACGCCGACACCGACCACCAGGCCGGACTGTCCAACCTGGCGATGTCCGCGCTCGACCTGTTCACGGCGTCGCCGGAAGGTCGGGAAGGCGCGCAAGCGTTTTCCGAGAAGCGCACACCCGACTTCGTCTCGCGCGTGAACTGGCACTGACCATGGACTTCACCTTCACCGACGACGAGGACACCTACCGCCAGGAGCTCCGCCGGTTCACGGCGAAAGTCCTTGCCCCGCACTACCAATCCGACGACAAAGCCGCGAAGCTGCGCCCGCAACTGGTCGCCGACATGGCCGCGATGGGCCTGACCGGCCTGCGCATTCCGGAACACCACGGCGGTCAGGAAGCGAGCGCGGTGCTCGCGGGAATGGCCGCCGAGGAGGTCGCGCGTGGCGACTTCAACGCGTCGTACCTGATCATCGTCAGCGCGCTGGTCAGCGACATCCTCACCCGCAACGCGACCGGAGACCAACAGGCCAGGTGGTTGCCGCCGATCGCGTCCGGCGAGGTGGTACCCGCGTTCTGCATCACCGAACCCGGCCACGGCACCGACGCCGCGAAGCTGGAGATGAAGGCCGAACCGGACGGCGACGGCTGGCGGCTCACCGGCGAGAAGACGTCGATCACCCTCGGCATGTCCGCCGACGTCGCGCTCGTGCTCGCCCGCACCGGCGGCCCCGGCGCACGCGGGGTCAGCGCATTCTGGGTCGAGTTGGACGCCGCCCACGTGTCCCGCTCCCCTTTCGACGACCTGGGCAGCCGCGCGATCGGCCGCGCGTCGCTGCACTTCGACGGGCTGCCCGTACCGCGCGAAGCGCTGGTCGGCGGCGAGGGCCAAGGCTTCGTTTCAGTGATGCAGGGCTTCGACTACTCACGCGCGATCATCGGCCTCGCCTGCCTCGGCGCAGCGCAGGCGTCGCTCGACGAAGCACTCCAATGGGCCCGCGACCGCGAAGCGTTCGGCAGCCCGATCGGCACCTTCCAGGGCGTCGTGTTCCCGCTCGCCGAGCAGGCAACCTACCTGCGCGGCGCGCGGCACGTCTGTTACGAAGCGTTGTGGCGCAAGGACAACGACCTCGACCACAGCACCGAAGCGGCGATGGCGAAGTTCTGGGCACCGAAACTCGCCACCGAGACCATCCACCAGTGCCTCCTCACGTTCGGGCATCTCGGGTACTCCAGTGAAAGCCCGGTCGGGCAACGGCTGCGCGACGTGATCGGCCTCGAAATCGGCGACGGCACCGCGCAGGTGTCGAAGCTCGTCATCGCACGCAACCTGCTCGGCCGCGCATTTGCACCATGAAGGGAACCAGTATGGCCAAGCTCACCGACAAAATCGCGTTCGTGACCGGTGCCGGACGGGGAATCGGGCGCGGGATTGCGGAAAAACTGGCCGCCGAAGGCGCAACAGTCGTCGTCAGCGACCTCGACGAAGTGACCGCGAAGGAAACCGCAGCGGCGATCGGCGGCACCGCCGTGCACACCGACGTCACCTCGCCCGAGTCCGTGGCTGTCGCGGTCGAGCAGGTCCGCAGCCGCTTCGGCCGGATCGACGTGCTGGTCAACAACGCGGGATGGGACAAGGCCGGGCCGTTCGTGCAGTCCGATCGCGCCGACTGGGACCGGATCGTGCAGATCAACCTCTACGGCGTGCTCAACACCTGCCGCGAGGTGCTGCCGGTGATGGTCGAGCAGGGTTACGGCTCGGTGGTCAACATCGCGTCGGACGCCGGGCGCGTCGGCTCGTCCGGCGAAGCGGTGTACTCCGCAGCGAAGGGCGGCGTCATCGCGTTCACCAAGTCGATCGCCCGCGAACTGGCCCGCAGCAAGGTCAACGCCAACGCCGTCTGCCCAGGTCCGGCCGACACCGCGCTGTTCGCCTCCCTCGGCGGCGGCGACCCGAAGCTGCGCGAAGCACTCACGAAAGCCATCCCGTTCCGCCGGCTCGCCCAGCCCGGCGACATCGCGAACGTGGTCGCCTTCCTGGCCTCCGACGAGGCCGCCTACGTCACCGGCCAGACCGTCAGCGTCAGCGGCGGCCTCACCATGAGCTGACCCGGAGCCTGCCATGCCGTTCGCGACGATCCTCGACGACGAGACGATCGAAACCCACACCCGCGCCGGGTACTGGGTGAACCGCACCATCACCGACTACCTCGACGACGCGGCCGCGGCCACGCCGGACAAGACCGCGTTCGCCGATCCACAGCGCAGCATCAGCTACGCGCGGCTCAAGCAGGAGGTCGACCGCTGCGCAGCCGGGTTCTGGGACCTCGGCGTCCGGCCGGGCGACGTCGTGTCGTTCCAGCTGCCCAACCGGATCGAGTGGATCGTGGTGCACTACGCCGCGAGCCGGATCGGCGCGATCAGCAACCCGCTCATCCCGATCCACCGCGAACGCGAGGTCGGGTTCATGGTCGGGCTCGCGAGGTCCAAAGTCCTGGTGGTGCCACAGGAATTCCGCGGTTTCGACTACCCGGCCATGGTGTCGCGGCTCCGTCCCCAATGGCCCGACCTGGAACGCGTACTGGTGGTCGGGTCGTCGTGGGACGAGTTCGCCGCCACGCCGTGGGAGGAACGGCGCGAGCTGCCGTCGTGGCGGCCCGATCCCGACGACGTCACGCTGCTGATCTTCACGTCCGGCACCACCGGCGAGCCCAAGGGCGTGATGCACACGCACAACACCGCCATCGCGGCCAACAACCCGCTGCCGGCGCGGCTGGGCATCACGTCCGACAGCGTGCTGCACATGGCGTCGACGCTCGCACATCTCACCGGTTTCCTTTACGGCGCAAGGCTCGGTGTCCAGAACGGCGCGACCTGCGTTCTGCAAGACGTGTGGGACGCCGCGCGATTCGTCGAACTCGTCGAGGACCACGGCATCACCTACACCTCCGCGGCCACCCCGTTCCTGCACGACCTGCTGTCCGCACCGAATCTCGCCGACCACGACCTTTCGTCCCTGCAGCGGTTCTGCTGCATGGGCGCACCGATCCCGCGGGCACTCGTGCGGGAGGCGCGGCAGAAGCTGCCCGGTCTCGTCGTGCTCGGTGGCTGGGGCCAGAGCGAGAACGCGCTGGTCACGCTCGGCATCCCGGGCGACCCGGACGAGCGGCTGATCGACACCGACGGGTACCCGTGGCCGGGGATGCAGATCCGGGTCGTCGACGCCGACGGGACCGAACTGCCGTCCGGCACGGAGGGAAGGCTGCAGGTCGCGGGGCCGTTCCTGTTCGTCGGCTATGCCGAACGGCTCGGCCTGACCCGCGACAGCTTTCACGGCGAATGGTTCGACACCGGCGACCTCGCGACCATCGACGACGCCGGCTACCTCCGGATCGCGGGCCGCACCAAGGACGTGATCATCCGCGGCGGGGAGAACATCCCGGTCGCCTATGTGGAGAACGTCCTCTACGAGCACCCGGACATCGAGGCGGCCGCCGTGGTCGCCGTCCCCGATCCCCGGCTGCAGGAAAGTGCGTGCGCCTGCCTGGTGCTCAAGCCCGGCACCACGCTGGACCTGGAGAAACTGCGGGTGTTCCTCGCGGAGAAGGCGTGGCAAAACAGTACTGGCCGGAGCGGGTCGAGGTCCTGCCGGAGCTGCCGCGGACCGCCAGCGGCAAGATCCGGAAGTTCGAGCTTCGCGCGCTGGTGGGGACCGGTCCCCGATCTTCGGAGTAGCCTGCGCCGGGAGCGAAGGGAGATCCGGTGTCCGAAGATCCGGGCCACGTCCGCACCTCGAGGTGATCGCCGAGGCACTGGCCGGGCTGCGCGGCCCGATCGCGCGTGAACGGCGGCGGCTGCGGTGGGAGCGCTGGCGCAAGCGGCCGTACTACCGCTTCGAGCAGGAAGGCCGGAAACCGCAGCTCGTGCACCTGGCCGGGCTCAAGGTCACTCCACTGTGGACCACCACGGACACCGGGATCTCCGACGTCGACGTGCGCAGTCCGGTGGTGGCCCGCCGCCGGTTCACCCTCGGGCAGCTGTGGTTCGTGCGGCACGACTACGACGAGTTCCGTGTCCCGATCTCGCTGGTCGCCGACGCCGAGGAGCACGCCGTCCTGACCGCACCCGGCGGGCGGACGTTCCCGGCCGACCCGTCCGGCTGGCAGGAACTGGCCGACCTGCTCTACGACGAGTACGCCCTGCCACCGGGCGGGCGCTGGTCCGGCGGCGGCTAGCTGTAGTGATCATGGACGTTGTTGTCGGGTGAGCGGCGCGTCGGGTTGATCATGACGAAGACCTCCGTGTGGTGCTGGTGTCTGACGTGTCCGGACCGGACGCCCGGTCGCGCAGGTCAGCGCCGAGCTGGGTATCTCCAGCGCGACCGACGCACCAGCTCACACCACCGAGCCACAACACTCCCCACATTCCTGCACTACGACGCACTCGTCGGCCACCCACCCATCACCCGCGTCAACAACCTCACCGGGCACTACAGCTAGCGGCGCAGCGGGACCAGGTCGTCGGCGTGCACGACCTCGCGGCGATACTCCACCGGCACCTCGTGGCTCGACCGGCCGATCAGCGCAGGCAGCTCCCCCGCGTCGAAGCCGACCACGCCGCGCGCCACCGGGACGTCCGCGGCGTCCACGAGGTCGACGACGTCACCGGCCTGGAAATCGCCGTCCAGCCCGGTGATTCCGGCGGCCAGCAGCGACCGGCGGCGCAGGATCGCCCGCACCGCGCCGTCGTCGAGGTGAAGCTTGCCGGACGTGTCGGCGGCGTAGCCGAGCCAGAACCGGCGCGCGGACAGCCGGGCGTCGGCAGGCGCGAACGCGGTACCGACGGTTGCCTCGCCGAGTGCGTCTCCGGCGTCGACCGCAGCGGCCAGCAGCACCGGGATACCGGCTCCGGCCGCCGTGCGGGCCGCGGCGAGCTTCGAGACCATGCCGCCGGTGCCGAGCCCGGACGACGACATGCCGACCGCAATCCCGTCCACATCGGACTCGCCGAGCACCTCGGTGATCTTGCGGGTGGCCCCGTCGCGCGGGTCGCCGTCGTACAGACCGTCCACATCGGACAGCAGGATCAACGCGTCCGCACCGATCAGGTGCGCCACCAGCGCGGCAAGCCGATCGTTGTCGCCGAAGCGGATTTCCTGCGTGGCCACGGTGTCGTTCTCGTTGACCACGGGCACCGCGCCGAGCGCGAGCAGCCGGGAGAACGTGCGTTGCGCATTGCGGTAATGGGAACGGCGGACGACGTCGTCGGACGTGAGCAACACCTGCCCCACGGTGAGCGAGTAGCGGCTGAACGATTCGGCGTACGCGTGCGCCAGCGCGAGCTGCCCGACGCTCGCCGCGGCCTGTTTCGTGGCCAGGTCACGCGGGCGTTTGCCGAGTTTCAGCGGCGCGAGCCCGGCGCCGATCGCGCCCGACGACACGAGCACGATCTGCGCGTCCCGGGCGGCGCGGCCGGCGATGGCGTCGACCAACGCGTCGAGACGGGCCGTGTCGAGCCCGCTGCCCGCGGTGGTCAGCGCGGACGAGCCGACCTTGACGACCAGCCGCCGAGCGTCCGCGATTTCCTTCCGCGTGCCACTCACTGGTCCTCGTCCTCGCCGGTGCCGTCGCGGCGGATCCGGCGGGCTTCCTTGCGCTCGGCCGCGCCGACGCGGTCACTCCGCTCCAGCCGGACGTCGGTGCCCCGGCCGGACAGATGCGCGGCCACGCCGGGCGTGGTGGGCTCCCATTCGAATTGGATGTCGCCGATCGTGACCGGGCTGCCCGGCCTCGCGCCGTGCTTGGCCAGCGCGTCTTCGACACCGAGCCGGTTGAGCCGGTCCGCGAGGTAGCCGACGGCCTCGTCGTTGGCGAAATTCGTCTGCCGGATCCAGCGCTCCGGACGCGCGCCGCGGACGATGAACGCACCGTCCTCCTCCGGGTCCGGCGACACGGTGAACCCGCTGTCGTCGACCGCGAGCGGGTGCAGCACGATCTTTTCCGGCTCCAGCACCGGCTGCGCCTCGCGGTAGGTCTCGACGACCTCGGCGAGCGCGAAGCTGAGCTCCTTCAAGCCCTTGCGCGACGCGGTGGACACCTCGTACACGCGCAGTCCCCGGGCCTCCAGCTCGGGACGCACGAACTCGGCCAGCTCGGCGGCTTCCGGGACGTCGATCTTGTTCAGGACCACCACGCGCGGACGTTCCTCGAGCTTGCCCCCCAGCCCCGGGGTGTAGCGCGCGAGCTCGTCTTCGAGAGCGTCCACATCGGACAGCGGGTCGCGGCCCGGTTCGAGTGTCGCGCAGTCGACGACGTGCACCAGGACGGCGCAGCGTTCGATGTGACGCAGGAAGTCGAGGCCGAGACCGCGGCCTTCGGAGGCGCCGGGGATGAGGCCGGGTACGTCGGCCATCGTGTACACAGTGGACCCGGCGGTGATCACGCCGAGGTTCGGCACGAGCGTGGTGAACGGGTAGTCGGCGATCTTCGGTTTGGCCGCGGACAGCACCGAAATCAGCGACGATTTGCCAGCGGACGGGAAGCCGAGCAGCCCGACGTCGGCGACCGACCGCAGCTCCAGCACCAGGTTGCGGTTCTCCCCCGGCTCGCCGAGCAGCGCGAACCCGGGTGCCCTACGGGCTTTCGACGCGAGCGCCGCGTTGCCGAGCCCGCCGCGGCCGCCTTGCGCGGCGACGAAGCGCGTGCCCGGGTTGACCAGGTCGGCGACCAGTTCGCCGTCCTCGGTGAACACGACGGTGCCCGCCGGGACCTTCATCTCCAGCGCCTCACCGGCGGCACCGTTGCGGTTGCTGCCCATGCCCATTTTGCCGTTGCCGGCGCGGGCGTGCGGGCGGAAGTGGAAGTCGAGGAGGGTGTGCACGTTGGGGTCGACGACCAGCGTGACGTCCCCGCCGTTGCCGCCGTTGCCGCCGTCCGGGCCGCCGAGCGGCTTGAACTTCTCGCGGTGCACGGAGGCACAGCCGTTTCCCCCGTCGCCGGCGGTCAGGTGGATGACCGCGCGGTCCACGAACCGGGACGCCATGGCTTTGCCTCACAATTCACACGAAAAACGGTGCGGACCACGCTGGGTCTGCCAGCGGCCGCACCGTGGGGGTCCGGGGGCTCGGGCCCCCGGGTGAAATGTAACGAGCGACGTGGTCCGCGCATTCCGCGGACACACGTCGCCCGTAAGAACGCTCGTTACGCTTCCGACGGGACGATGTTGACCGTCTTGCGGCCGCGCTTGGTGCCGAACTGGACGGCACCGGTGGCGAGCGCGAACAGCGTGTCGTCACCACCGCGGCCGACGTTGACGCCGGGGTGGAACTTGGTGCCCCGCTGGCGGACCAGGATCTCGCCGGCGTTCACCTCCTGGCCGCCGAAGCGCTTGACCCCGAGCCGCTGGGCGTTGGAGTCACGACCGTTGCGGGAGCTGGACGCACCCTTCTTGTGAGCCATTGCTCAAGCCTCTTTCAGTCTTGCGAAGATCCGGGGAACTACTTCGAGATACCGGTGACCTCGACGCGGGTCAGCTTCTGCCGGTGACCCTGGCGCTTGTGGTAGCCGGTCTTGTTCTTGAACTTGTGGATCCGGATCTTCGGACCCTTGGTCTGCTCGACGACCTTGCCGGTGACCGAGACCTTCGCCAACGCGTCGGCGTCCGTGGTGACCTCGCCACCGTCCACGAACAGCACGGCGGGGAAGGTGTGCTCGGTGCCCGGCTCGCCCTCGAGCTTCTCGACCTCGACGACGTCGCCGACGGCCACCTTGTACTGCTTGCCGCCGGTCTTGACGATCGCGTACGCCGACACGGAAGTCTCCTGCATTACTCGACAATGGGTTAATGGGCTGGCGCGGCCGGCCCGCCCGGGGGCGGTCCAGGTGCTCGCGCAGCGGCTCCCTCTGGCGGAGAGCCGTACTACAGGTTACGGGAGGCCCCGGGTGTGGTTGCACCCGGGGTACCCGTGGTGGATCAGCTCTGGTCCGAAGCGTGCACCGGCGGGCCCGCCGGACGCGAAGCGGCACGGCGCGGACGGCGCCGGGTGCTCCGCGCGGCCGGAGCCGGCACGCTGACCTCGGGTTCCTCGGCCACCGGGGCAACGGCATCCGCGGGGGCGGATTCCGGCTCCGGAGAAGGGGTGGCCACGGGGGCCTGTTCCGGTGCGGCTGCGCGCTCCGGCTGGGACTCGCCGGACACCGGGCGTCCGGTGCCGGACGACGGCAGTTCGGCGGCCTGGGCAGTCGCGGACTTCGGCTGCTCGCCTCCTCGTCCCGCCTGCGCGGCGCCGGTGGGCGCCTGCTCGGCCGCCCCGGGTGACTCGGCCGTGCCGCGCTTCGGCTGCCCGGCCGCCTCGGACGCGACCTGGCCGGTTGCAGCCTGATCGCTTCCGGACTGGCCCGATCCCGACTGGCCGGTTGCAGCCTGACCGGATCCGGACTGGCCCGTCCCGGCCTGACCGGTTCCCGATTGACCGGTTGCGACCCGCTCAGATGCGCCCATCTCCGCCTTCGCCACGGAGGTGGTGCCCTGCTCGGACCGTCGCCCGGCCGGAGACCGCTCGGCCGCACCGGCGTCCGCCGAGGCCGCCGCTGCCTCGTGGGGCTCGTGCTCCCCGCGGGCCGAGGCGGCCTTCGACGCGTTCGCCATCGCCTGCACCGCCGACGCGACCGATTCGCGCTGCTCCGGGGTGGGCCCGGCCGGCTCGGTCTTGTGCTCCGGGTGCTGGTCTTCGCCCTTGCCGCGGCCGCGGGAACGCCGCGAGCTCTTGGTGTCGCCGCCGTGACTGTGGCCGTTGTTGCCGGTCCCGCCGGTGCCGCCATTGCCGTTGCCGCCGCCGGTGCGCTGCGGTTCCGTCGTGACGATCACGCCGCGGCCCTTGCAGTGCTCGCACGGCGTGGAGAACGCCTCGAGCAGCCCGGTGCCGATCTTCTTGCGCGTCATCTGCACCAGGCCCAGCGACGTGACCTCGGCGACCTGGTGCCGCGTACGGTCGCGGCCGAGGCATTCGGTGAGGCGGCGCAGGACCAGCTCGCGGTTGGACTCGAGCACCATGTCGATGAAGTCGATCACGATGATGCCGCCGATGTCCCGCAGCCGCAGCTGGCGGACGATCTCCTCCGCCGACTCCAGGTTGTTGCGGGTCACCGTCTCCTCGAGGTTGCCGCCCGATCCGGTGAACTTGCCGGTGTTGACGTCGATGACGGTCATCGCCTCGGTGCGGTCGATGACCAGGTACCCGCCCGAGGGCAGCCAGACCTTGCGGTCGAGCGCCTTCATGATCTGCTCGTCGATCCGGTGGTCGGCGAAACTGTCGCCGGTGCCGGTGTAGCGGCGGAGGCGGTCGGTGAGGTCGGGCGCGACGTGCTGGACGTAGCCGTGGATGGTGTCCCACGCCTTACCGCCCTGAACCTCCAGCTTCGCGAAGTCCTCGGTGAAGAGGTCGCGGACGACCTTCACCAGCAGGTCCGGCTCCTCGTACAGCATCGTCGGGGCGCCGCCCTTCTTGGCGGACCCGGCGGAGGCCTTCTCCTTGATGACGTCCCACTGCGCCTTGAGCCGCTGGACGTCGCGGTCGAGCTCCTCCTCGCTGATGCCTTCGGAGGCGGTGCGGATGATGACGCCCGCGTCCTCCGGGACGATCCGCTTGAGGATGTCCTTGAGCCGCCGACGCTCGTTCTCCGGCAGCTTGCGGGAGATGCCGGTGGCGCCGCCCGCGGGGACGTACACGAGGAAGCGGCCGGGCAGCGAGATCTGCGTGGTGAGCCGGGCGCCCTTGTGCCCGACCGGGTCCTTGGTGACCTGCACCAGCACGCTGTCGCCGGTGGACAGCGCCTGCTCGATCTTGCGCGCCTTGCCTTCCAGGCCGGCGGCGTCCCAGTCGACCTCACCGGCGTACAGCACCGCGTTGCGGCCGCGGCCGATGTCGATGAACGCGGCTTCCATGCTGGGCAGCACGTTCTGGACGCGGCCGAGGTAGACGTTCCCGACGATCGACCCGGTCCCCGACGACGTCACGAAGTGCTCGACGAGCACCCCGTCCTCGAGCACGCCGATCTGCGTGGAATCACCCTTCTCGGCTACGACCATGGTGCGCTCGACCGACTCGCGGCGGGCGAGGAACTCGGCCTCGGACAGGATCGGGGCACGGCGGCGCCCTGCCTCGCGCCCGTCACGGCGGCGCTGGCGCTTGGCCTCGAGCCGCGTGGAACCGCGGACGCTGCGCACCTCGTCGCGCGCCGGACGCTCCGCCTCGGTCTTGACCTGGCGAACGTGCGTGACGGTGTTGGGCGGGTCGTCACCGGTGGCTTCGGTGCTGTCGTCGTCCCCGCCCTTACGACGGCGGCGGCGACGGCGGCGCTTGCTGCCGCCTTCGGGTTCGGCGTCGTCGTCCTCGGTGTCCGCGACTTCGGCGGACGACTCCTCGGACTTGTCTTTGGTGTCTTTTGCTTCCTTGACAGGCAGATCTTCGGTGTCGTCGTCGGTGTCGGACTGGGCCTCGTCGCCGCCCTTGCCCCGGCCACGACCCCGCCGCCCCCGCCGCCGACGCCGACGGCCGCCTGCCTCGTCGTCCTCGTCGGAACGCTCGTCGCGAGCTTCGCCGGTGGTGTCCTCGGCGACTTCCTCGGCCTCGGCGTCGGCCTCGGCGGGCTTCTCCCCGACGCCGAACATCGGCTCGGGCCGAGTCCGCGCCCCCTGCGCAGGCTCAGGCGGCAGGAAGACGGGCGAGGGTGCCGCAAAGACGGGCACGTGCACCGGCCCACGAGCCGGAGTTGCCTGCTCGACGTCCTCCTGGCCAGCGGGGATAGCCGGAGCAACAGCACGACGCGCACGCCGGGTACGACCGCGGCCAGTCCCCTGCCCGGGTGACTCTTCCTGGTCACCTTGGTCGGGTGGGGTGGTTGCCTGGGCTGAGGTGGTTGCCTGACCTGCGGCAGTCTCGGCGGCAGTGGCCTGACTTGCGCCCGTTTCGTTCCTGGCCGCACCTGCAGCGGTTGCGCCGCGGGCAGCAGTTGCCCGGCGCGCGCCAGCTTCACCGGAACCCGCCTGACCACCCGAAACCGCGCCGACCTCCGCCGCGGGAGCTTCCCGGCCCACCGCACCGGCCTGCGCCGCGGTTTCTTGCTCGGCCGCGGCACGCTCGGCAGAGCCCTGGACAGCCGTTTCACCAGCTGCGGCCGCACGTGCAGCCGCAGAACGCTGACTACGTCCAGTCCGCGGGGACACCCCGCCTGCCTCACCGGCAGACGTTTCCTCCGCAGCGGCCTCGCCGCCCACCGCCCCGCGACCGGATGCCTGTCCAGCTGCGGCCCCCCGGCCAGCGACCGCCTCCCGGCCAACCGCGCTCTCCCGGCCAACCGCGCTCTCCCGGCCAGCCACGCTTCCGCGGCCGGCCAGCCGGTCCCGACCAGCCCCGGTCTCCGAGTCAGCCACGCTTCCCCGGTCAGCCTCGGCCACCTGGCCAGGCGAGATCTCCTGGCCAGCGGCCGTCTCCCGGTCAGCGGCAGCATGCGGAACCGCAGCGGGCTCGGCAACCCCAGCAGCCCCGGTAACCCCAGCAGTCCCGGCTGCACCAGGCTGTTCAGCCGCAGTTGCGTCCGAAGTCTCGGCAGCCTCTCCGGCAGCTTCGGCATCCAGGATGACCGCCACCCGGTGGGCGACTTCCTTGGTCACGCTCGACTGAGCACTTCGCGGGCTTTCGCCCAGCTCGGCGAGTTTGCCGAGCAGGTCGCGGCTGCTCAGGCCGAGCAGTTTGGCCAGCGCGTGCACCCGGATGCGCGGCGGGAGTTCTCCCAGGCGGCTGGTCGTGGGTGCGACGGTATTCCCGCCGGTCTGGTCGGCGGGTGTTTCCGCGTTCGACATGTGTCTCCTCCGCCCCCGGGCGCGTCAGCCGGTTCACACCGGTGCTGACGCGGCCGCACAGGGGCCCTTTCTGTTCGTGCCCGCCGTGGTCGTGACCAGCGGCGGGAATCCTGCCGGCAGCCGTGCGCTCCGCCGGTCGGCGGCCGCGCACGTCCTCGTCTGCTCGGTGGGGTGCCGGCCTGGCTCGCGACCCCCGGGCCACCCACCACGACATCGACCTTGACCCGGCCTCCCGGGGGCGACGCGCATGGTGCCGGTCCGGCACTCCTCCGGGCCGCTCACGACGCAGGCGGGATGCCCGTCGGCGCAGCGGCCACCACGAGTATCCCACACCGGTGTGCGCACCCGGTGTAGTCGGTGCCCCACGCCAGGCACCCGGGCGCGCCGCACCGCCCATACCGGGCGAGTTTCCCCACACCACTCGTCCGGGCAGCCGCGACCGGTTCAACGTCGCTCATCCCACAAGACGCCCAACCACACTCCCCCGCCGGGCCCGATGGCTGGGGGCGAGCCCGGGCAGGCGAGCCCAGCCAGGCCGTGGCCTCATGCGCCCGGGCGAACTTGTGCGCACCGCTTGTCCCGTCGGGGTGCGGTGGCTAGCGTGCGGCTCGGGCGCGCGTGCGCCCGGCGTTACCCGTGCGGTGGGAGGTCCGGTGTCCCTGCTGGCGCGGCCGCTGCGAGCGGCCGTGTGCTCCTTCGTCGTGCTCTCCGGATGTGTCGCGCTCCCGACGGCGGCTGCCGCGGATCCGGGATGCGCGTCCGGCGGGCGGGCGGTGCGCTACGTCGTCGCGTTCGATCGGGGTACGCCGGAGTCCTCGGCGCGGCAGCAGGTCAGCGTGGACTGTGGCCAGTTCTCGACGTACTACCCGCAGATCGCCGTGGCGGTGGTCACATCGGCCGATCCGGGGTTTGCCGACCGCATCGGGCCGCAGCGGGCGTTCAGCGCGCAGGCCACGCGGATCGCCGCCGAACAACCTGCTGCTCCGGCGCAACCCTCCCGCGCGCGGCTCCCGCTCAGCGACCCGGCTCGCGTTCCGACGGCGGATCTGTCCGGCAGGCAGTGGGACATGGACATGATCGGCGCACCGGCCGCGCACCAGGTGTCCGAGGGCAGCCGGGACGTGGTGGTCGGGGTCCTCGACTCCGGCGTCGACCCGAACCATCCCGACCTCGCCGCAGCCGTCGACGCGGCCGACTCCGCGGGGTGCCTCAGCGGCGTGGCCGACCCGAGCCCGGCCGCGTGGCAGCCGACGACCTCGGTCCACGGCACGCACGTCGCCGGCCTCATCGCCGCAGCGGACGACGGCAAGGGCGTGACCGGCGTCGCCCCCGGGGTACGAATTGCGTCGGTGAAGGTGATCGACGACCGCGGTTACGCCGATCCCGAGGCGGCGGTGTGCGGAATCATGTGGTCGGCGGCGCGGCGGCTGCCGATCACCAACAGCAGCTGGTTCGTAAACCCGTGGTCCCTTTCGTGCGTACGCGGCAACGACCGCGGGGTGGTGCACGAGGTGCTCGCGCGCGCCGTGGAGTACGCGACGTCCCGCGGCACGCTCAACGTCGCCGCCGCGACCAACGAGGCCGTGGACCTGACCCCGTCGGCGCGGTCGGGAACGCCGTCCGGGACCGCGAAGTGCGAAGCGTTGCCAGCCGGGCTCCGCGACGTGGTGACGGTGTCAGCGATCGGGCCGGACCGGGTGAAGGCGGGGTACAGCTCGTACGGACTCGGAGTGGTGGACGTCACCGCTCCGGGCGGCGACGACGACCAATGCGTGGTGTCAACGGTGCCCGGCGGCTATGCCCCGCTATGCGGCACATCGATGGCGGCGCCGCACGTGGCCGGAGTGCTGGCCCTGCTGAAGTCGGCGCACCCCGGCTGGTCCGCGACGGAGCTGCGCCGCGCGCTGGAGTCCCGCGCAACGCCCATGCCCTGCCCGGACGACTACGACCTCACTGGCGACGGCGCCCAAGACGCCTACTGCACGGGCTACGACAACTACAACGGTTTCTACGGCCATGGCTTGGCGGATGCCCGCTCTGCCGTGCCGCCTTCCGAGAGCGGACCACCGAACCCGGCCCGCTGACCGCCGCCGGGATTTCGCCCCCGGTGAGGGGTTCTGGTTGGTGTCAGGCGGGCGCCCAGAATCTGACTGGTTACCGGAAGGCGTGACGGCGATCCGGCTCGCGGCACCAGAACAGGCCGATGTCCGGTTGACCCGCCCCCGGTTCGGGTCCAGGCCGTGTCACGTGAGGAGAAGCTTGGCGATTCGTCTCGTCGACCCCCACACTCCAATCGCTGCCAGTGCCACCAGGTAGGCCAGATTTCCGAGCATGCCCGGCGACAAGATTCCGCTTGCGAGTCCTCTCATGAGCTCGATCCCGTGGTACAGCGGGAAACACCGGACCACCCATTGCAGTGCCTCGGGGTAGACCGTGATCGGGAAGAACGTGGTGGAGAACAGGAACATCGGCATCAAGACGAGCTGGATGTAGTCGAACTGGGACGTCGACTTCAGAAAACTCACCAAAGTGATGCTGATCGCCGAGAAGGCGAAGGACACCAGGAGCGCCACCGGCAGAAGGAACAGCGCCCACCACGAGGTGAGCAACCCCATTGCGCCCGTCACGGCCAGGAACGCCACCGAGTACAGGCCACCGCGCAGCATCGCCCACGCTATTTCACCCAGTGCGACGTCCAGGGGGCCGATCGGGGTGGCCAGCATGGCGTCGTAGACCTTGGCGTAGCGCAGTTTGAAGAACAGGTTGTACGTGCTCTCGAAAACCGCGCCGTTCATGGCCGACGACGCCAGCAGCGCAGGCGCCACGAACGCGACGTAACTCATCGGGCGGCCATCCGGACCGGGGACGCTCGTGACCAGCTTGCCGAAGCCGACCTGGAACGCGAGCAGGTAGAACAGCGGCTCGAGCGCGCCGGAGGCGAGGATCGACCACGACCGGCCGTAGACGGTGATGGCCCGTTCGACCAACGCGCTCGCGCGGCCGCTGTACATGCCCGCAGGCAGGATGCGCAGCAGGATTCCGCGCCGTTGCGGCGGAGCCGGGACGGTACGCAGCTCGGTCATCACGCCACCAGCCTTCGGTAGAAGCCGCGGTGCGCGATCGCCCAGCCGGCCAGGATCAGCACGACGAGGTACGCGACATGCCCCAACAGCGCGAGCGCCGGGTACCCGCCGAGCACCGACGCGCGGGACAGCTCGGTTCCGTGCCACAGCGGTGAAATCCACGCCAGCCAGCGCAGGTACAGGGGCAGCTGGTCGATCGGGAAGAACGTGCCGGAGAACAACGTCATCGGGATCACCACGAACCGGAACAGCAGCCCGAACCGCTGCCCCTCGTCGAAAGTCCGGGACGCCAGCGCGGTCATCAGCGAACCGCACGCGAGCCCGGTGAGCACGCCGACGAGGACCACCAGCAGCGCCGGCGCCACGTAGACCAGGTACGAAACGCCGCCGGTGGCCGGGCCCGCCTTGACCTGTGCCCCGAAGCCGAGGCCCATCGCGGCCAGGAACAGCACCGGTTGCAGCCCGGTGGAGTACAGCGTGCTGAGCCAATGCCGCCGGTACCACGTCCAATGTCCCTCGACGCGCAGCCACGCGCCGTGGAACCGGCCGACCACGCGGCCGGTGGAAGAGACAGTCATCAGTCCACCAGCGTCCGTCCGGTGAGCCGGAGGAACACGTCCTCCAGCGAACTGCGCCGCACCAGGCTCGACAGCGGCCGTAACCCACGCTCGTGCGCCCGTTCCAGCGTGGCCTCCCCGGCCATCGTGTACAGCAGCACGCGATCCGGCAGGACCTCGACGCGCTCGGCCAGCCCCTCCACCCGCTCCGCCGCACTCTGCTGCTCCCCCGGCGCGAACCGCAGCTCGACGACTTCCCGCGTGGAATGCCGTTCGATCAGCTCCGCGGGCGACCCTTCCGCAGCGATCCGGCCGTTGTCCATGACGACCAAGCGATCGCACAGCTGCTCTGCTTCATCCATGTAGTGCGTAGTGACGATCAGCGTGGTTCCCCGTGCTTTCAGGCGGAAAAGCCGGTCCCACAGCAGGTGCCGGGCCTGTGGATCGAGGCCGGTGGTGGGTTCGTCGAGCAGCAGCAGTTCCGGGTCGTTGACCAGCGACCGGGCGATGGTGAGCCGCCGTTTCATGCCGCCGGACAGCGAGTCGACCGGTTTCTCCGCCCGATCGGACAGCTGTGCGAACTCCATCAGCTCCTCGGCCCGCTGCCGCACCTGTGCCCGCGACAGCCCGAAGTACCGGCCGTACACGTGCAGGTTCTGCCGCACCGTGAGCTCGACGTCGAGGTTGTCCTCCTGCGGCACCACCCCCAGGCGCGCGCGGATCCGCGGACCCTCGGCGTCCGGGTCCATACCCAGTACGCGCAGGTCGCCGTCGCTGCGTGGCGACACGCACGCGATCATGCGCATCGTCGACGACTTCCCGGCGCCGTTGGGCCCGAGGAAGCCGAATGCTTCCCCAGGCCGGACCTCGACGTCGATGCCGCGGACTGCCTCGAACTCTCCGAACCGTTTGACCAGCGCCTTGGCCTGAACCAGCGCCGGTTCTGCTACCGACTCTCCCACCCCGCCGACAGTAGAGCGGACCACCGACAATTTTCGACCCGTTTCCCGGCGCACAGGTCTCATCACCCGGTCGAAGCACCGCCGAAGCACCCCGCCGACGCACGCCGGGTCAGCGCACGACCACCGTCACCGAGCGGGAAACCCCGTTCACCGCAACGTAAATCGACGCAATACCGGGCCGCAGCGCCCGGACTGTCCCGGTCACCGGATCAAGAGACACCACATCCCACGGACCAGGCCAGCCGCCGATCTGCACGCCGGTACCGCCCCACTGCGCACTCACCGGATACGCCACTGGGACGTCACGACCACCTTGTGTCACCGTCGCGCGCACCTGCCCGGTCGCCCCGCGCGCGAGCGGACCCGGGCCGGTCAGCGACAGGGAATCGACGTTCGGCCGCGTCTCGAACCGGACCGGCTGCGCGCGGTCCGCCGGATCGACCCCGACCAGCGTCCACCCGACGAACCCGCCGTCGCCGGGAGCCGCCGCCGGAGCCTTGCCCGAGTTCCCGTTCACCAGATACGGAACGCCGTCGATCCGCGACAGCCCGAACACGCCCGCGTGCGAAGCCAGCGACGCCGCCGGTTTTCCGGACCGCTCTTCGAACGAGGTGAGCCACGTCTGCAGCAACGCGGCTTCCTTGCGGTCGCCCAGCTGCGAATTGCCGGTCGGGCTCGGATCGCGGACCGGATGGTGCATCGCGACGACCACCCCGCGCACCGACCGGTCCCCGACAGCGCTGTCGAGCGCGTCGTGCAGCATCCGGACTTGGTCGAATCCGCCTGCCCGCAACGAACCACGCGACGAATCGAGCAGAACCAGCCGGACCCCGCGCACGTCCACGACGCGGTGGGTTTCCCCGAAAACCGCCTGGAACTGCTTGAGCCCTTCGCCGCCTTCGGCTTCGTGGTTGCCAGGCACGTAGTACCACGGCACGCGGCCGTCCAGCTCGTCGGCGATCACGTTGCGCGCCAACGCAAAATCCGGTGCCGTGCCGCGGTCCACCAGGTCGCCGTTGATCAGCACGACGTCCGGTTTTGCCGCCACCGCTTCACGCATCGCCCGGCGCGCCTGCGCGACGAGCGGACCGCCGGGAGCATCCGTGGTGAACTGCGCGTCACTCACGACTGCGATGCGCAACCCGTCCCTGCCAACGGAACCCAGCGCCGGGTCCGGAACCACCGGATCGGGTGGCACGGTGGCCGCCGGTGCGATTTCGAAGGTAAGGTCGTCGAATATCAACGTTCCTTCGTATTGGCGTTCCGGCACGTTTTCCACGGCGTAGAACCGAGTCAGCCGCTGTCCAGCCGGCAGGCCCGCTGGCACCGTCGCCGTCACGTACCGCCAGCCACTCCAATCCACCTTCGACGAAAGGTCCACAATGGACGCTACATTTGCCCTGTCCCGCAGTTCCGCGCGCAGCCAGGCACCCTTGCCGTCACCGTTGACCCACACCCCGATCTTCTGCGTACCCGCTGGGACGGCCAATGGTTTGACAGCAGTCACGTACGCGGCACGCGTGGCCGTGGTCCCGGTGAGACGGTAGTCCAATGCCAAACCCTTGCCGCCCAAGCGTCCTTCGGCCGCCGACAACGCCGCGCCGACCACCGCCGGATACACCGAGGCAGACCAGCCGTCCGGACCGTCCGAAGGAGACACCACCCGTGGCTCAGCACCGATCGAGGCAGCCAGATGTGTGCTGAGTCCAGCCGCATGCGCGGTAATCGCCGTGGCTCCGGACGCGGTCAGTGCCGTGACGGCAAAGCCCTTGCCTTGCGGTTCCACCTTTACCACCGCCGGGTCGTACTCCAGCTTCACATCCGACGGCTCCACCCAGGTTCCATAGCCATCCCCGTCGTAGCCGTACACCTGGAATTCGCCGCGCGCGCCCGCCCCGGAGAGCGCGACCTGCGCGGTGCTCGTCCCCAGCCGGACCGGCTCGCCCAGTACGGTCAGAGTGACCTGCCCGCGAGCTTTTCCCTGGCGGGCAACGACATCGACGTCCGTCCTGCCGAAGCCGGGATGCGCGGTGAAAACGTTGTCCGTCACAGTGCCCCGGAACGGCTTCGAGGTCGTCCACCGCGGGTCGGCGGCCACTGCGGCGCCGGTCTCGTCGTGCCCGTGAGCGACCAGCGCCCGGCTCAGTCCGGACAGCACCCGGGCCGAGTCCGCGCCATCCTGGCCCGGCGCAGGCGCGAACCCGGTCAACCGCCCGCTGCCGGGCACGGTCGCGACGCCGATTCCGTTGGGTACCACGCGTTCGTACCCGTCCGACGGCGAGTTCCGCACCGTCGGCGCTGGCGCGCCCTCGTCTCGCGCGAGCAGGGTCGACGAGCCGCCGCCGTCGAGGTTGATCGCGTCGTCGGCACCGAGCCGTTTGAGCTGACGCGCCATTTCCAGTTCGGTCATGCCGCGGCTGTCCACCTGCCGTCCGTCCACCGTGACCAGCCACATCCGCTTGCCGTCAGCGGAAAACCCGACGCCGGTGCGCGGTGCGAGCGTGACGTCGTCGACGGGCAGCAGCCGCCCGTCCTTCACCAGCGCCTTGTTCCCGCCGACCGCCATCGCGATCTTCCCGGCATCGGACCGCGGCGCGTACGAAACCCCCATGCGGTCACCGATGTGCAACGCCGACAGCGCATCCGCACCCGTCTCGCGGCCGAGCAACACTGTGGCACCGGCCGGAATCGGACCGTCCGCGGGCTGGCTGCGCATCTGGGTCACGAGGCCGTCTCGCACCTCCACCTCGACGACCCGCTCCGCGCCCGCCACCGAAGTCGTCCGCGCCGACGCTCCCCACAGCGGCGTGTACACCCCGAGTGCGTCCTTCCCGAGCACCGGGCTGTTGAAGTTCGTCGCCGGGACGACCCGTCCGTCCGGCAGCGTGACCGACGCTTCGAGGAAGATGTCGGCGAGTTTCGCGCGGCCCTCATCGGTGATGGCAGCGGTCGTGTTGTGCCCCGCCGCAGGCGCGGTCTGCAGCTGACCGTGGTCGATGCCGACGCCGATCGGCGCGCCGGTGGCGTTGATGTCGAAGAAGTCCCCGTTCACCCCTGCGACGGCGCCGGTGCGCGCGACCTGCTGCGACAGCGGTGTGCGGGCGGAAACCGTGCCCGGGCTGAGGTACGTGGGCTGGAGGACCTTGCTGGTGAGGTCGACGCTCAGGGCGTCGCCGCGGATCCAGCCTTTGGGGTCGAAGCGGTCGAACTGGGTGAGGTTCAGGCCGGGGGCGACGGCGGTGGTGGAACTGCTGGTCTGCAGGCCGTCGTCGGCAGTCGGGCCAGCAGCAGAGATCGGCGCCTCGCGGGCCGAGGACGCGGCGGGCGCGCTTTCGACCGGCGGCGTGCCGAGCGGAGCGGCCAGCGGGTCGGCGTTCGCTGGTGCGGCCAGCGGAATCACCAGCAGGATGCTGAGCAGCAGAGCTCTCTTCACCGGAAACCCCCAGGATCGCGGAAATGGCCCAGACCAGCAAAATCCATCGGCGCGACCGCCGGAAGTCCCGCCGGTGAACGGGACCTGAATGGCGCAGGTCAGCTCACGGGGTCATCCGCGCGGCCAGAAACGCCCTCGCGAGCAGCTGGTCACCGGCGATCTCCAGCTCGACATCGGTGCGATTCCACAGCAGCAACAGCAAATCCTGCGCTGACGCGGCAACCGTGGCGGCCGCGGCCACCGCCGGACCCTCGCCGAGCACCGGCGGCTCCCCCGGCAGGACCGTCCACGAGTGCCCGGTGTCGGTGGTACGCAAGATGATCGGCTCAGGAAGGGGAGGATCGGTGAGACGCCAGCGCGAAACCCGCGGCAGCATGGTGCCGAGGACCTCGTCGACGCCGTCCGCGGCAAGCACCGGATCGAGCCGGGCCTTGGGCTGCGCGTCGATCAAGTGCACCGCGGTTTCGTGGACCTGGCGGCGGAACCAGAACGCCTTCGCCTTCGCCGCGGCGCCGAAAACCCAGCTCCGGTCCGCGGGGTCGGCTTCGGTGAGTGCGTCGAGCAGAATGGCCGCGCTCTCGGCGTACCACCGCGCGAGGTCCCCGGGCGGCGCAGCGTCGAACTCCTGCGGCTGCAGCTCACCGGTACGCACGATCTCGGCGGCCCACCGGTGCACGTTGCCGAGGTGGACGACGAGGTCGGCCTTCGTCCAGCCGGCGCAATACGGCACCTGGTCACCGAGGTCGGCGTCGGCTTCGGCGGTGAATGCCGTGGTGAGCGCACGCAGGTGCGGAAGGTATTGGAGAGGAGGCAGCGCAGTCACCGGTCGAGGCTAACCGATGCGCTGGGTGCCGAGCACGGACAACAAGCGCAGCGCTTCCTCCGACGGCGAGCCCGGCGCGGCGGTGTCAGCACGACCTCCTGGTCCCGGTCGGCGATCACGTCGCAGTCCACGACGAGGGTCCCGGCCACCGGACGCCGGAACGTCTTGCGGAACACCGATTCGACGGCGACGTCGTGCGATGCCCAGAGTTGCGCGAACCTCTCGCTCCCGGCGAGCAGGTCCGCCACGAGGGTGCGGATTTCGGGATCGTCGGGGTACCTCGCGGCAGTGGCGCGTAGGCGATTCGCTGCGGTACAGGCGAACTCGTCGACCTCCACCAATCCGTACAAGCGCTCCGGAGCGAGAAACACGCGACGCGGAAGGCAGCGTTCGCGGCGGGACAGCGCGGACAAGTCCTCCAGCAACGCGGCCGCGAGCGGGTTCCACGCGATCACCTCATACGCCGCCAAGAGCACCATCCCGGCCGTCTGCGGCAGCCGGTCCAGCTGGTCGAGGATGCTGCACCGGACCTCGCGTGACGGCCCGGCCGCAGGCGGTGGCGAGTTCGTGAAGGTGGTCGCGTTCGACGTCCGAGGCGCAGCGCGCGGGTGAGCCCGGCGAGCACCTCGTTCGACGGCTTCGGGGCGCGGGCCTGTTCGAGCTGGGTGTAGTACTCGACCGACATGAACGCCAGCTGGGCGACCTCCTCACGGCGGAGCCCAGGGGTACGGCGACGACGTCCGGCGGGCAGCCCGACGTCGGCGGGCGTGATGTGTTCGCGCCTGCTGCGCAAGAAGCCCGCCAGCTCTACTCGGTCCACGTGGCCATCTGCGCAGTCGCGGGCGACTCAGCAGCGGAGCCGGACGCCGGATCGGCGCCGCGGTTGCTCGCTCGGGTAGGGGCGAAGGTCGTGCTCGCTGCACGGACGGAAGCCCAGCTCAAGACGGTGACCGAGGAAATCCGGTCGGCCGGCGGCGTCGCGGATCATGTGCTGTGCGATCTGGCCGACGCGCGCAGCGTGCAGGCAGCCATCGACCGGGCGGTGGACCTGCACAGCCGGCTGGACGTCGCGTTCAACAACGGCGCGACGGCCACGCCACCGACTCCACGGGACCAGCTGCCGGAGGCCGATTTCGACCGCATCTACGAGGTGAACCTGTGTGGTCCGTAGCCGTCGATGGTCGCCGAGGTGAAGGCGATGCGGGCCGGTGGCGGCGGGGCGACCGTGAATACGTCCAGCATCGGCAGCCTGGGCGCGAACCCGGCGCTATCCGCTTACGGCGCCACGAAACGGGCGCTGAACAGCCTCACCGAAACGGCGGCGGTCACCTACGGCGCGGAGGGAATCCGGGTGAATGCGATCGCCCCCGGCGCGACGCTGACCGAAATGATGCAGCAGTGGGAGACGGCAACGCCCGGGGTCATCGCGCAGCTGGTCGGAACCACTCCGCTGGGCCGGGCAGCCGAACCTGCCGAGGTCGCCGAAGCGGCGGCGTGGCTGCTGAGCGACCGAGCGTCCTACGTGACCGGCGTGGTACTCCGGGTCGACAGCGGCGCGCAGGTCTAGAACCGGGTGACCTCGGTGCACGGCACCGCCCTGCGCCCGGCCGCGGCGCGCGGGCCCAGAAGCAGGCGGCCCCGGCGAACGGCACCGCCCCGTGACCCGACCACGGCACACGGGCCCCGAAAGAGGCGGCCTCGGTGCACGGCACCGCCCTGCGCCCGACCACGGCACACGGGCCCCGAAACAGGTGGCCTCGGTGCACGGCACCGCCCTGCGCCCGGCCGCGGCGCGCGGGTCCCAAAACAGGTGGCCTCGGCGAACGGCCCGACCCGACCACAACCCACAGGCCCAGAAACAGGCGGCCTCCGCGAACGGCACCGCCCCGCGATCTCGCCGCGGCGCCCGAGGCTGGAACCCATCTTCCTTCGCGACCGGCGCCGCACCGGCGGCCGACGACAGTGCCCAAGCCCAGAAACCGGCATCCTTCACGACCGACGTCGCACTGCCACTCGACGGCGGTGCGCGGGGCCGGAACCAGGCAATCCCCACGACCAGCACCGCCCGAAGGCGACCTCGATACCCAGGGAAAACGAACGCCGGGCAGGGAATCCCCCGCCCGGCGTCCAGGTCAGCCCCGGATCACAGGTCCGGGAACCAGAGCTTCAGCTCGCGCTCGGCCGACTCCGGCGAGTCCGAACCGTGCACCAAGTTGTACTGGGTCTCGAGGCCGTAGTCGCCGCGAAGGGTGCCCGGCGTGGCCTTCTCGACCGGGTCGGTGCCGCCGGCCAGCTGGCGGAACGCGGCGATCGCGCGCGGGCCTTCGACGGCGATCGCGACGACCTGGCCCGACGTGATGAACTCCAGCAGATCGCCGAAGAACGAGCGTTCCTTGTGCTCGGCGTAGTGCTCCTCGGCCAGCGAGCGCTCGACGGTGCGCAGCTCCAGCGCGGCCAGCTTCAGGCCCTTGCGCTCGATGCGCGAGACGACCTCGCCGACGAGGCCGCGCGCGACGCCATCGGGCTTGACGAGGACCAGCGTGCGTTCAGTCACGACGGTGTTTCTCCTTGTGCGAATCCGTGTTATCGGCGCCGAGCCTATCCGACGCCCCCGTCCGTCCCTCAGCGGCGCTGCGGCTGCAGCGTTTTCGACCAGAGCGAGGTGCCGGTGGCGTCCCGGAGGTCGACGGTCAGTGCGCCGCTCGCACCGTCGACGTTCAGCTCCCCGAAATGCTGGAACCCTTGTGCCGGTGAGGTGTTCGGCGTCGGCGGGGCGTGGACGAACACCGCTTCCGGGCCGAAGGTCGGGTCGAGTTTGTTCGGGCCGAAGGCACCGGCGTTGAGCGGACCGGAGACGAACTCCCAGAACGGGTCGAAATCCTGGAACGCGGCGCGCTCGGGCGAGTAGTGGTGCGCGGCGGTGTAGTGCACGTCCGCGGTCAGCCAGACGACGTTGCGTACCCGGCGGCGCTGGATTTCCCGCAGCACCCAGGCCAGTTCCGTCTCGCGGCCGCCGGGTGCGCCGGGCAGGCCGTTCGACACCGCCTCGATGTCCTTGCCGTCCGGCACGACCAGCCCGATCGGCATGTCCGCCTGCACGATCTTCCACGTCGCGGTGCTGCGGCCGAGCGCGTCGGCGAGCCAGCGGGCCTGCCGGTCGCCGAGAATGTAGCCGGGTTTGGTCTGGTCCGAGGTGTTGGCGTCGCGGTAGGTGCGCATGTCGAGCACGAACACCTCGACCCGGCTGCCGTAGCGGAAGCTCCGGTACACCCGGCCGTCCACCGCCTGCCGCTGGTCGATCGGATGCCACTCGTGGAACGCCTGGAACGCCCGCGGCGCGAGGACGTCGGTGCGCTTTTCGGTGTATTCGGGGCGGTCGTTGAGGATTTCGCCGGGGTACCAGTTGTTCACGACCTCATGATCATCCCACTGGACACAAGCCGGTACCTCCGCGGCGAAGCGGCGGAAGTGCTCATCCAGCCGGTTGTACGCGTGCTGGCCGCGGAATTCGTCGAGCGTCTCGGCGACTTTCGACTTTTCCGGCGTCACGATGTTGCGCCACGTCCCACCGCCGGGCAGGGTGACGGTTTCGGTGAGCGGGCCGTCGGCGTACACGGTGTCACCGCTGTGCAGGAAAAGATCGGGACGGCGGCCGGCCATGGCGGAGAAGATCGTCATACCGCCGAGGGCCTGGTTGATGCCATAGTTCTGGCCGACGACGTCACCGCTCCAGACGATCCGCGTGTCGCTGCGGCCGACCGGCGCGGTGGCAAACCGGCCGGACACCGGCTCGCTCGCGCTGCGGCCGTCGAGGTCGACCGCGGTGACGCGGTAGTGGTACTCGGTTCCCGGCGCCAGCCCGGCCACGCGAACCTTGCCGGTGCCACCGGTCGCGGGCGTGACGACCGCGCCGGGCACCCGGCGGGCGTGCCGGAACGACGGGTCGCGCGCGATCTCGACGACGAGCCGGGCGGGCCGGTCGGACCGCGACCACACGATGCCGGAGCCGGCGGTCACATCCCCGGATGCGACGCCGTGGGTGAGCACGGGGCGATTCGGGCGGACGAGCGGGGCGGCGGCAGCGGTGGTGGTGGGGAGCAGGAGGCCGCCAGCCGCTGCCGCTGCCGGTGCGGCGAGGCCGGCTTTGAGCACAGAGCGGCGGGAAGGGGTCGATTCGGTCATGGCGGTGGTTGTATCCCGCCACCGCGGCTGACCGGCCAACTCCGGCTGGCCGCCGGATGAAGGTTCACTGCGGGCAGGCTTCGCAGAGCATCTCCAGCTCACCCCAACCAGACACCGGCCAACTCCGACTCGCCGCCAGGACGTTCACTCCGCCGGACATCGCAGGCCATCAGCAGCACACCCAGCCCAGGCCCAGCCAACTCCGGATCGCCGCCAGACAAGAGTTCACCCCCGCCAGACTTCGCGGACCATCACCAGCACAACCCGGCCAGACGCCGACCAACTCCGACTCGCGGCCGGATGCAAGGGGCATTCCCGCTGGCTATCGCGGACCACCCGAGCCCGACCCCAAGTCGGCTCCCGCTGGCTGCCGGATAGCGGTTCACCGGGCTTCGCGGACCATCACCACAGCTCACCGAAGCAAGATCTCAGCCCACTGGACGAGGGTTCACTCGCGCCGAGCGTCGCGGACCATCCAACTCCAGCAGGCCGCCTGGCAAGGGCCACTCCCGCCGAGATTCCCGGACCATCACCTGCTCACCCAAGCCAGATCTCACCCCACCGGACGAAGGTTCACTCCCGCCGAGATTGCCGGATCATCTCCAGCTCGTCCGAGTCAGAAGACGGCTGCGGTACAAACCCATGCCGCTCGTACAACGCCTTCGCGTGCTGGTTACCTGCGGCGATCCGCAACTCGAGCCGTCCGGCGCCTCGGCCCTCGCTCCATCGGACCATCGCCTGGACCAGCGCATCACCGACGCCCCGGCCTCGCGCATCGGGCGTTACCCACATCGACAGCAGCTCGGCCGAATCGCCCGAAAGGTGTCCGCTGACCATGCCTGCGGGGGTGGCGTCGAGGTCGGCCAGGACGTTGACCTCACTGAGCCGTGCGCCACCGGGGACGGTCGAGCTGAAGGCGTCCGGAGCTTCGCGCAGCGCGGCCAGGCGGAGTTCACGCCACTCCGCCCAGTCGTTCCCGCTCAGTTCGCGCACCACGATCACACTGGGTCCGTCGTCGTGGCCGCGTCGCTGTTACATGGGCTAGGGCTGCTGGCTCGGCAACGTCCCCGCAGCCATCCGGCGTGCGACGTCCCGGCGCAGCCACAGGAACCACAGGAACGCGGCCAGGAAAAGCACCCCGAGGACGGCAATCGCGGGCAGGGCGATGCCCGTCGCGATGATGGCCAGTTGCAGGACCAGTACCACCGGCACCGCCCAGACGTGCTTGAGCAGGCCGCACATCACGATCAGCACGACGGCCAGCGCGATCACCGTCCAGCCGGTGAAGCTCGTGACGCCGCCGCCCAGCTTGGCGACCACCGGCAGGGCCAGCGCGACCGTGATCGCCTCCATGATCAGCGTGCCGGCCAAAACCCCGCGGAATCCCTTCATCGGGTCCTTCGCCGGGGGTTTGGGGTTCTCGCTCATGCCGGCTCCTTCCCGAAGAGTGTGCGCGCGTCGCCTGCGGTGACCACGGATCCGGTGACCAGGACGCCACCCCCGGCGAGCGGTTCCTCCGGGTCGTCGTTCTGTTCCACCAGGCCGATCGCGGTTTCGATCGCGGTTTCCAGGTCCGGTTCGGCGAGCACGCGTTCCTCGCCGAAGAGCGACCCGGCCAGCTCGGCCAGGTCTTCCACCGGCATCGACCGCGGCGACGAGTTGCGCGTGACGACCACGTCCGTGACCACCGGTTCCAGCGCGTCCAGGATGCCCCTGGCGTCCTTCTCCGCCAGCACCGCGACCACCGCGACCAGCCGCCGGAAGGCGAACTCGTCGGTGATCGTGGTGGCGAGCGCGCGGGCACCCATCGGGTTGTGTGCCGCGTCGATCAGCACCGCCGGGGCCGCTCGGACGCGTTCGAGCCGGCCCGGGTTTTCGACCTCCGCGAATGCCTCGCGGACTGCCTCCACCACGAGCTGTTTGTCTTTGCCCGCCCCGAAAAACGCCTCGACTGCGGCCAGCGCGAGAGCCGCGTTCGCTGCCTGGTGGGCGCCGTGCAGGGGCAGGAAGACCTCGTCGTACACGCCGCCGAGGCCCTGCAGCTTGAGCATCTGCCCGCCCACCGCGACCTCGCGTTCGAGCACCCCGAACTCACTGCCCGCGCGCGCCACCGCGGCGTCGACCTCGACCGTCCGCTTGAGCAGCACGTTCAGTACCTCGGGGTCCTGCTCGGCGATCACCGCGACGGACCCGGATTTGATGATCCCGGCCTTCTCCGCAGCCGCGTCGGCGGGCGTCGGGCCGAGGTACTCGGTGTGGTCCAGCCCGATCGGCGTGATGACCGCGACCTGGGCGTCGGCCACGTTCGTCGCGTCCCACGCGCCGCCCATGCCCGCTTCGAGCACCGCAGCCTCGACCGGCGCGTCGGAGAAAGCCGCGAACGCCATCCCGGTGAGGACTTCGAACTTGCTCATCGGCACGCCGTCCTCGCTCGCGCCGTCGACCATCGCGACGTACGGCGCGATGTCGTTGAACAGCGCGGCGTACCGGGCGGCGGAGATCGGGCGTCCGTCGAGCGCGATCCGCTCCGTGACGAGCTGCAGGTGCGGGCTCGTGTAGCGGCCCGAACGCAGGCCCATGCGCGTGAGCAGCGAGTCGATCATCCGGGCGACCGAGCCCTTGCCGTTCGTGCCCGCGATGTGCACCACCGGATACCCGTGATTCGGCTCGCCCAGCAAGGTCATGAGCGCCTGGATCCGCGCCAACGACGGCTCGAGCTTCGTCTCCGGCCACCGCTGGTTGAGCTCCGCCTCGACGGCCATCAGCTCACGGCGCGCCTCCGGCCCGTTCTCGTCGCCGAACTCCGCGGGCGCACCCTCGTCGTCGAGTTCGTGCAGCTCGATGCCCTCGTCGGCGATCAGGTCGGGAACCGGGCCGAGCGCCAGGTTGTCGCCGAGCTGGCCGATCCCGCCGATGCCGCCGCGCGAACCGCCGCCGACGGTGTAGGCCGCGTCCGGCGCGTCGAGGTCGGGTTCGTCCTCGTCGTGCGCCTGTGCGCCCAGCTCGTCGACTCCCGCGAAGCTGTCCGGATCGGCGAGATCCGGCCGCCGGGATTCCTCGGGCTCGTCACCGCGCGGCACGCACTCACTCCTTGACGACGTCACTCCCCCGGGCACGCGCAAGCGGCCGGGAAGACCAGGTGAAAGGTTCAGTCCGAGCCTACCCGCCTGCCCCTGCCCTCCTGCGCCTGGCAAGGTCAGGCGCATGCCGTTCGACCACAACCACCACTACCACCCGGCGCTGCTCCGGCTCGTGCCGCCTGGTCCGGGACGGGCACTCGACGTCGGCTGTGGGGACGGCCGGTTCGCCCGGCGGCTGGCCGCGGCAGGGATGACGGTCGAAGGGATCGACACGTCGGCGGAAATGGTGGCGCGGGCGATCGCGGCGGGGCCGGGTTCGATCTCCTACCGGCAGGCGGACGTGACGACCGAGGCGCTGGAACCCAGGTCGTACTCCTTCGTCTCCTGTCTGGCCTCGCTGCATCATGTGCCGTTCAACACGGTGACCCGGCTGCGCGACGCGCTCGCGCCAGGCGGGGTCCTGGCGGTACTCGGCTGCGCGCGACCCAGCCGTCCGGGCGATTACGCCCGCGAACTCGTCGCGGCTCCGGCGAACGTCGTGGCGCGGCTGGTCGTCGCGGCCGCGGACCGGCTCAACGGCGGCGCCGACCTGCTGGCCAAGGCCCCGGTGCGGATGGAGTTCCCGGCGTTGAACGACGTCCGGCGCGATGCAGCGCGGCTGTTGCCGGGCAGTGCGGTGCGTCCGCTGGTGTTCTGGCGATATCTGCTGGTCTACCGTCACCCGCCTGCCGGGTGAAGTCCTGACCTGACCACCCGAACAGCGGAAAGATTCCCCCGTCGCCGCTGCCGAAAAGGGAAAGCGGACGTACCGCTCGGGAGGACGGGGTTTCGCATGCGCATTGTCCGGATCGTGCTTGCTGTGGTCGCGTTGCTGCTGTCGACGGCGGTCGCCGCGGAGGCGGCGGAGCGGCATTACCGCCACTACGTCGCGTTGGGGGATTCGTACACGTCGGGGCCGCTGATTCCACTCCCCCGGCTCGACCCGCTCGGGTGTTTCCGGTCTACGTCCAATTATCCGTCGATGCTCGCTGCCGGGTTGTCGGTGGAGCGGTTCACTGACGTCAGCTGCGGCGGGGCGGATACCGGTGATATGACCCAGCAGCAGAATGTTTTGCTGGGAGTCAATCCGCCGCAGTTTTCCGCTTTGCGTCCCGATACCGACCTCGTCACCCTTGGCATCGGAGGAAATGATTCCGGACTGTTCGGCACGTTGATCAACACCTGTCCCGGGTTGCGGGCGTCCGATCCGGCCGGGAATCCTTGCCAGCGGCATTTCACCGTTGATGGCGTGGACACGATCAAGGCGTTGCTGCCCAAGACCCAGGCCAGTATCGGGAAGGTGCTGGCCGGGATTCATGCCCGGGCACCTCAGGCCGAGGTGCTGGCGATCGGGTATCCGCGAATTGCCCCGGCGACAGGGTATTGCGACGATTTGCCGTTTGCCCAGGGGGATTATGCATGGCTGTCGAGTGTCGAGGAGGCGCTCAATGCTGCTATCCGGAATGCAGTGAATACCGACGGGCGGTCGGTTTTTGTGGACACCTATGGGCCGTCGGCCGGGCATGATGCGTGCCAGGCGCCGGGGGTGGCTTGGATCAACGGGAAGGACCTGAAGGTGCTTGCCGCAGCGCCGTATCACCCGGTTTGGGCCGGGATGGCAGGGGTGACCCAGGTGATCCGGCAGCAGCTCGGGTCCTGACAGTCTCGGCAACCCTGGCGAAACGGATCATTGTTCCGTATAGTTGCGGAGCATGGTTCCGTTTGAGGTGGGGAAGGTCGAGGCGAATGACGTTGCGTACGGCGGGGGTTCGTTCGGCCGACGGCACGATGATCAGTTACCACCGGGTCGGCAGTGGGCCTGCGATGGTGATCGTGCCGGGTAGCCTGGAGAGCGGGCTCGACTGGCTTGCGGTGGCCGGGCGGCTGGCCGGCGACTTCACGGTCTACCTGGTCAATCGCCGGGGCAGGGCGGGTTCCGGGCCGTTTCGGGAGGACCATTCGATCGAGGACGAGTACGCCGACGTGGTGGCGGTGCTGGCTGCGGCCGGTGAGCCCGCGGTGCTGGTCGGCCACAGCTACGGCGCGATTGTTGCGCTGGGCGCGGCAATGAAGGCCGCGCCGCGGGAGCTCGTGTTGTACGAGCCGCCGTTGTCGGTCGATCCCGGTGCCGCGTTGGGGCGGTACGCGGACGCGCTCGAAGAGGGGCGGTTCGACGACGCGTTGGGCATCGGGCTGAATGAGATCGCTGACGCGTCGGAAGGGGAAACCCAAGCGTTGGTGTGGGCGCAGCGGGCCGCGCTGAGTCCGACCTGGCTGCCTGAGCTGACGGAGATCGGGCGCCTTGATGCCGATCTGACGCGGTATCGCGAGGTCACGTCGCGGGCGCACCTGCTCGTCGGCGAAACCAGTGGTGCGCGGGCGGTGGCTGTCGAGCTGGCCAAGGTGCTGCCGGACGCTCGTATCGTCGATCTTCCCGGGCAAGGGCACACCGCACACCACCAGGTGCCGGACATGCTGGCCGACCTTCTCCGCACCGTGCGGCCGGTTCGCGGCTGGGCGCCGGAAGTCCTCGACAGCATCGCGTCGGCCGACGATTTCCACGTCGCCCCTTACCGGGAGGACGGCGTGACACCGGGGACGTCCATCTGGATCTGGTCGGCGGTGGTCGACGACGGGGTGTACATCCGGTCGGCCAGCCCTGGCTCACGGTGGTTCGCGGCCGCCGTGCGCGAGAAAGCCGGAGTGGTGAAAGCCGGTCGACACCATGGGACGGTCGCGTTCGAGCACGTCGGCGACGAAGGCCTGAAGGACCAGGTCGACGAGGCGTTCCGGGAGAAGTACGGCAGCGATCCGTACTTCTCCGACGACCTGCTTACCCGGTCGCGGCACCAGATCGCCCGGGTCAGCCCGGCCTGAAACCCATGGTGGGGCCGGGAACTCCGGCCCCACCAGTGCGTTACGAAGCGGCCAGCGCCGCCAGCCGGGCCTCGATGCGGCCGATGTCGGCCACCGCGGTTTCCCGGCGCACCTTGATCTTCTCGATCACCGGCGCGGGAGCCTTCGCGATGAACGCCTCGTTGCCGAGCTTGCCCTCGGTCTGCGCGAGTTCCTTCTGCGCTGCGCCGAGGTCCTTCTGCAGGCGCTTGCGCTCGGCGGCGACGTCGATCGTGCCGGACGTGTCCAGCTCCACGGTCACCACGCCACCGGCCAGCGCGACCTCCAGCGACGCGCTCGCGGAGAACCCGTCGGCCGGCTCGGTGAGCCGCACCAGCGAGCAGATCGCGTCCTCGTGCCCGCCCGGCAGGCCCTCGCCCACGAGCCGCGCCGCGACCTTCTGCCCCGGCTTCAGGCCCTGGTCGGCGCGGAAGCGGCGGATCTCGGTGACCAGCTTCTGCACGTCGGCCACCCGCCCGTCGGCGACCGGGTCGGCGTAACCCTCGACCGCCTTCGGCCACTGCGCGACGACCAGCGATTCGCCGCCGGTGAGCGCCGTCCACAGCTTCTCCGTGACGAACGGGACGAACGGGTGCAGCAGCCGCAGCACGGTGTCCAGCACGTGGCCGAGCACGTGCTGCGTTGCCTCGACGCGGGCCGGATCCCCTTGGTACAGCTGGACTTTCGCCAGCTCCAGGTACCAGTCGCACAGCTCGTTCCAGGTGAACTGGTACAGCGCACCGGCGACCTTGGCGAACTGGAAGTCCTCGAACAGACCGTCCACTTCGGACACCAGCGCGGCGAGCCTGCCGAGGATCCAGCGGTCGGACTCGGTGAGTTCCGAAGCGGGGGGCAGCGACCCGGCCGCCGTGGCGCCGTTCATCATCGCGAACTTGCTGGCGTTCCACAGTTTCGTGCAGAAGTTGCGCGACCCCGCGGCCCATTCGTCGGCCAGCGCCATGTCCGTACCCGGGTTCGCGCCGCGGGCGAGGGTGAAGCGGGTGGCGTCGGCGCCGTAGGCGTCCATCCACTCCAGCGGGTCGAGGACGTTGCCGCGCGACTTCGACATCTTCTTGCCGTTCGCGTCGCGGATCAGGCCGTGCAGGTACACGTGGTCGAACGGCGGGCGGCCGTCCATTTCCTGCACGCCGAACATCATCATCCGGACGACCCAGAAGAACAGGATGTCGTAGCCGGTGGACAGCACGCTGGTCGGATAGAACTTCGCGAGGTCGGCCGTTTCGCCCGGCCAGCCCAGCGTGGACATCGGCCAGAGACCCGAGGAGAACCACGTGTCGAGCACGTCCGGGTCCTGCGTCCAGCCCTCGCCCGCGGGCGGCTGCTCGTCCGGGCCCACGCACACGACCTCGCCGTCCGGGCCGTACCAGACCGGGATCCGGTGTCCCCACCACAGCTGGCGCGAAATCGTCCAGTCGTGCATGTTGTCGACCCAGTCGAAGTACCGCTTCTCCAGTTCGGCCGGGTGAATCTGCGTGCGGCCGTCGCGCACCGCGTCGCCCGCGGCCTTGGCGAGGTCGGCCACCTTGACCCACCACTGCAGCGAAAGCCGCGGCTCGACCACGGTGTCGCAGCGGGAGCAGTGCCCGACCGCGTGCACGTACGGCCGCTTCTCCGCGACGATCCGGCCCTGCTCCCGCAGCGCGGCGACCACCGCGGGCCGCGCCTCGAACCGGTCGAGGCCCTCGAACGGACCGGGCACGGTGATTTCGGCGCGCTCGTTCATGATCGTGAGCATCGGCAGGTCGTGGCGGCGGCCGATCTCGAAGTCGTTCGGGTCGTGCGCCGGGGTCACCTTCACCGCACCGGTACCGAACTCCGGGTCGACGTGCTTGTCGGCGACCACCGGAATGCGCCGCCCGGTGAGCGGCAGCTCGACCTCGGTGCCGACCAGATGCGCGTACCGCTCGTCGTCCGGGTGCACAGCGACCGCGGTGTCCCCGAGCATCGTCTCGGCACGCGTGGTGGCCACGACGATCGCGTTCTCGCCCTCGCCGTAGCGGATGGAGACGAGCTCGCCGTCGTCGTCGTTGTGGTCGACCTCGATGTCCGACAGCGCCGTCTGGCACCGCGGGCACCAGTTGATGATGCGCTCGGCGCGGTAGATGAGACCGGCGTCGTAGAAGTTCTTGAAGACGGTCTGCACCGCCCTGGACAGGTTCTCGTCCATGGTGAACCGCTCGCGCGACCAGTCGACGCTGTCGCCGAGCCGCTTCATCTGGCCGAGGATCTTGCCGCCGTACTCGGCCTTCCACTCCCAGACGCGCTCGACGAACTTCTCCCGCCCGAGGTCGTGCCGCGAAAGCCCTTCCCCGGCCAGCTCGCGCTCGACGACGTTCTGCGTGGCGATCCCGGCGTGGTCCATGCCCGGCAGCCACAGCACCTCGTACCCCTGCATCCGGCGGCGTCGGCTCATCGCGTCCATGAGGGTGTGGTTGAGCGCGTGCCCCATGTGCAGGCTGCCGGTGACGTTGGGCGGCGGCAATACGATCGAGAACGGCGGCTTGCCCGACGAGGCGTCGGCCGTGAAGTACCCGGCCGCTACCCAGCGGTCGTACATCGGCGCTTCCTCGGCGGCCGGGTCCCAGGCACCCGGAAGGTCGGTTTTCTGCTGCGGAGCGTTCTCGGTCACAATGGACAAGTCTACGAACCCGCCGCGGCGGGGTTACGCAGGGGGAAAGGCGGTAGCAATGACGAGGCCGGAGGAACCGGACGACCGGATCGAGACCCACCCGGACCTGATCGACCCGGAGTGGCGCAAACACGCCGAACTCGACGCCTGGCTGGGCGCGAAGAAGGAACTGAAGAAGAAGCGGAAGCAACAGCGCAAGGCCGCCCCGAGCTACGGCTACGGAGCCGCCGCCCCCAGCCGCTGGCCCGGCATCGCCGCCATCGCAGGCCTCATCGCCCTACTGGCCGCCGCGGTAGTCGTGCACCAGGTGCAAGGCACCGGCGTGAACGAGAAATCCATCGGCTACCGCATCGTCTCGAGCCAGCCCGCCACCCCCGCCACCCCACCGCCCCCGCACCTCCTCTGAGCCGCCGTCCGTGAAGGGAACCATCACGGAATCTGATTCCCTCATGGTTCCCTTCACGGACTTCCCCACCACCCGGTCGCACCCGCGCACCCGGCGAACCTGGGCACCCAGACCCGGCCCTGCACCCCGATACGAAGCCCCCCTCGGACCGTCGTCACAATCCCGGCTTCGGGGTGCCCCCACCGCACCAGATACCCAGGACAGACTAAACAGTCTAGACTGTCCATCATGCCGGCAATCCCCCCGCACATCGCCGAATCGGCAGGCTGGATCCGCGGCGTGGTCGGCCAGCTCCACCGCAGGCTCCGCCAGGTGGACAACGCCGAAATCCTCACCCCGAGCCAAAGCGCCGTGATCCACCGCCTCCACCGCGAAGGCCCCGCCACCCAGGCCCGGCTGGCCGCCGCCGAACACGTGCGGCAGCAATCCATGGCCGCCACCCTCGCCGTCCTCGACACCTTCGGCTACCTCACCCGCACCCGCGACCCGGCCGACGGCAGACGCACCGTCATCACCCTCTCCGACCTCGGCACCAAGACCGTCATCGGCATCCGCCAGCACCGGGACGAATGGCTCGCCGCCGCACTGGCCGCCGAGCTGACCCCCGCGGAACTCGACACGATCCGCCAGGCCCTCCCCCTCCTCCAGCGGATCGCCCAGCACTGACCCGAGGAGCCCCCACGAGCACCACCACCGCGAAACCCCCCACCAGCTTCGGTGCCCGCCTCGTCACCCCCCTGGTCGCGAGCGCGGTCCTGAACCCCATCAACTCCACCCTCATCGCCGTCGCGCTGGTCCCCATCGGACAGGCCTTCGGCGCCGGACCGGCCCGCACCGCCTGGCTGATCTCCGCCCTGTACCTCGCCACCGCGGTCGGCCAGCCGGTGGTCGGACTCCTGGTGGACCGCTACGGCGCCCGCCGCATCCTGCTCGGCGGAGCGACCGTGGTGATCATCGCCGGGGTCGCTGGAATGATCCCGATCTCGATCGAATGGCTCACTGCCGCCCGCGGCGTCCTCGGCATCGGAACCTGCGCCGGATTCCCCGCCGCGATGGCCGTGCTGCGCAAACGCGCCGACGAACTCGGCCACGGGGTGCCCGCCCGCGTGCTGTCGATACTCGCGATGTCGGCGCAGACGGTGATGGTGATCGGCCCGACCCTCGGCGGCGTCCTGATCGGCCTCTTCGGCTGGCCCGCGATCTTCGCCGTGAACCTGCCACTGGCCGGGATTTCCTTGCTGCTGACCCTGCTCTGGGTCCCGAAAGACCCACCGCGCACCACGATCCCGGAGCGGCTCGACCTCGCCGGGATCGTGCTGTTCTCGGCGTCCCTCCTGGTGTTGCTGTGCTACCTGATGGCACCCGGCATCGGGGACCTCTGGCTGCTGGCCGTCGCCATCGTGCTCGGCATCGCGTTCACGATGGTCGAGCTGCGTGCCCGGCGCCCCTTCCTCGACCTGCGGATGCTCGCCGCAAACGGCGCAATAATGCGGACGTACCTGCGCCAAGCGCTGAGTTTCCTCGCGATCTACACGATCATGTTCGGCTACGTGCAATGGCTGGAGGAAGCCCGCGGGTTCGCCGAATCCGCCGCCGGGCTGCTGCTCCTGCCGATGTCCGCGACCGCGGTCGGGGCCGCAGCGTTGTCCGGGCGACCGACCGGCGTCCGGGCCCGGCTGCTGGTCGTCGGCATTTCCCTCGTGGCCGGTTCGGTCGCGCTGCTGTTCGTCGACGACAGCACCTGGCTGATCTGGCTGCTGGTGCTCGCCGCGGTCTTCGGCCTGGCGCAAGGCCTCACCAGCGTCGCCAACCAGACCACGCTGTACCGCGAGGCCCCGGCCGAAACGATCGGGACCGCCAGCGGTCTTTTCCGGACGGCGCAGTACCTCGGCGCGATCATCGCCGCCACCGTCATCGCCCAGTGCTACGGCGGGCACGCCGACTCCGGCGGCCTGCACCGGCTCGCCGTCGTCCTCATCGTGACCAGTGTCATCCTGCTCGTCGTCACCGCCGCCGACCGCGGGTTACGCCGCGAATGACCACCCCAGAGTTGGGTTCGCGGCCGGAAAGGCGGACGATGAGGCCATGACGCGTGAAGCTCCGACTGGTGACGTGGACGAGGCCCGCATCGAAGTGGGCAAGCCGAAGGGCTGGGCCGCCGGGATTCCCGGCGTCGCGGTGTCGCTTGCCCGTGGCGTGGAGCAAATGGGTGCCGTCCGCACGGCCCGCACGCTGCGGTTGCTGAACCAGCGCCAGGGTTTCGACTGCCCGGGCTGCGCGTGGCCCGAACCGCGCCAGGCCGACGGCGAGAAGCGCAAGCTCGCGGAATTCTGCGAGAACGGAGCAAAGGCGGTTGCCGAGGAGGCCACGAAACGCCGGGTCGGGCGCGAGTTCTTCGCCACGCATCCGGTGTCGGAGCTGGGCGAGCGCACCGACTACTGGCTGGGTCAGCAGGGCCGGGTCACCGAGCCGTTCGTGCTGCGCGAGGGTGGCACGCACTACGAGCCGATCTCCTGGGACGACGCCTTCGACCTGGTCGCCGCCGAGCTGCGCGGCCTCGCGAGCCCGGACGAGGCGATCTTCTACACCTCCGGCCGCACCAGCAACGAGGCCGCATTCGCGTACCAGCTGCTGGTCCGGTCGTTCGGCACGAACAACCTGCCGGACTGCTCGAACATGTGCCACGAGTCCTCCGGCGCCGCGCTGTCGGTGAGCACCGGCATCGGCAAGGGCTCGGTCACGCTCGCCGACATCCATCACGCCGACCTGATCGTGGTCGTCGGCCAGAACCCGGGCACCAACCACCCGCGGATGCTCTCGGCGCTGGAGCAGGCCAAGGGCAACGGCGCGAAGGTCGTCGCGGTCAACCCGCTGCCCGAGGCCGGGCTGATGCGGTTCAAGAACCCGCAGAACGTCCGCGGCCTGGTCGGCAAGGGCACGCCGCTGGCCGACGAGTTCGCGCAGATCCGGCTCGGCGGCGACCTCGCGTTGTTCCAGGCCATCGGACACCTGCTGCTGGAATGGGACGAGGCCGCGCCGGGGTCCATTGTGGACACGGAGTTCGTCGCACAGTCCACGCACGGCTTCGAGGACTGGGCCAAGCAGCTGCGCGAGATCGACTGGCCGGAGACCGAACGCGCCACCGGCCTCCCGCGTACGCAGATCGAGCACCTCGCGCGGATGATCGCCACCTCCGAGCGCACGATCTACTGCTGGGCCATGGGTCTCACCCAGCACAAGCACGCGGTACCCACGATCGCCGAGATCGTGAACCTCGCGCTGGTGCGCGGCATGATCGGCAAGCCGGGCGCGGGCCTGTGCCCGGTGCGCGGCCATTCGAACGTGCAAGGCGACCGCACCATGGGCGTGTGGGAGAAGATGCCCGAGCCGTTCATGGACGCCCTCGACCGCGAGTTCGGCATCACCGTGCCGCGCGACCACGGCTGGGACACCGTCGACTCGATCCGCGCAATGCTCGACGGACGCGGCAAGGTGTTCTTCGCCATGGGCGGCAACTTCGCTTCCGCCACCCCGGATTCGGAGCGGACGGCCGAGGCGCTGCGGTCGTGCTCGCTCACCGTGCACGTGTCGACGAAGCTCAACCGCTCGCACGTCGTCCCCGGCCGCACCGCGCTGATCCTGCCGACGCTCGGCCGCACCGAGCGCGACGAGCAGGAGTCGGGTCCGCAGTTCGTCACGGTCGAGGACTCGATGTCGCAGGTACACGCGTCCCGCGGGCGGCTGGCCCCGGCGAGCGAGGAGCTGCTGTCGGAGGTCGCGATCGTGTGCCGGCTGGCCGAGCAGCTGCTCGGCGCCCGCCACGCCGTGCCGTGGCGGGCGTTCGAGAAGAACTACGACCTGATCCGCGACCGCATCGCCGCCGTCGTGCCGGGCTGTCAGGACTACAACCGGCGCGTCCGCGAGCCGGACGGTTTCGTGCTGCCACACGCCCCGCGCGACTCACGCGAGTTCACCGGCACCGCCACCGGCAAGGGCACGTTCACGGTGTCCGAGCTGGAGTATCCCCAGGTACCGGAAGGCAGGCTGCTGCTGCAGACGCTGCGCAGCCACGACCAGTACAACACCACGATCTACGGCCTGTCCGACCGTTACCGCGGCATCGAGGACGGCCGCCGCGTGGTGTTCGTGCATCCGGACGACCTGGCCGAGCTCGGCGTCGCGGACGGCGAGATCGTCGACCTGGTCTCGGAATGGCACGACGGCGACCGCCGCGCGCCGAGCTTCCGCGCGGTGGCGTACCCGACGGCCCGCGGCTGTGCAGCGGCGTACTTCCCCGAGGCGAATGCCTTGGTACCGCTGGATTCCGTGGCGGAGAAGTCGAACACGCCGGTGTCGAAGGCGGTCGTGGTACGGCTCGAACCGCACCATCACGCCTGATTCTGGGCACCACTTGCCCCGTCCGTGAAGGGAACCATCACGGAATCAGATTCCCTCATGGTTCCCTTCACGGACTTTCCGCGGCCTTCCTTCGCCGCCGTGGATTTGTTACCGCCATGCTGATCCAGCACCGCCGCGATCACGGAGGCTTCGGCTTGTTCGAGCGGCGTGAGCACGCGGCGGCTGTGCGCATGCCGGACCTCGGCGGGCAGATCGGCAAGCGTGACGATGTCTCCGGCCGGTTCGCGCGCGGCGTCGCGGATCACGCGGACCAGCTCGGCGAGGTTGCCCGGCCAGCGGTGTTTCCGTAGCGCACCAAGGGCATCGGGCGCGAACGTCAGCGACGGCCGATGCCGTCGAAGCTCGGCGCGGGCCAGCGAGACCACCACGTCGGGATCGCGGCGCAACGGAGGCAGCGGCAGCGTGCTCGCGGCGAGCGCGTCGATCAGAAGCATCGCCGACGCGCCCGGACTGGAGTCGGTCGTGACCGTGAGCCCGAGCCGGGAGCACCGGCTCAACGTGGCGGCCACCGCCCGCGCACCGGCGGTGTCGAGTAGTTCGATATGCCGGACGAGGACCGGGCGGGCGACCTCGCCACGCAGCGAGGCCGACCACGCCGACGGGTCCAGTGCGTAGGTCGCCGCGTCGAGGACGAGCGGATCGTCGCCGAGTGCGCGCTGCAGCAAGGTCGCCTTTCCAGTACCTCGTTCGCCGATCACGGCGACTGGGGTGGCGGCGAGCAACGCGGTGGCGCGGTCGGCGAGGGCCTGCCGGTCATGGAAATCGGCCGCGGCAGGCCGTCGGACCATGGGCTCCCCGGCGGTGACGACCGCCCCGGTGAGGGTGGATCCGTCGTGGAGGAGCCGGACGTTCGCGTTCAGTTCCGCAGGCAGCTCCAGGAATCGGCCGTGCCCCGCGCGGATCTCGTCCCAGAGGGCGGGCCGGTCGAGACCGAGGTCCGCGCCCGCCGGGTTCGTGAGGATGAGCCCGTCGCCGACGACCGCGACGGCCCCGCGATGCTGCTCGTCGAGGAATGCCGACAGCAACCGCCGTTCCCGCGCGGTCGCCCGTTCGTACAGCGCCGCCTGGATTTCCTCGACGAGCTTGCGCACCACGACGGCGAGCAGCGAGTCGGTCTCCGCCGCCCGGCAGGTCACGTTGACCGCGCCCACCGTGCGGCGGGTGATCGGATGAGCCCGTTGGTGCCGACGAACTCCTCGCCGAAGTTGAAGCCCTCCACCACCGACAGGTCGTCGAGGGTGTCCCGCAGCATCGGCTCGGACACCCAGCGCCAGATCACGCTGCCGCCCGCGTCCGCGAGCGCCAGGCACGAGCTGTCGCCGACCAGCAGCTCGGCCATCCCGGACAGGACGGGCACCGCGACCCGGGAGAACTGCGTGTCCAGCTCGGTCTCGTGGAAGGCGACGTCGACGTACTCCGGGTCGACGCCGCCACGAGGTGAGGACCTCCTCGCGCAGGTCGCTCGGCTCGGCGCCGGACTGGAACTGTTCCCACGGATCGCCGGCAGTCCCCAGTCTTCCCGACGGCCGCGCTCAGCGGGAGCTGGCTTTCTCCTCCTCGTAACGCTGGGTCATCGTCGCGACGGCGTCGAGCTGGCTCTGCGCGTGCGCCGGACGGGACTGCCGCGCCCGGTCCTTCGCCGCGACAGTGCTGTCGGCCTGCCCTTGGAACTGCGGGAAAACCCATTGCGACAGCAGCTCGTACGAGCGTTTCGTCGCCTCGGGATTGGCCCATTCGTGGCCGAGTAAGAGGAAGGAACCGAAGCCGCCCGACTGGTCGACGAGGCGCTGGACCTGCGCCCGCGCGTCCTCGACCGTGCCGATGGCGCCGATCCCGGCCTCGTTGATGAAGTCGATCATGCCCTTCACGTCGGCGCTGTCGCATACCGCCATCTGGGGGAACGCGGCGACCTTCTGGAAGTACGTGAACCAGTGCTCAATGCCGTATTCGACGTCGCGGTACGCCTGTTCCTTGGTCTCTGCGACATGCATCAGCCCGACCAGCCGCCATTTGCTGCGGTCCGGCACCGGCTGCCCGTAGTGCTGCGCGCGTTCCTCGACGACGTTCCAGTGGTGTGCAAGCGCGTCGAACCCGTCCTGAGTCAGCGTCGCGCCGATCGACAGCAGTCCGACGCCGTGCTGACCGGCCATCCGCGGTCCGGTGGGCGACGCCACGGCCGCCACGGCCACGTCGAAGCACGGATCGGTGTACGGGCGCAGCTGCAGCTGGGCGTCGACGAGGTGGTGCGTCTTCGTCTGCCGGGTGACGGACTCGCCGCGCAGCAGCCGCATGATGATGTCGAGGTTTTCTTCCAGCAGCTCACGGGTGTCGGTGGGGCTCAGCCCGATCATCGACGAGTCGGTGGGCAGCGAACCCGGCCCGCACCCCAGCATCGCGCGGCCGCGGGTGAGGTGGTCCAGCATCACCATCCGGTCGGCCACCCACAGCGGGTTGTGGTACGCGATCGACGTGACGCCGGTACCCAGCTTGATCTGCCGGGTGCGCTCGGCCGCCGCGGCGATGAAGATCTCCGGCGAGGCGATGATCTCGGACCCGGCGGAGTGGTGCTCCCCGAGCCACGCTTCGTCGTACCCCAGCCGGTCGAGATGCTCGATCAGCTCGAGGTCACGCTGCAGGGCCAGCGCCGGATTCTGCCCTGGCTTGTGGAAGGGCGCCAGGAAGGCGCCGAAACGCAGACGGCTCACAGCAACTCCAACGATCGCGGGTCGGCGGCCGGGACCGGCCGCACTGCCTGGTCAGGACCCAGTATGGCCGCCGTCGCCCGAGCCGGGGTGTGCGGAAAATGAACACCCCCGGATGGCCGTCACTCAGTCGACGCAGTTGTCGCCCGCCGAGGTCACCGGCTGGTCGGCGCGCAGCACGGTCCCGGCCGCCGAGCCGCCGCCGGACACCCCGGGTCCGGCGTAGACCTTGCCGAGCACCACCTGGATGTGCCCGGCGGGAACGTCTGCGGACTCCACAGTGGACAGTCCGCCCAGCTCCTTCGCCACCGCGGCGCCTTCCGCGGCCAGCGCGGCCGGGTACCGCACCACCGAGGTCCGCTGCGGGGCTGCATTGCCGGTGGCACCCGGGGTGAACCCCTTGCCCTTCAACGTGTCCGCCACCCGGGACGCGAGCCCGGAAACGCCACCCGCGTTCGAGACGTCCACTGTGGCCTTCCCGGCGGCTTTCGCGGGCGCGCCGATCAGCTCGGCGGCGAAAGCCTTGACCTGCGCGGGATCCACGCGTACCGCGGTCTTGCGGCGGTCGGCCGGGTCGTAGCGATAGTCCGGGTCCAGCACCGGGATCGTGGCGAACTCGATCCCGCCGCCGGACACTCCACGCATCCGCCCGACGAAGTCGAGCAGGTCCCACGACTGGTCCAGGACCACGGATTTCTTCACCGCCGCAATGAGATCGCTCAGCTTGCCCGGGTCGGCGAGCGTACCCGCGGACAGCACCTGGTGCGCCAGCGCGGCGAGGAAGACCTGCTGGCGGCGCACCCGGTCGAGGTCGCTGCGGGGCAGGTTCTTGCGCTGCCGGACGAACGCGAGCGCGTCGCCGCCGGAGATCTTCTGTTTCCCGGCCTCGAAGTCCGCGCCGGAATCCGGGTCGCTCGTGGCGTGGTTCAAGCACACCTCGACGCCGCCGACGGCCTTGCTGATCTCGTAGAAGCTCAGCAGGTTCACCTCGGCGTAGTGATCGATGGTGACGCCGGTGAGGTCCTCGACCGCCTGCCGGGTCGCGCGCCGTCCGGCGGTCAGCGAGTCCTGTTCGATCTTGTTCTTGCCGGTCTCGCCACTCGTACGCAGCTTCTGCGCCTCCGCCGCTTTCGCCTGCCCGAACGCGGCGTTGATCTTGGTCTTCCCGCCCGGCAGGGACACATACGCGTCACGCGGGACGGAAAACCCCTTCACCTCCTGCTGCCCGTTCGGAATCCGCAGCACGATCAGCGTGTCGGTGAGGTCGTCGCCGTTGGCTCCCGCCCGCAGTTCGTCGAGCACGTCCTGGGGCAGCGGATTGCCTTGCGCATCGGTGCGGGAGTCGCGGCCGACGAGCAGGATGTCGACCGCGCCGTCGGCCGGTTGTTCGCCCGGACCGGAGCCGGCCCCGATCACGTTGCTGCGCGTGACGTCGTCGAGCGCGCTCAGCGTCGAGTACCCGTAAGCCGTTCCGGCGAACACGACCAGCGCGAGCGCGGCCACGACGACTTTCCCTGCAATCCGCACGCCCCTCTGGACGTCCGGGCACCCCGGCCTGCTGCACGAGTGGTCCAGATCACAGTTCAGCGGAGGTAGGACGCGCCGTTCACGTCGAGGATCGCGCCGGACGTCCAGGTCGCCTCCGCCGAAGCCAGGAACACCACGGCCTCGGCGATTTCCTCCGGCTCGGCGACCCGGCCGAACGGGCTCTGCCGCCGGACCTCGTCGGTGACCCGGCCTGCCACGCGCTCGGTGGCGGTGAACCCCGGCGCGACCGAGGTGACCGAGATGCCGTGCGGCGCCAGTTCGACCGCGAGCGACTGGCCGAGCGCGTGGAGCGCGGCCTTGCTAGCGCCGTACGCCGGGTACTCGGGCTCGCCGCGAAACGCCCCGCGCGACCCGACGTTCACGATCCGGCCGGGCGCGCCGCGGGCGATGAGGTGGCGGGCGACATGGAAGGCGACGTTGGCCGCGCCGAGGAGGTTCACGTCGAGCGTGCGCCGCCACACCTGCTGCCAGTCCGCATAGGACACTTCGGCCAGCGGCGTCCGCGTTTCCGGCGTGGTGCCGATCGCGGCGTTGTTCACCAGCACGTCGACACCGCCGAGCTGCTCCTCGGCGACGTCGGCAATCCATTGCGCCGCTTCGGGGTTGCCGAGATCGCCGGACACGAGCACGTGCCCCGACCCGGGCAGCGCCTCCAGCGTCTCGCGCGCCGCCTCGCGGTTGGATCCACAGTGGACGGCGATCCGGTCACCCCGGGTGGCGAAGGCGACCGCGATGGCGCGGCCGATCCCGCGCGAGGCACCCGTGACGAGGACGTTCATTTCGCGAACAACTGCGTCTCGTCGCGAAATGCCTTGAACTCCAGCGCATTCCCGGCCGGATCGTGCAGGAACATGGTCCACTGCTCCCCCGGCTCACCGGGGAACCGCCGGTAGGGCTCGATGACGAACTCCGTGCCTGCGGCGCGCAGCCGCCCGGCCAGCTCGTGGAACCCGTCGACGTCGAGGACCAGCCCGAAATGCGGCACCGGCACGTCGTGCCCGTCGACCGGGTTGCGGCCCGCCTCCGCGCGAGCACCCGCGACGACGTGCGTGACGACCTGGTGACCGTGGAAGTCCCAATCGACCCACGCGTCCGCCGACCGCCCTTCCGGCAGGCCGAGCACGCCGCCGTAGAACGCACGGGCGCGGGACAGATCGTCGACCGGAATCGCCAGGTGGAAGGCAGGCCGGACAGCCATGGACACTCCTGCAGCTCGGGGACCGGAAACCCCACGTTGACTGCCCGATGTCCAAATGTCAACATTAGCCGGTGGAAGTCACCCCGCTGAGGAAGGCGGCCCGCCGCGGGCTCGCCGACGAGGCCGCGGACCGAGTACGCGACGCGATCTTCGCCGGCCACTTCCGGCCCGGCGCGCCGCTGCGCGAGGTCGAACTGGCGGCGTCGCTCGAGGTCAGCCGCGGCTCGGTACGCGAGGGCCTGGCCGTGCTCGCCCGAGAAGGCCTCATCCGAGGCGGCTGGCACCGGCCGACCACGGTGGTCGACGTGACAGCCGAGGACGTCGACGAGGTCTACTCCGTCCGCGCCGCCCTGGACCGCCTCGCCGCGATCACCGCGCGCACCACCGCAACACAAGTGGATCTGGACGAGCTCGACGCGTTGGTCGCCGACCTGGCCACCGCGGTCCTCGAGAACGCGGACGGCCCCCGACTGCTGGCGTTGGACATCGCATTCCACGACCGCGTGTACGCCGCGGCGGGCAACGGCCGCCTGACCGAAGCGTGGCATGCCGTGCGGTCACAAGTGTTCCTGTTCCAACTGCAACGGGTTTCACTCGGCCACGAGCACTACCGCGCCCGAGTGGTTGCCGAACACCGGGAACTCGCCGAGCTGATCCGGGCAGGCGACCGCGACCGGCTGGGCCGGGTAGCGGAGGAACACGTCCACACAGCCCGGGAAAGCCTGCTCACCGAACTACGCTGACCGCCAACGCAGCCTCGATCCGCCGGTTGCTCGTCATGCTCATCGTCACCACGGTCATCAGCACCAGCACCACCGACGCCGCCACATACGGCACCCGCACGCCCGCCGTAGCGGCCAGCCAACCCCCCAATGCGGCGCCCACCGGGGAGGCCGACGCGCTGACCAGGCGGGACGCCGCGACCACCCGGCCAAGCAAGCGCGCGGGTACCACGACCTGCCGCAGCGAGCTGCCCAGCACCATCGTCATCGCCATACCGCAGCCGCACACCGCGAACATCGCGCCGGCGAACCACGGGTCGCGGGCGAGGCCGAACGCCAGCACTGCGCCGCCCTCCACCACTGCGGTCACGGTGAGCGCGGTGCCCGTGCCCAGCCAGTCCTCCACCGGCCCGACCAGCACCATCGCGCCGGCCAAACCGCCGACGGCTTCCGCGGCCAGCAGGAATCCGTACCCGGCGGGCGCCAACGCCAGGGCGTCGTGGGCGAACACCACCAGCACCGCCCCGCACGCACCGTACGCCAGATTGCCCACCGCGGGCCGCAATGCCAGGCCGAGCAGCAGCCGATCCCTTACCACGTAAGCGAAACCCTCCTTCGCGTCGGCCCACACCGAGCGACCCGGTTCGCGCGCGGGCACCGGTGCATGCGGCAACGTCCGGATCAACACGGCACTGGCGACGTACGTCAGGGCGTTCACGCCGAACGGAAGCGTCCGCCCCAGCGAAAAAAGGAAGCTGCCGACCGGCGGTCCGGCGAAGTGGCCTGCCGCGGTCGAGGCCCCGCGCAGGTACCCGTTGGCGCGGCGGAGCAAGGTCTGGTCGCGAGTCAGGAGGTCCGGCAGGTACGCCTGCGCGGCGGTGTCGAAGAACAGCTGCCCGGTGCCGAGCAGGAACGCGACCACGAGCAGGACCGGAATACTGAGCCAGCCCAACGCACCCGCAGCCACCGTGAGGACCAGCAGCGCCGCCCGTATGATGTCGGCGGTCCACATCGTGCGGCGCCGGTCCCACCGGTCCACGAGGGCTCCGGCGAACAACCCGGCCAGCGGGAACGGCGCGAGCATCGCCACGGTGACCATGCTGACCACCATCGGGTCGCGATCCAGCAGCAAGGCCAGCAACGGCAACGCCGCCTGGTACGCACCATCACCGAGGGAGCTGATCGTGGCGGCTGACCACAAGCGACGGAACGCGCGTGGCATCATCTGGCGGCTCCGGGCCCCGGCCGGAAGAACGCGACCGCGACGGTGGCCGCCGGGGCATCGGCGTCCCGCGCGTCCCGCAGCTCGTCGAGCAGTTCGCCCAGCCGGCGCTCGAACTCCGCGAACTGCGCGTCGGCCAGCCGGGTGTGCTGCATCCGGACGTACCGCGGCGCGTCGTCGGGCGCGGTCGCAAGATCGGCGACTGCGTGCTGCAACAGCACATCCCGCTCTCCCCCGACCGGCTCGGGCAGGTCGATCCGCCGCGCGACGTGCGCGTAGTACCGCTCGATCACCCCGCGCACCTGCCGCGTGCGCACCACGTGCACGAGCCCGGCCCGCTCCAGCACCCGCACGTGGTAGCTCGAACTGCCTTTCGCCAGGTCGAGCCGGTCGGCGATCTGCGTGATCGTCGCGGGCCCGTCGCGCAGCACGGCCAGCACCCGGTGCCGGACGAGGTTGTTGACCGCACGCAGCTGCTCGGTGGTGCGGATGTGGACGGCTTCCTCCGGCGGGACATAGCCCGCGTCGTCTTCCCCAGTCACGCTCCAATGGTCAACGACTCTTGACCATTTGTCCAGCACTCACCCGCCGAACAGGACGACCACCTTCCGCACCAGCTCGACCACCCCGTACGCGAACGGCGCCAGCACCCACAGCCACGCGATCACCAGCAAGGCAGTACGGCCGCCCATCACGCCTCACTCCCGACCGCAGTCCGGTCCACCGGTTCGTGGTACTTCTCCTTGACCGGGCGCACGCATTCGTTGGCGACGAACCCGACCACCAGCAGGCCGATCATGATCCAGAACGACAGCGCGTACAGGTCCGGCCCGGCCTTGCCGGCCGCCTTCTCACTGTCGGCGATGCCGTCGATGATCAGCGGCCCGAGCACGCCCGCCGCGGACCACGCGGTGAGCAGGCGGCCGTGGATCGCGCCGACCTGGTAGGTGCCGAAGAGATCCTTGAGATACGCCGGAAGCGTGGCGAACCCGCCGCCGTAGAACGAAAGGATCAGCATCGCGCACAGGACGAACACGAGTTTCGACGAGTTCGTGGTCAGCGCGATCACCAGGTACAGCAGTGCGCCGACGCCGAGGTAGAACCGGTAGATGTTCTTGCGCCCCACCAGGTCCGAGGTGGACGACCACACGAACCGGCCGAGCATGTTGGTGAGCGAGAGCAGCGCGACGAACCCGGCCGCGGACGGGACGCTCACCGGCGTCGCAGTGTGGGCGAAGAAGTCGCGGATCATCGGCGACGCCTTTTCCAGGATCCCGATCCCCGCCGTCACATTGAGGCACAACACGATCCACAGGCACCAGAACTGCGGCGTCTTGAGCGCATTCGCCGCGGACACGTTCCCCGTGGACACCAGCGGTTTGACCGCGCCGGCCGTCGGTTCCCAGCCAGCGGGACGCCAGCCGTCCGCGGGCACGCGCACGATCAGCACGCCCATCGTCATGAACACCGCGTACACGAGCCCGTGCACGAGAAATGCGACAGCAATGTCGCCCGTCGTCGGAGTACTGCCGAGCATCGCCGACGACCACGGTGACGCGATCAGCGCCCCGCCGCCGAAGCCCATGATCGCGATCCCGGTGGCCATGCCCGGCCGGTCCGGGAACCATTTGATCAGCGTCGACACCGGCGAGATGTACCCGATGCCGAGGCCGATCCCGCCGACCCCGCCGTACCCGGCCACCACGAGCCAGAACTGCCCGGTCGCCACGCCGAGCGCGGCCAGCAGGAAGCCGGTGGAGAAACACACCGTGGCCACGGTCATCGCCCAGCGCGGGCCGTTGCGCTCCACCAGCGTCCCGCCGAACGCCGCGGACAGCCCGAGCATCACGATGCCGAGCTGGAACGGCAGCCCGGACTCGGTGCCGGACAGGTGCAGGGTCTTCTCCAGCGGCGTCTTGAAAACGCTCCACGCGTAGGCTTGGCCGATCGAGAGATGGATGGACAGCGCAGCGGGCGGCACGAGCCAGCGGGTCCAGCCGGGCGGTGCGACGATACGGGAACGGGCGAGGAAAGCGGGGACGGCCATCGGCGGACTCCTCCCAACCGGGACGGGATGCTGGGAATGTATTACCAAATCCTCGCCGATGCAGTATCGAATTGTCGGATGTCCGGTCCGGCCGACGACGAAAGAGGGAACCGATGGGCAGGGTGACGGTACGGCGGCCGGTGCGGCGGATCTCCGCGGCCGGCGAGCGGCGCCGTCCGGACTCGCTGGCCGCCGAGGAACCGCTGGAGCTGCGGGTCGGCGGGAAGGCGCTCGCGGTGACCATGCGCACGCCCGGGCACGACGTCGAACTCGCGCACGGCTTCCTGCTCTCGGAAGGCGTGCTGGGCTCGCGCGAGGACATCGCCGTGGCGCGCTACTGCGACGGCGTCGACGACCAGGGCCGCAACACCTACAACGTGCTCGACGTGACGCTCGCCGACGGGGTCGCCCCGCCGGACACCGGCGTCGAGCGCAACTTCTACACCACCTCCTCGTGCGGGGTCTGCGGCAAAGCCGCGCTCGACGCGGTGAAGCTGCGCAGCCGGTTCTCCCCCGCGGACTCGACGTTCACGGTGAAGTCCGAGGTCCTCTCCCGGCTGCCGGATCGGTTGCGGGAACAGCAAAAGGTGTTCTCCGCCACCGGCGGCCTGCATGCCGCCGCACTGTTCACCGCGGACGGTGAACTGGTGACGGTCCGCGAGGACGTCGGACGGCACAACGCGGTGGACAAGGTGCTCGGCTGGGCTCTGCAGGCGGGCCGGATCCCGGCTCCCGATCTGGGGCTGCTGGTCTCCGGCCGCGCCTCGTTCGAGCTGGTGCAGAAGGCCGCGATGGCCGGGATCGGACTGCTCGCCGCAGTGTCCGCGCCGTCGTCGCTCGCGGCGGAGCTGGCCGAGGAGAACGGCATGACGCTGATCGGTTTCCTGCGCGGGGACAGCATGAATCTCTACACCGGGGACCAGCGCCTGCTGACGTAGCTAGGCCAGCTTCGGCAGCCAGCTGCCGTGGAACCCGTGCGGCACCCGGACCGGCAGGTGCACCTCGGCGACCGTCTCGAGGCTCGCCGCGTCGAGCAGCACGAGGTCGCTGTGCGCCGCGGTCGCGTCGTACACGAAGCCCATCAGCACGCCGTCGTCCTCGGCCGCGTCCACTCCGGACGGCACGAACACGAACTCCCCCGGCTCCCGGCCGGAGCCGAATCGATGCGTCTGCACCGAGCGGTTGACGACGTCGTGCTTGTACAGCTTGCCGGTCGGCAGAGTGGCGGCGTCGGTGGCGGTCGTGTAGCCGTAGCGGTGCGGGAGGCTCACGCGCCGCTCGTCGATCCGCGGGAGCTCCTGCCCGTTGTCGTCGAGCCGCTCCTCGACGACCTTCCCCGCGACGAGGTCGATCGTCCACCGGTCGACCGTCGTCTCGCCGTCGCCGGGAGCGATCTTGCTCCGGTTGAGCACCGTCTCGTGCCGCACCACGTCGAGCACGACGCGATCGCCGTCGTCGTAAGCGTTCAGCGCGTGGTACACGAAGCACGGCTCGACGTCGAACCACCGGACGTCGCTGTTCCCGCCCTCGCGCGGCATCACGCCGACCCGCGGCGGGTAGTCCGGATTCCACTCGGCGGGCATGGAATCCAGGGTGAAGTCGCTGCGGATGACCAGATTCACCGGCAGGTCGTAGAACACCACATACCGTTCGGTGAGCGACAGCTCGTGCATGATCGGCTGCCCGGTCACCTCGATGTCCTCGAGCCGCCGGACCCGGCCGTCGGCGCCGACGACGCTGTACTGCACCTTGTTCCCGAAACCAGGGTTGACCGACACGGCATGCAGTTCCCCGGTCTTCGGGTCCCGCTTCGGGTGCGCGGTGTACCCGCCGCCGGGCAACGTGCCGTCGAAGTCGCACAGGCCCACCGTGTCGAGCTCCTCGGTCAGCTCCCACTGCGGCATCCCGCCTTCGACGAGCGCGAGCGTGCGCCCGGCGTGCTCGATCACGTGGGTGTTGGCGCCGACCATGGTGCGGGGCACCCGGGGGCCTTCGCCCAGCATCCCGGCGACGTACGGGGTGCGGATCCAGCGGTTGCGATACCACTCGGCCCGGCCGTCGCGAAGCCGGACGCCGTGCACCATGCCGTCGCCCATGAACCAGTGGTATTTCTCCGGGTCCGGCTCCAGCGGGTTCGGCCCGTTGCGCAGGTACCGGCCGTCGAGGTACCCGGGCAGCTCCCCGGTCACCTCCAGCCGGGTGCTCGTGTACTCGCGTTCGATCGGCGCGACGTTGCTCTCCAGGTACGGGTTGGCCATGACTCCTCCATAACATGGTTATGAGTCCTGGTATAACAGGGTTATGCGATACTGGCAAGCATGAGCGGGACAACGCGGGGCAACGAGGTGCGGGCACAGCTGGTGACGGCGGCGATCCGGCTGCTCGCCGAAGGCGGGCCCGACGCACTCCAGGCCCGCAAGCTGGCGGCCGAGGTCGGGGCGTCCACCATGGCCGTGTACACGCACTTCGGCGGGATGGCCGCGCTCACCGATGCCGTTGCCCAGGAAGGATTTCGCCGGCTGAGTGCGTGCATCGACCGGATCGAGCGCACCGCCGACCCGGTGGCCGACCTGCTGTCCATGGCGCTCGCCTACCGGGAGAGCGCGGCAGCGCATCCGGAACTGTTCTCGCTCATGTTCCGGCACGTGGGTGCACAGAAGGGCAGCGTCGCCGACGCAATCCGGTCGGAAGACCGGAGCGAGGCGGCGGCCGCGTTCCGGATGGTCCTCGCCGCAACCGAGCGGGCCGTCGCGGCCGGGCGGATCACCGGCGACGCGCTCTCCGCCGCGGCGCAGGTGTGGAGCGCCGTGCACGGGTTCGTGACCCTCGAGCTCAACGGCCATTTCGGGCCCGGTGACCACGCCGTGGCGGACGTACTGACGCCGCTCGCCATCACGCTGGTCGTCGGCCTCGGCGACTCGCCTGCCGCCGCGCGCGCCTCCGCCGGCGAGGCACGCGTCACAACGACCGAGTGAAGATCTTTCCAGGCAACTTTTCAACGTTCCCGCACGTCTTAGGCTGTGTGGGTGAGGGAAGCCAGGTGAACGGGCCAACCGGCGGCCGGCGGCGAGTGAGCCGCCGGTCTTTGCTGATCGCGGGTGCCTCGGGCCTCGGCGTCGCCGGGCTCGCGGCCGGCTCCGCGACCGGGGTCATCCCGTTCAACCAGGCATTGCAGCGAGCCGCGGGCGTCGCGTCGTCCACTCCGGTCACGCAGCTCGGCAGCATGCGCGTGGAGCGCGTGTACTCGGCCGCGCGCGGACGCGAGGTCGACCTGGTTTTCCTGCTGCCCAGCAAGAAGCCGCCGCGCGGCCTGCCGATGTCGCTGATGCTGCACGGCCTCCACGGCAACGCCCGCAGCGCCGCGCCGAGCGGATTGCTGAAACAGCTCGGCAGCGACGTGGCACGCAAGGCAGTGCCCGCGTACGGCTACGTCGCGGTGGATGGCGGCGACAACTACTGGCACCAGGTCCGCCCCGGCGACGACCCGATGGCGATGCTGCTGGAGGAAGTCCCGCAGTGGCTGAAGGCCCGCGGTTTCGGCGACCCGGACGGCCTGCCCTTCGCGTGCGCCGGAGTGTCGATGGGCGGCTTCGGAACGCTCGTGTACGCCCGCCGCCGAGCCGAACGCCGTCAGTCCCCGGCCGCGATCGCCGCGATCGCCCCGGCGCTGCTCACGTCGTGGCCGGACATGGCGAAGCGCCGCATCTTCACCGGCCAGACGGACTGGACGTCCCTGGACCCGCTCCGCCATCTCGATGCACTGCAAGGCATCCCGACGGCGCTGTACTGCGGCACCGAGGACAACTTCATCACCGGCGTCCGCCGCTACATCGCCGAAGCCCACCCGGCGATCGGGTACACCGCACACGGGAAGCACAGCGACACGTTCTTCCGCACGGTGGTGCCGAGCATGGTGGGCTTTCTGGGAAAGCACGCGCTGCCCAAGGCGTGACACGGCACGCGGCGCATCGCCCGAGCCCGGGGGCCCGCGCGCAGGAACGACTACGTCACCACGAAAGCCGGGTCGAGATCACCAGCGGCCGCTCGCCCAATCGGCTCGGCAGGGGTCACCTTCACCCCCGGCTGGCGGTGGCCTCCCCCAGGAGCGCACTCGTGCCGAACATGGTCGATTTCCTCGGAAAGCACGCGCTGCCCAAGGCGTGACACCGTCCACAGTGGAGCGGCTCAGGAGACGGAGAGCCAGCGCCCCATCACCGAGATGAGCCAGAAGCCGACCATCGCGGCCAGTGCCGTGAGCACCGACCAGCGCAGCTGGCGGGCCCGGGTCTCGGCGGCGCGGAGGCGGCGCAGGAAGAGCCACGCCACCACGAAAAGCGGGATCGGGGTCAGCGGCAACGCCGACAGCCGGGTACCGACCGCGACCAAGCACACCAGCGTGCACACCGCCAGCAGGATCTCCGACGCGCGGAAGATCCACGGGAACCGCGTCAGTACCGACGCGACCACTCGTTCGCTCAGCTCCAGGATGCCGACCGGCGGCGCGGGCTCCGCGGCAGGTTCGGCAGGGACCGCTTCGCCGGGGTCGGCAGTCTCGTCCCCCGGGGGTGCGGTCAGCGGCACGGTTGTCATCCTGTCCATTATCGCGCCTGCCGCGGACGCCCTCGCAGCCGACTCCTGCTAAGCCTGCCCCGCGCCGCGCGAACGGCGCCCGGTCAGGCCGACTTCTCGCCGCGCTCGCTGCGGGTCCGGCGCGACGGCTGCCGGGCCACGATCGTGGGGTTGACGTTCTCGCGGACGGTCTGCTCGGTGATCACGACCTTGGCGACGTCGTCGCGGCTCGGGATGTCGTACATCACCGGCTGGAGGACTTCTTCCATGATCGCGCGCAGGCCGCGGGCGCCGGTGCCGCGCAGGACGGCCTGGTCGGCGATGGCCTCGAGCGCGGTCTTGGTGAACTCCAGCTCGACGTTGTCCATCTCGAAGAGCTTCTTGTACTGCTTCACCAGCGCGTTGCGCGGCTGCGTCAGGATGGAGACGAGCGACTCCTTGTCGAGGTGGTTCACCGTGGCGACCACCGGGAGCCGCCCGATGAACTCCGGGATCAGGCCGAACTTGATCAGGTCCTCGGGCATCGTCTCGGAGAACACGTCGCTGCCCTCGATCTCGGCCTTGGTGCGGATCTCCGCGCCGAAGCCGAGGCCGCGCTTGCCGACCCGCTCGTTGATGATCTTCTCCAGCCCGGCGAACGCACCCGCGACGATGAAGAGCACGTTCGTGGTGTCGATCTGGATGAACTCCTGGTGCGGATGCTTGCGCCCGCCCTGGGGCGGTACCGACGCGGTGGTGCCCTCCAGGATCTTCAGCAGCGCCTGCTGCACGCCCTCGCCGGACACGTCGCGGGTGATCGACGGGTTCTCGCTCTTGCGGGCGATCTTGTCGACCTCGTCGATGTAGATGATGCCCGTCTCGGCGCGCTTGACGTCGTAGTCGGCCGCCTGGATGAGCTTGAGCAGGATGTTCTCGACGTCCTCGCCGACGTACCCGGCCTCGGTGAGGGCCGTGGCGTCCGCGATCGCGAACGGGACGTTGAGCAGCTTGGCGAGGGTCTGCGCGAGGTAGGTCTTGCCGCAGCCGGTGGGGCCGAGCATCAGGATGTTGGACTTCGCGAGCTCGACCGGCTCGTCCTTGGAGTCCTTGGGCCCGGACTTGTCGTCGGCCTGGATGCGCTTGTAGTGGTTGTACACCGCGACGGCGAGGGTTTTCTTGGCCTCGTCCTGGCCGATGATGTACTGCTCGAGGAACTCGTGGATGTCGGCGGGCTTGGGCAGCTCGTCGAGCTTGACCTCGCCTGCCTCGGCCAGCTCCTCCTCGATGATCTCGTTGCAGAGATCGATGCACTCATCGCAGATGTAGACCCCGGGGCCGGCAATGAGCTTCTTCACCTGCTTCTGGCTCTTGCCGCAGAAAGAACACTTCAGCAGGTCGCCGCCGTCACCGATCCGTGCCATGGCCGTTGACCTCGTCCCCTCCGGTGCGCGGGGCGCACCTGCACTCTCTCGCGGCCCCGGTCCTGCCGGGCAAGCCCTGGGCCGACACACGCATTGCCACTGACGGTACCCGCCCGATGCCGCGAGCGGGAGCACCCGGCCCGTTCCGGGCACGTCGATGCCCGAGGTTAGACCAGGGGGCCGGGGCGCGTCGCGGATTCGGCGCGCACCGGCCCGTCGCCGTCAGTTCGCCGAGGCCTTCCGGTACGGGAGGACCTCGTCGATCAGGCCGTAGGCCTTGGCCTCGTCGGCGGTGAGGATCTTGTCCCGCTCGATGTCGGCCTTGATCTGGTCGGGCTCCTTGTTCGTGTGCTTGGCCAGGATGACCTCCATCTGGCGGCGCACGCGCTGGATCTCGTTGGCCTGGATCTCCAGGTCCGAGACCTGCCCGTAGGTACCCTCGGTGGCCGGCTGGTGGATGAGCACGCGCGCGTTCGGCAGCGCCATGCGCTTGCCCGGCGTGCCCGCCGCCAGCAGCACCGCGGCGGCCGAGGCGGCCTGGCCGAGGCACACGGTGGAGATGTCCGGGCGGATGTACTGCATCGTGTCGTAGATCGCCATCAGCGACGTGAACGACCCGCCGGGGGAGTTGATGTAGATGCTGATGTCGCGGTCCGGGTCCTCGTGCTCGAGGTGCAGCAGCTGGGCCATCACGTCGTTGGCCGACGCGTCGTCCACCTGCACGCCGAGGAAGATCGTCCGCTCCTCGTACAGCTTGTTGTACGGGTTGGACTCCTTCACGCCGTAGCTGGTGCGCTCGACGTACGAGGGAAGGATGTACCGCGACTGGGGGGTTTGCGGGGCCCGGAAGTCACCCGGGAGCCGGAAGTTGCTCATGATGCTCTCCTGTGTGCTTCGGGCTCAGTTACTGGAGTTCAGGCCACTGTCGCGGGTCAGGACGTGGTCGACGAAGCCGTAGTCCTTCGCCTCCTGCGCGGTGAACCAGCGGTCGCGGTCGCCGTCGGCGATGATCTGCTCGGTGGTCTGCCCGGTCTGCTCCGCGGTGATCTTCGCGAGCTCCTGCTTCCACTTGTTGAACAGGTCGGCCTGGATGGCGATGTCGGACGCGGTGCCGCCGACCCCCGCGGACGGCTGGTGCATGAGGATGCGTGCGTGCGGGAGCGCGTAGCGCTTGCCGGGGGTGCCCGACGAGAGCAGGAACTGCCCCATCGACGCCGCCATGCCCATCGCGTAGGTGGCCACGTCGGGCTTGATGAGCTGCATCGTGTCGTAGATGGCGAACCCGGCGGTGACCGAGCCACCCGGCGAGTTGATGTAGAACCGGATGTCGGACTCGGAGTCGTCCGCGTCGAGCAGGAGGAGCTGCGCGGTGAGCCGGTTGGCGACCTCGTCGTTGACCTCGGAGCCGAGTACGACGATCCGCTCCTGGAGCAACCGCTCGAACACCGAGTCGGTGAGGTTGAGCCCCGCGGTGCCGGTGCGCCCCTCGGGCATGTGCTGCTTCACGTGTGCCTGCCTTTTCACCGGCGGCGGATCGCACTGGCCGCGTCCGCCGCTGTCGTGTTCGGAGATCTTGCTTTCGACCCTAACGAACTCGGGCGGTGCAGAATGCCTGACACCGCCCAAGTTCGCTCAGAGCTTCACTCCGCGGGGGTCTTGGCTGCTTCCTTGCCGGATTCCACAGCGGATTCCGTGACCTCGGTCTCCTCTGCGGGCGCTTCCTCGTCCGCGCCGAAGAGCTCGGTGAGGTCGACCTCGGCCCCCGAAGCGTCCTTCACCGTGGTGCCGCGCACCACCGACGCAAGCGCCTTGCCGCGGCGGACGTCCGCGTAGATGGCGGTGAGCTGGCCCGACTGCTGGGCCCGCTGCACGTACTCGTCGGGGCTGACGCCGAAGCGCTGCGCCTGGTAGATGATCCGCTCGGTGAGCTCGCCGTCGTTGACCGACGTCTGCTCCTTGTCGGCGATGGTGTCCAGCAGCAGCTGCGTACGGACGGCCTTCTCCGACTCTTCCTTCACCTCGGCGTTGAACTCGTCGAGGGTGCGGCCCTCGGCCTCGAGCGCCTTGGCGAACTGGTCCTCGTCGTGGTCGTACGGGTGCACCGCGTCGTGCTTGCGGTTCTCGATCTCGGACTCGAGCACCTTCTCCGGGATCGGCACCTCGGTGCGCTCGAGCAGGATCTCGAGGACCTTGTCGCGGGCCTGGACGCCCTGCTGCATCCGCTTGACCCGGCCGAGCCGCTCGCGCAGGTCGGCGCGGAGCTCGTCGATCGTGTCGAACTCGCTCGCGAGCTGGGCGAACTCGTCGTCGGCCTCGGGCAGCTCGCGCTGCTTGACCGACTGCACGGTGACCGTGACCTCGGCGTCCTGGCCGGCGAACTCGCCCGCGACCAGCTTGGTGGTGAACGTCCGGGTGTCGCCTGCGTTCGCGCCGACGATCGCGTCGTCGATGCCGTCCACGAGCTGGCCGGAGCCGATCTCGTAGGAGAGGCCGGTGGTGGAGGCCTCCTCGACCGGCTTGCCGTCGACGCTCGCCGACAGGTCGACGGACACGAAGTCGCCGTTCTCGGCCGGACGCTCGACGCCGGTGAGGGTGCCGAAGCGGGCGCGCAGCTCGTCGAGCTGCTCGGCGACCTCCTCGTCGGTGGTCTCGACGTCGTCGACGCTGACCTCGATGCCTTCGAGGTCGGGCAGCTCGATCTCCGGGCGCACGTCGACCTCGGCGCTGAACTCCAGGACCTCGCGGTCCTCGAGCTTGGTCACCTCGAACTCGGGCTGGCCGAGCGTGCGGACCTCGCCCGCGCGCACGGCCTCGATGTACTTGGCCGGGATGGCCTCGTTGACGACCTCGTCGAGCACCGGCGCGCGGCCGATCCGGCTTTCCAGGACGCGAGCGGGTACCTTGCCGGGGCGGAAGCCGGGTACGCGCACCTGCTGGGCGATCTTGCGGTACGCGGCGTCGAAGTTCGGCTTGAGCTCGTCGAACGGCACCTCGACATTGATCTTCACTCGCGTCGGGCTGAGCTGCTCGACGGTGCTCTTCAAGATCTTCTCCTCGAGCGGTAAACGATGTGGGCGGGCAGTCCATCGGGACGGCCCCGGTCACCTGCTGACCGGGACGTCCGAGTCTAGGCCAGAGGTGTGACGAGACCGGCTGCGGGGCACCTCGCGCACCGGTCCCGATCAGCGGAGGTGCCCCGGCGCCCGTAGCGTGCCGGACGTGGTTTCCGGGCAGCACACTGAAGGTCCGGCCGCGGCGGCCGCGCGGCTCACCGGGTTCGAGGTGGTGCGCACCGGCCGGACCGGCACGATGAGTGAGCTGACGTTGACCGACGGCGACCGGCGACACGACGTCGTGGTCAAACGGGGTCCGGTGCGGGCCGAGGCCGCCGGGTTGCGATGGCTGTCCGGTGTCGCGCGGGTGCCGCGGGTGTACGGCGCGGACGACGGCTGGCTCGTGCTGGAGCGGGTCACCGAGGTCGCGCCGAGCGTGTCGGCGGCGGAAGAATTCGGCCACGACCTCGCCCGGTTGCATGCCGCCGGAGCGCCGTCCTTCGGTTCCTCTCCCCCGGATGGCCCAGTGGACGCGTGGATCGGGACCGCGCCGATGCGGAATGTGACCGGCGCGTCGTGGCCGGAGTGGTACGCGGAGCATCGGGTACTGCCTTATGTCCGGATGGCGGCCGACGCCGGGCTGGTGGACGCCGCGGTGTTCGAGCGGGCGTGTGCGCGGTTTCCCGAACTGACCCCGGCTGAGCCGCCGGCGCGGCTGCACGGGGATCTATGGAGCGGCAATGTGCTGTGGAGCGCGGACGGCGTCGTGCTGATCGACCCGGCGGCGCACGGCGGACATCGCGAGACCGACCTGGCGATGCTGCACCTCTTCGGCTGTCCCCACCTGGACCGGATCGTGGCGGCGTACGACTCGGCTGCCCCGCTGGCCGACGGGTACCGGGAACGGATTCCGTTGCACCAGCTGTTCCCGCTGCTCGTGCACACTGTCCTTTTCGGACGGTCGTACGCCGGGCAGGCGGAGGCGGCCGCCCGGGCGCTCGGCTGAACCCCACAGCCGGTTCACAGGAAGCACACATCGGGCCCACACTGTCGGCTCGCACCCTTCGGACATGAGCCTGCGCGTGCGGATCGCGGCTGCCCGGCCGGGGCGGCGGTCGCTGCGCGCGAAGCTGACGATCTCGATCGTCGTGCTGCTGTCGCTGGTGTGCCTGGTGATCGGGGTGGTCAGCGAGTTCGCGCTCAAGGCCTTCCTGCTGTCGCAGACCGACAGCCAGCTGTCCGCCGCGGCCACCCGGGCGCTGGATTTCGCCACTCGCGGCGGACCGCCCGGCAACCCGCTCGACGCGCCAGGGCAAGGCGCGGGCACCGTCAATGCGCATTTCGCCGATGGCGAACTGGTCGACGGTGGTTCGCTGTCCCCGCATGGGCAGCGCGTCCGGCTCACCGCCGAGGAACTCGCCGTACTGCACGATCTCCCTGCCGACGGCCGGGCGTACACGCGCAGCGTCGGCGACCTCGGTGACTACCGGCTCACGGCGGTTCCGATCCCGGGCGGCGTGGTGGTGACGGGCGTGCCGCTGGAGCCGATGCAGCAGACGTTACTGACGGTCGGGCTGATCCTCTTCGGCGTGGCGGCGGCCGGGGTGACCGGGGCGGCGTTCCTCGGCGCGTTCGCGGTGCGGCGCACCCTGCGGCCGCTCGAACGGGTCGCCGAGACCGCGGCGCAGGTTGCCGAGCTGCCGCTGGACCGGGGTGACGTCGATCTGTCGGTGCGCGTACCGGTCCAGGACACCGATCCGCGGACGGAGGTCGGCCAGGTCGGGGCGGCACTGAACCACATGCTCGGGCACGTGTCGTCGGCGCTCGAAGCCCGGTACGCGAGCGAGTTGCGGGTACGCCGGTTCGTCGCTGACGCCAGTCACGAGCTGCGTACGCCGCTTGCCGCGATCCGTGGGTACGCCGAGCTGGCCGGACGGTCCCGGACTGCCGCGCCGCCCGCCGTCGCGCGCTCGATGAGCCGGATCGAGTCCGAGGCCGACCGGATGACGACGCTGGTGGAAGACCTGTTGCTGCTCGCGCGCCTCGACGCGGGTCGTCCGCTCGACGTCACCGAGATCGACCTGGCCCGGCTCGTCGCGGACGTGGCGAGTGACGCCCGAGTCGCCGGTCCCGATCACCTCTGGCGTCTTTCGCTGCCTACGACGCCGGTGTTCGTCCTCGGCGATGTGCAGCGGCTGCACCAGGTCTTGGCCAATCTTCTTGCCAACGCCCGGGTGCATACGCCGCCGGGTACCACGGTCGTCACCTCGCTCGTGCGGGCGGTGGACGGCAGCGCGGTGGTGACCGTCGTCGACGACGGCCCGGGTATCCCGCCGCAGCTGCAGGTCTTCGAACGCTTCGCGCGCGGGGATTCGTCTCGGTCCCGCGCGGCCGGGTCGACCGGGCTGGGGCTGGCAATCGCGGCGGCCGTGCTGGCTGCGCATCGGGGGACGATCGAGGTGCGCAGCCGTCCGGGGCGGACGGAGTTCGTGGTGCGCCTGCCCATCGCACAGCAGGGGCACAGCGCCACCACAAGGTGACCAAAGCCGCGCCCGCGACGGTAAAGCCATGAACGCCCCCGCCTCCCGCCGAAGTCCGGTCGGCCTCGGTGGTCCGGAGCCTGTGCTGGACGTCGTCATCCCGGTCCACAATGAGGAAACCGACCTCGAATCGTGTGTGCGCCGTCTGCGGGCGCATCTCGCCGCACGCGCCGGGTACCTGTATCGGATCACCATCGCGGACAACGCGAGCACCGACGAAACCCTTGCGGTCGCTTCGCGGTTAGCCCGGGAATTCCCCGAAGTCGAGGTACACCACCTGGATGCGAAGGGCCGCGGCCGCGCACTGCAGACGGTCTGGTCCACTTCGGACGCTGCCGTGCTGGCCTATATGGACGTTGACCTGTCGACCGATCTCGCCGCGCTGGACCCGCTGGTCGCGCCGCTGTTGTCGGGACACTCGGACGTCGCGATCGGCAGCCGTCTCGCCCGCGGCGCGCGGGTGGTGCGCGGACCGAAACGGGAGCTGATTTCCCGCTGCTACAACCTGATCCTGCGGGGCACCCTCGCCGCACGGTTCTCCGACGCGCAGTGCGGATTCAAGGCGATCCGCGCCGACGTCGCCCGTGCCCTGCTCCCCCACGTCCGCGACACCGGCTGGTTCTTCGATACCGAACTGCTCGTCCTCGCCCAGCGGGCAGGACTGCGGATCCACGAGGTACCGGTGGATTGGGTCGACGATCCGCAGTCGTCCGTCGACCTTTTCGCGACCGCCGCCGCGGATCTCCGCGGCATTGCGCGGGTCACTCGCGCGACGCTCACCGGCGAAATTCCCGTACGACGGCTGCGCGACCAGCTCGGCCGCGCACCGATCGGAGTGGAGGCGCCCGGCGTGTCGCCTGGCTTGGTCAAGCAGCTCGTGCGGTTCGCGGCTGTGGGGGTCGCGAGCACGGTCGCGTATCTGCTGCTTTTCCTGCTGCTGCGGACGATGATGTCCGCGCAGGTGGCCAATTTCGTTGCGTTGCTGGTCACCGCCGTCGGGAATACCGCGGTGAACCGGCGGGTGACGTTCGGCGTGCGCGGGCGGGCCGGGGTGGGCCGCCATCAGGTCCAGGGGCTGCTGGTCTTCGGCCTCGGACTGGCGCTGACCAGCGGGTCGCTCGCCTTACTGCACAATCCCGGGCTCGTGCTGGAGACGGTGGTGCTCGTGGCGGCGAACCTCGCCGCCACGGTGCTGCGCTTCCTGCTGCTGCGCGGCTGGGTCTTCAATCCGCGTCGCACCGCTCCCGAGGAGTCGTCTTGAGCACTGCCGATCGCTGGGTCCGCCCGGCTGTCTCCGGCCTGCTGGCACTGACCGGCGTGCTGTATTTCTGGAACCTGACCGCATCCGGGTACGGCAACTCGTTCTACGCCGCGGCCGTGCAGGCGGGCACGCAAAGTGCTAAGGCCTGGTTGTTCGGTTCGCTCGACGCCGGGAATGTGATCACTGTCGACAAACCGCCCGCGGCGCTGTGGGTCGGGACGGCTTTCGCGCGGCTGTTCGGGTTCTCGAGTTTCACGGTGCTTGCCCCGCAGGCGTTGATGGGGGTCGCATCGGTCGGGGTTCTGTATCTGACGGTGCGCCGCGTCTCCGGGCCGGTGCCGGGGTTGCTGGCGGGCGCGATCCTTGCGCTGACACCGGTTGCCGCGTTGATGTTCCGGTTCAACAACCCGGACGCGTTGCTCACTTTGCTGCTGATCGTCGGTGCGTATTGCACAGTGCGCGCACTGGAGAGCCCGCGGTGGCTGGTTTTTGCCGGGGTGGCAATCGGATTCGGATTTCTGACGAAGATGCTACAGGCGTTTCTGGTGTTGCCTGCGTTCGCGCTGGCGTACCTGATCGCGGCGCCGCCGGGGCTCGGGAAACGGCTGCTGCACCTGCTGGCCGCGGGGGTCGCGGTGGTGGTGTCGGCGGGCTGGTTCGTGGTGCTGGTGGAGCTGTGGCCGGCTGGATCGCGGCCGTATGTCGGCGGGTCCGACGGGAACAGCCTGCTGGAACTTGCGTTGGGGTACAACGGGTTGAGCCGGATCTTCGGGGCGGGCTCGGGTGGTTTCGGTCCGGCCGGTGGTGCCGACCCCGCGTTCGGCGGAGTTTCGGGGTTCGGCCGGATGGTCGGGGCCGGAGGCGGTGACTCGGGTGGCTTGGGTGGTGGTGCCGGGACCGCGTTCGGCGGGAGTCCGGGGCTCGGGCGGATGTTCGGGGCGAGTTTCGGCACCGAGGTCTCCTGGCTGCTCCCGGCCGCATTGATCGGGCTGGTGGCGGGCCTGTGGTTCACCCGGCGAGCCGCGCGGACCGACCGGACCCGCGCGTCGCTGGTGCTCTGGGGCGGCTGGCTGCTCGTGACCGGGCTGGTGTTCAGCTTCATGAGCGGCATCGTGCACCCGTACTATTCGGTGCAGCTCGCCCCGGCGATCGCCGCGGTGGTGGCGATCTCGGGGCACGCGTTGTGGCGCGGGCGAGCGCACGTCGCGCCGAGGTTGGTGCTGGGCGCGATGATCGCGGTGACGGCCGGGTGGGCGTTCATCCTCCTCGACCGCACGCCGGACTGGTTTCCCGCGCTCCGCTGGGTGATCGTGGGGCTGGGGTTGGTGGTGAGTACCGCGGTGATCGCCGGGGCGCGCGGCGGGCTGGCGGCGGTGGTCGCGTTCGGTCTCGGCTGCTCCGGGTACACAGTTGCGACGGTTTCCTTGCCACACAACGGTTCCATCCCCGTTTCCGGCCCGGTCTCCGGCGAGGTCCGGATGGAAGAGACCAGTGCGGCCGTCGGGCGGCTTCTGGCGGCTACCACGACGAAGTGGGCGGCCGCGACGTCCGGGTCCCAGTCGGCGGCGAGCCTGGAACTGGCGAGTGGCCGTCCGGTGATCGGCATCGGCGGGTGGAGCGGCGGTGATCCGGCGCCGACGCTGGAGCAGTTCAAGCAGTACGTCGCGGCGGGACAGGTGACTTACTACGTCGACGGCGGACGCGGCGGCGGGCCCGGTGGTTCGAGCGAAATCACCGAGTGGGTGGCCGCGAACTTCCCGGCGACCACGGTGGGTGGCGAAACTGTCTACCAGCTCACCCGGTGAGTCCGGAAATCCTCAGCCTGTTCCCAGGATCGAGGCGCATTCTGGAAAGCACGGAGAGTTATCCGCAGCGAACGCCCGGGAGGTCACGATGGCCGGATATCCACGCTGGCACACCGCGAGTGAGCAAGGGCCGCGCGAGCGGAATGCGGACGCGGTGAGCGCGTACGCGGTCGCCGGTGCGCCCGGGATCACGTTCGCGCTGGCCGACGGGGTCGGCGACGATCCGTCGGCCGGGCGGGCCGCCCAGGTCGCAGCGGCCGCGGCGGCGCGCACCCCGGTCGCCGACGGGCCGGTGGCGGCGATCCTCAACGCGCAGCGGGCTTTGCAGAAGCTGGGGGGTACCGGGGATGCGGTGATGGTGGTCGCGATGCCGTTCGCGGGCGGGTACCGGATCGCGTGGGTCGGCGACGCGCGGGCGTACGCGTGGGATGGGGCGATGATCCACAAGCTCACGGTGGACCACACGATGGCGGAGTACTTCCGATCGCGGCATCAGCCGTACTCGCCGCGGATGGAGCACATGGTCACCACGAGCGTGCGCACCACGCAGCCGGAGGAGATCGGTACGACGGAGACGGTGGGCAGCGGCCTGCTCCTCACCAGCGACGGGGTACACAAGGTGCTGCCACCGGCCACGATCGACGAAATCCTGGCCGACCCGTCGCGCGGCGCGCCGGCTCTCGTCGCCACGGCCATCGCCCTGGGCGGCCGGGACAACGCAACGGCGCTTTTCGTGGAACCACCGGAGGTGGACGTCACGGCGATCGTCACGGAGCGATTTCCGGCAGCCGCCTGACGTCAAGCGCGTTTGAGGGCCCGGTATTCGCGGTAGACGAGGAGGATGATCACAGCGTCGAGCAGTGCGAAGAAGGGCAGTGCGATGGAGTGCGTCTCGATCGCGCGGTAGATCTCGTAAGCCACGAAAGCTGCAAGCACCACCATCGCGACGGGGTACGCGCGGAGCCACTTCCGCGCGAGCGCCCACACCAGCCCGAGCTTCACCAGGCCGTGCGCCAAGAGATAACCAACGGCGAACGTCTTGGTCCCCCCGGCAGCAAAATGCTCGGCAGCCACCTGCAGGTGCCGAGCGAGCGTGCCGGAGGGGTCGCCGAGCAGGTCACGCGTGATGACGGCGTGCGCGAACCCGGTGACCACCGCAGAGGGCACGAAGGCGAGTATGAGCGCCCCGACGAGCTGGACCGCCCCGTCAAGCCCTTTGAGCGCAATCGCAATCCGGAAGAGCCGCTCGGTGCTGGTGTGCTCGCTCATCCCCCCAGCAAACCGGAAACGACGCCACTCCGCCCGGCGAACCTCGGGCTGCTTCTCTGTTCGCTCCGGTCCCGGGTCCTGCCTCACCCCTCCGTTCACTCCGGCCCCGCTCCACTCCTGCGCTCACGCCGGACCCGCGCCACCCCTGCACTCACGCCGATCCCACCTCACCCCCGCGCTCACTCCGGCCCCGAATCCCACGTCATCCCTTCCTCGCCCGCCTTGGCTTGGCACTCCCCGCACCGCACGTACCGAGCCGTGCGATCGTGCGGATCCTGCCCATAGACGGGAAAACACGCCGCCCCGCACAACCCGAGGTACACGGGCCCACACCGCAACGGCCGCCGCCCCACCTGATGCGCCACCCGAGCAACCCCACGCGGCCCACCCACCTGCGGCAGCCACCCATGCGCAGGCAAACTCGTGAGCACCGCTTCGTTCAGCTGATCACTCCGCCGGACCAACGCCCGCCCAAGATCGAGCATCCGCTCCCCAAGATCCCGAACGACATCAGGCCGCGGCGCACGTTCGTCCAACGCCCGGGTAAGAAACACGAGATCCGTGGCGAGGGACGCTTGGAGGTCCCGAATCCGCGCAAGGATCTCTGGCCCGGTCGGCCGTGCCGCGGGAGTCCCGTTCTGTCGGTGGTTCATCGGATACTCGCACCGAAGGCCCTCTCGAGCCCACCAACCCGAGCGGTTCCAGACTCGACATCCGACCCATCGCGGGGAGGATCCGCCCTGGTCACCAAGCCGGTCCCACGCACACTCCCGCCGACGCGACCCACTTTCCCCGTCCGGTGCGCCGGACCAGCTGGCCTCACCGCTTTCGCCACCCGACGCGCAGGGCCAGCTGCCGCTTTGCCCACCCGACGCACCAGACCAGCTGCCCACACCGCTTTCCCCGTCCGGGGCGCCGGGCCACCTGGCCCCACCTCACTGAAGGCGGGCGCCACCGCTCTGCGCCGCACCACCGGCTCAGCACCACCCACCATGCCGCGAGCGCGTACGAGCCCGTTCGCAATCCACGAACCCGGCTCCACACCCCCACCGTCCACCCGGCTCATGCCAGACACCGGACCCACCCCACCGGCGACAGTCCAGCCCAGGACCGCACCGACCGGCCCAACGCCACACCTTCCGACCGGCTCACCGCACGCACCGAACCCACTCCACCAGCAGCAGCCCCGCCCCGGACCGCACCGACGCGCTCCACCGGCCCAACCCGACGCCGTCCAACCGGCTCACCCCACGCACCGGACCCATTCCACCGGCGAGAATCCCGCCCGGCCCGGCGATGTCCGTCACCCGGCTCATACCGCGCACCAAACCCGCTCAACCTGCGACGACTGCGCCCGCGACAGCTCCGCCCGCAACGCTTCCGCCCGGCGGAGCCATTCCGCGGCGCATTCCGGGCAGGTCGGGTCGAACCAGTGCCCTCCGAGCTGGGGTACGTCGCTGCGGGCTACCGTGACCTCGGCGCCGCACAGCGCAGTGAACGTCTCCTCCGGCCTCGGCGCGAACGGCCCCTCCAGCGCGTGCCGCTTCCCTTCCGCCTGCTGCCACTTGAACACCGGACTCCCTCCCCTTGGTGGTGCGTGGAGTCCCTATTTCGGGTGTCACCAAATGCTGACGCAAGTCACTGGTCCGGGTGATCATGAAAACCCGAGATTTCCCTGAACCACCAGGCATTCCCGGCAACCAACGCCGCCCGGCAATGGCCCTGGGGACCGCAGGGTGTCACCGAGCGGTGACACCACCGGGGCCGGACGCCGCCGCGGAGTGCGCGGGACCCGTGCCGCCAAGGCGATTGCGAGGCGCGGCAGCGGACACGGAACCCACGAAAAAGGGGCGCGGCGGGCGTCCGTCGGGGCATCACCTCACTTACCAGGGGGTGCGGTCGCCGTCATCACCACTGTCATCAAGCGCAGACGCAACCCCTGGCGTCCGAAATCACCCCGTCGTGCGACCCCCGCGCATCGGGCTCACCCATGGTTCGCCCCGGATAGCACCACCAGCACGACGGCTCCGGCGCGCAAGATAGTGCCGCCGCGCGATCCCAACCCGGGAGCGCGAAACCACCCATGCGTCCGACCCGCCGCACCTTGGCCCAGACGCGCCTGCCCGCCCACCGCACACCCGCCACCGCGAAGCGACTGCGAAGCGACTGCACCGCGCGGCATCACCGCAGCTCAGGAATGCGAACCACTGTCCCGCGCGGGCGAAGGTCACCCCACCGTGCGCGCAGCCAGCATCGGTACGCCGGGGCCGGTCAGATCCGCCACCGCTGCGCGGCGGCCGGCCAGTGACAGCAGCAGCGCCTCCGCCGGGCCGCGGACCTCCGTGCCCTTTCCGGCGGACCAGTCGAGGTCCGTGGCAATCGCGCGGAGCCCGCGCAGCCGTTGCGCCGCCCCGACCGGTGGTGCGACCAGCGCCAGCCGCAATACGCGCTTCAGCCGGACCTCCGGGATCGTCCTCGGCAGCCCGAGCGGGCGGCGGATGTCTTGTTGATGGATCAGTCCGTCGACGAACCCGATCATGCCGCCGAACGCAGCCAGCAGGCCGCGCGGCTGCGGATTCCGCCGCATCACGGCGACGAGTTCCTGCGGCGGGCGCACCCGGTACTCCGCCAGCCCGAGCGCGTTGGCCCGCGACAAGGACAGCCGCGCGCGGGCGAGCCGCCGGGTCAAGCCGCGCGCACCCAGCTCGTCGTAGCTCACCGCGTGGGCAACGACCTCGCGCACGGTCCAGCCGACGCACAGCGACGGCATCTCCCACTGCTCGGGCGTGAGCGTGTCGAGGAGGTCCGCGAAGTCGGCCCGCTCCTCGCGAGCGAGCGTCCGTACGTTCATACCGGGCCTTTCCAGATGGTCAGCGGCAGCCACTCACAGTAGCAATATCGCGCCTTCACAGCTCAGGTGACCAAGACAGGGAACACCCGCTTGGGTTTCGCCAGAATTTTCACCCGATCGAGTCTGATTGTCTACGAAATCCTCTCTCCGGCACAAATTGACGTCCGATGAATATGCCACTCGAAACGCGCGCCGGACAAGCTCCGGCCAGCATTGCCGGTCCCGGGTTGGCGGGATCGAGGACCGCCGTGCAAAGATGGCATCGCCGCAGGCAGGAGGGGGTAGGAGCGTGGAATATTCCATTCTCCTACCGGGTCCGCGGCAGCCGGAACCAGTTCCCCTCGGGGGCTCTTGGGGAACTGTGTTCCGGCACTTCTCGGTATGATGAGAAAGGATCCACAATGACCGGTCTTGGCGCGGAAAACGCAGCCCAGGCACGCCCCCGCACAGAAACGCCGAGCACCGGCGACAACGCAACGTATGTCGTCGCAATGAGTCAACACCCCGGCCGGGTGACGGTCACCTTCCACGAACCGGGCATGCCCCCGCCGGAGCCACCCGCACCCGCCATCCGGTCGCGCGCCCGCCCCGCCTGGCCGCCGCGCAAGGCCACCCGGACCCCGGTCGAGCTGACGTCACAGGCTCTCGGCGACTGGAAGCGGACGTGGCAACTGATCGTGATCCTGCTCGTACTGATCGCCGGAACCGGCACGGTCGTCTTCGTCACCGCCGGAGCGTTGGCCGGAATCGGCACCGCAGGCGGGCTGACGGTGCTCCTGGCACACCTCGTGGGCGTGGCGATCCGCAGGCGGCAGAACGGAAAACGGCCAAGCTGACCGCCTCGCCGACGAACACAGACGAGCAAGCGCGGACGGGAGTCGCCGGGGTGAGCCGGAGCGCCGGGGGGCGGGAGCCGACCGACGGGAGCCTCCGGGACGCGGACACGACAGGTCGGGGCGCGGGCAGGAACCCCCGGGACGCGGACACGACAGGTCGGGGCACGAGTCGACGAGCACGAGCCGGAGCCGCCGGGCGGAAGTCGACTTGCGCGAGCGGGAATCGACCGGCGAGACCGACCAAGCACATGCGAGCCGACCGGCGAGAGCTACCAGGCGCGGGCGGAAGCGGCCGGGCAGGAACTGGCGGGGAGCGCGAGCCGACCAGCAGAAGCCGACAGCGCGGGCGGGCAGAATCAGGCCCGCCCGCGCCCCGTATCTCGGCTCGCTAGGCGCAGCCTGGAGAGACCGACACGACCCGCCGCCAAGGGAAAACACGTCCGGCAGGTCCAGCAGCACCGACTGCTTCCTGGAATCAGCGAGCCGCTGACAACCGGTAAACCCACACACTTCTCCCGCTCCGCACGGTCAATGTAGAACAAAGCACCGACACCTCGCGAATTGCACCAGATGACCCGGACCTGCCTCTACCCCCGGACCACGAAAAAGACAATCCTTCATCGCTTCGACAGCGGAATCTGCATCCTCCAACGCAATTGCACATGCGAAAGCACGCTCATTATGCATGGGAAGTGTCCGTTCGGGTGAAATCCCGCTGCCGCCACGGGAAAGATCCAAAATTCGCTTACCATATGGAATATTCCGAGCACATTCCGTGCACGATGGAATATTCCATTCACCGGCTGAACCGAGGGGGTTGCCATGGACATCCACGACCCGCGTGACGCGAACCCGCACCGGAAACCGCACCGAAACCAGCCATTCCCCCAGCGCTGGCAACCTCCGATGCAGGCCGGCCCACCATTCCCCGGTCGCCACTGGCAAACGTCGGCCAGCCATCCGGCCTGGCAAACCCCCACGAGCCAACAACCGCCCCACACCGCCTTCCCCAGCCACCACCTGCAAGCCTCAGCGCTAGGCCAGCAACCGCCCCACGCCGCTTTCGCCAGCCACCAACCGCAAACCTCAGCGCTGACCAGCCACAGCCAACACACACCCCAAGCCGCCCACCCGCAAGCACCACCACTGACCGGCCACAGCGGACAACCTGCCTTCCCCCGTCACGGCTGGCAGCGGCCCTCGGCCTGTGGTCCCAACTCCGGGAACTGCGTCGAGGTCAACCTCGGTGCCGATGAACTCGTCGGGGTTCGCGACAGCAAAAATCCGCACTCGCCCGTGCTCGTTTTCGATCGGGCCGAGTGGGCTGCGTTCGTCGAAGCAGTACAGCAAGGGCAATTCAACGGTTGACCATTACGGGCATTCCCGGCCCCCGTTCGGCCATTCGGGGGAACACGACGGAAATGTGCCCACCCAGTGTATTGCCTGCCCGGTCCGCGCATTATCCTCGGGGTTCTCCCATCCCCGGAAGAACCCCGGATCGCCCCCGAAATGAATGCGGATCGCCTCCTGAAGCCGCCCGTCCGGCAGCCGCCGCCGTCGTTGCGGACCCAGCGCACCCGGCTGGGGGTGGGGATCCGCGAATGGCGGACGACCCGCGGGCTCACCCAGGCCGAGCTGGCCGGGTCCCTCGGCTGCAAGCAGCCCAAGATCCAGAAGATCGAGAGCGGCAAAGCCGGCACGCGGCCCGACGACCTGGAGAAGATCGTGGAGATCCTGCGGATTCCCGCGTTCGACGCGAACCGGTTGCGGGAGTTCAACCAGGCCAACGCTCCCGCCGCGCGGCGGGCCGAGCGGCGGATGATCACGCCGCAGTGGTTTCGCGAGATCACCGAGAAAGAGCAGGACGCGGCGGAAATCCTGAGCTGGACCGGCAACCGCATCCCGGGCCTGCTGCAGTCGGAGTACTACATGTTCGCGCAGTTCCAGGCCAGCCACCAGGAGCGGGTCACCGATCGCGTCGCCGAGCGCATGGCGCGGCAGCGGATGTTCGACGCCGACCCGGGTCCGCGCGTCGTCTTCATGCTCGAGTACAGCTGCATCGAAAAACTCGTGCACGGCAAGCCGCCCGCCGTCGCCACCGACCAGCTCGAGCACATGATCCGCCTCGTCGAAACGCATCCCACGGCCGACATCCGCATCCTCCCGCGGCACGCCGACGCGTACTCCGACGAGGACTTCACCATCCTCCGTTTCGCCCCCGCGGACCTCGACGATTTCGCTTATCAGGAAAGCAAGATCGGGCTCATCGTCGTCCCGCAGGACCAGGACGGGTTCGCCTCCTACGAGGAATCGTGGGACGCCCAGATCGCCGCCACGCTGTCCCGCGAGCAGTCCCTGCTCCACCTGAAAGCCTCGCTGCCGTCCCGCTGAGCGCCCGGACATCCCGAACCGAAAGGAGGCCGCTGCGGTGGCCGACGAACCCTTCCCGCCGCCCGGGGTCGACCTCGACCACCCCAGCGTGGCCCGGGTCTACGACTATTACCTCGGCGGCACCACGAACTGGACCATCGACCGGCAGTTCGCCGACGAGGTCATCCGCGAGTTCCCGCTCATCCGCCCGATCGCCAAGGCCAACCGGCTCTTCCTGCACCGCGTCGTGCGGCACCTGGTCAAACAGGGCGTCCGGCAGTTCGTCGACATCGGCTCCGGCGTCCCGACCATGGGGCACGCGCACCAGGTCGCCGACGAGGTCGCGCCCGGGGAGAGCCGCGTGTGCTACGTCGACTACGAACCGGTCGCCGTCGCCCATTCCGAAACCCTGCTGCGCGAGTCCGGCGACCCCGCGCGGCACGCGGTCATCCACGCCGACCTGCGCGATCCCGCCGGGCTGTGGGACAAGATCGCGGCGACCAAGGTGATCGACGTCGACGAGCCGCTCGCGTTGCTGCTCATCGCGGTGCTGCACGTCCAGCAGCCGCCCGCCGAAGACAGCGGCAGCACCGACGACCTCGGCCCCTCCGTCGTCGCGCAGTACCGGGAGCTGCTGCCGCCCGGGTCTTTCCTCGCCATCTCGCACATCACCGACCAGGGCGTACCGTCCGATGTGGACGCCGGGCTCATCGAGCTGAAACAGATGTACGACCGGTCCAGCAGCCCGGTGATCTGGCGGTCGCGCGAGGAGATCGCGGCGTTGTTCGGGCCGTTCGAGATGGTCGAGCCGGGGCTCACCTGGACGCCGTCGTGGCATCCGGAGGAGTCCGGGGCCGGTGCGCCGCACGTGGAATTCCCGTCGCCCGCGCATTCGGTGATCCTCGCGGGGGTCGCGCGGAAGCCGTAAAATCGCTCGCCACGCATGCGACCATCGAAACATGCGTACCGTGGCAGACCGCATCCGCGAAGCCACCGTCGTGCTCGGAGACCGGACGGATTACGCCCGCTACCCCGACCCGGCGGGCTGGTGGCGTGCGCCCGGACTGCTGCGGGACCTGGGTCCGGCGCTGGCCGGATTGTTCGACGGTGACGAGCCGAATGTCGTGCTGGGCCCCGAATCCCGCGGGTCGCTGCTGGGTCCGCTGGTGGCGGTGGCGCTCGGCGCGGGATTCGTCGAGGTCCGCAAGAACCGGCATCCGGCATGCGATTCGGACCGCTGGCTACAGCGCACGTCACCCCCGGATTACCAGGACCGCAATCTCACGCTCGGGTTCCGCCGCCGCCTGCTGTCGGCCGGTGATCGCGTGCTGCTGGTGGACGACTGGATCGAAACCGGCGGACAGGCTTTCGCCGCGCAGGCCCTTGCCGCGGACGCCGGTGCGACCTGGGTGGGCGTCGCCGTGATCGTGGATGGCTTGCGCCGCAACGAACCCCGGCGACAGCTGCGAGTGCGGTCACTGCTGCACGTGCGAGATCTCTAACGTGCGAACTGTTCATTACCCAGCACAGCAAGCAGCTGGATCTTCTCGAACGCCTCGCTGCGCGGCGGCGCCGTGAGCACCAGCAGCGCCTGCGACTGGTCCTCGGTGAACAGCACCTGGCAGTCGACCTCGATCTCGCCCAGCTGCGGGTGTACCAGCACCTTGTGGTCCTCGAACCGTTTCACCACTTCGTGTTCTTCCCACAGCCGCGCGAATTCCGGACTCTCGCGGCGCAACGCGCGGACCAGCTCGCCCGCGCGCGACTGCGGTCCCATCGCACCATACGCTGCCCGCAGGTTGGCGACCTGCGCGCGGCTCTGCCGGTCCCGATCGCCCGGCGGATAAACGCGCCGCTCGGCGAGATCGGTGAACCACCGGTAGACCTCGCTGCGCGCCAGCCCCGTGAAGTGCGACCGATCGCCGTACAGCGCTTCGGCCAGCTGGTTCTGCACCAGCACCTCGCCGAGGTTCGACAGGATGAGCGCCGGAGTGTCGGACAGCCGGTCGAGCACCCGCATCAGCCCCGGCGCGACGTGCGTTGCGGCAACCACCGGCGACGGCGCGTTGCGACCGGCAGTGTGGAACAGGTAGTCGCGCTCGTCGTTACTCAGCCGCAATGCCCGGGCCAGCGCCGCCAGCATCTGCTCGCTCGGCTGCGGTCCACGTTGCTGCTCCAGCCGGGTGTAGTAGTCGGTGGACATCGCGGCGAGCGTCGCGACCTCCTCGCGACGCAACCCGGTCGCCCGACGCCGCGCGCCCACCGGTAACCCGACGTCCTCGGGACGCAGCGCCTCCCGTCGGCGGCGCAGGAACGCGGCCAGCTCAGCTCGATCCATGCGTCCAGTATCGGGCCGGGCCCGCGCGCGAGCCAGGGATCGCCGATCCCCCGATGTGCGATCTCTGCCGCCGCCGCGCGGACGGGCCAAGACTGAGGACATGGACATCAGCGGAAACACCATCTTCATCCCCGGCTCCACCAGCGGCATCGGCCTCGCCCTCGCGCGGGAACTGCAGGCGAAGGGCAACACGGTCATCGTCGGCGGACGCCGGACGGACCTGCTCACTCGGATCTCCGCCGAGCACGGCCTGGACACCGTGCAGATCGACACCACGGACCCGGCAAGCATCGAAGCCGCGGCCAAGGAGGTCCTGGCGACGCACCCGGACCTCAATGTGCTGGTGACGATGGCAGGCATCATGCGCGTCGAGGACTGGCACCGGCCGGAGTCCTTTGTGGACACCGCGGAAGCGACCGTGACCACGAACGTCCTCGGCCCGATCCGGCTGATCGGCGCGTTCGTGGAACACCTGCAGACCCGGCCGGACGCCACGATCGTCACGGTGTCGTCCGGGCTCGCCTTCGCCCCGCTCAAGGCGACCCCGAGCTACAACGCGTCCAAGGCGGCAATCCACCTGCTGAGCGAATCGCTGCGGCTGCAGCTGGCGGACACCACGGTGAAGGTCGTGGAGCTGGAACCGCCGTCGGTCCGGACAGCGCTCATGCCCGGCCAGGAGGAAAGCCCGTTCGCGATGCCGCTGGAGGCGTTTATCACGGAGGTCATGACGCTGCTGGAAACCCGGCCGGACGCCACGGAAATCCAGGTGGAGAACGTGAAGTTCCTGCGTTATGGCGAGGCTCGGGGGGATTATGACCAGGTGGTGGTTGCGCTCAACGCGGCCGATCCGCACGGTAAGTGACCTCAGGCCGGGGGTGGCCGGCTGCCGGAAGGTAAGTCCGTGAAGGGAACCTTCAGGGAATCAGATTCCGTGATGGTTCCCTTCACGGACTTGAGCTCTCACGCCAGGTGAGCGACCTTCCCTGCGACGATCGTCGCCGATACGGGCATCTCGCGTAGTTCCGCCGGGGACAGGTCGCTTGGATCGGCCGCCGTGAGCACGAGGTCGGCCACGTCGCCGACCTCGACGCCCTTCCGGCCCCCGGCGGAAGCGGCCAGGGCGGCGGCGAGCGGGATTGCCTGCTCGGGATGCCACGGCGGACGATCATCATCTGTGCGGCCGACTGCGGCGGCGATGCCGTCCCACGGGTCGAGGGGCGCGACTGGGGCGTCCGAGCCCAGCTCCAGGCGCACACCGGCGTCGAGTAGCGCACGGTAGGCGTACGCGCGATCGGTGCGGCCGTGCCAGTGGCGATCGGCGACGTCGCGGTCGTCGGGCTGGTGTGCGGGCTGCACGCTCGCGACCAGGCCCAGCGCGGCGAACCTCGCGACGTCCTCGGAACGCAGCAGCTGGGCGTGCTCGATCCGGCCCGGGCAGCCGACCTCGGCGAATGCGTCCAGGGCAATGGTGTTCGCGTGGTCGCCGATCGCGTGGACGGCCGGGATCAGGCCGTGGTCGTACGCCTTGCGCATCAGCGGCACGAGTACTTCCGGCGGCAGTTCCAGCAGGCCCGTCTCGCCGGAACCCGGGTACGGATCGTGACAGTACGCGGTGCGGGTGTTGAGCGAGCCATCGACGAACAGCTTGAACGGGCCGACGGTCAGCAACCCGTCCCCCGACTCGAGGACGTCGCCGGTGCGAAGGCCGCGCTCGATGGTCTCGTCCAGCAAATGCCTTGCGATGACACAGGAAACCCGCGTGAGCGGCCGGGATCGCCGGGTCCAGTCGGCGACGGTGTCGGTGTATTCGTAGTCGACCACTGACGTCACACCCCGCGCGGCGGCCGCGGCGAGTGCGTCGGCGACCCAGGCGTCCTGGACCTCCACCGGCGCGGACGGGAGCGCGGCAGTCGCGCTCATGCAGTCGTTTTCCAGCAGCACACCGGTGGGATGGTCGCGGCCGATCAGCCGCAACGCGGCCGGGCTGAGCCACAGGGTGTGCAGGTCCGCGCTGAACAACGCGACCGCGCGGCCGGGCATTGCGCGCTGCAGCAGGTCCTTGTGCGGCCGGTCCGGCCACAATCCGTCGCGGAACCCCACGCCCACCACGAGCTCGCCCTGCTGTTGTGGAGTTGCCAGGAGCTTTTCCATCAGTAGCTCGACGGCTCCGGTGGCGGATTGTGCTCCGTCCAGGGCGATTCGCCGCCGGAAGGCTGCCCACTGCGCGAGATGTGCATGCGCGTCGACGAGACCGGGTAGCAGGGTGCCGCCGTGGCCGTCGAGGATGCGGGCGGCGAAGGCGGTGCTTGGTTTCTCTACGGCTGACACGAAACCGTCGCGGACTCGTACGTCGGCGACGGGGCCGCGGAGGCCCACCCGGACTCGGCGCAGGAGAAGATCGTCCATGTGCTCAGCCTGCCAGCCAGGCCCGTTCGGGTGAAGCGGGAATCCCGGGGATTGGTGGGGTGTTGGGTATCATGGAGTGACAAGGGCAGCCGTCGCCCGCCGAAGGGTCAGGGCCGGTTACGGGCGCCGCCTTCATCCGCCGCGCAGGGTTCGACTCCCTCGGTTGCCGCTTCTCCGCGTGACAGGAACTGTTGCTGTGGGGCACCCCGAAGCCCAAGTGTCACGACGGTGGGGGCTGCGGATCGGGGAGCAGGGCCGGGTCTGGGTGCCGGGGCCGGGTGGGTGCCTCGGCGGCGGTGGGGATGACACGTTCGATAGTTAGCTCTTGCGCTAACTGTTGATGGTGTGGATACTTAGCCTCATGGCTCAGTATTCGAGCGTGCTTGATGGGGTGTTCACTGCGCTTGCCGATCCGACCCGCCGTGCCGTCGTGCGGCGTCTCGGGTCAGGTCCGGCGAGTGTCGGTGATCTGGCGCACGAGGCGCCCATGACGTTGCCCTCGTTCATGAAGCACGTTCGGATGCTCGAGTCGCACGGGCTGATCCGCACGGTGAAGTCCGGACGGGTGCGGACGTGTGAGCTCAACCGCGAGCGGTTCGCGCTCGTCGAGGACTGGCTTGCCGAGCAGCGGCGCATTTGGGCCGGGCGCACCGATCGGCTCGAGAATTTCGTCACCAAGCAGGAGGAACACCAGTGAACCCCGATCTCGACCTCAGCCTCGACCGCGTCATCCGCGCGCCCCGCAAGCGCGTCTGGGATGCCTGGACCGACCCGGCGGCGCTCGCCCAGTGGTGGGTACCCGCGCCCACGCTGTGTCGCGTCGACCGGCTCGACGTGCGGGCCGGGGGTGCGTTCGTCACGCAGATGAGCGACGACGGCGACGTGTTCGTCCCGCATCTCGACGCCTGTTTTCTCGTCGTGGACGAGTACGAGCGGCTCGTGTTCACCAATGCGCTCGACAGTGCGTGGCGTCCGGCGAGCCCGGCGCCGGTGGCGATGACCGCCGAGATCGTGCTCCGCGACCATCCGGACGGTACCGACTACCGCGTCGTCGTCCGTCACGGTGATGCTGCTACCCGCGCCCGGCATGCGGACCTCGGGTTCGCCGACGGCTGGGGTACCACCACCGGCCAGCTCGCCCGGCTGGCGGAAACGTCGTGAAGATCGCCATCACGGCCTTCGTGACCCTCGACGGCGTCAGCCAGGGACCCGGTTCGTCCACAGAGGACACCAGCGACGGCTTCACTCGCGGCGGCTGGTTCGTGCCACACCTCGACGAAACATTCGTCGACCGTGCGTCCGGCTGGCTCGACCTCGCCGGTGGCCTGCTGTTCGGCAGCCGCACGTACACGTCGTTCGCCCGCGATTGGCCCGCGATCACCGACCCGGCCGACCCGTTCGCCGAGCGGATGAACTCGCTGCCGAAATACGTCGTCTCGACCACGATCGAGGCCGGAACTTGGGCTCCGACAACGGTTCTGCGCAGCGAATCCGCGGTCCGGGAACTGAAGGCGCAACCGGGGAAAGAACTGCAGATCCACGGCAGCGCCCGGCTCGGCAGCGCGCTGCTGTCGGCGGGGCTGGTGGACACGGTCCGGCTGGTCGTCACGCCGACCGTGATCGGGGCGGGCCGCCGCCAGTTTCCGCACCCGGCAACGGCAACCGGCCTGCGGCTGGTCCGGCACGAGGCCACGCCGAGCGCGTTGCTGCTGCTGGAATACGACGTCGCCGGGCCCGCGTTGGTCGCCGACTACGACGGGGTCACGAACCTTCCCTCGTGAGACTGGCGGCCATGGCACGGTAGACGTCGGTGTTGTCGAGGGTGCCGTCGAGCCGGTCCGACCCGGGGCCGGTCGCGGTGACCGGGGTCGGTACGCCGGTGTGGTCGCCGGTCGACCAGCCGACGGTGAGTGAGAGTTTCGTGCCGGGTACCGGGAACGGGCCGTCGCCATCGGGGTTGGCGTCCTCAATGGACAGTCCGCCGGTCTCGTGGTCACCGCCGATGATCACGAGCGTGTCCGGATGCGAGCGGGTGAAGCGCAGCACCTCGGCGACGGCGGCGTCGAGGGCGCGACCGGCATCGAGGACGCCGTGTGCGTTGTTCTCGTGCGACATCCCGTCGATGCCTTCTTCCTCCAGGAACAGGAAAAACCCGCGCGGGTTGGCGGAAAGCGTGTCAAGCGCTTTCCGCGCCATCTGCACGAGCGGGACTTTCGGGCGGTAAGCACCCTCGCCGTCCGGGCCGTAGTCGACCATGTCCTCGTTCGCGAACAGCCCGAGCAGCCGCGGCGCGCGGGCAGCGGCGAGTTCGTCCGCATTGCGCACGTAGGTGTAGCCGGACCGCTTGGCTTTCTCGATGAGATTTCCCTGCGTACTACGGCTTTCCTCGCCTGGCTTGTCCGGCCACGCGCCGGGGTCGCCCTTCGGAAGCCACCAGTCCTCGCCGCCGCCGAGGAGGACGTCGGGGCGGCTATCAGTGAGGTACTGGAGCGCGATTTCGCTCTGCAGGTCACGCGAGGGCACGTGCGCTGCGAACGCGGCCGGGGAAGCGCCGGTGACCTGCGCGGTGGTGACGAGACCGGTCGACTTCCCGGCCCGTTTAGCCTGCTCCAGCACGGTTTGCACGCGACGGCCCTGCGCGTCCTGCCCGATCGCGCCGTTGCGGGTCTTGCGCCCGGTGGCCAGCGCGGTCGCCGCGGCCGCCGAATCGGTGACGAGCTCGTCGGGGTCGGCCGGATCGGTGTGCACGAGCCCGGTGACCGGAAGCCGGTTCAGGACGAGGTCGCCTGCCCGCCCGGTGGTGGCCAGCCGGACGAACTCGCGCTGCGCCGCGCCCATGCCGTCACCCTGGATGTACACGATGTTGCGCGCCCGCGGATGCCCGGCCGCGGTCGCGGTGTCCCCCGCCGGTACCGCCCCGGCCACGACGAGCGCCGCCGCCGTGAGCACCATCGCCTTGCGCATCTCAGCCTCCCCGATTAGTTAGGAATCTTTCCTAACATGAGCGGCGGAGGGCATGCGTAGGGGTCTCACCTGATCGGACGCATCAGCCGGGGCGGTAGACCTGCGCGACGACGCCTGCCTCGAACGACGTGGTGCTGACCAGCTCCAGGTCCAGCGGCTGAGGGAGATCGGCGAAGAGCGGGCGGCCCGAGCCGAGCGCGATCGGATGCACCGCCAGCCGGTACTCGTCGACGAGGCCGAGCTGGACCAGGCTGCGGGCGAACTCCACTCCCCCGTGCGCGAGGATGTCGTTCCCCGGCTCCGCTTTCAGGCGCTGGATCTCGTCGGCGAGGTCTCCGCTCGCGATCCGCGCCGACGCCCACCCGTCCGCGGTTTCGGGTTCGAACGACGTCTGCCGCGTGAAGACCACCTTCGGGATTTCGTTCATGGGCGCGGCCATTGGATCGGCCGACGTGGACCAGTAACTCGCCACGGTCCGGTACATGCGGCTGCCCATGACGTGGACGCCTGCCTGCCGGAGCGTGTCCAGCACCCACGCAGCCGAGTCTTCGCCGCGCGAGCGAAGGGTCCACTCGCCCTCGCCGTGAGGGCCGCTGACGAAACCGTCCAGTGACATCGACATTTTCAGGATGAGTCTTCGCATGGGGGCAAGATATCCGGGAGCCGCGGTCATCGGGGGAGAAATCGCGCCGGATCGGCCAGGATCCGGTGGATCGTCCGCCCGGCGGCACCGAGGGTCGCGGCGGAATCGCCCAATTCGGACGGACGTAACTCCGGCACCGAGCCGCGCAACGCACTCAGCCGGGCAGTCAGCACCGCCTCCACGGGTGGCGCGAGCCAGGGGAACAGCCGGCCGAAGACACCGCCGAGCACGATCCGGTCGATGTCGAGCAGGTTCACCGCCGACGCCAGCGCCAGTCCGAGCGCCTCCCCGGCAGCTGCAACCGCCGACGCCCCCGCAGTCAGGGCCGTGACCAGCGCCTCCACTGTCGGCACCCCCGCAGCGCGCAGCAACGCCTCCTGACCGGCGTACGTCTCCAGGCACCCGGACGCCCCGCAGCGGCACGGCGGCCCCGTCGGTGACACCACGACGTGTCCGAGCTCGCCGCCCGTCCCGCGGAACAGCGCGGAGTCCACTACAACCCCCGCGCCGATCCCGATTTCCCCTGAAACGTAAAGGAAATCCGAACCCCCACCGCCGTACCACAGCTCACCGAGCGCGGCCAGGTTCGCTTCGTTGTCCACGGAAACCGGTACCCCCAGCGAATCCGCGCGGACGTTTCGCCAGCCGAGGTTCGGGGCGCTCAGCACCACCCCGTCACGGACCGGGCCGGACACCGCGAGCACCGCGCCCGCGACTGTCAGGTCGAGGTCACGCGCCTGGGCAAGCGCGTCCGACGCCAGCTTGCGCACCGCTGTCAGTACCGATCTCGCTGAGATACCACGGTTGTCACGCTCGATCCGTAGCGAAACCCGCGAGACACCGGCGAAGTCGACGACGCGTGCGGCAAGGTAGTCCACGTTCACCTCGAGCCCCAGCGAAGCCATCCGCGCGCCGCTGAGCACCACCTCGACCCCCGGACGGCCCCGCTCCCCCGCACGCACCGCGCCGGTCTCCTCGACGAAGCGGGCGTCAAGGAGCGAACCGACCAAAGTGGACACCGTCGACTTCGTGAGCCCGGTCAGCTCCGCCAGCGCGGCGCGGGTGAGCGCTCCGTGCCGATGCACCTCGCCGAGCACCAGCGCCAGGTTGCACGCGCGCATCGCGTCGTGCCGGACCGGTTGCGTCATCCCGCCACCCCTTGACAGCCGAAACGCCTGCACCGCATATTTAGTCTATAACATGAACTAAATGGAGGGACGGGCATGGACGACTACGCCCCCACCCCGGACGACAAGTTCTCGTTCGGCCTGTGGACCGTCGGCTGGCGCGCGGCCGACCCGTTCGGCGTCGCCACCCGTCCCCCGCTCGACCCGGTCGAAAGCGTGCACCGGCTGGCCGAGCTCGGCGCGTACGGCGTCACCTTCCACGACGACGACCTCCTCGCCACCGAACCCGACCGCGGCACCGCGATCCGCAGGTTCCGGCAAGCCCTCGCCGCCACCGGTCTCCGTGTGCCGATGGCGACCACGAACCTGTTCAGTCACCCGGTATTCAAGGACGGCGGGCTCACCAGCAACGACCGGGACATCCGCCGGTACGCGCTCACGAAGGTCCGGCGCAACCTCGACCTCGCGGCGGAACTCGGCGCGCAGACGTACGTGCTGTGGGGCGGTCGCGAGGGTGCCGAATCCGATGCGGCGAAAGACGTCCGGGCCGCGCTCGCCCGGTACAAAGAAGGTCTGGACCTCCTCGCCGACTACACCGTCCAGCAGGGCTACGACCTCCGCTTCGCGCTCGAACCCAAACCGAACGAACCCCGCGGTGACATCCTCCTGCCCACGATCGGGCACGCGCTCGGGTTCATCTCGCAGCTGGACCGTCCGGAGCTGTTCGGGCTCAACCCCGAGGTCGGGCACGAGCAGATGGCCGGGCTGAACTTCGTGCACGGCATCGCGCAGGCGTTGTGGCAGGGCAAGCTGTTCCACGTCGACCTCAACGGCCAGCACGGCCCGAAGTACGACCAGGACCTGGTCTTCGGGCACGGCGACCTCACCAGCGCGTTCTTCCTCGTCGACCTGCTGGAGCACGGCGGTTACGACGGCCCGCGGCACTTCGACTACAAACCCCCGCGCACCGAAGATCCCGACGACGTCTGGGTTTCCGCCGCCGCCAACATGCGCACGTACCTGATCCTGCGCGAGAAAGCGCGGGCGTTCCGCGCGGATCCTGACGTCGCCGAGGCCCTGGCTGCCTCTCGCGTGCCGGAGCTGGCCGTCCCGACGCTCGCTGACGGAGAAACGCTGGACGACCTGGCCGCCGACGACTTCGACGTCGAGGCTGCCGGCAAGCGCGGCTACCACTTCACCCGGCTGAACCAGCTGGCTTTGGAGCACCTGCTCGGCGTCCGGTAAAACCAGGCGACCTGGCGTGCCGCGGTGGCATACCGTGGAGGTAACACGTCGACGGAGAGCGCCGGGGCAGCGACGCCCGCCCCGCGCGAAGACACTCCCGAGTGCGGGGAGGAAATGCCCCGCCGGCCAGCCCCCGTCACCGGGCCCCAACGAGGCCGCCGGTTCTCCCGGCGGCGAAGGTGCGGTGGTACCGCGAGTGGCCCTTCTCGCCCGCGCCCCCAAGGGTTGCCGAATGCCCGCTCAGGAGAAGAATGAGTACCCGCACCCCGGTGGCCGGCCTGCATGAACATGTAGGCTCCACCGTCTCGATCGCCGGCTGGGTACACCGCCGGCGCGTCCTGAAATCCGTGTCTTTCCTGGTGATCCGCGACCGGACCGGTACCGCGCAGGCGGTGTTCGCCACCCCACCGGACGTCACGGAGGAAACCGTCGTACGCCTCACCGGGCGAGTGGTCACGAGCCCGTATGGCGTCGAACTGCGGGAACCAACGCTGGAAGTGCTTTCGGAGGCGGTAAAACGGCCACCGTTCGACCTTTACCGCCCCACTGTCCCGGCAACTTTGCCGGTAATACTGGACAATGCCGCAGCGGCCCTGCGACATCCACTGCTGCGCAAGCGATTCGAACTTGCCGCCGCAAGCGTGGCCGCCTTCCGCCGGGCACTGGACACCCGCGGATTCACCGAAATCCACACCCCGAAAATCGTTTCCACCGCAACGGAATCCGGCGCGAACGTGTTCCAGCTGGACTACTTCGGCCGCCCCGCATACCTCGCGCAATCACCGCAGTTCTACAAACAGGCGATGGTCGGCGTATTCGAGCGGGTGTACGAGGTCGGGCCGGTATTCCGAGCGGAACCACACGACACCGCACGGCACTTGGCGCAGTACACCAGCCTGGACGCGGAGCTGGGTTTCATCACCGACCACCGCGACGTAATGGCCGTATTGAGAGACGTCATCGCCGAGATGGCCACGGCCGCCGGACCGGATGCACCCTCGGTCCCTGCTGAGATCCCATCACTGGATTTCGCTGCAGCGCAAGAACTCCTGGCCCACCACACCGACGAAGACCCCCGAGGCGAACCGGACCTGGCCCCCGCACACGAACGCTGGCTGTGCAACTGGGCCGCACGCGAACACGGCTCGGAATTCCTGTTCGTAACCGGCTACCCCATGGCGAAGCGCCCGTTCTACACCCACCCGGCCCCAACGGACCCCACCAAGTCGAACAGCTTCGACCTGCTCTTCCGCGGCCTGGAACTGGTAACGGGCGGCCAACGACGCCACCGATACGCCGACTACCTCACCGCACTGGGCGACACCGCCGACCAGTACAACCTGGACGCCTTCGCCTATGGCATGCCACCCCACGGAGGCTTCGCCATCGGCTTGGAACGCTGGGTCGCGCAAGTCCTCGACGTACCCAACATCCGCAGCACCACCCTCTTCCCGCGGGACCTGCACCGCCTGACCCCCTGACCCCCTGACGTCCGTGAAGGCCACCTTCACGGAATCTGATTCCGTGAAAGTTCCCTTCACAGCCTTCCCCCACCACCCAAGCCGCACGCGCGAACCCCACGAGACCCGGGCAACCAGCCCCCGCCCTGCACCCCGATACGAAGCCAGAAACACGGTCACAATTCCGGCTTCGGGGTGCCCACCCCGTTACGGCTTCCGCCCCACCCCGCCCAACCGCAGGAAATGCATCTTCGACAACGGAGCGAACCGGGGCCCCTCCGGCCACCACTCGTGCAACGGCACCACCCCGGGCTCCACCAGCTCGAGCCCGGCAAAGAACGACTCGATCTCCCCCCGCTCCCGGTGCACGGTATCGAGGCCCTCCCGGCCCAGCACCGCCCCCAACCTCCGCACCAGGTCCCCGCTGGCGGCATCGCCAGGCACATGATCGTGCGTCAACAGCAGATAAGACCCAGGAGCCAGCTCACTCACGTAACTCCGCACGATGTACCGAGCCTCGTCGGCACTCGCGACCTGATGCAAAACCCCGCACAGCAAAACCGCAACCGGCCGCTCGAAATCGAGGTGCCGGTAAACCACCGGATCCCCGAACGTAGCACCGGGATCGGCCAGATCCGCACCGCTGACGTGCGTGTGCTCGTTCTCCTCCAGCACCGCCCGACCGTGCACCTGCACGACCGGATCGTGGTCGACGTACACCACTCGCGCGCCGGGCCGGTATCGCTGCGCGACCTGATGCGTGTTCTCCGGAGCAGGCAGGCCGGACCCGAGGTCGAGGAACTGGTCGATCCCGCACTGGGCGGCCAGGTGCCGGATGGTCCGGACCAGCCACTGCCGCTGCTCGCGGGCCGGGACGGCGGCGTCCGGCGTGACGTCCAGCAGACGGCGTACCAGGTCCCGGTCGCAAGCGTAGTGGTCGTGGCCGCCGAGCAGGGCGTCGGTGAGCCGCGCGGAACTGGGCCGGTCGTGACTCCACCGCGGCTCGGTGGCCACCGCCCCCACGCTCATGTCGGCACTGCCTTTCCCCGCCGAAGCTCCGATGCCCGGCGACAGACAGTACCCAGCCTACGACCCCCTGTGCACCGCGGTGAACCCCGGTGCGCCGAACGGCTCGGCTTTTGCCCGCGAGCGGCTGCGGGTAGTTTGTTCCCCGCTGCGGGGAGAGGAAGATCGCCGATGGCAGGCTCTGGCGAGTCCGACGCGGATACCACCGCGAGACACTTCGCGCTGGGCCGGTTCGGGCCCGCGCCCCGGGTGCTGGCCGGACGGTACGAGGTCGGCGAGCGCATCGGCGAAGGCGCGACGGCGCACGTACACCGTGCCGTTGACCGGGAAACCGGCCGGACGGTGGCGGTGAAGCTGTTCCACGCCGGGTCGGTCGGGCTGGGCCGCAGCCGCCACGAGCAGGAGGTGGCCGCCCTGCGCGCGGTGCGCCATCCGGGGCTCGTGGGGTTCACCGACGCGGGCACCGACGAGGGGCACGCGTACCTCGTGATGGACTACGTGCGCGGCCCCAACCTGGCCGAATGGCTGCGGTCCGGACCACTGCCCGCCGACGACGTCGCCCGGCTCGGCGCGCAGCTCGCCGAAGCGCTCGCGCATGTGCACGCGCACGACGTGACCCACCGGGATCTCAAGCCGGCCAACATCCTCATGTCCGCGGACGGCCCGCGGATCGCCGACTTCGGCGTCGCCTGCATCGTCGACGCCACCCGCGTGACCGAGACTGGCGCAGTCGTCGGCACGGCCGCCTACCTCGCGCCGGAGCAGGTGTCCGGCGAACATCCCGGCCCGGCCGCGGACGTGTACGCGCTGGGTCTGGTCCTGCTCGAATGCCTCACCGGCACTCGCGAATACCCGGGTACGGCAACGGAAGCGGCGGTGGTCCGCCTGCACCGGTCGCCACGGATCCCGCCGGACGCGCCCGGCCCGCTGGCGAAAACCCTGCGCGCGATGACCACCCGCACCCCCGCCGCCCGGCCGTCGGCGGTCGCCGTGGCCCGAGCCCTGCGCGGCACGGACACGCTGCGGCTCCCGCTGAAGGCCCGGCTGTCGGTGTTCTGCCGCCGCCGCACGAGCCGGCGTGCCGTGCTGGCCGCGGCCCTCCCGGTCGCACTGGTGGCACTCCTGCTGGCGACGCCGTTACGCCCGGACTCCCACCATCCGGCTCCGCCGCCCGCGCCCTCGACGTCGCCGGAACCGGTCGTCCCCTCCGCTCCGCCCCCGCCAGCCTCGGCCTCGACCACCGCCCCACCACCCCGCGAGACGACCACCTCGCGTCCCTCGTCAAGTCCTGCGGCACCCAGAACCCCGCCGGGAAAGACCAAAACCCACGGGAATCCCCACGACCCGGGACGGGGAAAGGATCCCCACCGGACCGGACTCGGACCAGGGTGAGTCACTCCCGGCGGCTCGCCCGGCCCTCCCCGACCGGCTCCCGTTCCGCCTCCGGCACACGCGCGTCCTCGGTCGGCACCGGCTCCTGCGCCGGTTCCCCGGGCACCGGCTCGGGGTGGTCGAAATGCTGACGGCACCACCGCCCGTACCGGCGTGCATGCACTGTCATCTCTTCCACCTCCCCTCCCTGCCCCACCAGGATCCCGCGCCACCCGATCCCCGCGCCACCGAATTGCGCTGCGTCAGCCGACCGGGTGGCGCACGCCCGGGAACGACGTCAGCGTGCGGCCGCGGACCGCGTCCGCCTCGACGAGCGTCCACGGCCCGTGGCAGATCACGCCGACCGGTTTCGCGGCACGCACGAAATCCCCGGCGAACTTCACCGCGGCTGCCGAACGCCGCAGATTGTCCGGGTCCACCCGGAACCGCTCGCCTTGGTGGATGTCGCCGTTCATGGCCCGGATTTCGCCCTCGGCAAGCGAAACGAGGTCCGCAGTCGCCCCGGCATCCCGCACCGCGCGGCTGTTCCAGTTCGGCCTGCTCGACGCCGTCCGGTTCGTGCGCAAGGACTTCGGGTATCCCGTCAACGGGCCGCTCAATCAGCGCGGGGGACAGCTTCGATCGCCAGCACCGCAATATCGTCATGCCCGGAGTTCCCCAGCCATTCGCACACCGCCTCGCGCAGCCGCGCGACGACCTCCCGCGCGGGTTTGCCCACGCATTCCTCCAGCACGGTGTACAGCCGTTCGTCGCCGAAGAGCTCGGCGGATTCCGTGCGGTTGCGGGCTTCGGTGACGCCGTCGGTGTACAGCAGGCACACATCACCAGCGGCCAGATGTGTGGTCGCCTCCGCGAATCGCGCCTGCGGCGACACTCCGACGAGCGTGCCCGGCACGCTGATCTCCTCGACGCCTCCCCCGTGCCGCAGCACCAGCGGCGCCGGATGCCCACCGGACGCGAGTGTGACGTCCAAACCGGACCCCGCGGCCACCACCGAGCCAAGCACGAGCGTCGCAAACCTGTTGCTGCCACCGGAAATCAGCAGTTCGTTCAGCAACCGCAGCAACGTGCGGCCGTCGCGCTCGACCAGGTGCAACGCCGTCAGCGAATGCCGGACCCGGCCAGTCAGCGCGGCTGCCTCGGCGCCCTTCCCGCAGATGTCGCCGACGACCACGAAGGCACTGCCGTCCTCCCGCGAGAGGACGTCGTAGAAATCGCCGCCGACCCCGAGGACCCCGGCCGCCGGTTCGTACCACAGCTCGAAATTCGCCCCCTCGACGCGCGCCGGCGGCTTGGGCAGCAACGTCGATTCGAGACCGCGGGTGGCTTCCTCCTGGCGGGCGTAGCGCTGCACGTTGGCGAGCGCCGTCCCCGCCGCGCCCGCGAACGCCTCGAACGCTCTCACCTGCGCCGCCCCGAACTCGGGGTCACCGCGGCGCCCCAGCAGTACCGCCCCGGCCACGTCCGAGCCGAACGACGCGACGGACACCTCGGCATTGCCGTCGAACTGCTCGGCCACCACCGCGGGCAACAGCGCGACCTCGGTACCCGGCACCGTCCGCGACGACGCCCGCACGGACTCCGCGACCGCCTCCGCGACGACCGGCGCGAGCTGCGCGGACACCCGCCGGATCCGGCCGTGCCCGGCCGTCCCGTGCTCGGCGCAGCTCCACCATTCCCACCGGCCACGCGTCGTCGGCAGCAGCACGACGACACAATCGCCCAAAGCGGACGCGGCCAGCTCGGCAATCACCCGCGCGGTGGCATGCCGGCCCCGCGCGGCAGCCAGCTTCGGACCCGCTTCGGCGAGGAATTCCTCGGGACGGCGGCGGCCGTCCTCGACCACCGTCCACGCCTGCCAGCCGCCCGGCAGCACCCGGACTTTGGCCGGTCGGAGCCCGACCTTCCCGGTGGTTTCCGTCACGCTCACGAAGTCCGCCGCCGCAAGCCGCTCACCAGCGGCGTTGGCCCAGCGCAGGGCGCCTGCCGGGTCGAGCAGGAAGACCGGGTCGCGGACGTCGTCGAGCACCGAGCGCCACCACGCGGCTTGCTCGGGCAGGCCGGGGCCGGGTGGCAGGGCCGACGCCGGAGCGGGCCGTGACACCATGCACGAACCTCCTGCCTCCGGGTCGACCTGACGGTCCTGGTCCTTCCAGGTTGGCACAGTGTGCGCGGGCGGACTGGCTCGAAGTGTAGGGCGAACCATGGCACGCTGGGTCGACGACCATGGCTGGCACACGCATGGTGGGAAGGTCGGCACACATGACACAGAATTCCCGGACCTCCGGGAACTCCGGGGCCGCCGGGAACTCGGAGCCGGACGGCATCCCGGCCGGCGAGGCCGCCGCGCTGGAGCGGCTACTCGGGGCAGTCCACGACCTCGGGGACGGCAACTTCCGGCGGCGGTTCGTCGCGCACGGGGACGGGATCACCGCCCGGCTGGCCTCGGCGTTCAACGACATCGCCGAACGCAACCAGCGGCTGGTCACCGAGCTGATGCGGGTCCGCGGCGCGGTGGGCCAGGAAGGCAGGCTCACCGAACGCGTGCGCACCGAGATCGGCCCCGGCGGCTGGTCCACGGCCGTCGACACGGTGAACGGCCTGATCGAGGACGTCAGCCGCCCGGTCGTGGAGCTGGACCGGGTGCTCGGCGCGGTCGCCGAGGGTGACCTGTCGCAGCCGATGGCGTTGCAGCTGGACGGCCGTCCGCTGCGCGGGCAGTACGCGGAGCTGGCGAAAACGGTGAACGGCCTGCTCGCGCAGCTGTCGCGGTTCGCCGCGGAAGTGATCCGGCTGTCGCGCGAGATCGCCGGGGAGGGCCGCCTCGGCGGGCAGGCCGAGGTCCCCGGCGTGGCCGGCACCTGGCGCGATCTCACCGATTCGGTCAACTTCCTCGCCGACAACCTCACCGAGCAGGTCCGCAACATCGCCTCGGTCACCACCGCGGTGGCGCGGGGCAACCTCACGCAGAAGATCAACGTCGACGCACGGGGCGAGATCCTCGAGCTCAAGAACACGATCAACACGATGGTGGACCAGTTGTCCGCGTTCGCCGACGAGGTCACGCGCGTCTCGCGCGAGGTCGGCTCCGAAGGACGGCTGGGCGGTCAGGCGCGGGTGCCGGGCGTCGCGGGCACCTGGCGCGACCTCACCGACTCGGTCAACCTGATGGCCGACAACCTCACCGACCAGGTCCGCAACATCGCGCAGGTCGCCACGGCCGTCGCCGCGGGTGACCTCACGAAGAAGATCGACGTCGACGCGCGCGGCGAAATCCTGCAGCTCAAGACCACCCTGAACACGATGGTCGACCAGCTGTCCGCGTTCGCCGACGAAGTCACCCGCGTCGCCCGCGAGGTCGGCAGCGAAGGCCGCCTCGGCGGGCAGGCGGAGGTCCCGGGCGCGGCGGGGACCTGGCGCGGCCTCACCGACTCGGTCAACCAGATGGCGGACAACCTCACCGACCAGGTCCGCAACATCTCGCACGTCACCACCGCGGTCGCGAAGGGCGACCTCACGCAGAAGATCACCGTGGACGCGCGCGGCGAAATCCTTGAGCTCAAGACCACGATGAACACGATGGTCGACCAGCTTTCGGCGTTCGCCGACGAGGTCACCCGCGTCGCCCGCGAGGTCGGCACAGAGGGGCAACTCGGCGGGCAGGCCACCGTACCCGGGGTCGCCGGTACCTGGCGCGACCTCACCGGCTCGTTCGCCGACGAAGTCACCCGCGTCGCCCGCGAGGTCGGCACAGAGGGGCAACTCGGCGGGCAGGCCACCGTACCCGGGGTCGCCGGTACCTGGCGCGACCTCACCGGCTCGCAAGCTCGGCGGCCAGGCGCGCGTACCCGGCGTCGCGGGGATCTGGAAGGACCTCACCGACAACGTCAACGTCATGGCCGACAACCTCACCGTCCAGGTGCGCAGCATCGCCACGATGGCGAGCGCGGTGGCCAACGGCGACCTGTCGAAGAAGATCGCCATCGACGCGGCGGGAGAGGTCGCGGCGCTGGCCGAAACGCTGAACGGCATGGTCGAGACGCTGCGCGCGTTCGCCGACGAGGTCACCCGGGTGTCGCGCGAGGTCGGTACCGAAGGCATCCTCGGCGGTCAGGCGCGGGTGCCCGGCGTGGCGGGGACGTGGAAGGACCTCACCGAGAACGTCAACTTCATGGCGCACAACCTCACCAGCCAGGTCCGGAACATCTCGCAGGTCACGACCGCGGTCGCGCGCGGCGACCTGTCCCGCAAGATCGACGTCGACGCCCGGGGCGAGATCCTGGAGCTCAAGACCACGATGAACACGATGGTCGACCAGCTTTCGGCGTTCGCCGCGGAGGTCACGCGCGTGGCGCGCGAGGTCGGCACCGAGGGCAAGCTGGGTGGCCAGGCCGAGGTCGAGGGCGTGTCCGGCACCTGGAAGCGGCTCACCGAGAGCGTGAACCAGCTGGCCGGCAACCTCACCACGCAGGTCCGCGCGATCGGCCAGGTCGCCACGGCGGTCACCGCGGGCGACCTGACGCGGCACATCACCGTGGACGCGTCCGGGGAGCTGGCCGACCTCAAGGACAACATCAACCAGATGATCGCGAACCTGAAGTCGACGACGTCGGCGAACCGCGAGCAGGACTGGCTGAAGACGAACCTGGCGCGGCTGTCCGGGCGGATGCAGGGGCACCGCGACCTCGCCTCGGTGGCCACGCTCATCCTGTCCGAGCTCGCGCCGCTGGTCAGCGCGCAGCAGGGCGCGTTCTTCATCGCGCACGACGACGGCGACGACCCCGAGTACAAGATGCTCGACTGCATTGGCGCCTACGGCCTCGCGCAAGCCCGCACCGGCCTGCGGTTCCGGCTCGGCGAATCGCTGATCGGGCAGGCCGCGGTGGACCGGCGGACGATACTGGTCAACGGCGCTCCCCCGGAGTACGCGCTGGTGTCCTCGGGCCTCGGCTCGGCGCCGCCGGTGAACGTGATCGTGCTGCCGGTGCTGTTCCAGGGCGAGGTGCTTGGCGTGCTGGAACTGGCGTCGGTCAACGAGTTCTCCGCGGTGCACCTCGACCTGCTGGAGCAGCTGCGGCACACGATCGGGGTCAACGTCAACACGATCCTGTCGAACTCCCGTACCGAGGCGCTGCTCACCGAGTCCCAGCGGCTGGCGCAGGAACTGCGGGCGCGGTCCGAGCAGTTGCAGGCGCAGCAAGGGGAATTGCGCCGGTCGAACACCGAGCTGGCCGAGAAGGCGGCGCTGCTGGCCCAGCAGAACCGCGACATCGAGGTCAAGAACATCGAGATCGAGCAGGCCCGCCAAGAGCTGGAGGAACGGGCCGGGCAGCTCACCGTGGCGTCGCAGTACAAGAACGAGTTCATGGCGAACATGTCGCACGAGCTGCGGACTCCGCTCAACAGTGCGCTGATCCTGGCGAAGCTGCTGTCGGAGAACCCGGAGGGCAACCTCACCGAGAAGCAGATCCAGTTCGCGAAGACGATCTACGCCGCGGGCAGCGACCTGCAGCAGCTGATCAACGACATCCTGGACCTGGCGAAGGTCGAGGCGGGCAAGCTGGACCTGCAGATGTCCGACGTCACGCTGCCCGAGCTGGTCAACTACGTCGAATCGCTGTGCCGCCCGCTCACCGCGGACAAGGGCCTGGAGTTCGCGGTACTGATCGACCCGCCCGTACCCGGCAGCGTGCACACCGACGAGCACCGCTTGCAGCAGGTGCTGCGCAACCTCCTGTCGAACGCGGCGAAGTTCACCGACGAGGGCGGCGTGCGGCTGCACATCCGGATGGCGGGCGAGGAAGAGGTCGAGCAGGAAGGCCTGCGCGCGGCGGCGGGCATCATCGCGTTCGCCGTGGAGGACACCGGAATCGGCATCCCGGAGGAGAAGCTGGAGGTCATCTTCGACGCCTTCCGGCAGGCCGACGGAACCACGAGCCGCAAGTACGGCGGAACCGGGCTGGGGCTGTCGATCAGCCAGCAGCTGACGGAACTGCTGAGCGGCGAACTGCGGGTGAGCAGCGTCCCGGGCCGCGGCAGCACGTTCACGCTGTACCTGCCGGTGGGCGCGGCGAACCTGATCGCGCCGACGACGCCGGTCCGCCCCACGCCGAAGCTGCCGGTGCTCCCGAGCACCATCACGGTGGCCGAACCGGACAGCGCCCCGAAACGCTTCAACGGCGAGAAGGTACTGATCGTCGACGACGACCTGCGCAACGTCTTCGCCCTCGCGGCGGTCCTGGAGCAGGCCGGGCTGGAAGTGATCTACGCCGACACGGGCGTCGCAGGCATCCGGGCACTGGAACGCCACGAGGACACGGCACTCGTGCTGATGGACGTGATGATGCCGGAACTCGACGGCAACGCGACCATCGCCGCCATCCGCGCCGAGGCAGCCCACGAGGACCTGCCGGTGATCGCCGTGACCGCCAAGGCAACGGAAGAGGACCGCGAACGCACCCTCGCCTCGGGCGCGGACGACTACATCACGAAACCGGTGGACACCGACCTGCTCCTGGACGTGATCGCAACCCGCCTGGAGGCGGATGCGGCGTCGTCTTCACAGTCTTTGCAGGTGGGGACTTTGGAGCGGGTGACGGGAATCGAACCCGCGTAGCTAGTTTGGAAGACTAGGGCTCTACCATTGAGCTACACCCGCAGCGCCCCCGGTGACCCGGAAGCGAACCCAGCTTAGCGTGACCGCTAAGCTGAGCCGCACACCCCCCGGGAACGACGCGCCGGAGGGTGCCGGGATGTGGCGCAGCTTGGTAGCGCATCCGCTTTGGGAGCGGAGGGTCGCAGGTTCAAATCCTGTCATCCCGACCGATGGGGGCTGGACCTGCGGGTTCAGCCCCTTTTTCGTGGGGTTGAGCGCCGGGGGCTGGCACAGCGCTCGGTGACGCTCCTCTTTGAGGGTTTTCCCATGCGCACCTGAGCCCTGCCCTGGCTCCCGCCGAGTCGGCAGGCGTTGATCGACGAGTGGGCTATGTCACTCGAGGCGGAGAACAAGAGCTCCCGCACGATCCGCGGCTACTGCGACGCCGTCAGGTTCTTCCGCTTCTGGCTCGCCAACCCCATCGCACCGACGGAAGCCGACAGCTCCGAAGCGCGGCTGTCGTCGGTTCCGACCGAGCCCGAAGACCACGAGCCGAACCACATCTGGCGATGGATTGCCGACCGCCTCGCCACCACCAGCCCCGGCACCGCGAACAACAACCACCGGGCGTTCAGCGTGTGGTTCACCAGGCAGATGGTCGAGCATGAGATCGAGCACCACCCGGTAGCCCGCATGAACCCGCCGCACATCCCGGAACAGCCGATCCCATCACTCCGGTGGAATCATCAAGCAGGTTCTCCACGGCTGCCAGGCCTGCGACCTCCACAGCCGCCACGGCTCGAGCACGCAGCAATCAGCACCGCTCACCCTGACGGGCGCACTGACCTGAGGCGACTTGACTCCATACCAGCCCAAGCGCGCAGAAACCGGTCAACTTACACTGTCTGCAACCTCGATATCCTTCTCCTCGGCAACAAATTGCGCGACAGTAATGCCACCCGCACCGGAAACCTCGACTTCGTACCGCCCTCCCGGATAGCACTCGATAACGTAACCTACATCACCAGCATGAACCCCTTCACCACTAAAATCATCCGTCAGCACGCGAACCTTTTGATACTGCTTGATCACTTCGTATCACCGAGTGAACCCAGAGAAAGGTGTAGTGAGCTTGATCGTACCATCCGACTGAATCATCCAACCGCTCTTCATGTAGCTAACCCTTCCAGACTGCGGGCCAATCCCGCGTAATTCTATCTCAATGTCAATTCTTTGACCATACTCATCCAGCTTGCCGAGTTCGAACTTTCCGGATGCGTACTTACCTCGAGCTTGCTCGGCCCATTCCCGAGCCAACGCGCCAGAATTCTCCCTGCCGTAACCAAGTCCACCGAATACCTTGTCTTTTCCATGAGCCGCCCCATCTTTGAAAATATAGTCTGAAAACTTCCGGACGTCCGCATATGCTTCCGCGGGCGCAGCCTCTGCAACGGGCGGTGAAACTTCCCTCGCAGCACCAGACCCGCGAGCGGCTCTAGCAGCCGCGATCGCGCCGCCACCGATTATCAACAAGTCTTCCATTGCATCGTTTACCGCACCGTTCCAGTACACCTCGGTGTGACATTCGCTGGCATGATCAACGCAATAGAAGGCCGCGATCTCCTTAGCCCCGTCCACATCGTTCGGATGTTCCAGGATATGGATCCATGCCATCCGGCATCCGGTGAGGCCAAAGCAAGCCTTCTCACCCTTGTCCCCGGTGTCCGCCTTCCAGAAAGTGTCGCCCGTCCACGCCTGCTGAGCGAACGTGGACCAGCGCCTGGCCAAGGTGTCGGCATCCCGGGTCCGAAGCGAGTGGTTGTTGGTCCACGCTTTTCGGTGCGCCTTCTTAGCCGCCGGCTGGCCTCTGAGAACCCCTTTCTGGGCCAGCTGGTCGTGGGTGTAGTGGCCGTTGATGTCGTTCCCGCCCGGTGCCATCGGGTCGATGCCGCAGTCGCCGAGCCGCCCGATGCAGCGGCCCACGTCGTTGTACTCGTTCTGCCCAGTCGGGTCGCTCTTGAAGATCGGGCTGTTGCTGGAGTAGCTGTATCCGTTGATCTGCTGCGGATTCGCCGGGTCGAACACCGGGTCCAATGACAGGAAGCGACCGGCAGACGAGTCGTACGCGCGAGCGCCGAGCTGGGTGAGGCCCGTCGAACTGTCCTCCGTGCCGCCGACGAAGCCACGCTCACCCGGTAGGTCGACAGCCGGTCCGCGCGGTGTTCCGAACGGGTCCTGCCTGCGTTGGGTGACGCTGAGGTCCGCCGAATTGACAGCGATCTGGCTCGTCCCCTGATGATCGCCGACCAGCCAGGTCAGTTTTCCAGCCGTCCGGACCGCGACCGTTCCCCCACCGTGGCTGTAGTAGCGCGTGGTCGTCGCCGTCTGCCCAGTCGGATCGGCGTGGATCTCCTGACCGCCCAGATAGAGCGTCGTGCCGGATGGATCATGCCGAACGAGCCTGCCGCCTCCGGCGTCGTAGACGAAACTGGTCTTCGCCGAGCCTTCCGTGACCGAGTCGAGCTGCCCCTCGAGTGTCCAGTCGAGACTCTGTTCCGCAGCGACGCCCGGGCGGGTCGTGGTGTTGCCGATCTGGTCATACGTGTACTGACTGTCCGGCTTGCCGGGGACACTGGTCGAGTTCAGCTGGTGCGGTTTCGCCGCTCCCGGATCGGCATAGCCGTACTTGCGGGTGACCTCCCCCGCGCTTGTGTGCTGTGTGTCGGTCAGCCGGTTTCCGGACTTGTCGTAGGTAAACGACTGCCAGTACGGAGCGGGGCCGGACAGAGACCCGGCCGACGGATCGCTGTCACACCCCGCGGAAGGTGGTGTCCATGCGTCGGTCAGCCGCTGCAGGTAGTCGTAGCGGAAGCACTGGGTGTCTGCCGGCTGGTCCTGCGGCGTGTTGGAGATCGAGGTGATGTTTCCGGCCGGGTTGTAGGCATAGTGAGTGTCCGCCTGCATCGGGTGCGGGACCTCGGCGTCGACGATCGTCCGGTCCAGCCGCCGGGTGTGGTCGTCGTAGTAGTAGGACTGCCAGACCCGGTGGTCGCCTCCGCCGAGTTGCAACCGCTGGAGCTCGCCGTAGCGGCTGTAGTCCGACGCTGTGACGTAGTCCGCATCTCCGTTCGTGGTGACCGGATGGCCGAGGTCGTCGTAGACGTACAACATGCTCTCGACGGCAAGGTCGCCCGCTGCGGGGAAGCTGGAGCCGCCGAGGCTGCCGTCCGGGTTGTAAGACAAGTAGGTCGAGTACGAGCCGGCAAGCTTAGGGCCCTCGACTGCGGGAATGGTGACGGTCTGGATGGTCGGCTGATACAGCGGCGAATAGGCGTTGACCTTTTCGGTGTAAGCGTTGCCGTTGACCCACCGGGTCGAGCTGGCAAGCTGCCCGACGCCCTTGAACGCGGTGTCATAAACCCATTCGGCCATTTTGGTGCCCGCGGTGCTGCCCTGATAGGTGCCGGTCTTCCGGCCGAGGGCGTCGTAGCTGTACGCGAGGGTGACGTTGCGGGCGTCGGTCGTGCTGACCTGCTGGCCGAGTTCGTTGTAAGCGTAGGTCGTCGTGCCGCGGTCGGGGTCGTTGGCTTGCTTCAGCTGGCCGTGGAGGTCGTAGCTGTAGGTCCAGTGGTTTCCGCTCGAATCCGTGACGGACGCGAGCTGGTCGCTGGGCGTATATCCGTAGGTTGTCTCGTCGTAGTCGCCGGTCGGCTGTGCACCGTGATACTGGCGCAGCGCACGCGTGTGCCCGCGCGCGTCCGTGAGCGTCGTAGTGGGCACTCCGCCGGCCGGTGGGGTCACGCTGGTCCAGTCGCCGCCGTAAGTGGTCGTGGTGCGCCACTTTTCGGTCCCGCCTGCCTGATAGACGGCGGCAGTCGGTCGGCCTGCGCCGTCGAACTCCTTGACCGTGAAGCCAGGAATCTCCGTGTCGCTCGCGACCCAGAGTTTCGTGTCGACGTTCTGGTCGTTGTAGAACGGCTGCGTCGTTTTATACGCGCGGTTCTGCGAGTCGTAACGCGTGTCCACGAGCAACCGGCCGCCGCCCGGGGCAGGAGCCTGAACCTGGCGCGGGCGGTAGAAGCTGTCGTAAATGGTGGTCGATGTGGTGAACCGGCCATTGGCCGTCACACTTGTCGCAGATACAGCACTCGGCCCGTCGTTCCTGACGTCGTACGCGTAGCGGCTGCTGCCCTGCGGGTTGTCTGCGTGCGGCCGGTTCGGCTGCCACACCTCGGCATTGCGGCCGAGCGAGTCGTAGGCGATTTCCGTGACGCGTCCATTCGCGTCGGTGGTGGTCTTGGCCGCGCCCCACGCAGGTTCGAAGACCGTTGTCGTCTTCTGCTGGAGTGCGTTCGCAGTCGTCAGTTGCGTGACCGGCCCACCGGTCGCCGGAGCGTAGGTGCTGGTGGCTTGGTGTCCGACGGCGTCGGTCACCTTCGTGGTGCGGCCGTAGAGATCGCGTTCGGTCTTCGCGGCCGTCCGGTACACCGGCTTGCCGTTTTCGTATCTGTCGAGGTCCTGCGCCGAGGTGACGTCGCCGGTCGTCGGCGCTGCGCCCGCAGCTTGATTGTCATACCCCAGCAAGGCGTCGGTGATGACGTCGCGCGGGTAGACCGGAGGTGTTCCGCAAGCCACCGCCGTGTTCTCGACCCGGGAGGAGTAGGACAGCATCCACAGCGCGGTGTTCTGGGCATATGTCGTGGTCGTGCAACGATCGTCGGACGGGTCGTTGACGTCGCCGAGGTCGTTGACCTGGGTGGGCAGGCCATTGGCGTCGTATGCGGTGGTTGTCTTCGTCGTCCGCCAACCGCCTGCCGCCAGCGCAGTGAAGTTTCGCGATGTCCCGGGGCGGACTACGTAGGCGTTGAACGTCGCCCGGGTAGCGGTCGGTCCCTGCCAGCTGGGTTCGCTGATGGTTTTGCCGACGACGGGACCGTTCGCACCATTCCTGGTGATGGTTTCGAGGGTGTAGCCCTGCAACCAGTCTTCGTCGGCGTGGCTGCCGTTCTCGTCGTCCGTCACTACGACCGACCGCGTGCCGTCCCCAAAAGCCCTTCTCCTCGACACGGTCTCTGGACGACGGGTCCGCGGCACCGCGTGCCGTCTGCGCGGAGCTCCATCGTACTGGTTCGAACCTCCGCAGTGGTCAGATCAAGTTTCGGCAAGAAATTGCGGAACGCCAGCCGGATCTCCCGAGAACACATTGTTCCGCAGCCCGATGTCCGCCCGCGCACCAAGGCCTGGCAACACTCGGCAGCAGCCCTGCGACGAAGCCACCCACGCCATGACGCCGTACCTCGTCCCCCGACCAAATTCTAGAGATTTTCTTGACTTCTCGAAAATCCACCACATAGAGTGGCGGTACCCAGAGCACGGAGGTCGTCTCATGAGTACGTCGCTGCCGGTTCGCGTTCATCACTACGGGTGGACCGTCGATGATCAGGAGGTCAACCGGCGTTTCTACGAGGGGGTGATCGGTCTTCCGCTGATCGCCACCTGGACCGAGATCGAGGACATCGACGGGGTCGAGCGCGCGCTCTCGCATACCTTCTACGGTCTCGCCGACGGTAGCGCCCTTGCGTTTTTCCAGATGGCCGATCCGGGGGACCAGCGGGAGTTCAACACGCCGATCAACCCCACGCCGATCCGGCACCTCGCCTTGAAGGTGGAGCAGGAGGTCCAGGACGCCATCCGCCGGCGGCTTGCCGACGCGGGCTATGCCGAGCCGTCCACATTTGTGGTCAACCATGGTTATTGCGTTTCGCTCTATACGGTGGATCCGAATGGGCTGCAGCTCGAATTCACCGTCGACCATCCCGATGTCGAGAATATCAACGCCGAGCGGCTCCGTACTGCACACGCTGATCTTGCCCGCTGGCTCGGCGGTGATCACTCCAGCAACAATGCCTGGCGGGACGACGTGACGGCCGCTCCGGAATCGCGACTATAGCCGAGGGAAACGCCATGAAATGGGCTACCTACCTTTCTCCCGAGACCGGTGCCGAACGTGCCGGGGTGATTGTCGACGAACAAATTTTCGGGCTCGGGCCGGAAGTGAGCGTTCTCGGTCTACTCGGCGACGACGGTTCGGCATTGGCGGCGGCCGGGGAAAGGGCGACCAGGGATCCCCGTGAGGTCGTCTCGATCGGGGACGTCGCATTGTGTGCGCCGATTCCCCGGCCGCCTTCGATTCGGGACTCGGCTTCGTTCGAAGCGCATCTGCGGGCGGGATTCGCGGGCCTCGGAGTGCCGTTCGACTTCGACAATTGGTACCGGCATCCGATGATCTATTTCACCAACCCGCATGGCCTCACCGGATCCCGCGCTGACATACCGGCCGCGGCTGGGTCGCGGAAGCTGGACTACGAACTGGAAGTCATGGCGGTCGTGGGGCGGGAGGGGACCAACGTCGACGTCGCCGAGGCGGAAGAATTGATTGTCGGCTACTGCATTTTCAACGACTGGAGTGCGCGCGACATCCAGGGTTACGAGGTCAAATTCCAGGTCGGCCCGTTCAAGACCAAGGACTGGGCGATGACGACCGGACCGTTTCTCGTCACCAAGGACGAGCTCGAGCCGTTTCGCAAGGGCAACGCATTCGACCTCGAGATGAAAGCGTTCGTCAACGGACGGCAGTACAGCCAGGGGAATCTGTCGGACATGTATTGGAGTTTCGCCGAGCTGGTCGCGTATTCCGCTCGGGGAACGTGGGTGAAACCGGGTGACCACATTGCGTCGGGAACCGTGGGCACCGGCTGCATTGTCGAGCTGTCGACGAGAGAAGATGCGGCCGAATACCCGTGGCTCACGGTCGGCGATGAAGTGGTGCTCGAAGTCGAGGGGCTGGGAAAGCTCGTGAACCGCATTGCCGAGCCACTCCCGATTCGGGAGCTGCGCCCCGGCGTGTGAGCGGGTCAGCTGCGCAGATCGGCGTTGTGGCTCAACGCGTCGGTGGTGCGCTGAATGTGCTGCGCAATCAAGCAAGCCGCATTCATCTCGTCACGGGCTACGACGGCGTCGCGGATCTGGAGGTGTTCCAGGGCGACGTCGCGGTCCGGGTCCGGCGCCATGGACCCGGACCACCACCGGTACAGCGACGCCGCTTCGCGCAACGAAGTCGCAACGGACAGCAGCCTCGCGTTGCGGCAACCCTGCAAGGTCGCATGGTGGAACGCTTCATGAGCGTCGACCCAGTCCTCGTTGATTTCCCCGGTTTCCGTCCTGTCCGGGGTGTTGGCGAGCGTGTGATGCGCGGCAATCACCGACGACTCCCACTGGAGGTCACCCTCCGTAATGGCGCGGCGCACCACCATGCTCTCGATCTCGATCCGCGCCTCGGTGATCTCCTCGAGGTCGGCCAGGTTCAACGACCGGACCCGGAAACCTTGCTGCGGCAAGGCGACGGCGAGGCCCTGCTCGGCCAGGCGCATCAACGCCTCGCGCACCACGGACTGGCTGACCGCGAACCGTTCGGCGAAATCGACGAAGCGCAGCCGCGAGCCGGGGGGAAGGTTTCCGCGCAGGATCTCCTTGCGGACTTCCTCGTAAACCAGCTCGGATCGAGTCGTCGAGATTTGGCCGACCATGGCTCCATCCTAACCGAACATCGCGACCGGACCAGAACTGCGGGACTGGGTGAGTATCTCGGGATACTGGGTGTTACCGAGCGTTACCCATCCAGACTCAGCGCCGCCGATCGGCGCGACGTTTCTCCTGCTCACCGGCTTCGAGGAGGTTCAGCGCGCGGTCTCCGAACCCGCCGACGGGGGGGTCGCCTCTGATGGGGTGCCCCCTCGCCGCACGGGGCCGGATCAGCTGGAGGATCGAATCCGTTTGGCGCAGCAGGGTTTTCGCCCGCTACCTGCGCCAGCAGGTGACGTAGCCGAGCGGCGTTTGAACGCTGCTCGTGACATCCCGGCCCGGTGCACCAGTTCCTCCTCCCCGGCGGTGCCGGTCCGCGGACAAACCGGCCGCCGGGGTTGCAACTCCGCGTCCAAGTACGCGGACAAGGCGGAAACCAGGTCCTGCCGAGCCACTTTCGCCGCACAGCACCGCATGCTGCAGGTCAGCCTCGCCCTCGGCTGAACCGCGACCGAAACTACCCGCGTGGTTTCCCTTGCCCCGTATCGGCGACCCGGAGCAGCCCCGTCTCCGGATGGCAGCCGACGTACTCGAAATGCTGCTGCTCCGCCGTCGCGACGATCACCTCGTGGTTCGGCCGGAAGCGGGCGCCGGGGCCGGTCTCGGTCAGGAACTTCATCGCCTGGCCGAAAATCGCGAGGCGGGTGGCGTGGTCGCCGGCCGAGGTCGGCGATACTCCGCCACCAGCTCAGCCCGAAACTCTTGTCCACCGGATTGCCTTCGTCGTCGAGCAGGCGGACGTACCGGTCCCACCGAACAGCCGTCGTCGCGGAGGAAGGTCATTCCGGCGCGCAGGATCGGTTCCACCTCTTCGAGGAAGCGGCGGCGCTCGTTTCGCTCCAGTCCTGGCCGGAGCGGCGCGATCTCGCCGCTGAGGTCGGTGCCAAGGGTGCCGATTCCGGTCCGCCGGTCGTCGGAGTAGAGGGTTTCGAACCGGGAGACGGTCGGCTGCACGACCTCGGCGACATACCCGGCCGCGCCGCCGAGCCACGCCGGCCGGGTCTCGGCGAACCAGCGTTCGAACGGGACCGGGTCGGCCCAGCAGGCGAGGGTCAGCAGGGTGGGGAAACCGGCTTCGCCGACGTACTGGGCGTGATCGACGTGCACCTGGCCGCGCACCGCTGCGCCACCATTGCCCGCGCGGCGGTGGGCGGCGCGTGTCCTTCCCGGTATTGGACTCCGAAGCAGGCCATGACCACCTGCTGCAGCATGGCCGGGGTACCGCGCGACGAATCCGGGTGCCGGTGGCGTCCAGTCCGCAGGCATGCTGCCCGGCCCGGTGAGCTGCGCCGGAATGGCCGATTCCATGGTTACCCGGCGGTCGTGAATTCGGCGGAGGGCAGGTCTGCCACGTTAGCCGCCGGGTGGCGATTGATCAGCAGGCGCAGGACGTCCGGGCGCGAGTAGTGCCCGGCCGGGTCGGCGGTGGACTTCGCGATCGCGCGCAGGTCCGCGGGCAGGTCGGCGTAGACGAGCCCCTCGGCGGTCTCCGGAAGCGGTTCGGCCATCGAGGTGCCTTCCGGTCCGTAGATCCGGGCGAATCCGCCGCCCGCTTGCAGCAGCTTGCGTTTTTCCCCGGTGTCGCAGAAGGTGTCCAGCGTGGCAGCACCGATCACCGCGCACGGCGCGATGACGAAAGCCTGTCCCTCGACCGCGTACATCAAGCTGGCCGCCGTGTTCACCTCGGGGCTGAGCGCCTGCGCCACCCCGCGGTAACCGGCGAAACTGGGCCACGACGCGACGTGGATTTCTTCCCCCATGCTGTACAGAGCGTATTTCGTGAGCGGCTGCAGGTGTTCCCAGCAGTTCAGCGCACCGACCTTGCCGAGTGCGGTGTCGTGGACCTGCAGGTCGCTGCCGTCCCCCTCCCCGAACACCGCGCGTTCGACATGGGTCGGCTTGAGCTTGCGCCGGACGCCGAGCAGCTCCCCGGTATCGGAGACGAACGCCTGCGCCAGGTAGAGGCTGCCGCCCGCGCGCTCGCTGAATCCGAGCACGACGTGGATGCCATGCTCGGCGGCGGCACTGCGGATCCGGTCCATCTCGGCGCCGTCGCGCGTGATCGACGCGGCCGTGTACCGGGGCACGAACCGCATTCCCCCGGCCGGGGACTCCAGCCAGATCCACCACGGGTAGCCGGGCAGGAACGCTTCCGGGAACGCCACGAGCTCCGCCCCTCCCGCCGCGGCTTCACCGATCAGCGCGACGGTCTTGTCCACCGCCGCAGCCAGGTCGAACAGCCCGGATTCGGCTTGCACCGCGGCGACGCGCACCATTCTCTTCATCGAGGTCTCCTTCGGGCTCTGGGGACCTCCCAGCCTGCCGCGGTTCCGGCGGGTCCGGCGGACCTGCCGTGCCACGCTGACAGACGCGCCGTGCCAATCCCGCCTAACCGCCGGACCCCCGGTATTCGCCCGGCGAGCGGCCGGTCGCCTGGTGGAACGCCCGGCGGAAACCCGACTCGCTGTCGAACCCGCACGCCGCCGCCACCGCACCGACCGGACGACCCGGGTGAAGCCGCAGCAACCCCTTCGCATGCTCGATCCGCACCCGGCGCAACTGCGCAGCCACCCCTCCCTCACCGGCCAGCCGGTACAACGTCCGGCGCGACACCCGGCACGCCCGGGCAACCGCATTGACGTCCAGCCGCGGATCGGCGAAGTTGCGGCGGAGGAAGTCCGACATCCGTTGCCGCAGCAACGTTTCCGCGGCCGCCGGGTCCGGGTCGCGGCCCTCGGCGAACGACGCCGCTGCCGACAGCAGGCCGATGGCGTGCGGCCCGAACACGGTCATCGGGTTTCCCGCGTCCTTGGCCGTGTCGTACAGGGAGGTGAGGAACGCCGCGACGACTGCTCCCGGGGTGCCGCTCCCGAGCGGGCGGGCGGTGACCTTGCGGGTGTCCCGGATCGTCACCTCCCGTTTCGGGACCTGCGCGACCAGCTGGCTGCCCGGGACGCCGGAATGCAGCGTATAGGGCCGGGTGCTGTCGTAGAACGCGATCGTGCCCGCGGTGAGGTGTGCCGTGCGGCCGTCCTGTTCGACCCGGGTCCGGCCGGTGAGCTGGACGCTCGCCAGCAGGTACTCCTCGTTCTCCCGGGCGATGAGCGCAGGCGTCCGCCGGACGATCGAGCCGCCTGCCGCCACCGTGGTCAGTTCGAGGTCGCCACACGGCACGTACTCGATCCGCCCGTGGAACTGCCGGTCCCCCACCGGCTCGGCGGTGAGCCGCACAAAGGTCGCGCAGATCAGGTCCTGCCAGTAGTCGAACACCTCGTGCGGCGGCAACCCGGTGGTGCTCAACTCCGCGTACACACCCCGGTCCACCACCACGGTCATGCGGAAAGCGTACCGGCATTCAGGCACTGCCGGTCAGCGGAAGGCTCGGCGCGACACTCCGGCCGATCCCCTGCGCTGCCACCTGCAATGCGGCCACCAGCCGCGGAACGTCCTTGCCCAGCCGGGGGACGACGATCCCCAGCGCCGCGATCACGGTGCCGTCCGCTGCCCGGATCGGCACTGCGACCGACGACGCACCCAGGCTCATTTCGTCCACCGTCTGCGCGAAACCGTCGCTGTGCACGCGGCGAAGCTCCGTGCCCAGCCGCCCCGGCTGGACCACTGTGTACGGCGTGATCCGCGGCAGGTCCGCGAACACCTTGTCCCGCACCTCTTCCGGCGCGTAGGCCAGCAGCACTTTTCCGACCCCGGTCGCATGCAGCGGCAACCGCCCGCCGATCCGGCTCACCACCGGAACCGACGCGTGCCCGGACAGCCGGTCGAGATACAGCGCTTCCGTGCCGTCGCGCACCGCCAGGTGCACGGTCGCGAGAGTCGCGCCGTAGATGTCGTGCAGGAACGGCGCCGCGGCCTGCTGCAGGCCCGACTGGATCGGCGCGAGCAGGCCGAGGTCCCACAACCGCCTGCCCACCACGTAATTCCCCGCGGGCGTGCGAACGAGCGCGCCCCATTCGACCAGCTCCCGCACCAGCCGCGACGCGGTCGCCAGCGGCAGCCCCGCGCGCCCGGCCAGCTCGGTCAGCGTCAAGCTGCGGTGGTCCGGATCGAACCCGCCGAGCAACGCGAGCACCCGCGACGCCACCGTCGCTCCCGGCTGCCCCGTGTTCCCGGCCATCCCGTACCTCCGCTCCGGCTCGACCGCCGGCGGACCCAGGGTAACCTCAGCGGCACCGCCCACCGCACGGACTCACGCCGGTGAACCAAGCTCCGGGAGTTTTCCCCGCGGGGCGGACGCGTCGGCGGTACCCAGGCAACGATCCTCGTCGAACAGGCCCAGTTCGTAGTGCACCGTCTGGTCGTCGTACCCGCTGATCGTGACCCCGATGTCGTACGTGCCCGGGTAGCGGACTTCGCCGAGGTACGTCACCCGGTAACGCCATGGGAGATGCTGCACGGCGTTTCCCGGCAGCGCGGCGATTGCCTCGTCGTACCAGCCCACCTGGGCGATGTAGTTGACGTGCCGGTTGAGGTCGACATCTCCCACCCGGGCGTGGACGGCGGCAGTCTCCGGGTAGTGCTTGCGCGAGCGGCGGGACGGGGCGGGTTTCGGTGCGGCTGCGGTGGATTCGGGCAGGCGCAGGTCTTCCAGGTCGGCCAGGAGTTGGTCCGGCAGGGCCAGCGGGCCGGACTTGGTGGCGAGGACGATGGTGGCGTCGGCAGTCGCGACGATCTTGCCGTCTTCGGTGGCCATGGCCTGGCGGTAGGTGTACGACGTCCGGCCGATCGCCTGGATTCCGGTGCCGATTTCGACGGTGGCACCGGCTGCACCGAACGGCGTCCGCCGCTCGACGCTCTGGCCCGCCAGCAGGATGTGGAACGGCCCGAACCCGCCATCGGCCACGAGCTGCTCGAAGCGCGGGAACTGCAGGCGGACCCGGGGGTGCTCGAAGAGGCGGACCAGTGCCAGGGTGCTCGTGGTGCCGTCCGGGGCGAGATCGCCGAATCGTTGTTCCACCCGGTGGCGGGCGGGGAAGCCGTCGAGGGTCATCGTCCGGTCACCACGCCACGGGCAGCGATTGCAGGCCGTGGATCAGCGCGCGGTCCTTGAACTCGGGCGCGGCGGCGAGGTGCAATCCGGGGAATCGTTTCAGTAATGCCGGTAGTGCCAGCCGCAGTTCGAGACGCGCCAGCGTTGCGCCGAGGCAGTGGTGGATTCCGTGGCCGAAGGCCAGGTGCGGACACCGGGCGCGGGTGACGTCGAGTTCGTCTCCGTTCGCGACCAACGCGGGGTCCCGGTTGGCGGCAGGCAAAGAGGTGACGACGTGTTCGCCGCGCCGTACCGGATGTCCGCCGATCGTGGTGTCCTCGACGGCCACTCGTACGAAACCGGCGTGCAGCACCGAGGTGTAGCGCAGCAGTTCCTCGACGGCGTTTTCGACCGCGCTCGGATCGTCGCGTACCAAAGCGAGCTGCTCAGGGTGCTGGAGCAAGGCGAGGGTGCCGAGCGAGATCACGTTCGCGGTGGTTTCGTGGCCGGCGATCAGGATCAGATCGGCCAGGCCGGCCAGTTCCTCGTCGGACAGCGCACCCGCGCCGTGCTCGCGGATCAGCAGGCTCAGCAGGTCGTCGCCCGGATTTTCGCGATGCTGCGCGACGAGCGCTTGCATGTACACGTCGGCTTCAGCATCGAGCCGCAGCCGTTCCCGCGGCGACATCGTCGTGTCGAGGAACCTGTTGCTGCGCGCGCCGAATTCGGCCCGATCGGCGAACGGCACGCCGAGCAGTTCGCAGATCACCAGCGATGGAACCGGAAGCGCGAACGACGAAACCAGGTCGGCGGGTGGCCCGGCGGCGGCCATCGCGCCGAGATGCTCGTCGACGATCTCCTCGATCCGCGGAGCCAGCGCCTGTGCCCGCCGGACCGTGAACGTCGCGGTGAGCAGCCCCCGCAGACGCGTGTGCTCGGGTGGGTCGAGCATCAGCAGCCGCCCGGCCCGGCGGTGTTTCATCGCTTCGTCGTCGACCCCCTCGGCGGCCAGTCCGGGTGACGGGCCGATCGCGTCGAGCCGGAGCCGCGCTGCATCCGCGTGCACGGCCCGGACCTCGGCATACCGGCTGAACAGGGTCGACTCGTGACCCAGCGGCGAACGCACACGGCAGACCTCGCCGGAATCCCGCCGGCGCGGCAGGTCCGGGGCGAGGCCGAGCCCGTCGCGCAGGGCAGCCAGCTCGGGCAGAACCGATTCTTCCATTGTCCCTCCCCCTCTTCCGGTGCCCATTGAACCGTACGCACGCACTGCGCGCAACGGTGCGTGCAAACCTGGCCACTAAACTGTCGCCATGCGTCAGCGGTGGAGCAAACAGACCATTTTGGACGCCGCCGTGGAGCTGTTGTCGGCCTCGGACGGGGACGAGTTCTTCAGCATGCGCAAACTGGCCGCCGAGCTGGGTACCGACTCCTCCAGCCTGTACCGGCACTTCCGCAACCGCAGCGAGCTGATGCTCGCGATCGTCGACCACGTGCTGATCCAGGCCATGCACGGCTACCGGCGGGAAGGACCGTGGCGCGCCCGGCTCGTCGACCTGATCCTGCGTTCCTGGGACGCGTACGCCGCGCTGCCGCAGCTCGCGCGGGACGCCAGCCACTATCCGGGCAGCGGGCCCGGCAGCCAGCTCGTGATCGAGGAGACCCTGCAGGCGCTCACCGATGCCGGCGTACCCGAGGACCTCGTCCCCGAGTGGTACCACCGGCTCGTGACGCTGTCCGTCTCCCTCATCACCGCGCACGCCGCCGGCCGCTCCCGCAGCCCGGCCGAACAGCAGCAGCGCCGGGAAAACTTCCGCGTGATCACGCTGGGCGCCGAGCCGGCCGACTTTCCCGCGCTGGCGCGGTACAGCAGCCGCCTCGCCCCGGTCGGGTTCAGCCGCGAGAGCTTCCTGGCCACGGTGGAGCTGGTACTGGACGCGGTACCGGCGCGGTCATAACGACAAGGCGGCATCGATCGTGGTGTCGAGAAACGCGAGCGTTTCGCGGCGACGGGCGAACGGGTTGCGGTAACCGCGGCGGCCTTCGGCACCTCCGGTGCGCAGGCTCAGGCTTTCGGCGACGATGCGCTGCCAGCGTGGGTCGAACTCCTGCCACGCGTACCGGCCGGCGCCGCACTTGGACGTCATCTCGCCGGTGGCCAGCAGGTGGTGCAGGCGGCTCACCCCGAGCACCGCCCACACCGGGAACCACGGGCTGAGGCCGATGGCGAGAGAAAGCGCGCTGCGGTGACGTTTCTGCTGCCACCACGGCCGCCAGTAGGTGCGGAGGTTGTCGATGGTGAAGGCGCGCAACGCATCCTGGTCGGCCCAGAGGTCCAGCTCGGCAGGTCGCGGGCCGCGTACCGCGATTCCGTACCGGGCCAGCTCGCAGAACATCACCGGGTCGATACCGGACCGCCCGGCCGGGGTGAATCGATTTTCCTGCACACACGGGACATCGGGACAACCGTCCGGCCCGGCGGCGAGATCGGCCCGGGTGAGGACCGCGCCGTCGAAATGCGGCCGGGGAAAGCGAGCCACGGTGCGGGCCTGCGCCTCGGCCAGCGCAGCCATCTCGGGCGACCCGGATTCCACGCGCCCGTCCGTGACCGCGACGAAGTCGACGTCACTGGCCGTGCTGAGCCGCCCGCGCCCGGCCCCGCGGGGATGAAAATCGCCCAATGCCACCGATCCGACCAGGTAGCACCCGGTGACGAGACCGGGCGCCAGCTCGTCCACGGTCGTCAGGAACAGGTCCACACTCCGGGCGGCCTCGGGCGGAAGATCGGCTCCATCCATACGGCCAACCTACCGACCCCGGACCTCGGCTACCGTCCTCGTCATACGAAGCCCGGGAAATGGCAGCGGCCGGTGACCGGCCCGCGGCGCTGCTCATGCCGATTACGGGATCGCGCGCGAAGTGGACGACCTGCGGGCGCTGGTCGAAGCGACTGGGGCGACGCGGGTTTTCGGCTCGCCTCGCGAGTCCTGCTGCTGGGGCTGGGACACTCCGGCCCGGCGGACGACGGCAACCCGCAGCGGGTTGCGGAGGCCGTGCGCGCGTTCTTCGCCCAGTCCACTCGGGTCAGTCGACGACCGGCCAGTCCGGGGGCGGTGCGTCGCGCCATCGGACCGTGCGGAGCGGTGCCCACTGTTCCTGGTAGCGCGCGTGCAGCGCGGACAACCCCATGATCGACCCGGCCAGCACACTCCCGAACAGGATGACCAGCAGGAACACCCCGGCGCTTTCGGCCAGTTCGTCGGCGAAACTGAGCAGCAGCGCCACCGGCAAGGCGATGAACACCGGTCCCGCCACCCAGCAGAACAGGTAGGTGCGCAGGATCTCGGCCGCGCGCAGCCGGGATTGCCCGGACAGCTCGTACCGCTTCCGGTGGGTCCACGGCAGACCGCGGACGGCGTCGAGCATCGCGTCGAGCGTTTTCACCTCGCGCAGGTAGTACCGCTCCAGCGGCACCAGCGGCAGACCGAGGGCGGTGAGCCAGCGGGTGGCGAACCGCCACCCGTCCGCGTCCTCGCGGGTGAAGCCGTGTAGCTCAGTGCCGAAACCGTTGGTACTGGACAGTCTCGGATGGTCGTCGGGAGTCAGCGGCCACACTTCGTCCGGCATTCCGGCACGGTAGCCGCGCTCCTCCGGGACCGGTCCCCGCGCGGTGCGGGTTTCGGCGCCGGAGCACCGAAACCCGCCTTCCCCGCGCCGCCCCGGTCAGCGTTTGGCGTAGTCGACGAACCCCTGCCAGTCGAGCGCCACACAGGCGGTGTCGCCCTCGACCCAGGCGTCGTGGCCTGGTGGGCAGATCATCACGTCGCCGGGGCCGAACGTTTCTTCCTGGCCGTCGTCCATCCGGACGGTCATCCGGCCCGCCAGCACGTACCCGGCGTGCGCGGCCTGACACGAATCGGTGCCGGCAATCGGCTTCACGTGCTCCGACCACCGCCAGCCGGGCTGGAACGTGGCCCGGCCGACGCCGCCGCTGTCGAGGGTGACCAGCTCGAGGTACCCCATGCCCTGTTCGAACTTGCGGACCTCGTCGGGGGAATCCAGTTGTTTCCTGATCATGCCTGCCATCGGTACCTCCTCGGGATTTCCTTCCCGCTCAAGGGGTTTCGGCGCGGACGACGTCGAGGTTGCGGTACGCGGGCGCACCGTCGACCAGCTCGGCCATCCCGGCGGCGATCCGGCCGGTGGCGGGGTGCTTCGAGTTGGTCATGGCGTCCTCGTAGCTCGGGAACTCCACGATCTGCACGTAGCGGCCGGGCTCGTCGCGGTCGGCGGCCACCACGTACCAGCCTGCGGTGCGCTCGGCGCCGATGTCGCGTTTCCACTCGTCGGCGAGCTCGTCGAACCGGGCCAGCCGGTCGGAGTCCGCGCGGAACTCGATGAGCTGCACGAACCCGCCCGGCGCGGTGGCCGACGGCGCGTCGCGCAGCTCGCTGCGGATCGCCGCGCGCAGCTCGTCGTCGTCGGTGTGGCCGTGGACCGTGGCAGCGTGCACGGCAGCAGCGGCGACGACTTCCTCTTCCTCGCCGGTGATGGCGAGCGTGCAGCCGCTTTCGCTGGGCATGTCGCGGCAGTCGACGATCTTGCGGGTCATCGGGCACCTCCTCGGGGCTGGATGTTGGCGTTGCGGTGGAACAGGTTCTCCGGGTCGTAGCGGTACTTGACCGCGGCGAGCCGGTCGTAGGTGGCCGGGCCGTAGGAGGCGCGGACGCGGTCCTGGTCGGCCTCGACGAGGAAGTTGACGTAGCTGCCGGTGTTGCTGGCGAAAGGTTTCAGCGCGGCCCACGTGCGGCGGACCCAGTCCCGGTCGGTGGCCAGCGCGTCCGCGTCGGGAGCGATCGCGTTGAGGTTGCATACGTAGTGCGCGCTGCGGGACCCGCCGAACGCCGTCTCGTCCGGGCCGGTGTCGCAGAAAGCGCCGGAGAGACGGAAAATCGGGATGAACGACATCGGGGACGTCTTGGTCGCCGCAGCCTCCACGAGCACCGTGATCACGTCGTCGGTCAGCTCGTCGAGGTCGACGGCTTTCTCGTACCCGCGGATCCCCCACGGCGCGGCGTCGTCGAGCATCTGCTGCAGTGCGACGTACGGCATCGGGGTGACGAGCTCGAACCGCGGCGGTACCCCGTGCCGCACCGGCTCGATCATTGCGGCGTGCTCGGCGGCGGAGCCGAACCCGACCACCACGAGTGCGTGCCCGGCGACGCCCTGGAACGACTCCGGCACGAACGGCGCGGCCGGGGCGGTGAGCCCGGCCCCGATCAGGACGCCGGAGCGTTGCGGCAGGGTGGGCAGGAAGTCGCGGCAGAAACGCAACGCGTCGGCGCCCTGGTCGAGGTCCCAGAAGAACAGGCCGAGCTGGATCTCGGGGCCGATCGGGTGCAGGGCGAAGGTGAACTCGGTGACCACGCCGAAGTTGCCGCCACCGCCCCGCAACCCCCAGAACAGGTCCGGTTCGGACAGCGGCCCGGCGTGCACGATCCGCCCGTCGGCGAGGACGACCTCGGCGCCGAGCAGGTTGTCCACCGCCAGCCCCAGCGTGCCGACCAGCCACCCCATCCCGCCGCCGAGGGTCAGCCCGCCGACGCCGGTGTGGCTGATCACGCCGCCGGTGACCGCGAGCCCGTGGGCCTGGGTGGCGGCGTCGAGATCCGCCAGCGTGGCGCCGCCTCCGACCCGGGCGATCCTCGCTGCCGGATCGACCGTGACCGCGTTCATCCGGCTCAGGTCGATCATCAGGCCGTCGTCGCAGACCGAGGTGCCGCTGTACGCGTGCCCGCCGCCGCGCACGGCGATCTCCAGCCCGCGCTCGCGGCCGAAGCCGACCGCCGCGGCCACCTCCTGCGCCGACCCGCACCGCACGATCAGCGCCGGACGGCGGTCGATGTCGCCGTTCCACAGCGCGCGGGCCTCGTCGTAGCCGGGATCGGCAGGGCCGAGCACCGGCCCGGCGATGGTGGCGCGCAAGTCGTCTACGTTCCGGACGGTCTGGGTCATGGCGGCGAACCTTTCCCGCTGCGGCCGCGCCTGCCGGAGACCCCTGGAACACCCCAGCCCGGCGCGCATCCTGGTGCTGCTCCGGTGAGTCAGGCCCTGGCGGAACATCTCCGCGGGGCCGTGCATCCTGCGCTCGGCGGCGACCAGCCCGCCGGCTCACGGTGTGCCGCGCGCCGTCACCTCCGCGAACGGCGCCGCGTGCTGCCGCCCGCACGGGGCGACCAGGAACCCACCCGAAGATAGCATGGCTACCTAGCAACTTGGTAGCCGCGTAGCGTGGTAACCTCATGAGTATGGAGGAGCACCCAGAGTTCACCCGTGCGGTGCGCGACCTCGTTCTGGCGGGCGAACGTTTCCGCGCCCGCGCCGGCCGGCGGCACGGCCTCAACCCGACGGCGCTGACCACCCTGGCGACGCTGCATCTCGACGGCCCGCAGAGCCCGTCCGAGCTCGCCGCGCCGCTGGAAATCACGACCGCGTCGATGACCGAACTGCTGGACAAGCTCACCGACCTTGGCCTGATCACCCGTCAGCCGCACCCGAGTGACCGGCGCATGCTGCGGATCGAGCTCACCGCCGCCGGAACTGCCCGGATCACCGGCATTCTCGACGGTTTCGCCACCCGGCTGGAGCCGCTTGCGGACCAGTTCGACCGCCGCCAGCGGACCGCGATCCTCCATTTTGTCCGGGCCGCACAGCGTAGTTTGCTGGACCCGGAACCTGAGCCGCACGACGATCTGGCGTCCTGACCTCGCCGCGCGTTGCGGGGTGGTTGTGGCGGCCGCGGAGGCTCGCTCGCGACGTCCGATGGGCGCGAACGGACACCTCGGCCGAACCGGGCGCCGCCGATGCCGGGCGCGGACCCGACCGGTGACAGCGGGCCGCACGCCACCAACGCTCAGCTCACACCGGTCGCACCAAGAACTGCGCCACCAGCGCTCAACCCCCGAGCCCGCCGGTGCGCCAAACCGCGTCAGCCCCGAACCGACCCTCCGACATACCGGGCAAACCGCCACCGGACCCGAGGCGCGGCAAGCAATCCCCCACGCATCGACGAAGCCTCACCCCGCATCGCACGCTCGGTCCACGTCGTGGATCGTGTGGCGGGCTCGGCACAGGAAGTCGAGGTCGCAACCCGAGTTGGTCTGGGTGACGGTGGTCGCGTACAGCCGGGCGAAACCGCGCTCGGGCAGCGACGGCGAGACAACCTGCGAGGCACGGCGCGCGTCCAGTTCCGCGTCGGACAACTCGACATCGATGCGCCGCTCGGTGATGTCCAGGCTGATCACATCCCCGGTACGCACCAGGCCCAGCGGACCGCCGACCGCCGATTCCGGCGCGACGTGCAGCACCGCCGTCGCGTGGACCGTTCCGCCCATTCGGTTGTCCGAGACGCGCAGCAGGTCGGTGATTCCCTGCGCGAGAAGCTTTGCCGGAACGGGGATCCGGCCGTACTCCGGCATTCCGACCGCGCCCCTCGGGCCCTGGCCGCGCAGGACGACGACGTCGCCCGGACGGATGTCGAAATCCGGATGGTAGAGCGTGGCCTGCAGTTCGGCGTTGCTTTCGAAGACCACGGCCCGGCCGCGGTGCACGAGCAGTTCCGGGGTCGCGACGCCGGTGCGGATGATCGCTCCGTCCGGCGCGATGTTGCCGCGTACCACGGCAAAGCCTCGCGGTGGGGCGATCGGTTCCGCGATCGTGCCGATCACCCGGGGATCCTCGATGACCGCGCTTTCGATCTCCTCGCCGAGGGTGCGGCCGGTGACCGTCAGCGCGTCCCGGTGCAGGAGCGGGCTCAGCGCATTGAGCAGGGCCGGGACGCCACCGGCGTTGAAAAAGTCGTTGAGGTAATAGTCCCCCGACGGGCGCAGGTTCAGCAGGACCGGGGTGTCCCGGGACAGTTCGTCGAAGCGTTCGAGCCGGAGGTCGAGGCCCAGCCGCCCGGCGAGGGCCAGCAGGTGGATCACCGCGTTGCTCGAACCGTCCACTGTGGCCAGTGCGCGGATGCCGTTGTCGAGGGCCTGGGCGGTCATGATCTGCGACGGCCGCACGTCGTCGGCGATGAGGCGCATGATGTGCTCCCCCGCGTCGCGGCACATGGCGAGACGGCGCGAATCGACCGCGGGAATCGCGGAACTTCCGGCCGGGGCCATCCCCAGCGCCTCCGCGATGGTCGTCATCGTGGCCGCCGTGCCCATCGTCGTGCAGTGCCCGGCTGTCCGCTCCAGCGACGACTCGAGGTGCCGGATCGCGCATTCGTCGAGGTCACCACGTTCGAGCGAGTCGAACGCCTCGTGCATGTCGGCCCCCGAACCGACGTCCCGGCCGCGCCAGTACCCGGTAAACGACGGGCCGCCGGGTACGACGAGCGCGGGCAGGTCGAGCGACGCGGCGGCCATCAGCATCGCCGGAATCGTTTCGTCGCATGCGCCGAGCAGCACGAGGCCGTCCATCGCATACGTCGCGGCGATCTGCTCGATCTCCATCGCCAGCAGATTGCGGTGCAGGAAGGAAATCCCGATCGGCCGGGCCGTGTCCGCGCCCATGACCATGCTGTTGAACACGCGCGGCAGGCCGCCGGATTCGAGGACTGTCTGCTTGACGGCGTCCACCATCCCGTCGAAATGCGTGTGGCAGCGCGTGAAATCACTGGTGTTCGTGCAGATCCCGACGACCGGCTTGGCGTAGTCCCGTTCCCGCAGGCCCTGGGACTTCAGCGCGGCCCGCTGCAGGAACCCGTTGATCCCCGGCATTTTCGTCCAGTTCTCACTGCGCAGCCCACGGTCGTCGGCACCGGTCATCGTCGATCCTTCCCTTGCAAAGATGCAGACTCAAATATTAACATACGACTAGTTGAACCGGAGGAGACGACGCAATGAGCCGTGAGCTGTGGCCACGCGGTCTGATGACCGCACTGCTGACCCCGATGCGCGACGACCGCGTGAATCCGGACGTCATCCCCGCAATGGTGCAGCGGCAGGCCGATGCCGGGGTCGCGGGCATCGTGGTCGGCGGCGGCACCGGCGAGTTCGGCGCGCTCGACCTGGATGAGCGGCGGCTCATGGCCGAAGCCACCGTCGCGGCCGCCGGGAGCCGCATTCCGGTCATCGTCCAGACCGGCACGCTCGCCACCCGCGATGCCGTCACCCTCACCGAGCACGCGCAGACCGCCGGTGCTGCCGGGATCATGCTGGCCTCGCCGTTCGGCGAGCCCGTCAGCTGGCGTGAGCGGGTCGCGTTCTACCGCACCCTCAACGACTCCACCGACCTGCCGATCATGCTCTACAACACGGGTTCGGCAGGCATCATGACCGTCGATCAGATCACCGAACTCGCCGAGCTGCCTCAGGTGTCCGCGGTCAAGGACAGCAGCGGTGACCTGGTCGCGGGCAGCGATCTCGTGGAATGGGCCGCCCGCAACGATTTCGCCGCTTACCTCGGGATCGATTCGCTCCTGCTCCATGGTCTCCACGCCGGCGCGCACGGTGCCGTTCTCGGCAGCGGCAACCTGGTCCCGCGGGTGCTGTCCGGTCTCGTCGACGACGTCTTCTCCGGCAACGTGCGCGAACGCTGGACAGTCATCCGCGCGATGCTGCGGTACCTCGAAGAAAGCGACAACTACGTGTCCCTGGTCAAGGCCGCCTCGCGGCTGGTCGGCGTGGATGCCGGTGACGTCCGCGCGCCGTTCGTGATGCCATCGGCTGCCGTGCTCGAGGAATTCGCGCCGCTGCTGCGCGCCGCCGACGAGCTCACCCGGGTGAACGCCTGATGCCCGGCAGCATGGTGCCCACGCCGTCCGAGCTGAAAACCGCGCGCGCCGTGGCCGATCTCCTGCTGCCGGGTACCGCGACCGCTCCGGCGGCCACCGCGGTACCGGATTTCGACCAGCGGTTCACCGAGGCGTGCAATGCCGTTGCGCCCGAAGCACAACAGCTCCGCCTCGCCCTGGCGCGGGTGTCCGAAAGCCCGCTCGATTGGGATTCGTTACGCACGTTCGCCGAGACCGAGCCGGAGCTGTTCGACGTCCTCAGTGCAGTGGTTTCCGGCGCGTACTTCATGAGTTCCCAAGCGTTGGACGCACTCGGCTACCCCCATGGGTCGCGCCGCCGCCCGTCACCGCAACAGATCGCCGACGAGATCGACACCGGCATCCTCGACGCGGTGCTGGCGCGCCCGTCCATGGTGCGGCCGGTACCCGGGAAGGAGGGCGTGCGATGACCGCCGTTGACGTGCTGATCGTGGGCGCGGGCCCGTCCGGCGCCGTGGCCGCACACACCCTGGCGACCCGGGGATTTTCCGTGCTGTGCCTCGAACAAGGCGACTGGGTGTCCCCCGCCGAGATGCCCGGCGACAAGTCGGCGTTCGAACTCCTCACCCGTACCCGGTGGAACTGGGACGGCAACCGCCGGGGACGGCGCGAGGACTACCCGCTCGAGGTCACCGACGCCGAAGCGCCGGTGATGATGTTCGGCGCCGTGGGAGGTTCGAGCGTCATCTACGGCGCACATTGGCTGCGGATGCTCCCGTCGGACTTCAAAGTCCGGACGCTGGACGGCGTCGCCGACGACTGGCCGCTCGACTACGCCGACGTCGAGCCCTACTACCGGCGGGTCGACGAGTTCATCGGCGTCTCCGGGCTCGCGGGCGATCCGGCGTACCCCGACCAGGATTTCCCGCTGCCCCCGCATCCACTCGGCAAGAGCGGGATGAAGATGGCCAGGGCCATGAACGATCTCGGGTGGCACTGGTGGCCCGGAACGCATGCGATCCCGTCGAGCGCATTCAAGTCGATGGAGCAGTGCATGCGTTGGGGCACTTGCGAACGAGGCTGCCCGGCCGGGGCCAAGGCGTCGTTCGATCTCGCCTACTGGCCGCACGCGATCGCCGCGGGCGCGCAGCTGGTCACCGGCGCCCGGGTCGCCCGGATCACCGTCGACCAGCGCACCGGCCTTGCCGACGGGGCAATCTGGCTGGACCAGGACAAGGTCGAGCATCGGGTCAAGGCCAACAGCGTGGTGCTCGCGGCGAATTCCGTGGGTACCGCACGGATCCTGCTGATGTCGGACGACCGCGGCGCGGGGCTGGCCAACTCGAGCGGGCTGGTCGGCCGGAACCTGATGATCCACCCCAACGTTTTCAGCATCGGCGCCTACGAGGACGACATCGAGTCGTGGCTCGGCCCGGCCGGGCAGCTGCTCTACTCGATGGAGTTCTACGAGACCGACCGCGCCCGCGGGTTCGTCCGCGGGGCGAAGTGGAACCTCATGCCCATCCCGGGAATCCTTGCCGCGCTGGAACTTTTCGACGATCTGCCGTTCGACCGGCGGTGGGGCGGGCAGGCGCACGAGCTGTCCCGGTTCGGCGGGAAGCTGCTCGGCTGGTACGCCAATGCGGACGACCTCCCCGAGGAGCACAACCGCGTCACCCTTGATCCCTCGGTGACCGACGACACCGGCCTGCCCGCGGCGAAGATCAGCTACCGGCTGAGCGAAAACACCAAGCGCATCATGGCTTTCAATGCCGAGCGGATGCGGGAGGCGCACGAAGCTGCGGGCGCCGCGCACATCGTGGTACGCAACGAACCGATGCCGTCCGGGCACCTGCTGGGCACCGCTCGGATGGGCACCGATCCGGCACGGTCGGTGGTCGATCCGCACGGCCGGTCCCACGACATCCCGAACCTGTACATCGCCGACGGCAGCGTGATGGTGACCGGCGGCGGCGTGAATCCCACGTCGACCATCACTGCGCTGGCCTTGCGCACCGCCGAGCATCTCGCGGCGTCGGCCAAGGACCTGCCGACGATGATCGCCTGAGCGCGGCTATTTCCGCGTGTGCAACGTCCAGCCGAACTCGGGGTAATGCGTCTCGCGGTATCCGGCGCCGATCGTCAGCTCGTCGCCGACGCCGAACTGCACCGCGTTGGACAGCACCACCCGGCCCTCGGAGTTCACGATCACCGACTCGGGCGAGGACGCCAAGAGCGGCGACAGCCACGCCTCCAAAGTGGACACCAGGAGGTCGGCGCAGACGACCCCGAGAAAGGTTCCGGACCGCTCGATCGGCACGCTGATCGTGACGATGTACTCGTCCTCGCCGCCGTAGTCGATATAGGGCCCGTACGCGCCCATCGCGCCGGTTTCGCGCGGACGGCTCATGATTTCCATCGACGGGTAGTCGTAGAAGTCTTCCCGCGCCGGATCCAGCACGTGGTGGTTGTCCTTCACCGGGCCGTCCGGAGTGCGGCGCCACCACTCGATCCAATATGGACTGTCGGGCAGCACGCCGTGTTCGGCCAGCACCCCGGCGCCGTCGACGAATTCGGGCAGCTCGGTGAAGGCCTGCAGGACCCCGATGGTCATCTTTTGCTTCAGTGCCGCCAGATCCCCGGTCTCCGACAGCGCTCCGGCGGCGATCCCGGACAGCCGGGTCAGCGTGGCCGACATCCGGCGGCACTGGCGCTCGATCTCCCCGGCGAGATCGCCGTCCCGCGCGGCGGTCCGATCGCTGGCCAAGCTCTCCATCCGGAGCCGCGCCAGCTCTCCCATCATCAGACCGACGTGTGCTTCGGCCGCCGTCCGCGCGGCGGCCTCGTCGCGCGCGGCGACCGCCTGGGCCAGCTTGCCGAGACTGGCCGAGGCCGACGAGCGCCCGTCGGCCGAGTCCAGCACGAGCCCGAACAGCCAGTCGACCTGTTCGTGCACGGAGAACTCGGCCCTGGTCAGCCGCGTCGACTGGCTCGCCGACGCCATCTCCAGGTGGAACCGCCCATGCCAGCGGCGGGCTTCCGCGGCCGAACCGGCCTCGGCGACCTTCGCCGCGAAGACCTCCAGCGCCCGCAGGTTCGCCGAACGGGCCCGCCGGGTGGCGAGCACCGCCGACTGGCCGGTGAGCATCTGCCGCCAGTCGGCGAGGTCGCGCAGCTCCACCGCACTCAGCGAGACGAGCTCCGCCTTTTCGAGCTGACCGGTGACCTCCGGGTAGGTGACGAAACTGCCGCCGTACTTCCCGGGCCGGGTCTGGATCAGGCCCTCCGTGCGGAGCTGGGCGAGTGCCTCGCGCAACGCGAACGTCGTGACGTCCAGCTGCGCGGCCAGCACCGCTTCCTTCGGGAGACGGGCCTTGTCGGGCAGCAGCCCGAGCCGGATGGCCGCCCGCACGCGGCTCACCACTGCGGCCGGCATATCGGTGGCGCCGAGGGGGGTGAACAGCAGCTTCTGCGCCGGGAGCAGGCCGTCGGCTTCCCCGGGGCCGGTGGATCCTTCGGCGGACACGCTCACGGTCAGCTCCTCGCACCACGCTCGGTCATGCCGCAAATATTATCATTCGCAGCGTTGAACCGGGCAGTGGCGAGGGGTACCGCCCGCGCGGCGGCACCCCTCGCCCGGCTAGCGGGTCCCGATGCTGTCAAAGGCGTCCGGGCGTTTCGCCTTCAGCCGGATCGCCACGAGAATCCCGGCGAGGGCGACCGCGGCGAACGCGACCAGCGCGAGCACCGCACCCGCCGAGGTGCCCGCCAGTATCCGGAGGTTGCCGGTCATGAGCGCGAACAGCACGAGCAGGGCCACCCCGGAGATCACCGGCGCGACGATCGACACCCACCGGCCGGGCGACTGCTCGGGATGCCGCCGGAAGTAGATCATGACGGCGATGCTGGTCACCGCCATCAGCGGCAGCAGGAAGTAGATCCCGGCCCCGGTCAGCGCGGCGTAGGACTGCACCGCGTCCAGTCCGGTCGTCATGATCAGCAGGCTGGCCACAAGCGCGAAGGCGGCATACGTCAGCACGGAAACGTGCGGCGACTCCAGGCGCGGATGCACCGCGGCGAACTTGCGGGACAGCACGCCGTCGCGGCCGAGGGAGAACAGGTAGCGCGAAGCGTTGCCCTGGATGGAGATCATCGACGCGATCTGGCTCGTCACCAGGATCACCGTGAACAGCTTGACGAAGAAGCCGCCCAGGAACGCCTGCACGCTGTCGAAGAACGACCCGACCGGATCAGCCGTAGCCGCCTCGACGACGTGCGAAGGGCCGAACGCGATGATGTAGACCCAGCAGCCGAGGGCGTAGAACAAGCCCATGAACGCGACGGCCAGGTACGTCGCGCGCCGCACGTTGCGTTCCGGATTCTTGGTCTCGGCACGGAAACAGGCCCCGCCCTCGAAGCCGATCATGGTGAGCATCCCGAAGACCACGCCGAGCCCGATCGAGCCGGACGCGAACGAATGCGGCGTGAACGACTCGAACGCGTACCCCTCCGGGCCGCCCTTGACGAGAATCGCCGTCTGCCACACCGCCACCGCGACGCATTCGAGGATCACCATGATCCCGATGACCTTCATCGAAAGGTCCACCCGCAGCAGTCCCAGCACCATCACCAGCGCGAGCGTGATCAGGGACCAGATCTGCCAGTTCAGCACCGGTGCGCCGAAGAATCGTTTCGTCATGTCGACGAAGATGAGCCCGAGGTAGATGTTGGCGCCCACCCCGATGAGGAAATAGGCGGCCGTGGCGACGAAAGCGCCGCTGAGCCCGGTGATCTTGCCCAGCCCTTGGGCGATGTAGGTGTAGTACGCGCCCGGGTTGGCCACGTATTTGCTCATCCCGATGAAGCCGATGGAGAACAGGAACAGCACCGCGCCGCCCACGAGGAGGGCCATCGGTGCGCCGACGCCGTTCCCGAACGCCACGGCCAGCTGCTGGAACCCGGCCATGGCGCCGATCGGCGCGTTCCACGCCACGATGAGGGCCGCGAGCGTGAACAAGCCCAGTTTCCGGGGCAGCGCCGTCGCCGGGCCGGCGACCGCAGACGGCTGGTCGAGGGACGGGTTGGTCATGAAGCCTCCCAGGGCTGAACCGGGCCGATGGCGTCCGCGCCTGCCGCGACGCAGCGGAATCCGCTGTGACGCCCATCACCGCGATGTGGTTCTCCAACTCTAAGGATTCAAATATTCATGTCAAGGTTTTTGGACGAAGTTCTCCGCCGGGCTCTGGCGGACCGGCCGACGTGCACCGCTCTTGCGCCAGTCTAAATTATGTGGTTTCGTAATTTTGAAGAAGGAACGTTGACGACCAGGAGTGTGATGTGACTTCAGCGGCCAGTGCTCTCCCGGCAGAGGCAATCCCCGCGGCAGTCGGGCACGTGATCGACGGGCGGATCGAACCCGCCGGTGCCGACCGGCTGCCGGTCCTCGACCCGAGTACCGGTGCGGTGATCGCCGAGCTCGGCCGGGGTACCGAAACCGACATCGATCGTGCCGTCGCCGCGGCCCGGCGAGCGCTGCCCGCGTGGCGGGCCCGTACCCCGGGTGAACGGGCTGCGGTCCTCGACGAGGTCGCCCGCGTCGTCGAGGATCACGCGGCCGAGCTCGCCGCCATCGAGAGCCGCAACGTCGGCAAGCCGGTTTCGCTTGCGGTGGAAGAGATCGGCTCGGTCGTCGAGGTGTTCCGGTTTATGGGCACCGCGGCGCGCACGCTGCAGGCACCGGGCACCCAGGAGTACACCGCGGGGCACCTCTCGATGCTCCGCCGGGAACCGCACGGCGTGATCGGGGCTGTCACGCCGTGGAACTACCCGCTGATGACCGCGTCCTGGAAGCTGGCCCCCGCGCTGGCGATGGGTAACACGATGGTCCTCAAGCCGTCCGAGCTCACGCCGCTGAGCACCGTGCGGTTCATGGAACTGATCGGCGACGTCCTGCCGGCCGGGGTGGTGAACGTCGTGCTCGGGACCGGAGCCGAGGTGGGCAGTGCGCTCTCGCGGCACCCCGGCGTCGACCTGATCTCGCTGACCGGAAGCCCGGCGGCCGGCCGTCAGGTGTCTTCCGACGCCGCGCGCACCCTCAAGCCGGTGCACCTCGAACTGGGTGGCAAGGCACCCGTCGTGGTCTTCGCCGACGCCGATCTCGAAGAGGTCGTCGGCGCTGTCCGGCAGGCCGGTTTCGTCAACAGCGGCCAGGAATGCGGTGCGGCCACTCGTATTCTGTGTCATTCCTCGATCCGGGAGCGGCTCACGGACCTGCTGGTGGCCGAGGTCGCGGAGATCACGACCGGTGCGCCGGAGGAGAAGGCCGACCTCGGCCCGCTGATCAGCGAGCGCCAGCTCGGCTCTGTCGTCGCCATGATCGATCGGGCCCGCCAGGGCGGTGCGCGGATCCTCGTCGGCGGCAAGCAGGTGGACCGGGAAGGCTTCTTCTTCGAGCCGACCGTCCTCACCGACGTGACCACCGGGTCCGAGATCGTGTCCGGCGAGATTTTCGGGCCGGTCGTCACGATCGAGGTCTTCGACACCGAGGACGAGGCGATCCGGCTGGCCAACAACACGGACTACGGGCTCGCGGCGTCGATCTGGACCCGCGACGTCGGCCGGTCCCTCCGGTTGACCGGTGCCCTCGACTTCGGCACGGTCTGGGTCAACTCCCATCTGACCCTGGCGCTGGAGATGCCGTGGGCCGGGTTCGGCTCGTCGGGCCACGGCCGCGAGTGTTCTGTACTGGCGCTCGAAGATTTCTCCCGTACCAAGCACGTCATGGTCGCGACGTCGTGAAGCCGCTGCCCATTCGCAGCGTCACCGGGTACACCTACGACGCGAACTACCTGCACGGCGACTACGCCATGTCGAAAGGCCGGGTCGCCACCGGTCATCCGTCGCTCGTGGTCTCGGTGACCACCGACAGCGGCCTCGTCGGCTGGGGCGAGACCTGTCCCAACGGGGGTACCTACCTGCCGTCGTTCTTCGCCGGTGAACGGGAGGCCCTGCGGCTGCTGGGAGAGCAGGTCATCGGGCTCGATGCGGGCAACCTCGGCCGGCTCAATGCCGCGATGGACAACACGCTTCTCGCCGGGCAAGGGGCCAAGCACGCGATCGACAGCGCCTGCTGGGACCTCCTGGGCAAGTCGCTCGAAGTGCCCACCTACGCGCTGATGGGCGGTGCACTTTCCGACGAGGTTCCCGCCTTCGCCGCGATCGGCGTCGGCACCCCGGACGAGATGGCTGACCGCGCCCGCGCCGAACGCGGCAACGGGCTCCGCCGGATGCAGATCAAGGTCGGCGACGACCCGCGGATCGACGCCGAGCGCGTGGCGGCGGTGCACGCGGCGCTGCCGGGCGATGTCGAGATCTGGGCGGATGCCAACGGCGGCTGGACTCGCGAGCAGGCGCTGCTGTTCTGCCGGTTCCTCGACGTGCCCGTCGCGCTCGAACAGCCCTGCGTTTCCCTTGCGGATTGCGCGGAGGTCGGCCGCCGGAGCGGGCTGCCGCTGATCCTCGACGAATGCATCGTCACGATGACCGACCTGGCGATGGCGAAAACGGTGGCCAGCGGGATCAACCTGAAACCGTCGCGGGTCGGCGGGCTCACGAAAGCCCGGGCCCTCCGGGACGCCGCAGTCGGCCTGGATCTCCGGATCACGATCGACGACACGTGGGGCGGGGCGATCGTCACCGCGCAGAATCTGCAGCTGGCTGCGACGACCGCACCGGAGCGGCTTCGGGCGGTGACGTTGTTCTCCGACTGGATCACCCCGGTGGTGGCCAAGGTCCCGGCAATGGATGCCGACGGGATGGCCCGGCTGCCCTCGGGGCCGGGCAACGGGTTCACGGTCGATCCCGGAATGCTCGGGGACCCGATCCTCCACATCGGACAGTGACCGTGGGCTGCTCAACCGGCTGAACGGACCGGGACCAGCGGATCTCGCGGCAGTCAGTGTCCCCGGCTGAGCAGGTCCCCCACCGCCTTTTCGATTTGCTCCTCCGACAGCAGGACGCAGTCCGCCGCGGGGCCGAGCGGGATAAAGCTGTTCTCGCTCGCCACGCGGCGGACCGTGCCCTCGAAACGGCCGTCGACGAGCGCGGCCAGCACGGCTTCCGACGTGCCGCCTTGGGCCCGCGTTTCGTCGACGACCAGCACCCGGCCGGTTTCCCTTGCCTCCCGGAGCAGGTCGGCGGTCGGCAACGGGGCCAGCCACCGCAGGTCGACCACCCGGATGCCGATTCCCCGCGCCGCTGCCGCCCGGGCGGCCCGCAGGCTCATCGGGACGCCGTTTCCGGAGGTCACGATGGTGAGGTCGCCGCCGGTGCCGTACGTTCTGGCCCGGCCCAGCGGGGCTTCCCGGCCTGGGTAGTCCGCGAGCCAGGCGTCGTCGCCGGGTTCGTGGAGGTCGCGGGTGTGGTACAGGGCAATGGGTTCCAGGAAGACGCTCACCCGGCCGTCGACGCGGGCGGCCGCGGCGCAGGTGCGCAGCATGCCGGCGGCGTCGTCCGGCCGGGACGGCGACGCGATGATCAAGCCGGGGATGTCCCGTAGCGCGGCAAGGCTGTTGTCGTTGTGGAAATGCCCGCCGAAACCCTTTTGGTACGCGTATCCGGCGATACGCACGATCATCGGGTTGCGGTAGTGGCCGTTGGAGAAGAACTGGAGCGTGGCGGCTTCTCCGCGGAGCTGGTCGGCGGCGTTGTGCAGATATGCCAGGTATTGGATTTCGGCGATCGGCAGGAAACCGGCCAGTGCGGTACCCAGGCCGGTGCCGAGAATGGTTTGTTCGTCGAGCAGGGTATCGAAGACCCGCGTGCCGCCGAATTTCTTGCGCAGGCCGCGGGTGACGCCGTACACGCCGCCCTTCCCGGCCACGTCTTCGCCGAAGACCAGCACCCCGGGGTCTTCGGCGAGGAGGTCGGTGAGTGCTCGGTTGATGGACTGGGCCAAGGTCAGGGCGGGGACCGGGGCGGAAACCGACCGGGCCGCAGCAGCGACGCGGTCTGCGTGCAACGGGGCGAGCGGGGCCATCACGGCCGCGGCGCTCGTCAGTTTCGGAGTGGCCACCACCTCGTCGGCCAGTGCCGAGACCTCGCGGCGTTTGAGCTCGTACCGCTCGACGGCCTCCGCCGGAGCGAGCACCCCCGAGGACACGAGCAGCTCGGCAGTGCGGACCAGCGGGTCGCGCTTCTGGTCGGCGGCAATGGCATTCGGACGGCGATAAGCCGACTCGACGTCCGATCCGGCGTGCCCCATCAGCCGTACCGTGTGCAGGTGCAGAAACGCCGGGCGGCGATGGGCGCGTACCCAATTCGCGGCTTCGGTCGCCACTGCCAGTGTCTCCGCGACATCAGTTCCGTCGGCGGGGAAATACCGCAGCCGGTGGCGGTAATTGTGTTCGATCCAGCCGGACGGGGTCGGGACACTGATCCCGATTCCGTTGTCCTCGCACACGAGCAGCAGTGGCATCGGCACCCCGCGGTATTCGCAATGCAGCGCACTGTTGATTGCGCCGACCGCCGTGGAATGGTTGGCCGAAGCGTCGCCGAAACTGCATACGACAACGGAATCGGACGGCCATTCGCTGCTGATGCCGAGCTTCTTCGCCCGGTCTATCCCGAATGCGAGCCCGACAGCCCGGGGAAGGTGGGAAGCGATCGTCGACGTCTGCGGGATGATGCCGAGTGCCTTGTTGCCGAAGACCTTGTGCCGCCCGCCCGAAATCGGGTCGGCGGACGAGGCGGTGATCCCCTGCAGGACGTCCCGCAGCGGATGCTGTCCCGGTACCTGCCGCGCGCGGGCCAGGTAGAAGGCGCCGGAACGATAATGCAGCAGCGCCGGATCGGTCGGCCGGAGCGCGGCGGCCACGGCGGCGTTGCCCTCGTGCCCGGACGAGCCGATGCTGTAGAAGCCGCGCTTGGCCCGGCCGAGGTCCCGGGCGGCCAGATCGAGGTGCCGGCTGCCGAGCTGCGCGTCGAACAGCTCGAGCAGCTGCCGGCGGGGAACGGCTTCCGGAGCCGAGCCCCGGGGCAAGGCCATGACCTGGGACACGAAGTGCTCGTCGACAGGGTCCACCGTCGTCCTCCAAGCCTGGTATCAGGTGTCCGGCAGCATCTCGCCGTGGCGGTCCCGCAGTTTCGCCACCGCGATGAGGGTGATCAGGGAGGTGACCATCAGGTAGAACGACGGCGCGAGTGCGTTGCCGGTGCGCGCGATCAGCCAGGTCGAAATGTACGGCGCCGTGCCGCCGATCGCCGCGGCGGCCACGTTGTAGCTCACCGCGATCCCGGTGAAGCGGATGCGGGTCGGGAACACCTCCGCGAGCGCGGTGAACATCGCCCCCATCGTGGCCGACTGGACCAGCGCGAGCACGATCAGCGCGGCCACCACCGCGACCACGTTGCCGGTGCGGATCAGCAGGAACAGCGGCAGCGTGAGCACCAGGAACGCGGCCGCCGAGCCGCCGAGCACCACCCGGCGGCCGAACCGGTCGGCGAGGTACCCGAAGACCGGCAGAGCCGCGATGGCGACGATGATCCCGCACGCCGTGAGCCAGGACGCTGTGGCGGACGAGAAGTGCATGTTCTGCTTCAGGTACGTCGGCATGTACAGAAACACCAGGTAGTAGCCCGCGACGTTCACGACCGGCAGCGCCAGCCCGGTGGCGAGCTGGGGGAACGCCCGAAACGTTTCTGCCAGCGGGACCTTGGCGATCGCGTCGCCGCGCTGGATCCGCTCGAACGCAGGCGAGTCCTCCAGCCGCGAGCGCACGTAGAGCCCGACCGCGCCCGCGGGAAGCGCGATGAGGAACGGGATCCGCCAGCCCCACGACACCATCTGCTCGGTGGTCAGCGCCTGATTCAGCACGGCGACCAAGCCGGACGCGATGAGAAAACCGGCCAGCGAACCCATTCCGGGCGTGCTGCACAGGACCGCGCGGCGCATCGGGCGGGCCGCCTCGGCGACGTACGACACGGCACCGGCGATCTCCCCGCCCGCCGCGAGGCCTTGCAGACAGCGCAGCACGAACAGCAGAATCGGTGCTGCCACGCCGATTCCGCCGTATCCGGGCAGGAGGCCGATGACGAAGGTGGCCGCCGCCATGGACAGGATGGTGAGTGTGAGCACGCGTTTGCGTCCGGTGCGATCGCCGATGTGGCCGAACAGGATTCCGCCGATCGGCCGGACGACGAAGGCAGCGGCGAACACCGCGAAGGTGGCCAGCAGCCCGGCGGTGGTGTCGGCCTTCGGGAAGAACACCGCGGCCAGCGTGGAGGCGAGATAGCCGTAGACGCCGAAGTCGTAGAACTCCATCGCCGACCCGATCGCCCCGCCCCAGGCGACCCGCCGGGCGCTCGCGGCGTCGAGACTCTGTCGTGGTTGCGTGGTCCGGTCGAGACTTTCGGCTGCGGGATCGGTCATGACAGTCCCCTTCCGGGATCCCCCGAGAATGGTGCGTTCCGCCGCTCAGATGTCCAGCAGTTCACCCCGGCGGTCCCGCAAAGTCGCCACCACCGCGAGCGTGACCACGGCGGCGACCATCAGGTAGAACGACGGCGCGAGCCCGTTTCCGGTCCGCGCGATCAGCCAGGTCGAGACGTACGGCGCCGTGCCGCCGATCACCGCGGCGGTGACGTTGAAGCTCACCGCGATCCCGGTGAAGCGGATGCGGGTCGGGAACACCTCGGCCAGTGCGGCGAACATCGCCCCCATGGTCGCCGACTGGATCAGCGCGAGCACGACCAGCGCCGCCGCCACCGCGACCAGGTTGCCGGTGCGGATCAGCAGGAACAGCGGCAGCGTGAGCACCAGGTACCCGGCCGCGGAGCCGCCGAGCACCACCCGGCGGCCGAACCGGTCGGCCAGGTGCCCGAACAGCGGCAAGGCGGCAATGGCGACGATGATGGCGAACGTGGTGAGCCAGGCCGCGGTCGACGCCGAGAGGTGCACGGTCTGGCGGAGGTAGGTCGGCATGAACAGGAAGATCAGGTAGTACCCGGCGAAATCCGCGACGGGCAGCGCCAGTCCTTTGAGGAGCTCCGGGAGCGCACGAAACGTTTCGGCAAGCGGGACCCGGGCAATCGCGTCGTTGCGCTGGACGCGCGCGAAGGCAGGTGAGTCCTCCAGCCGCGAGCGCACGTAGAAGCCGACCACCCCGGCGGGCAGCGCGATGAGGAACGGAATCCGCCAGCCCCACGACACCATCTGCTCGGTGGTGAGCGTCTGGTTCAGCACGGCGACCAGCCCGGACGCGACGAGAAAGCCGGTCAGGGAGCCCATTTCGGTGGTACTGCACAGGATTCCACGCCGGGCCGGACGCGCGGCCTCCGCGACATAGGACACCGCACCGGCGATCTCCCCGCCCGCGGCAAGACCCTGCAGGCAGCGCAGCACCAGCAGCAGAATCGGTGCTGCCACGCCGATTCCGCCGTACCCGGGCAGGAGGCCGATGAGGAAAGTGGCGGTGGCCATGGACAGGATGGTGACGGTGAGGACCCGTTTGCGACCCCGCCGGTCGCCGATGTGGCCGAAGAGGATTCCGCCGATCGGCCGGAGGATGAACGCGGCGGCGAACACCGCGAACGTGGCCAGCAGCCCCGCCGTGGTGTCCTCTTTCGGGAAGAACACCGTGGCCAGCGTGGAGGCGAGATAGCCGTAGACCGCGAAGTCGTAGAACTCCATCGCCGACCCGATCGCCCCGCCCCAGGCAACGCGACGGGCGCTCACGGCGTCGAGGCTTTGTGGTGGTTGCGTGGTCCGGTCGAGACTCCCGGCCGCGGGATCGGTCATGACACGTCCCCTTCCGGATGTTCCGGGATACCGAAAAGACGGCAGGCATTGCCGCCGAGGATGTTGCGTTTCGCTTGTTCGGTGAGGAACGGCAGATCGTAGATCGTGCTGGGCAGGTCGAAGTCCCAGTGCGGATAGTCGGAGGAGTACATCAGCTGGTGCTCGGCGTCGATCATGTCGAAGGTGGTCTTCAGCACCGACAGGTCGTTCGGGCGTTCCATCGGCTGCGACGTGTAGTACATCTTCCGCATGTAGTCGCTCGGCAGCGCGCGCAGCAGGGGCGCCTCCGACGACCGCATTTTGTACTCGTTGTCCAGCCGTTGCATCAGGAACGGGATCCAGGCGAGGCCACCCTCGATCCACAGCACCCGGAGGCCGGGGAATCGTTCCGGCAGCCCGTTGATCACCCAGTTCGTGAGGTGCACCATGTTGTAGAACGGGAAACCCAGGCTGTGCACGGAAATGAACTTGTTGAACTGCTGCATCGAGCGCTCGTGCCAGCTGTACCCGGCGTGGAAGCCCAGCGGCATCCCGCGTTCTTCCAATTCCCGGTACAGCTTCATGTACCCGTTGTCGTGCACCGGGTTGAACCGCACGCTCGTCACCATGAATCCGACTACCCCGGGGACATCGGCGTATTCCCGCACGATTTCCAGGCAGGCTTCCGGATTGCCGAACGGCAGGTACAACATCGTCAGGATGTGCGGGTCGGCGCTGATCACCTTTTCGATCACCCAGCGCGCGTACGCCCGGGCCAGCCCGATTTCGACCTCCCGCGCCGGATGCAGGCCGAGATTGAGCATCGGCGTGGGAAACATGATCTGGTAATCGATCCCCATGGCGTCCATGGCCCGCCGGACGATCACCGCGTCGCGATGCGCGCCTTCCGCACCCGCCATTTCCTTCTTGCGCATCGGATACCGGGTCAACCGGCCGGAGAGGTCCTGGTTTCCCCATTCCGGAGTCATCAGGCCGGTGTTGTTGACCTCGGCCGCGCCGCCGCGCTGGGCGAAATGCCGCAGCACTTCGTCCTCGAGGTAGCCGACGATTTCCGCCCACGATTCGGTTTCGTAATGGTGCGCGTCGACGTCGACGATCGTGAAGTCCTGGTAATTGCGCTCGGCCGCCTGCCGGGCGGCATTGCGCAGGTGCTCGCTCGTGTTGAAGTCGTCGTCCGGCGACATCCGGTGGCCGGCCTGCGGGCGGGACGTCGTGGTCATGAGGTGGCTCCCGCCTCGTTCGTCGGCAGGTCGTGCCCGGCACGGGTCTGCCACATGGCCAGCTCGAACAGTTCGATGTTGAGCTGCTTGAGAATCCCGCTCACCGCGATGACCGCCTCGGTCGCGGTGACGCCGGGAGTGCCCGGCTCGTCCGGGAAAGCGGGCTCGGCGGCGTGCACGTCGGCCGCCGCGGCGTAGTGCCGCACCGCCAGCGCCAGCAGCTGCTGCACCACCGGGAGCGGAAGCTCGCCGACCTGCGGCGGATCCGCGAGCAGCGCGCGGACGTCCTCGATCCGGTCAGTCATCTTCGACCACCACATACACTTCGCCGTCGCGGACCACCGTTTCGAACACCCGCAGCGCGGCCCCCGGTTCGGTGACCGATTTCCCGGTGGGGAATTCGTATTCCCATCCGTGCCAGGGACAGGCGAGATGGAAGACCGAGTCCGAAAAACGTTCGCCGAGTACCGACCGGTCCTCGCCGAGAATTGCTTCGACCCGGCCGTTGATCACGCCCTCGCACACCGGACCGCCCTGATGCAGGCACCGGTTCTCGAAAGCCATCACGGTGCCGCGGTGGGCGAGCACCCCGATTTCCCGCTCCCCCGCGGAGACGAAAATCCGGCGCCCGCCGGTCAATACCGCGAGATCACCGACCAGGATTTCAGCCATCTGTGCATCCTCTCCGCACCGGAAGATCGAAGGACAGAATAATTTTCCCGCGAGCCGGAGGTCAAATACCGAACCGGCGATGGAGGTATAAGACGCTTGCTATCCACGAAGCGGCGAAAACAATTCAGCCGGACCCCAGCGCCGCCCTGATCACGTCGAGCACCTTGTGCTGCGCCGCGGTGAGGGTGGTCTGCGCCCGCCTGCCGAGCCACAACGGGATTTCGAACGGTTCGCCGACCAGGTCCAGCCGCGTGATCTCCCCGTGTTCGAGCGCGCTTTCCACCACATTCTCCGACAGCAGCCCCACGCCGATTCCGGCCCGTACCCCGGTTTTGATGCTCTCCGGGTCGCCCAGTTCCATGATGACCCGCCGCATCGGGAGGCCACGGTGGCGGAACTGCCCGTCGATCAATTGCCGGTGGACCTGGTCCTTCGGCCCGCACACGAACGGGAGCCCGGCGAGCGTTTCGCCGCTGATCGGCCCTTCCGGATGCCCGTGGCCGGGCGCGGCGACCGGGACCAGCCGGTCCGGCCGCAGTGCCTCCCAGGTGATGTCCGGCGTGGAATCGGCGCTTTCCAGCGCCACCACCGCGAGGTCGCACCGGCCCTCGGCCAGCGCGAGCACCGCGGCGTGCGGATGGAGGGTGATCAGCGAGATCAGGACCCCCGGCAGCTCCTGGTAGACCTCGCTGAGCACCTTGGGCAGCACGTAGTTCCCCACCGACAGGCTCGCCCCGACCACCACCGAGCCGCGCGAACCGTTGCCCAGCTCCGCGATGAGCCGGCGGGCGCCGTGCGTGCGGTCCAGAACCGAACGGGCCCAGGCGTACACGACCTCGCCCGCCTCGCTGGTCTCCATGGTCTTGCCGTTGAAGTGGATGAGCGGGGCCCCGATCCGGCGTTCCAGCGAACGCAGCTGCGCACTCACCGCCGGTTGCGCGATCCCGCGTTCGCGCGCGACCTGGGTGACGCTGCGGCTTTCGACCACCCGGCAGAAGATCTGCAGCTGGTTCAAGGTGATTCGCGGATCCACGTCGTGCCCTCCCGCGCTCCGGCAGCACTGCCGGTCTTGTCGAGCCGGGCCCGATCCTACGCGATCGGCACTCACCGCCGGGAAAGCCGGACGTGGACGCTCTTGACCGCCGCATACGATTCGATCTCATCCAGCGCCTCCTCTCGCCCGACCCCGGATTCCTTGACCCCGCCGAACGGGGTGCCCGGAAAATGCGTCGCGACCTCGTTGATCCACACGTAACCGGCCGCCAGCCGGTGCGCCACGCGATGGGCCTGGCCGAGGTCGTCGCTCCACACGCTCGCGGTGAGCCCGTAGCGGCTGTCGTTGGCGATGGCCACCGCTTCGTCCTCGGTGCCGAACGACGTCACCGTCACCACCGGGCCGAACACTTCTTCCTGCGCAACGGCCATTTTCGGGGCGACCTCGGTGAGCAACGTCGGTGGGTAGAAGTAGCCGCCATCCGCCAGCTCGGGGCCTTGGCCGAGCCGCTGGGTGGCGCCGTCGGCCAGCCCGCGCTGCACCCAGCCGTGCACCGATTCCAGGTGCGGGCGCGAGATCAGCGGTCCCATCGTGGCGGCCGGATCGAGTGGCGGGCCCAGCCGGACCGCCGTCATCCGCTCGGCGAGGGCCGAGACGAACTCGTCGTGCAGCTGGTCGTGCACCAGGATCCGGCTGGTCGCGCCGCACGATTGTCCTTGCGTGGACGTGAAGTTCATGCCGTCGAATGCGCCCTGGGCTGCTTCCTGGACGTCCACCCCGGGAAACACGAGCATCGGGTTCTTGCCGCCGAGCTCCAGGGTCACCGTTTTCACCGCTGACCGGGCCGCGGCCTCCTGGATGGCGCGGCCGGTGGACACGCTCCCGATGAACGCGATCCGCCGGATCTCCGGATGCGCAACGATCGCCTGTCCGGCCTTCCCGCCGGTCAGCACGCTGAAGAGCCCGGACGGCATCAGGTCGTCCACCAGCTCCGCCCAGCGCAGGGCACTCAGCGCCGTCTGCACGGCCGGTTTGAGAATCACCGCGTTTCCGGCGAGCAGGGCAGGAACCACCCGCGTGGTCGCGTAGAGCAGCGGATGGTTGTACGCGACGATCCGGCCGACCACGCCGTACGGCTCATGCCGGGTGTAGTGGAACCGGCCGGGGCCGCCGTCCATCGCCGCCCCGCGCATCGCGAGCGCGAGACCGGCCTGGGTCCGCAGCATCCGCACGGAATTCGTCACGTCGAGCCGGGCCGCGGTGAGCGGGTTGCCGCTGTCGATGGCGTCCAGCGTGGCGAGGTCTTCGCTGTTCGCGGCGAGCCGGTCCGCCATCGCGTGGACGACCGCAGCGCGCTCGGACATCGTGGTGTCCCGCCAGGTCAGCGCGGCTTGCCGGGCGGCTTCGCAGGCCAACTCCACGTCGGCCGGACCTGCCTCGGGTACCCGGCACAGCTCGGCGCCGGTGGCCGGGTCGATGGCGGGTGCGGTGGCGCCGTCGGCGGCCGGGCGGGAGCGACCGGCAATGCGCAGTCCCCAGTCGTGCCCGCGGATGCTCTGATGGTCCATGGTGTCCTCACGGGATAGTCGGTCACGGCTCGAGGTCGGCCGGGGGGACGGCGTCGCCTGCCGCGGCCAGGATGCGTTCCTTGGCTCCGGCGCCGAGCCCGGCGAGCGTCGCGTAATCCACGCCGACGAGCCGCCCGTCGCGTTTGCGGAACTCCCCGGCCACCAGGACGTGCCGGATCTCCGCTTCGCTGGAGTACAGCACCAGATGCGTGGCCGGATCGCCGTGCGCGCGGCCGAACGGCTGAGGGTCGAGGACGATCAGGTCGGCGTCGTACCCGACCTCGATGGAGCCGATCCGGTCGCCGAGCCCGATCGCCTCCGCGCCGAGTTTGCTGCCGGTCTGCGCGACGTAGCGCGCCGACAACGTCGGGCTGCCCTCGCCGCGGGTGATCGGCAAGCGTCCGGCGGCGCGTTCCCGGGCTCCGTCCAGCTGACGTTGCAGGAAGTACAGCAGGCGCAGCTGCGGGAGGATGCTCAGCCGGGCCAAGGCGGGACCATCGACGCCCAGCGCGAGGTCGATCCCGTGCGCGCGGGCTCGCTCGATCACGGAGTGCGAGCGGTTGCCGGAGAAGGACTCCGCTTCCGGCTGCAGCGAGATCGTGCCACCGACGCTCGCTAGTGCACGGAGGTCGGCGTCGTTCGCGTAATTGCAGTGCACTGGCAGGATGTCCGCGCCGAGGACGCCGATCCGTTCGAGGGTGGCGATGGCGCCGACCTCGTTGTCGTGGAACGTCATCGGCACGCCGAGCGACCGGGCCCAGCCGATGACGTCGGCGGTGGTTTCCGGCGGGGTGACCTGGATGTCGTCCAGTGCGACGGCGATCGAGGTCAAGGCGGTCGCTTGGCCGTGCAGCCATTCGATCCCATTGCGGCGGTCTCGATCGTCCACAAAGGACTTCTCGACGACGGAGTAACGATTCTTCAGGTCACCGGCAAGGATTGCGCGGATCCCCGCCGCCTGTAGTCCGTCGAGCGCGGCCCGGCCGAGGTCCCGCGACTGCATGGCGAACTCGTAGTCGAGAACGCACGTGACGCCGTGGTCCAGCAGTTCCAGCGCGCCGAGGTACAACGCGGTGTTGAGATCCCGGCTGCTGAGGTACCGGGCGAGCGGTGGTACCAAAGCGAAGTACTCGTTGCCCCAGGCGCCGGTGGCCAGTCCGCGGAGGACCGCTTGCCACAGGTGAGTGTGCGTGTCGACCAGTCCGGGTGCGACGATCATTCCGCTGACGTCGACGACCTCGGCGCCGGGCGCGGCCAGGTCCGGACCGATTGCCGCGATCTTCCCGGCCGCGATCAGCACGTCCTGGGGATCAGTGCTCCGGTCGTGCCAGAGCAGCGGGATCCCGCCCTTGAGCAAGGTGTGCGCCATGGCTCCCCCCTCACGCCAGGATCTGGTCGAGGAATTCCCCGAGCCGGGCACTCTGCGGGTTCGTGAGGATCTCCCCCGGCGGACCGGACTCGACGATCTCGCCGCGGTCCATGAAGACCACCTCATGCGCCAGCTTGCGCGCGAACCCGATTTCGTGGGTGACCACGATCATCGTCTTTCCCTGCGCGGCCACCAGTTCCATTGCCTCCAGCACCTCGCCGATCAGCTCGGGATCGAGCGCGGACGTCGGCTCGTCGAAGAGGATCACCTGCGGGTCGAGCGCGAGCGCGCGGGCGATGGCCACGCGCTGCCGCTGCCCGCCGGACAGCTCCGCCGGGTAGGAGTTGCGTTTGTCGGCCAGCCCGAACTGCTCCAGCAGCCGTTCGGCGGTCGCGGTCGCCGCCGCCCGCGGGATGCCTTGCACGAACCTCGGCCCGGCGATCAGGTTTTCCAGCGTGGTGTAGTGCGCGAACAGGTTGAAATGCTGGAAGACCATCGCCGTACCCCGCCGCTGCCGGGCGATCTCGCGTTCGTTCGCCTCGATCAGCCCCCGGCGCGACCGCACCGAACCGACGAGATGCCCGTCGACGTAGATCAGCCCGCTGTCCGGCTTCTCCAGGCAGTTGATGCACCGCAGCGCCGTGGTCTTGCCGGAGCCGGACGGGCCGATGATGCACACGACCGACCCGGCGGGCACGGCGAGGCTCACCCCGTTCAGCGCCGTGGTCCTGCCGAACCGCTTGTGGATGCCGCGGAGGTCGACCATCGCCGTCGGTTCGTTCATGCGAGTCCGGCTTTCCGTCGGGAACGGCGCGGGTGGACGCCGCGGTTGAAGTACCGCTCGAGGTAGCGCTGCACCAGGGTGAGAATGCTGGTGAGGACGAGGTACCAGATCGTCGCCACCAGGAGGAGGGGAATCACCTCGTAGTTGAGCTGCGAGATGAGCTCGGCCGAGTACAGCAGGTCGCTCACGGCCAGCACGCTCACCAGCGACGTGTACTTCAGCAGCGCGATCAGCTGGTTCCACGCGGGCGGGACGATCAGCCGGATCGCCTGCGGCAGCACGATCCGGCGCATGGTCTGGGTGCGCGTCATGCCGATCGACAGCGCGGCCTCGGTCTGCCCGGACTCGACCCCGAGGATGCCGTTGCGAATCGTTTCCGCCATGTACGCGGCCAGGTCGAGGCTCAGCCCCACGATGGCCGCGAGCGCAGGCGTGATCAGCTGGTTGCTGTTGAGGCTGAACAACTCCGGCCCGCCGAACGGAATCGACACGGTGATCTTCGGGTACAGCGCGGCCAGGTTGTACCAGATCACCAGCTGCACCAGGACCGGCGTGCCACGGAAAAACCAGATGTACGCACCGACCACAGTGGACACCAGCGGGTTGGCCGACAGCCTGCCCAAGGCGAGCACCGTCCCGAGCACGGTGCCCAGCACCATGCAGATTCCGGTGAGCCACAACGTCAGCATCAGGCCGGACAGCACCCGGGAGTCGAAAAGGAACTGCGACACCACGTGCCAGCGGTACCGCTCGTTGGTCACCATGCTCACGATGAGCAACGCGACCAGGCACAGCACGATCAGCGACGCGAGCCAGCGGAGCGGATGCCGCCGCCGCAGGATCAGCGGGACCGGGCCGCCCGACGCAGGCGCCACGACGGCCGGTTCCCGGTTGCCGAGTGCGCTCATGCGCCCGCCTTGCACGACGATTTCTGCAGGTTCACCGTGATGCACTGGATCGAGTACTGGGCGACGCCGTGCTGTTCCATGATCTTCCGGTATTCGCCGCTGTCCACCAGTTTCTGCAACGCCGCACGGACGCGCTCGACCATCGGCGTGCCTTTCTGCACGAGAATCCCGATGGGCTGGGGGTTGTACGGCTCGCCTGCTTCGAGGTCACCGTGGGAATCCTTGGCCCGGGCCAGCGCCGGGATCGCGCCCTCGATGAACGCCATCGTGCGTCCGCTGTGCAGTGCCGCAACCGCATCGTTCAGTGACGGAAAGGTGAGCACCTCCACCTTCTGCTTGCCTGCGTCGGTGCATTTCTTGGATTCCCCTGGCAGTTCGACGTTCGCGAAAGTGGTACCGGCGACGGCGGCAATGGTCTTGCCGCAGAGGTTGCCGCGCGACACCTGATGCGGGTTGCCGCGCAGGTAGACCAGCGCCTCGCCGTCGTTGATCCAGTCCACGATGTCGACGGTGGCGCTGCGGGCCGGGGTGTCGGTGGTGCCCGTCATCGCGATGCCGAACCGGCCCGCCTGCACGCCCGGGATCAGCGACGCGAACGACGTCCGGACGAACTTGAGCTTCACGCCCAGGTTCTTGGCCATGGCCTCGCCCATGTCGGTGGCCAGGCCGGTCGGGCGTCCGCTCGCGTCGGCTTCCGGGGAGCTGTACGGCGGGTACGGAATCCAGGCGACCGACAGTTCGCCGGGTGCCGCCTGCGCGCTTCCGCTCGGCGCGGGAGCCGCTGCGGTGCCGCCGGAAGTGCTGCAGGCGGTCAGACCGGCCGCGAGGGTCACGGCGGCGGCCGCGGCGAGAATCCGGCCCCCGATCGGTGCGGTCGTTCTCACCTTGTGGAGGCTCACCATGTCATGCACCCTTCTCAAAGGAGCCGGACGGAGTATTTCCACCTCGCGGCGGTACATTCGGAAAGGCACCCGGACAGTGCCGTTTCGGCAGGCTAAGGCGAATCGGGTAACCCGGTCAAATACCGATTTCCGGATGGCCGCATAAGCCGCCGCATATATGCTGACCGGCCCCTTCGGTTGCGTTTACACTCCGCCGTATGGACAACGCTGCGAAAAGTGGCCGGCTCGTTCTGCGGGACGTCGCGTGCGTGGCCGGCCCGGAGCTCCGGCTGGTCCCGGGGGCGGATCTGGTGGCCGAGGACGGCGTGCTCACCGCGATCGAACCGACCGGCGCCGGCGGGTCCGGGCTGGTCGCGTTCCCCGGATTCCTCAACTGCCACACGCACATCGGCGACGCGGCATTCGCCGACCGCGCGTACGGCCTGTCCCCCCGGCAGCTGCTGTGGCCGCCGGACGGGCTGCGGTACCGGTGGATGGCCGAGACCAGCCGGAAAGACCAGGTCGACGCGATGCGCAGCGCGGCGCGGCAGATGCTGGCCACCGGCACTGTCGCGTTCGCCGACTTCCGCGAGCAAGGCCGCACCGGCACGGAAATGCTCCGCGAAGCGCTGGACGGTCTGCCCCTGCGCGGCCTCATTCTCGGCCGGGCGCAAAGGTATCCCCTGCACAGCGACGAAGAACTGCAGGCCAACGCGTCCGGGCTGGATGCCGCCCGGACCGCCGACATCGCGTCGACCCTCGAGGTCGCCGACGGTTTTTCGCTGGTCTGGGCGAACGACACGACCGACACCGGACTGGCCCAGATCCGGGCGCTGTGCGATCAGCACGACGCGCGGCTCGCGGTGCATGCGGGCGCGTCGGCTCGGTTCCGCGACGTTTCGCGGGCGCGGACCGGCGCGTCGGACGTCGAGCGGGTGGTCCGGCACCTGCGCCCGGACTTCGTGGTGCACATGACGGACGGGACACCCGAGGAGTTCGCGTTGCTCGCCGAGGCGGGCATTCCGGTGGTGATGTGCCCGCGTACGCAGGCCGCATTCGGGGAGGGCATTCCGCCGCTGCTCACGGCGCTCGACAGCGGCGTTTCGGTGGCACTGGGCACGGACAACGTGATGGCGTCCGGGCCGGATCTGCTGGCCGAGCTGAACTTTTTCAGCCGGGTCCTGCGCGCGGTCGGCGACGACGTGGCACGCCCGACCGCGACCGAACTGCTCGCGACGGTGACGACGGCCGCGGCCAAAGCCCTGCGGCTGGACGACACCCTGGGCCAGCTCACGCCCGGGTACGAGGCGAGCTTTTTCCTGCTCGACCTGACAACGGACAATCTCCGGCACAGTCACGATCCCGTCGCGGCGCTGATCTCGCGGGCCACCCCGGCGGACATCCGCGCGGTGGTGGTGGCGGGCCAGGTCGTGCACGGCAGCCTGCCGCCGGGCTGAATTCGCGCCGGGAAACAGGGTGGCGCTTATACTCTTATTCCGGAACTGATATTTGACCAGGCCGGTCCGCGTTATTAGCGTGAAGGCACGCGGAGTGGCACCGATTCCCGGAAAGGCATCTCCATGTCGGACAATTCAGCCGCCATTCCCGGCGCGCGCTGGGACGAATTCCTCACGGCCGGGGACAAAGCGCTGCGCGACCGGGTGCGCTGGGGTGCCCGGGTGGGGCTCGGCAGCTGCCCGGCGGTGCTGGTCGTCGATGTGCTGAATGGTTTCTGCGCCCCTGCGGATGATGCCGAAACAGCGCGGGACGAGTTCCCGCTGCACACCGGTGATACGTCGCAGGCGGGGGTCGAGGGTGTCCGCAAGCTCCTCGACGGCGCCCGCTCAGCCGGGGTCCCGGTCCTCTACAGCCGCACCCGCGCCACCACCGGGCTCAGTCCCGGGCGCGGGCGCTGGGCGGACAAGAACCCGGATCTGGCGGAGGAAACCGAGCCGGCGTCGCAGATCGTCGCGGACGTCGCGCCGGTCACCGGCGACATCGTCTTCACCAAAGACCGGCCCAGCGCGTTCTTCGGCACCGACCTGCCTGCCTACCTGATCGAGCTGGGCGTCGATTCGCTCGTCGTGTGCGGCACGACGACCAGCGGCTGCGTACGCGCCACGGTCACCGACGCGTTTTCCTACAACTACCGCGTGGCCGTCGCGCTGGAAGCCACGTTCGACCGGTACGAGGCAGCGCATTGGCTGAATCTTTTCGACATGGACCAGAAATTCGCCGACGTGATGACCGTGGACGCCATTCTGGCTTCCTGGTGACGAGGGAGAGCGCGTGAGCACCACCGTCATCACCGACATCGGCACGCTGGTCACCGGCGATCTCACCACGCCTCCGGTCAGCGACACCACGCTCGTCGTCGAGGACGGCGTCATCACCGCGATCGGCGACGAGCCGGTGCACGCCGACGTCGCGATCTCGGCCAACGGGCTCACCGTCATCCCCGGGCTGATCGACGCGCACGTCCATCCGACGTTCGGCGAATGGACCCCGGCGCAGTCGTCGATCGGCTGGCTGCACAACTACGTGCAGGGCGGCACCACGTCGATGGTGTCCGCGGGCGAACTCCACGTCCCCGGCCTCGACTTCGGCCATCTCGACCCGGACCTGGTCACCTCGCTCGCGCTGCTGTCGCGGGAAACCACCGGGCGCATCCGGCAGTCGTCGGCGAAGGCACACGTCGGCACGTTGCTGCTCGTGCCCGGGCTCACCACGGCGCATTTCGACCGGCTGGCCGAACGTGACGTGCGGAACGTCAAGTTCATCTTCTACGACTGGGCCCGGCTCGACGACGGCGAGGCCCGGCAGTACGTGGAGTGGGCGCACGAACGCGGCATGGTGGTCAAGATGCATTCGGGCGGCGTTTCGCGTTCGGGCGCCAGCCGGGTCACCGGGTACGAGATCGTGCACGCGGTCCGCCCCGACGTGGTCGCGCACATCTCCGGCGGCCCGATTCCCATGCCCGACCACGAGATCCGGGCCGTGATCGACGACGTGCCGCACGCGGGTATCGAGGTGTGCAGCTCGATGAACTACCGCGCCACGATGGTGACCACGGAGCATCTCGCCGCCACCGGCCAGCTCACGCGGCTCACGCTGGGCACCGACACGCCCGGCGGTACCGGCGTCATCCCGCGCGGGATGCTGCGCAACATCTGCTACCTCGCGTCGGTGTGCGGGCTCGATCCGGTGACGGCGATCGCGGCGGCCACCGGCAACTCCGCCCGGCTGTACGGCCTCGCCGAAGGCCTGCTCGAACCGGGGCGGCCGGCGGACCTCGTCGCGCTCGGCCCGGTGCAGGGTTCGCTGGCCGGCAATGCACTCGATTCGTTCGCCCGCGGGGATCTTCCCGGCATCGGGCTGGTGATGATCGACGGCCTTCCGGTCGTCTTCCCGCGCAGCGAGCAGACCCCGCCGCCGTCCCGGCTGCCGTACCGCTTGACCCTCCGTTGACAGAAAGGCCGCGCGCATGCGTACAGGAGTCGGACTTTTCCCCACCGAACCGGTCGGCACGATGTGCGGTTACGCCCGGCTCGCCGAGCGGCTCGGCTACGAATCGGTGTGGCTGGGCGATTCCCAGAACATCTGGCGGGAATCGTCGGTCACCCTCGGCGCGATCGCGGCCGGGACGGAGCGGGTGAAACTCGGCACGGGCGTGACGAACGCGGTCACGCGGCACCGGTCGCTGCTGGCGTCGACCTGGGCGACGCTGGCGGAGTTCACCGGCGGACGGGCATGTCTGGGCATCGGCACCGGCGACTCGTCGTTGCGCACGATGGGATTGAGCCCGCTCCGGCTCGGTCAGCTCGAAGAGGCGATTACGGAACTACGCGCATTGCTGCGCGGGGAGACGGTGACCGAGCCGACCAGCGGTGCGCAATACCATCTGAACTATGTGGACGAACCGCTGCAGATTCCCATTTATATCGCAGCTTCGGCACCGAAGATCCTGGAGCTGTCCGGCCGGGTGGCCGACGGGGTCATCCTTCTCGCCGGTACCTCGCCGGATTTCGTCGCCGCCGCTTTGGACCGGATCGAAAAAGGCGCCCGCAGCGCCGGGCGGACCCTGGCCGACCTCGACATCGTGCTCTGGACCCCGACCGCCATCGCCGACGACCCGGCCACCGCCCACGATCTGGTGCGGGCCCACGTGTCCCGCGTCGTGATCCGGCCGCTACCGGCGGAGATTTCGCCGAGCCTGCAAAGCGCGGTGGACCATATCCGCGAGACGTACAATTACTACGAGCACATGGACACCCGCGCCGACCACGCCGGTCTGGTCCCCGATGAACTGGTGGATCTGTTCGCATTGGCGGGTACGACCGACGATTGCCTGAAGCGGCTGCGGGCACTGGAGGGACTGAAGATCGACGAGGTGGCGATTGTTCCCTTCGTCCCGCACGGAACGAGCCGGACCCGGACGATCGAGCAATTCGCCGACCTTGCCGTTCGCCGCGCTACTTCTTGACCAAGCGGTAGAAGTCCCGCTCCCCCAAGCCTTCCACCGTGCCCCGGTACTTGTCCACCCGATGTGTCTTGGCGACGAATTCGTTCAGCGGAATCAGCAATTTCCCGTTGATCATGTCGCGGTATTCCTGCTGCGCGAGATCCCCGATTTCCTTGGACACCAGCGTGAGCCAGGTGTTGGCGTCGACCTTCTCGTGGTTCTCGGACCGCCGGAGCAACTCCAGCACGACGTCGTCCAGGCTTCGCTTTCCGGCGCTGGCCGTTTTGATCTGGCTGTCGACGCGGAACAGGTAGACGTATCCGCGGTGGTAGGGCGCCCGCTGGGCGGCTTGGTCCTTCCAGGTCATCTCCAGGATCTCGGCGCGGGGAGATTCGCGGTAGCGGTTCGAGTAGTACTGGGAAAGGTTGCTGTTGATCTGGCCGACAAACGGTTCGTACCCGATGAGCCCGGCGCGATAGGGCAAGACATCGGCGTAGTAGTTGGCGATTCCCTCGGTGAACCATCCACCGTCGTCGTCCTGGCTTTCGTCGAGGCGTGGCCAGTTGTGCACCATCTCATGGGCGAGATGCTGCTTGAGCTCGGCATCGTCCAGTTTCGTGTCGTTCTTGAAGCTGAACGCGAACGAGCGTGACAATGCCGTTCCCGACAGCCCCCGATAGGGGACCTGGCGCGCGAAGACGCTGTAGACCTGGCCGGGTTTGTCACGGAAGAACGTCGATGCGTGATCGTAGAGTTTGGCGGTGAAGTCGGTTAATCCCCGCAGATCGAAGCTGGTGATCTCGCTGAGGTAGTAGAAGGTGAATCCGCCATTGGCGCCCGAGCGCATTTCTTTCACATCTCCGGCGGCGTAGTAGGCGTCGGCGAGCTTGTCGACGGTCCCGGTGGTCGTCGCGTCCCCCGCGTTGTAGGTCCACACCCCGCGAGAATTCGGTGGCATCGCCGACAGGTCCCAGGTCAGGGAAATGGCGTAACTGGTGTCACTGCTCTCGGGGAGCGCAAGCAGACCTGCGCCGGCGCCGGTGATTCCGCCGTTCTCGGCCTGCAGCCCGTACTCCGGCCCGCCTTTCGACTCCGCCGTGAGCGCACGGGGCGCCGCCCGGTAGCTCACCGTGATCTTGCCCTGGGTGTCCCTGGTGGCCATCCACGAGCGGTCCCGGTCGAACTCCGACTCGCCGGCGTCCTGGATCTCGAGCGGAAGTTCCCCTGCCTCGTCGCGCGCAGTCAGCCAGTCCTTGCCGGAACCGTCGGCGACAGTAGGGGTGGAGGCGCGGCGCAGCGGCATGGTGACCAGCTTCTGCCCCTTTTTGACTCCGAGTGAGGTGAGCACCGTCGTCACGTCGAGATGACTGACCGAGTTGCGGCCGTCGGAGTAGGGCTTGAGCCGGACACTCAGTGCAGGCCCGTTCCCGGGGGCACCAGCGGGGCGCGCGTCGTTCGCTGGCGAGGTTTTCTGCGCACACGCGGTACCGCTGACGCCGAGGACAACGGTCAGCGACAGCAGGGTCAAGACTTTGGCAGGGTTCATTGCGTTGTTGCCCCATTCGTGACTGGCGGTGCGTGTCCGGATCCTGCCCACAGGCGGTTGTGCGGTGGGACCCGCCGGGTGGATGCCTCGCACCCGCCATCCGGCGGTACTTGGTGCGCAATCCGAGGTGGGATCGTGCCGCGAGCTCCGCACCCGGGTCGCCCGCTGCGCTGCCGATGGGCGCTCTTTCCCGGATCGGCGGGTGAGCGCATCCGGGCGGTCCCGGCCACGAGCGTGCACCGAGCGGCGGGGTGAGCGCATCCGGGCGGCCCCTCGTACTGGTGGGCACGGCCGCGCGGAGGCACCCGCCGCAGACCGACCCGTGGGCAACCCCCACACAGGCCGAAGCTCAGACCGCACCGAGGACGGCTCAACCCCCACCTGCAGGCAGCCGACCGCCCCAACCACGCCGCAGACGGCTCCAGCCACGCCTATGGCGGACGGCGGCTCCAACCACCCCTCAGACGACGGCCCAGGCGCCACACCGCAAACGACTCACGCCACACCCACAAGGCAGACGGCAGCCCAGACCGCACCGCAGACACCCCGGCACCGGCTCACACCAACCACAACGCCAGACCCACGGCGCCGCGAGGCACCACACCACCGCCAGACCCACAGCACCGCCAGACCCACAGCACCGCCAGGCCCATAGCACCGCCAGGCCCACAGCACCGCCAGACCCACAGCACCGCCAGACCCACAGCACCGCCAGGCACCACCCGCAGGTACCGGCTCACACCACTCCCGCTGCGATGAGCTGTTCCCAGATCACCCCCTGGTCCACCACCTCCACCCCGAGCTTTTCCGCTTTCGTCAGCTTGCTCGCTCCCACCTCTGCGCCGGTGATGAGCAGGTCGGTGCTCGCTGAAACCGAGGAGGCCGTTGTCGCGCCTGCGGTTTCGCACAGGCGCTGGAAGGTGGGGCGCGGGACCTTCTCCCCGGAGCGGGGGTCGCTGATCGCGCCGGTGACCACCACCGTTTTGCCAGCCAGCGGGGCTTCGGCGACCACTGCCGGTGGGAGGTCTTCCGCCAGGACGTCCAGGGAGACCCCGCGTTCTCGCAGCCGTTCGAGTTCCGGGCGCAGCCGGGTGAGGTGTTCGATCAGGGAGGCGGCGACCTTCGGGCCGATGTCCTCCACCGCGACCAGCCCGTCGGCCCCTGCGTCCACGACCTCCTCCAGTGAGCCGAACCCGGCGCGGCACAGGCGGGCGGCCGTGCCTTCCGACGCCATCGGGATCGCGAGACCGATGAGCGCCCGGCGGAGCCCTACCTGGCGGCTCGCGTCGATCGATTCGATCATGCGCGTTGCCGAGACCTCGGCGATGCGGTCGAACTCCAGCAGGCGTTCCTTGGTGAGGCGGTAGAAGTCCGACGGGTGTTCCAGGATTCCCGCCTCGGCGAGGCGTTCGATCCACACGCCGCCGATGGCGTCGATGTCCGCGGCGGCGCGCGATGCCCAGTGGATCAAGCGCCGCACGGTCTGTGCCGGGCAGGAGACGTTGGTACAGAACAGTTCCCGGCTGTTGCCCTGTTCGGTGAGCGGCTGCGCGCACGACGGGCACGTGCTCGGCGGGACGATGTCGCGCTCCGCGCCGGTGCGTTTCGACGCGTCGAGTACCCCGGCGACGAACGGGATGACGTCACCGGCGCGGCGCACCAGCACCGTGTCCCCGATCTTGATGCCGCGGGCGCGGATGACCTCCTGGTTGGCCAGCGTCGCGCGGGTGACCGTGGTCCCGCCCACGAACACCGGCTCCAGCCACGCGACCGGCGCGATCTTGCCCGTCTTGCCGACGTCCCACACCACGTCCGCCAGCAGCGTCGTCTTCTCCTCGGCCGCGAACTTGAACGCCAGCGCCCCGCGCGGCGAACTCGACCGCGTGCCTGCCGCGGCGTACGCGACGCGGTCGGCCAGCCGCAGGACGGCGCCGTCGAGGTCGTAATCCAGGTCGTTGCGCTGCTGTTCGATCGTGGTGATGGTCGCCTGCGCGGCCTCCGCATCGACACAGCGGCGCATGTCCGCCGCGGTGAACCCGAGCGACGTGAGCCCGCGGGCCAGGTCCGTTTCCGCGCCGGCGGGCTCGGTGTCCAGGTCGAAGGCGAAAAACCGCAGCCGCCGCTCGGCGACGGCGGCCGGATCCTTCGCCCGCAACGTGCCCGCCGCGGCGTTGCGGGGGTTGATCAGCGGCTTGTCCGGATGCGCGACGTTGTACGCCGTGAACGTGGACCGCAGCATCACCGCCTCGCCGCGCACCTCGACCCGCCCCGGCGCATCGACCCGGTCGGGAATCCCGTCCGTGAGCGCCCGTACCAGCAGGGTGACGTCGTCTCCGGTGGTGCCGTCACCCCGCGTGACCGCCCGCGCCAGCCTGCCGTTCTCGTACACCAGCGCCAGCGACAGCCCGTCCAGCTTCGGCATCACGACCACCGGCTGGCCGGGAAACCGGCCGAAGAACGCCGCGACCTGCTCCGGCCGCGTCGCCTTCTCCAGCGACAGCATCGGCCGCGAATGCCGGATCGGGGCATGCAGCACCGCCGGCCCGCCCACCTGGTCCAGCGGGTTCGGGTCCGGCGCCAGCTCCGGGCTCGCCTCGATCAGCCCGCGCAGCTCGTCCTCGATCGCGTCGTACTCCGCGTCCGCCACCACCGGCGAACCCCGGTAGTACGCGTCGCGCAGCACGACGATCCGATCGGCGAGTTCCTGAATCCGCTCCCTGACATCCACGGGACGAGACGCTACCCGGAGCCACCGACAAAACCGGGCACCGCGGCCGGATCGTCCGGGGTACGGAGGCGCTGGAAGGGCCTCGACGTCCGGCCCGGCGCCGTAACCGGGGGCAACCGCCGCCACGGGCAAGACTGCCCCCAAGCGCCTCGAACGAGCCGTTCCCGGTGCAGCGAACCGGATCCGCCGCACCGTTCGGCAACCAGCCGGTCGCGCTCCACCCGGTGCTCCGGAGGAATCGCCTTCCATGATCGGCGACCGTGAAGCAGCCGGGATACCGGCAACAGTCAACATTTCCGGGGCCCGGCCACCACAGCCCTCGCCCCCTACGCGGCCGGATCGTCCGGGGTGAGTGCGCCGAGGATCAGGTCCAGTCCGAAGGCGAACTCGTCGTCCGGGCCCGGCGCCGGGTCCGGACCCGCTCGTCCGGCGGCGATCTCCGCCAGGTACGGATACTCGTTGCCCGGCAGGGATTCCAGGAGCTGCGCGGCCGCCGGTTCCTGGCCGCGGAGCTCGTCGAGGGGAAGGCTTCGCTCCTGCAGGACGTTGCCGTACAGGTAACTGTCCACTACCGACAGCGCGTGGATCGCCATCGTCGGGGAGAAGCCCGACCGGCGCAGGATGCCGAGTACCGAGTCGTGGTGGCGGAGGGTCGCGGGCCCGGGTTTGCTCCGGGAATCCAGCAGGCCGGTCGCCCATGGATGCCGCTGCAGGGCACGACGGGCCGACACGGCGAGGCGGCGCAGGTGATCCCGCCAATTCCCGCCGCCGTCGGGCAGCTCGATCTCCGCGAATACGGCGTCGACCATTCCGTCGACCAGGTCCGCCCGGTTCGCCACGTGGTGGTAGAGGGACATCGCCTCGACGCCCAAGGCCGCGGCCGTCGCCCGCATCGTGACGGCGGCCATCCCCGACGCGTCGGCGAGTTGCACGGCAGCGCCGACGACCCGCGTCCGGTTCAGCGGGCTTCTCCCTGCGGGCACGCGATCCCTCCTTGACTGGACTTACAACGTAAGTCTACCGTACTTACAACGCAAGGGAGGCACTGACATGCACCAGGTCGGAATCATCGGGGTGTCCGGAAAGCTGGGCCGGTACCTGGCGAAGGACGCATTGGATCGCGGGTACGAGGTCGTCGGCGTGTGCCGGAAGGAAAGCGTCGGCAAGCTCGGCGAACTCGCCGACGCCATCAAGGTGCTACCCGGCGGCACCGACGACCGGGAGGTCATCCGCGAAGCCGTCGCTGGCTGCGACGGGGTGCTCACGGTGCTCGTGCCGTGGGGCGTCCGGCATTACGCTTCCGGGACGGCGCAAGCAGTTCTCGACGGCGCCAGACCCGACGCCCGGCTCGTCTTCTCCTGCGGATGGCACGTTCCCGGGCACGAGAAGGACTCCTACTCCCGCTCGAAACTGCTCCTCCAGTCGGCGACGACGAAAGTGATGCGGGCCCTTCGGGTGATGGACATCGACGACCAGGTCGCGGCCGCGCGCCGGGTCTACGAGAGTAGTACACAGTGGACGGTCGTGCGGGCAAGCACACTGGAAGAAGGCGAGAGCGAGGGCCGCCCGGCGTGGGCGGACCACGTCGGGCATCCCAAGCTCGCCAGCGACCGCACCCGGCGAATCGATTATGCGCGGTTCCTGGTGGACACCCTCACCGACGATGCCCTGATCCGCAAGGCACCGGCGATCGTCGGGTGCCGCACGCCGAGTGCGCTGGCACACGAGCGATAACGGCACGGCTCGACGCGCTGCACTCGCGGGGGCAGGCCGCGAGCGAGCATGCCATGGCGGTGATCGCGGTGGCACCCACCCCGGTCAACCAGCTGACTTCTGCTCCAACCCCACCACCGACGGTGCCGCAGACCGGGGAAGGCGCGACAACGTCAACCCGAGCACCCCACTCAACACCGCAATCCCCACCGCAATCCAGAAGCCCGTGACGTACCCGGACCACGCGGGCACCGCCGTGCCGGAGATCAGGTTGCTCGCCACGATGCTGGCCGTGATCTGCCCACCCAGCGTCCCGCCGACCGGGCGCGCCACGAAGATCAGGCTGCTCACCCCCGAAGCGCGTTCCGGGGGTACCGCGAGGCTCGCCGTGTTCAGGCCCTGGGTGAAACCCATCGAGAGGCCGACTCCGATCAGCGTGGAAGCGACCGCCATCAGCGCGACGCTCGAGTGGGCCAGGATGAGCACCGCCACCCCGGCGGCGCTGATCAAACCGGAAAGAAGGAAGACCGACCGCTGCCCGATCCGGTTTTCCAGCCGGGCGGTCAATGGTGCGGCGATGGTTCCGGCGACCGCGAACGGGAACAGCACCAGGCTCGCCACCAACGGGGAAGCCGCCAATCCATAACCGGCCGACGGAGGGGTCGCGAGAATGATCGGAATTGCCGTATAGCCCGCAATGTACACATACCCGGACAGGAACGCGATGGTCGTCGCAATGAATACAGTACGACCGCCAAGGTGGAAATCCACGAGTGGTACCGCAATTCGCCGCTCCACCACCACGAATATCGCAAGCAGAACCGCGGCGAACCCGATTCCGGAGAGAATCAGCGGGGACGTCCAGCCGCGCGCGGGGGCCTCGGTCAGCGAAAGGAGCAACACCAGCAACCCACCGCCGAGCAGCGTCGCACCAGCCCAGTCGACGCGGCCCCGGGTAGCCGGGGGGAACGCCGGGAAAGCGAACACTGCCACCAGCGTGATCACCACCAGCAGCACGAAAGCCGCCCAGTAGAACACCCGATACGACGTGAAGGTGGCCAATGGTCCGGCGGCCAGCAGGCCAGCCCCGGCGGACATCGTCTGCGTCGCGATGATGAGCCCGGTCGCCCGGCGCATCTTTTCCGGCGGCATCGAGTCACGCAGCAGGCCGACCGCCAGTACGGCGAGGCCCCATCCGGTGCCCTGGAGAATCTGGCCGACGACCATCACCGCGAACGACGTCGCCACCGCGGCACACAGCAGGCCCGCGCTCACCAGTACCAGCAATACCAGCAAAACGGCCCGTTTCGACCGGACGTCGGCCAGCCGTCCCACAATGGGAACGCTCACCGCACCGGAAAGGAACAACCCGCCGAACACCCAGGAAATCTCCGCGGCAGAAGCGTGGACGCCCTGCTGGATCATCGGCAATACCGGGGGAAGCATTGCCTCGAAACCGGAATAGACGAACAACACCGCAAGCATCACGCCGAGCGCGACCCGCGATTTCGGGGCATTTTCAGGTAATACAGCCATGGTGCACCTCCGACGGCTGATAAAATGGGCACCGCCGAATGGCGGCAAAGAAAAAAACTTACGGCAGATCCGGATTGTCGAGGACCGCGCAGAACCCGATCAGCACGCCCTCGGGCAGGGCATGAGTGGCCTGTCCGTGCAGGCTGCCGGGATACCCCCAGAGGAACCCGGTGACCGGCATGACGATCTCCTCGACGCGGTCCCCCCACACGTCGCTGATCTCGCCGAGCACTTCCCCCTCCCGGACCAGGTCGCCCGGCGGCCGGGCCGGCCAGAACAGCCCGGCGTGCCGGTTGACCAGCGCGCCGTGGTAGGTGAACCGGCCGGGCAGCCGCGGTACCGGCTGGTCCTCCAGCGCCCCGTCGAGCATGCCGATCCGGCGCATCACGTTCATGATCACGATCCGCCCGGATTCCGTACCGGCAAGGGAATGCCTGCCGGACAGCTCGACCATGACCCCGGCGATCCCGTGTGCGGACGCGGCGGCGGCAGGCTGCCCGGCGATCGACCCCACCAGGCTGCCGCTGGAGTCCGGCGGCTCGAACATCCGGACCGCGGTCAGCCCGGCGGCGTCCGCCATCGACCGCTGTGCGGCGCGGACGGTGTCGTCGCGGGCCTGGTCGGGGAACAGCATCGCCATCGGGAACGAGGGGTCGGGATTGCCGTGCAGGTCGAGGTAGTGCGTGGCCTGGTCGAGCACCGGCCGGAACGCGGCGGCCAGCCGCTGGGTGATCAGGCCGTCCGGCGACGACGGCCACAGCAGCGGCTGGGCCATGTGCAGGCGGTCGTACGGCGACCCGTAGCTGGCCGCCTCGAACGCCAGCGGGTTCGCCACCATGATCGCCACGAGCGTGCCCCGCATCCGCGCCGGGTCCAGTTTCCGGATCGCCGAAACCAGGGAACCGGTCCCGACGATCTCGTCGCCGTGGGTGGCACCGGTGACGACGAGCACGGGCCCGTCCTCGGCACCGTTGACGACGACCACCGGCACGCGCACCGTGGTCCCGGCCGCCAGGCGGACCTCGCCGACGGTGCCCTTGCCGACGGTGCCGGGCGGCACTGTCCAGTCGCCGATTTCGAATGTGGCCATGGGAAATCCTCCTGCCGAAGGGAAACTGCGGTCACGCCACGGAAGTACCGGCACCCTCGATCCGAAGGCCTGCCTTCCACACCCCGGCGATCTTCGCCGGATCGCCGAGCACCGCCGGATCGGCGAGCGGATTCTCGTGCAGCAGCAAGAAATCCGCGTCATACCCAGCCGCGAGCAAGCCGCTCTTCGGCGCCTGCGGCCCCACCGTACGGGGCGCAGTCGCGGTCGCCGCCTCGATGGCTTCGAGCGGGCTCATGCCCAGTTCCGTGAGCAGCGCGACCTCTTGGCCGTTCCCGCCCCAGGTGCCGCCCACGCCGGGGGTCCGGGACACGAAGATGTCGCTGCCCATCGCGATCGTCACCCCGCGCTGGTGAGCCAGGCTCACCGACGCGCGGTGCTGGTCGGCGAGTGCCCGGGCCTTGCGCTCCACCCAGGGCGGCAAATCCGTCCTGGCCAGCATGTTCTCCTGGACAGTCAGCGTCGGGACCAGGATGGCGCCGGTCTCCCGCATCGCGGCACACGCTTCCTCGTCGAGGCATGACCCGTGTTCGATCGTGTGCACACCCGCTTCGAGGGCCGCCATGATGCCCGCTTTGCCGTGGCAGTGCGCGGCCACCACGCGTTCCGCGTTCCCGGCGATCTCGACGATGGTCCGCATCTCCGCGACCGTGAACTGCTGGTGCTGCGGATCATCGCGGACCGACAGTCCCCCGCCGGACGCGCTCAGCTTGATGACCTTCGCGCCCTTGCGCAACTGCTCGCGAGTGGCCTTCGCGCATTCCGCTTCACCGTCGCACTGCCGGAACTCCCCGCCGTCCCGGCCGAATTCCGTTACCCAGGAAGGCGGCAGATCGTGCAGGTCACCGTGGCCGCCGGTCGGGGACAGCAGCGCACCGGCGGCGTAGATCGCCGGTCCGGCAATGCTGCCTTCCTCCACCGCGTCGGCCAGGTAGGCGCCGAGACCGCACAGATCGCGGACCGACGTGACCCCCGCCCGCAGCGCCGCCTGGAGGTCACCGACGCAGCGGGCGGCCCGGGTGGCGACCGGTTCCGTGGCGGCCTTGCTCAGCTGCACGCCTCCCGACCGGGGTAAGCCCAGCAGGTGCACGTGACAGTCCCACAGGCCCGGCATCACCACCGGCGCCCGCACCACCTCCCCGGTGCTCGCCGGTGCCTGGGCACTCGGCCCCGCGTAGGCGATCCGGCCGTCGGCGACCACCAGCGCGGCGTCCTTGACCGGCTCGCCCCGGCCGGGAATCAGCAGGTCGGCCTCGATTCTCACGGTGTTCCTCCCTGGTCGACCCGGTGTCCGATCCGGGCCCGGTCGATCGTCCATTCCCGGCCGATCCCCCGGCGGACGCGCGGCTGCGCTTTCCGGAGACCGCGTTCCCGCTCGGTCTCCTCGGCGAGCACCGTCCAGGTCGTGGTGTCGATCAGCACGCCGTAGTCCTGCCTGGCTCCCTCGACGGAGACGTATTCATCGAGTACGTCGTCCAGCACGGCTTGGGGATCGCGGTCGAGCGGGTCACCCCATCCGCCGCCGCCACCGCTTTGGGAGAAGATCGTCGCGGAATCGTCGTACGGCATGGCGGAAATCGGGAACTCACCACAGATCGTCTCGTTCGGCCCGCCCTCGTCGAGCACGATGAAGTTCCCCGCACCCTCGTAGCCACCGGCGTATCCCGGAAGCGGGTACACGAGCGACTGCGTCGTGAACGTCGCGGACGTGTCACTGCCTCCGCGGTCGACCCGCCGGACCTGGTAGGCCGGGCTGCCCCGCCACTGCCCCGGAGCCGCGGAGTCGGTGGAGAACTCCGCCTGCCGGTACAGGGTCGGGTACTGGACCTCGGTGATCTCGTGGTTCGCCGTGCGGGCCACGCTGAACGGGGTGGCCCAGCCGCCCCAGCCGTCCACCCCGCAGGCGGCGCTGTTGTCCATCGCGACCATGGAGGTGTCGGCGAAGAAGTACAACGTCGGGTTCTGGCTCGAATGCGTCAGGAACCGCTGCTCCCGCCGGTCGTGCCCGATCACGAACGCACCCGCGGTGTCGATGGAGGCGTTTCCGACCAGTTCGGGCGCGAACTGCTCGCACGCCTTCATCACGGCCTGCCCGATCTGCCCGCCCGCGACGATCGTCCCCTGCACCGTCGGCGCCGGGGACCTCGGATTCACGAGCGAACCTTCCGGCAGGGTGACGCTCAGCCGCTCGAACAGCCCGGAGTTCACCGGAATGTCCGGGCACAGCACCGAAAGCACGACCCCCACGTACGCGGTCGTGTTCGCCGGCACGCTGTTGATGAAGCCGTCGACCTGCGGATCGGTTCCGGTGAAATCGAACTCCAGCCGGTCGTCGTCGATCGTCACCGTCACCCTGATCGCGAGGTCCCGCTGGTCCGCGTAGTCGGTGTCGATGCGGAACTCGGCGGAGTAGCTGCCGTCCGGCCACTCCCGGACCCGCTCGCGCAGTTTCCGTTCGGAGTACCCGAAAATCCAGTCGAGCGAGTCCTCCACCGCCGCCAGGCCGTACCGGTCGACCGCTTCCCGGATGCGGTTCTCCCCGACCCGGCAGGCGCCGATCATGGCCTCGACGTCCGCCTGCGTGATGTCCGGCAGGCGGTTGTTCGCCATCAGCCAGTCCCACAGCTCGCGCCGCCGTTCGCCCTTCTCGTACAGCTTCAGCGGCGGCGGCCGGAAACCCTCGTGCCAGATCTCCCGGCACAGCGGGTTCACCAGGCCGGGCGCCGGACCGCCCTGGTCGAGCACGTGCAGCCGCGCGCCGGTGAGAAAACGCGGGCGGCCGTCGAAGAAGACCGGCACCAGGATCGTCCAGCAGCCGAGGTGGCTGCCGCCGTGGTAGGAGTCCGACACCAGGAGCGCGTCGCCGGGGTGCAGATCGCCGCGGAAGAAGTCGAGGCAGGCCTGTGACGACGTCATGAGCGCGAACGAATGGGCGATGATTCCCGCCCTGGACACGATTTTCAGCCGGTCGCCGTCGTAGCTGTAGATCCCGGCCCCGCAGTCCTTCGCCTCGTTCACCGCCGGGTTCGGCGACGTGCGGCAGATGGTTTCGTAGACCTGGTCGCAGACGGTATCGAGATAGTTCCGGATGATTTCCGCGGTGATCGGATCACTCATCGCCGGCCTCGCCCACTCCGTAGGTCACCCGGGCCGTCTCCGCCGAAATGAGCTCGTCGGCCAGGTCCGCCAGTACCGCCGAACGCTCGCGGGCACGGGGATTCCCGCAGCCGCCGCCACCGCTGAGCCGCACCCGCAGCCGGTCCGCTGGGAACGCCTGCTCGGTCGCCGTGCACGGCGCCGCCTGCCATCCCTGTGCGGTACCCAGCGACACTTCACCGGCGCGCCCAGGCGTACCCTCGCCGAGCCCACCGGCCGCGTGCCCGATCGTCGCCGTCCACAGCGTGTACCGCTGGTCCGGCCGAGGTGCGACCACCGTCTCGACCCCCGGCGCTCCGGTCCACTGCCCGGCGCCCGCACTGTCCATTGCGAACTCCGAACTTTCGATCGTCGCGCCGGAATGCTCGGTTTCCCATTGCTCCACCGAGGGAAGCTGCGCCCGGCCGGACAGGGCCGGCGCGCCCCAGCCGTCGACCCCGGCGACCGCGCCTGCGCCACCGACGGCCCAGCGTCCGAGATCCGTCTGCGTACTCCGGTCGTTCCCGGGTCGGCTCAGTACCAGCGGCCGCGGGACCGTCAGCGCCGGAAGCGACTCGCCGGCCGCCTCGCTCAAGGCAGCCGCAACGACGTCGACGATCTCGTTGCCGCAGTGCACGGCGCCCCAGCCGACCGGGGCGGGCGACACGGGATGGGTGATCGTGCCGGGCCGCGTGCGGACCTGCACCACCCGGGTCAGCCCGCTGTTCGCCGGTATCCCGCCGCCGAGCACCGTCAGGAACGCCGTGATCGCACAGGATTCCGTCCACCCGGCCGGGCTGTTGACGAACGTCGGGACCTGTTCGTCGGAAGCCGTGAAATCGAGGGTGACACTGTCGTCCTCGACCGTGGCGGTGAGCCGGACAGTCGCCGGGTCCAGCACCCGGGAGGCCTCGTACGTGCCCCGCCGCCAGGACCGGATCAGCCTGCGGGCCAGGTGTTCGGCGTGCTGCTGGGCGTAAGCCAGTGCGGCGTGCAGCAGATCGAGCCCGTAACCGTCGACCAGCTCCCGTACCCGGAGCTGCCCGAGCCCGAGCGCGGCGACCGCCGCATCGAGGACCTGGCGGGTTTCCTCCGGCCGCCGCCCGTTGAGCAGCAGCGCGGCCCGGATGTCCCGGACCGGGCGGCCGAACCGCTCGATCTTCACCGGCGTCACGGGTACGCCTTCGGCCAGCAGCTCGGTGGCGCCGGGGTAGAGATTCCCGCTGACCTGGCCGCCGAGGTCCGGGATGCGGACCCGGGCGGCCAGGTGCAGCACCAGTTCGCCGTCGAGCACCAGCGGGGACACCAGGGTGAGGTCCTGCACCCGGGTACCGCCGGCGTACGGGTCGTTGGTGACGATGAGGTCGCCGTCGCCGAGGTCGAACTCGAAGTACCGCACCGCATGCGCCACGGTCTGCGCCAGCGACCCGAGCTGCTGCGGGTTGTCGGTCGCCACGATGGCGCCCTTGCCGTCCGCGATCGCCACCGCGAACTCCCGTGCTTGGCTCACTTCGGCCGTGGGCGCAGCGTTCGCCAGTACGGCCGCGATCTCCTCGACGTAGGCGAGCAGCCGGGTACGGAGGATCTCGCGGTCGATGGCCGCCGTCACTGCACGACCTCGATCACGTAGGTCTCGTACTGGTCGAGCATCGCCTCTTGCCCGTCGCAGACGACGATCGTGGTGCCGGGCTCGTGGATTGCGGCCGGTCCGGTGATGACGTTGCCGGGCTCCACGAGGGTGCCGTCGTACACTGGGGTCTCGGCGAAGCCGCCGAGCCGTTCGAAGTACATCGGCCGGGTCCCGACCCTGGCCGCCGCCGGATCGTCGCCCGCGAACGGGCGCGGCGGCGTCTCGACCGTCTGCCGGAGCCCGGTGAGCTCGAGCCGGAGCGAGACGATCTGCACCGGCTGGGCAGGCCGCTTGTGCGCGTACAGCTGGTGGTGGATTTCGTGGAACTCGCTCACCGCCCGCGACAGGTTGACCGGGGAAATCTTCCGGGTCCTGGTGTGCAGCGGCACGATCACCTCGCGGACCTGCCCCTCGTACCGCACGTCGAGATACCGCTCCAGCCGCACGGTTCCGGCGGCGGGCAGCATCTTTTCCGCCTCCTGCTGGAGCCGGGCGAAATGCGCGGTCAGCTCGTCCGCGTCGACCGCCTCGGCCGCCCGCACGTACGACTGCACCCGCGACACCTTGAAATCGGCCACCATTCCGCCGTACGCGCTGAGCACCGGAGCCTTGCGCGGTACCAGAATCGTCTTGATGCCGAGGTCGGCCGCCTGGATCCCGGCGTGGATGGCGCCCGCCCCGCCGAAGGCCATGAGCGCGAAATCGCGCGGATCGCGGCCACGGGAAACCGAGACGTAGCGCAGGGCGTTGGACATGTCGCTGTTCGCGATGCGGAACACGCCGATTGCCGCTTCGGGCACCGAAATCCCGAGCGGAGTCGCGACGTGCTCGTCGAACGCCGCCTCCGCCGCGGCCCGGTCCAGCGCCATTGTCCCGCCCATGAACCGGTCCGGATCCATGAAGCCGAGCAGCAGGTTGGCGTCGGTGACAGTGGGCCGCGTACCGCCGCGGCCGTAACACGCCGGGCCGGGCACGGCACCGGCGCTCTCGGGACCGACGCGCAACGCTCCGGCGTCGTCGACCCAGGCGATCGAACCGCCGCCCGCGCCGATGGTGTGGATGTCGACCAGCGGCACCGCGACCCGGTACCGGCTGATCCAGTTGTCCACGCCGACTTCGGGTTTGCCGTCGTTGATCAGGCAGACGTCGTAGCTCGTGCCGCCCATGTCCGCGGTGATGAGGTTGCGGTACCCGGATCGTTCGCCGAGCGCCACCGCCGCGACCACGCCTCCGGCGGGCCCGGACAACACCGCATCCACGCCGTGTTCGGCGGAGTACGCGACATCCATGATGCCACCATTGGACTGGACCACCACCAGCTCGCCGCCGAACCCGGCCGACCGCAGCCCGGTGTCGAGCTTGTGCAGGTACCGCTTCAGCTCCGGGCTCGTGTACGCGTTCACCACGGTCGTGCTCACCCGCTCGAACTCGCGGATCTGAGGCAGCACGTCACAGGACAGCGTGACGAAACACTCCGGGTGCTCCTCGGCGATGATCTCCGCGATCCGCCGCTCGTGCACGTCGTTGACGAACGAGAACAGCAGGCAGACCGCGATCGACTCGATCCCGGCGGCCTTCAGTTCCCGTACTGCCGCGCGCACTTCCTCCTCGTCAAGGGGGTCGACGACCGTGCCGGTGTAGTCGATGCGTTCGGCCACGCCCTTGCGAAACCGCCGCCGGACAATGGGAAACGGCGCGGGAAGGCGAAGGTCGAAGAGACTTTCCTTGTAGCCGCGCCGGAGTTCCAGCACGTCCCGGAAACCTTTGGTGGTGATGAGCCCGGTCGGCACGCCCTGGTACTCCAGCATCGCGTTGGTGACGACCGTCGTGCCGAGAATGAAGTACCTGGTGTCTTCGAGCAACGCCCCGGCACTCAGCCCGAAGTGATCGGCGACCGCGTCGACGGCCTCCAGGACGGCCGCGGACTCGTCACTACGCCGGGACGGCACTTTCCCGGTGAAGACCTGGTTTTCGTCTGTGGCAACGACATCGGTGAAGGTTCCGCCGACGTCGACCGCAATGGTGTAGCTCATCGCTTCTGCTCCGGGACGAACTCGAACCGCCCCGCGGCGAGCGGAACGTGCACGTCGGGGTTCGGCACCGCCAACGTCAGGGTGAGCTCCGTCTTGGCCGTCCCGGTCTCCTCGAAGACGATCTCGGTGTCGCCCGCACGCAGGTGGTCACCGTGGGACGGCAGGGAAAACAGGTCCGTATGCTGCTTCCGGTACCCGCTGACGTCCGGCCCGTGCACGGTTACCTGGCGCACCTCGGGTGCACTGTCGCTGGGGAATGGCGATGGAAACAGCCGCCGGTCCCGGAGCGCGAAAGCCACGTCCCCGATCGGCGGCCCGGAGGCGATGCTCAGGTAGTAGCCGAACCTGCCGTCGCTCCGGCGCCACGAACCGCAGCTGGCGAAGGCGTTCTCCGAGCCGGGAGTCCTTTTCCAGCGCTCCAGATCACCGTGGACGTCGGGAGTGGTGTAGGCGACCGCGACCAGCCGCGGGGTTTCCGCGAAGATCCGCGAATGCGCGGCGCCGCCCGGGGTCACCTCGGTGGCCAGCTCGATGAAACCGCCTCCGGCGATCGGGTGCAGCCGCGACCGGATCCCCATGTTGGCCTCGACGACCTCGTCGGCCATCCGGAGCCCGGCTTCGGCGAAGCGCGCGGAAATCTCGTCCGCCTCGGGCACCGTGGCCACGACGATGACGAGGTCGACAATCCGGTCGGCGTCAGGCATGGCAAGCAGCTTCCGTGCGGGCCAGGTAGTCCTGGACGATGGCGACGTGGGCTTCTCGCATCGGGGTCTCCTCGATGTACGGCAGATGGGTTGCGCCGGGCTGGGTGCAGTGCTCCGAATTCGGGATCCGGCTCGCGATGTCGGCGAGATGCGACGGCACGGATTCGTCGAACTCGCCGCCGAGCACGAGGGTCGGTACCCGGATCTGGTGCAGTTCTTCGAAAATGTCCCAGTCCTTGAGGGTGCCGGACACGTGGTGGTCGCCATGCCCGGCCATCGTCGTGAAGGTCAGCAGGCTGCCCCTGGCGATGCCCTCGGTCCAGCTCGCGGGCGGTTGCGGGTTGCGCAGGACGTGCGCTTGCATGAACTCCCCGAGCGCGGCCTGGTAGTCCGGGTCGGCCGTCTCCCCCGCCAGCTCCCGGCCATAGACCCGGTCGAGCACGTTGCCCGGCAGCTTCGCCATCAGCTCGCGCACCTCGGCGCAGAAACGCGGGATGCTCGCCATTCCGCTGGCACAGACGAGACTCGTCCAGTCCGGCGCGCGCTCGGCGGCGTACTGCAGGCCGAGCATGGCGCCCCAGGAATGGCCGTAGACGTGCGGCCGCTGCAGGTCGAGGCCCGCGATGACGGTGCCGAGCTCGTCGAGAAACCGGTCCACGGTGAGCAAAGCCGGGTCCTCGATCGGGTCCGAGCGGCCGACGCCGAGCTGGTCGTACCAGATCACCTCCCGCTCGGCGGCCAGCGGTTCGAAGGCCTCGAAGAGAATGTCGCCCGGGAACCCCGGCCCGCCGTGGACCAGGACGAGCGGCACGCCGCCCCGGCCCATCCGGCGGTACCAGACTTCTCCGCCCGGCACCGCGATCCTGCCTTCGACCACGTCTGTCATCCGGCTGCCTCCGCTCTGAGAACCGACTGGGGGATTGCTCGGCGACCGTGCGCCTGGCTTGATAGTACGTGCACGTAGTATTATGGCAAGAGGAAATCCCGAACTCGTTACGTCCACGCAGGAACATGGAGTGCGATGCCTGAAAAGCGACCCGGCGACCCGGCCCTCGAGAAGTTCGACCTGACCCGGGACGCCCTGCCCTACCTGCTGCGGCGGGCGTACGCCCGAGCCGAGTCGTTCTTCATGGAGATCATGTCGGTGGACGACCTGACGCCCCGGCAGATCACCCTGCTCGCCGCGAGCCGTCAATGCCCCGGCGGCACCCTCAGCGACCTGGCCGAGATCGGCGCGGTGGATCTCAACACGACTTCACAGGTCGTCAAACGGCTCATCGAAAAGGGCCTGCTGCACCGCCGCCGGTCCGACCACGACCGGCGGGCGTACCTGATCGAGCTGACCCCCGAGGGAGACGCCATCATGCAGCGGATCCTGCCCGGCAACGAGCGGCTGACCGACAAGATCCTGGCTCCGCTGCCGCCCGGTGACCGGGCGGCCTTCCTGCGCAACCTCCGCCTCATGGCCGGGCTCGAACCGGACCAGCACCCCGTCGACGACTGAGAGGAACCCGATGACCGAACACGTTGCCGTGGTGACCGGAGCAGGCCGCGGGCTCGGCGAGGCCATCGCCCGGCGCCTGCACGCCCAGGGATGCCGGGTCGCGCTCGCCGACGTCGATCCGAGCTCGGCCGCGGCGGTGGCGGCGCAGCTCGACCCCGGCGGACGGACCGCCGTCGCCGTCACCACCGACGTACGGGCGCCGGATCAGATCGAGTCCTGCGTCGCCACCGTCACCGAACGCTGGTCCGCGCCGGACATCCTGGTCAACAACGCCGCCCGCACCGCCCCGGCCTCCCTGTGGGACATCGGGATCGACGAATGGGACGACGTGCTGACCACGAACCTGCGCTCGGTGTTCCTCTTCAGCCGAGCGTGCGCGGCGACCATGCGGCAACGCGGCTGGGGCCGGATCGTCAACCTCGCTTCCATTGCCGGCCAAGCGCCACTCGCCGCAACCGGCGCCCATTACGCGGCGTCGAAAGCCGGGATTGTCGCGCTGACCAAGGTTTTCGCGCAGGAACTCGCCGAGAGCGGCGTCACGGTGAATGCCGTCGCACCCGGCGCAATCCGGACGCCGGTGATGGACGGCATGCCTGCCGACCAGCTCGCCGCGGCCGAGGCAACGATCCCCCTCGGCCGCTTCGGATCAGCGGAGGAAGTGGCGGCCCTGGTCGCGCACCTGTGTTCCGCCGACGCGGGGTACCTCACCGGCGCCACCATCGATGTCAACGGCGGCATTTTGATGCGGTGACTTCGCTCAACGATTCGGCGCGGGTACCAGTTCCGCCGGCGTGACCTCGTCCGGCAGGTCCCAGCCGATCTCGAACGTGGCGAGCCGCATGGACGCCTCGAGTCCGGCGGCGGACCGGGCGATCATCTCGTCGACGCGGTGGTGGCGGTCGGCGTGGAGGTAGTAGAAGGCGTCCAGGTAATGGTGTTCACGCAGCATTTTCGCCACGTAGATCGCGTCTTCCAGAGCGAAAGCGGTACCCGCGCCGATGATCGGATCGACCGGATGTGCTGCGTCGCCGATCAACGCCACCCGTCCGGCGGACCACGCGGGCAGGGCGGGCAAGGTGAACACCTGAGTGGGCGCGACCCGGAGGGTCGCCGCGACGATGTCCGCGGCCACCGGCGAATGCTTGCGGAGACCGTCCTCGAGTTCCCGCATCAGCATTTCGCGGTCGACCAGCTCGAAACTCTTGGTCGGAATCTTCCGCTCGGTCCCGCCGAAGAGCATCCACGTGACCTTGCGCGGTAGCTGCGGATCGTCGCGATAGGCCAGGAACCCCAGCTCCGCATCGAACATCACCAAGCCCGCGCCCTCTTCCAGCGCGGTCCGCGAGGCCGGGTCGAGGTCGTCGATGCCGGAATGGCCGTAAACGCACCAGGCGCGGGCATGCTGCAGCCGGACCGAAGGGAAAATGCAGCCGCGCGTGACCGAACTGCGGCCGTCCGCGCCGATCAGCAGGTCGCTCTCCGCCCGGGTGCCGTCGGCGAACGAGGCCACCACCGATTCCGGATGCTGCTGCAGTGAGTGCAGGCGTTTGCCGTGGCACACCTCGATGGCCCGGTGCCGGACCTCGGCCCGGAGGATGCCGAGCAGGTCCTCGCGGCTGATCGAGCGGTTGCCCGTGCCGTAGTCCGCCCAGTCGTTCTCGGTGTAGCCGGGGCAGCCGGGGGTGAAAAACCGTTTCGGCATGGGGAAACTGTGCTTCCGCACCGCGTCCAGCACGCCGATGTCCCCCAGTACGCGCAGGCCGGACTCCCGGATCACGAAGCTGATTCCGGTGTCGGTGTTGTCGCATCGCCCTTCGTAGACGGTTGCGCGCACCCCGGCCATGTCCAGTGACACGGCTGCGGCGAGTCCGGCCACCCCGGCTCCGATGATCACCACGTGGTCGGTCTTGCTCATGAGTCCTCCCGATCGATCCCGGTGAGACAAATCTGTCTCATATGAGATACTATCGTCTCAAGCGAAGAAAGGGGGACGGCGCCTCACCACCGCGCCCGACCGAAGATGACCAGTGAACGGCAAGACATGTTGCTCGCCGCGGCCGATTTCCTGAGCCGCCGGCCGAACGCGACCCAGGACGAGATCGCCAAGGCGGTCGGCGTGAGCCGGGCGACCCTGCACCGGCATTTCGCCGGACGCGAGGAGTTGCTGCACGGCCTGCTGAGTGCCGCCGCCGACACCATGCACGAGGCTCTGCGCAACGCGGACCTGGAGCGGGGCGACTGCACATCCGCGGCGGAACGCCTTGTCGCCGCCTCGATGGAAAGCGCGCCGTACCTGGCGTTGATGTACACGCTGAGCCAGGACGAGATCCCGGCGTCGACCTATCCGATCTGGGAGGAGATCGACGCAGCGGTCACCGGGCTTTTCGAACGCGGGCAGAGTTCCGGCGAATTCACCACGCGGATGTCGCCGATCTGGATGTCCGAGGCGCTCTTCAGCCTGGTCGCGGGCGCGGTCTGGGCCGTGCGCAGCGGCCGGTGCGCCCAGCGCGACTTCCCGCAGATGATCACCCGGATGCTGCTTTCCGGCATCGGAACCGGAGGAACTGCCTCGCCATGACCACCACTCCCACGAGGCCCGCCGCCACCCGGTTGCGCTGGCTCGGTTTCAGCCTGCTGATCCTCACCGTCCTGCTGATCATGATCGACAACACCGTGCTGTCCCTCGCCATGCCGTTCATCAGCAAGGACCTCGCCGCCACCGGCACCCAGATGCTGTGGATCGGTGACGTGTACTCGTTCGTGCTCGCCGGTCTGCTGGTCAGCATGGGCACGCTCGGCGACCGCATCGGCCGCAAGAAACTCCTGCTGATCGGCGCGGCGACCTTCGGGATCGCCTCGCTCATCGCCGCATTCGCGCCGACCGCCGAAGCGCTCATCGCCGCCCGGGTACTGCTCGGCGTCGGCGGGGCGACGCTCATGCCGTCCACCCTTTCGCTGATCCGCAGCCTGTTCCCGGACCCGGTCGAACGCCGCACCGCAATCGGCATCTGGTCGGCCGCCGCGGTCGGCGGCAGTGCGCTCGGCCCGCTGGTCGGCGGATTCCTGCTGGAGCATTTCTGGTGGGGTTCGGTCTTTCTCATCAACGTGCCGGTGGTCCTGGTGCTGGTCCCGGCCGGGGCACTGCTGCTGCGCGAAGCGAAGAACCCGGATCCGGGGCCGTGGGATCTGCGCAGTGTGTTCCTTTCGATGATCGGCATGGTCGGAGTCGTCTACGCGGTCAAGGAAACGTCCGCACACGGCGTCGGGCTCCCGGTGGTGATTTCAGCCGTGGCCGGGGTGGCCGCGCTGTGGCTTTTCGTGCGACGGCAGAAGAAACTGCCGCGGCCGCTGATCGACCTCAAGCTGTTCCGCAATCCGTCGTTCGCCGGGGTGATCGCCGCGAACATGCTGTCGATCTTCGGGATGTCCGGCCTGTTCTATTTCTTTTCCCAGTATTTCCAGCTGGTACAGGGATATCGCCCGCTGATGGCCGGGCTGGCGGGGCTGCCGTCCACGCTCGCGAGCATCGTCGTCAGCGTGCTGGCGGGTGCGCTGGTCGCGCGCACGTCGTCGCGTGCCGTGCTGGCCGGTGGGCTGGCGCTGATGGGCCTCGCGATGATCCCGATGGCATTTCTCGCCCCGGACACGAGTTATCCCTTCGTCGCCGTGGCCATGGTGGCGATCGGCATCGGCATGGCGATGACGTACACGACCGCCAACGACCTCGTGCTGTCGAGCGTGCGCAAGGAGGAAGCCGGGGCCGCCGCGGCAATTTCGGAGACCGGGTACGAACTCGGGATGGCACTGGGAATCGCCACGCTCGGCTCGATCGTCACCGGTATCTACCAGCGTTTCCCGGTCCCGGCCGGGACTCCCGCCGACCTCGCCGCAAACGCGCGCGACTCACTGGCGGGCGCGGTCGAGGTCTCGCGCGGGATGGCACCTGCGCCCGGGCAGCAACTGCTGTCGGCTGCCCAGGAGGCGTTCACCTCGGGGCTTGCGGTGGCTTGCGCCGCCGGGGCCGTGCTGCTGCTGGGAGCGGCGGTGCTGGCGTGGACCTTGCTCAAACGCCTGCCCGGCGAAAAGTCGTCCGGTACTCGCGAGGCCGATGTCCAGTCTGGCGGGTGAAAACCGTACTGAACGTACCCACGTCGCGGTAACCCACTTCGGCAGCGATACTCGCCACGGTGCGATCTGTGGTCTCCAGCAAGTGCTTCGCCTTACGGACCCGCGCTGATTGCAGGTAACCGAGCGGGGTCTGGCCGGTTTCCGCGCGGAAGCGGCGCAACAGGGTCCGGGTGCTGACGCCGAAAGCCCCGGCCACCTGCGCCAGGTCGTAGCGCATCTCCTGGTCGAGTTTTCGCTTGACCCGCTGGGAGAATTCCGTTCCGGCAGTCGGGAGCAGGGCAGCCTCGACGTACGGCGATTGGCTCGGCCGGGCGTCGTCGACGAGGGCGATCCGTGCGGTGGCGCGGGCGATCCGGCTGCCGCTGTGTTCGCGGATCAGGCCGAGGGCGAAGTCGTACATCGCGCTGAACGCGCCTGTCGTGGTGACGCCGCGGTCGGTGACCACCAGCTTCTCCGGCCGGACTTCCGTGTCCGGGCAACGGTTTGCCAGCTGCCCGGCGAACAGCCACGCGGTCGTCGCCTCGCGTCCGGCGAGGAGGCCGGCCTCGGCGAGCAGGAACGCGCCGACGCAGATCGACACCACTGCGATTCCGGAGGCCGCGCTCGCTTTGATGGTCTCGATTTCCGGCCGGAGCGAGGTGAGGGTGGCGTCGAGGTCGAGCGCGGGATACAGCTCGAACCCGGGTACCACCAGGACGTCCACCGGCCGCACCGGCGCGACGGTGAGCACCGCGCCGCCCGCCCCGACCACGCGCCGGCGCGGCGACATCACCGTGACGTCGTAAGCAGGGCCGTGCGCGGCGAGGTGCGAGGCCATCGTGAGGAGGTCGGGAATCCCGAAGACCTCCGACGCGAAGCAGCCCGGGTACGCGAGAACGCCGATGCGCAGCATGTGGCGAGATTACCCGGAAACATGGCGATCCCGCCGCTGGTCATTTCGCCGTCTCCCGCCGCACGATGCAGGCATGACACCGGACGACGTTCTCACGGGGTTTTCGAAGCGCCTTGTCGACACTGGGGGTGTCGGCAAGACCGTGTACACGAGCGGGTCCGGACCGGCGGTCGTGCTGATGCCGGAGATGCCCGGCATCAGCCCCGACGTCGTCCGCTTCGCGCGCTGGATCCGGGAGGCGGGATTCACCGTGTACCTGCCGTCGCTCTTCGGGGTCGACGGCGCATTTCCCACTACGGCCGAGGGCGAGAAAGTGGTCCGCCGGGCGTGTGTGAGCGCGGAGTTCCGGGCGTTCGCCGGGGGCGGGACGAGCCCGGTCGTGGCGTGGCTGCGCGGCCTCGCGAGGACGGCGCTGGCGGAATGCGACGGACCGGGCGTCGGCGCGATCGGGCTCTGTTTCACCGGTAATTTCGCACTCACCATGGCACTTGAACCCGCGGTGATCGCCTCGGTGGTCAACCATCCGTCGCTGCCGCTGGACGACCCCGGCGGCCTGGAGATCAGCGCCGAGGACGCCGCAGACGTACGGGACCGGATCAAGCGCGACGGACTCAAGGTACTCGGCTACCGCTTCGACGACGACCGGTGGTGTACCGGGCAGCGATTCGCCGCCTACCAAGCACTTCTGGGCGATGCGTTCGACGGCCGCGTCCTCCCCGGCTCGGCGGCGAATCCGTCGCCGCCGCCGTTTTTCCGCGACGTGGTCGGCAGCCCGCACAGCGTGGTCACGGCGCATTTGGTGGACGAGGAAGGCCATCCCACCGTGCGCGCGCGGGACGAAATCCTCGCGTATCTTGCCGAACGGCTCCTTCCCTCAGACCGCGGGCAGCACCTGCCGGATCCGCTGCGCGATCGCCCGTAGCCGGGCTTCGGACAGCCGGCTGCTCGGCCCGGTGATCCCGACCGCCGCGCGCGACCCGATCGCCACCGCGACGCACGACACTCCCGGGAGGAACTCGTCGAGGTCCAGTGCGTAGCCGGAGGTTCCGGTTTCGGCGATCCAGCCGGCGTACTGCGACCAGTCCTTCGGCGCTTGGGCTTGCGTGGCGCGGGCGAGGTCCGGGTCGTTCGCGAGCAGGACGTGCCCGATGGCAGTGCCGAGCAGCGGATCACGGTCGCCCGGGGTGACGGCGTGGTGCAGCGGTTTGTCCGATTGCACCGCCTCGGCGCAGAGGTAGTCCATACCCGCGGCGAAGGCGAGGTACGCCGTCTCCCCCGTTTCGCGGCTGATCTCCGCCAGCACCGGCCGGACCCGGGCGCGGAGGGTGTACTCGGCTTCCGCGTCAGACCTGACGAGGCGGCCCAGCTTCGCGGTCAACCGGTACGGCGCTCCCCGCGACTGCTGCATGACGTAACCGAGCTCTTCCAGCGAGGCCAGCAGATTGTGCGTCGTACTGCGATTCAGCCCAGCCCGGTCGGCGAGCTCACTCAACCGCACCCCGTCCCCGCTCGCGGCGACGTGCTCCAGCAGCCCGAACGCCCGCTGTACGGACTGGATCACTCGTGATTCCATAATGCTGAACCATAGCATGGATATTCTCATCGAGTTTGACATCGAGCGCGAATTGTGGCGAAACTGTTCCAGTATGACGAATCGTTACTCACCTTGGACTGGAGAATTCAGCATGGTTGAACTTACCACCCTCGAAGCCCGAGCTGCCCGAGCACTGGCCGCAGTCGCTGACGCCGCCGCCGCGAAGGGCCTGGCGGTGGCGATCACGGTGGTCGATCCCGCCGGAATACTCCAGGCATTCCACCGAATGGACGGCGCACTATCCGGCCCGGTGGAAGTTTCGCAGAAAAAAGCCCGCACGGCCGCCCTTTTCGGCTCCGACACCGCAGACTTCGGCACCGGCGCCAGCCCAGGCGGCGAAATCTACTCGATAGAACACACAAACGGCGGCCTGATCACCTTCGGCGGCGGCGTAGTCCTCCGCACAGGAGCACGCCTTGCAGGCGGCTTGGGCGTCGCCGGAGCGAGCGTAGCGGCGGACGAACAACTGGCCCGCGTCGGCGCGGCAGCTTTTTGACCGGCCTCGAGCGCCGGTTGGTGAGCACGGCTCGGCCACCCGAGCCCGCCCCAGGGCGACCCGAGCCCGCCCCAGGGCGACCTCACGCCCCCAACCCGCCTTCCGTGAAGGTTCCCTTCACAGCCTCGCTGCCCAGCCTCACCGCACAACCGCACCGCCCAGCCTCACCGCACAACCGCACCGCCCAGCCTCACCGCACAACCGCACCGCCCAGCCTCGCTGCCCAGCCGCACCGCCCAACCGCACCGCACAACCGCACCGCACAACCGCACCGCCCAGTCTCGCCGCCCAACCGCACCGCCCAGCCTCGCCACACAGCCTCGCCGACCGCCCAGCGCCCGGTACCGCCGGAATGTGTTCCAGGAGACCGATTCCCTTGTTCCGCCTCAGTTCTCTCACTCTCGCCGCCTTCGCGATCGGGATCAGTGAGTTCGTCCTCGTCGGGCTGGTGCCCACCATTGCCGCCGATACCGGGGTTGCGCTCGGGACCGCCGGGCTCCTCATCACCGTCTACGCGCTCTCCGTCACCTTCCTCTCTCCCCTGCTCACCACGCTCCTCAGCCGCTTCGACTCGCGCTGGATGCTGGCCGGGCTGATGGTCGTGTTCGCGCTCGGCAATACGCTCGTCGCCGTTGCCGGGGGGTTTGCCGGGCTGGTCGTGGGGCGGGTGCTGTCCGGGGCGGCGCACGGGTCGGTGTTCGCGCTCGGGACGCCGGTCGCTGCTGCCGTCGTGCCGCCGGAGCGGGCTGCCCGGGCGATTTCGCTCATGTTTCTCGGGCTCACCGTTGCGATGGTGCTCGGGGTTCCGATCGGCACGGTCGTCGGTACCGCGCTCGGGTGGCGGATGACGTTCGGCATCGTCGCCGCGCTCGGGGTGCTCGCGGCCGTCGCGATCACCGTGCTGATTCCGTCCACCCGGCAGGGCGAATCGGTCCGGCTGCGCGACCAGCTCGCCCTGCTCGCCGACCGTCCGGTCGCGTTCACCTACCTCGTGACCGCGCTCGGGTTCGGCTCGACCTTCGCCGTACTCACCTTCCTCGAACCGCTCCTCACCGAGCACGCCGGCTTCGGGACCGACGGCGTCACCGGCATTCTGTTCCTCTTCGGCGCCGCCACCGTGATCGGGAACCTCGCCGGCGGCGTTCTGTCCGACCGGATCGGCACCGCACGCGTGGTCCGCATCGCACTCACCGGGCTCATCGTGTGTTTCGCGGCAATTCTCTTCACCGCGAGCACCGCCGTCGGGATCACCGTCACCGTCTTCGTCTGGGGCGTTTTCACCTTCCTGATTTCCCCTTCCGCGCAAACGCACACGGTACGATTGGTCAGCAGCAGAGGCCCCGGCGCGACGAAAGCGGCAAGCGGCCTGAACGCGGCTGCCTTCAACGCCGGGATCGCCCTCGCGTCGTGGATCGGCGGGCTACTCGTCGAAGGTCCCGGCGTCCTCAGCACCCCGTGGGCCGCCATCACGCTCGTCCTGCTCGCCTTGGCCGCCAGTACTCAGATCACCCGCCGGGAATCCAGCCCCGCAGCTCAAGGCGTGGCAAGCAAAAGCGCGTGATCGGACCGGAAAGTCCGTTCCCCGGCAAGGCGAAGCAAGCGCACACCAGCCGCAGCCGGACGACGCAGGGTATCGCAGAATTCGCCGCGGCCGCGGACCACCTCCGCTAGGGACAACCCGCCACCAGCTCGCCAAGTCGCGCTCGCGCCGTCGTGATCACCGCGGTCACCGTCGCCGAGGTGCGGCGGCCCGCTCTGGTCACGGCGACCAGCTGGCGGCGCAGCGGTGGCGCGAACGGGACGGCGTCGAGTTTTCCGGCGGCCAGGTCGTCGCGGATGAACGTGTACGGCAGGGCCGAGCAGTATTCGCCGCGGAGCACCAGATCCTTGATGGCGTGGATCGAGTCGATTTCCAGTACCGGGCCGCTGTCCGGGGGCAGGCGGTCGCGGACCAGGTGGTGGAAACCCGGGGTCAGCGCGAGCGGCAGGGAGCGGAGGCCGTCGTCCGGGACTGACGTGCGCAGGCGGTCCGGGAGGGTGCCGGGGGCGGCGGCCAGCAGCATCCCGTCCGTGGCCAGGTCGGTGACGCTGAGGCGCCGCATTTCGTCGAGCGGCGGCGAACGCGTGAAGATTCCCGCGTCCAGGCGGCCGAGGTCGAGCCATTCGCACAGGAACATCGGCAGGGCTTCGACGATGTCGATGCGCAGCTGGGGATGCTCGGCCGCGAACCTCGCTTTCACGTGCCCGGCCAGCGCGGGCACGAGCGACGGGGAGAGGCCGATGGTGACTGTGCCGGCCAGCTCGGCGGCGGCTTTCCGCACCGCGGGCCCGATGTCCTCGACGTAACCCAGCAGGAACCGCGACATCTCCTCCAAGCGCCGGCCCGCCTCGGTGGGCCGGATACCGTCCGGGACCCGCAGCAGGAGTTCCACGCCCAATTCGTGTTCGAGTGCCTGGATCTGCTTGCTCAGCGCCGGCTGGCCGAGGTGGAGCTTGCGGGCCGCGCGGCTGAAGCTGCCCTCGCGCACGATCGCCACGAAATACCGGAGCTGCCTGATCTCCATGCCCACCGCCACTCCGCTCGCCGACCGGGAAATGGTACGCATCCGCTACCCATTCCGGCAAGGAATATGTGGTATCGAAAATCGGTATTGGGAGCAGCGCGTTTTCGGTTGCTAGGCTCCGCCCGAGATCTTTCGCGGAAGTCCCGGTGCCGATTACGAGAGGAATCCGTCCATGAGCGAGGCCGTCCTCGATGCGCTGCTGCGTCCCGCCGAAGACCGGCTGGTCCTGCTGAAAGGCGGCACCGTGCTGTCGATGGACGACGCGGTGGGCGATCTCGCGACCGGTGACGTGCTCATCGACGGCGACCGGATCGCCGAAATCGCGCCCTCGATTTCGGCGCCTGCGGCCACCGTGGTCGACGCACGGGACCGGATCGTGCTTCCCGGTTTCTGCGATCCGCACATCCATTGCTGGGAAGGCGCACTCGGCCGGATCATCCCGGAGAACGTCCCGCAGAGCACCGGCGACCCGATCGCGGGCGCCCCAGTTTCCAGCCGCAGTTACATGCACTCCGCACACCGGCTGTTCGCGCCCGCGTTCCGCCCGGCCGACATCTACGCCGGCACCCTCCTGACCTTGCTCAATGCCCTCGACGGCGGCATCACGACCGTGGTCGACAACATGCACAACGCCCGCTCGCCCGAGCATTCCGACGCGGCCGTCACGGCGATGTTCGACGCGGGTCTGCGGGGAGTGCACGCGGTGGGGCAGCCCCGTTCCGGCGGGTGGGCCGAAACGTTCCCGGCCGACGTTTATCGGTTGCGGGACCGCTATTTCTCCAGCGAAGACCAGCTGTGCTCGATGCGGTTGTACGCCGTCGGCAGCGACGATCTCACCGGCCTTTTCCCCATCCGGAAAGACCTCGATCTCTGGTTTTCCTTCGACAGCCACATCGACCAGCAGCCGCTGCAGCAATGGTACGAAGAGGGCCATTTCGACGGCCGCGAAGCCATCAACCACGGCAATTTCCTCTCCCCCGGACAACGGCAGCTGGTGGTCGACCACGGGGCACAGGTCAACGTGTGCCCGCGGATCGAATCGCAATTCCGGTACGGGCGAATTCCGTACACCGAATGGGTCGAACAAGGCCTGCGGCCGGGAATCAGCAATGACAACCCGATGACGTACGGCATCGACATGTTCAGCGAAATGCGGGCGCTGTACCTGCTGCAGCGCGTGGACGCGCACCGGTACGGCGCGGAATCGGCCACGCTGCGGCGGATTCTCCAGTCCGCCACACAGAAGGGCGCGGACAACTGCGGGGTCGGCGCCATCACCGGGTCGCTCACCCCGGGCAAGAAGGCCGACATCGTTCTTCTCGACACCGGCCGCACGCAGCTTTTCCCGCGCAACAACGTGCTGTGCACGGTCGTCCAAGCGGCCGACATCGGTTGCGTGGACAGCGTTTTCGTCGACGGCAAGCCGGTGAAATGGGGCGGCCGGCTGGTCGGCGTCGATTTCGAGCAGGTCCGCACACTCGTGCAGGAATCGCACGACCATCTCGTCCGCACCGTCGGCTGGCCGCACGACGCCGTCGACTTCGACGATTGACCAACCCTCGAAAGGCATGTTGATGGCATTCACGTTCCGCCGGGTCGTCACGGGTCACGATTCTTCCGGAAAGGCTGTCGTCCGATCCGACGACCTCGTCGATTCGGAGCCGCGGTTACCCGGGTACGAGGCCAAAGTGGTGTGGTGCACCAGCCGGTTCCCGCCGAGCAATGACGAGGAAACGTTCGACGACGGCACTCCGGGCCCGAAAGGCAGCCGCGTGCTTTTCCGGGTCGCCGAAATGCAGCCCGGCGAATCCGCGGTCCCGAACATGCACCGCACCGAAACGCAGGACGTCGCCGTCGTGATTTCCGGGGAACTGGACATGGTGCTCGACAGCGGCGAGGTGGTGGAACGCCTTGCCGCGGGAGACATCGTGGTCCAGCGGGGGACAATGCATTCCTGGGTCGCGCGGGGGGAAGAACCGTTGCGGGTGCTGTTCGTTTTGATGGATGCCGCGCCGGTGCGGATCGGCGGCGAGGCCCTCCCCGAGGATCTGTCGGTTTTCGGCGGGCGGCTTTCGCCGATGCCCCGCACTTCCTGAGCTGTCCCCTCCGAAGGAAGCTGGTGCCATGACGCAATCTTTTCCACCCGATCGCCAGGCGAAGCGGAACATCCGCCTGGGCTCACTGGGTGCGGCGCTGGAATACTACGACTTCGTCGCCTATCTTTACGTTTCGACCCTGATCAGTACGGCATTCTTCCCTTCCGGCACGTCGGAAACCGTGCGGCTGGTCGAAACGCTCGCGATCTATTCGATCGGGTTCGCGATCCGGCCGATCGCCGGAATCCTCATCGCCCGCATTGCCGACCGCGTCGGCCGTAAGCGGCTGTTCGTCCTCACCGTGGTGGTGATGTCGGTGGCGACGCTGGCGATCGGCGTGCTGCCCACGTACGACCAGGTCGGCTGGCTGGCCCCGGTGCTGCTCATCGTAATGCGGATCGCCCAGGGCTGCGCGGTCGGCGGCGAACTGCCTGCGGCCGCCGTCTTCGTCACGGAACACGCGCGCCGCGACGGCGTGGCCCGGGCGGGTGCGCTCCAGCAAATGATGGCGTACGGCGGCTTTCTCCTCGGCGCCGCAGCGGCATTCCTGTCCGGCCTCGTGGTGACACATCTGACGCCGGATATGCCTTCACTCGCCTGGCGGCTGCCATTCCTCGCGGGTGGTTTGCTCGGCCTCGTCTCGGCGTACCTTCGCCGCAAACTCGACGAGACCCCGACCTTCACTCAGGAAACCCGGCGCCGTCCTTCCGCACCCGTTCGCGAGGTGCTCCGGAATCACCGCAAACCTGCATTGTTCGCCGCATTGATGGTCGTCGCTCTGACGCTTACCAATGGCACCTATTTCACGTACTGGCCCACGTATCTGCAAGCGTCCGTGCATTTACCGGCGAAAACCGCATTGGGGGCAAGCCTGATCGCCATTGCGGGTGCCATGATCTCGATGCCGTTCTGGGGCCGGGTCGCCGACAAGTACGGCTGGCGCCGGGAACTGCTGTGGGCAGCGGCATCCACCGCGGCGGCAAGCCTGCTGCTCCTCGCCGTACTGCCCACGCTGCCGGCAGGATCCGCGCTCGCGATCTGGATCCAGCTGCCCGCCGCACTCGCGGCCGGCGGAATCGTTTCGGCAGTCCCCGGCCTCGTCTCGGCGATCTTCCCGACCGAAGTGCGGCAGACCGGATATGCGGTTTCGTACAATCTGGTGGTGGCGTTGCTCGGCGGTTTCCTGAACCTGATCCTGGTGTGGCTCGTGGCGAGTTTCGGCCTTTCGTCCCCGATGTACGTCGTCCTCGTCGCGTGTGCGCTCACCCTGGCCGCCGCCCTTGCCGTGGTGCGGATTCCGGTGTACCTCGGCCGTGGTTCGGGTGCGGCGAAGAACGACGCCATGGCCGATCACCTGCAGATCCCCTGAGGAGAAACCGAGCTCATGCGTTTCGTGACCTACGCAGCCGAGCCGGCGGACGCGACCGACCGGGTCGGCGTGCTCGACGGCGACCGGATCCACGCCCTCCCGCCGGGCACCACCCTGCGCGGCCTGCTCGGCGACGACGGCGAACGCCTGCATGCCGCGGGCGAGCAGGCGCTGCGCGATCCGCACGAGGTCGTCGCGCTGGCCGGAACCCGGCTGCGGGCCCCGATCCCCGACCCGCCCACGGTGCGCGATTTCATGACGTTCGAACAGCACGTCGAGGGGGCGATCAAGCTCGCCGGGCCGGACGTCGGGGTTCCGGAACGCTGGTACGCCGCGCCCGCGTTCTACTTCACCAACCCGTACGCCGTGCTCGGCCCGCACGACGACGTGCCGGTGCCGCCCGGGAGCACGCTGTTCGACCTGGAACTCGAGGTCGCCGCGGTGATCGGGCTCGGCGGCCGCGACGTGTCCGGAGCGGACGCGGAACGGCACATCGCCGGGTACTGCCTGCTCAACGACTGGTCGGCGCGCGACCTGCAGTTCGCCGAGATGGAGGTACGGCTCGGCCCGGCCAAGGGAAAGGACACGTCCCTCACCCTCGGCCCGATGCTCGTCACACCGGACGAGCTGGCGCCGTATCGCAGCGGCACCGCCTTCGACCTGGAAATGACCGCCGCGATCAACGACGAGGTGATCGGCACCGACCGCTGGAACTCGATGCATTTCTCGTACGCGGACATGATCGAATATGCCAGCCGGGGCACCGAAATCCGCCCGGGTGACATCCTGGGCTCCGGCACCAGCGGCGGCGGCTGCCTGGCGGAACTGTGGGGCCGCAAGGGATTGGATGCACATCCGCCGCTGCGGCCTGGTGACACTGTGACGATCTCGGTGGAGCAGCTGGGGAGTGTCACCTCGCGGATTGTCGAGTATCCGGCCCGGTGATCAGGCCGTCGGTGCTTCCCAGGCGAATCCGTCCGGATCGGTGAAGGCACCGGCATCGCTGCCGATCACGAGCCGGTGCGAGCCGGTGCCTTCCGGGGGAACACCGGCGGTCTTGGCCAGTGCGCTGCGTTTGTTGAGGGTCAGCGCGATGGGGCCGGTGGCGAACTCGACGTACCGGCTGCCGTAGCTCTTCGCCACGGTCAGGCCGCGGTCGGCGTAGAACTTCTTGCTCGCGGCCACCTCCGCAACGCCCAGCTGGAGCACGATCGAGTCGATCTGCCGGGTCGCGGGGCCGGTGTTCTTCTTCGCCGACGACGCGACCGTCCAGATCGTGCCGTCCGGGGCCTGGACCGCGCCGCCGTAGCCCCACAGCGACTTTGCCGCCGGTTTGAGCACTGTCGCACCGGCGTCGCGGGCGCTGTCGATCAGGCTGTCGGCGGTCGCGGGCTGGGATACGACGAGGGACATGGTGAACCCGCGGAAGCCGGTCGACGGCTCGTCCGAGGCACGTACGCGCACCTGGTTGCCCGTCCCGAAGGCAGCCGCGTAGAACGCCTCGGCTGCCGCGGCGTCGGCAGCCTCGATGGTGACGAATTCGATGGCCGGCATGGCGGTCATCGTAATGGGCTTCGCCGGGATGCGCCCCGTGCTCGACTACGATGTCGGGGTGACGAGCGAGGGGGACGCGGTGACGACGGTGCTGGTGCAGGTGGCGGGCGACGAGGACCTCGACGGGGAAACGCGCCGGCTGCGGCGGGCCCTGCTGGAGCTGGACGTCGAGGACGTGGTCCTGCCCGCGGCCACCGCGCCGGACGGGGCGAAGGGCACCGGGACCGACATCGGGGCGATGGTCGTCAGCCTCGGCGGTTCGGCGGTGCTGACGTCGCTGGTCACCGGGGTCTGCCAGGTACTGCGGGCGTGGGTCACGCGGGACAAGGACCGCCGGGTGGTGATCAAGGTCGGGGACCGCGAACTGGAGCTGACCGGCGGGAACGCCGAGGAGCAGGCGCGAGCGATCGAGGCCTTCCGGAAGTCGGTGGAGGACTGAGCGGTGGGGGTCCGCGACGCACTGCTGATCGCCACCGGGGCTTATCGCAGTGAACGGCTCGCCGAGCTGCGGTCACCGGCGGCCGACGTCCTCGAACTCGCCGACGTGCTCGAGGATCCGGCCATCGGCTGGTTCCGCACGAAGAAGGTCGTCGACGCGCCTGCGCACCAGGCGACGCGCGCGATCGAGGAGTTCTTCCGCCGCCGTGGTACCGACGACCTGCTGGTGCTGCACATTTCCTGCCACGGCGTGAAAGACGACGACGGCCAGCTGTATTTCGCCTCCGCGGACACCGATCCGGACCTGCTGGCGTCCACGTCCATTCCGGCCGGTTTCCTGCATGCGCAAATGGGCCGGTGCCGGGCGAAATCGATTGTCCTGATGCTGGATTGCTGTTTCAGCGGCGCATTCCTGCCCGGGATGAAAGCCGCCGCGCGGGTGGATGCGAAAGAGCAGCTGGCCGGGTACGGCCGGGCCGTGCTGATGGCCACCGGCCGCACGGAATACGCGTGGGAAGGGAGCCGGTTCCGGGAAATCGAGGCGACCCCTTCGCGGTTCACCGAGGCGATCATTCACGGCCTGCGCACCGGTGAAGCGGATCGCGACGGGGACGGCAAGGTGGCCGTCGACGAGCTGTACGAGCACGTTTACGAACGCCTGCGCGACCTCGGGGTCCGGCAGACGCCGCAATGGTCGTCGGAATTGGTGCACCGCGTTTTCCTGGCCAACCGCGCGATTTCCCTGCAGGCCGATCAGGCACCCAAAACCGGGGCACCGCGCCGTCCGCAACGCCGCGCCCGCCGCGGTGAGGATGTGCTGCTGCTGACGGATGTCACGCTCGCGGAAACCATTTCGGGAAAGACGCAGACGCTCGCGGTGGAAATCCCGGTCGCCTGCGAGGAATGCGACGGACTGGGCACGTCGGCGGAATCCGAGGTGGAACGGTGCCCGGATTGCTCCGGCAGCGGCCTCCGGGGCGACGATGATTGCGAGAACTGCGCGGGATTCGGGACGAAAATCGGTAATCCGTGCCCGCAGTGCGCAGGTGCCGGACGCGTCACGCGGCGGCGCGACCTCACCGCCCGGATTCCCCCCGGGGTCAAGGGCGGCATGCGGATCCGGCTGTCCGAACAGGGCGAGGTAGGCCCCGGCGGCGGCCCGGCGGGCGACCTGTACCTGGAGGTCAACGAGCTGCCCGACGAACGCTTCGAGCGCCGGCGGCACGACCTCCACTGCACGACCACGGTCCCGGCCGCGATCGCCAAGGCGGGCGGGATCATCGACCTGGAGACGCTGGACGGGGTGAAGAAGGTCCGGATCCCGGCCGGGGTCAAGGCGGGGGCGAAGGTACGGCTCCCCGGGTTCGGGTGCCCACGCCTGCATGCGTCGGGCAAGACCGATGGACGGGGCGATCTCATCGTCACCGTGGAGATCGGCAAACGCTAGGGCCGAATCACCCGCCTCGACGTGGCCAGCTCGGCAAGCACCTCAGGTAGCGGGTCGATCCCGATCCCCGGCCCCACCGGGATCGTGGTGCGGCCGGCTGCGGTCGTGATGGGTTCGGTGAGGTCCTGGTGGTAGTACCGCGACGACGCCGAAATGTCCGACGGCAGGGTGAACCCCGGCAACCCGGCCAGGGCGAGGTTCGCGGCGCGGCCGATGCCCGTTTCCAGCATTCCACCTGCCCACACCGGGATTCCCGCCGCCGTGCACACGTCGTGGATTCGGCGGGCTTCGAGATACCCGCCCACCCGGCCGGGTTTGATGTTCACGATCGAACAGGCGCCGGTGCGGATGGCCTCGTACGCGGCTTGCGCCGACACGATCGACTCGTCCAGGCAGATCGGCGTGCGGACCACCTGTGCCAGCACCGCGTGCCCGGCGACGTCCTCCTCGGGGAGTGGCTGTTCGAGCAGCAGCAGGTCGAAGGCGTCGAGGCGGGCGAGGTGGCGGGCGTCGGCGCGGTGGTAGGCCGAGTTGGCGTCCACCTGCAGGAGGATGTCGTCGCCGAAACGTTCCCGCACGGCGGCGACCGGGGCGACGTCCCAGCCGGGTTCGATTTTCAGTTTGATCCGGGCGTACCCCTCGTCGAGATAGCCCGCGACCGCGTCGAGCAATTCCGGAATGGAGTCCTGAATACCCACCGAAACACCGGAAACGACGTCCGCCGCCGTCGCACCCAGGTACTGGCTCAGCGGCATTCCGGCGGCCCGCAGTTCGGCGTCCAGAATCGCGGTTTCCACTGCGGCCTTGGCCATCCGGTGTCCGCGTACTGGGTCGAGCAAGGGTCCGACAGTGGCACCGGTCACCGATCCGGCAGCGAAGAGCCGGGGCAGCAAATGGTCTTCGATCACCTGCTGAGCGCCGTCGAGATATTCGGCGGAATACAGCGGGCCGTCCATTGCCACGCATTCCGCCCAGCCGGTCGCATCGGCCGTTTCGACCCGGACGAGCAGCACGTCACGCTCCGTCTCGGTGGCGAACGACGTCCGGAACGGGGCCACCAGCGGCATCGTCACCCGGATCAGCTCCACCGCGTCGATCTTCATCACGCCTCCGTTCCGTTCGGCGGGGTAAGTACGCACCAGCCGGTGCGCGTCATGCCGGTCCAGCGATACCCGGCGGCCAGCCGGGGGGCCATCGTCTCGCGCAGGGCGACGCGCCAGGCCAGCGCGTGCCGGGCCGGGAACTCCGCGGGGATCCGCAGCCGGACCGCGCCGTCGCCGTCGCCGTCGCCGATCCGTTGTGGCGCACCGTTTTCGTCGACGTCCAGGATCGGCTCGGCGGTGCCGGGCACGGACGGGCGGGCGCGGTCGAGGTCCCAGCGCAGCAGCACGCGATCGGTCGGTACGCCCGCGTTGAGGGCATCGTCGATCGGGCCGTAGTGGTCGACCAGATAAGCGTGCCCGTACGCGCCGAGCCGGTCGATGTTGAACACCGCATTGCGCCGCTGCAGCGGGTCGAACGTCCAGCTCATCCGCGTGATCCCGCGGCGGAGGCACCAGTCCCGCTGATGGTGTTTCACCGTCCGCCCGACCCCTCGGCCGTGCCAGGCCGGATGCACGCCGACCAGGTGCGAATGCAGGACGGCCGGGTCGTCGGCGGACCGGAACCCGACCGCGCCGGCGACCAGCTCGGGTCCGGCGTATGCCCCGAGCACCATCCCGCCGCCGTCGCTCAGCGCGCGCAGCAGGTCCAGCGGCACGAGGGCCTCGCGGGCACCCCAGGTCAGCCGGAAGAGGCCGGTCAGCTGCTCGAGCCGGGCGAACTCGGTGAGGTCACGGACCTCGAGCCGGGGGTCGGTCATGTGCTCAGCATGCCTGGCGTCCGCCGTCAGCGATTGGCGCTGACAACAATCATGGCAGGCTCATTTTGACGAATTCCACAAAAGCACCCGCAACTGCAGCTGAGCCAGCAGCAACGCGTCCGCGTCACCGAAGTCCAGCCCAGACACTTCACGGATTCTGCGGAGCCGGTACCGCATCGTGTTGGGGTGGATGTGCAACGCGGCGGCCGCGGCCTCCGTCGACGACGCGGCGTCCAGGTAGGCCGTGAGGGTTTCGGTCAGCAGACCATCCGGGCCGTCGTGGGCGCGCAGGCGGTCCAGGGCGCCGGTGCGATCCGGGAGGCCCAGCGATTCCGTCACGTCGGCCAACTGCAGCAACAGCACCGACAACGCGAGATCCGAAACGGTCTGCACGGACGGCCCCGAGGAAGCCGGGTGGCGCAGCGCGCGGAGGGCAGCATCCGTCTGGGCGCGGACTTCGGCGATCTGCCGCAGCGAACCCGCCGGACCGCCGACGGTCACCACGAAATCCCCGGCCAACGGCGTGCGGCCGAGGAAATCGCGCGCCAAAGACACCGTCGCGGACAACGGCGTCGCATGCTCTCGCGGCCAGGCCACCAAGGCGTACACCGCGCCGGTACCAGCCACCGCCGCCGAACGCGGGTGCACGGCGGCCAGGAAATACTCCAAGGTGTCGGCAAAGCGATGCAGTTCACCGGCGGTCCCCCGAGGTGCCGCAGCCAGCACGCACACCGGACCGCTGCCGAGCTGCAACCGGCTCGCCTCGACGCGGTCCGCGGACCCGCCGAGAACCGCGGCGGCCAGTTCCCCGCGCTGCCGCCGGGCGTAGCTGGTTTCGATCCGCGACCCGGCGAGCCGCAACGCGACCAGCGACGCGAATTCCCGCAGCCGCGCCGTTCGCACCTCGTCGAGCGGTTCGGGAACCACCGCCCAGACGTAGCCGAGCACGTCCGCACCGGCCCGCACCGCGATCGCCACCCGCGGCAGCTGGTCCGGCTCGGTCGCTTCGAAGTACACCGGATCGGGGGTCGCGTGCAGGCGGGCGAACTCGCCGCGCTCCCGCTGCTCGGCCAGTGTCTGCCGGCCGACCGCCCGGCCCAGGATGGTCTCGATCCGCTCGGCGTCGGTCTGTTCCTGCCCCGCCGACCAGGCGACCAGCGCGGAAAACCGGTCCTCGATCGTCACCGGCGCGCCCAGCGCCTCGTGGATCGCGTTCGCCAGCGTGAACAGCTCGGAACCGCCGTCACCGGACCGGACGCGCGCTCGGGCGTACTCCAGCAACTGCTCCCGGATGGTCGTCGCGACATGCATCCACGATGCGTCCTCGTTGACCTCCAGCACCGTGAGCCGCTCATCCGACACCGGCACCGGCGCCTTCACCGCAAGGACCCGTGCCCCGGCCGACAGCATCTCCGCAGCAAGGCCGCGCAGTTCCACTTCGGTGGTCACGCCGATCGCCAGCACGACGCAGCCCGGCCCGAACTGCGCCGGCGCGCCAGGCGCGTACAGCGCGATCTCGGTCAACGGCTCGTCGGCGCTGTCCCCTTCGCGGACCAGCCGCAACAGCGGTCCGACCTGGGACACCAGCTGTCGTACAGCGGACTCGGTCATCAGCCTCCCATTGTGGTCGGCGTCAATGTTGACCGATCGTTCTTGACGTTGTCAACGAAGGCGTCGCAACACCCTGCTGGCGACCAGATGCCCGGACCCGCCGCCCAGCCCGGGGCCGGGATGCGTCGACGCGCCGAGGTGCCACAGCCGCGGGAGCACCGTCGCGTGCCCCGGCGACGCAGCGAGCGGGCGCCACCGGAAGTTCTGGTCCAGTTCCGCCGATCCGCCGTACGGATCGCCGCCCACCGCGTTGAGATTGGCGGCGGCGAGGTCGGCGGGACTGATCGCGTCCAGTCCCAGAACCAGGTCACGCAGACCTGGCGCCTGCCGCTCGATACGCGCCAGCACCCGGTCGGCGTAACCCGCGGTGAGCTGCGCGTCCCAACCGTCCGCTGTGGACAGTTCACCGGCCGCGTCGCCGACCGGCGCGTACGGAACCTCCTGCAGCTGCAACCACAACGCGGCGGCACCGGCCGGTACCCGCGACGGGTCGAGCACGTGCTGCTGCCCCACCACGACGGTCGGACGACCCGGCAGTAGCCCGGCTTCCGCCTCTGCACAAGCAATTCCGGTAGACGAAGCCCCGTCGGACAGATGTACGAGCGGCACCTGCGCCAGCCGCGGGTCCCGCCACGGCACCGGACCGGACAGCGCGACGTGGATCTGCGTCGCCGCCCGGCCGGGACGGAATTTCGTGGCCTGGTCCCGGATTCGCGGCGGAACGGGGGCGTCGGCGAGCAGTTCCCGATACAGCGCACCGGGCGTGGTCGACGCGAGCACCGCCCGCTTCGCCTCGATCGTGAACCCCTCCCCCGCCACTCCGGACGCGCGACCGCCGGTCGTGAGAATGCGCTCGACCCGGTGCCCGGTGCGGATCTCGACCCCCAGCTCGGCCAGCAGTTTCTCCCACGCGGCAACGAAATTCGCCGCCCCGCCGCGCACGACCGGCATCCCCGCGGCATGCAAGGTACCGGCGAGCACGGGCAGCATCAGCCCGCCGGACGCGCTGTCCGGTGCAAGGCCCGCGTGCAGCAGCCACGGGGTCCACAGCCGGTCGACCTCGGGTCCGGTGAACCGGCTCCGCAGCCAGCCACGGCCCGACGTCAGCGCGTCACGGGCGTATTCCTCGACGCCGCGACGGCCGACCCCGCGGGCGAACGCGGCCAACGGCTTGAGCATCGACGGCATCCGCAACTCAGCACCCAGCAACCCACCGATCCATTGCGCATGCTTCCCGAACCGCTCGACGGCGTCGGCGTACACCCGGCGGTCCGCCGCCACCGAAAACCCCGCCACGGTTTCCTCGACCGAGCGATATCCCATGACGACACTGCCGTCGTCGGACACCGTCGCCGTCATCGGCCCGTCCGTGTTGAGGTATTCGAGCCCGTGCCGATGCAGGTCCGCGCCGAACTCGGCGTACACCGGCCCGGTGACGAAAAGCGGGTGCCAGCTGGAAAACGTGTCGTGGCGGTACCCGGGCACGGTGCGTTCGCCGGTGGCGATGAAGCCGCCGATGCGGTCGTGGTCGTCGACGAGGGTCACCGACCAGCCCGCCTTCGCGAGCGTTGCCGCGGCGGCGATGCCGTTGATCCCGGCGCCGACCACGACCGCGTCGGTCATCGGACCGGCTCGCGTTCGACGAGTGCCAGAACACGCGCCGGACTGCCCGACCCGCCGACGATCGGCAGCGGGCACACGATCAGCGTCGCGCCGGCCGGAGGCAGCCGGTCGAGGTTGCGCAAGCTGGTGACGCCCCATTTGCCCGCGCCGAGAAGTGCCGAGTGGCAAGGAAACGGCGGCGTGAACCCGGCCGCGGCCCCAGCGTCGGTACCCACGGTTTCGACCCCGAACCCGGCAATCGCGGTCTCCTCGGCAAGCCAGCGCGCGCACTCCGGCGACACACCCGGCGTGTGCGGGCCGTGTTCGTCGGCATTCGCGAACGCGGCCGCGTCATGCCCGCGCGAAGCCCAGCCGGTGCGGAACAGCAGCCAGCCGCCTTCGGGTAGCGCGCGATGCCGATCCTCCCACTCCCGCACGTGTTCGACCTCGAGCAGGAAGTCCGGGTCTTCTTTGACCGCAGCGCTCAGGTCGAGAACCGCGGCCGCACCGACCATTGTGGACGGTGGCAGCTCCGAGACGTCCGCGCCGTCCTTGCCGGTGACCCAGTGCACCGGCGCGTCGACGTGGGTGCCGGTGTGCTCGCCGGTGTGGATGTCGTTCCAGTACCAGGCCGGTCCGGCCGCGTCGTAGCGCGACAGCTCTTCGAGGCGGAAGCGGCTGGTGTTCGCGAACGGCGGCGGCAGTTCCAGGATCGGCGTCGACTCCTGCAGTGGCGTCGTGAGGTCGACGACCTCGACCGCACCGGTGGTCAGCGCCTGGAGCAGGTCGGGCAGCGCGGGCATGGGGCCTCCTTCGCGGTGGGAGGACAGCGTCGCGCCAACCGGGCGATCAGGCCATCCGCTGTACGCAGGACCTGTCCGCTACGCGCAGTCAGCGCCGCAATGTCTGCGACGGCGACTCGCCGAAGTGCTCGCGATAAACCACGGCGAACCGACCGAGGTGGTGGAACCCCCAGTCGGCGGCGAGGCGGCTGACTGTGGTGCGAGTGGCGTCGGCGCCGAGCAAACTCCGCCGTACCCCGGCCAGCCGGGCCTCGCGCAGCCGTGCGGTCGGGGTGGTACCCAGATGCCGCCGGAACCCCTCTTGCAGGCTCCGCACCGACAGCCCGACGGCCTCGGCGAGATCCTCGACGGTCAGGGCTTCGCGGGCATGGTCGGCAATCAGCTGGTCGGCGCGGCGGATCACCCGCGGCGGCACCGGCGTGGCCTCCCCGCGCGGGTCGGTGAGCTCGGCCGACGCCGTGTGCGGGATCGCAGCGAGCAGCTGGCTCATCACCAGGCGTTCGGTCTGCTCCTGCAGCACCGGATGCCGTAGCCCGCCCGGCCCGTCGAGGTCACTGCGCAGCAGCTGCACGGTGGCGAGCCAGGACTGCGCGGCGGGCGCACCGAGGTCGAGGCGGGCGTCGAGCCGCAGCGGGCGCTCCGGCGGGCGGCCGAGGAGCCGTTCGAGCTGGCGTTCCAGTGCGGTGCGTTCGATCCGGACGATGAGCTGCTCGGAGTCCTCCTCCCAGAGCATGTCCAGGTCGGCGTCGGGATCCGGGACGGACGCCTGCCGCACGTCGGACCAGACTTCGGCATGCCCGGTCCGCACGAGCGCGCGCCCGGCAAGCGGGACCTGCACGAGGAAGAACGTGCTGAGGTGCCGTGGCCGGATCCGGACCGGCGAGCCGTAGGCGAGATACGACAGGCCGACGGCACCGAACTCGACCGAGTTGAACCGGACGTCCTCGGGGCGGCCGGTGGCCCGCGGCGCGAGCCGGTGCGGGCAGAACACCTCGCCGACGCGGGCGCACGCCTCGTCGAAGTCGCGGGACCGCACCCGCTGGTACCCGGTCAGCACTTCCGGCATGGGGCCCTCGCTCTCCGGCTCGCGCCTCGCGGACAGCCTTCGCGTGGCACGGATAGGCGCCCCCGCGACATTGCGTGATTATCACGACGTTAACGCGTCCGCCATACCGTGTCCATTCCTGTCTTGCCCCGGAGGTTCGCCGCCATGTCCGACCTGTCCGACCTGTCCGGCCGTACGGTGCTCGTCACCGGCGGTTCCACCCTGATCGGGCACGGAGTCGTCCGCGCCCTGCACGACGCCGGCGCGTCGGTGGTGATCGCCGACCTCGACGCCGACGGTGCCAAGCCCGTACTGGGCGATCGCGTCCGCTTCCGGCAGACGGATCTCACCGACGATTCGCAGGTACGTGCGCTGGTCGAGGACGCCGCGCGCGATGCCGGGCTGCACGGTGTCGTGAACCTTGCCTGCAGCTACCTCGACGACGGCGCGGAAACGAGCCGGGAGGATTGGCTGCGGGCGCTGGATGTCAACGTGGTCAGCGCGGTGATGGTGGCGGCCGCCGCCCGTCCGCACCTGGCCGCGGCGAAGGGGTCGGTCGTCAACTTCACGTCGATCTCGGCGAAGGTCGCGCAGACCGGCCGCTGGGTGTACCCGGCGAGCAAAGCCGCGCTGGTGCAGGTCACCCGGTCGATGGCGATGGACCTCGCGGCCGACGGCATCCGCGTGAACTCGGTGAGCCCGGGCTGGACGTGGTCCACGATCATGGACCAGCTGAGCGAAGGCGACCGCGCCAAGACCGACCGCGTGGCCGGGCCGTTCCACCTCACGGGCCGCGTCGCCGACCCGGACGAGGTCGGCCAGGTAGTCGCATTCCTGCTGTCCCCCGCGGCTTCCGCGGTGACCGGCGCAGACTGGGCAGTCGACGGCGGGTACTCGGCAATGGGTCCCGAGCAGGCAATCCCGGCCATACCATTGCTGGCCGGATAAAACGGGCGGCGCCCTGGCCTCACCCGGCCAGGGCCCGCAACAAACCACCGTGGAAGACCAACGGCACCCCGCCCGGAGCGCAGAAGTTCTCCACCTCACCGAGGAACACGACGTGATCCCCGGCATCCACACACCGCACAGTCCGGCATTCGAAACGCGCCACCGCGCCCGGCAGGACCGGGGCGCCGCCGGTGCCGTCCGTCAGTTCCAGTTCGGCGAACTTGTCCGCGGAAGGCGTGGAAAACTGGCGCGACAGGTGCTCCTGGTCAGCAGCCAGCACGTTCACCGCGAAGTGCGTTGCCTCGCTGAACGCAGGCAGGCTCGGCGCGTTCTTTCCCGGACACCACAACACCATCGGCGGATCCATGGACACTGAGGTGAAGGAATTCGCCGTCATCCCCACCTTCCGGCCATCCGCGCCGCGCGCAGTCACGACCGCGACACCCGTGGCGTATTGCCCTAGCGCAGTGCGGAACTCACGGCGGTCGAACCGGCCGTCCTGGGCCGCGCGCATCTCGGTGCGGAAACGGGTGGCTGCGGATTCGTCGAACCACCAGCGGAATGCCTGCCGTGGGTCGTCGAAAGCGTTGGCGATGGCGGCGGCGATTCCGGGTACCTCGGCGGCCTCGGCCAGCAACTCCTGCACATGCGGCCGCGGCGGGGCGAGCATCGCGGTGGTCCACTCGACCGTCCACTGTGCCCAGCCGCGCCAGAACTGTTCGAAGGTCCGGTTCATCCAGGCCGCGTCGAACGCTCCGTCGTGCCGTTCGACGGCTTCGAGGTAGTGCCCGGCCGCATGTGCGGCGAGATTGGCTCCCTGTCCCGAAATCGGGTCGTTCAGCACCACCGCGTCGCCGATGCCGAGCACCGGACGGCCCGACGGCAGGTACGCGACCGGCCGCCGCACGCCTGGTGTGATCCGCCCGCGCAGTACGCCGCCGTCGTCGGTGAGCCGGACTGCCGCGCACCGCTCGTACTCGTGCGGCGCGAACTCCTTCAGCAGGTCCAGCGACCGTTCGAGATGCGCGCCGGACTCGGTGACGTCGTCCCAGCGGTCCATCGGACCGCCCGGAATTCCCTCGAACACCATGATGTCGCACGGTCCACTCGTGGTGAGCGCAGGCAACGTGAAGTACTCGCCAACCCCGGGAATGGCGGTGTAGGACACCGCCGGGACGCCGTCGTCGAGCGGGGTCATCCCGTGCACATAGGTGAGCGCGAGCACGCGCTGCGGCCGGTCGTGGGTACTGCGCGCGGGGTCGGGCGCGAACAACCGGCCGAGCTCGCCGGTCCCGGTCGCGACGACGACCAGGTCGTGGGTGCGGGCGTGGTCCTCCAGCTCGGTCACCCCGGCGGGGCCGAGCACGACGGTCCCACCCTCGGCCGCGAACTGCTCGATCCACACCGGCAGCTTCACCCGCTGGTCCACCGAACGGGCCGGACCTTCGAGCGGTGCACTCCAGGTGGTCCCGGGCACGGTCATCCGGAACGCCATGATGTCCGGGCATTCCGCGGCCCAGCGGTCGAGGCCGAGCTGCCGTTCGACGGCCAGCGCGGAGTCGAACATGCACTGGCTCGACAGCACGGCGCCGCGGCGGAGGTCGTCCGGTGAACGGTCGCTGACGAGGGTGACGTCGTGGCCGCGGCGCAGCAGGCCGAGCGCGAGCTGCGCACCGGCTTGTCCCGCGCCCACGACGGCGACCCTCGTCATCGGGCACCGGCCGGGGCGAGCACGTCACGGGCGGCCACGGGGTCGGCGAACCACGGGAAGAAGTCGCGCGGGTCGTCGAAGCCGTTGACGAACCGGTGCGCGATGTCCGGCCGGGTGTTGGCCGCGGTCAGCAGCTCCAGGACGTGCGGCGGGGGCGGCGCGAGGAGGGCGTTGGTCCAGTCGGTGACGTAACGGGCGTAGTCCCAGTAGGTTTCGAACGTCTGCCGCAGGAACGCGCGGTCGAATGGCTGGTCGCCGTGCGCCAGGATGCTGCGGAGGTAGCTCGCCGCGCATTTCGCCGCGTTGTTGGAACCCTGTCCGGTGATCGGGTCGTTGAGCACCACGACGTCGGCCATCCCCAGCACCGGACGGCCGGACGGCAGTGTCGCGACCGGGTGCCGCACGGTGGGCGGGAAGCGGCCGGCGAGCACCCCGAGGTCGTCGGTGAGCCGGACGTTCCCCGCGCGGTCGGCCTCCCACGGGACCAGCTGGCGCAGCAGCCGCAGCGAGGTTTCGAGGTGCTGCGCCGGATCGCGGACGTCACCCCAGCAGTCCATCGGCCCGCCCGGCACGCCCTCGAACACCATGATCTCGCAGGGGCCGGACAGGGTCAGCGCGGGGAACACGAAGTACTCGCCGACGCCCGGGATCAGGTTGAACGCCACCGCGGAATGCTCCGGCCGCGGTTCGAGGCCGTGCACGTAGGTCAGGGCGAGGGCGCGTTGCGGGCGGTCGTACGGGGACCGCGTCGCGTCGCGTTCGAAGAGCCGCGCGATGTCTCCCTTTCCGGCGGCGACCACCACGAGGTCGGATTCGTCGTGGTACCGCTCGAGGGCGGCAACATCCGCCGTTTCGACCACGAATTCCCCACCGCGGCGCACGAACTCGTCGATCAGCTTCGGCATTTTCAGCCGCTGGTCGACCGACTGCGCGATCCCGTCGAGGCGAGACGCCCAGTCGATCACCTTGGTCCCGGCGGCCGGGCTGTCCGGCGGGCCGGGAACGGCGAAGGAAATGCCTTCCACCGGCGGGGCTTCGGCGGCCCAGAAGTCAAGGCCGAGCTCCCGCTCGACGGCCAGCGACGACGCGAACATGCACTGGCTGGAACTGACCCGGCCCGCGGCGATCTCCGGCGGGGTCCGATCGCTCACGACGCGAACCCGGTACCCGCGATCCAGCAACCCCGCGGCGAGCAGCAGGCCGGACTGACCGGCCCCGACGACAGTGATGTGGTGGGACATACGGCTTGCCTTCCGGTGAAGTGGAGTGGCCGGGCCGGGTGACCCAGTGGCAGCGGACCGTAAGGCGGTCCCGGCGGACGCGGCTATCCCTCCGGCGCGGGGCTTGTCCACCGTGCGCCCTGCGCTGCGCGGGATGGACACCGGGCACGCGCAGCGGATAGGCCGCGCTCCGGCAAGCCCTTACCGTGGCCCGAATCCGATCGAGAGGAGGGGGCATGGCCGAGAGGTCCTTCGCCGCCGAGGTGACCAAGCTGCGGGCCGGCGCCGGGGAGACCCTGCACGTCGAGGGGATCCTCGCCGTGACGAAGGCGTTGCTGCAATCGGGGGTCGCGTACGTCGGCGGCTATCAGGGCGCGCCGATCTCGCACCTGATGGACGTGCTCGGTGACTCCCGCGAGATCCTCGGCGAGCTCGGCATCCACTTCGAGAACAGTGCCTCCGAAGCGACTGCCGCCGCGATGCTCGCTGCTTCCGTGCACCAGCCGCTGCGTGGGGCCATCACGTTCAAGTCTCCGGTCGGCACCAATGTCGCGTCCGATGCGCTCGCCAATCTTTCCAGCGGCGGCGTCACCGGTGGTGCGCTGGTGATCCTCGGCGAGGACTACGGCGAAGGCTCCAGCATCATGCAGGAACGTTCGCACGCATTCGCGATGAAATCGCAGATGTGGCTGCTCGACCCACGGCCGGACGTCGGCGCCATTGCCGACGCGGTCGAGGCCGGGTTCGAGCTGTCCGAAGCCAGCAACACTCCGGTTTTCCTGGAGTTACGGCTGCGCTCATGCCATCTGCACGGCGCGTTCGAGGCCAAGGACAACCGCCGTCCGCCGATGACCGTGCGCGAGGCGGCCGAATCACCCCGGCGCGCGGTTGACCGGATCGTGCTGCCTCCGGCGTCTTTTCTGCACGAGAAGGAAAAGCTGGAAGACCGCTGGCCGGCCGCGGTGAAGTTCATCCGCGAACGCGGGCTCAACGAGGTGTTCCCCGGCGACGGCGCCGACGTCGGCATCGTCGTGCAGGGTGGGCTGTACAACACGCTCAACCGCTCACTGGAACTGCTCGGCTGCTCCGACGCGTTCGGCCGCAGCCGGATTCCGCTGTACGTGATGAACGTGACCTACCCCGTGGTGGACGAGGAAATCGTCGAGTTCTGCGCCGGGAAACGTGCCGTTCTCATGGTCGAGGAAGGCCAGCCGGACTACCTCGAGCAGAACCTGCACGCCATCCTGCGCCGCGCCGACTCCCCGACCGCGTTGCACGGCAAGGACTTCCTCGCCGCCGGTGGTGAGTACACGTCGACCGTCGTCACCCGCGGTGTCGACGCCTTCCTGCGCAAGTACGTCCCCGACGTCGTCACCCACACACCTGCACTGCTGCACGACGACGCCGCGACCCGCGTCGACGCCCAGGTCGTCAAACCCCGTCCGCCCGGCCTGTGCACCGGCTGCCCGGAGCGGCCGATCTTCTCCGGGCTCAAACTCGCCGAGCGGGAAACCGGGAAACACCACGTCAGCGCTGACATCGGATGTCACCTGTTCGCCATCAACGCCCCGTTCGACCTCGGCGCCACCACCATGGGGTACGGGCTCGGCGCCGCCGGGGCCGCCGCGCTCGGCGCCGCGGGGAGCGACCGGCGCGCGGTGTCGGTGATGGGCGACGGCGGGTTCTGGCACAACGGCCTCACCAGCGGCGTCGGCAACGCGGTGTTCAACCGCAGCGACCAGGTGATGGTCGTGGTGGACAACGACTACGCCGCGGCTACCGGCGGCCAGGACGTCCTGTCGTCCCATGCCACCCTGCCAGCCCGTTCCACGAAGCATCCGATCGAAAAGGCTGCGCGCGGCGTCGGCGTCGAGTGGGCCAAGACGATCGACGACACCTATGACGTCGCGAAGGTCCGTGACACCTTCGTCGAGGCGCTGACCACCGCCGAGCCCGGTCCGAAACTGCTGGTGATGCAGAGCGAATGCCAGCTCAACAAGCAGCGGCGCGAACGGCCGGAACGCGAGAAGGCCCGTAAGGCAGGCAAACGCGTGGTCCGCGAACGCTTCGGCGTGGACCCGGAAACCTGCACCGGAGACCACGCGTGCATCCGGATTTCGGGCTGCCCGTCGCTGACCATCGCCGACAACCCCGACCCGCTGCGCACCGACCCGATCGCGCAGGTCCTGGACAGCTGCGTCGGCTGCGGCGTATGCGGCAACAACGCGCACGCGGCGGTGCTGTGCCCGTCGTTCTACCGCACCGACGTCGTGGACAATCCGACCCGGCGCGACCGGCTGCTCGCGCGCGTCCGCGGCTGGTGGATTTCGTTGGCTTCGCGCGGTTTGGAGCGTCGTGCGGCGTCTATGGAGGTGGCCTGATGTCCGCTTGGTACGACGGAAAACGGCCGATCACCGTCGCGATCCTGGCGATGGGCGGCGAAGGCGGCGGCGTGCTGGCCGACTGGATCGTCGCGGTGGCCGAGCAAAGCGGCTGGATCGCGCAGGCCACGTCCGTCGCCGGGGTGGCCCAGCGCACCGGGGCGACCGTCTACTACGTCGAACTCCATCCGTCCACTTCGGACATTCCTCTCGGAGGACGGCGCCGGCCAGTGCTGAGCCTCTTCCCCAGCCCCGGCGAGGTCGACATCGTCATTGCCTCGGAACTGATGGAATGCGGCCGCGCGGTGCAGCGCGGGTTCGCGACCCCGGACCGCACGACGCTGATCACCTCGACCAACCGCGTGTACTCCATCGACGAGAAGATCGCCCTCGGCGACGGCCGGGTCGATTCGGCCGAGCTGCTCGCCGCGGCGGAAAGAGCCGCAAAACGGTTGGTATCCGCGGATTTCGCGGCAATTGCCGAGGAACACCGCAGCGTCCCGAGCGCCGCATTGTTCGGCGCCCTCGCCGGGTCGGGCGCGCTCCCGTTCCCTCGCGCCGGGTTCGAACGGCCGATCCGCGACTTCGGCAAGGGCGTCGACGCCTCGCTGGCCGCGTTCGCCGCCGGGTACGCCAGAGCCCGCTCGAACCCGGTCGACATCACCATCGGCCCGCGTCCGGTGACCGCCGAAGAACGTAAGCAGCGCGAGGAAGACCGCCGCAACAAAATCGCCGCGACCGACCCGGAGTCGCTCGTCGGCCCCGCCCTCCGGCCCCTCGCCCGCAGGGTGCTCGACCTGCCCGCCGCCACCCGCTCGACCGTACTCCACGGCCTCGTCCGCACCGGCCTCTACCAGGACGAACGCTACGCCGAACGGTATCTGGACCGGGTACTGAGCATCGGCGACAACCCCCAGCTCACCCGCGCCGCAGCCCGCCACGTCGCGCTGTGGATGTGTTATCAGGACACGATCCACGTCGCCCTGCAGAAAACCCGGACGCGGCGGATGGAGCGCGTCCACGACGAGGCGCGGGTGGCCAGCGCCCAGCTGAGCCAGATCCGCGAGTACCTGCACCCCCAGGCCGACGAAATCACCGACACCCTGCCGACCTGGCTGGGCCGCCCATTGGAGCGGTCCGCGCTGTTCCGCCGCTGGGTGAACCGCTTGACATGGCAGGGAATGATCCTGAACACGACGTCGGTGACCGGGTACACGATGCTGTCGACGATGGCCCGGATGCGCCCGCTACGCCCGCGCTCCCTGCGCTTCGCCCGCGAACAGGCAGCCATCGACGCGTGGCTCACACAGGTCCGCGACACCTCGCTCACGGACCCGGAACTGGCGCGCGAGATCGTGGAATGCGCGGGTGTGTTGAAGGGCTACGGCGCGACCTACGCCCACGGCAACTCCAGCTTCTCCCTCCTGCTGGATGCCGCCGGACGCCTGCACGGAACCCCAGGCGCCGCAACGGAACTGGCCGCCGTGCGCGCGGCTGCCCTCGCCGACGAGGACGGTGCCGAGCTCCAGCGTCGGCTCACCCTTCTGCCAGCGCAGTGAAGTAACTGTCCACCACCTCCGGTCGCAAGGTGTGCTCGATTACGGTGAGCGCGGCACCGCGGATCCCCGCGGTGTCGCCCAGCCGGGACCGTTCGAGCACCACACTGTTGGCCGCCCCGGGCAGCGCGTCCTTGTAGATCGCCTCGTACATCCCGGACAGGAACTGGTCTCCGGCGTCGGCGAGGTAGCCCCACACCGTGATCACCTCGGGGTTGAGCAGGTTCATCGCACTCGCGACGACCTCGCCGATCCGCACGCCTGCCGTACGCACCGCCTGCACCGCGGCGACGACCCCCTGCTTCGCCAGCTGCGCGACCTCGCGGGCGGTGTGCACGTCGTGCCCCTGCTCGCGCAGCTGCGCGGCCAGCGCCGCGCCACCCGCGACCGTGTTGAGGCAGCCGCGCCCGCCACACGTGCACGGCGCGTCGGCACCGGCCACCTTGGAATGCCCGATCTCACCGAACAGCCCGCTGGTCGCGCGCACCACCTTGCCGTCGACGACCAGCCCGCACACGATCACCGTGCCCGCCTTCACCGACAGCATCATGTTGGTGACCGGCCACGACACCCGTTGCTCGCCGAGCGCGAGGTAGTTGACGTCGCGGTCCACGAACACCGGGCAGTGGAACACCCCTTGCAGCCGCCTGCTGATCAGGTGCGCCGCCCAGTCGTCCGGGTCCTGCGCGGCATTGCCCGCGGCGGCGATCTCGATGTCGCCGGGCATGCCGATGCCGATCCCGTGCACCCGGCTGAGATCCTCGCCGACCTCGGCCAGCCCGGCGGTGAACTGCTTCTCCAGCATCGTTTCCAGTGCGTCGCGGCCCTCGGCGAGGTCGAGCTGCACCTGGGTGAGCCAGAGGATCTCCCCGGCCAGATCGGACACCGCGACCAGCGTGCCGCTCATCCCGACCTGCGCCGCGAGCGTGATGCCCGCGCGCGGGTTGAACGCCATCCTCGCCGGCGGCCGCCCCCGGCCCGCCTGCCGTTCGCCCGCCGGGACCACGAGACCGTGCCGGGTCAGCAGCTCGAGGCGTTCGGTGACGGTGGACCGCGCCACCCCCATCTTCGTGGCGAGCTCGCTGGTGGTGACCGCGACCTCGCGCCGGATCAGGTCGAGCAGCTCGCCGGTGCGCGCGATCCGCGGCGACGGGATCCGCATGACCGCATGAGCCATGGCCAGCTGCTCGTTGGAATCGGCCTCGTCACCGGCTCCGTAGGGGCGTTGAATGCTCACCCGACGGAGTATACGTCGATGCGATCGGCCTTTGCCACCTATTGACATCGACCATCGACATATTTATGTTGTTCATCGACACAAATGGTGGCGAGCCTCCCGGCCCGCCAGGGGCAGGAAGGCAAGTGCGGCATGGGCTTCACGAGGGAAGAGGTGCTGGCGCGGCTGCGGCGGCAGGTCGGCGGCGGGCACGCGGTCGTCGGCGCCGGGGCGGGCACGGGGATCTCCGCCAAGTTCATCGAGCACGGCGGCGCCGACCTGATCATCATCTACAACTCCGGCCGGTTCCGGATGGCCGGGCACAGCTCGATGTGCGGGCTGCTCGCGCTGGGCGACGCCAACGCGATCGTCATGGACATGGGCGAGCGGGAAGTACTGCCGGTCGTCCAGCGCACGCCGGTGATCGCCGGGATCAACGGCACCGACCCCACCCGGCAGATGCGCGTGCTGCTCGGACAGGCCCGCGCGGCCGGGTTCTCCGGGGTCAACAACTTCCCCACCGTCGGGCTGTTCGACGGCCGGATCCGCCAGGAGCTCGAAGCGTCCGGCATGGGATTCGAGCGCGAGGTCGAGATGATCGCGACGGCGCACGAGCTCGGGTTGTTCACCGTGGTCTACGTCTTCACCCCGGACGAGGCGAAGGCGATGGCCGCGGTCGGCGCCGACGCGATCATCGCGCACATGGGCCTCACCGTCGGCGGCAGCATCGGGATGAGCGCCGAGGGGGCGTTCACCCTGGACGACGCGTGCGAGCGGGTGCAGGCGATCGGCGAGGCCGCGCTCCGCGAAAACCCGGAGGCGATCCTGCTGTGCCACGGCGGTCCGATCGCGACACCCGAGGACGCCGCGTACGTCATCGGCCGCACCAACGCCGTCGGCTTCGTCGGCGCTTCAAGCATGGAGCGGCTTCCGGTCGAGACCGCACTCACCGAAACCACCGCCGCTTTCAAGAACATCCGCATCGCATGATCGCGTCAGGGAGCACGATGAACGCCACCGAAACCTTCGACTGGGCCGCGGCCGGGGAAAGTCTTGCCGAGTCGGTCACCCTGATCGCGGGCGGTGCCCGGGGAACCGGCCGCACCGCCGCGCTCAGCCTGCTGCAGCTCGGCGCCCGCGTCGCGATCGTCGACCTGGATCCCGGCCGGATCGCCACAGTGGCCGAGGATTTCGCTGAGTACGGAACGGATCGCGTGTTCACCGCGGTGGCCGACTGCACGGTCCGCGAGGACGTCCAGGCTGCCGCCGCCGCAACCGCCGAGCACTTCGGCAAGCTCACGCACTGCGTTTATTCCGCGGGGGCGTATCGCGCGCAACGGCCCACCCTCGACATCGGCGCCGACGAATGGGACCTGATCGTCGACTCCAACCTCAAGGGCGCGTTTCTCACCTACCAGGCGGTGATCCCGCATCTGCAGCGCGCGGGAGGCGGTGCGCTCGTCAGCATCTCGTCACTCGCCGGCCGCACGTCCAGCCCGTTCCTCGGCTGCCACTACACCGCGGCGAAGGCCGGAATTCTCGGCCTCACCCGGCATCTCGCGAAGGAGTTCGGGCCGAGCAACATCCGGGCCAACGCGGTGTGCCCGGGCGGGGTCGTCGGCACGCGGATGAACGACCTGCTGTCGGAACTGCACCGCGAGCAGGATCTGGTGGAACTGGCCAAGCAGACCCCGCTGGGCCGCAACGTCCACGAACCGGATGTCGTCGGCGCCATCCTCTTCCTGCTCTCCGATCTGTCCCGGTTCGTCACCGGCGCCACGATCGACGTCAACGGCGGCATTCTCACCATCTGACCCGAAAGGCGGAGCCATGACCGCTACCGTCGCGCTGCTCGCCGCCCTGGACACCAAAGCGGACGACGCGGCCTTCCTCAAGGCCCGGCTCGAAGCGAACGGGCACCACGTGCTCGTCGCCGACATCGGAGTGCTCGGCTCGCCGGGCCTCCCGTCCGACGTGGACCGGAGCACGATTGCCGAAGCAGGCGGTGGGAGTCTCGCCGAGCTGCAGGCGCGGCGCGACCGGGCGGCGGCCGTCGCGACCATGGCGGCGGGCGCGGCGGCGGTGATCTCCGAACTGGTCGCCGACGGGCGGGTCCACGCGGTGCTCGCCCTCGGCGGCGGAGCAGGCACCAGCATCGGCAGCGCGGCCATGCGAGACCTGCCGCTGGGGCTGCCGAAACTGATCCTCACCACGGTGGCATCCGGCAACACCGCCGGGTACGTCGGCACTTCGGACCTCGTGCTGTTCCCCTCGATCGTCGACGTCGCCGGGGTCAACCGGGTCAGCGCGATCACGTACACCCGGGCGGCCGACGCACTGTCCGGCATGCTCGCCGGTTCCCGCAATCCCGACACATCCCGCCAGGATCGGCCACTGGTCGCGGCGACCATGTTCGGCGTCACCACTCCGTGTGTGCTGCGGGCCAAGGAAACCCTAGAAGCGGCGGGGTGCGAGGTACTGGTGTTCCACGCGACCGGAACCGGCGGCCGCACGATGGAACGCCTGGTGGCGCAAGGGTTTTTCGACGCGGTCCTCGATCTCACCACCACCGAATGGGCCGACGAGATCGTCGGCGGCATCCTGTCCGCCGGGCCGCACCGGCTGGAGGCGGCGGGCCGGGCGGGCGTGCCGCAGGTCGTGTCGCTCGGTGCCACCGACATGGTCAACTTCGGTCCCCCGGACACGGTTCCGGCCCGGTTCACCGGTCGCCGTTTTTACCAGCACAACGCGGAAAACACCCTCATGCGGGTCACCCCGGAGGAGGCCGAGCGGATCGGCGCTGCCATCGCGGGGAAGCTCAACGCGGCCCGCGACGTGACCGTCCTCGTCCCCCGGCGCGGCGTTTCCGCGCTCGACGCCGAAGGCCAGCCGTTCGCCGACCCGGCCGCGCGGGAAGCGCTCGTCACCGCCCTGCGCAAGGGTGTCGACGACCAGCGGGTCCGCATCGAAGAACTCGATCTGCACATCAACGACAACGCCTTCGCCGACACGGCGGCCGAGCGTGTCCTGTCCTGTCTTAAGGAGACTCGCCGATGAGCAACCAGCCGCTGCGAGTGGCGCTGGTCGGCCCCGGCCGCATCGCCATCGCCCACCTCGAAGCCATTGCCGCCGCCCGGGACGTCGCCGTCCTCGTCGCGGTGGCCGGGCTGCCCACCGAGAAAGACCGCACCGAGGAGCTCGCCGAACGGTACGGGGCCGAGCGCGCGGTGCACGACACCCAGGCGATCGTCGAGGCGACCGACATCGACGCGGTCGTGCTCACCGTCCCCAACCACGTCCATGCAAGCCTGGCCATGGCGCTGCTGGAGAGTGGCAAGCACGTGCTCGTGGAGAAGCCACTCGCCACCACTGTTGCCGACACCGACCTGATGATCGCGGCGAGCGAGAAGGCCGGTCGCGTCCTCATGGCCGCGCAGTGCCGCCGCTTCTTCCACGGTGCCCAGCTCGCGAAGCAGCGGATCGGCGAGCTCGGCGGTCCGGTCAGCCTCATCCACCTGCTCGGGGTGTACGCCGAACACGCGGCCACGGCGTGGTGGAAATCGGCGTCCGACGTGGGCGGGCTCGCGCTCGGGCTCAACGGCCCGCACGTCTTCGACACCATGCTGTGGCTCATCGGAGCCGCCCCCGTGCGCGTGTACGCGCGCACGCGCCGGCTGCGCGATCAGTGGGAGGGCGAGGACGAAGCTGTCGTGATCGTCGATTTCGCCGACGGCAGCCTCGGCACCGGATACCTCTCACTCAACGCCCGGCAACCCGTCAACGACCGCTGGATCACCGGTCCCCGCGGCACGATGCGGCTCACCGACGACCGCACCCTCCTGGTCGACGGCGAACTCGTCGCGCATGAAGCAGTCACCCCGTACATCGACGGCGACGTTTCGTTCGACCGGCAGTTCCGCGAGTTCGCCGACGCGATCGTCCAGCAGCGGCAGCCACAGGCGTCCGCGCGGGAAGTCCGCCCGGTCGCGGCCGTGCTCGAAGCCGCGCTCCGCTCCCATCGCACCGGCCTGCCGGTCGACCTCGACCTCCCCTAGGAAGTGAATCCGATGGCCCTCAACGACGCGGTGGCCACGCAGGCAACCGCATCCCGAAACCGGCCCGGTCTCGGCCGGGTCGTCACCGCCAGCGCGGCGGGGATGACCCTGGAGTCGTACGACTTCCTGGTCTACGGCTCGGCCGCGGCACTGGTGTTCAACAAGCTGTTCTTCCCGGCGCACGACCCGCTCGTCGGCACGATGCTGGCGTTCCTGAGTTACGCCTTGGGGTTCTTCGCCCGCCCGCTCGGCGGGATCGTGTTCGGGCACTTCGGCGACCGCATCGGCCGCAAGCCCCTGCTCATCGTCACGTTGCTGCTCATGGGTGGCGCGACGTTCGCGATCGGGCTGCTGCCCACGTACGCCAGCATCGGCGGGTGGGCGGCCATCGCGCTGTGCGCATTGCGCCTGATCCAGGGCTTCGCGCTCGGCGGGGAATGGGGCGGGGCGATGCTGCTGATCGCCGAACAGGTTCCGGCGCGGCGGCGCGGTCTGTGGACCTCCGTTGCCGAGGCCGGAGTCCCGCTGGGCAACCTCATCGCCACCGGCGCGCTCGCGATTCTCGCCGCCACCCTCGACGACGCCGCGTTCCTCTCCTGGGGCTGGCGGATTCCGTTCCTGGCCTCGGCCGTACTGCTGGGCGTCGGGTTCTGGGTACGGCAGAAGGTCGAGGACGCACCGCTCTTCCTGGCCACCCGTGCAACCGCCGAACCGGCCCGCGCTCCTGCCCTGCAAGTGCTGCGCCGGTTCCCGCGGCAGTTGCTGGTCTGCGGTGCCGCGCGGCTCACCGAAAACATCGTCTACTACGTGGTCACCGCCTTCGTGATCGTGTACGTGGTCGAGCACAACGGCGGCAGCAAATCCACCGTGCTGTCCGCACTGGTCGTGGCGAACGTGGCGCAGATCGTGGCCACGCCGTTCTTCGGCTGGCTGTCCGACCGGATCGGCCGCCGCCCGGTGCTCCTGATCGGCGCGGCCGGTACCGCAGCGTGGACGTTCGCCTTCTTCTGGTTGCTCGACACCCATAACGCAGGCCTGATCATGCTCGCCATGACCGGCGGTCTGGTCTTCCATTCCGCGCTCTACGGCCCACAGGCCGCGTTCTTCGCCGAACAATTCGACACCACGGTTCGGTGCAGCGGAATGTCGCTGGGCGCGCAGGTACCGACGCTCATCGGCGGGTCGATCGCACCCTTCATCGCCACCGCGCTGCTCGCCGCCTTCGGCTCGGGTACCGCGATTGCGCTGTACGTCCTGGCTGCCGCCCTCATCACGACCGTAGCGGTGCTGATCACCCGGGAGACGCGCACGCGCGATCTCGCCGAGCCCTTGCACGCCGCCTGAAAACCGCAGATACGCAGAGAGGAATCGACCATGACCGGACGACTCCGGGGTAAAGTCGCGCTCATTTCCGGTGCCGCCCGCGGCCAGGGACGGTCGCACGCGGTCCGGCTCGCCGAAGAAGGCGCCGATATCCTGGCCTTCGACCTCTGCCGTCAGCTCGACACGGTCGAGTACCCGATGGCCGAACCCGAAGACCTCGACGAAACCGCCAGGCAGGTCGAGAAAACGGGCCAGCGCATCATCGCCGTTGAAGCCGATGTCCGCGACAGTGCAGCAATTCGCGCGCTCGTCGAGGACGGGATGGAGAGGTTCGGACGGCTCGACGTGGTGTGTGCCAACGCCGCCGTCACCGGGTTCGTGCCCAACACCTGGTCCATCACCGACGAGCAGTGGGACACCATGATCGGGGTGAACCTCACCGGCGCGTTCACCACACTGCGGGCGGCGATCCCGGCGATGATCGAGGCCGGGAACGGCGGTGCGATCGTCATCACCAGCTCCAGCGCCACCCTCAAGGGCATGGTCAACCTCGGCCACTACTCCGCCGCGAAACACGGGGTGGTCGGGCTCATGACGACACTGTCCAACGAGCTCGCGCCGCACTTCATCCGGGTCAACACCGTGCACCCCACCGGGGTGAACACGCCGTTCATCAACAACGACCACATCCGCGGCTTCATCGAGGCCAACCCGAGCTGGGGCAGCAACATGGCCAATGCACTGCCGGTCGAGCAGATCGAACCGGTCGACGTGTCCAACGCCATCGTGTGGCTCGCGTCCGACGAGGCCCGCTACGTCACCGGGGTCACCCTGCCGGTCGACGCCGGATTCCGGCAGTGCTGACCGGCCGCTGACCGGCCGCACTCGATTCAACGACGAATTCCGAGGTTTCGGCATGAGAAAAACCCTGTTGTCCCTTGGCGCCGCGGCGCTGCTGACGGCCACGCTGGTGGCCTGCACGCAAAGCAGCGACGCCTCTTCCGGCGCCACCAGCTGCGACACGTCCGCCGAGGACGCCGCCATTGCCGCGTACGCCAAAGGCGGAGTGCTCGCAAAGGGCCCGTACGGCGAAACATCCGCCGACTACCGCGCCATTCAACTCACCGACGACGAGGTCGCGAAGGTGAAGGCGATGCACGCCACCGCCGCGATCGTGATGCACTTCTCCGGCGACAGCTGGAGCACCGCGCAGGTCACCGCCATCCGGTCTGAACTCGGGCGGCTGGGCGTCACCGTCGTCGCGCAGACCGATGCGCAGGCCGATCCGGCGAAGCAGTTCTCCGACATCGAAACCGCGCTCGCCGCCAAACCCAAGGTGCTGCTGTCGATCCCGTCGCTCGACCCGGTCGCGCTCGCGCCCGCGTACCGGAAGGCGGCCGACGCCGGAGTCAAGCTCGTGTTCATGGAGAACCCGGCGAAGGATTTCCAGCCAGGCAAGGACTACGTGTCCGTCGTGTCCACCGACAACTACGGTGCCGGGGTGCTCAGTGCGCACCAGCTGGCGAAGGCCATGTGCGGCAAAGGCGAGGCAGGCGTGCTCTTCCATGCCGCGCAGGCACCCACGAATGTGTTGCGGCAGAAGGGATTCACCGACACCATCGCCAAGGATTACCCCGGCATCAAGGTCGTGGGCAGCAAGGGCCTGCTCGGGCCGGACTGGAAGGGCGAGGGCAGTTCCGCCGTCAACGCGTGGCTCACGAAGAACCCGAACCTTGCCGGGGTCTGGTGCTGGTTCGATGCGCCGTGCGAAGGGGCGATCGACGCGGCTCGTTCGTCCGGGCACGGCTCCCTGAATGTCACCGACGTCGACCTCGGCACCAACGTCGCCATCGACATGGCGCAAGGCGTGTTCGTGAAAGGCATCGCCGCCGCGCAGCCGTACGAGCAGGGTATCGTGGAAGCCCGGCTGGCAGCGTATTCGTTGCTGGGCAAGGAAGCCCCGCCATTCGTCGAACTGCCTTCGCTGCCGGTCGACCGGAGCAATCTGCTGCAGTCGTGGCAGACCGTCTACCACGCGGGCGCGCCGAAGGACCTCACCGACGCACTGGGCAGCAAGTGATGGACACGCCTGCCGTCGAGATGAAGGCCGTGCGGAAATCGTTCGGCAAGGTCGAGGTGCTGCGGGGAGTCGACTTCGACCTCCGCCGGGGTGAGGTGCACGCGCTGCTCGGCGGCAACGGCGCAGGCAAGTCCACCTTGATGAAGATTCTCGGCGGCGTGCACCGGCCGGACGGCGGCACGGTCACGGTCGGCGGGGTTCCGGCGGACTTCCGCTCGCCCGCCGCGGCGAGTGCCGCCGGGATCGGCATGGTGTTCCAGGAGTTCAGCCTCGTGCCCACGCTCACCGTGGCGCAGAACGTCTTCCTCGGCCGCGAACCACGCCGGTTCGGGCTGATCGACGACACCGCGCTGAACCGGCGGACGGCCGAGATCCTCCACCGGATGGGCACCCGCCTCGACCCGCGCGCGCCGGTCGGTGAGCTGCCGGTCGGGCACTGGCAGCTCACCGAGATCGCCAAGGCGCTGAGCCTCGACGCCACCGTGCTGATCATGGACGAACCCACGGCGCGGTTGTCCCACAGCGAGATCGGGCCGCTGTTCGACCTCGTCCGGCGGCTGACCGGGCAGGGCGTGTCAGTGGTCTACATCAGCCACCGGATGGCGGAAATCGCGCAGATCGCCGACCGGATGAGCGTGCTGCGCGAGGGGCAGCGCGTGCTCTCCGGCGGGGTCACCGAGATCCCGCCGGAGCAGGTCGCCGAGGCGATCGTCGGCCGCGAGATCCACGGCGGGCTCGGCAGGCGGACGTGCGCGGTGCGGCCCGGCACCCGTCCGGTGCTGTCGGTCCGGAACCTCCGGGCCGGGAGCCGGGTCGCCGGGGTGTCGTTCGACGTTGCGCCGGGGGAGATCCTCGGCGTGGCCGGGCTGATCGGCAGCGGGCGGACCGAGCTCACCCGCTGCCTGTTCGGCATCGACCGGATCGAGGCCGGGGAAATTCAGCTCGGCGGGAAGCCGTACCGGCCGCGGGGCCCGGCCGAGGCGATCCGCGCCGGAATGCTGCTCGTGCCCGAAGACCGGCAGCTGGAAGGGCTGGTGCTCGACCACGCGGTGTACGACAACGCGCTGCTGCCCAGCCTGTCCCGGATCCGCCGTGGCCCGTTCCTCGGCGACCGGCGCGGTGCCGCGGTGTGCCAGTCGCTGATCTCGTCGCTCGGCATCCGCGGTGCCACGCGGACCACCCCGGTCCGGCACCTGTCCGGCGGGAACCAGCAGAAGGTGGTGCTGGCGAAATGGCTGGCGCTGAAGGAAAACGGCCTGGTCCCGAAGGTACTCGTGCTCGACGAGCCCACCGCGGGTATCGACATCGGCGCGAAGACCGAGATCCTGCGGCTCACCGCGGAGCTGGCCGCCGAGGGCACCGCCGTGGTCATCGTGTCCTCGGAGCTGGAGGAACTGCTGGCGGTCGCCGACCGGGTGGTGGTGCTGCGGTCCGGCGCCGTCCACGCCGACCTCGCCCGCGACGACATCGAGGACGAGGAATCCCTGCAACTCGTGATCCAAGGAGCGTAGCCCGATGAGCAGCGACCCTGGCGCGCCCGCGACCCTGCCGGCGCGCACCCGCCCGGAACCGCCCGAACCCGTGCCACCCGCCCCGCGGCGGCTCCGGCTCGACTGGCGCGACGGCGCGATCTACCTCGGCTTCGCCGTGGTGTTCCTGCTGTTCGCGATCCTGCTGGGAGACAGCGGTTTCCTCACCGCGGGCAACCTGCTGAACATCGTCCGGCAGACCGCGATCATCGCGGTGATGGCGGTCGCGGGCACGTTCGTGATCGCGGCCGCGCAGATCGACCTGTCGGTCGGCTCGGTGGCCGGGCTGTCCAGTGTGGTCACCGCGCTCACGATCTCGGCGACCGGCAGCGGCCCACTGGGGGTGCTGGCCGGGCTCGGCGTCGGGCTGGCGGCCGGGGTCGTCACCGGTGCGCTGGTGGCGTACGCGCGCATCCCGTCGTTCCTGGTGACGCTCGCAATGCTGGGCATCGCCTCCGGGGTCGCGCAATGGATTTCGAACTTCCAGCCGGTACCGATCCTGGACCGGCAGTTCACGCTGCTCTTCGGCTCCGGCGATTTCGGGCCGGTGCCTTCCCTGCTGGTATGGGCAGCGGTGTTCGTCGCGGCCGGTGCGCTCGTGATGCGCAAGACGCGGTACGGCCGCCAGGTCGTCGCGACCGGGGGCAACCCGATCGCGGCGCGGTTCAGCGGGGTCCGGGTCAAGCGGATCACGTTCACCGTGCTCGTGGTGTCCGCGGTGGTCGCGAGCATCGCGGGGATGTTGTACGCCGGGCGGCTGCAGTCCGGCCGGTTCCAGTGGGGCACCGGCGACGAGCTGTCCGTGATCGCCGCGGTGGTGCTGGGTGGCACCAGCCTTTTCGGCGGCAACGGGCGGGTGCTCGGGTCGGTGGTCGGCGCGGTGTTCGTCGGCCTGGTCAACAACGGCCTCATCCTCGCCGGGCTCGACACCAGCCAGCAGACCATCATCCAGGGGATCATCATCGTCATCGCGGTGGCCCTGGCCAGGAAGAAATGACCGAGAAAAGGAGTACGTCCGTGCAGGTACCGCACGAGAACGAGCTGTTCGTGGGCGGCCGGTGGGTCGCACCGTCCACTTCGGACCGGGCGGAGGTCGTCTCCCCGGCGACCGGGGCCGTGGTGCGCACGCTCCCCCGGCCCGCGGTGGCCGACGCCGAGGCCGCGGTGGCCGCCGCCCGTGCCGCGTTCCCTGGCTGGAGCGCGCTCGCGCCGGAAGAGCGGCTCGAGTACGTTTCCCGGTTCTGCGCCGCGCTCGACGCCCGCGCCGACGACATCAACGCCGCGTGGGCAGTCGAGGCCGGGATGCCGCTGCGTGACGGCCGCGCGCTCACGTCGGCGGCGTCCGAGATGTGGAACCACGCGCTGGAGACGGCGAAAACGCTGGAGTACAGCGAAATCCGCGAGACCTTCCAGGGTCCGGTGGAAATCCGCCGCGAGCCGCAAGGGCCGACAGTCGCCATCGTCGCGTTCAACGGGCCGCACATGCAGACTGCGCTCGCGATCGTGCCGGGATTGATCGTCGGCAATCCCTTCATCCTGAAGCTGCCGCCGCTCAACCGGATGCTGGGCTACTTCCTGGCCGACGCGGCCGCCGAGGCCGGGTTCCCGGACGGAGTGTTCAGCGTGCTGGCCGGGGACGCCGACGTCAGCCAGCACCTCGTCGAGCACCCCGACGTCGCGGCCGTGCACTTCACCGGCGGCAACGAGGTCGGGTCCGCGATCATGCGGTCGTGCGCGGACCGGATTGCACACGTCACGCTGGAACTCGGCGGCAAATCCGCCGCCATCGTGGCCGCGGACGCCGATCTGGACGTCGCGGTACCCGCGTTGGTCGACGGGCTCGCCCAGTACAGCGGGCAGATCTGCGTGGCGATGACGCGCATCCTGGTCGACCGGCGCATCCACGACGAGCTGGTACAGCGGCTGGTGGCGGGATTCGCCGCGCTGACGATCGGCGACCCGGCCGAACCGGACACGCAGTGGGGCCCGCTGGCCGGGGAAACGTTCCGCGACCGGGCCGAGGGGTACATCGAGCGGGCCGTCGCGGCCGGTGCGACGGTGGCGTACGGCGGATCCCGGCCCGCCGGATTCGACGAGGGCTGGTACCTCGAACCGACGCTGCTCACCGGTGTCACCAACGATATGGAGGTGGCTCAGAACGAGATCTTCGGCCCGGTCTTCTGCGTGATCCCGTTCGACGACCTCGACGAAGCCGTCGCACTGGCCAACGACTCGCGTTACGGCCTCGCGGGCTCCGTGTTCACCCGCGACACGGACACCGCGCGCTCGATCGCGCGGCAAGTACGCACCGGCGTGTTCGCGGTCAATGCCACGTTCCCGCGACTCACCGGACCGTTCGGCGGAATGAAACAGTCCGGCTTCGGCCGCGAAGGCGGGGTCGAAGGGTTCTGGGAGCTCACCACCACGAAGTGCATCGCGTTGTAACCACAACGGGGGCACCAGCAGCCAGCTGGCGCCCCCGTTACAACGACCAGCCACCATCCGCGGTGAGGACCGTGCCGGTGCAGAACGTCGCGTCTTCCGAAAGGAAAACCGCCGCCTTCGCGATTTCGTCCACTGTGCCGAAGCGACCCAGCAGCGTCGCGGAGGCGATGCGCTGCCGGGAACGTTCGGGGATCTCCGCCGTCATGTCCGTTTCCACGAAGCCTGGCGCGAGGACGTTCACCCGCACATCGTTACGCGCCAGCTCCTTGGCGAGCGAACGCGCAAACCCGATCATCGCGGCCTTCACGCTCCCGTAAGCCGTGTCACCGGCGAAACCCTGGATGCCGACCACCGACCCCACCAGCACGATGCTCGGCCGGTCGCCCTCGACGAGGGCCGGGATTGCCGCCCGCGTCACCGCGGCCATGCCTTTGAGGTTGGTTTCCACCACCCGCCACCATTCGGCGGGATCGAGGGTGTCGAGGCGGCCGCCGTTCCACACGGCTGCGTTCAGTACGAGCGAGTCCAGCCGTCCCCAATGGTCCACGACCTCCGCGACGGGATTGCTCTCCGCAGCCAGATCGAACCGCACCGGCAGCACCTGCCCGCGGAATTCGGCCCCGAGCGCCTCGACGCCCGCGCGGCCACTCCGGTACCCAGCCGCGACCTGCACTCCTCGCGAGAGCAGCCCGCGGGCGATCCCGGCCCCGATCCCGCGGGAGGCGCCGGTGACAAGTGCGGTTCGAGTTTCCATGGAACCCCCTAAGCCCGGCCGATGGGCAACTGCGACGGCAGCGCGGCAACCGGCTGTCCAGGTCCGGGAATCCCGGCGAACCGATACGGCACCGGCGCCCGTCCCGGCTGGCAGACCACCACCTCGCCCGCGCCGGTACCCAGTGCGCAAGACGTGAGTGCCGCAGCCACGTCGGAAGCCGCGATCAGCGGGAACTCCAGCTCCGCCAGCTCGGACCGCGCGGCGCCGAGCAGCTCGGTGTCCACCAGACCGGGGCACACGGCATGCAGCCCGACGTTCCGCGCAGCCAGCGTCGGCGCGTAACTGCGCACCAACCCGATCAACGCATGTTTGGTCATCGCGTACACCGGATCGAACGGCACCGCCGTCAACCCGGCCAGCGACGCCGTGACGACCGCATGGCCATGGCTCCGGGTCAGAAACGGCACCAGGGTACGGAGTCCGAACACGACACCGTCCACATTGACCGGCCAAATGCGACGGTACGCGGCAAGGTCGACCTCCAGCAGGTCCGCCTCCCCCAGCGCAACTCCCGCATTGAGGACCACGGCATCGACCGGACGGTCCAACCGCCGCAGCACCGCATCCACCCGAGACCAGGCCCGCACATCGCCGACGTCCACCGCGACCGCGGTGCCGCCGACCTCCGAAGCGACCACCTCGGCCGCGTCCCCGTCGAGGTCCGCCACGACGACATGTCGACCCGAGGAAGCCAGCAGCCGCGCGGTTTCCCGGCCGATCCCGCCCGCTCCCCCGGTGACGACCGCGACGGACTCAGTGCCCATCAAGTGCCCGCAAACGACGCGTCGGCACGTGCTCGCGAGGCACCCCGTCCGCAGGCGCCTGGTACCCCCGCAGCACCCGTTTCGCGACGGCCTCGCGGTGGACCTCGTCCGGACCGTCGTAAATCCGGGCTGCCCGCGCCCGGCGGTACATCCCCTCCAGCGGCAGATCGGTGGAATAGCCGAGCGAACCATGCGCCTGCAACGCACGGTCGATCACTTCATGCAGTACCTTCGCGCCCCAGTACTTGATCGAGCTGATCTCGGTCCGCGCCGAGTCGACCCCGGACGTGTCGATCTTCCACGCAGCCTGCAACGTGAGCAGGCGCAACGCGTTCAGCTCGGTCCAGGAGTCGGCGATCCACGAGCGGATGGTCTGTTTCTCGGCCAGCACCGAACCGTGCGAATACCGGTACAACGCGCGCTCGCACAACATGTCCAGCGCCCGTTGCGCCTGGCCGAGCCACCGCATGCAGTGCTGGATCCGCCCCGGGCCCAACCGGCTCTGCGCGATGGCGAACCCGGCACCGCGGTCGCCGAGCAACGCGTCGGCGGGTACGCGCACGTCCACGAACTCGACCTCGGCGTGGTTGTCGAGACGGCCGTCGCGCGGACGGGGGTCCTCCATCGAACCCAGCTCCCGCAGCACGGTCAGCCCCGGTGTTCCGGCCGGGACGATGATCTGCGACGCCCGCCGGTGCGGTGGCGCATCCGGGTCGGTCACCGCCATCACGATGAAGAAATCCGCCACCGAAGCGTTGGTGATGAACCACTTCCGGCCGTTGAGGACCCAGCCGTCCGAGTCCTCGACCGCGCGGGTCGCGAGCAGCGTCGGATCGGCCCCGGCACCCGGTTCGGTCATCGCGTACGCCGACAGCAGATCACCCGCCAGCAGCGGCTTCAGCCAGCGTTCCCGCTGGTCCGGCGACCCGAACTGGCCTAGGATCTCGCTGTTGCCCGCGTCCGGCGCCTGGGTGCCGAACACGTACGGCGCCAGGTACGACCGGCCGACGATCTCACTCATCAGGCCCAGCTTGACCTGCCCGAACCCCTGACCGCCGAGCTCCGGATCGAGGTGCGCCGCCCACAGGCCGCGCTCCTTCACCTGTGCCTGCAACGGTTTCACCGCGGTCCGCAGTTCCGCGTCGTCGAGGTCGAGGGTCTCCAGCGGGCAGACCTGCTCGGTGACGAACGTCCGCATCCAGTCCAGCTGCTCCGCGAACTCCGGCTCGGTGGAAAACTCCCAGCTCACGCGCCCAACCTCTCCTTCACCCGGAATTTCTGCACCTTGCCCGACGTGGTCCGCGGCAACGGCTCGTGCGCGAGCGTGTATTTCCGCGGGACCTTGTAGTTGGCGAGATGCTGCTTGAGGTACCCGGCCAGCTCGGCCACGCCCAGGTCACTGCCCGGCGGCACCACGACCAGCGCGCTGCCGATCTCGCCCCAGTCCGGGTCCGGCTCGCCGATCACCGCCGCCTCCAGCACCGCGGGATGTCCGGCGATCACCTGCTCGACCTCGGCGGGATACACGTTGAGCCCGCCGGAAATGATCATGTCCTTCGACCGCCCGGCCACGTAAACGAACCCATCCTCGTCGGGGTACGCCAGATCGCCGGTACGCAGCCAGCCGCCCGCCAGCGTGCTCGCCGTGGCATCGGGCTTGCCGTAGTAGCCGATCATCGTGGCCGGGGAACGGCAGATGATCTCCCCGATCTCGCCCGGCGCGACATCACGGCCAGCACCGTCGACGACCCGGACCTGCGCAGCACTGCACGCCCGGCCCGCCGAACCGGGTCTCGCGTGCTCCGCGTCGAGGTACAGCATCATCGTGGGGAATTCGCTCATGCCGTACACCTGGATCAGCGCGCACGACGGGAGCTTGCGCTGTGCGTCCTCGATCGTCGCAACTGGAACCGGTTCCCCGCCGCTGCAGATGATGCGCAGGGAACTGAGGTCGTACCCGGCCAGCCCCGGATCGGCGAGCACCCGCTTGAGCACCGTGGGCACCAGCAGCACCGACGTGACGCCGTAAACCTCCACAGTGGACAGAAACCGGGCCGCGTCGAACCCCGTGCTGGGCGACAGGATCACCCGGCCGCCACGCCACAACGTCGCGAGCGCGAGGTCGTGGAACCCGGCTGCCCAGCACAACGCCGGGACCACCACGAAGACATCATCCGCAGTCACCCCGTAATCGACGATCTGGTGGAACGAATTCCACAACACGGTGGAATGCGTGTGCATCGCACCTTTCGGGACCCCTGTCGTACCAGACGTGTATTGCAGAAGAAACAAATCCTCCGCACGGACCCCGTGATCCGGTACCGCATCGGCGCAGGCGCACAATTCCTCGTAAAGCGAGCTGTCGACGTCGAGGTACCGACGGGAATCCCCAGCGCGCAGGTTGTCCACAGTGTCCGCGAAGGCGTTCTCGTACACCACCCAGGACGCATCGCAATCGTCGAGAATGTAGCGGACCTCGGGTGCCTTCAGCAGGTAATTGATCGGCACCACCACCCCGCCGAGCTTGGCGACCGCGAAGAACACCTCCGCCCATTCGACCCGGTTGTACAACAGCACCGCAATCCGGTCACCTTTCGCGAACCCCTGCGCGGCCAGCCCGGCGGCCAGCCGGTCGGACCGTTCGTCGAGCTCCTCGTAGGCGACGTCCCGGCCCTCGAAGGTGATCGCGATCCGCCCCGGGTTCACGCGACCGGCCGTGCGTGGCTTGCGCAGCAGGTCAGGAACGAGGTAACTGTCCATTGTGGTCCTCTCCAGTCGCCGGGGCCGAGCCGAGCCGCTTTGCTTCCAGTTCCGTTTCCGCACGCAGGACCTGGCGGATCTCCGGCAGCAGCCCGCGCTTGTCGCGGGTCCGCCACAGGTGCTCGATCACCTTCTCGATCCCCTCCAGCAGCATGTCGCGGCGTTCGGGCGCGGGCAGCGCGGCCGGTTCGAGCAGCGCGGCCCACGCCGGGTCGAGCCGGGGCCGCCACTGCGCGGCCGCCGTTTCCAGTGCCGCGAGCGAATCGCCGATCCAGCTGTCGTCCGGGCGTACCTGGCCCGCGACGTCCTTGAGAATGCCCATCGCGGCGATCACCGAAGACCTCGCACGATCGTCGGTGATCGACGGCAGCACGCGTTCGGCGAGGTCGGCCCGGACGGCAGCGAGCAGCCGCTGCGGGCTGATCACGACGTCACCAGCAGGTCGGCGACCATCCGGCGCATCGTCGGCATCGTCGAATGCATCCGCGCGAGCCGCAGGTCGTCGGTGTACTCCAGCTCGAAGTTCCGGCCCGCCTCCAGCCACATCACCGCGTGCCGGACCTGGTGGTACACGATCCAGAACTGCACCGCGTCCCGGTCGACGGCCCGGCCGCGCCGCTCCTCGTACCGGCGCAGGAACACGTCCTCGGGCAGCAGCATGCACACCCGGTCGCTGCCGATCCGGTTGGACGGGCAGCACACCCAGCCGAGGTCGTACAGCGGGTCGCCAAGCCCGGCGAACTCCCAGTCCAGCACCGCGGTGATCGCGTCACCGGCGAAGAGCAGGTTGCCGGTGCGGTAGTCGCCGTGCACGAGCGCGACGTCCTCGTGTTGCGGCTGGTGCGCGCGCAGCCAGCACAGCCCGTCGACCAGCACCGGCTCCGGTCCGCTGCGGACCCGGCCGAGGTACGCGGCCAGCTCGTCCACCTTGTGCGCGGCGAACGACCGGTCGGCTTCGCCGAGAAAACCAAGGCCGACGGCGTCCGGGTCGAGCCGGTGGATGTCGGCGAGCACCTGGCAGAACTGCTCGCCGATCGGCCCGTCGCCCGCCTCCGCCAGGAACCGTCGGCCGTCCGGCGACCACGGCACGAACGCCGCCCCCGGCATCCGGCTGACCACCGAGTACGGGCCGCCGAACAGGTCCGGCGACGCCTCGAACCACAGCGGGCGCGGCACCGGCAAACCGGCCTCGGCCAGCGCGGCCAGCAGCCGGTGCAGCCGCTCCGGCGCGACCTCGTGCCGCGCTATGGTGCCCGGCCGGAACCGCCGGACCACCAGCGTCAGCTCGGACCCCGCCGTGTCGAACGTGAGCAGGCCGGTCTCGTCGGAAAGCCCTTCCCCGGCCAGTCTTCGCGAGCGCAGCCGGACCGGCTGCCCGAGCCGCCCGGCGAACTCGCGTTCCACCTGGTCCCCAGGTGCGTCCAGGATCGTCATGATCAGAAGACCGCCGCGTACATGATCTTCTCCTGGGTGGCTTCCGCGCGGCTGAACTCGGCCGCGACCCGGCCCAGCCGGGTCACCAGGATGCGGTCGGACACGGACAGGATCTCCGGCAGGTACGACGAGATCACGATCACGGCCTTGCCCTCGTCGGCGAGGCGCCGGATCAGCTGGTGGATCTCCTCGATCGCACCCACGTCGACCCCGCGCGTCGGCTCGTCGAAGATCACCACCTCCGGGTCGGCCACCAGCGACTTGCCCACCACGACCTTCTGCTGGTTCCCGCCGGACAGCTCGACGATCTTCGCGTCGTGGTTGATCGCCTTGATGCGTAAGCGATCCGTCCATTCCGACGCCAGCTTCGTCCGCCGGGCGCGGGACAACAGCCAATGCCCCCGTCCCTTGCGCGACGCCAGCTGTCCCAAGTAGAGGTTCTCGGTGACGGTCATCGTCTCGAAGAACCCGTCCTGCTTGCGGTCCTCGGTGATGTACACGATGCCGTCGTCGATCGCCTGCTTCGGGACGCGGTACCGCACCGGCTTACCGTTGAGCAGCACCCGGCCGCCGTGCATGCGGTTACGCTTCAACGCTCCGGCAATGATCTTCGCCGTTTCCGTGCGGCCACTGCCGATCAGCCCGGCGATCCCCAGCACTTCACCGGCGTACGCGGAGAACGACATGTTCTTCACCACCGTGCCCAGCACGAGGTTCTCCACTTCCAGGACCCGCTCGCGCCGGACGTCCGGCCGGACCGGAGCCGTCTCGCGAGCGGTCGCGGTGATCGCGCGCCCCACCATGTACTTCACGACCTCGTCGCGCGTGGTCTTCTTCGCGTCCAGGCAAGCCACCCGCTCGCCATCGCGCAAAACCGTGACCCGGTCGGCGATTTTGAGCGATTCCTCCAGCGCGTGCGACACGTAGATGATCCCGAGCCCGGCGGTACGGAGATCCTCGATCACGTTGAACAGGTGCAGCGTCTCCTCGGGCGTGAGGCTCGCGGTGGGCTCGTCGAAGATCACGATCCGCGCATTCGACCGCAGCGCGCGGGCGATCTCCACCATCTGCTTCTTCGCCGCACCCAGATTGGACACGTACGCCGTCGGGTCGACATGGAAGTTCATCGACTGCAGCAGCTGCTGCGCGCCGATGTTCAGCGAACGGAAGCGGGTCAGCAGCTTCTCGTGCCCGAGCTCGATGTTCTGCGCCGCGGTCATCGTGGGGACCAGGCTGGTTTCCTGGTACACCATGGCAATCCCGTGGTCGAGCGCCTCGTGCGGACGCCGGAAGGTGACCGGCTCCCCGGCGATCTGCAGGTCCCCGGACGAATGCGGGACCGCCCCGGCGAGGATCTTGCACAGCGTCGACTTCCCGGCTCCGTTCTCGCCGACCAGCGCGTGCACCTCACCCGCGTAGAGGTCGAAATCGACGTCCCGGATCGCGTGCACGCCGCGGTAGGTCTTGGTGACCGCGGACATTTCGACCAGCCGGGTGCGTTCCGCCGCCGGGTCGATGTCCAGCTGGTCCAGAATGGACTGGCTCATTCCCACTCTCCCGCCTGCGTGCACAGCACCTCGTCGGCGCCGTGCACGGCCACGAACAGGTGCTCCCCGAGCTGCCGCGCCGAGGTGACGCCGTGCCGCCGCCCGCCGCCGCGGCTGTGCAGGCTCGCCGTCACGTATCCCTCGTCGTCCAGGTGCGCGACCAGGCCGTACGACCTCGGCGGTGCCCACGGCTTGATCACGCCGAGCTTGCGGATCTGCCCGCCCTGCAACGGTTCCAGCCCGGAGCCGAGCGACCGCAGCGCGGGCCGGATCCAGTAGTCGGGTTCGATCGTGCGCATCATTTCCTCGACGTAGTCGCGCTGGCCGAGCACGAACTCCACCAGCAGCGTCCGCAGCGCGAACACGGCAAGCCAGTACCCGCTTTCCCCGGTGTTGATCCGGCCCGGGTAGCCCGGCAGGTTCTGCCGCACCGGCTGCCCGGCGCCGCCGTCGAGCGGGTACCGCATGACCCGGTGCGCCCAGGCCTCGCAGACCAGCAGCGCGTCCTGCTCGCGGGTGAGCGTGACCCCGCTGGCGTACCCGAGCCCGCTGGCCAGCACGGTGGTCTGCGCGGTGCGGGGGTCGTACCGCAGCAACCGGCCCAGCGTGTTCTGCTCCATCAGGTCCCGGATCCAGTCCGGGCCGCAGTGCCGGGTGGACCCATCGGTGACGTACACGGTCCCGTCCGCGGCAACCGTCAGGTCAGTGGGACAGTGCGCCGCCACGACGACTTCAGTGTGTCCGGCTTCAGGGACCCGCACCACCCCGGTACCGGCCACGCATACCAGCAGGCCGCCGTCCGGGGCGAGCGCCAGCGCACCGGCCGGGCCGGGCAACGTCGCGACGACCTCGTGCCGGGTGAATCCCGGGCCGGACCGGCGGACCACCGTGGTCCCGGTGGACACGTAGACGTCGCCGGACCGGCCGGGGCACACGTCCTCCGGCGCGGCCAGCCCGTCGAGCGCGGTTTCGACCTGCTCAAGGGCGTCGTTGGGGGTGAACCCGCCGTCGAGCGGCGGGATCGAGCGGTTCGCGGAACGGCCGGGGAAGAGGAACTCCTTGACCAGTCCCCAGGTTTCGGCTCGTGGCATCGGTCCTCCTCAGCCCACCGTGCTCGCGCGGGCGGAATGCTCCACATCGGACAGTGCGGTTTCCTGGCCGGTCAGCTTGATCCGGCCGATCCGGTTGTTCTCCAGGCCACCGACATACAGGTACCCGTCGTGTTCGCGCATCGACGTGATCGACGCGTGCGACTCCCCACCCGGGTCCCAGTAGGTCTCCAGTACCTCGCCCTGCTCCGACACCTTCACCACGCAACCGTGGTTCATGCTCGGGTACAGCCATTCGTCGCGCGGGATCCGCTTCATCATGCGGCGCCGGAACGTCGGCATCCGCATGGCGAGGTCGTACGCGGGCGAACGCATGCCGTTGAGTGCAACCCAGTAGGCGCCATCGGACGCACGGTTGATGTTGTCGAGGTAACCGGGGAAGTTGTCCATGAAGACCTCCAGCCGCCCCTGGTTCGGCCCGCTGTGCCAGTACCGCAGGATGCGGCACAGCCAGGTCTGCGCGATCAGCAGCGATTCACCGTCGTGACAGCTGCAGATCCCGTTGGGGAACACCAGGTCGCGGAGCACCGTGCGGGTCTTGCCGGTGGCCGGGTCGTAGCACACGAGCCGCCCGTTGGGCCGTCCCTCGACACCGTCGAGAATCCAGTCGGCCATGTCGAACCGCGTCGTGGCCTCGCTGAAGTACACCTTCCCGTCGGGCGTGATGTCGAGGTCGTCGGCCATCCGCAGCCGCGAGTCGTCGCGCAGCCGGGTCCAGGTGCGGCCGGTTTCGTCGGACAGCTTGCGGTGCTTGCCTTGCGGGTCGACGGCGTACAGTCCCATCCCGCCGACGCAGACGATCAGGTTGCCGTCGTGATCGAAACCGAGACCGAGCGGATGTCCGCCGATGCGCGCGAAAATCTCGCGCTGACTGAGGTCCGGCCCGGAAAAGCGCACGATCCAGCCCTGCCGGGTACCGCAGTAGACCCGGCCCTGCGCGTCGACGATCACGTCCTCGGGACCTTCGACCTCGCCGTGCCCGATGGCCTCGGCACCGCGCAGCCGGTCGTTGATCTCGAACGGGCTTCCCGAGCCGGGCCGGATGTCCGGCAGCGGACCGTACTCGACGAGCGTCGGGTTGACATAGGTCTTCTGGATCGCCTTGCCGCGGTTCTTGCCCCACTTCGTGTCGAGCCCGACCGCGACGATCAGCACCACCGCCAACGCCGTCTGCAGCACCTCGCCGCCGACGTTCATCAGCAGCAAACCCTTGCCCAGCAAGCTGATCGTGGCCGCACCGATGAACGCGCGCCACACCGTACCCTTGCCGCCGGACAGGCTGATCCCGCCGAGGATGACCGCGGTCAGCACGTTCAGCTCTAGTCCCTCGCCGACGCGTGCGCTCGCGCTGCTCAGCCGGGCCGCATAGAAGATCCCGGCCAGCGCGCACAGCACCCCGGCGAAGACGTAGCTCACCAGCAGAACGCGCTCCACGCGGATCCCGGCGTGCCGGGCGGCCCGGCGGCTCGCGCCGACCGCGGTGATGTGCCAGCCCAGCCGCGACCGGCTCAGCACCAGGTGCCCGAGCACCAGCACGACGAGCAGCGTGACGAAGCTGAACGGCAGCCCGGCGACCTTGCCCGACCCGAACCAGGTCCAGACCGGGTCGGTGACGAACACCGTCGCGGTCTTGGCGGAGAAGTTGAGGTCGAGCAGGTTCAGCACGCCGCGGAAGATGATCAGCGTGACGAGCGTGGTGAGGAACGGGCGGGCCTTGAGGTAGGCCACGATCACGCCGTTGGTGGCGCCGAGGATCGCCCCGGCCACGAGGGTCACCAGGATCGCCGGCAGCACCGGTACGCCGCCGACGGTGATCAAGAGGATCGCGACCATGTTGCACAGGCCGAACATCGAGCCGACCGACAGGTCGATGCCGCCGGAGATCATGACCACCGCCATGCCGAGGCACACGAGCGCGATCTCGGCGAGCTCGGCCCCCGAGGACAGCAGGTTCGCCGGACTGGCGAAGCCCGGGGCGGCGATCGAGAAGAACACGATCACCGCGATCAGCATCGCGAGCGGGATGGCGGGTTCCATCCACCGCTTCTCGAACAGCTCGGCGAAGAACTGCTGCGGCGACGCTTTGTACTTGAGGTGGCGCAGCCGCCCACCGAGCGTTTCACCGTCCGGGACGTTGCGTTCCGGGGGACGGCGCCGCCGCACTTCCGCAGTAGCCGTCATCATTCTCCCTCTCAGGCCGGGGCTGCCGGGACACCGCACGCGCGGTGTCCCGGCGCGGGGGTCAGCTGACGGTCAGGCCGTCTTTCTTGCCGTCGTAACACATGTTGGGCTGCTGCCAGTTGCTCTTGTCGATCTTCACGAGCGGGGTGTAGTCCGCGACCCGGGACGTACCCGGCGCCTGCCCGGACTGCAGCAGCGACTTGGCGATCGAGACGATGTCACTGCCTTGCGTCGGCACGGAATAGCCGTAGGACTCGAAGAACAGTCCGTCGCGTACACCCTCGCAGGTGATCTGGCTGTGGTCGGACGTGAACACCTTGACCTGGCCGATCTTGCCCGCTTCCTTGATCGCGGTGGCCGCGCCGTACTGCATCTGGTCCCAGAAACCCCAGCTGGCACACAGGTTCGGGTGCTGCTGGATCACCGTCGCGGTGATGTCGTGGGCCTTGGTACGGTCCCAGTTCGCCGCCTGCACCGACACGAGCTTGATCTCCGGATTCTGCCCGAAGACCTCCTTCGCGCCCGCCATCACGTCGAGCGTGAAGCCGGACGTGGCGTCGCCCTGCACGATCTGCACTTCATGCGACGTCGACGTGTCCTTGCCGCATTGCGTCACGATGTCGGTGGCGATGCGGCGGCCGAGGTCGATGGTGTCGGCGCCGACGAACGCGTCCGACTTGTAGTTCGACACCATGTTGATCTGGATGACGTAGATCCCCGCCTGCTGGGCCTGCTGGATGAGCTTGGCGAGGATCTGCACGTCGAAGTTGTGCACCACCAGCACGGCGGGCTTCTCGTTGATCAGCGACTGCACCGCCTCGGCCTGCTTTGCGGTGTCCCAGTTCGGGTCGCGCAGCACGTAGTTCATCCCGGCGGCCTTGAACCCGCGCGCGAGCTGCCGGTTCCACTCCTCGGTGAGCGGCGTGCCCATGCCGACCGGCACGAAGGCGGCCGTTTTCCCTTTCATGCTCTGGATTGCGTGATCCCGGAGCTGCCCGGCCGAGGCGGTGGCCGGCAGCTGGGCACCGCTCGCGGCCGGGGCGTCGGCGGCGCCACCGGTCGAGCATCCGCTCGCCACCAGTGCCGCGGCGGCGGCCAGCGCGCCGATCCGGGCCGCTGCAGAATGGGCTTTTCGCATGGGATGGACCTCCTTGTCCGTTGTGGATGTTCTGCCGATGGGGATTCAGTCGCCTTGCCGAACCGTTTCCTCGTCGCGGGGATGCAGGCGGTTGTCGAGCACGAGAGCGGCGAGCAGGATGAGCCCCTTGACGATGTCCTGCTCGTGGTTGTTCATGTTCAGGATCGTCATGCCGTTGAGCATCACGCCGATCAACGCGGTACCGACGACGACGCTGGCCACGCTGCCGCGTCCGCCGACGAGGCTGATCCCGCCGACCACCACCACGAGCAGCACGTCGTAGATCAGCGAGCTGTCGATCACCTGGGTGTTGAGACCGCCGACCGCTCCCGCGGTGACAAGACCGCCGATGAAGCCGATGGTCGCGCTGCCCAGGTACTCCAGAATCGTGAACGGGCGCACCGAAATCCCGGTGAGCGCGGCGGCTCCGGCGTTGTCGCCGTGGGCGTAGATGAAGCGGCCGGATTTGGTGCGGGACAGCATCAGCTGCGCCAGCAGCGCGACCACGGCGAAGACGATGATCGGCACCGGGATACCGAAAAGCGTGCCCTGTCCCAGCGCGAGCACGAAGTGCCGGTCGCCGGGGAGTTCCGCGATGAGGCCGTCGAGGATGGTCGTGCGGGCGAGACCGTACACGAGCAAGCCGGACGCCAGGGTCGCGAAAAGCGCGGGGATTTCGACGAACGCGATCAGGAAACCGTTGAACAGCCCCATGATCAGCACGACACCGAAGCCCGCGAGCAACGCCACCGGCGTGCTGACCGGGGTACGCATCAGCTGGATCGCCACCGCGGTCGCCACGCCCATCGACGCGATGAGCGACAGGTCCATCCCGCGCGCGATCACCACCACGGCCATCGCCACGCCGAAAATGCCCAGCGACGACACACTGCGGACGAGGTTGACCAGGTTGTTCACGGTCAGGAATCCGTCGAGGGCAACGCCGAACGCCACGAACAACGCGACGACGACCAGCGCCACGAGCTGTTCCTGGGACAGCTTGCCTCTTCCGGCAGACCTCAACCGCACGAGGGTTCCGCTCATCGCTTCTCCGAGTTCCAGGCTCTGTATCGATCGGTCTGTACGCGTGTACCGACCGAACGGTACAGTGATGTCGTCGGCAGTCAACCCCGCCGTCGGTAGCGTTCACCCGATCGGGCTAGTACCCCGATGTCCTGTGCCTGGAGGAGCCATGACGCCCACCCCTCGTACCGCCGGCCCGCTGCACGGCCTGCGCGTGGTCGAGATCGCCGGTCTCGGCCCGGCTCCGTTCTGCGGCATGCTGTTCGCCGACCTCGGCGCCGACGTCGTGCGCGTCGACCGGCCCGGCGCGCAGGCAGGCAACCCGCTGCGGCCGGACTTCGACCTGCTGGCCCGCGGACGACGGTCGATCGTGCTGGACCTCAAGCAACCGGCGGGGGTCGCGGCGCTGCTGCGGCTGGTGGACGGCGCCGACGTGCTCATCGAAGGCATGCGGCCGGGGGTCGCGGAGCGGCTCGGGTTCGGCCCGGACGTGTGCGCCGCACGGAATCCGCGGCTGGTGTACGGGCGGATGACCGGCTGGGGACAGGACGGGCCACTCGCCGCGCGGGCCGGGCACGACATCAACTACGTGTCACTGGCCGGTGCGCTGCACCCGATGGGCTCGGCGGGCGGACCGCCCGCGGTGCCGCTGAACCTGGTCGGCGATTTCGGCGGCGGCGGGATGCTGCTCGCGTTCGGAGTGGTGTCCGCGGTGCTCGAAGCCCGGACGAGCGGGCTGGGACAGGTGATCGACGCGTCGATCGTGGACGGCACCGCGGTACTCACGACGATCATCCACGCGTTGCGCGCACAGGGATTGTGGGCGGACGCGCGGGGCACGAACCTGCTCGACGGCGGCGCGCATTTCTATGGGGCGTACGAATGCGCGGACGGCGAGTACATCAGTGTCGGCGCGATCGAACCGCAGTTCTACGCCCGGCTGCTGGAACTGCTCGGCCTCGATCAGGACGCGGATTTCCTGGCCGGACACCGGGATCAGCGCCGCTGGCCCGCCCTGCGCAAGCGGCTCGCGGACGTCTTCCGCACCCGGCCCCGCGACGAATGGTGCACGCTGCTGCAAGACGAGGACGTCTGCTTCGCGCCGGTGCTCTCGCTCGCGGAAGCCCCCGTCGCCGCACATCCGATGGCGCGCAAGACGTTCACCACCGTGGGCGGAATCACGCAGCCGATGCCCGCGCCGCGCTTCAGCCGTACGCCCGCCGCGCCACCGCAACCGCCGACCCCGCCCGGCGCGCACACCCGGGAACTCCTGGGCGAAAGCGGGTTCACCACGGCCGAAATCGAGGACCTCTTCCGGACCGGCGTGGTCACCGGGGCTGTGGCGACTGGTCGGTACACTGCGGAAGGGGACAGTCCGGTCCGAGGGGAGCACGCGAAAGATGCCTAAACCACACGACGACGCCGACGAGGGGACGCACGACCGCATCCTCCGGGTGGCCGCGGAGATCTTCGCCCGCAAGGGGTATCACGGTACCGGAGTGGCCGAGATCGGCGACGCGGCAGGCATCAAGCGGGGCGCGCTGTACTACCACATCGGGTCGAAGGAAGAGCTGCTGTACGACCTGTCGAAACAGCACATCGACGAGGCCCTCGCCCGCGGCCGCGCCGTGGTGGAACGCGAGCTCGACCCGGTGGGCAAGCTCCGCGCACTGGCGATCGAGCACGTCCAGACCCTCGCCGCCCGCCGCGCGGAGGTCACCGTGGTCACCCGGGAATGGCACGCGCTGACCGGCGAGCGGTCCCGGAAGTTCCGCAAGCTGCGCAACGAATACGAGAACCTGTTCCAGGGCGTGCTCGAGGAGGGCGTCGAGCAGGGGGTCTTCCGGAGCGCGGACAAGGTGACGCTGTTCGGCATCATGGGAGTCCTGAACTGGACGTACGTGTGGTTCGACGGCGAACACGGCGAGCTGACCGCCGAGGTGGTCGCCGAGAGGCTGACGGAGATGATCGTGTACGGCGAACTACTGCGAGAGGAACCGGCAATCGCCCGTTCCTGACCCCCTTGCGGCGGGTTGCGCGCGGCCACGGGTCCCGGCATGACCGTTTTGCCGGTTCCCGCACCTGCCGTTTTCCGTGACCGGCACCGGAGGGGCCCGCCTCACCACGCCCGGTTCATGCGGGGCACCCGATCGCCCGCGGCGATGCACGCCGCCGCGAGCCCGCACCTTTGCCGCCGCGCCAACCCCGTCCTGCGCCAACGCGCCGGACCGCGTCGCCCTCCGCACCAACCCCGTCCTGCACCAACCCGCCGCACCGGGTCACCCTCCGCACCAACCCCATCCGTGCGCCAACTCACCGGACTGCGTCGCCCTCCGCACCAACCCGTCCGCGCCAACTCACTGCGCCAACCCGCCACATCGCCCCACCCGCCGCGCCACCTCGCCCCCCTCCCCTCACCACCGCCCCTTGCATCTTAAGTGAACTGCGGTTAGCTTAAGTGAATCGCCGTTAGCCAGGGAGGTTTGCGATGCCGGAGAAGGCTTACGTGGCGGGGGTGGGCATGGTCCCGTTCGCCACGCCCAGCAAGGCCGCGCCGTACAACGTGATGGGCGCCGCCGCGGTGCGGGCCGCGCTGGCGGATGCCGGGGTCGGGTACGAGCACGTGCAGCAGGCGTACGCGGGGTACGTCTACGGGGACTCGACGTCCGGGCAGCGGGTGCTCTACGACGTCGGCATGTCCGGGATTCCCGTGGTCAACGTGAACAACAACTGCTCCACCGGGTCGTCCGCGCTGTACCTTGCGCGTCAGGCCGTGGAGCACGGGATCGCCGACTGCGTGCTCGCCGTCGGGTTCGAGCAGATGCAGCGGGGGGCCCTCAAGGAACACTGGGACGACCGGCCCAGTGCGTTCGAGCGGTTCAACGAGGTCGCGGTCGCCGCGCAGGGTGAGTCCGACGCGCCGTTCGCGCCGCGGTATTTCGGCGGCGCCGGGGCGGCGTACGCGGAAAAGCACGGCACCAAGCCGGAAACGTTCGCCGCGATCTCTGTCAAGTCGCGGGCGCATGCGGCCAACAACCCGTACGCAGTGTTCCGCCAGCCGACCACGGTGGAGGAAGTGCTGGCGTCACCGCACATCTTCGGTCCGCTCACCCGCCTCCAGTGCTGCCCGCCGACCTGCGGGGCCGCGGCCGCGATCGTCACCAGCGAAGCCTTCGCCCGCAAGCACGGCCTGCGCACCGACGTCCGCATCGCCGCGCAGGCCATGACCACGGACTTCCCGTCCACGTTCGAAAACAACGACCTCACCAAGCTCGTCGGCTACGACATGGCCAAAGCGGCCGCAGGTCAGGTGTACGAGGCGGCGGGCATTGCGCCGGAAGACATCCGCGTCGTCGAGCTCCACGACTGCTTCACCGCCAACGAGCTCCTCTCCTACGAAGCGCTCGGCCTCACCCCCAAAGGCACCGCGGAGAAGTTCATCGCCGACGGTGACAACACGTACGGCGGACGGGTCGTCACGAATCCGTCCGGCGGGTTGCTGTCGAAGGGACATCCGCTCGGCGCAACGGGTCTCGCGCAGTGCGCCGAACTGGTGTGGCAGCTGCGCGGCGACGCGGAAGCCCGTCAGGTCGACAACGTCAACCTCGCTTTGCAGCACAACATCGGCCTCGGCGGCGCCGCGGTCGTCACGCTGTACGAGAAGGTGGGCTGACCGGTGCCGATCGACCCCGCTGTGGCCGGGCGCGAGCTGCCGCCGTGCACGCTCGCCGTCGACGCGGGACGGCTGCGGTTCTTCGCCAAGGCGATCGGCGAAACCGACCCGGTGTACACCGACCTCGAAGCGGCAAAAGCAGCCGGCCACGCGGAATTGCCGGTGCCGCCGACGTTTCTCTTCGGCATCGAGTTCGAGCAGCCCGACCCGTTCGCCTGGCTCGCCGACATCGGCGTCGACCTGCGCCACCTCCTGCACGGCGAGCAGTCCTTCACCTACCACGCCGTCGCACACGCCGGTGACACGCTCGTCGCCCACCCGCGCATTGCCGACGCCTACCAGAAAAAGGGCGGTGCACTGGAGTTCGTCGTCAAGGAGACCGCGGTACTCCAGGCCGACGGGACCCCGGTCGCCGACCTCAAGTCAGTGCTCGTCGTGCGGAACCCGACGGTGAAATCGTGACCGAACTCCCTGCGCTGGAACTGCCGCCCATCTCCCGCACCACGCTCGCGCTCTTCGCCGGTGCCTCGGGCGACCACAACCCGATCCACGTGGATCTCGACGTCGCGAAATCAGCCGGGCTGGACGACGTCTTCGCACACGGCATGCTGTCGATGGCCTACCTCGGCCGGTTGCTCACCAATTACGTCCCGCAGGACCGCATCCGCAGCTACCGCGTCCGCTTCGCCGCGATCACCCCGGTGCACGGCCAGCCGGTCTGCACCGGCCGGGTCACCGCGGTCGAGGACGGGCTGGCCACGCTCGAACTGACCGTCGCGCTCGCCGACGGCACCGTCACCCTCACCGGCGACGCGGTCGTCGAACTCCCCGGAAAGGCTTGAACCACATGGGAAATCTGGACCACAAGGTCGCGATCGTGTCCGGTTCCGGACGCGGGATCGGCCGCGAGATCGCGCTGAAGCTCGCCCGGGAAGGCGCGTCGGTGGTGGTCAACGACCTCGACCACGAACCGGCCGCGGACACCGTGTCCGCCATCGAAAAGGACGGCGGCCAGGCGGTCGCCTGCGCGGGTTCGGTGACCGACGCGGGGTTCGCCGAGCGGTTCGTGCAGACCGCGGTGGACTCCTTCGGCGGGCTCGACATCATCGTCAACAACGCCGGGTACACCTGGGATTCGGTGGTCCAGAAGATGACCGACGAGCAGTGGGACGCGATCCTCGACGTCCACCTCAAGGCTCCCTTCCGGATCCTGCGTGCCGCGCAGCCGGTGATTTCCGCCGCCGCCAAGCGCGCCCGTGCAGCCGGAGAAGAGGTCCCGACGCGCAAGGTCGTCAACATCTCCTCCATCGCAGGTCTCGGCGGCAACGCCGGACAGGCGAACTACGCGGCAGCCAAGGCGGGCGTCACCGGCCTCACCAAAACCCTCGCCAAGGAATGGGGCCGGTACCAGGTCACGGTCAACACTGTCGCGTTCGGACTGATCAAGACCCGGCTCACCGAAACCGCCGCCGAGGCGGGCGGCACGATCGACGTCGACGGCAAGAACATCCGCGTCGGCGTGAGCCCGGACCTGCTGTCGGCGATGGAACAGACCATCCCGCTCGGCCGCGCGGGCACCCCGGCCGAGGCAGCAGGGGCGGTCTACCTGCTGTGCACGCCCGAATCCGACTACATCAGCGGCCAGACGCTGGTGTGCGGAGGCGGCTTCGTGCTGTGAGGCGCGGTGCGGGCGCTCCGGTGCGTCGGCCATGATGGACCGGAGCGCTCGACCCGAGGAGGTGCAGGTGGGCGAACCCGCGCCGGCGCGCGGCACCCGGCCGCGCAACCGCCGGCAGCAGATCATGGGGGCCGCGGCGGAGCTGTTCGCCCGCGACGGCTACGCACACGTGTCGATGAGCGACCTCGCCGACGCGGTCGCAGTCCGGCCGTCCGCGCTGTACCGGCACTTCCGCGGCAAAGAGGAGCTGCTCCACCACGTCGTCCTCGATGCGCTGTCGGCGATCCGGCAGGCGCTCGACCAGGCGCCGGACATCGCCGTGGCGCTCGCCCACGTGGTCCTCGACCACCGGCAGGCCGGGGCCCTCTGGCAGCGGGAAGCGCGGCATCTGCCGCCCGAGCTGCGCACGGACCTACGCGACGAGATCCGGAAGATCCAGCACGACATCGCCCGCGTGGTCACCACGCAGCGGCCCGAGCTGCCCGAGTTCTCCGCCGGTCTGCTGGCCTGGGCGGCGATGTGCAGCATGATGAGCGTGTCGTTCCAGCGCATCGAGCTGCCCCGCGCGGAGTACGAGCAACTGCTGGCCGCCATCGTCGACGACGTCCTGCAGGCCCCGCTCGACCACGCGGCCGAACCGCCGCTCCCCCAGCCGGCGCCGGTGCCCCCGACCCGCCGCGACGAGCTGGCCACCGCCGCCGCCCGGCTGTTCGCCGAAAACGGCTACCGGACGGTCGGGATCGACGACGTCGGCGCCGCGGCCGGGATCACCGGGCCGAGCGTGTACAAGCATTTCGACAGCAAGCTCGACCTCCTCGTCACCATCGTGCTGAGCGGCGCGGAAAAGCTCAGCCAGGCCGGTGCGGCGGTGCTCGACCACGCCCGCAGCGACGAAGAGGCGCTCACCGGGCTGGTGCGGTCCTACACCGAGTTTTCCTTCGCCCACAACGAGGTCATGGACCTGCTGATCGCCGAAACCGCGCATCTGCCGGACCGTGAACGAAAGATCGTGGTCGACGCCCAGCGGTCTTACCTGGCGAACTGGGCGCGGCTGCTCGGCCGGACCCGCCCCGACCTGTCCGCGGCCCACGCGCGGGTGCGGGTGCAGGCAGCGGTCAGCCTCACCAACGACATCGCCCGCACCCCTGCCCTGCGCGCACACCCCGAAACCCCGGCGGTGGTCACCGCGGTCGGCCGGGCGATCCTCGAGCGGCCTACTTCTTGACCGGATACGCCGTGGGCGTGCCCTTGTCGTCCACGGCAACCCCGGCGTACTTGCTCACCCACACCGGCGTGATACCCACCTCGGTCGACAGGTCCTTACCGGTCCTGGCATCAAGCGCAATCGGGTTCTTGCTGCTGGTATAGCCATACAGTGCGCCATGCCAAGCCGCAGTCACCTCCGGCGCGACCCGGTTGGCGGCCTCGTCCGGCAGGCTCCACAACTTGGCCGCGGTCTTGGCGTCGTACCCGGTGAGCACGCCGCTCGACGTGCAGGCGAGCACCGACTGCTGGTCGTAGAGGCAATCGCCGTACGGCAGGTGGGTCAGGCTGCGTTCCCCGTCGAACTTGGCTTTCTCCGCGCCGGTGGCCGGGTCGAGGAACAGCAGGGACGGATGCCCGCCGCTGTAGTCCTTGCGGGTGACGACCAGGAGCGCCGGGTCGGCCGGGAAGAAGCTCAGCGAGCTGGACTGCGCGGCGCCGACCCACCGCTGCTTGCCGGTGGCCAGGTCGAGCGCGGTGGCCTGGAGCATCGACGAGTTCTCCGCGACGTCGTAGTCCGTGCCCACCACGACGTCGCCGTTCACGCTCCCGGCGTCGAGGTCTTTGCGCTCCCACAACTGCTTGCCACTGGCGGGATCCAGCGCGACGGTGTACGCCCGATCGTTCGACGCCTGGCTGTAGCTCGCCACCACGGCCTGATCGGTGACGGCGGCGACGTGCACGGTGGAGTTCGACCCGGCGAGACCGTACTGGTCATCGATCACCTTCACGGTGGCCTGCCAGACCTTCGCGCCCGTGCCGGGATCGACGGCAAGCACGGCGAGCGCGAGATACCCGGGAGTGGTGCCCTGTTCGGGGACCCGCACCGGCACCACGGCGACGGCGAGCTTGTCGGTGACCACCGGCGGACGCGGCCCGGTCGGGTTCACGAACGGACCCTTCTGGGCGTTCGGATCGGCGGCCGCCCCCTCGATCGGGGTGGACCACTTCTGCTTGCCGGTGAGCACGTCGACCGCGCTCAGCGAATCCGGGCTCACGATGTACCCGGTGCGGTCGCGCAAGGTGAGGAAGTTGGACACCACCCCGCCGCCGAGGTTGGCGCGGGCTGCTTTGGTGGGCAAGGGAACCGGCGCGGAGGCGTCGAACGCGGTGGGCGGGTCGGCCGTTTTCGCGGCCGGTTCGCTGGACGCAGACGGTTGCGCACCCGCCTCCCCGGCGGGAAATCCCTTCCCCGGCAGGCCGGAACCGCCACAAGCGACCGCGGTGCCCATTACCCCCAGGCAGGCCGCAGTGACCATCATCCGCCGCATGTGTGCGCCTTTCTCCCCAGCACCTGCCCCGACCGGAGCTGCCTGGGAACCTAGCCGACGAAACGGCCACGCGCGCACGATTCCCCGAAAGTGGCGTTCTTCGCTCAGCGGCGATCGACGGACGTGCCCCGCCCGTTCGTGACCATCGGCAGCTCGGTCTCACTCGGGGACGGCTCACTGACGAGCTCGACGATGTAGTGCGTCACCTCGTGGTCCTCGAGGTTGCGGATCCGGTGCGGTTTCATCGGGCCGCTGCGGCCGACGGTCTTGAACCCGGCGAACCCGCGTCCGGCGTGCTGTTCGAGATCCCAGCCGGAGTCGCCGAGCTCCTGCGCCTCGGCGCGCCCGGCGTCGGGCCAGAGGATCAGATGGTCGTGGCAGTGCTGGTGGAAGTCGTACATCCCGCCGGGCGGCAGCGTCATCGACCACACGCGCACGCGCTCGTTCTCGAACACGAGGGTGTCGCCCGGGTTCGTCGTCCAGGTGGGTTCGGACATGCGGACCTCCACTCGCTCAGGTCCTCGACTGTGGCACGCGCTGCGATCAGATGCAATCTCCCCAAGTTGCACGCACTCGTTCAGATAGCTTCTGACCTGGCTATTCATGACGCGTGGGGAAACTCTCGACGATCTGACTCTTGCCATTGGCCGCAGTCGCTCGTAGATTGAATGCAATCTCACCGGAACGCGTGCACGAGGAGGCCGACGTGGCACAGACAGTCACCGCCGGTGGCCGCCGCACCGCGTACGACGTATCCGGCGACGGCACTCCCCTCGTGCTGATCCACGGCGCGGAGAGCGACCGGCGCCAGTTCGCCGACTTCATTCCCGTGCTGCGCAAGGGAATCCGCGCGATCAGCTACGACCAGCGGGACACCGGCGCCGCAGCACCCGCCGGGTACGGCATGGCCGACCTCGCCGACGATCTCGCAGACCTGCTGGACACCCTCGATCTGCCCGCGGCACATCTGCTCGGCACGTCCTTCGGCGGTGCGGTCGCGCAGCATTTCGCGCTCCGGTCCCCCGATCGGGTGCTCAGCCTGACGCTGGTGGCCACGATGGCGGCGTACCCCGTGCTAGCCGGATTTGCCGCTCGTGCCAAGGGAATGACCGCGGACGAACACGCGGCGACCATGCTCGCCGCGTCGGTCAGCGATGCCGCCCGCGCGGCCGATCCGGGGCTACCCGAACGGGTCGCCAAGGCACTCGTCCCGCGCGAGCCGGAACAGCGAGCGCGACGGCGGACGGCGTTACTCGGCCACGACGTGGAGACCCGGCTGCCGGAAATCAAGGCGCCGACGCTCGTCATCCACGGCACGGACGACCCGATCGTCCCGTTCGACAGCGCGGTCCGGCTCGCTTCCCTGATCCCGCAAGCACAACTCGTCCCCCTCGACGGCGGACGGCACGGTCTCGGCTTCGAGTTCCGCGACCGGCTGGCCGCCACCGTGTCCGATTTCGTCCTCGACCACCCAGCCGGCTGAGCGAGGAGGCAGCACCACCATGGCAACGTCGGCCCGAGGACCCGCCCCGAAAACCACCCGTGCGCACACCGTCGACACGATCGCGGAATCACTGACCGAACGGATCAACAACGGCGAATTCGACGCAGGCAGCTGGATCCGGCAGGCGGAAATCGCGAAGGAGTACGACGTCAGCCGTACGCCGGTGACGGTCGCGCTCAGCAGGCTCGAAGCCGTCGGCCTGGTCGAGCGGCTGGCCAACCGCGGGTTCCGGATCCGCGTCCCGTCCACCCGGGACATCATCGAGGTCCACGAGGTCCGAGGCGTGCTGGAGGGGCACGCCGCCGGGCTCGCCGCCGCCCGGATCACCGAGGAACAGCTCGGCAACCTGTTCGAGAGCGTCGAGGCGCTGCGGAAGATCGTCACGGAGCTGCGCGCGGACGAGGCGTCCCCGGACAGCTGCCGGCCCCGCTGGCACGAGGCGCACACCCTGTTCCACCGCACGGTATTCGCAGCGGCGGGCAACAATCGGCTCGTCGAATCGGCGGAACTGCTGCACCACCGCCTGCCGCGCAACATCTCGTGGCTCGCCATGGGCGGCGACCCGCGGCTGCTGACCCGCAACGCCCAGCAGCACGAGGAAATCGCGCAAGCCATCGACCAGGGGGACAGCGACCGGGCCCGAACGCTCGCGATCGCGCACATGGAGTCCGCACGGGACCTCGTCCTCGCCCGGTTCACCGGAACCGGGCCGGACCACCCCTGATCCAGCGGGCTCGGCACGGACTGCCGGGGTGCGGGCGGCGCATCCCGCGAACCGGCACGAGGAGACCGGCATGGAAAGCACCGGAAAAGTCGCGTCCGAACCCAGTACCTCCCCTACCACCACCCTCACCGGGCGCCGGATGGGCGCGGTCGGCATGACGTTCATGGTCATCGCCGCGACCGCGCCACTCACCGCGCTCGGCTCCAATGTCGCCATCAGCTTCGGCGCCGGGGCCGGAATCGGCACCGTCGGGCTGTTCGTCGGCGTGGCCGTGCTCCTCGGCATTTTCGCCGTCGGCTACCTGCTGCTGGCGCGCTACGTCCGCAGTGCGGGCGGGCAGGCCGCATTCGTGAGCTTCGGCCTCGGCAAACCCGCCGGGACCGCGATCGCGTTCGCCAACACCATCGCGTACAACGCGGGGTCCGCCGGAATGGCCGTGGCCACCGGGTACTTCTTCTCCCTCACCATGAAGCAGTACACCGGCGTGACCATCCCGTGGCCGATCGGCGCGCTGGTCGTGCTCGTGCTGCTGGCGCTGATGGCCCGCCGGGGCCTGCCCGCGGCGGAGAAGGTGACCACGCTGTCGTCGCTGCTGCAGTTCGCGTTCGTGGCGGTGATTGCGGTCGCGGTGCTGGTACAGCGGCCGGAAGGCTGGACGCTCGCACCGTTCGCACCGCACGAGATGTTCTCCGGCAACCTCGCCGTGAGCCTCGTGTTCATTCTGCTCAGCTACGCCGGTTTCGAAGCGTCCACGATCTATTCCGAGGAAGCACGCGGCGGCGTCCGCAGTGTCCGGCGGGCGACGTACGCGTCGCTGATCGGCCTCACCGTGGTGTTCACGCTGTCGTCGTGGATGCTCGCGGCAGCGTTCCCGAACGCGGCCGAGGTGGCCGCCGCCGACCCGGGCGCGCTGGTGTCCGGAACCGCGGAAAAGTACGTCGGCACTTGGTCGGCGGGGGTCATCCTGATCCTGATCACGATCAGTTTCCTCGGCGCCGCAGTGGCTTTCCACAACATGGCGGTGCGGTACCAGTTCGCGCTGGCGCGGGCCGGGCTGCTGCCGTCGGCGCTCACGAAGACGGCCGGTGCGCACCAGGCGCCGTATCTTTCGTCGCTCGTGCAGGTCGGCGTCTCGGTGGTGCTGGTGGTGCCGTTCGTGATCGCGCAGGTCGACGTGTTCCACACGCTCTTCCCGGCAATTGCCGGGGTCACCTCGGTTTCACTGATGGCAATGATGATCGCGGTGTCGGTGAGCGTCATCGTGGCGCGGGCACGAGGCCGGATCACCGGCGAGATGTTCGCGAGCCGGATCGCCCCGGCGATCTCCGCGGTGGTGATGACCGTGATCGCGGTGCTGATCCTGGTGAACTTCCCGGCGGTCACCGGAACCGATTCGCCGCTGATCATCGCGCTGCCGTTCATCCCGGTCGCGGCCGGGGTGTACGGCGCCATCCGGCAGGCGCGTTCGCCGGAAAGCCCGGGTATCGAAGGCTTCATCGAAAAATCGCACGACGAAAACTGAACGGGAGGAACGGATGTCGGTACTGATCACGGGCGCGAGCATCGCGGGATTGACGGCCGCGTACCGGCTGCACGAAATCGGGGAAACGGTGACCGTCGTCGAACGGAATCCGGACCTCCGGCGCGCGGGGTCGCCGATCGACATCCGCGGGGACGCACTCGGGGTCGCCGAGCGGCTGGGCGTGCTCGCCGGCGCGCGGGCGAACCGGGTGCAGTCCTCCGACCGGACCGCGTTCACCACCTGGGTCGACCGCGACTCCCGGCCGGTCGCGGTGCTGCCCGCCGAAGCGGCCACCGACTCGGAGGAGGACGTGGAACTGGTCCGCGCCAAGCTGATCGACCTTCTGCAGGGCGCGGTGCCGTCCGGGGTCGAGTTCCGCTACGGCGACTGGGTCGAGGGCGTGACCGACACCGGCGACGCGGTCGAGGTGACGTTCGCCGGTGGCCTGCGGGAGCGGTTCGACTACGTGGTGGGTGCCGACGGCATGCACTCCAGCGTACGAAAAGCGGTATTCGGACCGGAACCGGAATTCCGCGTGCATCTCGGCGGGTATTTCGCCATCGTGAACCTGCCCGCGGATTTCGGGACGGCCGGGGAAAGCATCACGTTCAACACCCCCGGACGGCAGTACTGCGTTTCGAACTACGGCGACTTCACGGTCGGCTATCTCGGGTTCCGCTCCCCCGAAATCGAATACGACGTCCACGATGCCGATGCACAGAAAGACCTGCTGCTGAAGGCACTCGGCGACGAAACCGGATGGGAGGTCCCGGCGCTGATCCAGGCCGTCCGGGACGCCCCTGACGTGTATTTCGATTCGCTGAGCCAGATCAAGATGCCGGAGTGGTCGCGGGGCCGGGTCGTGCTGATCGGCGACGCTGCACACGCGACGTCGCCATTGTCCGGACGCGGAACGTCGCTCGCCATGCTGGGTGCGGATTTCCTTGCCGCGGAACTCGAAAAAGGCGACCATCGCACGGGTTTTGCCCGGTATGAAGAGCAGCTGCGGCCGTACGTCGAATTCGCGCAGGGGGTCGCGCCGGAAGCACGGGACTTCATGATTCCCGCGACCGCCGAAGCCCTCGCCGAGCGTAACCGAAATTTCCCGCTCACCCCGGCCGGAACCGTATGAAAGGGCCGGAAATTGCCGACATCGAGGCGGCCGCGGAACGTATTGCCCCGTATGTTCCGCAGTCGCCCGTCGTCGAGTGGCCCGGCGCGATCCCGATCCGGCTGAAGCTGGAGAATCTGCTGCCCACCGGGTCGTTCAAGATCCGCGGAGCCGCCGCCACCGTGCTTTCGCTGACCGAGGAGGAACGCGCCCGCGGGATCGTCACGCCGAGCGCGGGCAACATGGCCCGCGCGGCCGCGTGGCTCGCCCACCGGCTGGGGATCAAGTGCACTGCGGTGGTCCCGGAGCATGCGCCGCGGGCCAAGACGGACGCCTTGGCGGAGTGGGGAACCGAGGTCGTCCGGGTCCCGTTCGCGGACTGGTGGCAGATCATGGAAACCGGCGTCGTACCCGGGCACGACGGCACGCTGGTACACCCGTTCGCCGACCCGCGCGTGATGGCGGGCAACGGCACTGCCGGGCTGGAAATCGCTGCCACAGTACCGGAAGTGGCGACCGTGGTGGTCCCGTTTGGTGGCGGCGGGCTGAGCATTGGCATCGCCGCGGCGGTGAAGGCGCGGAACCCGCGGGTCCGGGTGCTGGCGGCGGAAGTGTCGACGTCCGCGGCGTTTTCCGCCGCCCTAGGAGCGGGTGGCCCGGCCGACAGCGGGTACGTCGCAAGCTGGGTCGACGGCATCGGCAGCCCGCGGGTCGCGCCGGACCTGTGGCAGCTCGCGAATTCCCTGCTCGACGGGTCGATCGTGGTCGAGCTGGACGAGGTCGCCGCCGCGGTCCGAGCATTGGCCGGAACGACCAAGGTCGTCGCGGAAGGTGCCGGGGCGACCGCGCTCGCCGCAGCACTGAGCGGTAAGGCCGGTAATGGACCCATCGTATGCGTGATCTCCGGCGGCAACCTCGATCTCGCCACCCTGCGTACCCTCCTCGACGAAAGGCCCTCATGACCCCGGAAGACCGCCTGGCCGCAGCCGGATTCGTGCTGCCACCACCGCTGCCCGCCGTCGGCGGCTACGTCCCGGTGCGCATCGACGACGGCGTCGCCTATGTTTCCGGCCACGCCGCCCTCGACGGCGGCAAAGCAGTCCTGCCCGGCCGCCTCGGCGAGGACCTCACCGTCGAGGACGGCCACCGCTCGGCCGCGCTGGCAATGGTGAGCGCACTGTCCACTTTGGCCGCCGAGATCGGCGGACTCGGCCACGTGCAAGGAATTCTCAAGCTGCTCGTGTTCGTGAAGGCGACCACGGACTTCGCCGAACACCACCTCGTGGCCAACGGCGCGAGCGAAGTCCTGACCACCGCGTTCGGCGACGCGGCCGCACACGCCCGCTCCGCGGTGGGGATGTCGTCGCTGCCGTTCGGGATCTCGACGGAAGTGGAGGCAGTGGTAGCCCTGCAAAACGGCTAGCGCCGCACCCATCCGCAGCCGGGTCTCCTCCGAATACCCGGCATGACCACCACGCGAAGGCCCGCAGCGGCGCTCTGCGGAGTGCTGGCCCTGCTCGCGGCGCTGGCCGCCGGGCAACTCGTCGCGGCGTTGATCAACGGCAACGCTTCGCCGTACCTCGCGGTCGGCAACAGCGCGATCGACCTCACCCCGCTGCCGGTGAAGGACTTCGCCGTCCGCACGTTCGGCACGTACGACAAGGCGGTCCTGCTCGGCGGCATGGCGGTGCTGCTGCTGCTCGTGGCCGCGGCGGCGGGCCTGCTGTCGCGGCGGTCGCCGTGGCCGGGGGTGGTGATCGTCGCCGGGTTCGGGCTGGTCGGCGGGGTGGCGGTGTACTCCCGGCCCGACCTGACGGTGGTCGCGCTGCTGGCCCCCCTGGCCAGTCTCGTCGCCGGGGTGGCGGTTTTCCTTCTGCTGCACCGGATTGCCCCGCGGAGCACGGATGCCTCCCGGCGCACGTTCCTCCTCGGCAGCGTCGGCGCGGTGGCCGGAGCCGGGGTGCTCGGCGGCGCGGGTCAGCTGCTCAGCGGGACCCGGGACGCGTCGGCTTCCCGGAACGCGATCGGCCCGCTCGTACCCGCGGTCGCCGCGCCCCCGATCCCGGCGGACGCGGATTTCGCCAAGCTCGGCACGCCACCGTTCCGGACGTCGAATGCGCAGTTCTACCGCGTGGACACGGCGCTTTCCGTCCCGCAGGTCCGCGCCGAGGACTGGAGCCTGCGTATCCACGGCATGGTCGAGCGGGAAATGCGCTACCGCTATCGCGACATCCGCGACCGGCCGCTCGTGGAACGCACGGTGACGATGACGTGCGTGTCCAATGAGGTCGGCGGTGATTATGTGTCCACTTCGGACTTCATCGGCGTCGACCTCGCCGACCTGCTGGCCGAAGCCGGCGTGCGGCCCGGCGCGGAGCAGCTGTTCTGTACGAGCGTGGACGGCTGGACGTCCGGCACCCCGGTCGCGGCGGCGCTCGATCGTTCACGCGGCGCAATGCTGGCCATCGGGATGAATCGCGAACCACTGCCGCTGGAACACGGTTTTCCCGCGCGGCTGGTCACGCCCGGGCTGTACGGGTACGTGTCGGCCACGAAATGGGTGGTCGACATCGAGGTCACCACCTGGAAAGCACGGCAGGCGTACTGGCTCCGCCGCGGATGGGGCGAACAGGCGCCGATCAAGACCCAGTCGCGAATCGATTCGCCACGCGGTTTCGCCACCGTTCCCGCCGGAGCCGTGCGGATTTCCGGCGTCGCGTGGGCGCAGCATCGCGGGATCGAGGCGGTGGAGATCAGGGTGGACAACGGCGCGTGGCAACCGGCGACGCTGTCCGCCGAGGTGAACGTGCACACGTGGCGGATGTGGTGGACGCAGATCGCCGTGAAACCCGGTACCCATCAGGTTTTCGTGCGTGCCACCGACAAAACCGGGTACGTGCAGACCGCGGCCCGCGCCGGAACGGTCCCGGACGGCGCCACCGGCTGGCATTCCACCACGTTCATCGCCACCTGAACGAGTGACCCATCCGGACCGCGACCGGCACCGAATCCCCCGTACACCCACGCAGAATGGAGAACTACCGTGAAGTCCCTTCGCCTCGCCGGAATCGGTGCTGTCGCCGCCATCGCGCTCACCGCCTGCAGCAGTGGTTCGAACGACAAAGCTCCGGCAGCCGCACCGTCGCCCTCGCCTTCGCCTTCGTCGTCGCCGATGCCCGCCGCGGATACCGGCGTCACCACCAACGACCAGGTCTTCGGCCCCGCCTGTTCGCAGCTCCCGCAGGGCAGCGCACCGGGTTCGCTCGACTCGATGGGCCCGCAGCCGGTCGCCAGCGCCGCGTCGACGAACCCGCTGCTCACCAAGCTGGTCGCGGCGGTCAAGGCGACCAACCTGGTCGACACGCTCAACAGCCAGCAGGCCATCACCGTCTTCGCCCCGGCCGACCCGGCCTTCAACGCCCTCGGCGACGCGAAATTCAAGGAACTGGCTGGCAACCCGGGTCAGCTCGCGCCGATCCTGCAGTACCACGTGGTCGGCAAGCGGTATGACGCCAAGGGTCTCGCGCAGGCCGGCACCCTGACGTCGCTCAACGCGTCCGGCGGCCCGCTGAAGATCGAAGGCTCCGGCGACAACCTGACCGTCAACGGCGCCAAGATCCTGTGCGGCAACATCCCGACCAAGAACGCGACCGTCTTCGTGATCGACAAGGTCCTCACTCCGGGCACGAACTGACCCCCGACGGGCCCGGCGCGAAAAGTGCCGGGCCCGTCCGCGCGGATGAGTCATGATGTGCGCATGGACTTCGAGCCGTACCGGGGTGAGCTGGCCGCCTACTGCTACCGCATGGTCGGCTCGTTCCACGAAGCCGAGGACCTCGTGCAGGAAACCATGCTGCGGGCCTGGAAAGCCCGCGATCGCTACGACCGCACGCGGGCCTCGGTGCGGACCTGGCTGTACCGGATCGCCACCAACACCTGCCTGACCGCGCTCGAAGGCCGGAAGCGGCGACCGCTGCCGTCCGGGCTCGGGGCGCCGAGCGACGATCCGGGCGCGCCGCTCGAACCGGCCTTCGACATCCCGTGGCTGCAACCATTTCCCGACTCCCGGCTCGAAACGGACACGCGCGCCGGGCTGCGGCTGGCCTGGGTCGCGGCCACGCAGACGCTCCCCGCGCGGCAACGGGCGGTCGTCGTGCTGCGGATGGTGCTGGAGTTCAGCGCGGCCGAGGTCGCGACGCAGCTGGACACCACCGTTCCGGCAGTGAACAGCGCGCTGCAACGGGCCCGCGTCACACTCGCCGACGTCGGTGAGATGGACGAGATCGCCGAGCCGGACGACCCCGAGGTGCAGGCGGTGATCGAACGGTACGTCCGGGCGTTCGAGGCCGCTGACGTCGAAGGTCTCGTCCGGCTGCTCACCGACGACGCCGTCCTGGAGATGCCCCCGGTCCCGCTCTGGTACCGCGGCCGCGACGACTACGGCCGGTTCATGCAGCGCGTGTTCGACCTGCGCGGCCGGAGCTGGTCGGTCCGGCCGCTCACCGCCAACGGACAGCCCGCCTTCGCCGCCTACACGCCCGACCACCGGCTGCACACGCTGCAGGTCTTCACCGTCACCGGCGGGCGGATCGCGCACAACGTCGTGTTCGCCGATCCGCGGGTGTTCGAGGCGTTCGGGCTGCCGCCGGAAATTTCTTCGTGAGCACCGATGAGTCCGGGCGGGGCCGCCGGTAAGTACCGGTGAGCAACGACCGAAAGGACCCCTCATGAGCGTCATCGTGATCGAATTCGTCACCCTCGACGGCATCGTCTCCGACCCCGACGGCTCGACAGGCACCCCCGGCGGCGGCTGGGCGTTCCGGCACGGCCCGGCCACCGTCGCGGGCGACAAGTTCCAGCTCGGCAGCACCCTCGACCACGGCGTCCTCCTGCTCGGACGCGCCACCTGGCAGCTGTTCTCCCGGCTCTGGCCACACCGCGACGACCCGTTCTCGACCCGGATGAACGCCGTCCCCAAGCTGGTCGCGAGCACCTCGCTCACCGACCTGAGCGCGTGGCAGAACTCGTCCCTCCTCGACGGCGACCTGGTCGAGGCGGTCGAACGGGAACAACGCGACATCGTGATCGCGGGCAGCGTGCGTCTCGTACACGCCTTGCAGGCCAAGGACTTGATCGACGAGTACCGGCTGCTGACCTTCCCGACCGTCCTGGGCACCGGCGAGCGGCTCTTCCCCGCCGGAACCACGCCGACACACCTGGAATGCGTCGCGACGGAACCGGCCGGGGCCGCGATCCTCTCCCGGTACACGCGCGGGGCTTGAGCGCTCAGTCCCAGGTCACCGGCATAGCGGTCAGACCACGGAACACCCAGCCGTCCCACCGGACCGCCCGGCGCGGGTCGGTGCGGAGCCCCGGCAAACGGTCGTACAGCAGCGGCACCGCGACCTCGCCGACGGAAATCCGCGCCGCCCAGTGGCCCGCGCACAGGTGGACGCCGCTGCCGAAGGCCAGGTGGGCGCGTTTCGGACGGGCGACGTCGAACTCGTGCGGACGCTCGAACACCGCCGGATCGCGGTTGGCCGCCCCGATCGCCACCCCCAGCGCGGCCCCGGCCGGGAGGTCCACGCCCTGGAGCACCGTGTCCCTGGTCGTCTCGCGGGGGTACATCCCGATCGGCGACAGCCAGCGGACGGTCTCGTCGAAAGCGGCGCTCCATCCGGCCGGGTCGGCTTGGTCCGGATGCGCGCTCAACGCCCACACCAGGTTGGTGATCATGTGCTGCGGTTCGTTCATCCCGCCGGAAATCGTGAGCTTCACATTCGCCCGGACGGCGGCATCGGACAGCTCGCTGTTCGCCAGCGCGGACGTCATCGAGCCGTCGGGATGCGCCCGGTAGTGCGGAATGAGGTCGTCGAGCAGCTCGTCGACCTCTCGCTGGGCGGCATCACTGCGGGCCCAGAGTTCGGGGTCGTCAGCGAGGTTGCCGATACCCGCGATGAACGCGTGCGACCACCGGCGGATGTCCTCGTGCGGCACGTCGCGCAGGCCGAGCAGGTCGGCGAGGTTCTGCGCGGCCAGCGGGGCGGCGTAGTCGCGATTGAGGTCGGCCTCTGCCGGACCGCGCTCGACCAGCGCGGCGAGAAAGGTCTCGGCATTGCGCCGGAACACCGGGACCCACGTCTCCCGGACACCTTTCGGCCGCAGGACCGGGTTGATCGGACCACGTTCGGCCGCGTGCTCGGGGTCGTCCTTGCGGAGCATCGGCGGCGCCCCGAACGCCCGCGTCATGGTGGCTCCGCTGACGTTCGCCGAGTACGTCTCCTGGTCGGTCTCGATGGCCCGGCAGGCCTCGAAAGTCGTTGCGAGGTAACGATTCAGCGGCGGAACCCAGACCACCGGGCCGAGCTCGCGCAGCCGATCGTAGGTGTCGTACGGGTCACGCAGCATCGCGGCGGGGTCCACCCAGTCCGCGGTGGGGGCAACGCTCATCGGGCACTCCTTTGCGACGATGAAAGGTCGGCATGATCCAACGCCCGGCGCGCCGCAAGATGATCGGCCAGGCGGTTGAGCGACTTGCCCGCGACCAGGCGGCCGTCGCGGTAACACTGCACGGGAACGTCCACCGCGGCTCCGTCGTCCGGCCGCGCGAGACCGGCGACGTGTTTGCCGTGCGCGGTCGCATTCTGCACCGACTCCAGCCAGGCCCGACCGACCCCGGCCGGAAAGGCAGCACAGTCACCGATGGCGTAACCCACGGGATCCGCCGCCCGAAGGGGCTCGTCGACGAGGATTCCGTCGTCAACTGCCAACCCCGCCGCCCACGCCAGGTCGCCCCGCGGCCGGACCTCGACCCCGATCAGCACCGGGTCGGCGAGAGTGACGCGCCTGCGGTAACCCTTGCTGCGCAACAAGTCCGCGACCTGCACCCCGCCGTGCCCGGCACCGTCCACGGCAACCGACCGGGCAGCGACCAGCTTCGGCCGCAGCTTCCGGGCATCGGCGAGGGTCCGGAGCTCGTGCACACCAGCCAGGTCGATCCCGGGGACCACCAGGCGGCGGGTGACCGCACCGGTCGCCAGAACCAGCTGCGTGTACGGCAATTCCTCGTCACTGTCCAGCACCACCACCTGCTGCCTGCGGTAACCCTTGCTGCGCAACAAGTCCGCAACCCGACCAGCCCCGACGACCACCACCGAGCCGGTCATTCCAGGCCCGCCGGAACGTCGACCTCGAGCTCCTCCAGCGCGCCGCCCAGCGGGAGCTGGCAGCCGAGCCGGCTGCGCCGCGGATCGCGCGGGGCGACCGTGAAGTCGAGCATCGCGTCCTCGTCCTCGCTCAGTCCAGGCAGCGCGTCGAGGTACGGCTCCCGGACGTAGACGTGGCAGGTGGCGCACATCGCCTGTCCGCCGCATTCGCCGATGATGCCGGGCACGCCGATGCGGACCGCGGCCCGCATCACGCTCGTTCCCGGCTCCGCGGCCACGGTTTCGGCCGGAGCTCCGTCGCGGTGGAAGGTCACTTTCGGCACTGTCCGGACACCTCCTCGGGTCGTTCCGTCCAGCGTCGGCCACCGGCGGACTGCTGAAAAGCAGTAGTTTCGCAGGATCAATCCGAGGAAAACTTGCTTTAGGCTGAGCCGATGAGCGGGTTCACCCTCCGGCAGCTCGAGTACTTCGTCACGGTCGCCGACCGCGGGACGCTGGCCGCGGCCGGCGCGCACCACCACATCTCGCAGTCGGCGGTGTCGCTGGCCGTCACGGAGCTGGAGCGCGCGCTCGGCGTCCAGCTCCTGATGCGCCGCAAGGCCCGCGGAATCGAACTCACCCACGCCGCACGGCAGGTGCTGCCGGAAATCCGGAGCCTGCTCGCGCACGCGGGTGAGGTGCGCTCGTCCGCGCGCAGCCACGGGCAGTCGGTGAGCGGCGACCTCGTGGTCGGCTGTTTTCCCACGCTCACCCCGTTTCTGCTCCCCGAGATCCTGCGGCACTTCCCGGCGGACCATCCCGGCGTCACCGTGCAGCTGCTGGAGGGCACGATGGCCGAGATGCAGGCCCGGCTGCGCGACGGCACCTGCGAGGTCGCGCTGATCTACCGCCTCGGGATCGCCACCGACATCACCACGCATCTGCTGTACCCGGTCCGCCCGTACGTCCTGCTGGCGGCGGACCACCGGCTCGCCGGGCCCGGGCCGATCTCGCTGGCCGAGCTGCGCGGCGAGCCCATGGTGATGCTCGACATGCCGCCGAGCGCCGACCTGTTCCGCGAGGTCCTCGCCGCCGGCGGCGTCGACCCCGACGTGCGGTTCACCACCACGCACTTCGAATCCGTGCGCTCCCTCGTCGCGAGCGGCGCCGGGTATTCGCTGCTCCTGCAACGCCCCGCGCAGACCTCGACGTACGCCGGGCCGCCGCTGGTGTACCGCGAGATCATCGAGGAGGTCCGCACGGTCGACGTCGTCCTCGCGCACGCGCGCGACGCCCGGCTCACCCGCCGGGCGCACGCTTTCGCGGACTTCTGCCGGGGGAAGTTCGGCACCTGAAACCCGGGTTGCCGTACATTGTGGATCACCAGCGAACGAGCAGCCGTGGAGCCGGACTAGACCATGTTGATCCCTGCCCTGATCGTGCTGCCTGCCGCCATCCTGATCCGCGCGCTCGCCGCACGGCAGCTGGACCGCTGGAACATCGCCGCACCCGTGCTGATGGTGCTGTGCGGGGTCGCGACCGCGTTGTTCGTGAGACCGGACAGCCTGCTGCGGGTCTTCAACACCGAGATCGCCCAGCACGTCGCCGAGATCATCCTCGCGATGCTGCTCTTCGTCGACGCCACCGAGGTCCGCGGCGGACGGCTGTGGGGGCATGCGCCGGGAATCGTCGGGCGGGTGCTGCTGATCGCGCTCCCGGTGAGCCTGGCGGCGGCGATGCTGCTCGGCACGGTGATGTACCCGAACCTGTCGTGGCCGCTGCTCCTGGTGATCGCGTGCGTGGTGATCCCGAGCGACTTCGCGGCCGCCGAACGCGTGGTGCGGGACCGGCGGCTGCCCGCGCAGGTGCGCAGCGTGCTGAACGTCGAAAGCGGGTTCAACGACGGCCTGGTCTCCCCGATCTTCCTGTTCGCCCTCATCCTCGCCCGCAGCGACAACACCGCGGACACCGCGGAAAAGGCCATCGCGACCGCGTTGCCGTTCGCCATCAAGGCGATCATCGGGGGCGCGGTGGTCGGATCGGTGATCGCGATCCTGCTGTTCCTGGCCGTCCGGGCGGGATGGACGTCCGACCAGGGGCGCCGGATCACCGTGCTGACCACGCCGCTTTTGACCTACGGCGCCACGGTCGCGATCGGCGGCAACGGGTTCGTCGCGTCGTTCGTGTGCGGGATCGCGTTCCGGTACGTGTACCGCGGGTTCGCCGCCCGGGACCTGCGCAAGCCGGTGAGCCGTGCCCGCGAGCACTTCTCCCGGCCGTCGTCGGACCTGCAGCTGCTCGAGGAGGTCACCGGCATCCTCACGATGGCGATGTGGTTCGTCGTCGGGGCCGCCGCGGTGGTCGTGGCGTCGTTCGGGGTGCGGTGGCAGCCGATCGTGTTCTGCCTCGCCGCGCTCACCGTGCTGCGGATCGTCCCGGTAATGCTGTCGCTGGCCGGCACCCGGATGTCCTATCGGGACAGATTCCTCGTCGGCACCCTCGGCCCGCGCGGCACCACGTCGATCGTCTTCGGGCTGCTGGCGATCAACGGCCTGTCCGAAACCGCCGAGGACACCGTCCTCACGCTCACCGTCGCGTGCGTGCTGGGCAGCGTGCTGCTGCACGGGCTCGGGGCCACCCCGCTGATCAACGGCCTGATGTCCGGGCGGTCGAGGGCACGGGAACTCACCACAGCCCGGAAGTGACCTGCGCAAGCCGGGAATGCCACTTCGGGCAGATCGGCAACCCCCTCGTTCCACAGCCGCCGCACACCCGAGGCTCTGCCGATACGTTGGCGGCATGGACTCGAGCGACGCTACCCGGAGCCTGGCCACGAGCCGGGCCGAGAGTTCTTCCGCACGCCGGCTGCCGGTCCTCAGCGCCCGGGCCCGGCTGCTGGTCGATGCGGCCGCCGCCTTCGACCGCCCGTTCACCCTCTACGAAGCCGCCGATCTCCTCCGGCTGCACGCCGTCCTGCTGCTGGTTCCCGCGGAAGAGGTGCTCGAAGCCGGCCTCTTCGCCACCGCAGGGAAAAACCTGGTCCTCCGGGACACCAGCCGCCACGAGCTGCTCTCCGCGCTGCCGGAGCCGCTCCGGCACGTCCTCGAAACCGAAGCCCGTTCATGTCTCGGCCGTGACTCCGCCGCGGCACCGGCCGCAGAGGTGTCCTGGCAACCGCTGACCCAGGCGGAAGCCCGGGTCGCCCAATACGTGGCCAAGTCCAAGAAGAACCGGGAGATCGCCCGTTCCCTCAGCGTTTCGCTGCACACCGTCGAGAGCCATCTGCGGAACATCTTCAGTAAGCTGGGGGTCCCCAACCGGGTGGCGCTCGCCTGCTGGGTCAGGGAACGCCAGTCCACCGTGGCCGGGAGCTGAACGCCGGGGCAGGCCGCTATTTCTCGATGCAGAACTCGTCGATCGCGTACCCCACGTGCCGGTCCGCGGACGGCAGGTAGCCGAGCACTTTGTCCCCTGGCACCAGCTCGGTGCTGTTCAGCACCGCACCGCCGGGCCCGAGCACCCGGACGTGCCAGTCGTCCTGGAGGATCAGGTTCACCGTGCGACCGTCCGCGGCGACCGCGTCCACCGAGATGAGCGGGCGGGTCTCGATCTTCACCCGGCCGACGGTGACGGCCCGGGTCGCCCCCTTCACGTCGACGGCAAGCACTTTGGACCCGGTCCGCAGCTCGGATAGGTAACTGGTCCGATCGCTCTCCCCGGAGATCGTGTACGACATGATCGCGCCCGCGTTGACCCGGAACGGCCGGGTCGGCATGTACGGCAGCGGATGCGTCTCCGAGACGCACAGGATCATGCCCTTCGAATGCGACCCGACGAGAATCCCTTCGTCCTCGCGGAAGTGCGAGCAGGTGTCCACGCACGCCCGCTCCCCCATGCCGACGTGCGCGGTCGCGGTGATCTCGAGCTCGGTCAGGTCGAGGTGCCCGACCCGCGACTGCGCGGCGGCCATCAGCGCGGTGACGTCGCCGACTTTCCCGGGGGCCAGCATCACTCCGTCGGAACCGCGCTCCAGCACCCCGAACGTCACCGCCGCTTCCGCCACGTTCTGCGCGGCCGTGATGATCCGGCCCTCCGCGGTCGCCGCCGCGGCGAGCACGATCTCCAGCGGGATCGTCGTCGGATCGCGGAACACGAGCACCGACCACTGCTCGGTGCGGGCGGTCTCGTTGGCCAGCTCCAAGCTGTCGGCGTCCACGATCTCGACCGACCGGCCCAGCTCGGCGCCCGGATAGTCGGCGAGCACCGCCGCCGGGTCGGCGCCCGCCGGCACGATCACGACATCGGGGCTCGGCAGGTCCTCGCCGGCGGGCGCGGGGGCGCCGTCGGTCAGGAGCACCTTCCGGACCGTCGGCGGCAGGTCTTTCAGATCACGGGGATCGGCCGCGACAACACCGTCCACGCGCTGGTGCACGGCCTCCTCGACAATGGCGTTCCGCTGCTGTGCGAGACCACGGACGTCGATCCAGGCAAGCTTCATGTGAGCTACTCCCTAGCGATTTCGGGCCGGACCGGACACCGCCGGTGCCGGTGAATGGACGAGCGCGGACACTTTCCGGGCCACGGCACCGGGATCGGCGGACTGGAAGACAGTGCGGCCCAGCGCGGTCCCGGCCGCGCCGCCGTCGAGGGCATCCCGGATCATGGTCAGCGCCTTGTCCTCATTCCCCGCCGCAGGCCCGCCCGCGACGATCAGCGGAATCGGGACCGCCCTGGTCACGTCCGCCATTTCCGGGGTCGTGCCGGGGTACGGGGTCTTGACGATGTCGGCGCCCAGATCGACGGCGATGGTGGCGGCGTGCATCACCAGCTCGGGGGCGCGGGGATCGGCGATCTTGGGGCCCCGCGGGTACATCATCGCGAGCAGCGGGACGTTCCACCGGTCGCACGCCGCCCCGACCGCGCCGAGGTCGGCGATCTGACGGCGTTCGTCGGCCGAGCCGAGGTTGACGTGCACGCTGACCGCGTCCGCGCCCAGCCGGACGGCCTCCTCCACCCCGGTGACGAGGTATTTGGCATCGGGGTCGGGAGCGTGCATCGTCGACGCGGACAGATGCACGATCAGCGACAGGCCGGTGAAGCGCTCGGGCCGGATGTACCGCAGCGGACCTTTGTGGAGGATCACGGCATCGACGCCGGTTCCGGCGAGCGACTCGATCAGCGGGTCGAGACTGCCGCGCCGGATCAGCGGGCCATCGGAAATCGAATGGTCGAGTGGGACGAAGAACAACCGTTGCGGATGCCGCCGGTGGAGCCGGCGAACGCGAACGGCACGGGCGAAATGGTCGATGGGCACGCGGCGCACTGCCTTTCTCTGGTGCACTGCCTTTCCCCTGCGGTGAAGCGACGTCCGAAGTCTCGCTCAATCCGCCCGGTCCCGGCATCGCCGATTCCCGGGAAAACTTCCGCCCCGCGACCCCGGCAAGATCACGGTTTCCAGTGATGTCCCCCCGGGGCGGTGCCGGGCACGATGGCCCCTGACCGGCTTTCCGGCTCGCCATCGTGGGAAAGGATCTGCTCGACGTGAAGATCGGGACGCTCTACCTCGCCGGTGTTGGTACGTCTCTTCCCACCCGATGCACCCTCGATCAAGCAGTGGCGGACGGCCTGATCGGCGCGGCCGATGCCGCGGCATCCGGGATCGCCAGCGTTCCCGTCGCCGGGACCACGCCCGCGCCGGATCTCGCGATCGCCGCCGCGCACGTCGCGCTCCGGCGGTCCGGGCACGTCCCCGCCGACTTCGCTGCACTGATCCACTCCAGCGTGCAGTTCCAGGGTCCGGACGGCTGGTCCGCCCAGCATTACGTGCTGCGCAACACTCTCGACCGCCCGATCAGCGCGCTGGAGGTGAAAAACGGCTGCGTCGGCACGCTGACCGCGCTGGAGACCGCCGCGCACCGGCTCATCGCCGATCCGTCGTCCGACGCCGTGCTCCTCACGTCCGGGGACAATTTCGGAAACCCGCTCGTGGACCGCTGGAATGCCACCCGGGTATTCCTGCTCGGTGACGCCGGTTCCGCATTCGTCCTTTCCCGCCGGTCCGGATTCGCCCGGCTGCTGTCCCTTTCCTTCGTGTCGAACCCGGCCATGGAAGCACTCAACCGCGGCGGGGAGGAATTGTTCCCGCCCGGCCCGACGGTGGGCCGCACGCTGAATCTCGACGAGCGGAGCGCCTGGTGGCGGGAGGCCTGGAAACGCGGGATCACCCCGCCGGTGGACCATCTGGGGGAGATCATCGCCGCTGCCGCGAAAACCGCGCTCGACGAAGCCGGCACCGCGATCGGGGACGTGCGGAGAATCGTCCATCTCGGCTTTTCCCGGTCGGCGCTGCAGGACTGTTTCCTCGATCCGCTCGGGATCACCGACGAGCAGGGGACCTGGGAGTTCACCCGGACCACCGGGCATCTCGGGCCGTCCGACCCGGCGGCGGGGATCGAGCACCTGTGGCTCACCGGGCAGGCCGGGCCCGGGGACCGGCTGCTGGTGGTGTCTGCCGGGCCCGGTTCGGAAGCAGGCGCCGCGGTCCTCGAAATCCTTGCCTCGCCGGAGGAGTCCGAAGGAGCCGACGATGCAGCTTGAGCAGCTCCGCGAAGAGATCGCGGCCACCATCGGCATCAGCGCGGCTGAAATCACCGAGGACGCCAACCTCGTCGACCTCGGCCTCGACTCGCTCGGCGCCATGCGCCTCGCCACCGCGTGGAATCGCAGGGGCATTCCGCTGAAGTTCGGTGATCTGATCGCGGCACCGACCCTCAGCGGGTGGAAGGCGGTACTCGACGCGGCGGCACCGGCACCGGAAGCGGCTTCGTGACCGGCCGCATCGCCGCCTCATCGGCCCAGCGCCGGATGTGGCTGCAGTCCGAGCTCGCCGACCGCGACACCGCGAACAAGACCATCGGCTGGACGCTCGACGGGAACCTCGACCTCGTCGCCCTGCGCGACGCCCTCCAGGTCGTGGTCGACCGGCACGAAGCCCTGCGCACCGGCTTCACCGCGGTCGACGGCGAGCCGTTCCAGGTAGTCGAGGAGACGCCGCTCGCGGCGCTGCGGCCGGTCGACGCCGATCCGGAAACCATGCGGATGCTGGTTTCGGTGGCGACCGCGCGGCCGTTCGACCTCCGCTCCCCGGAAATGCTGCGGGTCGGGCTGTACCGGCTCGCGCCGGATTCGCATGTGCTCACGCTGACCATCCCGCACATCAACGTCGACGATTGGTCCTACGATCTGCTGGAGCGGGAACTCGAAACGGCGTACTCCAGTTTTGTCGCCGGCACGAAACCCGAATTGCCGGACCTGCTGCTGCAATACCGGGAATACGCCCGCCGGGAACACGAGGAATCCGGATCGGAGCGCATGCGGGCGAGTTGTGCCTATTGGCAGGAGACGCTGCGCGGGGCGCCCCCGATGAGCCCGCTGCCCACCGATCTGCCGCGCCAGGGCACCCCGACGTACCGCCCGGCGCAGCTTCGGGTGCCGATCGACGCCGGCCTTGCCCGGTCGGTCCGATCGCTGGCCGCGCAATTGCACACCACTCCGTTTCCGGTGTACCTCGCCGCCTACAGCCTGGCGCTGGCCCGGTGGAGCCGCGAGGACGACCTCGTCGTCGGGATGCCGATCGCCAACCGGCTCACCCGCGCGGTCGAGCCGCTGATCGGCTTCTTCGCCAACACCCTGCCGGTGCGGACCCGCATCGACGAGCGAGAGTCGTTCGCCGAACTCGTCCGGCAGGTCGGCACCCGGGTCGGCGAGGCATTCGAGCACCAGCAGGTGCCGTTCGACCGCATTCTCGAACTGGCCCGGCCGGAGCGGTCCGCCGCCGCGGCACCGCTGGTGCAGGTGGCCCTCACCGCCAACCGCGGCCGCACCCGGACACTGAACCTGCCCGGGATCCGCGCCACCGAGTACCCGGTGCCCGATTCGACGATCAGGTTCGAGCTGGTGACCTTACTGCTGCCGGTCCCGGGTGGCGGCATGGAATTCCTGGCCGACTACGCCGCGGATCTCTTCCTCCCGGACACCATCGGCAGGCTTTTCGAGAGCGTGCGCACGATTCTGGAGACCGCGGTCGAGCAGCCCGCGGCCGCGCTGTCCGGGTTCGCCCTGGTTTCGGACGCGGAACGCGCTCAGCTGCTGGAAAATCAGGGGACCCCCCGCCGCGTCCGGACGGGCTCGGCGCTCGACCGGATCCTCGAACGAGCAGCCGCCCTGCCGGACGCCATCGCGGTCGACACCCCGGTCGGGACCCGCACCTTCGGTGCCCTCATCGTCCAGGCGCGCCGGATCGCCGCCGCACTGCACGCGGCCGGTGCCCGCGCCGGGGACACGGTCGCCGTCCACCTCGACCGCACCCCGGACGCGGTCGCGGCGCTGCTCGCGACCTGGCTCGCCGGCGCGGCCTTCGTGCCCCTCGACCCGGCGCATCCGGCTGCCCGGCGCCAGGATGTCATCACCGACGCCGGTGCCCGGATCGTCGTCGGCGGAGACGGCCTGAGCGGGGTGACGACCGTCGATCCCGGTGGCCCGCTGCCCGAGCCGGTGACGGAGCACCCGCCTGCCGAGCTCGCGTACGTCGTCTACACCTCAGGGTCCACCGGCAAGCCCAAAGGCGTCGAGACCACCCACGACGGCCTCGTCAATCTGGTCGACGCCTGCGCCGGGCTGCTCGATCCGCCCGGCCGGACCGTCCTGAACCTCATGGCACCGTCGTTCGACGGCTGGCTGCTGGCGGCCCTGCCGGCACTGGCCCACGGATGCACCCTCGTCCTGCGCGACAGCCTGCGCGTGGCGGCGGGCGAACTCGACGCCGAACCCTCCGTGGTGTTCTGCACGCCGACGCTGCTGTCCACGGCCGGCGACGTCCTCGACGAGGTGCAGACGATCGTCGCCGGCGGCGAGGTGTGTCCCGCTGCCCTCTCCGCACAGTGGACGATGCGCGCCCGGTTCGTGAACGCCTACGGGCCGAGCGAAGCGTCCATCTGCACGACCTGGGCCGACAGCGCCCGGGGCGACGACGTCTCGGCGATCGGCAGGCCGATCGCGAATGCCCGCGTCTACGTGCTGGACGAGCACCGCCGGCTGGTGCCGCCCGGGTTCCCCGGAGAGCTGTACATCGGCGGGCCCGGCGTCGCACGGGGCTACCGCGGTGATCCCGGCCTCACCCGGGACCGGTTCGTCCCCGACCCGTACGCACCCGGCCGGATGTACCGCACCGGCGATCTCGTCCGCCGACGGCCCGATGGCGCCCTGGAGTACCTCGGCAGGCTGGACGGGCAGGTGAAGATCCGCGGTTTCCGGATCGAACCGGCCGAGCTGACGCGCGCGGCACTGCAGGTGCCCGGAATCCGGGCTGCGGCCGCCTACGTGCGAGCGGACGGCGGATCACTGGGTCTCGCCGTGGTCGCCGGGATCGGCGACGCAAAGGCCCGCGCGGACCTGCGGTCCGCGCTCGGCACCGCGCTTCCGGACTATCTCCGCCCGGCCGAGGTGCAAGTGCTCGAGGCACTCCCGCTGAATCCGGCAGGCAAGGTCGATCTCGCCGTGATTGCCGCGGCCTCGGGGCGACCGGGTGCGGAATCGCTGTCCGGCCGGCCTCCGGAAGGTCCGACCGAGGAACGGATCGCGAGCGTCTGGCGCGAGGTTCTCGGGCGCCCGGTCGATGACGCCGAGCAGAGCTTTTTCGAAGCAGGCGGGCATTCCCTGCTCGTGGCGAGGATCGTCACCCGGCTGCGGACCGAGTGGCAGGTCGAGCTCGACGTGACGGACCTCTTCGATCACCCGACGATTGCCCGGCTCGCTGCCCTCGTCGACGGGAAACCGCGGTGAACGGGCTCGTGGAGTTCGGGCCCCGCAGTGCCCGGTACCTTGTGGTCGGCCTCGCCGAAGCCGGCGGCGGGCCGGGGCAGTTCCGCGCTTTCCAGGCCGCGCTGGGACCACAGTTCGCCGTCCTCGGCGTCGAGCTGCCGGGCCGGCGCGGCCGGTGGCGCGAACCGTCGCCGACGACGGTCGAGGAGGCAACGCAGGACGCTCTTTCCTCGGTGGCGCCGCAACTCGACCGGCCGTTCATCATCGCCGGGCAGAGCCTGGGCGCGATACTGGGCTTCGAGCTGACCCGGGCGCTGGGCTTCGGCAAAGCACTGTGGCCGGAGCTGCTCGTCGCGTGTTCGGCGCCGGCCCCGCACCAGGTGAACGGGGCATGGGTGGACTCGCTCGTGAGCGAAGCCGACATCGACGCTGCGGCCCGGACCGCAGCGGAAATGCCGGACATCGACCTGGACACCGCGCTGCAGGTGTTCGCTCCGCTGCGCGCGGACATCCGGCTGTGCGCCGCCTATCACCACGCCGGAGCACCGGCATTGCAGTGCCCGATCCTGGCGCTGGCCGGCGCGCAGGACGACACCGCACCGATTCCGGATCTCGCTGCATGGGCACCGCACACGAGCGCCGGGTGCGCCACCCGGATCGTGCGTGGTGGCCACCGCGTCTTCGCCACCTCACCGGCGGAGGTGGCGGCCGCCATCGGGGAACTGCTCGGGGCGGGAGATCGCAATGGCTGAGCCGGCCGCACTCGATCTGACCGACCGCACGGTGTTCACCGAAGGAGACCCCAACGCGCTCTACGCCGAACTGCGCCGCCGCGGACCGGTGTGGCGCAACGATTCTGCCGAGGGCAAGCCGTTCTGGGCGATCGTGCGGTACCGCGAGCTGCTCGAGGCCTACGCCGACACCGCCACCTTCAGCTCGGTGAACGGCGTCCGGCTCGGCACCGACCCGAGCGCAGCCCGGGGAATGGGCAACCGGATGCTGATCGTGTCCGATCCCCCGCACCACGGCCCACGGCGCAAGCTGGTCAGCCGGACGCTCACCCCGGAAACGGTGCGGACCCTCGTCGGCAGGCTGCGCACCCGCGTGGCTGCCCGGCTGGACCACCTGCTGGAGGTCCGGGAGTTCGACTTCGCGCGCGAGCTGGCCCGGGAGGTTCCCGAATCGGTGATCGGCGAGCTGCTCGGGATTCCCGAGACGGCACGAACCGGGCTGGCCACCGCCACCACCGAGGGTTTCGAATCCCCGGACGACCGGGTACGCCGGTCGGCAAACGCGCGCGTCTTCCTTCATTTCGAGGACCAGGTCTCCGGCTACCGGCGGGACGGCGCGGCCGACGACGCCGTCGGAGCGATGACGGCCACGACCGCCGACGACACCGACGTGGTCCTCAATGCGGTCGGATTGCTGTTCGGTGGCAACGAAACCACCCGGCACGCACTGTCCGCCGGGCTCCTCGCGTTCATCGAGCACCCCGATCAGTACGACCTCCTGCGCTCCTCGGAGTCCATTGTGGACAGCGCGGTCGAGGAGGTGCTGCGGTGGACCACCCCCGCGGTCTACGTGCTGCGTGAAGTCCTGCGGCCGGTCACGCTGGGCGGCGTCGGCTTCCGGCCGGGCGACCAGGTCGCGCTCTGGAACGCCGCGGGCAACCAGGACGAGGACGCCTTCGCCCGCCCGGAGGTCTTCGACGTCACCCGCACCCCCAACCGGCATCTGGCCCTCGGCCACGGCAGGCACGTGTGCATCGGTTCCCGGCTGGCCAAGCTGGAAATCGGGGTCGTGCTCACGGCCTTGCGCGCCCGGGTACGCGCGGTCGAGCTCACCGGGGCGCCGGTGTGGAACGGCTCGAACTTCACCCGCGGACTGCTGTCCCTGCCGATCCGGCTCATCTCCGCCTGACCCCCGAAAGGTGACCATGTCTGCCTCCGTTGAGCTCGCCGCGGCCTACCGCAAGGCCGGGCACTGGTCGGACGAGCCCTTCGGGGCACTGCTGCGGCGCCGGGCCGGCGAACATCCGGACCGGATCGCCGTCGTCACCCCCGGAGAACGGCTCAGTTACCGGGACTTCGACGCCCGCGTCGACCGGTTCGCCGCGGGCCTGCGGTCGGCAGGGCTGAGCGCCGGTGACTTCCTGGTGGCGCAACTGCCGAACGGCACCGACTTCATGGTGACGATGTTCGCGTGCTTCCGGGCCGGAATCCGGATCGTGTTCACCCTGACCGCGCACCGCTACGACGAAGTCGCGATGGTCGTCGAACGCACCGGCGCGAAAGCGTATGTGGTCCCGGAGGTGATCGCGGGATTCGACCACCGGCAACTTGCGGAACGGATCACCGCAGAGTTCCCGAGTGTGGAGAACGTTTTCGTGGCAGGCGATCCCGGCCCCTTCGCTCCCCTGCCGTCCGCCGAACCGGACCACGCCGACCCGCACGTGGACGCCGCCGACATCGCGCTTCTCCTGCTTTCCAGCGGAACGACCGCGGTACCCAAGCTCGTCGCCCGGACCCACAACGACTTCTCTTACGTCGCCCGGAAAACGGCGGAAGCCAGCGGGCTCACCGGCCATGGGGTGTTCCTGGCCGCGCTGCCCGCCGGGCACTCGTTCACCCTCGGCGCTCCCGGGGTGATCGGCACCGTGGCCGCCGGGGGAACTGTGGTGCTGCAGCCCGATCCGGGCCCGCAGGACAGTTTCGACCTGATTGCACGGGAACGGGTCACCACGACCGCCCTGACCCCGAGCCTGGCCAAGGCATGGCTCGCCGCCCGGGAATGGAACACCGCGGACCTGTCGTCGCTCGAGGTGCTCCAGTGCGGGGGCAGCGGGGTCGACCGGCGCCTGGTCGGCGACCTGCTGGCCGCGTTCGGCTGCCACGTCCAGCAGAACTACGGGATGTCCGAGGGCCTCGTCACGCTGGTACCGGCCGGGGACGCCGAGGAGAACGTGCTCGAAACGCAGGGCCTGCTGCTGTCGGCCGCCGACGAGGTCCGGCTGGCCGGAGCCGGCGGGGAACAGGTTGCGCCGGGCGAGGTCGGCGAACTCCTTGCCCGCGGACCCGGCGTGGTGCACAGCTACTTCCGGGCACCCGAGCACGACGAGCGATCGTTCACCCCCGACGGCTTCTACCGCACCGGTGACCTGGTGCGCTTCACCGAGAGCGGGCACCTCGTCGTGGCCGGGCGGGTGAAGGACCTCGTCAACCGCGGCGGCGAAAAGGTCGCGGCCCGGGAGGTCGAGCAGCATCTCGGGGAACACCCGGTCGTCCATCAGGTGGCAGTGGTCCCGGCACCGCACGACGCGCTCGGCGAGTGCACGTGCGCTTACGTGGTGGCCCGCGGGGGAAGGCCGACGCTACGGGAGCTGCGCGCGTTCATGCGGGCCCGCGGAGTGGCAGCGTACAAGTTGCCGGACATCCTGGAACTGCGGGACGAACTGCCGCTCACCGCGGTCGGCAAGATCGACAAGAAGGTGCTGGCGGCCGAGGCGGCGGAGAGGACGGTCGCGTGACCCTCGCCGAACTGCGCGCCCTCCTGGCCGGGCATCTGCCCGTCCCGATCGGCGAGGTAGCCGACGACACCAACCTCATCGAAGCAGGCATGGAATCACTCGTACTCATGAGATTCCTCAACGAACTGGCCGAACTCGGGGTGCTCGCCCGCTACGGCGAGCTGGTCGCTTCCCCCACCCTGGCCGGATGGCACGAGCTGCTCTCGGGGCGCTGATATTCGCGTGCAGGCGGGGACGCGGCTCCCTAGGGTTGCGCGCATGTCGTCCTATCCCCCGCTGAACGTGGCGGTACACACCCCGCGGCTGTCGTTGCTGGGAGCGACCGACGAACTCCTGGAGCGGCTCGTCCCGGTGGTCCGCGAAGGGGTGGTCACCGAGGCGCCGTGGCCGTTCGACGATCCGATGTCGCTGTACGAGGACAATCCGCAGCGGGAATGGCGCTGGCTGCGTGGCGTGTGGGCGGGCCGCGCGAAGGTGAGCGAAACGTTTTGGCGGCTGTATTTCGTGGTGGTCGCCGACGGTTCGCCGGTCGGGATGCAGGACCTGATCGGGAACGAGTTCGCGGCCTTCGGCAAGGTCGACAGCTTCTCGTGGCTGGCGCCCGCCGCGCGCGGCCGGGGCCTCGGCAAGGAAATGCGGCAGGCGGTACTGCATCTGGCGTTCGAAGGACTCGGCGCGCGGCTGGCGGCGAGCGACGCTTTCGCCGACAACCACGCGTCGAACCACGTCTCCGAGTCGCTGGGTTACCGGCCCAACGGCGTCGATTGGGCAACCCACCGCGGGTCGCCCGCAGAACTTCGCCGATGGCTCCTCACCCGCGAGGACTGGACCACCCGCCGCCGCCGCGACATCACGCTGAGCGGGGTCGCGGAATGCCTGCCGGTGCTGGGGATCGGCTGAGTCACGTCACGGTGGGAAGGGCTTCCGTCGACAGCTCCAGCACCCGCTCCAGCGCCGGGTCGGCGTCCTCGTCGCGCCACAGCAGGTACACGTACATCGCCGGGAGCGGATCGGCCAGCTGCACCACGCGCATTCCGTCGAGGGTGAGCTGTTCGAGGGCCGAATCCGTGGTCAGGTGCAGCCCGACACCGGCCGCGACGAGCGCCACGCACGTCCACGTGTCCGGCGCCGTCTGCACGATCTCCGGCGAGAACCCGGCGGCATGACACGACGCGACGAACATCGCCCGTACCGCCGATCCGAACGCCTCGGGCAGCGTGACGAACGGGGCTTCCCGCAATTCCGCCAGTGACACCGACTCCGCGTTCGCCGCCGGATGGTCCGAGGGTGCGACAAGCACGACCCGCTCCCGTCCCACCGCCCGGCTGCGGACGCCCAGCGGCGGGTGTTCGAACCGGGCGATCGCCAGGTCCGTGGTGTGCTCCAGCAATTCCCGCACGGCAATCGGGCCGTACCGGCCGGGCCGCACCGCGAGCTCGATCCGCCGGTGCCGCTCGCGCACCGCCCGCGCGAGCCGCGCCACCATCGTCTGCGACGACGGGCCCGCGAAACTCAGCCGCACGCGTCCGCTGTCGCCCCGCTGCGCCGCCTCGACCTCGGCGCGCGCCCGCGCGGCCATCCGCAGCATCGCGGTGGCCGGTTCCAGCAACGCCTGCCCGGCCGGGGTCAGCTCGACCCGCCTCGTGGTGCGCTCGAACAGCGGCGCCCCGAGGTCGGTCTCCAACGCGCGCACGGTGCGGCTCAGGTACGGCTGCGCCAGATGTAACCGCTCGGCCGCGCGGCCGAAGTGCAGCTCGTCGGCGACCGCGCAGAACACTTCCAGCTGGCCAAGATCCACCCGCGGATTATATCAACAGGTGCAACAATCGGGGAGCATTTGGTATTGGACAGGAATGAGAGCCGCACGGCAGGATCGGACCTCATGAGCAGCCAGGTCAGCACCGAGGATTTCGCCGACATCCTCGCCCAGGTCCACCGGTTCATCCGGGACGCCGTGGTGCCGCGGGAAAACGAAATCATGGCGGCGGACCGGATCCCCGACGATCTGCGCACCGCGGCCGCGGACATGGGCTTGTTCGGCTACGCCATCCCGCAGGAGTGGGGCGGCCTCGGCCTCGACCTGACCCAGGACGTCGAGCTCGCGATGGAGTTCGGCTACACCTCGCTCGCGCTGCGGTCGATGTTCGGCACCAACAACGGCATCGCCGGACAGGTACTGGTCGGCTTCGGCACCGACGAGCAGAAGAAGCAGTGGCTTGAACGCATCGCCGCCGGGTCCGTGGTCGCTTCCTTCGCGCTCACCGAGCCCGGCGCCGGGTCCAACCCCGCCGGGCTGCGCACGTCGGCCACCCGGGACGGCTCCGACTGGGTCATCGACGGGCAGAAACGATTCATCACCAACGCACCCCTGGCGGACCTGTTCATCACCTTCGCCCGCACCGATGCCGGAATCGCCGTCTTCCTGGTACCTGCCGACACGCCGGGCGTGTCCGTCGGGCCGAAGGACGCGAAAATGGGTCAGGAAGGCGCGTGGACCGCCGACGTGATCTTCGACCGCGTCCGCGTTCCGTCCGGCGCGCTGGTCGGCGGGTCCGAAGAAGTCGGCTACCGCGCCGCGATGACCTCACTGGCCCGCGGCCGGGTGCACATCGCCGCGCTCGCGGTCGGGACCGCGCAGCGGGCGCTGGACGAGTCCGTCGCGTACGCCGCCGCCAACACCCAGGGCGGCGTCCCGATCGGCGAACACCAGCTGGTGCAAGCAATGCTGGCCGACCAGTACACCGGTGTCGCTGCGGGCCGCGCGCTCGTTCGCGAGGCCGCAGCCGCCTACGTGAGCGGCGCCGATCGCCGGGTCACCCCGTCGGCGGCGAAGCTGTTCTGCACCGAAATGGCCGGGCGGGTGGCCGACCTGGCGGTGCAGGTCCACGGCGGCACCGGCTACATGCGCGAGGTCCCGGTGGAACGGATCTACCGCGAGGTCCGGCTGCTGCGGCTGTACGAGGGCACCAGCGAAATCCAGCGGCTCATCATCGGCGGGTCGCTCTACCGCGCCGAGCGCAAGAAATCCTGAAAGGACCCCCATGGCATTGCTGAAGAGCCGGACCGCAGTGGTCACCGGCGGCGCCCAGGGCATCGGCTACGCCATCGCCGAACGCTTCGTGGCCGAGGGCGCCCGCGTGGTACTGGGCGATCTCGATCTCGCTGCGACCGAAGCCGCAGTGGAGCGGCTCGGCGGTCCGGAGGTGGCGGCCGCCGTGCGCTGCAACGTGACCGAAGCGTCCGATGTGGACACTCTGCTCTCCCGCGCGGTCGACGATTTCGGTTCGCTGGACGTGGTCGTGAACAACGCGGGCATCACCCGCGACGCCACCATGCGGACGATGACCGAGGACGAGTTCGACCAGGTCGTGTCCGTGCATCTCAAGGGCACCTGGAACGGCACCCGGAAAGCAGCGGCGATCATGCGGGAACAGAAATCCGGCGCGATCGTGAACATTTCCTCGCTGTCCGGCAAGGTCGGAATGGTCGGGCAGACCAACTATTCCGCGGCCAAAGCCGGAATCGTCGGGTTGACCAAAGCCGCGGCGAAGGAAATGGCCCACCACGGCGTCCGGGTCAACGCCGTCCAGCCCGGGCTCATCCGCTCCGCAATGACCGAGGCGATGCCGGAGAAAGCGTGGGAACAGAAAATGAGCGAAATCCCGATGCGCCGCGCCGGTGAGGTCGCCGAGGTCGCGAACGTCGTGTTGTTCCTCGCCTCCGACCTGTCGTCCTACATGACCGGCACCGTCCTCGAGGTCACCGGCGGGCGGTTCATGTGAACAAGCGCGACGTCGTCATCTGCGAGCCCGTCCGCACCCCGATCGGCCGTTACGGCGGCAGCCTGCAGCCACTCAGCGCCGCGGAACTGGGCGAAGTTGCGCTGCGCGGCCTGCTCGAACGCACCGGCCTGGACCCGGCCGCGGTCGAAGACGTCATCCTCGGCCACTGCTACCCCACCGCCGAAGCCCCCGCCATCGGCCGCGTCGTCGCCCTCAACGCCGGGCTCCCGATCACCGTCCCCGGCATGCAGGTCGACCGGCGCTGCGGATCGGGCCTGCAATCCGTTCTGCAGGCGGCGATGCAGGTCGGCTCCGGGGTGAATGACCTGGTGATTGCCGGTGGCACGGAAAGCATGAGCAATGTCGCTTTTTATTCCGCGGAAATGCGCTGGGGGGTCAAAGGAAACGGCGTCACCCTGCACGACAGTCTCGCCCGCGGACGCGTGACCGCGGGCGGCCGCGATTATCCGGTACCCGGCGGAATGCTGGAAACTGCCGAAAATCTGCGTCGCGAGTACTCCATTTCCCGTGCGGAACAAGATGAACTCGCCGTTACCTCGCACCAGCGCGCAGTCGCCGCGCAACCGATCTTCGCCGAGGAAATCATTCCCGTTGCGGTGAAAACCCGCCGCGGGGAAACCGTCGTCGACACCGACGAGCACCCCCGCGCCGACGCTTCCCTGGAAACACTGGCAAAACTGCGACCGGTACTGTCCAAACAGGACCCCGAAGCGACCGTCACCGCCGGGAACGCCAGCGGCCAGAACGACGCCGCCGCAATGTGCATCGTCACCCACCCCGACCACGCCGCCCGCCTCGGCCTCCGCCCGTTGGTGCGGCTCGTGTCGTGGGCCGTCGCCGGGGTCCCGCCCCGGACGATGGGCATCGGCCCGGTCCCCGCCACCCGCGCCGCCCTCGACCGCGCCGGGCTCGGGCTGGCCGACCTCGACCTGATCGAGCTGAACGAGGCCTTCGCCGCCCAAGCCCTCGCCTGCACCCGCGAATGGGGTTTCGGCGCGAAGGACTTCGAACGCGTCAACGTTCACGGGTCCGGCATCTCGCTCGGGCACCCCGTCGGCGCCACCGGCACCCGGATCCTCGCCACGCTGGCCAGGGAGATGGTCCGCCGCGAGGCCCGCTACGGCCTCGAAACCATGTGCATCGGCGGCGGACAGGGGCTCGCCGCAATTTTCGAACGCTGGGCCGGATGAGGGCTGTTTTCCACGCAGAGTGACTGTCACGGAGCGCTACCGTTCGGGGAAACCCCAGTTCATCGCTGTCCAACCCGCACCGGCGGGTGGTTAAACTCCCCCAACAGGGTGAACTGATGATTTTCTGTGTAGCGTTCCGTGTCAACTGGCGAAGTACGGGTCGAGTGCGGTTTGCCCGGCCGCACGATGGCTCCCGACGAAGGACCTTCGCCCATGTCTGCACCCACGCTCGCCCAGCCGCGGGCCGGACGGCACCGTTCCGGCGGTCCGCGGGTCGTGGCCGTGATCCCCGCGCACGACGAAGAAGCGCAGATCGCGCAGACCATCGCCGCATTGCGCGCGCAGGACCGTAAGGTCGACGAGGTCTTCGTCGTCACCGACAACTGCACCGACGACACCGCCGCGATCGCCATGGCCGCGGGCGCACGGGTACGCGCCTCCGTGGGCAACACCCATCGGAAAGCCGGTGCACTCAACCAGCTGCTGGCCTGGCTGCTACCCCAGCTCGACGAGGACGACGTGGTCCTCGTGCAAGACGCGGATTCCACTTTGGACCCGCAGTTCGTCACCGTCGGGCTACGCCACCTGGACCGCGGCTACGGCGGCGTCGGCGGCGTCTTCCGAGGCAGCGCAGGCGGCGGCTTCGTAGGACACCTGCAGCGCAACGAGTACGCCCGCTACGCCCGAGACGTCCACCGCCTGCGCGGGAAATGCCTGGTACTGACGGGAACCGCGGCAATGTTCCGCGCCGGCACGCTGCACGAGGTAGCGGCCGCCCGCCTGGCCGGAAAACTCCCCACCGGCGACGGCTCCGGCGGAATCTACGACACGACTGTGCTGACCGAGGACAACGAACTCACCTTCGCCCTGCTGCACCTGGGCCACCGCGTGATCTCGCCCAGTGACTGCACGCTGGAAACCGAAGTCATGACCACCTGGCGAGCCCTGTGGGCGCAACGGCTGCGGTGGAAGCGCGGCGCCGTGGAGAACTGCGTCCAATATGGACTGACGCACATCACGTGGCGCTACTGGGGACGGCAGCTATTGACCATGGCCGGCGTACTGGTGACCGGCTTGTACCTGGCAGCCATCGCACTGAGCCTCACCCACGGCGGCCTGCAGGTGAACCCGGCATGGCTGGCCATCTCGTCGATTTTCGTGGTCGAGCGAGTAGTAACGGTCCGCTACCGAGGCTGGCGGCAGATGCTCCTGGCCGCGTCGATGTACGAGCTGGTCCTGGACTATTTCCTGCAAGCCTGCCACGTCAAGGCGTACGCGGACGCGCTGCTGCGCACCCGCAAGAGCTGGTGAAACCCTCCCGAGAGAAAAGAGAAACCCATGTATCAGAAGATCGGCGCCGCCTCCGCAGCCGGCGTGACCGGCGGCCTGGCCTTCACCGGAGTCAACGTGCTGTGGCTCCTGCTGGCAGGTTTCGCGCTGCTGGCCGCCGGCATCGCACTGGCCCGCATCGCCCCGACAATCCGCCGCCGGTCGACGGAGCTCTGAGGTGCCTGCCCCGGCACTGGACGCACATCCGGTGCCGGGGTATCGGTTTCCCCGCTGGGCGTCCCCGGTCGGCTGCCTGCGCTGCCGGGTCCGGTCAGCGGGCCTGCCCCAGCCTCACGGCCTGCTCACCGGAGGTCCAGTCAGCTCCCGGTGCTGCCAGGTCCGGTCAGCGAGCTTCACCAGACTCCCGGCTCACCCATCGGGGTTTCTGCTGCCCCGCTGCGTGGCGGCTCGGTCACCGGGCTTCCGGCTCACCCACCGGGCTCCCGGTTGACCTCCGGCCCTGCTGACCGGCCACCGAACCCCCGCCTGCCACCAGGTTGCTCACTCGCCGGGCTCCCCGGTTGAGTCCCTGCCTCCTCTGCCCCACCAGGCTCCTGGTCGGCTCACTCGCCGGGTCCCGGCTCACTCGCCGGGCTGCCAATCGGCTCCCTGCGCTGCCGTTTCGGTCAGCGAGCTTCCCCCGCATTTCACCGGACTTCCGGTCGACGCACTACGCCTCCAGCCCGATCAGCCGCAAGTAACCCGCCCACCGGGCTCCCGTCGGCGTCACCGACCCGCCGATTCCGCGGCAGGCCTGCCAATCCCACCGGGCAATTCACCGGCCGTCCGGCCTGACCAGCCCGCTCTCGTACGCGAACACCACCGCCTGCAGACGGTCCCGCAGGCCGAGCTTGTGCAGCATCCGGCCGAGGTGCGTCTTGACCGTCGTGACCCCGATGAACATCCGCTCGGCGATTTCGTGGTTGTGCAGCCCGCGGGCGACCAGCACGAGCACTTCCCGTTCCCGGTCGGTCAGGCGCGCGAGCCGCGGGTCGGCCACCGGAACGACCTGCCTGCTGAGGTACTGCTCCATCATCCGCTCGACGACCACCGGCGCGAGCACCCGGTCCCCCCGCAGCACCGCGCGCATCGCGACCAGCATCTCCTCCCCGCTGGCGTCCTTGAGCAGAAACCCGCCCGCACCGGCCTGCGTGGCCGCGACCACGTACTCGTCGAGGTCGAAAGTGGTCAGGACAAGGACTTTGACGTCCGGATCCGCAGCGCAGATCCGCGCCGTCGCCTCGACGCCGTCGAGTCCCGGCATGCGGATGTCCATGAGGACGAGGTCCGGACGCAGCGCCGCCGCCTGCGCGATGGCGTCCTTGCCGTCCGAGGCTTCCCCGGCGACGGTGAGGTCGTCGGCGCTGTCCACGACCATCCGGAGGCCGCCCCGCATGAGAACCTGGTCGTCACAGATGAGGACCCGGCTGGGCGCAGTCATCGGGCCTCTTTCCCATCGGGAAACGGAAACCGGGCAGCGACCACGAATCCCCCGCCGACCTGCCCCTCGGCCACGAAGCTGCCACCGAACATCAACGCACGCTCCCGCATCCCGGCAATACCGTAACCGGACCCGGCAGGTCCCGCCTGCCGGGCTTGTCCACCGGTCCCTTCGCCGGAACGCAGTCCTGGCGACCTGTCGTCCCCGACGCCCAACTCCCGCACCCGATCCTCAGCTCCCACAAGGTCTTCAGGGCGGGTCCCGCCGCCCGCACCAGCCGGTCTACGCATCTCCGCCGCCGAACCGTCCACTTCCGCGACCCGCGCGCCATCGCCGTTGATTTCAGGCACATCGGGGCCGGAACTCCCGCCATCCGCCCCACCCGCCGACGGCGCCCCTTCGCCGAGACCCCCGACGCCCGGCCCACCACCGGCACCGACCGAACGCATCCCGTCTCGGGAATCCCCGGCTTCCGGCTCGCTACTGGCACCCACCGAACTCATCCCATCGCCGGAATCCCCGGCATCCGTCCCATAACCGGCACCCACCGAACGCACCCCATCCCCGGAATCCCCAGCATCCGCCCCACCACCGGCACCCACCGAACGCACCTCGTCCCCAGGGCCTCTGCTCTCTGCCGGGCGGCCGCCGTCATTGCGGACCTCGATCAAAATCTCCCGGCCGCGGGCTCCGGAATTGCCGTAGTCCGCGGTGACCGTGCACCGCGCGCCGACCGGTGCGTGTTTGAGCACGTTGGTGAGTGCTTCCTGGACGATCCGGTGCGCCGTCATTGCCGCGCCGGGTGGTACGTCGGCGGTGTCGCCCTTGACGGTCAGCTCCGCCTCCAGTCCGGCGGCGCGGACTTGGGTGACCAGCTCGTCCAGAGTGTCCACTGTGGGCTGTGGTGCCGTGCCGGTCTCGGCTTCCCGCAGGACTCCGAGGATGCTGCGGAGTTCCGTGATCGCAGTCCGGCCGGTGACGCCGATCGTGCGCAGCGCTGCGTCGACCGCGACGGGATCGCGTGCGCCGAGCAGCCGCGCGCCTTCGGACTGCATGACCATCGTGGCCACGGCGTGCGCGACGATGTCATGCATCTCGCGGGCGATCCGCGTGCGCTCCTCGGCGACCGCGGCCCGGGCGAGGGCGTCGCGGCGTTCTTCGGCGTCGCGGGCGTGCGCGCGTGCGTCGGCGAGTTGCTGCAGCCGGATGCTGGCCGCCTCGCCCATCGCTACCGCGGCGATCAAGATGCCGGTGAGCATGAGGAAGAGGATGAGCCAGATCGTCGACCCCAGGTCGCCGGCCCAGAACACGAACAAGACTTCCGCCGCGACGACGCCGCCCCACGTCACGACCGCACGCCCGTGCAGGACGACCGAGTAGATCACGACGGCCAGCGCAAGATTCGCGGGCATCATCTTCCCGGCCAACGGCAACGGCAACAGGATCTGCACGAGCAGAGTGCCGAGTGAAACCAGCATCGCCGCAACGGGAGCCTTACGCCGCACGAAAACCGGCGCCACCAACACGACTCCCAGCACCGCGATCGCCCACTGCTTTTCCCGCGAGAAAAGCACGCTCAACACGGAAAACCCACCGAGCACGACGACGATCAGCACGTCAGTGGCCAACGGCCTTGCCCCGGTCCACTCGAAGAACCTGCGCATTGGCTACCCGCCTGCCAAAGTGGCACTGCTGCTTCGGGTGCGACGGCCGCGGCAGGCGCGTCGTGGCCCGGCGAGGGTGACGGATCGGACGGCTGGGGACCGGGCAAGGTCGGCGGCGCCGGTCTGGGGTGCGGGGCCGTCGAGGTGACCACGCCGACCCCGCGCCGGCAAGTCCGAAGTGGACGGATCCGCCGACGCACCGTTGCGGTTGCCCGCCGACTGTTCCGTGTGGACTGTCCCGGGCGGAATGGCCAGCCGGGTGGTGGGCTCGGTCATCGTTGCTCCGCGAGGGGCGGTTGGTCCGGTGGCGCTCAGGCCGGTCGCGACGTCCGGTGGCGGTGAGGCGGGTCGCGACGTCCGGTTGCGCAGGGGTCGGCAGATCAGGACCAGCCAGCCGCGCGCCGGTCGGCAGATCGGGACCAGCCAGCCGCGCGCCGGTCGGCAGAACGGGACCAGCCAGCTGCGCACCGGTCGGCAGATCGAGACCAGCCAGCCGCCCAGCAATCGGCAGGTCAGGCCCGGGTCTCGGAACCTCGGCGACGACTGCGGGCTCATGCGGGGTCCTCCTGCGGGTGGACCCTGATCCTCTTCGTGCAGGACCGGGTGCGGCCGTCGATCGGACGTTTTCCCGCCGTCGATCTTACACCGTGTTACAGGACGTAACTGCCTGACACGGAGGGGTCCATGATCGAGTCGGAAACCCGGTCTGCGGTGCCCGGTGGGGAAGCGCAGGGTGGTACTGCGCACAGCAGCAACCGTGTGGGTGGCGGTGGCCGGCGGGGGTTGCCCTATCTGGTGGCGGGGGTTGCGTTCGTCATCTATGCCGTCTGGTCGGTCACCTTGCAGCGGACCTTTCAGACCACCGGCCTCGATCTCGGGCTTTTCGAGCAGGCGGTGCGGTCCTATGCCGAGGGGCAGTGGCCGGTATCGGACCTCAAGATGCCCGGCTACCCGCTGCTCGGGGATCACTTCTCGCCCATCCTGGCCGTGCTCGCGCCGTTCTATCTGCTGTGGCCCTCGGCGGTGACGTTGCTGGTCGCGCAGGCTGCGTTGATTGCGGTGTCGGCGATTCCGGTGACCCGGGTCGCGGTCGGGGTACTCGGGCGGAATGCGGGGCTCGCGGTGGCGGCCGGGTACGTGCTGTCGGCCGGGCTCGTGCGGACGATCACCTGCGACTTCCACGAGGTCTGCTTCGCCGTGCCGCTGCTCGCGTTCGCGGTGGAGCGGCTCTACCGTCGCCAGTGGGGCGCGGCGGTCGCCTGGGCGGCGCCGCTCGTGCTCGTGAAGGAAGACCTGCCGATGACGATTGCGGCGATCGGGGTCTACCTCGTGTGGCAAGGGCAGCGGCGGCTCGGCTGGGCGACCGTCGCGGCCGGGGTGCTCACCACCGGACTGATCATGAAGGTGGTGCTTCCGGCCATCAACAGCCGCGGCGGTTACGCCTACGGGGACAAGCTTTCGCACCTCGCACCCTTCGACGGGATCGGCATGAAGCTGCTGACCCTGACCGTGCTCCTCGCGCCCACCGCATTCGTCGCGCTGCGCTCGCCACTCGTGATCCTGGTGATCCCGACCCTCGGGTGGCGGATGATCTCGGACTTCACCTTCTACTGGACTCCCTCGTTCTACTACGACGCCGTGCTCATCCCCATCGTCTTCCTCGCCGCCCTCGACGGCATCACCCGCATGCGGCGGCCGTGGCCACGCCGGGCCGTGCCGATCTGCGCAGTGGTCGCGGCGATCGGCGCGACGACCGTCTGGATGGTGCACGACAACCAGCCGCGCTGGACCACTGCGCAGCAGGCTGCCGCGGACCAGATCCTCACCCGCATCCCGGACGGCGCCACCGTCGCCGCGGCCAACCGGCTGGCGCCGCACCTGACGAGCAGGCACCGCGTGCTCTTCTACCCGACCTACCCCAACCAGGCCGAACGTCCGGAGTGGATTGCCGCGACCAAACCGGAGAAAGCCTGGCCGCTGAGCGTGTCCGAGCAGGCCGACCTCCTCAAGCGGCTGCAGGAAACGGACTACACCATGGTCGCCGAGAACAGCACTGTCCTGCTGCTGCAACGGAAAACCGATCAACCGGCGTCGGTGACCGTGCCGGTGACGTCGACCTCGGGACTCACCTCCTCCGGATAGCTGGTGACATGCAGTTTCACGTGCTTGGCGGGATCGGCACCGGCGTGCCGCAGGGTCGGCAGGACCAGGTCCACGCTCGACGATCCCGCCGGGATGACCGCGTCGAACTGCAGCCCGTCCGACAGCTTCTCCGCGGGCAACGGGGCGCGGCGGAACCGCTTCAGCCACTCCGGGTCGACGTCCGTGGTGAGCAGTTCCGGCCCCGACGCGGGCACCATCGCCGTCGCGATGATCGGGACCTCCGCGTCGGCCACCTCGGACAGGGCCACGTGCCAGGTGAGCGCTCCGCCTTCGGCCACCGACACGCTCGCCGGGCTGACCGTGACCTTCGGCGGCCGATCGTCGTTCCGCACGTTCACGTCGCCCTCGTACGCCCCCACCACAACGCCGCGGGTGGCTTTGACATCGGCGAATATCCGGTAGTCCGAGCTCCACCGGGTGTTGCCGGTGATCGTGGCCGGGATGTCGACGGTGTGTTGCCCAGGCGCAAGCGAGACCTCCTGGTACGTCCACTCCTCCCCGGCCTGCGGCGTCGAAGCTGCCCGGAAGACCCGCAGGTCACCACCACCGTCCCCGGTGACGGTGACCGGGATCCGGTACGTCTTCTCGCCGGAATCGCCCTCGTCCACCGAAATGGTGCCCAGGTCCACGCGGGTCAACGGCGCCGGATCCGGGTCCGGCAGGCCCGGCCGCCAGGTGTACGCGTCCAGCAGCCACGCCTCGGCACCGGCCGTGCGGGACACGAACTCCAAACCGGCCAGATCGAGATGCGGCGGCAGCGGCACCCGGACCTCCTGACCCCAGTACGAGAACGCCCTTTCCCTCCCCGGCAACCCGGTGACCGTGACCGAACCGAGCGCGGTCCGCCTGCCGCCGGGATCGACGGCCGCCACCTCGTACGACTGGGCAGGAGCGCTCTGCGGCGCGATGATCCGCATCGTCAGCGCTCGTGCGCCGGCGGCGGGAACCGGGCCGGGCAACCGGATCACCGCGGGGCCACCGCCGCGCAGGTGCACTGCCGTCCGGGTGGGATCGGGCGCCGTACTGAGGCCGACGAAGTGCGGAGACTTGAGGCCCACCTCGTCGCTGAGACACCGTTTCTCCGGACCGAGATTCCCCGGACCCGGTTTCTCCGGACCGACCTGCCGGCACACGTCCGCGCTGCCGCTCACCTGAGTGGCCGATCCCGGGACCAGAACCGGCTTCCGCGCGCCACCCAAAGCATGGCTGAACACGTGCGCCGGATCGGCGGACGGCGCTCGTACACCCGAACCGTCAAGCAACGGCTGTACCCGCAGATCGTGCTCCTGGAACAGATGTGCGGCCGCCGCGACGTAGGTGGCACCGACGGCGCGCTGTTGTGCGTCGGTGAGGCGCCCCGCCGCGCCGGGTGAGCAGTTCGGGTCGGGTTTCTCGGGCCGCATGTCGTCGTGGGCCGGCGCCACGGCCAGGCCCGGGGTCCACTCGGCGTTGAAGTAGTTGTGGTTCGCGCCGCCGATGTAGAGCGCGCTGTGCAATGCCTTGTCCCGGCTGACGCCGCGGGCCGCGTCGATGTATTGCTGTCCCTGCAGATCCGCGACATCCCCGTCGCACGCCGGAAGGAGCGTGACCGACGGTACGTCCGGCGCCGGGTTCATCCCGAACGCCGTGGGCGCGATCAAGACGGTGCCCCGGATCTTCCACCGGACCGGGCCGGTGAACCCGGTGTCCCCCGGCGGCGGGTACAGGCTGTCCAGCGCCGCCCGGTTCACCCCTTCCCCTCCCCGGGAATGCCCGGCCAGCAGGACGTTCGACAGATCGGCGATCGGCGCGTCCCGCACGATCCCCGGCGCCGACGGGCGTGCGCCACCCGACCAGTCCGCCCACCGCGCGAGATGCCGCCGAACGAGCGAGGACCGCGCTTGCGCACCCCCGTCCTGCACCGCGAAGTCGAGCGCATTGATGGCGTTCGCGGCGATCGACACCGTGACATATCCCTGTGACGCCAGCAGTTCCTGCGTCTGCAGGTAACCGCGATGGCTCGGGATCGGCAGGCTGCCCACCGGGCACGGCCACGTAGTGGGGACGTCGGGCTTGTCCGGGTAGTAGCACGGCGCATGCCTGCCGTGCAGGAACAGCACCAGCGGCCGGACACCGACCGCATGCTTGGGCGCCACCACGACGCCCTGCATCTCGATCGGCCCGTCAAGCCCCGGCAGCCGCACCGGATCGAGCGAGTACTCGCCCTTGATCGTCTCGTAGTGCCCCGGTTTACCCGGATCTGTGGCACTCGCGGGCAAACCCGGCGGCACCGCCGGTACCTGATTCGACGTCGCCGCCGGCGGGGGTTGCCGCGGCTGGCCGCCGACCCGCGCCTCCAGCCCACGTACGTCCCGGATCCCGGCTGCAGGCAACGAAAACGTGCGCTGGTCCTGCGCCGGCTGCGCCCGGCCGAGCAGCCTGCCGCCGGACCAGAACTCCACCCCGGCATCGCCGAACAGCGGCTTCGGCGCCGTCCAGACCACCTTGCCACCGGTCACCTGCCACTCCGGCGGCCCCGGCGGAGGGGACGGCGCAGCAGCAGCGGGCTGGACCATTGCCAGCACCAGCAACACTGCCATCACCACCGACGGCACGAACCTCGACCCCATCTGGGTGCTCCCTCCCCGGACACTCAGTCCTTTCTACCGGCTCCGGCGCCCGCCCGACCAGTGATCGATCCGGGCACCACGCCATCGGGGTAGACGCGCCACCTCCGTTTCAGGTTCTCGATCCGCGAAATTGCCCCAGAAAAGTTTCAACTGCCCCACACCGCACCGAAAACGCGCAGGAAGTTGCCGCCCAGAATGCCCTTCATCTCCTCGGAAGTGAACCCGCTCGCGGCGATGGCCTCGGTGACCGCCGGAAGGTTGAGCACACTCGAACCCCCTCGGGCACAACGGGTTTCGTAGGTGTACCAGTCCCCCATCCGACCCGTCACCGACTGGTACCGGCCGGACCCGCGGCTCGAGTTCCGGGTCCACTCCTCGAGGTCCGCACTCTCGTTGTGGTCCGTCCCGATGCCGACGTGCTCCGGCCCGATCAGGTCGGCGACGTACTTGACGTGCGTGACGAAATCGCCGACGTCCGGCCACCGGTCGAACCGAAGCATCGGCGACCACAACGCCAGCCCGATCACGCCGCCCCGCGCGGCGAGCGCACGCAGATGTCCGTCGGTTTTGTTGCGCGGGCTCGGATGCAGCGCCCGCGCGTTCGCATGGGTGATGACCACCGGGTGCGCGGACGCGTCGATCGCCTCCCGCGTGGTGCGATCACCGCAATGCGAGATGTCGACGACCATCCGCAGCCGGTTCATCTCCTCGATCGCGTCGCGCCCGGCCACGCTCAGCCCGGCGTCCGCAGGCTCGGCCGCGCCGTCGCCGTAAAGGTTGCGCTCGTTGTAGGTAAGCTGGCAGATCCGCACGTTCAGCTCCGACAGCACCCGGATCGCGAACTTCCCCGGATGCGCCGGACGCAGGTTCTGCGGGCCGAGGATCACCGCGACCCGTCCGGTCCGCTTCGCCTCGGCGATGTCCGCCACGCGGCGGACCAGCAGCAGCCGGTCGGCGTGCCGCTCGATCACCTCCAGCCCCGCGGCGATTTCCGCCAGCGCGGCCTCGAATTCCGCGTGTGGACTGCACACCGTCCAGTTGACCGCCGTGACGCCCGCCGCCGTCATCCGCTCGATCTGCGCCTCGTCCATCCGCGGCGCGATCGAAGCGTCGACGACGATTGCGTCCCGATAGAGGTCCGTCGTGCTGACCGTTTCCTGTGCACTGACTGCCATCGTGCGCTCCTTCTGCGATCGACACCCGAGCCAGCCGTGAAGATCCGCGGCGAACACTTCCGCGACACTCGGCCGCCACCTAATATGTTAGTTGAATCCTAGGTGTATTTCTCCTAGAGTGCAAGAACTTCCCCCGCTGCATGGACCGCACCCGCGGTCCATGCCCGCATTCCGGCACGAGAGGCAGGATCACGCATGAAGATCGTCGGAGCCCGTCTGCACCTGACCCGGATCCCCACGAGCCGCAGCCACAAGATGGCGATCGGCACCACGCGGTACCAGGAATCGGTGTTCCTCGAGGTGCGCACCGACGAGGGGGTGTCCGGCTGGGGCGAGGCACCGCACATGGTCGGGCATTCGCACGCCGGCGAAACCCAGGACACTGTCGCCCTGCAGCTGCGCGACCGGCTGGTACCGGCCGTCCTCGGCAAAGACCCTTTCGCCATCGAAGAAGTCCGGGCGGTCATGGACAGGACGCTGCCCCGGAACCCGCGCGCGAAAAGTGCCGTCGAGATGGCGTTGTACGACCTGGCCGGCACCGCGCTCGGCGTGCCGGTGTACCAGCTGCTCGGCGGGCTCGTGCGGCCCGGAATCCCGCTGAGCTGGTCGCTCGGCATCATGCCGCTCGCCGAACTCTGTGCGGAGGCGGAGAAAATGGTTGCCCGCGGCTTCACGATCCTGAAGGTGAAGGTCGGTGCACGGGACAACGTCGACGACGACATCGCGGCCTTCGAGGCAGTGCGCGAGACCGTCGGCCCGGACGTCCGGATCCGCGCCGACGCCAACCAGGGTTACCAGGTCGGCGAGGCCGTCCGCGCAACACTCGCGATGGAGGAGTACGGCATCGAGTTCATGGAACAACCCGTGCACGCCGACGATCTCGCCGGGATGGCCGAGGTCCGCACGCGCGTCACCACGGAGATCATGGCCGACGAATCGGCCAACAGCCCGGAAGAAGTCCACCGCGTGGCCGAGGCCCGGGCCGCGTCGCTGATCAGCGTGTACATCAACACCGGCGGCGGAATTTCGGCGGCCAAGCGGATGACCCACGTCGCCGAGGCGGCCGGGCTCCGCTGTTACGTCGGCGGGGCGCTCGAAGGCCCGGTCGCTGCGCGGGCGTGCCTGCACTTCGGCTGCTCGAGCCCCAGCGTGACGATGGGCGGCGAGCAGGCGGCCCAATTCCTGCTGACCGCGGAACTCGGGAGGGAACCGATCGAATTCACCGGCGGACAGCTGATGGTCCCGCACACGCCCGGCCTCGGCGCCGCAGTGGACCCGGAAGTGCTTGCCGCCCACGAAATCGGCACCTTCACCGTGAGCTGAACCACGAGGGGGACGCGCCGCCGAGCGCGTCCCCCGAAATACTCACCGGAAGTGCCGGACAATCTCCCGGGCAAAAACTTCGAGCTGAACCCGATACTCATCCAGCCCACGATCATAAGGCAGCAGAACGGAAACCTGGCTCACCCCCACCTCGGCCAAGTACGAGATCCGCCGTCGGCAATAATCCGCGTCACCGATCACCGCGAAGGCATCGACACACTCGTCAGTGACAAAAGCACCGGCCGACCCACTCCCACGGTACGCTTCCTTGATCGCCGCCGCAGCAACGCATGGAACCCCGATCCGGCGCAACGCACTGTCCGGCGCGTTCGCGATGATGTGCGCAATCTGACCCCGGTACTTACCCAGGCTGCGCGCCCGGTCCTTGGTCACCTCGACCACCGTCCACGCCACCAGATCCAGCTCCGCCATCGACCGGCCGACGTCCGCCGCACCCTTCGCCACCTGCTCCAACGCATACCGGTACCCGGATTCGGTGGCGATACTGCCGACGATCACCCCATCGGCAACGCGGCCCGCCGCCCGCAGCATTTTCGGCCCCCGCCCGGCCAGGTACAGGGGGATGGGACGAGGCACCTCGAACCCGAGCCGGACATCGTGATACGTGTAATGCTCGCCGTCGACTGCCAACGTCTCGCCGCGCAGCAACGCCCGCACCGCAGCCGCCATCTCCTCGCATCGGGCCACCACAAAGGAATCCTGGAGCTCCAGCGCGCGCACCACCTCCTTCGGATTACCCGCCCCGATCCCGAACACGGTCCGGCCCGGGGCGAACTCCTCCGCGGTCGCGATGGCCCGGGCGGCGATCGCGGGATGTCGCGTGTACGGGTTGGTGACGCCGAGCCCCAGCGTGATCGAACTCGTCGCCGATCCCATCGCGGCCAGCAGGACGTACGGGTCGCGCAGGAACGTCTGGTCCGGGACCCACGCGTGGTCGAACCCCATTCCCTCGGCCGCGCGCACCAGCTCCACGTGCTCGCGGTACGGATTCGTCGGATGGTGCGAAAAGCCGAATTTCACCCGGTCTCCTCGGGGCAGCAGGTCAGTTGAACCGCGAAAGGAACGCCGCGAGTCCCGGATGCCCGGGATCACGCAGCACCTCGCCGGGGGTGCCGGTGACGGCGATCCGGCCGTTTTCCATGAACACCACCGAATCCGCGACCTCACGGGCGAAGGCGAGTTCGTGCGTCACCACCATCATGGTCATCCCTTCACCCGCCAGCCGCCGCATCACCTGCAGGACCTCGCCGACGAGTTCCGGGTCGAGCGCCGACGTCGGCTCGTCGAACAGCATGAGCTTCGGCGACATCGCCAGCGCACGGGCGATCGCGACGCGCTGCTGCTGACCGCCGGACAACCGCCGCGGGTACATCTCCGCCTGCGGCCCCAGCCCGACCTGGTCGAGCAGCTCACGGGCTCGCGCGACCGCGTCCGCGCGCGGCATCCCGCGCACCCGCATCGGCGCCTCGATCACGTTGTCCAGCACCGTCATGTGCGGAAACAGATTGAACTGCTGGAAAACCATGCCCGCCTCCGACCGCATCCGCGCGACCTCCCGGTCCGGCCGCTCGCGCAACTTCCGGCGGCCGCGCCGGTACCCGACGAGCTCGCCGTCGATCCGGATCCAGCCCGCGTCGATCCGCTCGAGGTGGTTCACGCTGCGCAGCAACGTGGTCTTGCCCGAACCGGACCGGCCGAGCACACACGTCACCTCCCCTCGGCGGACCTGCATGCTCACTCCATTGAGGACGGACACCGAGCCGTAGCCCTTGTGCACGTCGTGGATTTCCACCAGTACGTCGCTCATCGGGCACCCCCGGCCGAACGCAGCGACCGGCGGGCCCGCGCCGGACGGATTGCCCCGCGATCGAACCCACGCCCGAACCGCCGCTCCAGCCACGACTGTCCGGCCATCAGCACCGTGGTGATCGCCAGGTACCACAGCGACGCGACGAGCAGCAGCGGGATCGGCTTGAAGTTCTGCGAGTAGACCTGCTCGGCGTTGTACAGCAGGTCGCCGAGCCCGAGCACGCTGACCAGCGACGTGTACTTCAGCAAGCCGATCGTGCGGCTGGACGTCGGCGGCACGATCAGCCGGGCGGCCTGCGGCAGGATCACCCGCCGGAACGTGTGCCACCGCGACATCCCGAGCGCCCGAGCGGCCTCGCTCTGCCCGCGATCGACGCCGGAAATGCCCGCACGGATGATCTCCGCCATGTACGCCGCTTCATGCAGCCCGAGCCCGAGCACCGCCGCTACCATCGCGGTGATCACCGTGTTCGCCTCGACCTCGAACAGTGGCGGCAGGAACACGATGTGCAGCGACAGCTTCGGGTACACGGCCGCGATGTTGTAGAACAGCAGCAGCTGCACCAGCATCGGCGTGCCTTGGAAGAGCCACACGAACCCGGTGCTGAGCGCGACGAGCACCGGATTCGACGACATCCGCATCACCGCCAGGACCGCGCCGAGCACGATCGCGATCAGCATGCAGACCACGGTGAGGATCGCGGTGATGCGCACGCCGTCCAGGATGGTGTCGCTGAAGAGGTAGCTGCCGAACATGTCCCATTCGAACCGCGGGTTGGTGGCCGCGGACCGGACGAACGACACGAGCAGCACCACCAGCACCACCACGCTGACCCATCGCCAGACGTGGTACCGGCGCGCGACCCGGTCCGCGGAGTCCGCGTCGGAGGTCACCGGCACCTCCGGCGCGTGCACGACGGGGCCGCTCATGACTCCGCCACGTCGACCATCGGCTTGTCGATGGCGAAGCCGGAGACGTTCCACTTGGCCATGATCCTGCCGTATGCGCCGGATTTGACGACCTGCTGGAACGCCGCCTTCAACGCGTCGATCAGTTTTGTGCTGTCCCGCGCGATTCCCATGCTGTAGTACGCCGGATCGACCTGGCTGCCGAGCACCTTGACGCCGCTGGTGTGGCTGACCAGGTAGGCCAGGCTGATCGCGCCGGACGGGACGAACTCGACGCGCCCGCTGCGCAGGGCCAGCTCACTCGCGGCCGTGCTGGGGTACGACGCGATCCGGTACGCCGGCTGTCCCTTCGATTCGCAGTTCGTCTTGGACAGCGCTGGCATCCGGGCGGCGTCGACGCTGCCGTTGTTGACCCCGATCGACGCCCCGCACGGCGGCACTTCGGGTCCATTGTAGTCGGCGCGCACCAGGTACTGGCGGCCTTCCTGGTACAGGGCAAGGAAAGACGCCGCCTGTTCGCGCTGTTTCGTGTCCGCGAAGATGATGCCCGCGTCGTACCTGCGCGAGGACACCCCGGTGAGGATCGAGGCCAGCTGGGTATGCGTCCACTCCACCTTGATCTTCAGCTCCGCCGCCATCGCCTCGATGATCTCCGGGACGAATCCGGTCATGGTTTTCTTGTCGTCGGCGAGGAAATTCACCGGTACGTACGTGGTGCCAGTGCCGACCACCAGCACGCCTTTCGAGCTGACCTCCTCGGGCAGGAGATCGTGCAGGGTACCCGTGGATCCGCCGGGCGCCGCGGCAGGCCCGCCGCCGCAGGCCGTGACCGCCAGCGCTACGGCGATGCCACCGGCGAGGAGCCGGTACTTCCGGAGTCTGCTCATCCTGACTCTCCCATCGTGGTCGTGGTGCATCAGCCGCTACCGGTCCCCGGTGCGCAGGTAGGCCGGTACCGCCGCGCGGTCCAGCCCGGCGAGCCCGAGCGCGGCCAGAGAACGTCCGCGCTGTTCGAAATCCGTCTGTTTCACAACGGAAAGGAGCCGGTTGATGCCGTCCGAAACGGGGGTGGGCACCCCGGCCAGCCGCCCTAGGGACGCGTAGAGGACCGTCCCGTACGGCACGTCTTCGTCGATGTAGCGGTCCCAGATCCGGTCGCGGTACCCGGCCCCGAAGTTCTCGCCCGGGCTGCGGTACACGCCCGCGCCTGTGCCGGCCAGCTCGTAGAACCGGTCGATGGGCAGCACTTCGAGGCCCAATGCCTGCTGCAGCGCCATTTTCTCGGCGTCCACCGCGTCGAGCACGCGCAGCACGCCCTCGGTCATCCCTTCGTTGATGAGCGAGAGCTCGCCGCGCGACCGCTCGACCTCGGCGTAGTTGAGCAGCATCGGCGCCGGGTGGATCAGGAAGTTCGGGTTGTTGACAGCGGGATCGAGCGCCGTCGGCGTGACCGTGACGGCGAAAAGCTGCGCCAGCTCGTCTGCGATCCGTTCGGTGTTGATCCCGGGGAACGCCCCGAATCGCGTGGTGGCATGCAGTTTCACCCGTACTGACGCGGGGCCGGTCATGCGGGCGGACAGCGGCGGGGTCGCGGTCTCGCCGAACGCCAGATCGTCGTACCCACGGCCGGATTCCCTTGCCCGGCAAGCCGCTTCGAGCGAGGCGCCCGAGCCGCTGAGGAACACCACGCGCGTACCCGCGCCGAGGTGCGGCAGGGTGGTGAGAAACGCGTCGAGGTGGGCGAACGCGGGCAGCGCGTACAGCACCAGCGACGCGTCGCGGACTGCTTGCCCGAGGTCGGTGGTCAATTCCGGCAGGGGCACGAACCCCGGGTCGAGATCACCGTCGACCTCGACGCCGCCGCGCTGCCGGATCGGGCCGAGCCGTTCCGGCGATCGGTTGCCCACCACGCATTTCCGGCCCCGGCCGACCAGCAGCGCGGCGAGCGAAAGCGCCACCGGACCGGCTCCGACCACGGCGATATCGGCCGAACTCGACATCCACGGACTCCTCTGCGAAATCGCGGGGTGATCCGACACCCTCACCCGATGGACACCGCGCGGGCAGGACGCCGGGCGGCCGGTCGCGGCCGGGGGGTATGGCACCCGGTTGCGTCCGGGCCGCCCACCCGGTCGGCAAGCTGTACTCGAACTGTCGGCAGCTAATATGAGAGTTGTATGTTAGTCGGGTACGCCCTATAGTCAAGGGGTGGATGCAGATCAGCCGCAGCGAGAGCTGGCTTATCAGCGGCTCCGCCGCAAGATTCAAGACCAGGAAATCCTGCCGGGCACGATGCTCAGCCAGCTGGTGCTGGCCGATCAGCTCGGCGTGGGCCGCACTCCGATGCGGGAAGCCATGCAGCGCCTGGAGTACGACGGGATGCTGGTCGCGCTGCCGCAGCGGGGCTGGATGGTCCGTACGATGAGCCCGCGTGACATCGAAGAGACGTACGTGATCCGCACCCGGCTGGAAACGCTCGCGGCCCGGCGCGCGGCCACCCTCGGCAGCCCGGAGCAGGTCGCCGAGCTACGCGGGCTCGTCGAGGCGCAAGGCGAGGCGTTCGCCGCAGGGCAGTCGATCGACAAGCAGCGCAGCCTCGACCGCGCGTTCCACCGCAAGATCTGGGAGCTGGCCGACAGCCCCCGGCTCGAGCAGATGCTGTCACAGCTGGTGGACACCGCGATCCTGGATCCGTTGCAGCAGCGGGTGATCACTCAACCCGGCACGCTGCGCGCGTCGGTGGCCGCGCACGACGATATCTGCCAGGCCATCGAGAGCGGCGACGCGGACGAGGCCGAACGGCGGCTGGCCGCACACAGCGCGGACTACTGGGAATCGGCCATCCGGCTGCTGTCCGAGCGCACCCAATGAACGAGCAGTACCAGCAAGAGTTCACCGCACTGAGCGACCGGATCTGGGCCCGGCCCGAGCTGCGGTGGGCCGAGCACTACGCGGTGGAGGCGCAGATCGAGGTCGCCGAAGCACACGGGCTCACGGTCACCCGCGAGATCGGCGGGATCCCCACCGCGTTCAGCGCCGACCGCGGCCACGGCGGCCCGGTCATCGCCTTCCTCGGCGAATTCGATGCGCTCGCCGGGCTCAACCAGGCGGCGGGTTCGCCCGTCCGCGAGCCCGAACCGGCGAACCCCGGCGACTGCGGGCACGGCTGCGGTCACCACCTCCTCGGCACCGCGTCACTGCTCGCGACAGTCCTCACCGCCGAGTACCTGGAAGCGCACGATCTTCCCGGAACGGTCCGGTATTTCGGCTGTCCCGCGGAAGAAGCTTCGGCAGGCAAAGCATTCATGGTGGCACGCGGGGCATTCGACGGCGTCGACGCCGCGTTCACGTGGCATCCGGCGGCCGTCACCCGCGTCGCGCAGCGGCACACCCTCGCCTACTGCCAGGCGTACTTCCACTTCACCGGCCGCGCATCGCACGCCGGCGGCTCGCCCGAGCTCGGCCGCAGCGCGCTCGACGCGGTCGAGCTGATGAACGTCGGCGTCAACTTCCTGCGTGAGCACATGCCCGGCTCCGCACGGGTGCATTACGCGATCCTCGACGCCGGTGGCGTGTCGCCGAATGTCGTACCGGCGCATGCCTCGGTGTATTACGTCGTCCGTGCCCAGACGGTCGCCGAAATGCGTGCCCTTTACGACCGGGTACGCAAGATCGCGGAGGGCGCGGCGCTCATGACGGAAACCGAGGTGGCGATCGACTACGACGGCGGCTGCTCCGAACTGCTCGCCAACGACGTCCTTGACCGGGCGATGTCCGAGGTACTGCAGAAACTCGGTCCGGTCCCGTTCGACGATGCCGACCGGCGCACCGCGGCCGCCTTCCTCCCCGGCCCGGCCGAGGTGGCCGCGGCCCGGCGAGCGGCGGAGATCGACCCGGCCGACCCGAGCCCGCTGCACGACGGCGTCGTGCCGTTCCGCGAAAACGGTGACCGGCCGATCGCCGGGACGTCCACCGATGTCGGCGACGTCAGCTGGACGGTCCCGACCGCGCAGTGTCACATCGCCTGCGACGCGCTCGCCACCCCGGCGCACTCGTGGCAACGTGTCGCACAAGGCAAACTTCCCGCTGCGCACAAGGGAATGCTGCACGCGGCCAAGGTCATGGCCGGTACGGCGGTCGCCGCGTTCACCGACCCATCGCTGCTCGCCGCCGCCCGCGCAGAGTTCGACGAGCGGCTGCGGGGCATGCCGTACGACAGTCCACTCCCCGACGGGCTGCTCCCGCCGCCATTGCGGGCTGCCCCTTCCTGACCGGCTTACCATGGAGTACGTGGCGACCCTCGAGCGGTACTCCGTGCTGCACACCGCCGACCTGGAGCAATTCCGGGCGACGGTGGCGCGCTACCTCACGCCGCACCGGCTCGCGCCCACGCGGCGGGAGACCCGGCTGGAGACCGACCTCGCGATGGCCGACCTCGGCGCCGTCACCCTCGTGTACGGCCGGAATGCCGGCGCCGAGCTGCGGGTCCAGCTCACCGAACAGGTCGGCTACTACGACGTCAACCTCGCGTTCGGCGGCACCAACCTGCTGCAGGCGGATCGTGACGAGGTGTACGTCGACGAGACGACCGCGGGCATCCTCTCCCCCGGCATGGTCGCCCGGATGGAGCTCAGTGACGGGTACCGCCAGCTGCACGTCCGCGTCGAACGGCACGCGCTGGAGCGGCACCTCGAAGAGCTGCTCGACCGGCCGATCGCGGCCCCGATCCGGTTCGCACCCGGCATGGACCTGTCACGCCCGGCGGCCGCGTCCTGGGCACAGGCCGTGCGGCTGCTCGTACACGACCTCGACCAGCCGGCCGGGTTGGCCGCCGCTGGCCGCGACAACCCGTGGTCGCGGTTCCTGATGACCGGGCTTCTGCTCGCGCAACCGCACAACTACCGCGACGAGCTGGCACAGCGGCAGACGAGCCCGCGCCGGTCCGGGCCGGTCAAGCGGGCGGTCGAGCTGATCGAGCGGGACCCGTCGGCCGAGCTGTCCGTCGAACGGCTCGCGCTCGAAGCCGGGACCACGCCGCGGTCGCTGCAACGGCATTTCAAGGAGTACGTCGGCTGCAGCCCGCGCGAGTACGTGCAGAGCATCCGCCTCGCCCGCGCGCACTCCGACCTCCAGGCGGCCCCGCCTGGTACAACGGTCACCGACATCGCGCTGAAGTGGGGTTTCGGTCACGTGCCGCGGTTCGCCGGGGCGTACCAGGCGCGGTATGGCGTCCGGCCGTCCGAGACGCTGAAGTCTTGTCGCTAGGCGGATGGTCCGGTCGCTTGCCGGATCGGCGCACGCGCCATTCGTTCCTACGCTCGTCCCACGGGTCCCTTCCCGATGGGAGACAACGCAATGCACCACGACTTCGACGTCGCAATCGTGGGCTACGGGCCGACCGGACTGGTCCTCGCCTCGGCACTGGGCAAGCGCGGGCACCGCGTCGCGGTTTTCGAACGCTGGCCGAACCTGTATGGATTGCCGCGGCTCACGCACATCGACGGCGAGACCGCGCGGATCGTCCAGGCCGTCGGCGACCTCGGCCACGCGTTGCGCGACGCACTGCCGCTCCCGCATTATCGTTACTTCAGCGCTGACGGCGAGCAGCTCATCGAACTCGACTGGCGTGGGACGTCGTGCGGGCATCCCGCGCATTTGTCGATCTACCAGCCGGACATCGAGGACGCCATCGATCTGCACGTACGGGCGACCGGGAACGTCGAGGTCAACCAGGGCTGGGAGATCGTGGACCTGCACGCGGAAACCGACGGCGTGCAGCTCACCGCGCGGTCGAACGATCGCGCTGAACGCACCGTGACGGCGAAGTACGTCGTAGGCGCGGACGGTGCGGGCAGCTTTGTGCGTGCAGCTTTGGGGATAAAGCGCAGCGACAACGGCGTACACGACCGATGGCTGAACATCGACACTGAACGGCGGCGGCCGTTGCCGAAACGATTCAGCCACGTCACCCAGTTCTGCGATCCGGCGCGCGGGCACATGCACATGCCGATCGGGCGGAGCAGGCAGCGCTTCGAACTGGCGGTGCTGCCCGGAGAAGACGTTGCAGCGTACGAAAATCCGGAGTTCGCCTGGCGTTGGCTACGGGAAACGCATGGACTCGGGCCGGACGACGTAAGGATTCTGCGTCAGGTGGTCTACACCTTCGAGGGCCGGATCGCCGAATCGTGGCGGCAGGGCCGGGTCCTGCTCGCCGGGGACGCCGCCCACACCACGCCGCCGTACCTCGGGCAGGGCGCCTGCTCTGGCATGCGCGACGGCATCACGCTCGCGTGGAAACTCGACCTGGTCCTGCGCGGCCTCGCCGGTGACGGCCTGCTCGACACCTACGAAACCGAGCGCAAACCGCACGCCACCGCGATCACCGAGATCTCCACCGCACTCGGCAAAGTGGCCAACACCCACGACCCGGCCGAAGCCGCCGCGCGCGACGAAGCGTTCCGCAGCGGAAACGTTCCTCCTCCGCCGCCGTTCCCGACCATCACTGCCGGGGTGATCCACGACCGGTGTTCGTTGTCCGGAACGCTTGCCCCGCAAGGAAATGTCCGTACCTCCGCTGGTGTCGGCCGATTCGACGACGTGCTCGGCGGCGGCTTCAGCCTGGTATCCCGTGCCGCGTGGGTGGACGACGACCGGCGCGCGTTCCTCGACCGGATCGGCACGACAGTCGCGACCATCACCGCGGCAGAGGACGTCGATGGCACTTACGATCGCTGGTTCACTTCGAATGGCGTCGAAGCGTTTCTCAGCCGCCCGGATTTCCACCTGTTCTGGGCCGGTTCCCTCGCCGATCTGCCGGAAGCGGTGGACCAGCTCCGGCAGCGGCTGTCCGTGACGGTGCCCGCATGAGCGTCGCCCCTGCCGAAGCACTTTGGCGAGCCATGCCACCGACCCGGTTGCTGGACGGCGGCATGGACTACGCCGATGTCCTTGCGCTGCAGGCCCGTACTGCTTCCGGGGAGGCGTGGGATCGTGCGGCAGAACAACTTGCGGACGTCCGGCTGGCCCGGCAGGTGCCGAACCCGGTCACCGCGCTCGAGGAATTGCGTTATGCAGCAGCGGATCTCTTGTTCGCGCAGATGGCGTACAACTTCGACGTCCCCCGCAAGGTCTCCCTCTACGACCGGTTCACCTCGGCCGTCGCTCGCGCCGCCGAACTTGCGCAGTGGGAACGGGTCCAGCTGCCCTTCGCCGGGGGTCGCCTGTTCGGGTGGCTGATCCGCCCGACCGGCCCGATCGCCGGTACAGTGGTGGTATTCGGAGGGCAAAGTGGCTGGGGCGCAACATATCTTTCACTCGCTGACGCGTTGACCCGTCGCGGCATGGCGGCATTGCTGGCGGAAGGTCCCGGGCAAGGCGAGACGCGCATGCACGGCGGTGTGCTGCTCGACGTCGACGTCCGGGCCGCGTACTCGACGTTCGTCGACCACGCACTTCTCCACGGCCCCGTCGGGCTGTGGGGCAACAGCATGGGCGGCCTCTACGCGGGTACCACGGCGGCGTCGGACCCCCGGGTGGCCGCGGTGTGCATCAATGGCGCCCCGGCGACGCCGCGATTGCTCGGGTTCCGGACGTTCGACGAGCAGGCGTGCGCCATGCTCGGTACCCGCGATCACCAAGCAGTGCAAGAAAACTTCGCCCGGCTGGCATTGCGTGCAGACGACCGGATCCGGGGCGCGGTGCTCGTCCTGCACGGCGGCGCGGACCCCATCGTGCGGCTGGAGGAGCAGAAACCATTCCTCGCGGCCGCTGAGGGGGTGGCGCACCTGCAGGTCTGGGAAGACGGCGAACACACGATCTACAACCACGCAGCCCAGCGGACCGCATTCGCTGCCGATTGGTTCGCGGAGCGGTTCCGAGAGGAAACCGGTTGACGTACCACGCCGAGCGGTTCCACCAGGAGACCGATTGAGGGTCCCACACCGAGCCGTCCCGGCGCGGACCGGTCAACCCCGCCCCACGAGAAGACCAGCGAACGCCCCGCACCGAGCCGCCCCGTGCGGAGACCGGCGACGTCACGCACCAAACGGTTCTGCGGGGGACGGGCTGACGTCGACGCCGAGCCGCCGTATGAAGAGACCTGCTACCACCACGCCTCGAATCGCCCCACGGGACGATCAGCTAACACCCCACCAAGCCGCCCAGGAACAGACCGACTCGCGTCCCTCGCCGAACCGCTCCACCAGACGACCGGCAGACATCCCGGCTCATGCCGCCTTGCGAACAGACCCACCGACCTCACACACCAAACCGCTCCACCAGACGACCGGCAGACACCCCGGCCCATGCCACCCCGCGAAGAGACCCACCGACCTCACACACCGAACCGCCCCACGAAGAGGCCGCCCCGAGAAGGCTGCACGACACCCCAAACAGAGCGGTCGCGCCGGCAATCCCCCGGCTCCGCGACACTTCCTCAAGCGTCCGCGCGCATCGTCGTCTCCGCCCATTCCTCGAAGGTCGTCAGCGGGATCCCCAACTCGCGGGCGAACTCGGGCCGGGCCGGTTGGCCCACCTCGTTGAGCCGGGCGTGGGAATGGCCCATCGGCGGCATTCCGGCGGCGATGGCCTCCTCCACGGTCATGTCCGGCACCGGCAGCGGCACCTCGAGGACCCGGGCAAGGATCGGGGCGATGTCCGTCATCGGACGGAAGTCGCTGGCCAGTTCCAGTTCCACGCGGTGGAACCGCTCCGGGTCGGCGATGGCTGCGGCGGCTGCGCGGCCGATGTCCCGGACCGCGACCAGCGACAGCCGCGTCTCCGGGCGCAGGATGGTCACCAACCCTCCCTCGACGCCGCGCGGGAACAGATACTCCGTGGACGGCAGGAAGTTCTCCATGAAAAATCCCGGCTTGAGCAGCGTCCAGTGCGGGAAACCGGCCTCGCGCAGCCGATCCTGTACCGCGGTCTTCGCAGTCAGCGCGGGTTCCAGGTAGTCCCAGCGTCCCTCGGCCCAGCCGGGGCTTTCGGTGTGCTGCCCGGCCCCGGTGACGGACGTGTGCACGAACTGCGGCACCCCGGCTTCCCTCGCGGCCTCGATGAGGTTCACCCCCTGCGCCGCCTCGCCCGCGAAATCCGGCTGCGGACCCGACATGTCCGGCATCTGGACGCTGAACACCGCCCGCGCGCCCTCGGCTGCCTGACGCACCGCGTCGCGGTCGTGCAGATCGCCGGTGACCAGTTCGGCGCCCAGTGCCTCGACCGCCTTCGCCCGCGCGCTCGACGGATCGCGGACCAGCGCGCGGACGGGCACCCCCGTCTCCAGCAAGGCGCGGGCCGTCGCGCCGCCCTGCCTGCCGGTGGCGCCGGTGACCAGGACGGGGGCAGATTCTCCGGGCATGATTCTCCCTCGAAACACAAACGGCGGGGCCCGCCGTTTCTCTCCGGCTACAATACGGCGGGGCCCGCCACTTAGCAAACCCGGAGGACCGAGCCATGCCCGGACAGCAGCGTGCCGACGCGCGGCGCAACTACACGCGCATCCTCTCGGTGGCCGAGGAAGCGGTGGCCGCCCATGGCGCGAACGCGTCGCTGGAGCAGATCGCGCGCACCGCAGGGGTCGGTTCCGCCACGGTGCGACGCCACTTCCCCACGCGGCACGCGCTGCTACGTGCGGTGTCGCAGGAACGAATCGCCGCGCTCGTCGCCCGCGCCCACGATCTGGCCGCCGAGCCCGACAGCCGACGCGCCCTGCTCGAATGGCTCGACGACGTGGTGAGCTACTGCGTTTCCGCCCGCGGCCTCGCCGCCGCCCTGGCCTACGACGTCCCCGACCCGGTCCACGGCAACTCCTGCGCCGCGACCCTGGAGGAAGCCGCCACCCCGCTCCTGACCCGCGCCGCCGACACCGGCGCGGTGCCACCGGACGTGACGGTGACGGACCTGATCACCCTGATCGTCGGCATCACCATGGCCACCGAACGCCACGCCGACCCTGCAGCCGCCGCAACCCGGCTGTTCCACCTCGCCGTGGCCGGACTCAGCCGCTGACAACCGACCCGATCCACCCTGATCATCAGCATCACACCGACCAAACCCGACGCCGACACGCGACCCGGCTGTTCCACCTGGCCATGGGCACCCACCTGATCATCGGCATCACACCCACCAAACCCGACGACGCGACCCGACCGTTCCACCTAGCCGGGCGCAGCCGCTGACAACCGACTCGATACGCAACGATCGTCGGCATTACGCCCACCAAACACCACACCCACCCCGCGACCCGGCTGTTCCACCCAGCCGTAGCCAGGCTCAACCCCAGACAACCGACCCGATACACCCCGATCATCGAGCATCACCACAGCCACCGAACACCACACCCACCGGCAGCCCGCAACACCCAGCCGGGACCGGGCTCAACCCCGGACAACCGACTCGATGCCCGCGATCAGCAGCTCCAACCCAAACGCGAACCGGGCCTCGAAGTCGAGCAGTGGTTCCACCGGTCCCGCCGCCAGGTGGGCGTATTGCTGCGCGCCAAGAACGTCCTTCAGCACGTCGATCTCGCCGCCCTGTGCGCCCTGTTCCTCCAGCGCCTCCCCCAGCACGAAACAGAACAGCGCACTCGCCGCCCACAGTGCGTGTTTCCTGGTCAGGCCCGCGGCCAGCATGCAGCCGACCAGAGTGTCCACATAGGTCAGGTTGCTGTGTTTGGCCGCGTAGTTCCCGCCGACGATGCGGGCGCCGTCGCGGTGGGTGAGCAGTGCCGTGCGCAGGCCGGAGGCCATTGCCCGCGCTCGGGGCGCCCACTCGCCGGAAGCGGGCAGAATCGATACTGCCCCGGCCAGAATCGACTCGGCCATCTCGTCGATCAGCGCGTCCTTGCCGTCGAACAGCCGGTAGATCGCCGGCAGGTGCAGGCCGAGCCGGTCGGCCAGCTGCCGCATGGTGAGCGCCTCCAGCCCACCCGCGTCGACCAGCTCCAGTGCTTCCCGGACTGCCCGCTCGGCGCGCGTCGCGGCAATTCCCCGCCTCGGCTCGGTTGACATGTTAACGACGTTACCAATACCCTTGCCGAGGCGGCAAGTAACATCGTTAACAATGGAGGGAACGCCGTGTCCCTGAGCACTGAAATCACCGTTGGAACCGACGTCGTCGTCCGGCAGTTGCGCTGGGAGGCCGACGGCGTCGTCTCCCTGCAGCTGGCCACTCCCGGCGGCGAGCTGCTGCCGCCGTGGGAACCGGGTTCGCACATCGATGTCGTGCTGCCGAACGGCGTCGAGCGGCAGTACTCGCTGTGCGGACCGCCGGGCGAACGCGCGTACTACCGGATCGGCGTGCGCCGGGAACGCGCGAGCCGGGGCGGTTCGGAGTACGTCCACGCCTTCCTGCGGCCCGGCCAGCGGCTCACCATCAAAGGCCCGCGGAACAATTTCGGCTTCCGGCCCGCTGAATCGTATGTCTTCGTGGCCGCCGGAATCGGCATCACCCCGATTCTGCCGATGATTCGCGAGGCGGAATCACAGCATGCCGACTGGCAGCTGTACTTCGGCGGCCACACCAGCGCGTCGATGCCGTTCCTTGACGAACTTCGCAGCTACGGACCCCGGGTCCGCTGCCATCCGGCGGACACCGTCGGCCGGATTCCGTTGCCGGAACTCGAAAAACCAGCGCAATCGGGTGCGAAGGTCTACGCCTGTGGTCCGGCTTCCCTGCTGTCCGATTTGGACACTGCGGCGGAAAACTGGCCCGACGGTACGTTGCACCTGGAACGATTCAAAGTCCGCGAAATACCCCCGGCCGAGAACAAGCCGGTCGAAGTCGTGTGCGCGGCGTCGAAGAAAACCGTGTCCGTACCCGCGGACAAAAGCATCATCCGCGCGCTGGAGGACGCCGGAATCCGGCCACCGACGTCGTGCCGGTCCGGGATTTGCGGGTCATGTGAAACGCGGGTTCTCGAAGGCATTCCCGAGCACCGCGACGGCATTCTTTCCGCAAGCGAGCAAAAAGCCGGTGACCGGATGTTCGTCTGTGTTTCGCGGGCGCGCACCCCGCGCCTCGTCCTCGACCTGTGACGGGAGACCCCCATGACCAGCACTGCCGCCGACGCGTACACCCCCATCACCATGGACCGTGTCCGGGAGATCATCGGTTTCCCGGAACAGTTCATCGCCGAGAAAAAGGAACCCCGGCTCGGTGAATTCGCCATGCGGTTCATCGCGCACAGCCCATTCTTCTGCGTCGCGAGTTTCGGCGCGGACGGCCTGATGGACGTCGGCCCGAAAGGCGACCCGCCCGGTTCGGTCCGCATTCTTGACCCGTGGACGCTCGCCATCCCCGACCGGCCCGGCAACAAATTCGCCGACACCTTCGAAAACATCACCGTGAACCCGTCGATCGGGCTCGTGTTCTTCGTGCCCGGACTGCGTGAGGTGATGCGGGTGAACGGCGACGCCTTCGTCACCGACGACCCGGAATTGCTCGGTATGCTCGGCGCCGACGGAAAACCAGCGGCACTGGCGACCATTGTCCGGGTACGCGAGGTATTCGGGCAATGCGGAAAGGCAGTGATCCGCGCAAAATTGTGGGAAGGCGATACCCGGGGGCTGGCGAATGCGGTCACCCTCGGCGGCGATTTCTACACCCTCACCATCGCCGAACACGCGCAGAAGATGAACGACAGCCTCGGCGAACTCGTCGGCGGCGGCCTGCACGAAGCAATCGACGAGAACTACCGGAACGAACTCTTCTAGTACCAAGGGGCAGACTTTCCCGGCTTCGGCCGTTTTCGCGGGTAGGTTCGGCGGAAACGGAGAGGAAGAACGTTGCCTGAGATCCCCAAGACCATCATCGTCACCGGAGCCAGCGACGGGATCGGCGCGGCAGCCGCGCGGCACCTCGCCGGTCTCGGGCACCGGGTGGTGGTCGTCGGCAGATCAGCGGACAAGGTCGAGGCGATCGGCCGGGAACTGGGCGCCGACCACTTCAGCGCGGACTTCACTCGACTGGACGACGTCCGAACCCTTGCCGAAACTCTCACCGAGCGCTACCCGCGCATCGACGTACTTGCCAACAACGCCGGAGCCATTCTCGGCAAGCGCACCGAAACCGCGGACGGCTTCGAGGAGTCCTTCCAGGTCAACTACCTCGCCCCGGTCCTGCTCACCACCCTGCTCCTGGACCCGTTGCTGGCCGGGCGCGCGACGGTGATCCAGACCGCGAGCAACGCCGCCCGGCTGTCCGCGCGCGTCCGCCTCGACGACCTCGGCACCACCGAGGGCTACACGCCGGTCCGCGCGTACGGCAACGCCAAGCAGGAGCTCGTCCTGTTCACCCAGGAACTGCACAATCGCTACCACGGCAAGGGATTGTCCACCGTCGCGTTCCATCCCGGCGGGACGGCGAGCAGGTTCGCCCAATCCAGCCGGAGCGCGGTCGGCACGCTGTTCCGGACACCGATTCCCCGGCTGCTCTTCCAGTCCCCGGAAAAGGCCGCCCGGCAGCTCGTGCGGTTCGCCGTCGACCGTGACTGGGAATCCGGCGCCTACTACGAATCCGGCCGGATCCGCGCACTCAAGACGCCGCCGATCGCGGGCGAGCTGTGGGAGCGCAGCATGGAGCTCGTCGCCCGGTAATTCCGTTGCCGCGACACCGATTCCCTGCCTACGATCCCCTTCGTGCGGTCCCGTCCTGCCACCATCGATGACGACACCATTGCGCGCGCCATTGCCGCGCACTGGCTGTCCGACGTCCCCGAAATCGCTTACCTGCCCTGGGGTTTCGGCGCGCATCACTGGCGCGCGCACGGCAGTGGGACCACGTTGTTCGTCACCCTCGACCAGCTGGCCACCCGGCACACCGCGGCCTCGCTGGAAAGCACCTACGCGGCCGCCTCAGCATTGGGGCTCAGCTTCGTCTGCGCGCCGATCCCGGCCCGATCGGGCCGGTTCACGGTCGACACCGGGGCGGGCGTCCTCAGCGTCACCCCGATGCTCGACGGCCGAAGCCCGGCCCAAGACGAGATGGACGAGCAGCAGATCCGCGAAGCACTCACCGAACTCCACCGCACGCCGCCGCCCACGGGCCTGCGCAGGTGGACGCCGCAGGTCAGCGCGGAATTCGCCGACGACCTGCGCGCCCGCACCGCCGAGCCGTGGACGTCCGGTCCGCTGGCCGAGGAAGCCCGTACCGCACTCGCCGCCCGCGCGCCCGACATCAAGCGCTGGACCGACCGCTACCTGGAGCTGGCCGACGTCGCCACCCGCCGGGAGTGGGTGCCGACGCACGGCGAACCACACAACGACAACCAGGTCGTGGCGGCCGGGAAACTCTGGCTGGTGGACTGGGAATCCCTCGCGCTGGCCCCCCGCGAACGCGATTACGCCGACCTGCCCGCCACGCCCGGACTGGACCCCGAGATGGTCGAACTTTTCGCCCTCGACTGGCGGCTGTCGGAACTACGCGAGTACGCCGACTGGTTCCACGCCCCGCACACCGGCACCGAAGACGACCACCTCGCGCTGCAAGGCCTGCACGAGGAGCTCACGTGGTGAGCAGCTCCGGCACGAAGATGTCCTCCACCGTCAGCCGCCGCTTCGACAGTCCCTGCTCGAAATGCCACCGCAGGAAAGCGTCCACCGACGCGCGGTTCTTCTCCACGCCGTAGGGCCACCAGTCCTCGCCGAACAGGCGGCGGTTCTCGTCGTACAGCTCGCTGAACCACGGAACCATGCCCGCCGACCCCATGTGGTTGAAGATCCGGCCGTGCCGATAGTCCGCCATTGCGGTTTCCTTGGCGTCGACGAACCCTTGGTACACCTTCCGCGCCAGCCCCGGGTGCTGCGCGAGCAAATCCTTGCGCACCACCACGGTGTGCATGATCGGCCGGATGCCGGTGCGGCGGTAGTAGTCGCGCTCGAGGCTGACGTAGTCCGGGAACAACCGCGCGACATTCGGCGAGTTCTCGAGCACCGCGCGCGGAACGTCGGCGGAGATCAACGCATCGATCTCGCCGTCGTCGAGCATCTGGCCGAGTGCTTTCCCCTGCGGGGCGGGCTGCACGTCGACCTCGGCCGGGTGCAGCCGCGGGACGAAGTCGAACCACTCCATCGGCCAGTCGAACCCGCCGATGACCCAGCGGCTCTGCTCCGGCTTCACGCCGTACTCGTCGGACAGCACGCCCTTGGCCACCACCCCGGCGTCGTGCCCGTAGGTGGCGAACTCGCCGATGGTCTTGCCTGCCAGGTCCTGCGGCGTGCGGATTCCGCTGGCGGTGTTGACGTAGATCGCGGAATGCCGGAACTGCCGGTTGGGGAACACCGGAATCGCGAGGTACGGCGACTCCTCGTCGAGGTCCAGGGTGCGCAGGTAGAACGTGAGACCCAGCTCGGCGACGCCGAACTCGCGGTCCCGGACCGTCCGCTCGAAGATGTCCGAAACGATGTCTGCGGTGTGCATGGTCGCGTCGACGCCTTCGAAACCGGCAGTGCCGTCGAAGAGCGCGCGGGTGTTGTCGTAGCGGTAAATGCCGATGTCGACCGGGATGTCGCTCATCACCGCCTCCTCTCTCCGACCTCAATACTAAACGCGTTTACTATAATCCGGCAAGTGACCTGCGACACCCGGCTACGATGCACCACAATGGACAAGGACGCGCTCACCGACCTCTTCACCACGGCCTCCCTCGGTGCTCCGGAGAACGCCGTGGGCTTCGTGATGTGGCGCGTCGTGCACCGCTACGTCCGCGAGATCGACCAGGCACTCGCGCCGCTGGACCTCACGCACCTGCAGTTCCAGACCCTCGCCCTGGCCGGATGGCTGAACCGGTCCGGCGAAGCGGTGACCCAGTCCGGCCTCGCGGCGTCCGGCGACATCCACCCGATGCAGGTGTCGCAGATCCTCAAGACGCTCGAACGCAAGGGTTTCATCGTGCGGTCACGCAGCGCCGAGGACGTGCGCGCCAAGCAGGTCGAGGTCACCGATGCCGGCGGCGCGGCGCTGCGCGAGGCCCTGCCGCTCGTGATCGAGGTACAGCACCGGATCTTCGGCGACGAAGGCCTTCCCGGCGGTGCGCTGCTGGAAACCCTGCTGCGCCTGGACAATTCCTGACCCGGTTGCCCGTTTCCCCCTGACGATCTTCCTTGTCGTGACTGGTGTGCCGTCGCTAACCTCGGCGACCGTGCAAGCAGAAACCCCCATCGTGCTCGTCCACGGACTCTGGCACGGCAGCTGGTGCTGGAGCCTCGTCGCCGAAGAACTGGCCTCCCGTGGCCTGTCCTCGGTCGCCGTCGACCTCGACGGGCACGGGCTGAAACACCGCCCGGCCCACCTGACCTGGAGCGATCCGGCCGCCGTCGCGACCACGCCGTCGCGGCTCGCCGGGCTCACCGCGTCGTCGGCCGCGGCCACCCTCGTCCGGCAGATCACGCGGATCGGCGACGGACGACCCTGTCTCGTCGTGGCACACAGCATGGGCGGAATCGTCGCGACCGCAGCCGCCGAACTGGCACCGGAGCTCTTCGCCGGGCTGGTGTACGTGGCTGCGCACGCCCCGGTGTCCGGGCAGCCGTCCGACACCTATCGCGCGCGCGACGAAGGCGCCGGAGACACCGTGCCGCAGCTGTTCGCCGCCGACCCGGCGGTGGTCGGCTCGTTCCGGATCGACCTCGGCCGGCGCGACCTGGTGCGCTCGACCTTCTACCACGACGTCGACCCCGAAACCGCCGACGCCGCCATCGCCCTGCTCAGCCCCGAAGCACCGGCCGGTTTCAGCGCGGAGGCAGTGCAGGTGAGCGCGGCAAGGTACGGCAGCATTCCCCACGGATATGTTCTGTGCACTCAAGACTACGCGGTTCCGATCGCCTTGCAACGCCTTTTCGTGAAGGAGATCGACGAGATCTCGGCCCGGCCCACCACGGTGACCGAGTTCGAGTCCTCGCATTCGCCGTTCCTCTCGCGACCGGCCGAGCTGGCCGAGGCCATCGCGACATTCCCTGCGTCACAACAGGATTCGTAGCGGATCCTCGATGATCGTGCGGAATGCGGTGAGCCACTGAGCCGCCAGTGCGCCGTCGAGTGCCCGGTGGTCGCTGGAAAGGGTGACCGTCATGATCGTCGCGCTGGTGAGCGACCCATCATCGGCGACGACCGGCCGCCGCGTCGCGTTCGATGCCGTAGCTGCCGAGGTTCGAAATCGCGATCTCCAGCTCGGCCTGCAGGAAAACGTAGCCGAGCAGTACGGCGCGAGCCGGATTCCGGTGCGCGGAGCGCTCAGCATTCTGGAAGCCGACGGCCTGGTAAAGCTCGTCGCGAACTCCGGTGCGTGAGTGTCGCAGTTCGATCTCGACGAATGCGAGGAGTTCTACCGCATCCGCGAGCAGATCGAGCCGCTGCTGCTGCGCGCAAGCCTGCCCGGCCTCACCGCCGACGCCTTCGACCGCATGGACGAACTCGCCGAGCAGATGGCCGGTACCACCGACGCACCCGAGTTCCTCCGGCTGGACCGCGAGTTCCACAACCTGTCGTACTCCGGCGCGAAAACCGTGGTGCCGGACGAGATCGTCCAGCGGATGTGGAACATGACCCACCGGCTGATGTTCACCCAGGTCTTCCAGGAACAAGGCGACCACGTAGTGCACGACGAGCACCGCGCGCCCTCCGCGAGGCTGACGAGGACCAGGCCGCGCTGGTATGCCTGGGCCACATCCGCCGCACCCGGCTGCAACTGGCCCGGCACCCTGAGCAGTTTTCGCGCTGATTTCTTGCGGAGGAGGAACCATGCCTTCGCCCGGACTGGCGGTCAACCTCATCGGACTGACGGTGCCGGACGTGCACGCCGCAATCGATTGGTACGGCGACGTTTTCGGCTTCCGCTGCATCATGGGCCCCGCGTACTGGACACAACCGGCCACGGCGAGGCAGCGACGGTATTCGGCTGCCGGTTCCGCCGGGCATGGCAAGCACATCTGCTCACGGCGAACTCGGTCGGGCTGGAGTTGTCCCAATTCCTCGACCCGCCAACGAAACCGCTGTTCCCGACCAGTATGGGCTGCCCACGCCGATGCCCAGCTCACGTCGGTTACCCGCTCAGAGATCTCCACCCCGCGCCGGTTACCGCCGCTGGCTTCGCTCGCATGGGCAGCCCACGCACATTCCCTGCCCGCATCGGCTGCCTGGCGTGGGTTCCCGACCCACACCGGCTGCCCGGCGCAAGTCCCCAACCCACACCGGCCGCCTGGCGCAGGTCACCGACCCACACCGGCTGCCCGGCGCAAGTCCCCAACCCACACCGGCCGCCTGGCGCAGGTCACTGACCCACACCGGCTGCCCACGCACCTTCCCGACCCACACCGTCCGCCTAGCGCAGGTCCCCAACCGCATCGGCTGCCTGGCGCATGTCCCCGACCCACGCCGGTTACCGAGACTGACCCGCCAGCATCCCGAGCCGACGCCGGTCCACACCCACACCAGCAGCCGACCCGCCCCGCCGTTGACCGGGCACCGAATCCCCCCACCCGAACCACTCACGCCGTCCCCTGCCGACCGGATCGTGACACCCTGACGCCAGGACAGCCGGGTCCCGCAGTCACGGGCGGGTCAACGGAGATTGTCCAGCGCGGAGACCGGTCAGCGTGACGTCCACGAGGCGTTCGGCGAACTCGCGGGTCAGCGGTTCCGCCGACCATTGGGCGTGGTGGTGCACCGGACCGGCGAGCAGATGGAGGGCCAGGTCCGGGTCGACCTCCGGCAGTTCCCCGCGCGACGTCGCCTTGGCGAAGCGGGCGCGGACCTTTCCTTCCCGCTCCTGGCGGTAAGTGGTGAGCAGGCGCCGGAGCTCGAGGCTGTTGTCGTCGCGCAGCCATAGTTGCCGTAGCGCTCGGCCGGTCGGCGATTGCAGGAGCGCTTCGTGCGCGAGCATGAACTCGACCAGGTCGTGGCGCAGGTCGCCGGTGTCCTCGATCGGGGCCGCTTCCTCGGCGAAGGCCAGGATCGCGTCGCGCACCAGCCGGTCTCGGTCGGGCCAGTTGCGGTAGACGGTGGCGCGGTGCACGCCCGACACTTCCGCGACCTGCTCGTAGCTGAACCCGCTGACCCCGTGCCGGGCCACCAGCTCCAGCGCGGCAGCCAGCACCTGCGCCCGCAACCGCGCGGTACGGCCGCCGGGGCGCCGGACCGGGGCGTCCTGGGTCATGGGTTCCTCACCTCTCCGAGACCGATCTTATCACGACACTTTGTTGCATTAGCTCCCGAGAGCGGGTACACCTAAATACGACAGGATGTCGCCTTAGGGAGAACGGTGACCGCGTGCAGCTCGACGGCATCCGGGCGATCGCCTCCGACACGCGCACTCATCCCATCCCCCAGCCAAGGAGAAATGCCATGCACATCCTCGTTTCCGGAGCCGGAGTCGCCGGGCTCGCGCTCGCCGCCGACCTCGGCAGCCGCGGCCACGACGTCACCGTCGTGGAGCTTTCCGGTCACCTCCGCGTCAACGGCTCACCGATCGACATCCGCGGCGACGCCCTTGCCATCACGGAGAAAATGGGCCTGATGGACCGGATCCGCGCCGAACAGATCCACGCCACCGACGGCGCGGTGTACGTGGACCGCGACGGCAACCCGGTTGCCCGCATCCCGCACGAATCGTTCAGTGATTCCGCCGACGACCTGGAAATCGCGCGCGAGGATCTCGCGTCGATCCTGGCGTCGGCGGCCACCGGTGCCGGTGCGGTCATCCGGTTCCGCGACTCGGTCACGGCACTCGCCGACGACGGCGAAGGCGTTGACGTCACGTTCCGCGAGAGCCGCCGCGAACGCTACGACCTGGTGCTCGGCGCGGACGGCCTGCACTCCGCGGTACGGCGGCTGGCGTTCGGCCCGGAGCAGGACTACCTGCGCTACCTCGGTCATTACGTCGCGCTCTTCGACCTGCCCGAGGAGCTGCGGCCGGAACAGGCCAACCCGCTGTACAACGAACCCGGCCGGATGGCGGCCGTTTTCGCCTTCAAGGACAAGCTGATCGGCTGCCTCGCGTTCCGGTCCGCCCCGCTCGGGTACGACTACCACGACCAGGCCGCGTACAAACGGATCATCAAGGACGCCTACGCCGGGATCACCGCGTGGCAGGTACCCGAGCTCGTGGCGGCGGCCGAGGCCGACGATGCCTGCTACTTCGACTCGATCAGCCAGATTCACCTGCCACAATGGCATCGCGGCCGGATCGCCCTGGTCGGCGACGCCGCGCACTGTGCGGCACTCCTGTCCGGACGCGGCACCTCGCTGGCGCTCACTGGCGCGTACTACCTCGCCGAGGAACTCGAGAAGTCCCCTGAGGACCCGACGGCTGCGTTCGCGCGCTACGAGACGCGGCAGCGCCCGTACGTCGAATTCTCGCAGGCCAGCGTGAAAGACGGCGCCGCCGCGCTCATCCCGGACAGCTGGGAGGCAATCCAAGCGCGCAATGCGGCGTTCAGCTGACCACAGCCACCGCGCGGCTCAGACCTGCCGCACGGTGGCCATCGCCCGTTCGGTTTCCCAGAACGCCCGCATCGACGTGATCAGCCCGGCTTCGTCCACGCGGTAGACGAACACGCCGTCGGTGTCGACGCGGTAGCCGCCGGGCAGGAACGTGGTGATGGTGCCGACGTTCGCGACCTCCGCGCCGGCTGCGTGCGAATCGCGGATCACGAACTCGAACCGCTCGACGTTCCCGATCGTCAGGTCCCAGAACGCCGCGATACCGTCGGGCCCGCGATGGCCTTTGCCTGCCTCGTCGAACATCGACGGGCCCACCGGGTCTTCCACCACGGCGTCCGGCGCGAACAACGCGAGCCAGCCGTCCTTGTCCCCCGCCGCGACGGCCGTCATCGACTTGAACGCCGCCGCGCGCGCGGGCGGCTGCGCGACGGCCGGGTCCCAGCTGACCTCGATTCCCATGTCACTCCTCGAATTTCGCGATGACCTCGTCGCCGAACTTCCGGATCGCGTCGATCTTCGGGCCGATTTCCGCGCCGAACCCGATCCCCTCGAACACCCACGGCATGGTGATCGCGTCGGTGACGCCTGCCGCGGCCTGCTCGCGAAACCCGTCGAGGCCGAACCGGTCGACGCACACCGCCTGGAACTCGAACGGATCGTCCGCGCGGCCGCGTTCGGCGAGCAGGGTCTTGAGCTTGCCGATGGTGTCGCGGAGCTGGTCGAGCGTCATCATCGCGGACGACCAGCCGTCGGCCGCCCGGGCGGCGCGGCGCAGCGCGACGTCGGTGTGGCCGCCGATGTAGAACGGCACCCGCGACGGCGGCGCGGGACTCATCTTGAGCTTGCCGAAGTCGAAGAACTCGCCGTGGTACTCGACGATCCCGCCGCCGAGGATCAGCCGCAGCACCTCGATCGCCTCGTCGAACCGCTTGCCGCGGCGCTCGTACGGCGCGCCGCACCAGGCGAACTCCTCCGGCGACCAGCCGATGCCGAGCCCGAGGCCGAACCGGCCACCGGTGAGCGCGGCGACCGAGCCGACCTGCCGCGCGAGCAGCACCGGATTGCGCGAACCGAGCTTGAGCACCGAGGTGTAGAACCGGATCCGCTCGGTCACCGCAGCCATCGACGCGGTCGCGACCAGCGGGTCGACCCACGGGGTGTCCTCGTCCCAGAACCGGCTGCCGTCGGGGGTGTAGGGATAGTCGGCGGAGACCTGCTCGGAGTAGAAGAGTGAATCCGGTAGCACGATCGAGGCGAATCCGGCCTCCTCAGCGGCGCGGGCGAGCGGGCCCAGCTGGCCGAGCGGGTTCATCGCGATCGACAGGGAGAACCTCATGCGGCGAACTATAACGTGTTCTACTTTCAGCGGCCACCGGCCGGTCGGGGGGTGCTCCCGGACACGGCCGGGAACTCACCGCGTACCGTCCCCGTTGTCCGATTCAGAGGCGGCTGCACGGCCGGCTCGTCAGCTCAAGACACGGAGTGACCCATGGGCACCGCGATCCTCCTGATCGTGCTGGTCGTCGTCATCGTCGGGGGTGGGCTGTACCTGGCCCGTTCGCAGGCCGCCGCACGGCAGCGGCAGCTGGAGGACGCCAAGGCCGACGCGCGCAGGCTCGTCGAACGCCTCGGCGGCCAGGTCCTCAACATCACCGGCACCGACACCGCCTCCCAGCAGGCGATGGCCGACGCGAGCGAGCGCTACAACGCAGCCGGCTCCCAGCTGGAACAGGCCAAGACAGCAGAACAGGCCCGGCTGGTCAAGGAGACCGCCATCGAGGGCCTGTACTACGTGCGCGCCGCGCGCGTCGCAATGGGCATGGACCCGGGCCCGACGCTGCCGGAAGAGGCCGAGCGCGAGCGCGCGGGCAAGGTCACCGAGAACCGCGCGGTCGACGTCGAGGGCCAGCACTACGAGGCCTCGCCCGACCCGGGCCAGAACACGCCGTACTACTACCCCGGCGGCCGCGTCGCCGGACGGCCGGTGCCGCAAGGCTGGTACAGCGAGCCGTGGTGGAAGCCCGCGCTCGTGGCGGGTGCATGGGGCCTCGGCTCGATGGTCCTGTTCAGCGCGATGTTCTCCGGGATGGGTGGCATCGCGAGCGCGTCGGCCTGGGAATCCGGGTACGACGCGGGTCAGCAGGACGCCCTCGACGCAGGCGGCGGTGACGGCGGAGGTTTCGACGGCGGCGGCGACGGCGGAGGGTTCGACGGCGGCGGTTTCGATGGCGGAGGCTTTGACGGCGGCGGTTTTGACGGCGGCGGCTTCGACTTCTGACCGGCGGCCCCAGCCCGCGCAACGTGACCCCAATGCCACATTGGGTGCATCTGACGCACCCAATGTGGCGTTCGTTGCATCTGACGCACCCAATGCCACATTGGGGCGGCACCAGGGGGTCAGGCGGGCGAGCAACTCGGCGTCAGGCGGGCTGGCAGACCGGGCACCAGTACAGGTTCCGCCCGGCCAGGTCCCGGTGCGCCACCGGCGTTCCGCAGATCAGGCAAGGCATTCCGGTACGCCGGTAGACGTACACCTCTCCGCCGTGCCGATCTTCGCGCGGTGCGCGGCCCATCGCGGCGGGCAGGTGCTCCGGCGCGACCGTGTCGATGCGGCCGACGCGCACTCCGGCACGCATGAGCGTCACCAGGTCCGCCCACATCGCGTCCCACAGTGCACGGTCCAGTGCCCGGCCCGGCAGCATCGGCGAAACCCCGTGCCGGAACAGCACTTCCGCGCGGTACACGTTCCCGACTCCGGCCAGTACTGCCTGATCCATCAGCAGCGCGGCAATCGTGGTGCGGGAGCGGGAGATCCGGTCCCACGTGCGGTCCGGTTTGGCGTCGCGGCGGAGCGGGTCCGGGCCCAGCCGCGCCTTGATCGCGTCGACCTGCGCGGGGTCGATCAGCTCGCAGCGGTTCGGGCCGCGGAGGTCGGTCCAGTGCGTACGGCCGGACAGCCGCATCCGCACCTGGCCCACCGGTTCGGTTGCAGGCAACGGAAACTCGCCGAAGGTGCCGTACAGTCCCAAGTGGACATGCACTGTCCCCAATGGACCGTAGTGGTGGAAAAGGTGCTTGCCGTACGCCTCCGCGGAGACCAGCACCTGCCCGTCGAGTTTCCCTGCCTCCGCGGCGAACCTGCCCTGCGGACTGCTGACCGTCACCGGCGCACCGGCGTAACGGCGTTTGTGGAGACGGGCCAGCCGGTGGAGCGTGTGCCCCTCGGGCATCAGGCCTCCGGCAGCGGCGGCGGGGTACCGGTGCGCTCGTAGTCGAGCAGCTGCTGTACCCGGCGGGCGTGCCGCTCCTCGGGGTCCGGCGGCGTGGCCAGGAACGCTTCGACGATCTCCGTGGCCTGGTCGACCGAGTGCATCCGGGCGCCGACGCCGAGCACCTGCGCGTGGTTGTGCTGACGGCACAGCTTCGCGGTCTCGACACTCCACCCGAGCCCCGCGCGCGCACCGGGCACCTTGTTCGCGGCGATCTGCTCACCGTTGCCGGAGCCGCCGATGACGATCCCGAGGCTGCCCTCGTCGGCGACGACGCGCCGGGCCGTCTCGACGCAGAAGGCCGGGTAGTCGTCGGCCGCGTCGTAGACGAACGGACCGATGTCGGTCACCTCGTGCCCCTGCTCGCCGAGGTGGCGGACAAGGTGGTTCTTCAGCTCGAAACCGGCATGGTCGGATCCCAAGTAGACACGCACAGGCGGAGTGTGCCACCCCGCCACGGACCGGGCATGCTCCGGGGGTGGACATCGGGGACCAGCCGGGCACGGACGTCCGCCTCGAATGGAGGGCGAAGTGCTCGGCCGCGCCTGCGCCGTGCTGATCGTGGTGGACGTGCTTTCGTTCAGCACCACAACGGATCTCGTGCTGAACCGCGGCGCCCGGGTACTCCCGGTCCGCCGGCGCGACGCCCGCGGAGTGGCCGAGGCCCGGACGGCGGGCGCGGTGATCGCCGGGGAGCACGAGTGGACCCTCCGGCCGTCCTCTGTGACGGAAATCCCGTCCGGCACCCTGCTCGCCCTGGCGTCCCCCAACGGCGCGACGCTCTCCACGTCCGCCGCGCAAACGGGCGCGCACGTGCTGGTGGGATGCCTGCGCAACGCCTCCGCGACCGCCGCGAAAGCCCGCGAACTCGCCGGCGGCAACCCGATCGGCGTGATCCCGGCCGGGGAACGCTGGGGCGTGAACATGTTCGGCGACGGCGAGCACTCCGGTCCGCTGCGGCCCTGCGTGGAAGATCACCTTGGCGCAGACGCGATCGTCGCGGCGCTGGCCCGCGGGGGCGGCGAACTCTCCGCGGAAGCGGCACTGGCAGCAGCAGCCTACGCGGCAACCGACGTGCCGACCGCGCTCCGAACCTGCACCTCCGGTACGGAACTCGCCGCCACCGGCAATGGAAACGACGTAATCCTCGCCGCTCAAGAGGACGTCAGCGATAGCGTGCCCATGCTGTCGAACGGGATTCTGGAGGCACCGTGACCTGGACCGAAATCGCCGACCGCGTGTACGTCCGCCGATACGACGAGCTCGACCTCACCACCGGCCTCGTGCTGGGGGCCACCAGCTGTCTCGTCATCGACACCCGCGGCGACGTCGACCAGGGTGCCGAGCTCGCCGGGGCCGTGCGGGAGCTCACCGATCTGCCCTGGGCCGTCGTCTACACCCACGCGCACTTCGACCACGCCTTCGGCACCACTCCGTTCCTCCCCTGCGACGTCTGGGCGCACTCCGCCTGCCGCACCGAACTCGTGCAGCACGGCGAAACGGCCAGGCAGAAGTGGATCGCCTACTACCGCGGCGAAGAAGGCAAACCCGCCATCGCCGACGCGCTCGGGCGCACCGGGATCATGCTGCCGGACCGGCTCGTCGACGACCGGGCCGAGCTCGACCTCGGCGGCCGCACCGTGGCGCTCGTGCATCCCGGCCCCGCGCACACCGGCCATGATCTCCTGGTCCACGTGCCGGACGCGGGGGTCGTCTTCGCCGGGGACGTCGTCGAGCACGGTCCGCACGGGTTCACCGCGTTCTCGTTCAACCCCGACAGCGACCTCGCCCGATGGCCCGCCGCGATGGACGTCCTGCTGGCCCTCGAACCGCGTGTCGTCGTGCCCGGGCACGGCGAACCGGTGGACGCCGCCTTCGTCCGCAAGCACCGCGACGGCCTGCGCACGCTGCTCGAACTACGCGACACGAACGACGTCGCCGCCTCGCCTTACCCGGAAGACGTCACCCGCGCGGCCTTCGGCGCACGCGTCAGTTGAAGTTCAGGTCTCCGGTCCGGGTGCGCTTCAGCTCGAAGAAGTCCGGGTAGCTCGCCATCGCGACCGCGCCGTCGAACAGCTTCAGCGCGTCTTCGCCACGCGGGATCGAGCTGAGCACCGGGCCGAAGAACGCGACGCCGTTCACGTGGAGAGTCGGCGTGCCGACATCCATGCCGACCGGGTCCATGCCCTCGTGGTGGCTCTTGCGCAGGGCCTCGTCGTACTCGTCGGTCTCGCCTGCCTCCGCGTACTCGGCCGGCGCACCGATCGCGGCGAGTGCCTCCTTGACCACGAGCTTGCGGTCCTCGTTGCCCTGGTTGTGGTAGCGGGTGCCGAACTCGGTGTAGAAGTTCCGCACCGCCTCCTGCCCCTCCTTCTCCGCGAGCAACGTCGCCACCCGAACCGGCGCCCAGCCGTCGCTCAGCAGTGCCTTGTACCGCTCCGGCAGTCCTTCCCGCCCCTCGTTCAGCACCGACAGGCTCATCACCCGGAAGTTCAGATCCAGCTCGCGGTGCTTTTCGACCTCGAGGATCCAGCGCGAGGTGATCCACGCGAACGGGCAGAGCGGGTCGAAGTAGAAGTCCACCTTCGCAGGCTGGGACGCTGCAGTCATCTTCACGAGCTCCTCGGCAAAGTTTCGCCCCGGCGCGCACCGGAACGGCGGAGCTACCCCCGCACTGCGGGCCAACGCCGGGGACCCGCCACGTTGTTCCCTGGTCGCCCGTTCCCCTCCCGCCATGATTGGATGCTTGACGTCGTGCCAACCGGACTCGAAGACCAGAGGTGCCCGTGCCCGCCCCCAACCTGACGCGTGACGAAGCCAAGCAGCGCTCCGGCCTGCTGGACGTGTCGTCCTACGACCTCGAGCTGGACCTGACCGACGGCCACGGCCGTCCAGGGGAGAAGACGTTCCGCTCCACCACCACGGTGCGGTTCTCCTGCAGCCGTCCCGGCGAATCGTCGTGGATCGACCTCGTCGCCGAAGGCGTGCGCTCGGCCGTGCTGAACGGCACCGAGCTGGACGTGAGCGGCTACGTCGAGGACAACGGCGTCGTTCTCCCCGGCCTTGCCGCGGAGAACGAGCTCGTCGTCACCGCCGACTGCCGCTACATGAACACCGGCGAGGGCCTGCACCGCTTCGTCGACCCGGTCGACGACGGCGTGTACCTGTACACGCAGTTCGAGACCGCCGACGCCAAGCGCATGTTCGCCTGCTTCGACCAGCCGGACCTGAAGTCGGTGTACCGGCTCACCGTGCACGCACCGCGCGACTGGAAGGTGGTGTCCAACGCGCTGATCGCCGAAGCCGAGGACACCCCGGACGGTGCGCGGCGCACGAAGTTCGCCGAATCCGAGCGCATTTCGACCTACCTCGTGGCGCTCATCGCAGGCCCGTACGCCGAATGGCGCGACGAATACCGGGACGCGCACAAGACGATCCCGCTGGGCATCTACTGCCGCGCGTCGCTCGCCGAGCACATGGACGCCGACCGGCTGTTCGTCGAGACCAAGCAGGGTTTCGGCTTCTACCACGAGAAATTCGGCACGCCGTACCCGTTCTCCAAGTACGACCAGCTGTTCGTGCCGGAGTTCAATGCGGGTGCGATGGAGAACGCCGGCGCGGTCACGTTCCTCGAGGACTACGTGTTCCGCAGCCGCGTCACCCGCTACGCCTACGAGCGGCGTGCCGAAACGCTGCTGCACGAGATGGCGCACATGTGGTTCGGCGACCTGGTCACCATGCGCTGGTGGGACGACCTGTGGCTGAACGAGTCGTTCGCGACGTTCGCGAGCGTGTTCGCCCAGGCCGAGGCCACCGAGTACCAGAACGCCTGGACGAGCTTCGCGAACATCGAGAAGTCCTGGGCGTACCGGCAGGACCAGCTGCCCTCCACGCATCCGATCGCGGCCGACATCGTCGACCTGCACGCGGTCGAGGTGAACTTCGACGGCATCACCTACGCCAAGGGCGCGAGCGTGCTCAAGCAGCTCGTGTCGTACGTCGGGATCGAGCATTTCCTCGACGGCCTCAAGGTCTACTTCGGCAAGCACGCATGGGGCAACGCCACGCTGGCCGACCTGCTGGCCGCGCTGGAAGAGGCGTCCGGCCGCGACCTGTCGTGGTGGAGCGCGCAGTGGCTGGAGACCACCGGCCTCAACTCGCTCAGCCCGCGCTACGAGATCGCCGCGGACGGCACGTTCGCGTCGTTCGCCGTGGTCCAGACCGGCGCCAAGCCGGGCGCCGGGGAGCTGCGCACGCACCGCGTCGCGGTCGGCGTGTACGACGACGTCGCGGGCAAGATCGTGCGCACCGAGCGGGTGGAGCTCGACGTGTCCGGCGACCGTACCGAGGTCCCGCAGCTGGCCGGGAAACCGGCGGGCAAGCTCGTGCTGGTCAACGACGACGATCTCACCTACTGCACGATGCGGCTCGACCCGGCGTCGCTCACCACGCTGATCGACCGGATCGCCGACATCACCGAACCGCTGCCGCGGACGCTGTGCTGGTCGGCCGCGTGGGAGATGACACGCGAGGCCGAGCTCAAGGCGCGCGATTTCGTCACCCTGGTGGCGCGCGGGATCCACGCCGAAAGCGAGGTGGGCGTGGTACAGCGGCTGCTGCTGCAGGCGCAGACCGCGCTCAACTCCTACGCCGACCAGAAGTGGGCGGCCGCCGAGGGCTGGCCCGCGCTCAGCGGGCGGCTGCTGGAGCTGGCGCGTACCGCCGAGGCCGGTTCCGACCACCAGCTGGCGTTCGTGAACTCGCTGGCCGGTGGCGTGCTCGACGACGCCACGAGCACGGTGATCGCCGGGTGGCTGGACGGGTCCGCGCCGCTGCCGGGTCTCACCGTGGACACCGACCTGCGCTGGCGGCTGCTGCAGGCGCTGGTCGCGCACGGCAAGGCAGGTACCACGGAGATCGACGCCGAGCAGCAGCGCGACGACACCGCCGCGGGCCGCCGCCACGCCGAACGTTCGCGGGCCCTGCAGCCCACCGCCGAGGCGAAGGCGGACACGTGGCAGCGGGCGATCTACGACGACGAGATCCCCAACGCCGTCAGCGACGCGCTCATCTCCGGGTTCTCCCACCCGGGCCAGAAACACCTGCTCGGCGACTACGTCGCGCGGTATTTCGAGGTGATCGACGAGGTGTGGGCCCGCCGCTCGAGCGAACGCGCGCAGCCGACGGCAATCGGGCTGTACCCGTCGTGGGCGGTCGAACCGGCCACGGTGCACGCGTCCGACGAATGGCTCGAGAGCGACCACCCGGCCGCCCTGCGCCGTCTCGTATCGGAAGGCCGCGCGGGCATCGTGCGCGCCCTCGCCGCCCGGGAGTTCGACAGCCAGTCCTGAAAAGCCGTGAAGGGAACCATCAGGGAATCTGATTCCCTCATGGTTCCCTTCACGGACTTCGGACCGGGGGTCAGTGCTTCGGTTCGGGGCCTGCCTGGTCGCTCAGCATGCGCAGGGCGTTGACGAGACCGCCGACGAGGTCGCCTTCCTTGAAGGACGCGACCATGCTCGCGACCGCGAGGTTCGCGCCGCGGTCCGGCAGCCGCGAGTGCGACCGCTCGCCGGTGACGATCTCGATCGCGCGCTGCGCCGGTGACACGGCGAGCAGCACCGCGTTCGACGGGTCGTCGGTGGACGCGTGCAGTTTCTCCGCACCGGCGCGGGTTTCCCCGCCGAGGTCGCCGAGGTAGATGCTGAAGCCGAGGCCGGACTCGCGCGTGGCGAACGTGAGCGCCTCGTCGAGGCGGGCCAGCTGCTGCACCGTGAACGGCGTGGCGGGCGCGGCGGGCTCGTACATCTTCGCCGCCGAAATCCGCCCGCTGTTGGTGACGACCTCGCCGAACGCCAGGTCCTCCTCCGCGACCTGCCGGGTCAGCTCACCACTTGCCACGAGCGCCTCCTGCGGCCGTCGAAGCGCCCGCGGGCGCCACCTTCACTTCGGCCGCCGCCCCGTGCACGGCGCCGACGCCGTCCGGGTTGGCGGACCACCACATCGCGGGGTACTCCCACGGCTGTCCGGGCCGGTACCGCGGCGTCCCCGAGAACTTCTTCCGCAGGGTGGCAGCACCGACCACCAAGTAGATGGCCAGGGGGATGACCGCGTAGACCAGGATCGTCTCGACAACGTTCACGCCGGTGAGCGTATCGGATGGCCCCCGCGCGCACCGCGCGGCGCCGCGCCGGAGGGCGACCGCTCGTCGCGGGAGAACGTCCGTCCGCCGCTTGGCCCGCCTCCGCTGGAACGTTGGGGCGAAGGGCAGCGGGCCGAAAGATGGCAACTCACCGTACAGGCGGCCGTAACAGCCGATGCCGCCTTGTCGGAACCTTGAAATCCTCGTAGCTTTTTCACCTGTACGGGCCTTGCGCCCGGCTCCTCAGCCCCAGCAGGTAACGCACCGGTCCCAGGAGGACACCTCATGCAGAGCGTCCAGCCCCCCGCTCAGGCGATCACCGAGACCATTTCGTCACCCAGTGAGACCGAATTCGTGCCCGGAACGCGTGTGACGTCCGGCACACGGGTTACTCGTGGCACCCGGGTCACCCGCGGCACTCGCGTCACGGCAGGCACGCGCGTCACCTGCGGAACCCGCGTCACTCGCGGCACGCGGGTCACTCGTGGCACGCGCGTGACGGCCGGTACCCGCGTCACGATGGGTACTCGGGTCACCATGGGCACCCGGGTCACTCGCGGCACCCGGGTCACGGCAGGCACTCGGGTCACGATGGGCACCCGCGTCACCCGTGGCACGAGGGTCACCCGGGGCACCCGCGTCACGATGGGCACCCGCGTCACCTGCCAGGCCGACTACAGCCTCGCCGCCTGACCCGGTACCGCACGACGGAAGCACGGCAGAAAGCAGAACGTCGAGCAGGTCCATCGGCTCGCCCCGGCCGCCGCACAGGCTGCCGGGGCGCCGACGTTTCCCGGGTCCGGAAGCTGCCGGCCGGCAACGACCGCCGCTAAGCCGCCGATCCGAGATAAGGCCGCCACAACGGGTCGGCCTCCTTCGAATGCGCCAGCAGCCGCCAATGCGGGCCGTGCGGGGCGCGCGGCACCACGCGCAGCCGCCAGCCGATCTCGGCCAGCAGCCGGTCTGCCTTGCGGTGGTTGCACTTGGCGCAGCAGGCCACGCAGTTCGTCCAGCTGTGCGGGCCGCCCCGGCTGCGCGGGACCACGTGGTCGATCGTCTCGGCCCGGCCGCCGCAGTAGGCGCAGCGGTACCGGTCGCGGTGCATCAGCCCGGCCCTGGTCAGCGGCACCTTCGCGCGGTATGGGACGCGCACGTACGTGCTGAGCCGGATCACCGACGGCACGGGCAGCGATACGGTCGCGGCGTGCAGTTCGCCGCCCTCCGCATCGCCGTGGACCACTTCCGCCTTCCCGCACATCACCAGCACCACCGCGCGGCGCAGCGGGACCGCGGTGAGCGGTTCGAAAGTGGCGTTGAGCAGGAGGACCCGGCGGCGGCCCCACGCCGGAGCGACCGGATCGCGGGCTCTACGCTGTCCGGGCGGACGGGACACTCCCCCTGGACGGTTCCCCGGCCCGGACGGGACGGTTCCGCCGGATGCGGACCCTCCCGGGCAGGCACGCAGGACCGTCTCCGGCGACAGCTCGGCCATGGCTTGGCCGGCGCCGCCGAGGGGGACGGGTTGTCGGTCTGGCACTCGACCACCTCCACCGGTGCAGGCATAGTCGACCACACATCGGGGCCCCGGCGCACGTGTGTTCCGTGACGTGTCACATACCCGCGACCCGGCGGCCACCCACGGGCCGCCCGCCCGCCGCCGGGAGCGACCCGGTACACAGGCCCGGACAAACCCGAACAACGCCGGAACAGGCCCGGCCAAGCTCCGGCGGGCCCCCGGCAACCCCCGGCAAGCACCGCCCCTGCAGTCCCCCGAGCGGCCCCGCCGCGCAGAAAGGATCGCCAGCTCGTGAACGTCGTGCTCAGCGCACCGCCCGCCTGCATCTCCGAAGCGGGAACGTGGTGCGCGCAGGTCTACTCGGTCACGCACAACGAGTGGCTCGCCGGCTCGGCAGGCTGGCTCGTCACGAAGCCACTGCGGATCGTCCTCATCGTCGTCGTCGCCTTCGTGGTGCGGTATCTCACAAAGCGGCTGATCGAACGGGTCACCACGCTGCCCAACGGCGGCGGGAAGATCCCGGCCCTGCTCAGACCGCTGCGCGAACGCGCGCCGGACGTGCTCGGCCCGGCCGTGATCGAACGCCGCAGGCAGCGGGCCACCACGATCGGCTCGGTGCTGAAGTCGATGGCCACGTTCCTGATCTACGGCCTCGCCTGCATCCTCGTGCTCGGCGAGCTGGGCATCGACCTGGCGCCGATCATCGCGTCGGCCGGGATCGTCGGCGTCGCGCTCGGGTTCGGTGCGCAGAACCTGGTCAAGGACTTCCTGTCCGGCATGTTCATGATGATGGAGGACCAGTACGGCGTCGGCGACGTCGTGGACATCGGCTCGGCCACCGGCACCGTCGAGGCCGTCGGCTTGCGCATCACCACGCTGCGCGACCTGCAGGGCACGGTCTGGTACGTGCGCAACGGCGAGGTGCTGCGCGTCGGCAACTCCAGCCAGGGCTTCGCGGTCGCCGTCGTGGACGTGCCGCTCGGGTACTCCGCGGACGTCGACCGGGCGACGACCGTGCTCACCGACGCCGCCACACGCGCGGTCGAGACCGACGGGCTGGCGGCGAACGTGCTGGAGCCGGTGGAGATGCTCGGTGTCGAAAAGGTGACTCCGGAGGGCATCGTGTTACGACTCACCGTGAAGGTGCGACCTGGCAAGCAGTGGGCCGTGCAGCGGGCGTTGCGCGGGCAGCTGCTCGGCGCGCTCGAGGAGGCCGGCTTCGAACCGCCGCTCGGCCGGTTCATGTCCGCCCCGCAAGCGGACAAATAGCCGGGCACACCACGCCGCGGCGGCAGGGCAAGATGGAGGAGTGTCGACTGTGAGTGAGCCGGAACCGGCGAACCTGTACGAGGCGGTGGGCGGAGAACCGACCTTCCGCCGGATCGTCGCGCGGTTCTACGAGGAGGTGGCGCGCGACGAGGTGCTGCGCCCGCTCTACCCGGAGGAGGACCTCGGCCCGGCGGAGGAGCGGTTCCGGCTGTTCCTCATCCAGTACTGGGGCGGCCCGCACACCTACTCCGACCGCCGCGGCCACCCGCGGCTGCGGATGCGGCACGCGCCGTTCAAGATCGGCCCGATCGAACGGGACGCCTGGCTGCGCGCGATCCGCATCGCGGTCGAGGAGGAGGACCTGCCCGAGCCCTACCGCGGCGAGCTGTGGGCGTACCTCGAAATGGCGGCGCACAGCATGATGAACAGCTTCGGGTGATGAGACCCCGGCGGCCGTCGTGGTGGTCGGACGCGGTGTTCTACGAGGTCTACGTGCGCTCGTTCGCCGATTCCGACGGCGACGGCATCGGCGACCTCGAGGGCATCCGCAGCCGGCTCGACTACCTGGAGCAGCTGGGCGTCGACGCGCTGTGGCTCACGCCGTTCTACCGCTCCCCGATGGCCGACCACGGCTACGACGTCTCGCACCCGCGCGACGTCGACCCGATGTTCGGCACCCTCGGCGACTTCGACGTGCTGCTCACCGAGGCGCACCGGCGCGGCATCCGGGTCACCGTGGACGTGGTGCCGAACCACACGAGCAACCAGCACGAATGGTTCAAGTCGGCGCTGGCCGCCGGACGGGGCAGCCCGGAGCGGGAGCGGTACCTGTTCCGCGACGGTCGCGGGCCGCGCGGGGCCGAGCCGCCCAACAACTGGGTCAGCGTGTTCGGCGGACCGGCGTGGACGCGGGTGCCGGACGGGCAGTGGTACCTGCACCTCTTCGCCCCGCAGCAGCCGGATCTCAACTGGGCGAATGCCGACGTCCGCTACGACCTGGAGCGCACCCTGCGGTTCTGGCTCGACCGCGGGGTCGACGGATTCCGCATCGACGTGGCGCACGGAATGTCGAAACCGCCGGGACTGCCCGACATGGACCCGCGGGCCCCGGAGTTCGGCGGTGGCGAGTACTACGACCCGCGGTTCGACGACGACGGCGTGCACGAGGTGCACCAGATGATCCGCAAGGTGCTCGACGAGTACCCGGACGCGATGGCCGTCGGCGAGATCTGGGTGCACGACGAGGAGCGGCTGGCCCGCTACCTGCGGCCGGACGAGCTGCACCTGGCGTTCAACTTCCGCCTGGTCCTGACCCATTTCGACGCGGACGCGATGCGTACGTCGATCGAGCGGTCGCTGGCGGTGCCGCGGGCGGCCGGGGCGCCGGCGACGTGGACGCTGTCCAACCACGACGTGTGGCGCGCGGCGAGCCGGTACGGCGGCGGTGCGGCCGGGGTTCGCCGGGCCCGCGCGATGGCGCTGGTGGAGCTGGCCATGCCCGGCACGATCTACCTGTACCAGGGCGAGGAGCTGGGCCTGCCCAACGTGTCACTGCCCCCCGAGGCCATGGCCGACCCCCGGGCCCGGACGCAGGGCCCGGAATACAGCCGGGACGGTGAACGGGTACCGATTCCGTGGGAAGGAACCCTTCCGCCGTACGGATTTTCCCGCACGCCGCACACCTGGCTGCCGATGCCGCCGGACTGGGCGGGCCTCACCGTGGCGCGGCAGCTGCCGGACCCGGAGTCCACGCTGTCGCTGTACCGCCGGGCGCTGCAGCTGCGGAAAACGCACCCGGCGTTCCGGGTCGGCGACGATCTCGAGTGGTACGGCGCCCCGGCAGGATGCTTCGCGTTCCGCCGCGGGCGGGGCGGGCTGATCTGCGCGCTGAACACGTCGGCGAGTTCGATCGCGCTCCCGCCCGGGGAGGTGCTGCTGACCAGCAGCCCACTGGTCGAAGGGCGGCTTGCGCCGGATTCTGCTGTTTGGCTGGTCTGAGGCCGCGGAATCAGGACCGCCGGGCGAGGCAGCCGCGCATGACCCACTGCCGGTCACCGGACGAGCGGCTGATCACCCGCCGGATTCCGCCGCCTTGGCGGTAGCCCGCACCGGCCGGGTACTTCGCTTGCCGCCACGGCCAAGGCGAACGGGCCCGCGCTCTCCCCACCGGCGAGCCCAGTCCCCCGACGAGGCGATACTCCCCCACCCGCCCGCTGATCGAGCACCGGATTCCGCCGCCCGGCCGACCCGGTCCCGCGGAATCAGGACCGGCGGGCCTCCAGGCCGAGCATTTCCAGCAGGCCACGCAGGTCGTCGGCATCATGGGCGAACCCGGCCACCGTGCGGACGGCCTGGTCCTGCCGCACGCACAGGTCCTGTTCGGCGGTGATCCGGGCGCGGGCGAACTCACTGGTTTCGGCGGACAGCGGACGTCGTTCCGAGCGCATGTCGCTCCTCGTCGAGGTGGAAGGGGCCGACGGCGGCAGCAGGGCTCGGGGGGCTCCGTGCCGCCGAGGACGACGCCGGTTCGAGTACCGGCGCGCGATGGGGCTTCTCGACCTCGCTGACGCTACTCCGGCCGGGCCCGGGCCGCGCAGCGGTGCCGCCGGGACGTCCACATAGGACCGCGCAGGCCGCAGCCCTGGTGCGATCGGTCGCCGCGTGCTTTACTGGCGCCGGTCATGTTTTGTGTTCGTGCGGTGGGTACGTCCCGCAGCCACGCTCGCAAGATGTAGCGGGCGTGGTGATTTCCGTCTCCGGAAGCACACTCGCTCGGTTGCCGGCCCGGATGCCGAGGTGGCATCCGATTGTTTCGTCCGATGGAGATCGTTTTTATGACGCAAGGCACCGTGAAGTGGTTCAACGCCGAAAAGGGCTTCGGGTTCATCAGCCCGGACGACGGCGGAGCCGACGTGTTCGTGCACTACTCGGAGATCCAGGGCAACGGCTTCCGCAGCCTCGAGGAGAACGCCCGCGTGGAGTTCGAGGTGGGCCAGGGCCAGAAGGGCCCGCAGGCCACCGGCGTCCGCGCCCTCTGATCTTCCGGTAGCCGGAAAATCAGGCAGTACCAGGGTGATCCGGTTCCCCGGGCGGGTTTTCCCGTACCGGGGAACGATTTCCCTGCGCCGGTGTGCTCCCCGCGCGGGAGCGCACCGGCGCATTCTGCGCGAATTCCCCGGCCGGGCAGGACTTTTCCGCCCCCGGGAACCACTGCGCATGATCCCACGTTGACCAGTGCAGGTCGCGACCGGCCTCCCCCGCAATGCCGATCGCACGCACGCTGCCGTCCCGGAGTGGGTTCCCCCGTCCGGACGGTGCCGTCGCCGCGGCCTCGGTCCCCGCACAGCGCGGTGGCCGGACCAGCCCGACAGGAGCGTTCCCCATCGATACCCCCAGTCCCTCCGCCACCCTGACCGAGGAACGCCCGGCCCCCGAGCCGATGCTCGCCGGCCGCAAGACCGGCACCGAGGCGTTCCTGGTGAAACTCTTCGCGGTGATCCCGCTCGTGGCGGTCGCCGCCGCGGTACCGCTGGCCTGGGGGTGGGGACTCAGCTGGCTCGACATCGGGCTCGCCGTCGGGTTCTACTACCTCACCGGGCTCGGCATCACCATCGGATTTCACCGGTACTTCACGCACGGCGCCTTCCGCGCGCGCCGCGGCCTGCGGATCGCGCTGGCCGTCGCGGGCAGCATGGCGATGCAGGGTCCGGTGATCGCCTGGGTCGCCGACCACCGCCGCCACCACGCGTACGCCGACCGCGATGGCGACCCGCATTCGCCGTGGCGTTTCGGCACCTCGCCGTCCGCGCTGGCGAAGGGCTTCTGGCACGCGCACATGGGCTGGCTGTTCGACCGCGACAAGACCAACCCGCGCCGCTTCGCCCCCGACCTGCTCGACGACGCCGACCTGCGGCTGGTCGACCGGCTGTTCCCGGTGCTCACCGTGGTGACGCTGCTGATGCCCGCGCTGCTGGGCGGCCTGATCACGATGAGCTGGTGGGGCGCGCTCACGGCGTTCTTCTGGGCCGGGCTCGTGCGGGTCGCGGCGCTGCACCACGTGACCTGGTCGGTGAACTCGCTGTGCCACCTGATCGGCGAGCGCCCGTTCGACGCGCGCGACCGCTCGTCCAACTTCTGGCCGCTGGCGATCCTGTCCTTCGGCGAGTCCTGGCACAACTCCCACCATGCGGACCCGACCGGGGCCCGGCACGGCGTCGGCCGCGGCCAGCTCGACACGTCGGCGCGGCTGATCTGGCTGTTCGAGAAGCTGAACTGGGCCACCCACGTCCGCTGGCCGCGCCCGGAACGGCTGGCCCGCAAGCTCAAGACCGCCTGACGCACTCCTCCAGCCGGGTCCGCAGGTCACCGTGGCTCGACACGGCCAGCACCGGCCGGGCCGGGCGGGCCGTTTCCCGCGCGCCGAGCACGTCGTCCACGAAACGCCGTACCCGCTCCGGCTCCGGGGTCAGGTCCCCGCCCAGGTGAGCCACTACCTGGGCGGGCTCGGCGGGCGTCGTCTCCACCGCGACGGTCCAGCCTTGGCGCACGCTCCACAGCAGCATCAAATCCCGTCCGGGGAACCTCGGTGACCGCCCGCTGAGCGCAACGTAGGCGGTGACCGTGTCGGCCACCTCGCACGATGTGCACTCCACGGTCACCCCGACGGCCGCGGCGACCTCGCGCACGTAGGCGGCCAACGCACGGCGCAGTACCTGCGGATCGTCGGCGGCGGGCAGGGGCATCGGGCGTTCGGGACCGGACAGGAGCATGGGTCTCCTCTTCCGCCGCCACTTGCAGGCCCGGAGCACGGAAAGTGCCGCGGAGACCGGCGGTCGCGATGATCGGGGCCGCACCGGATCGGGCATCCGGCGGCTGGACCGGCCTCGACTGTACCCGCTGGGACAAGCCACCAGCGCAGGTCAACCCGACTGGCCGCCACCCGCGTCGCCCGCCTGGCCACCACGGTCGCCCGAATCGGCGATCGACGTGGCTACCCGCGCCGCTTGCACGTACGTGCCACACGGCTACGCGGGCGTTCGACAACCTCCGGCACCGCGGCGTCGACCGCGCGATCGGTGCGCCACAGCATCTCTTCGGCGCGGGCACCAGGTCGAGCACCGCGCCGTCGCGGGCGTCAACCCACCAGAGCAGGTCAACCCGCCTGGCCACCACCCAGGTCACCACCCACGTCACCCGCCTGGCCGCCACC